>CAWIXH010000005.1:0-210244 GCA_963839995.1 uncultured Actinomycetota bacterium | reverse complement strand
CCCCAGATCGGACGCTAAAAAGCCAAGACGGACGGATTCAGGCAACCTGGTTACCTGTGCGCCCTTCACGAGCACCCTCCGCGTTCGAGCGCTTGTACAAGTTTCGCCTGGGAGTGAGTTACGATCAAATACTGACGAGAAAAGGCTTCCGTAACGAGGTGCAGCATCTCATTCAGAAGCATGACTGTCCAGGCTTCGATGTCCTCCTCCTTACTATCGGAACGCCGACTCGTGCAGGCTGGCACTTTCCTTCAGCCGGTCTTCTGTCGGCCGCGTTACAAGCTGAGCCGGACGTACTCGCTGGATACAAGCCGGAGCACGTCTGCCGTATTGCCGTCTACGACGCACACCAGAAGACAGCGCGGTGGGTATTGGGCGGAGCGCCGTGATGCGGCCATCTCTTAGTGAGATAGAACTGAGTACGTTGAATCGCTTTTGAGCCGTTACCCTCGCCGAGCGTCGCCTACACATAGCGCCATCCGCGCCGCGGTTCGAGCTGAATCCGTCACCCCGACCAAGATTGACTTATGGGGGCTCCGTTCAGGTCACCGACGGCGCCCGAGGCACTGCGCAGCAGGCGTTCAGCCTCACGATCGACCAGCCCCGCCCGCTGGTGATCACATCGGGCTCCTGCTGCCCGGCCGGAGCCGTCGGCGTGGCGTATCACGTGAACTTCTTCGCCGACGGCGGCGTCCAGCCCTACACGTGGTCGATCCCCTCCGAACAGATCCCGCCGGGTCTGACGCTCGCTGCGAGGCCGCCGGCCGGGCTGTCCGGTAGCCCGACCACGGCGGGCACGTTAACCTTTACGGTGGCCGTTACCGACAAGGCCGGCACACAGACAACCGAGCCAGGCAGTATCACCATATCCTGACCACACCGACGACTCCGACGGATATCACCTGACCCACGATGCCGCGGCCTGGACGCGATGGCGCGCCGAGGTCGTGGTCGGGGCGAGCTGGTGAATCGCGGGCCCCAAAATGGGCCCCAAACCAATGCCCACTATTGCCAGGGCTACCCAGTTCAGCGCCAGCCATGCCCACTCATCGCGTCTGATTCCTCCCGTTCCCACCACAACACCCGCACTGGCAGTGTGGGGTTCAGGCGATCGACCGCCGAAGAGCGAACCGATCCGCGCACGCACGTGATGCGCTCGGTGTCGGTCACGGCGGGGCTGTTCGCCGCGCCGCGAATGGTTGCCGCGTAGCCACCGAGACGGTGCCCGGCCGCGGGTCGACCATATGAACCCGGCCCGAGCCGGGCACCGGCACCTCGGTCACGCCGAGCGGCTCGCCGTCGCAACTGACATGAAGGCTCTCCTCGATCCGGGCCGGGAACCTACCGGAGACGGCCACCTGCCGCATCCCGCGGAGCGGTTGATGAACCTGCAACACCAGCTGCCCGCCCACCCGCCGGCAGCGATCGGTCACCGGGCCAGTATCAGCGCTGACGGAACTGCCCTAGCCGGCTGAACTGCCGACTTCGCCGAGGTGGCGCAGCGTTTGGGCGTAGGAGCCGAGCAGGCTGTCCTCTCGGTAGGAGACGCCCTGACCGTGACAGTAGCTGCGGATGAGCGCCTGTGCCCGGTGCAGGTTGGGGCGCGGCATGGACGGAAAGAGGTGGTGTTCGATCTGGTAGTTCAGCCCGCCGAGCACGAAGTCGGTGATCCTGCCACCGCGCACGTTGCGTGAGGTGAGGACCTGCCGGCGCAGAAAGTCGATCTCGTTATCTGCCGGGAAGATGGGCATGCCTTTGTGATTGGGCGCGAAGGAAGCTCCCATGTACAAGCCGAACAGTCCCTGCTGGAGAGCGAGAAACGCGATCGCTTGCCAGGGCGAGAGGACAAAGAACAGGGCGGTCAGGTAGGCGCAGGCATGGGCGGCGAGCGCCACAGCCTCCACCGGTCGGGAGTGCCGGCGCGGTCCGTCAGGGTCCAAGAGCGCGCGGACGCTGGACACGTGCAGGTTGATGCCCTCCAGCAGCAGCAGCGGGACGAACAGCCAGGCCTGGCGGCGGGCCAGCAGCTTGCCGAGCACGGTTTTGCGGCTGCGGGCCTGCGCGGTGGTGAAGGCGAGCGGGCCGGCGCCGATGTCGGGGTCGGATCCTTCGGTGTTGGGATGCGCGTGGTGGCGGTTGTGCTTGTCGATCCACCAGCCGAAGGACAGCCCCACCAGCAGGTTGCCGTGCACGAACCCGAGCAGGTCGTTGGCCCGGCGGGTGGTGAAGACCTGTCGGTGCCCGGCGTCGTGCCCCAGGAACGCGATCTGGGTGAAGGCGACCGCCAGGAACGCCGCGATCAGCAACTGGTACCAGGAACGCCCGAGCAGCCCGAAGCCCGCCCAGCCTGCCGCGAACAGTCCCACGGTTACCGCGATCTTCACCGCGTAGTAGCCAGGTCTGCGCTGCAGCAAACCGGCCTGCCTGACCTGCTTGGACAACCGCGCGTAGTCGCTACCGCGACTGCTCGTCGCAGGCTCACGCACGGGTGCTGCGATGCCGATGGCCATGGTGGCCTCCTGCCAAACGAACGGCCGAGCGAACGCCGCCGCTGGCGATAGAGCTATAGATAGGTATCGCGGCCCGATCGGGTATCCGCCGGCGCTCGGTGGCACGCGAACCGGGGCTGAGGGGAACCGACGCCTGCCACCCGTGCCGGATGGAGGCGTCAGCTCAGCCGTTACCGGGCTGGGCCGTCGCGGCGATCGAGCTGGTGCGCTCAGACCACGCGGACGTTGGCGGCCTGCGGGCCCTTGGGGCCCTGGGTGATCTCGAATTCCACCCGCTGGTTCTCGTCCAGGCTGCGGTAGCCGCCGGTGTCGGCGATGGCGGAGTAGTGAACGAATACGTCCGCTCCGCCGCCTTCGACGGCGATGAAGCCGAAACCTTTCTCGGCGTTGAACCACTTCACAGTTCCCTGTGCCATGGAGGCACCCCTTTCAGGAGAGCGTAGGCAGGCCCGCACTGTGCGGGACCTGGGCCGCGGCCGTTTGCAGCGGCCTGCCATGCCGTCCTGATCAGGAAACACTACGCCCGCGGAACAGGGCTCCACGGGCGTGACCGGAAACCACGAACACAAACCTTGCCACCACCCGCGCAACGAACGACCGGTGCAGATGATTGCGTCCGGTCAGCTGTCATTGACCGCCCGCACCGACAGCGGCGATCTCAGCACCGCGGCAGCAGCGCTACGCCATCGCCGAGGCGCTCCCGGGCGGCGGCGGACCGGTCCGCTGCGTGACCCGCGGTGCGGGCAACCCCGGAAAAGAAAGTAGGCGCTGCGCGCTGTGCTGAGCTCGGGCGTCCGATCTGGCACCGACCCAGTCGAAGGGATGCCGACGATGACCCGCAAGAACACCAGCACACCCGAACAGCGCAAGGCGGAGCGCGAGGCGCGCAGGCGACATCGGGGGAGAAGGTCGCCCCGCTTTCCAGCTCGCAGGAGTGGGTCGCCTACCTGCGGTTCCTCGCCGCGTTCAGGCGTTACTCGACTGGCAGTGCCGCACGCCAGCCACGTCGCCGGGCACCGCACCTGGCAGCGGCTCGGCCGGCAGGTCCGCACGGGGAGAAGGCGATCAAGATTCTCGGCTACTCCACCAAGAAGATCACGAAAAACTGATCCAGACAGTCGGCGCGACGAGGTCGAAGACCGGGTGACCCGCTTCCCGGTGCTGTTCGTGTTCGACCGGCTATCTCGAGATCAGGCCGTGCGCTGTTGTGGCTTGGGGTTAGCGTTCGGGTTGTGGTCCCCACCAGGGCCGCAGCGGCGGGAGGTCGGCCAGCCCGGGGTTGGGTCCGGGGTGGCTGTCTTCGTCACCGTCGTCGGTGTCCCAGCGGCGGCCGTACTGGTCGGGGATGTTTCCCCAGCCCCAGTAGGGCATCGGGTGGTCGGGGGCGATACCGAGTTCGGTGAGCGGGTCGATGCGGTTCGGGCCGACGGTGCACAGGTGGGTCCAGCTGTCACCGAAGTCGAACTCGTAGACGAACTGCTCGCCGGGCCGAAGCCGGGCGAGGCTGGTGCGTCTGCCATCGATGAGTTGCTCGGCGTCGATGTCCCAGTCGTCGGGTCTGCCTATTCGCAGGCCGTCGGTGAGCTGGAATTGGTGCAGGTGCGCCCGGTCCCAGCGGGCGAACGCGTCGTCGATCGCGGTGGCCAACTGCGCGAAGGTGTGGCTGCGGGCGGCGGCGAAGATCCGTCCCGGTCGGGGCCAGAACTCTTCGCCTCGTCCGCCGACGAGGTCGACGCGGATGGACAACCAGGTGCGGCTCATGGACGCATGCTGTCAGACCGCGGCGGCGTCCAGCGCTGCGGCCGCGGTGTCGTTGAGCTGGTCGGCGCGGTGCAGCGCGCTGCGGATCCGTTCGACCTCCAACTCCCGGCAGGCGATCTGCCCGGCCGGTTCGCCGGCTTGCCGGGCTGTGGCCAGCCCGCGGGTGTGGCTGGCGAGCATCCGCCGGACGGTCGGCGCGGCGCTCGTCTTGGGTTGGGCGTGGCCGCAGCCGAGGCAGACCAGTCCGCGGGGACAGTGCTCACCGGTCGGCAGGGCGCAGATGCGGGTGCCCATATCAGGCGGCGAGCAGCCTTCGGTGAAAGCGCCCTACTCCTCCTCGGTCGGGGTGTGCGACGCGTGCTCGCCGTAGACGTCGGTGTAAAGACCGCATCGCGGCGCGGTAAGCCTCCACCAGCTGGTTCGGGTAGAGCTTGGCGTAGATCATCACGCTGTTCACCGTGGCGTGCTTCATATGCAGCGCCTGGATGACATGCACCGGGGTGTGCGCGTTGAGGTGTTCAGAGGCGAATACCCGGCCGCAGGGTCTCATAATCCCTTGTCGTAGGTTCGAAATCGACGCAGGCGACATCGTCTTGGAGCCCGGCAAATCAAGGGGATTCAGGACGGCGAGGGACGTCGGAGGGTGGGCGCCACGGGTCTTGGCGCCGCCTAGCAGCTATTACGCGGTGTCTGGGAATAGCGGCGGGGTGCGGCGTCGTCGGGGGCATTGGGCACGATGACGGTGTGCCCGAGCAGGATGATGCCCTCCGCGTGATCGCCGGAGAGCACCTGGGCCGGCTTGCTGGTCGTGACGCTGTGCTGCGTGAGGATCAGTGGGCGGCGGTCGAGGCGCTGGTGCGGGGGTGTCGCAAGGTGGTCGTTATCCAGCGCACCGGGTGGGGGAAATCCGCTGTGTATTGGATCGCGACGGGGCTGCGCCGCGGGCAGGGGCACGGCCCGACGCTGGTCATTTCGCCGCTGCTGGCTTTGATGCGTGACCAGGTCGCTGCCGCGCAACGTTCCGGGCTGCGGGCGGTCACTTTGAACTCGGCCAACTTCGACGACTGGCCGGTGATCGAGGCCGAGATCGCGGCCGACGCCGTCGACGTGCTGCTCATCTCGCCGGAGCGGTTGAACTCCCTTGGGTTCCGTGCCCGGGTGTTGGCCAACCTCGCTGCCCGCGTCGGCCTGCTGGTCGTCGATGAGGCGCACTGTTTGTCTGACTGGGGGCATGATTTCCGCCCGGACTACCGCCGGCTGCGCCAGGTGCTCGACGGGTTGCCGGCCGGCACCCCGGTGTTGGCGACCACCGCCACCGCGAATGACCGGGTCACTCGCGACATCGCCGCCCAGCTGGGTGCCGATGCCGTCACCCTGCGCGGCAACCTCGATCGGGAATCGCTGGCGCTGTCGGTCGTTCCGACTGCGGATCTGCCCACTGCGTATGCGTGGATCGCGGACGCCCTGTCCGGCCCGGACCTGGTCGGTTCCGGGATCATCTACGCCCTCACGGTCGCCGGTACCACGCAGCTGGCTGAGTACTTGATCGCTGCCGGGCATCGGGTCGCCGCGTACTCCTCGGCGACCCCGGCTGGGGAGCGATCGGAGTTGGAGCGCCGACTGCTCGCCCACGAGCTGCGGGCGTTGGTCGCGACTTCCTCGCTGGGCATGGGCCTGGACATGCCCGACCTGGGCTTCGTCGTGCACCTGGGCGCCCCGGCGTCCCCGATCGCGTACTACCAGCAGGTCGGCCGGGCCGGGCGGGCCCTCGAGCACGCGGCGGCGGTGCTGCTGCCGACCAGCGCGGACACAAGGATCTGGGAGTACTTCGACTCGACCGCGTTCCCACCCGAAGCGAAGGTCCGCGAGGTGCTCACCACGCTCGCAGCCGCGGACGTCCCGATGAGCCTGGCCAGGCTCGAGGCCGACTGTCGGCTGCGCCGCGGGCGGCTCGAGGCGCTGCTCAAGGTCCTCGACGTGGACGACGCCGTGCAACGCGTCGAGGGAGGCTGGATCTCCACGGGACGCGACTGGTGCTATGACGCCGACCGGTACGCCGGTATCGCCGCGGCCCGCCGCCGCGAACAGGACGTGATGCGTGCCTACCAGTCCGGCCAGGCGTGCCTGATGCGGGTGCTGCGCCAGGAACTCGACGACCCCGAAGCGCGCGACTGCGGGCGCTGCTCGGTGTGCACCGCGACGTTGCCAGCTCCCGGGCTGACTCCCGCCGCCGCGTCGGTCACCGCCGCTGTAGCGCACCTGCGGTCGCAGACCGTCGTCATCGAGCCACGCAAAATGTGGCCCACCGGAGCTGCCCGGCGCGGCAAGATCCCCGAAAGCCTGCGCGCTGAGCCAGGGCGGGCGTTGGCGCTCGCCGACGACGCGGCGTGGGGCCCCGCCGTGGCCGAGGTGCTGAACCCCGCCAGCGACCGGGTGACCGCGGACGTCTTCGCCGGGCTGGTAGCGACGCTGACCAAGTGGGGCTGGCCTGCCGGCCGCCCGACCTGGATCACCTGGATACCGTCGCGACGCCGCAACCGTCTGGTCGCGGACCTGGCCCAGCGGCTGGCCGGCCTCGGCCGGCTGCGCCTGGTGCCCGACGCTCTGACCGCCGGCAACGCCGGCGGCTTCCAGGCGCACACGGCGACCAACACCCAGGCGGCGACCAACGCCCTGACCCGCCTATCAGTCACGGCGTCAGTGCCTCCCGGCCCGGCGCTGCTCATCGACGACACGACCCGCTCCGGTTTCACCCTCACCGTCGCCGCCTGCCTGCTTCGCGAGGCCGGTGCAGGACCGGTCTACCCCCTCGTGCTGCACAAAGAGATCTGATCTATAACCGGGCCGCCATCGAGGGCAGCACGAAGCGACGAGACGAGCCCACGAGGTACCGGGCCGAGTATCCACGGTGGACGGTCTGTCCATGACTCTGTCCATGAACCTCGGCCACGGGTGGACAGAGATGCCAGAGAGGACAGCGGACCTGCCAGCATTTGCGGCAGCGTGCCAGCCCAGCGGTAGCCCGCACTGATCTACGGATCAAGAGGTTGGGGGTTCGAATCCCTTCGGGCGCGCCACGCTACAGGCCAGTGTTTCCGGGGGTTATAGACCAGGGCGGACCTTTGGCCCGACGATCACCGAGCCACCGTCGTCGTACGTCACAAGCACCGATATGCGGTGATCCGCGAGTGTGAGAATCCCGCGTGGGACACCCAAACCCTCTGGGTGGCCCATCGGCTCCTCGCTGATCCGTGGTCCCTCACCCGTCTCCGAGCGGCATCCGGTCGATGCGTGTCGCGTGAACCGTATAGATGAACGGCCCTGGCTGCTGCATGCGCGGACGATCGCATTGATGTTGTCTAGCTTGAGCTTCCGATGATCACGGTGTTCTGAGGCCCGGCCGCGGACGGCCTGTCGCGTTTTCCCTTCCGACACACCGGTGTTGGTGTTTGACTGAGGTCGCATCCGTGTGTATGACCTAAATTGTGACGAGTCTGTACCCGAAGAAGATCGGCGGGAAGACGTACTGGTACCTGCGGGAGATGGCCCGCGTCGGGGGCAGGCCGAAGATGGTCTCCGAGCGCTATATCGGCTCCGCCGCGGATGTGGAGGCGCTGCTGGATGCCCGCGAGCAGGCGGTGCTGCCCGACCGCACCCGGCACCTGGGGTTCGGGGACGTCGCCGCGGTCTGGGGGATCCTCGACGAGCTTCGGGTGGCCGGGCTCATCGACGAGGTGGCCGGGCCCGGCCCGGCCGGGCTGCCGCTGTCGGCGGGCACCTACCTGGCGTTGGCCGCGCTGAACCGGCTGGTCGCCCCGTGTTCGAAGGCGGGCATCGCCGCCTGGTGGAAGACCACCGCCGCCGACCGGTTCACCAAGATCAGCGCCTCGGCGTTGGACCACCGGCGGTTCTGGGACGCGATGCACGCCGTCTCGCTGGAGCAGCTGGAGCAGATCAGCCAGGCGGTCGCGTTGCGGCTGATCGAGGTCTCCGGAGTCGATATCTCCTCGGTGGCATTGGACATGACCAACTTCGCCACCTTCATCGCCACCGCGAACGACAAGGCCCCGGTCGCGCAGCGGGGCAAGGCGAAACAGAAACGTGCCGACCTGCGCCTGGTCGGTCTTGGGCTCGTGGTCACCCGCGACGGCGGCATCCCGCTCGCCTGGCACGCCTACCCCGGCGACCGGCCCGACGTCACCCAGTTCCCGACGATGATCGACCAGCTGCGCGGCCAATACCAGGCGATCACCACCACCGCCGGGCACGCAGCCGACAGCGACGACACCGACAGCGGTGAGGCCGACAGCGGTGAGGCCGACAGCGGTGAGGCCGACAGCGGCGACATCGACATGACGGTGGTGTTCGACGCCGGCCAGAACAGTCAGGACAACTTCGCCCACCTGGCCGAGCAAGGTCTGCACTACATCGGGTCGGTGCCCGCCAGCGACTGCCCGGACCTCACCGCCCTGCCCGCCTCCGCGCGCGCCGTGGTCGACCCCGACCGCTTCGGCGGGCTGAGCGCGTTCGACACCCGACGCGAGACCTACGGCGCCCAACGGCGGGCGATCCTGACCCACTCACCCGAACTGCACCAGGCCCAGGCCCGCGGCTTCGACGGCACGACTCTGGCCAAAGCCGGCCGCAAGCTCGACGAGCTGGCCGCCACCCTCGCCCGCGGCAAGACCCGCCGGACCCGCCAGAAGGTGGAAGCCGACATCGAGCAGATCACCCGCAAACCCTGGGTACGGCGCGTGGTCAGCTGGCGGCTCGACGGCGAGCAGCCCCAAGACCTACGCCTGACCTGGTCGGTCGACCCCGCCGCCCGCGACACACTGGAAGAAGAACTGTTCGGCAAACACGTGCTCATCACCGACCACGACCACTGGCCGGTCGCCGACGTCGTCGCCGGCTACCGCTCCCAGTCCGAAGCCGAGTTCTGCTTCCGGCAAATGAAAGACCCACACGTCGTCTCCTTCTCCCCGATGCACCACTGGACCGAACACAACATCCGCGTGCACACCTTCACCTGCGTGCTCGCCCTGCAAATCGCCCACCTGATGCGGCACAAGGCCCGCCAGGCCGACCTGCACCTCAGCATCCGGGCCCTGCTCGACCAACTCGCCGGCATCGGCGAAACCGTCCTGCTCTACCAAGGCGAGAAGGGCCGACCCAAAGCACGCCGCATGCTCACCGAAACCAGCCCCACCCAGGACCGGCTCAGCCAGCTCTTCGGGCTCGACCGTTACGCACCTCAGCGCCGGGCGACCGACAGCCAACACAGCCGCGGTTAGGTCATACACCCCTCGAGGCCCACAACCCCCGCGATACAAGGGAAACCAGCAGTCCGCACCCATGATCATCGGAAAGTCAAGCGTAACTGGTCAGCCTATTAGCTGAATGCGGGCGGCCACGGGCGGCCCTCGGCGAGTGTGGCGAGGGCGTGGAAGAAGCCGATGTCGTGTTTCCGGGCGGTGGCGAGGTAGCTGCGTATCGCGCAGAATTGCTCGGCGCCGGTGAGGGTGCGTAGGCAGCCGGAGACTTTCTGCCGGACTTTGATCATCCGGATTTCGCGTTCCGCGGCGTTGTTGTCGAAACTCACCTGCGGGTTGGTGGTGAAGCGCAGGTAGTCGGCTTCGCGGGTGATCAGCCGCCGCGCGAGGGCGTGGTGTTTTGCCTGCAGCTTCGTGGCCCGGTCGGCGGTGGCGTTCGCGCCGATGCGCACGGCGGAGCGGTAGCGGGTCAGCGCGTCGGTGACCGCGGCCTGGTCGAGGGTGTGCAAGCTGGCGGGGTCGGCGGCGAGCGCGGCCTCGACGAGGTCTTTCAGGTCGCGCAGCGCGTCGGCGGTCTGCTCGGCCCAACACCAGTCCCCGTCTGGTGTCTGGTCGGTGACGGCCTGCAACTCCCGCAGCGCGTGCGCGTTGCACAGCGCATGCGTCACGGCGGTGTAGGTGTCATACGGCGCCCAGGCGTCGTGCACCGCGACGCCGGTGAAACCGGGCAGCACCCCGGCGGCGTCCATCGCGACCCGGCCGCGCTTGTCGTGCACGGTGATCAGCGAGTACCTGCCGGTGGAGGCCGAGTGCACCCAGCGCAGCTTGCCCTCGACCCGCAGCCCGGTCTCGTCGAAGTGCGCCACCGGCGCGGCCGCGATCCGGTCCCGCACGTGGGCCAGGAAGTCGTCCAGGCCGTCGGCGGCCCGCGCGGTCACTGCCGCGACGGTCCCTTCCGAGACGGGGGTGCCGAACAGTTCGGCCAACGCTTGCGCGGTGCGCTTCTTGGACAGGAACTGCCCGACGTAGAGGTAGACGATGATCGCCGCGATCCGCGGCCCGTACTGCACCGGGGCGTCCACCCCCGCGGGGGCGTCGGCGCGGGTCCGCGCCCCGCACTCGCATTCCCGCTCCACCAGCTGATACTCGGTCACCGTCACCGTGACCGGCGGGATGTCGAACTGCTGGCGCCGCTCCACCCGGCTGACCGGCCGCCCCATCAGGCCGGCGCCGCAGCACCGGCACGCCGCCGGCTCGTGCACCACCACCGTGTCCGGGTCGGCGACTTGGCGCAGCGTCGCCCCGGGATGACCGGGCTGCCCGCCAGGCTTACGGCCCGAGCGGCGCCGCTGGGATTTCGGGGCCGGCTTATCGAACGGCGAATCCGTCGACGGCGGCTTCGAGGAGTTCTGGCTGTTGGATCCCAACTGCCGACGCAGCTCAGCGACCTCAGCCCGCAGCGCCTCTACCTCAGCCCGAAGCACGCCCACCATCGTGCGCAGCGCCGCATTCTCCGCCGCAAGTTCGGCGTAGGACGGGTCGGGACCGGCAGGCACTGCACCATGATCGGCGTCCCGAGCGCTAGATCAACACGCCACGCCGTTCTGTCACACCAGCCACACCAGTCACAGGCGATGCGAGGACCTGACCAGTTGCGGAGCCCGATTTCCCACACGTCCGGGCCCGTTGCCAGTGCGGCGCGCCGACCCGTCGGCCCGTCGCGGTACACGATTCCCGGATGATCCAACGTATCCAGGCCTTCGGCCACGAGCCGCTCCAGCAGGGACCGCTCGCTGATCCCCTCAGCGGCCGCCTGCTGCTGCGGCCGCTGCTTGATCTCAGAACGCGGCCGGAAGGACGTTGCGCGGATCGCAGCCATGATCAACCTCGATGTATGACGATGTATCGCTCGTGTAGCCGCCTCAGCGCTGCGTGGGTCGAACCATCCAACTACTTCACGGGGTCGACCTGCTCGATGCCCAGGCGGTGGCTTCTCAGCCTCGAAACGCCCGTCTAGCTCTCCTCTGCAGCCTTCTCCGGAGCAAACAATCCCACGGGGCAGCTGACCCCCGTGCCGCCCAGACCGCAGTAACCATCGGGGTTCTTGGCGAGGTACTGCTGGTGGTAGTCCTCCGCGTAGTAGAACGCGCCGGCTCGGGCGATCTGCGTGGTGGCCGGACCGTAGCCGCGCCGGTGCAGCTCGGTGGTGTACGCGGCCTTCGCGGCTTCCGCCTCAGCGAGCGCGGCGTCGTCCGCGACGTAGATGGCCGACCGGTACTGGGTGCCGACGTCGTTGCCCTGCCGCATGCCCTGCGTTGGATCGTGTGCCTCGAAGAACACTTTGAGCAACCGCGCGAAGGGCAGCACCGACGGATCGAAGACCGCCAGGACCACCTCCGCGTGCCCGGTCAGCCCGGAGCAAACCTCTTCGTATGTCGGGTACGGCGTGAAGCCACCGGCGTAGCCGACCGCTGTCGTCCACACGCCCTGGGTTTGCCAGAACTCCCGCTCCGCCCCCCAGAAGCACCCCAACCCCAGCACTGCGGTCTGCAAGCCGGCCGGGAACGGCGGCTTGATCAGCCGCCCAGTGACGAAGTGCGTGTCCGGCACCGGAAATGCGTAGCCATCGCGGCCAGGCAAGGCGCGATCCGGCGTGATGAGTTCGGTCTTGGTTCGCGAGAACAGCATGCCATCGAGGCTACGGACCGCCTGCCGGGCCTGCCACCGCTACCCCCACGGCGTTCGCAGGACGTAACCTCGTGGGGTGACGCAGTGGGGCATCGACACACTCTTCAATCCGGCCAAGCGGCACATGGATGAAGAGAAGCGCCGCCTGCAGTCGACCCGCCAGCAGATCGGCGACTCGTCGGGGGGAAAGCGCATAGACCTGGAGTCCGGGAAGGTGACGATCCAGCGCGCCGAGGACGCCAACGACGTACCTGACGAGGCCGTAACTGACGAGGCCCTACCTGACGAGCCCGGCACGCCTGCCAAGCCGGTCAACGGTGCGCCGGCCAAGCCGGTCAGTGCCGCCCGCGAACGCGCCGCCGCCCGCCGGGCCAGCCGGCGCTGATGCCGTCATCCGGAGAGGATGGTGGCCGTGCCGGGACCGGGGCGCGATCCGAACGCCGCGGGCGGCCCGTCCACAGCCGTCGCTACATAGCGCTCAGCCACCGCGGGCGGTCCACTGCGCACCAGCAGGGACGCCGCCAGCGTTCGAGCCAGCAGGCCCGCGAGCTCTCGGGCAACCCGTTGGTCGGCCACCGGGTCGAGGCCGAGCCCCGCGATGAGGCCCCGCAGCCGAGCGACCGCCGCGTCGAGCCGCGCATCCGCACCTGACGTGGTCGCGAGCTCGTCGACCACGGCGGCCACGCTGGCCGGGTCGCGCTGTACCGCGCGCAGTACGTCGAGCGCGATGACGTTGCCGGAGCCCTCCCAGATCCCATTGAGCGGCGACTCACGAAACAGCCGCGGCAGCCCGCTCTCCTCGACATACCCGTTGCCGCCCAAGCACTCGAGCGCTTCGCCCACGACGGCTGGCGTCCGCTTGCAGACCCAGAACTTGACGGCCGCCACCGCGAGCCGGACGAACGCCGAACCCTCGTCCACCCCACGTGCGAGGCGAAGGAACAGGGTCGTGGCCGCGGCGGACTCGACGGCCAGGTCGGCCAGCACCTCCCGCATCAGCGGCTGGTCCACCAGCAACGCCCCGAACGCCGACCGGTGTCGCGCATGGTGCATCGCCTGCACGAGCGCCGCCCGTTGCCCGGCAGCGCTGCCGATCACGCAGTCCAGCCGGGTCATCGCGACCATGTCGATGATCGTCCGGACGCCGGCACCTTCGTCGCCGACCAGCCAGCCGAGCGTCGCGTCGAACTCGACCTCCGCCGAGGCGTTGGACCGGTTGCCGAGCTTGTCCTTCAGCCGCTGCAGCGCGAACGGGTTGCGGGTGCCGTCGGGCAGAACGCGGGGCACCAGGAAGCAAGACAACCCGCCGGGCGCCTGGGCCAGCACCAGGAACAGGTCGCACATCGGCGCCGAGCAGAACCACTTGTGCCCGGTGAGCAGGTAGTGCTCCGCGGCCGGCACCGCCCGGGTGGTATTGGCGCGCACGTCCGAGCCGCCCTGCTTCTCGGTCATCGCCATGCCGGCGAGCAGGCCGGACTTGGTCAGCGGCGCGCGCAGCCCCGCGTCATAGGACGGCGCGGTCAGCAGCGGCTCGTACGCGCTCGCCAGGGTGGGCTCGTGGCGCAGCGCGGGCACGATCGCGTACGTCATCGAGATCGGGCAGCCGTGGCCGGCTTCCACCTGTGCCCACAGGTAGAACCGCGTCGCCCGCCCGAGGTGTGACCCCTCCCGCCACGGGGTGGCGTGCAGGCCGTTGCTGACCGCGATGTTCATCAGCTCGTGCCACGCTGGATGGAACTCGACCTCGTCGATGCGGTGGCCGAACCGATCGTGCGTGCGCAGCACCGGGGGATAGGTATTGGCCAGCCGCCCCCACTCCTGGGCTTGCTCGCTGCCAGCCAGCTCACCCAGCTGGTGCAGCAGCTTGGCGTCGACGTCGGAGTAGGAGGTGGTCTGCAGCTGCAGGTCGCTGGCGAACGTGTCCGCGTCGCGCCACGGTGGCGGCACGTTGTGGACGTGGTGCGTGGGCATGCACCCAGTCTCCACCAGCCGGCCGTCGGCGGCCGGGACCGTGCCTCACGACGAGGGCAGCCCCGGTCTGGGATGCGGTCAGCTGGTGGCGGACCCGAGCGTGACCTGCGCAGTCGCCGACTTGCCGTTGCGGAGGTAGCTGAGCGAGACCTTGTCGCCGGGCGCGTGGGACCGTACGGCGGCGACCAATGCCGACGCGTCGTCCAGTCGCTGCCCGCCGAACTCGGTAACGATGTCGCCGGCCTTGAGCCCGGCGGCCGCAGCGGGGCTGTTCGCGTCGACGGAGGCGATCGTCGCGCCTGTTTGGCTGGACTGGTTCTGCGCGGACGAGCCGACGCGGACCCCGAGCACGGCGTGGGTGGCCTTGCCGGTGTTGATCAACTGGTTGGCGATGCGGCTCGCCTCGTCGGACGGGATGGCGAAGCCGATGCCGATGCTGCCCGACTGCTGCTGCTGCTGACCGGGGATGTTCAGGCCGCCGTTGTTGGCCGTGGCGATCGCGGCGTTGATGCCTACGACGTTGCCGTTCAGGTCGACCAGCGGCCCGCCGGAGTTGCCCGGGTTGATCGCGGCGTCGGTCTGTACAGCGTTGAACACGGCCTCGGTGTTGCTGCTGTCACCCGTCGTCACGGGACGTGCCGTGTTGCTGACGATGCCTGATGTGACGGTGTCGGAGAGCCCGAGCGGTGCCCCGACGGCGACGACGGTCTGCCCGACGACCAAGCTGCTGGACTTGCCGAACGTGGCGGCCGTGAGGTTGTTCAGGCCGTCGACCTTGATCACTGCGAGGTCGTCTGACGAATCCGTGCCGACGATCTTGGCCGCGGCCTGCTGGCCGTCGTTGGTGACGACGGTGAGCGAGCCGCCGGTCCCAGCGACCGACACCACATGGTTGTTGGTCAGGATGTAGCCGTCGCTGCGGATGATCACGCCCGACCCGGTGCCGGACTCCTGGCTGCCGCTGACGTTAATGGTGACCACGCTGGGCTGGATCCTGTTCGCGGCCGCGGTGATCGAGCCGTCGAGCTTTACCGACGGTGCGGTCTGCGCGGTGACGTTGAGGCTCGCAGAGGAGGCGGTGTCGTTGTTGTCGGTAAGCGCGACCGTGCCGGCGCCGACGCCGCCGCCGACGAGCGCTGCCGTCACGGCGGCGACGAGGACAGTCCGCCCGGATCGCGACTTGGCGGGCTGCGCCGTCGGCGCGGCAGGACCGCCCGCAAACGGCGGCTGCCCGGCTGGCGGGTATCCGGTGACCGGCGGCAGCGGGTGGGTGTACTGGGGCGGCGGGTAACCGCCGGGATATGCACCGTAAGGGGCGGAGCCCTGCGGCGAGGGCGGTTCGGGCGCCTGTGGGGTATCGGGGTCGGGCTGGGCAGGGTGCTGCTCGGTCATGGTTTCACTCTCGGTACCGCACCTGTGATGCGACTGAGGAAATGCTGTGGGTCAATCGTAGGGATTGGCCGGCTCGGCGACCGGGGTGACCGTGCTGGCCTTCAAGACCGGCAGGTAGGTATCGCCGGGGTAGCTGCCCGCGTATTCGCCGGTCACGGTCACCCAGCTGTCGACCGGTGGCGTCGGCGTGGCCGTCTGGATGCCGATCTCGATCGGCCGGGCGTCGGCCGCGCAACAGGTGATCACCAGCCGGGCCAGGAGGAAGCCGTGCTGCTCGTCGTGCAGCACGAATCCGGTGAGCGAGACCTGCCGCGACGTCAGGGTGCGCCCGTCGTCCCACACCGAACGGGTGAGAAAGTCGCCCATCGAGAGGCGGACGGGGTCGCCCGCGGGCAGCGCGGGAAGGTGCACGTCGGAAGGCTTGGCGACCTGGACCGGGATGCGGGACGCCGAGTACGAGCCGAGGGCCGGCGGGGCGACGATCAGAATCGCCACCACCGGTGCGAGCACAAGCCATGCGGCACGCGCGGGCGCCGCGTGACCATGCGCGTCGGTCGAGGCCGCCTCGATTGGCCCCGTGCGGGACAGCAGCGTCCAGCCGGCCAACAGCACTATGGCCACCCCGGCAAGCAGGACCCACGGCCGGGAGGCCGGCCGCACATAGCGAAGTAACGCGTCGGACGTGGCCAGACGCAGCAACGCGCCACCGAAGAGCAGCAGGACGAATGCCTGGGTGCGGGCGGTCACTAGGTCCGCCCCGTCCGCGCCGAAGCGCGGACTCGCCGCGCAGCGGCGAAGGGCGGACGAGAATCGGTCACTAGGTCCGCCCCGTCTGCGCCGAAGCGCGGACTCGCCGCGCAGCGGCGAAGGGCGGACGAGGATCGGTCACAGCAGCACCGCTCCCACGACTGATGCACACCCGGCGGCCACCAGAAGCGTGATGGGTGCGAATCGCATCGCAAAGCGGCGGCCGAACGTCCCGGCCTGCATGGCGATCAGCTTCACGTCGACGGCCGGCCCGACGACCATGAACGCCAACCGGGCCGTCAGCGAGAACTGGGTGAGCGATGCGGCGATGAACGCATCCGCTTCGGAACAGACCGCCAGCAGCACGGCCAGCAGGCTCAGGACGACGACCCCGAGCAGCGGCGAGCCGTCGAGGTGGTCCAGCCACGTCTGCGGGACGGCCGACTTCAGGGTGGCTGCGGCCGCCGCACCGACCACGAGCAGCGCAAGGGCCGGGGCCAGGTCGTGTGCGGCTGTCATCCGGACGCGGGTGGCCCGGCCGGCATCGTCCGGGGCGCTGAATCGGCGGAGTATCGGGACCTCCCGGCCCAGCCGCTGCCAGACCCAGCCGACGATCAGGGCCGTAGCGAGCGACCCGGCGAACCGGGCCAGCACCATCACCGGCTCGCCCGGAAAGGCTACCGCCGTCGCGACCAACACCACCGGATTGATCGCCGGAGCCGCCAGCAGGAAGGCGACCGCCGGTCCGCGGGCGACTCCTCGCTGCATCAGGGAAGCTGCGACCGGCACCGATCCGCACTCGCACCCCGGCAGCGCACAGCCCGCAATGCCCGCCACGGGCACTGCGAAGGCGGTCCGCGCGGGCAACGCTCGGCGGAAGAACGACGGCGGTACGAAGACCGATATAGCGGTCGAGATGACGATGCCCAGCACGAGGAACGGTGATGCCTGAATGCAGATCGCAGCGAACACCGTCGTCCAGGCGCCGGCGACACCGCTGGAGAACACATCGCTGAACGAGAAGCGGGCGACCAGCGCGGCGAGCAATAGCAGGCAGAAGACGTCGGTGGACGTCGGACGCCGGCGCAATCGCAGCTGCGGAGCGAGGCGCTGCTCGGTGGCCGACGTCACCGCGTGATCGTCCCAAGACATGAGTGTCAGGGCAGGTGGGGCGCTGAGCCTGTGGACGGGCGCCGAGCCCTGTGGACAAGGCGACGGTGCGCTATGCGCGGTATCAGCACCAATGCGTAGTTCGGATTACCCCAGATCCGGAGATATCTCTCGCCGTTCGCTCGTCGAGATGACAGGGTGGGCGGCGATGAACGTGCTACTGATCGGCCCACCAGGCTCCGGCAAGGGCACCCAGGGCGAGCGGCTCGCCGAGTTGCTGGGCTTACAGCACATCGCGGCAGGCGACCTGCTGCGAGCGGAAGTCGAGTCCGGGTTCGACCTCGGCGCCCGGGTGCGGCACTACCTCGACAGCGGGGACCTGGTGCCCGACGATCTGATCATCGAGCTGATGGTGCCGCACGTCCTGGATGCCGCGAAGTCTGGCGGCTACATCCTCGACGGCTTCCCGCGCACAGTGGCCCAAGCCCGTACCGCCCGCGAGATCGCGGATGCGGCAGGAGCAACGGCCGACGTCGCGATCCTGCTCGACACCCCGCGCGCTGAACTCGTCCGGCGAATCATGGCCCGTGCGATCGCCGAGGGACGCAGCGACGACACCCCCGAGGTGATCGAGAACCGCCTTCAGGTGTACGACGACGCCACGCGTCCGCTGATCGACTTCTACCGAGACCGCGGTCTGCTGCAGAAAGTCGATGGCACACGAGGCGCGGACGAGGTAACCGCCGATATTCTGGCCGCCCTGCACGATCAGGACGTGACGCCGACGCCCTGATCGCCCGCCACCCTCTCCCAAGACCGATCAGCGACCGTCAGCCGCGAATGAGGAAGCCGGCTGGGAACGGGTCGTCCGGGTCGAGCAGGTAGGTGGCCAGTCCGGTCAGCCAGGCCCGTCCGGTGATGGTCGGGACGAAGGCCCGATACGGCCCGACGGTCGCCTCCTCGACCAGCCGGCCGGTGAACCGCGAGCCGATCAGCGATGCCTGCACGAAGTCGGTGTGCAGGCCCAGCTCGCCGCGAGTGGCCAGCGCGGCCATCCGCGCCGACGTCCCCGTGCCGCACGGCGAGCGGTCCACCCAGCCGGGATGGATCACCACCGCGGAGCGCGAGTCAGCGCCCTGCGAACCGGGCCCGGTGAGCAGGACGTGGCGACATTCGGCGATCTCGGGCTGCTCCGGATGGGCGAACTCGAGCTGGTCGTTGACGGCGGCCATGATCCGCAGTCCCGCGGCGACCAGCCGATCGTGCCGTGCGGGCTCGATGGTCAGGCCGAGGGACGCCGCCGGCAGGATCGCACAGAAGTTGCCGCCCCAGGCCACGTCGAGAGTCTGGTGGCCCAGCCCGTCGACCCGAACGACCGCGTCCCGCAGGTGCAGGTATGCCGGGACGTTGCGGATGGTCACCGACTTGGCGCTGCCATCCGCAACGTGAATCTGGGCCGCCACCAGACCAGCCGGCGTCTCGATACGCAGCTCGGTGACCGGCTCCTTGACCGCTACCATGCCCGTCTCGACCAGCACGGTCGCCGTGCCGATCGTGCCGTGGCCGCACATCGGCAGGCAGCCGGACACCTCGATGAATACCACGCCGACGTCCGCATCCGGACGCGTCGGGGGCTGCAGGATCGCGCCGGACATCGACGCATGGCCGCGTGGTTCGGTCATCAGCACAGTGCGCAAGTCGTCGCGTTCGGTCATCAGGTAGCGGCGCCTGTCGGCCATTGTGGCCCCCGGGAGCACGCCGATCCCGGACGTGATCACCCTGGTCGGCATGCCCTCGGTGTGGCTGTCGACGGCGGTGAACACCTGCCTCGCGCGCATGAGACTCCCTTATGCTGCGGCGATTGCGGCACGCACGTCCTTGCGAGCGGCTGCCTCGTCGGCCTCGGGCAACGGCAGCCGCGGCAGGCGCACCGGGCCGCCGTACCGTCCAGCCTCCTGCTGGCCGATCTTGATCGCCTGGACGAAGGTCGGCTTGGCGTCCCAGCGAAGTGCAGGCAGCATCGCCCGATACAGCGGCAGCGCCTCGTCCCAGGCGCCGCGCGCAGCAAGGTCGAACAGCCGCACCGACAGCCTGGGCAACGGATTGGCGTAGCCGGCGATCCAGCCGGTCGCGCCCATCAGCACGCCCTCGGCGACCAGGTCGTCGCAGCCGACGAGCAGCTCGAGCGAGGGGGCCAGCTCGCGGATGTGCGCGAAGCGCCGCACGTCCTGCGCGAACTCCTTCACCGCGACGACGCCGTCGATGTGCGCAAGCCGGGCGAGCAGCGGCGGAGTGAGGTCGACCCGGGTGGAGTACGGGTTGTTGTACGTGATGACGGGCAGCCCCACCTCCGCCACGGCGGTGAAGTGCGCGACGAGCTCGTCGTCGGTGGGCGCGTGCGACGTCGGCGGCAGGCACATGACCGCGGGGCACCCCGCGTCCTTGGCCTGTTGAGCCCACCGCATGGCCTCGGCCGCACTCTTGCCGGAGACGCCCGGTATGACCAGTCCCCGGGTGCCCACCGCTTCTACTGCAGCGACGACCAGCGCTGACCGCTCGTCGTCGATGAGGGTCTCGTACTCGCCGAGCGATCCGTTCAGCACGATCCCGCGGATGCCGTGATCGAGCTGCCAGACGCAGTGGTCCGCGAAACGGGCAAGGTCCACGGCGCCGTCGGCGGTGAACGGCGTGGTCGTGGCTGTCAGCACCCCGCCGAACAGCAGGTCAGGCATGACGTCACTCTAGGTTCCGCAGGCGCAATGGTGGGCAAGGGGGGAGTTGAACCCCCACGTCCTTACGGACACACGGACCTGAACCGTGCGCGTCTGCCATTCCGCCACTTGCCCGTAGCGAGAGCGCCGCGCGGCAGCCGCGGCAGTGGGCAAGGTTAGCACGGTGCCCTACGGTCTGGTCATCGACCGCGGATACGCAAGTACCATCATCCGAGCGCATCACGACCGCGCGGTACCACCATGCCGTCATGTCGCCGTGCGAACGCCAGGACAGCGGGCCACCGGGGCCCGTCACATTAGCGCAGGAAGAGAGGTCGCCGTGAGTCTGGCGCAGCGCTTCGAGCGCAGGCTGGAGAGCCTCGTCGGCTCGGCCTTCGCCCGCGTCTTCAAAGGACAGGTCGAGCCGGTCGAGATCGGGTCGGCCCTGCAGCGCGAAGCGACCGACAAGCGCAACGTCATGGGCAACGGCGAGGTCCTCGCCCCGAACCGTTACCGAGTCACGCTCGCCCCGTCCGATTACGAGCGACTGGTGCCGTGGGAGATGCAGTTGACGAACTCCCTGGCCGAGCTGCTTCAGGAGCATCTGGACGAGAACGGCTGGCGCACGATCGGCGATATCGAGGTCTACCTGGCTCGCGACGAGGCTTTGCACACCGGTGTCTTCGGCGTGGCCTCTCGCATGGACTCTGCGGCCCCGCCTCGGCGGCGCCCGTACGACTCGCTGTCCCTGCCCGTGGTCCCAGGTCAAGGCCCCGGTGAGTATTCCCACCCGTACGGTTCCATCCCGAGCCCCGGTCCGGTCCCTTACGCGCCCTCTGCCGGAGCGGCTGCGGCCGCCGGAGCGGTGGGAGCCGCTGCAGGTGCCCTGCGGCCACCCCCCGGGCCGCCGTACTTGTCCCACCAACCTCAACCGGAATATCCGCTGCCGGACCCGCAGTACCCGGTCGCCGCACCGCCGCCCTATCCGCAGCAAGTGCCGCCGCCTGCAGGGCCTCCGTACCCACCGGCCGCGCCAGCCCGACGTGCCCGCGCCGGGCTGCTGATTGACGGCACCAATCGCCATCACGAGCTGCGCATCGGCAGCAACGTGGTCGGACGAGGCACCGAGTCCGATCTGCAGCTGCTTGACCAGGGCGTCTCCCGTCGGCACATGGACATCCAGTTCGACGGCAACTTCGCCACCGTCTACGACCTGGGATCGACCAACGGCACCAACGTCAACGGGCGCGATGTCGGCAGCCAGCTACTGCGGCACGGCGACGTCATCCGGATTGGCCACACCCGGCTGGTCTACCAGCAGGAGCAGGTGTGAGTGAGCATCGCAGTGCCGAATGCGCGAGGAGCGGAGCGAACTTTGCGATGAGCGCTCGCGCGAAGAGCCACGATAGCCAACTGAGACACCCCACGAAGACGCTGCGCGTTTCCGCGGGGACCCCGGGCGGTGCAGCCTCGTGAATTCACCGCTGGCCCTGCAGCTGATGCGGTTCGGATTTCTCGTGCTGCTCTGGCTGTTCGTGCTGGCGACCGTGCGAGTCGTGCGCTCGGACCTGCGTTCGAGCGGGCAGTCGCGCCTGTCGCTGCCCCCACCCGCCCGTAGGCGTAGCCGCAAGACGGTCGCTGCGGCGCCCACCCGCCGCGGCCCATCGCAGCTGGTCGTCACCGAGGGCGGGTTGAAGGGCACCCGGTTCGGGCTGACGGGTGCTCCCGTCTTGATTGGCCGGGCCAACGACTCGACGCTGGTGCTGACAGACGACTACGCGAGCACCCGGCACGCCCGAATAAGCCTGCAGGACGGGCATTGGTACGTCGAGGACCTCGGTTCGACGAACGGGACGTACGTCGGCCAGCGCAAGCTAGAGGGCGCGCAGCCGATCGAGATCGGAGTGCCGATCCGGATCGGCAAGACGGTGCTCGAACTGCGGTGAACGCTCGGTGAGTCTGGCTCTGCGGTACGCGGTCCGCTCCGACCGCGGACTGGTGCGCAGCAACAACGAGGATTCGGTGTATGCCGGTCCACGGTTGCTGGCGATCGCCGACGGCATGGGCGGCCACGCGGCCGGGGAGGTCGCCAGCAAGTTGGTCATCGGCTCGGTGGAGTACCTGGACGAGGACCATCCCATCGACGACCTGATCACCACGTTGCGTGAGGCCGTGCTGGACGCCAACCAGGGCATCGCCGAGGCCGTGTCCACAGACGGGAAGCTAGACGGGATGGGCACCACGCTCACCGCGCTGCGCTTCACCGGCGTCCAGGTCGGGCTGGTCCACGTCGGCGACTCGCGGGCGTACCTGCTACGCGGTGGCACGCTGGCCCAGATTACCCACGACGACACCTACGTCCAGTCTCTCGTCGACTCCGGCCGGCTGACGCTCGAGGAGGCCGCCCACCACCCCCGCAAGTCGGTGATCCTTCGGGCCCTGACCGGCACCGACGTCGACCCCGACATCTCGATCCGGGAGGCCCGCGCGGGGGACCGCTACCTGCTGTGTACCGACGGGCTCAGCGACGTCGTCACCGCCGACACCATCGCTGCGACCCTTGCCGAAGGCGATGCGCAGGACGCGGCTGACCGGCTCGTCGAGCTGACGCTGCGTGGCGGCGCCCCCGACAACGTCACCGTCATCGTCGCCGACGTCATCGAGGCCGGCTACGGCGACGATCTGCCGGTCATCGCCGGAGCGTTCGTCGATGCGCCGACCCCGGCCGACGCGGACGCCGACAGCCCTGCCGAGCGAGCCGCCCGGATGACCGCGGCCGGCGCGGCCGACCCGGCGCCCCAGCCCCGACGGCGCCGCTGGATCCGCCGGATCGTCGTTCCGATCCTGGTGCTGGCGGTGCTCTTCGGCGGCGGCGCAATCTTCTACCACTGGACGCAGACCCAGTACTTCGTCGGCCGCGACGGCAGCGAGGTGGCGATCTTCCGCGGTGTCAACACCCAATTCGGCCCCATCAAGTTCTTCAGCGTGGCCGAGAACACCGACATCAAGGTTACCGACCTGACCCAGTCGGCCCGCAACCAACTCGAATCGGGCATCACCGCACACAGCCTGGCCGACGCGCGCACCACCAGGGCCAACCTGGAGAACGAGCTGCTGCCGGTGTGTCCGGTCGACAGCCCGTCGACGACGCCCGCTCCGACGACGACACGGCCGTCCTCGGCGCACCCGACGGTCAGAGCAACCGGCAAGACGACCACGCATCCAGCGACGCCGACCGCCTCAGCTTCACCCACGCACGTCCCGATCCCCTACGTCGATTGCCGGCCTACGTGACCGCGACAGCCGATGCTCCCACCCGCGTCCCCACCCGGCGCGGTTCGGAGCTTGCCCTGCTCGTCTTCGCGGTGCTGATCGTGGTGCTGGCGGAGGCGGTGGTCGAAGGCACCCGCGACGGGCGGGTGGGCGCCCACCTGGTGGCGTACGGCGCGGTTCCCCTGGTCGCCGGGGTGATCGCGCATCTGGTCATCCGCCGGGTGGCCCCGTACGCCGACCCGATCCTGTTGCCGTGCGCGGTGCTGCTCAACGGCCTGGGCCTGGTCATGATCAACCGGTTGGATCTCGGACTGCAGCAGCAGGCCCGGCAGAACGGGGTGCATTTCGGCGGCGCGGCGGCGCCGACGCAGGTGGTCTGGACGGCGCTCGGCCTCTCGTTGTTCCTGGCAATCCTCTACTTCGTGCGCGATCACCGGGCGCTGCAGCGTTATGCCTACACCCTGGCGCTGATCGGACTGTTCTTCTTGATCCTTCCCACCGTGCTGCCCGCCCGGTTCAGCGAGGTGAACGGTGCCCGCATCTGGATTAGAGTCGCTGGCTTCTCGATCCAGCCGGGCGAATTCGCCAAGATCCTGCTGACGATCTTCGCGGCCTCGTATTTGGTCGCCAAGCGGGACGTGCTGTCATTGGCCGGCCGCCGGTTCCTCGGCCTGGTGCTGCCACGCGGTCGCGACTTCGGCCCGCTGCTCGTGGCCTGGCTGATCTGCATCGGCGTCCTGATCCGCGGCCACGACCTCGGCACGTCGCTGATGTTCTTCGGGTTGTTCCTCGTGCTTCTCTACGTGGCCACCGAGCGGGTCAGCTGGGTGATCATCGGCCTGCTGCTGTTCGCCGGCGGCGCCTACCTTGCCTATCACCTGTTCACAACCGTGCAGCAACGGGTCTCGGTCTGGCTGCACGTATTCGGCGATCCGACCACCATCGGGTATCAGGTCAGCCAGTCGCTGTTCGGCCTGGGCACCGGGGGCCTGTTCGGGACCGGCCTGGGCGCTGGCCATCCGGAGCTGGTGCCGTTGGCGTCGACGGACTTCATCACCACGTCATTCGGCGAGGAGCTCGGCCTGTTCGGGCTCGTTGCCCTGCTGCTGGTGTACGCGTTGTTCATCTCCCGTGGCTTCGCGATTGCGCTGGCCTCGCGCGACTCGTTCACCAAGCTGCTTGCCACGGGCCTGGCCTTCTCGATCGGGCTGCAGCTGTTCGTGGTGGTAGCCGGGGTGAGCCGGCTGCTCCCGCAGACCGGCTTGACCACGCCGTTCCTCTCCTACGGCGGCTCGTCGCTGCTGGCCAACTACGCGCTGCTCGCGCTGCTGCTGCGCATGTCGGACGCGGCCCGCCGACCCGCACCTACCACGCCACGCCCGTCCGGCACCGACACCGCTCTCATCCAGGTGGTACCCGCATGAACAGCCCGATCCGCCGGGTGGCCGTCGCCGTGGGCGTGTTGCTGCTGGCCGTCCTGGTCAACCTCAACTACGTGCAGGTCGTCAAGGCCGACGACTACCGCAACAACCAGGCCAACCGGCGCACCGTCCTGGACGAGTACGCCAACCCCCGCGGGCAGATCGTCGTCGGCGGCAATCCGATCGCCGAGTCGGTAGCCACGAACGACGAGCTCAAGTACCTGCGCAAGTATCCCGGCGGCGGTTTGTATGCGCCGCTGACCGGCTATTACTCGCTCGTCTACGGGAAGGACGGACTGGAAAGCATCGAGGACTCGGTGCTGTCCGGCAACGATTCGCGGCTGTTCGCCTCGCGGCTCGCCGACATCCTGACCGGACGAAACCCCAAGGGCGGCAGCGTCACCCTCACCGTCAACGCCGCAGCGCAGACCGCGGCGGTCAAGGGGCTGGGCAACCGTCGCGGCGCCGTCGTGGCCCTCGATCCGAGCACCGGCGCGATCCTGGCCGCCGCGTCCAGTCCGTCCTTCGATCCGAACGCGCTCAGCTCGCACAACGTCAACGACGTCCAGTCGGCCTGGGGGGACTTCACCAGCGACAAGACGCAGCCGATGCTCAACCGGGCGTTCCTGCAGAGCTACCCGCCCGGATCGATCTTCAAGGTCGTGGCGGCGGCCGCGGCCCTGAAGAGTGGCCGCAAGCCGAGCGATCAGATCGCTGCCCCGGACCTGCTCAAGCTTCCCGACGGCGGCACGATGCAGAACTTCAACCGCGAACGGTGCGGCAACGGCAAGACAACGTCGCTGCTGGACGCCCTGACGATCTCCTGCAACACCGCGTTCGCCCAGCTGTGCATCGACATGGGCCAGGGCACGGTCGAGGACGAAGCGACGCTGTTCGGCATGGACAACCTGCCGCGGCGCGTCCCCCTCGGCGTGGCGCGCTCGACGATGGGCGACATCCCGGACCGCTCCGCGCTAGGTCAGGCGTGCATCGGCCAGCGCAACGTCCAGATGACCCCGTTGCAGGCCGCCATGCTGTCGGCGGCTGTGGCCAACGGCGGCCAGCTGATGAAGCCGTACCTGGTCGCCCAGGAGCGCGCCCCGAACCTGTCGGTGCTGTCGAACGCCACCCCGACGAAGCTCGACACGGTGCTGGACGAGGACCAGGACAAGCTGCTGCAGCAGATGATGATCAACGTCGTGGCCAAGGGAACGGGCACGGCGGCCCAGATCGCCGGCGTCCAGGTCGGCGGCAAGACGGGCACCGCCGACAACGCGGACGCCAATGGAAAGCCACTCGCACCGCACGCGTGGTTCACCAGCTTCGCCCTCGACCCGACGCATCCGATCGCGGTGGCGGTGGTGCTGGAGAACGCCGGGGTGACCGGCAGCGAGAGTGCCGGCGGCACTGCGGCGGCGCCGCTGGCGCGCGACGTCATGAAGGCTTACCTCGACAGCGTGCGCGGTCATTAGTGGTGCAATTACCAGCGGGACGGATCAGGGAGGCTCACCGATGACGGCCCCAACGCGGCTGATAGGCAACCGGTACGAGCTCGGTGAGCTCGTCGGCTACGGCGGCATGGCCGAGGTGCATCGTGGGCGCGACGTGCGGCTCGGCCGCGATGTCGCTATCAAAGTGCTGCGCGCCGATCTCGCGCGTGACCAGTCGTTCCTGAACCGGTTCCGCCGCGAGGCGCAGGCCGCGGCCGGGCTCAACCACCCGGCGATCGTCGCCGTCTACGACACCGGCGAGGACCACGGCCCGGACGGCGCCGTCCCCTACATCGTCATGGAGTACGTCGAGGGACGGACGCTGCGCGACATCCTGCGCACCGAGGGACGGCTGCCGGCCCGCCGCGCGATGGAGATCACGTCCGAGGTCTGCGGCGCCCTGGACTTCAGCCACCGCAACGGAATCGTGCACCGCGACATCAAGCCGGCGAACGTCATGATCGCGCGCGACGGCTCGGTCAAGGTCATGGACTTCGGCATCGCGCGGGCGCTGTCCGACAACGCCGCCACGGTGACCCAGACGGCTGCGGTCATCGGCACGGCACAGTACCTCTCACCCGAGCAGGCACGCGGCGAGTCGGTCGACGCCCGCTCGGACGTCTACTCCACCGGCTGCCTGCTGTACGAGCTGGTCGCCGGGGCCCCGCCGTTCACCGGCGACTCCCCGGTAGCCGTCGCATACCAACACGTGCGCGAGAACGCCCCGGCGCCCTCCTCGGTCAACCCCGAGGTGCCCCGCGCGCTGGACTCGATCGTCATGAAGGCGCTCGCCAAGAACCCGCTCAATCGCTACCAGTCGACCGCCGAGATGCGCGCCGACCTGCAGCGGGCGCTGGCCGACCGTCCGGTCGAGGCGGAAGCGATCATGACGGACGCTGAGAAGACGCAGTTCATCGCCCGCGCGCCCGGCGGGCCGCCGCCCCCCGTCGTGCCGCTCAGCGAGGCGGACGGAGAGGGCGAGGAGGAGTCCCCGCGCAGCAAGTGGATCTGGGTGGCCCTGGTGGCGGCCCTGCTGCTCGTGATCGGCGGCGCCGCGTACGCGATCGTCGCGCTCGGCAAGTCCGGCACGCCGAAGACCTACCCGGTGCCGGACATCATCGGCCAAACGGTGCCCGCGGCGACGCTGGCCCTGCAGAAGGCGGGTTTCCTGACGATCGCGACGCCGACGACCTACGGTGGTCCGTGCGGAGCGAATCCAGCCGAAGCACCACAGACGGTCACCGAGGGCAATGTCTGCACCCAGAACCCGGCCGCGGACTCCAAACAGACCAAGGACACCCGGATCACCTTCACCACCTACAAGAAGCCCACGATCGGGCTGCAGGACTACCGCAATCAGCCCTATGCCCAGGCGGCGGCGGCGATCTCTGCGCTCGGCTTGAAGCCGGTTCGCAAGGACGTCGACAATGCAGCCGCGGCGGGCACGGTCGTCGACCAGAGCCCTGCGCCGTACTCGCAGGTCGCATCCGGCTCGAAGGTGGCGCTGTCGGTGTCGACCGGCAAGGTCGGCGTGCCCAACGTCGTGGGGAAGAAGATCGCCGACGCCCAGGCCACGCTGAACAGCGCCGGCTGGGGCAACGTGCAGATCGGTGACGCCGAGCAGACGACGGACAAGGCCAAGGACGGAACCGTGGCCGCGCAGAATCCCGTTGCGGGCTCCGTCTTCCCGCAAACCCAGCAGATCACCCTGGTGCCGTACCAGTTCGTGCAGCCCACGCCGACCACGACGTCACCGAAGCCAACGACGTCGTCGAACTCCTCGTCTACCACCTCCGCATCGAGCTCGGCCAGCGCGCAGTCAGCTAGCCCTCTGCGGTGACCGCCATCCACGGCAGGCATCAACCGACGGGCAGGATGACGATGGCGCGTAGGCCGTGTGGCTCGTTGCCGGCTAGCCGGATCGTGCCGCCGTGCGCCCGCACCAGGTCACGCACTATCGGCAGGCCGAGCCCGGTGCCACCGGACTCGCGGGAGCGCGAGACGTTCAGCCGGTAGAACCGATGGAACACCCGCTCCCGTTCGGCAGGCTGGATGCCCGGTCCGTCGTCGCTGACGATCAGCTCGGCGGCGGGCGGCCAACCGGTATTCGCCGCGGCAACCAGTGAGACCTGCACCGAGGAAGCCGCGTAGCGCACGGCATTGTCGATCAGGTTCACGGCCACCCGACGCAGCGCGTCCGGATCGCCATCGACCGTGACCGGCGTCGACGACACGGTTACCGGCACGCGGGCGTCGGAATAGCTCGTCACAACGTCCGCGAGGACCGCGTCCAGGCGGACAGGTTCGCGGTGGCGCAACCGGCCGCCCGCCTCATCGGAGCGGGCGAGGGCCAGCAGGTCGTCGACCATCCGGTCCAGCCGATCAACGTCGAGCAGGACGTCGTCGACGACGGCCTGCCAGTCGGGATCCGGTCCGACCCGCTGGGCCACCTCGAGCTGGAGACGCACTGCGGCCAGCGGCGAGCGCAGCTCGTGCGCCGCGTCGCCGACGAACGTCCGCTGCCGTTTGGTCGAGCTGTCGATCCGGTCGAGCATCGCGTTGAGCGTGGTGGCCAGCCGATGCACCTCGTCCTGCGCATCCGGCACCGGGAGCCGCTGGTCGGCGAGCCCCGCTGCAGTGATGGCCTCGGCGCCGCGGCGCAGCCCGGCGACTGGACGCAATGTCCGGCCAACAATGAAATAGGTGGCCAGGCCCATGATCAGTGCCGCGATCGGGCAGCCGATCAGTGCCGCCGTGCGCAGGATGCGGTTGCTGTTCTCGACGCCACCGAGGCCGGACGCGACCAGCACGGTGTCGTCGCCGGCCTTCACCCCGACAATGCGCAACTGGTCGTTGGTGATCGTCGGATCACCCTGGACGGTGATCTTGTGACCGGCCCGCGCGCGCGTCAGCTGGTCGGCGCTCAGTAGCGAGATGGTTCGGTCGGCGTTCGGGGACGCGGCGAGGACCTCGTTCTGCGTGTTGACGACCTGGGCCTGGTCGCCTGCTCCGGCCAACACGGTGGCCGGCCGCTGGCCGGAAACCCACACCGTGGCGATGTCGGTGCCGGCCTTGGACGCTGCCGAGTCCAGGGCGCGAACCAGTGAGGTGCGTTGCAGCGTGAGGAGCAGGATGGCGCCGGTCAGCACCGCGACCGCGAACAGCGTCGTGCTTGCGATCGTGATGCGAGCGCGCAGCGACTGCTCACGCCACAGCGCCGAGAGCCAGCGCACGGCTGGCCTCAGCCGGCGTCAGCAGTGAGATCGGGCATCAGCCGGTAGCCGGCCCCCCGGATGGTCTGTACGCTCTGCCGGCCGAACGGTGTGTCGATCTTCCGTCGCAGATAGCCGACGTAGACCTCCACGACGTTGGCGTCGCCGTCGTAGTGCGCGTCCCAGACGTGGTGCAGGATGTCGGCTTTCGACACAGCCTGCCCGGCCCGGCGCATGAGGAACTCCAGCAGGGCGAACTCCCGCGGCGTCAGGTCGACCGGCTCAGCGCCGCGGGTCACGGTGTGCGCTGCGGGGTCCAGTACCAGATCGCCGACGGACAGCGCCGCGGGCCGCGGAGTCACGCCCCGGCGCAGCAGTGCCCGTAACCGGGCCAGCAACACGACGAACGAGAACGGCTTGACCAGGTAGTCGTCGGCCCCCAGGTCGAGCGCGTCCGCCTCGTCGTATTCACCGTCTTTAGCCGTGAGCATCAGGATCGGCACCCAGTTCTCGGCCGCCCGCAGCTGCTCGATGATCCGATAGCCGGACAAGCCGGGCAGCATGATGTCGAGGATCACCGCGTCGTAGGCGGTCTCCCTGGCCGCATGAAGCCCGTCCGGGCCGGTGTTGGCGACGTCGACGGTGAAGCCCTCGGCCGACAGCCCGCGCTGCAGCGCGGTCGCGAGCCGCAGCTCGTCCTCGACGATGAGCAGCCGCACGGCACCTCCAACTCTCCCGATCATTCTGGTGGCAAGAGTGCCACCAGATGCTGAAATCGGCCTCAGCACTGCTCAGCCCGGTCACAGTGCCTGCCGTTCATCCTCTTCACTATGGGTGTTCGTGCAACCTTCCTTCGGCATCCGGCGCTGCGCTGGATCGTCCCGGTCGCCGTCGTCGGCGGCATGAGCCTGGCCGCGGCGGGGGTGTTCTCCGCCCAGGCGTCGACGAACCTGCCGCCGCGGACGGCCGCCCAGCTGCTTGCCGACATCGAGAACGCGAAGGTCAATGGGCTGTCCGGGACGATCGTGGCCAATGCTGACCTGGGCCTGCCAAGCTTGCCCGAGATCGGCGGGTCGGTGTCCGGCAACAATCTGATGGACTTGCTGAGCGGATCGCACACCGCCCGGGTGTGGTACGCCGGGCCGACCAAGCAGCGCATCGCCTTGCTCGACGCGGTCGGCGAGACGGACGTGTTCCACAATGGGACGGATGTCTGGCAGTGGTCCAGCGCGGACAAGACGGCCATCCACAGCACGTTGCCCAACGGCGGCGAGAACCTCTTCCAGCACCCGTCCGGCGCGCTGACCCCGCAGCAGCTCGCCAACCAGGCACTTGCCGCGATCGACCCCAGCACGATCGTCACCACGGACGAGAACCGCCGGGTGGCCGACCGCGCGGCGTACGAGCTGGTGCTCACCCCGCGTGACACGACCTCCCGGGTCGGCTCGGTCCACATCGCGGTCGACGGGCAGTACAAGATCCCGGTGAGCGTGCAGGTCTTCGCCCGCGGCGTCACGTCCTCACCTGCGCTGGATGTTTCGTTCACCCGGCTGAGCTTCACCGTGCCGAGCGACTCGCAGTTCTCGTTCACCCCGCCGTCCGGCGCACATGTCCAGCAGTCCACCGCCCCCAACGAGAAGACGCACCGGGACAAGATCCTGCCGAGCGCCACGTCGCATTCCGGCACAACGACGATCGGCAAGGGCTGGACGACGGTCGTCGAGACGAAGCTGGGCTCTGATGGGATGGCGGCACAGCAGGCACAGCAGACATTGGGCGGGCTGACCAGGGTCAGCGGAACCTGGGGCAGCGGCTACTTGTTCAACTCCAAGCTGGTCACCGGGTTGCTCACCGACGACGGGCGCCTGTTCGCCGGTACCGTCGACCCGCAGGTGCTCTACGCCGCGGCCAGGAAGTGACTCTGGTAGAGGCCAGCCCGCAGGCGGCGTCCGATCTTGTCACCGCGTCCGGGCTGGCCGTCGAGTCGACCGGGCTGACCAAACGATTCCGCGGCGGACAGCTGGCGGTTGACTCGCTGGACCTGCGCGTCCCGACCGGTTCGGTCTACGGCTTCCTGGGGCCGAACGGGTCGGGCAAGACGACGACGATCCGCCTGCTGCTCGGGCTGGTGTTCCCGACGGCTGGCACGCATTCCCTGCTGGGTAAGGCATTTCCTGACGGCGCCACCTCCGTGCTGCCGCACGTCGGGTCCCTGGTCGAGGGTCCGGCGTTCCACCCGTACCTGTCCGGACGGGCGAACCTCGCGCGGCTCGAAGCCGCCGATCGAACGGCGAACCCGCGCACGTCCAGGTCTCGGATCGCCGAGGCGCTGGACCGGGTGGGCCTGACCGCAGCGGCCGGCAAGCGGTACCGCAACTATTCGCTCGGCATGCGCCAGCGGCTGGGCATCGCCGCCGCCCTGCTGCAGCCGCGGTCGTTGCTGGTCCTTGACGAGCCGACGAACGGCCTCGACCCGCAGGGCACCCGGGAGGTGCGCCACCTGATCGCCACGCTGGGCGCCGAGGGCGTCACCGTGCTGGTGTCGTCCCACCTGCTGAGCGAGGTCGAGCAGGTGTGCACGCACGTTGGGGTGATGAGCACCGGGCGGATGGTCTGGCAAGGCTCGCTGGCCGAACTCGGCGCGCAGCAGCGGGTGCGGGTGCAGGTCGGCACCGCGTCACCGCACGACGCCGCCGAGGTGCTGCGCGGACTGGGCCTCGCCGAGGCCAGCAGTCTCGATGGCGGTGCCTCCGCGGTGCTCGGCGACGCCCAGCCGGAGCGGGTGGTTGCCGCCCTGGTTGCCGCTGGCGTCGGCGTACGCGGGTTCGTGGTCGAACGGCCCCGCCTCGAGGACGTCTTCGTCCAGCTCACCGGGGAGGGCTTCGATGTCTCTGGCTGAGCCGGTCTTGGCCCCCCAGCAGGGTGACACGCCGAGGGAATCCCTGCTGCGGGGCCAACTATCGGGACGGTTCTTGCGCTCGGAGCTCGCCATGATCTTCCGACGGCGGCGCAACATCGCGATCCTGACGGTGCTCGGGCTGATCCCGGTGGTGATAGCGATCGCGGTCAAGCTGACGTCTCACACCGGCCGGGGCGACGGGGCCGGCGACGGCGGGGCGCTGTTCAACAACATCACCGACAACGGTGTGTTCGTGGCGCTGGCGACCATGCTTGTCGTGCTGCCGCTGTTCTTGCCGATGGCCGTGTCGGTGGTGTCCGGCGAGACGATCGCGGGCGAGGCCAACACCGGCACGTTGCGCTACCTGTTGACCGTGCCGGTCGGCCGCACCAGGCTGCTGGCCGTCAAGTACGTCGCGCTGGTGGTCTGGTCGCTCGCCTGCACGCTCGTCGTGGCGCTCAGTGGGACGATCATCGGGCTGATCCTCTTCGGCGGTGGCGACATCATCACCTTGTCGGGCACCACCGCGTCGTTCGGTGATGGGCTGTACCGGCTGTTCCTCGTCGTTTGCTACGTCACGCTCATGGTGGCCGCGGTGGCCGCGATCGGCATATTCGTGTCGACGCTCACCGAGGTGCCCATCGCGGCGATGGCGACCACGTTGGCGCTGACGATCACCAGCCAGGTGCTCGACGCCGTCCCGCAGCTGGACGTGATCCACGGCTGGCTGCCCAGCCACTACTGGCTGCGGTTTTCCGATCTGCTCCGCGACCCGATCCAGTTCGACCGCGTGCAGCAGGGCGCGCTCGTCTCGCTCGCATACATCGCCGCCTGCCTGCTGCTCGCTTGGGCCCGCTTCAGCAACAAGGACGTCACCAGCTGAGACGGAAGCCACCTGGTGACCGGAAGCGTCCCGCAGCCGCGCCGGCGGGTCGGGAGTCGATCGCTCCTTCCGGCGCGATCTGAGCGTGTGCACTTGGGCGGCCACCTAGTGACCGCAGGCGGACCGCAGCCGCGCCGGCGAGCGGTGATCTGATCGCTCCTTCCGGCGCGATCTGAGCGTGTGCACTTGGGCGGCCACCTAGTGACCGCAGGCGGACCGCAGCCGCGCCGGCGAGCGGTGATCTGATCGCTCCTTCCGGCGCGATCGATTTGCTCTACTGCAGGTAGCCCTCGACCTCACTCGTGGACCGGGCTCGTGCCGTATCCGGGTCCTCGCCGAACTCCTCGTGGGCCCGACGCTGCCGTAGCAGGTCCCAGCATTGGTCGAGCTGGCGCTCCAGGGCGTCCAAGCGCGTGCGGTCGTCGCCGTTGAGTCCGCGGCCGGAGTGCGTTGCGCGCAGCTGCTTCTCCTCGGCGACGAGTGCGTGGATCTGGTCCAGGATGTTCTTGTCGTCCATGCCCTCATCCTGCCTGGTGCGCTGGATTGCGCACGCTCACGGTCACCACGAGGGCCGCCAGGACGAGCAGTACGACGCAATACACAGTGACGAGTCGGAAGCCGTGCACCATCACCGGGACGGATCGGTACGCCTCGCCGTGCAGCCCAGCCAACGCGGGCAGTACGGCGATGGTCAGTAACCCTGCGGCTCGCGCCACCGCGTTGTTCACCCCCGAGCCGATGCCTACCTGTGCGGCCGGCACCGCGGCCATGACCGTCGCCGTGAGCGGCGCCACCAGCGTGGCCAGGCCGATCGCGAAGACGACCACACCGGGCAATACGTCGACCAGGTAGTCGTGATGGTGGGCGTCCACACGCAGGGTCAGCAGCAGGCCGGCGGCGGCCAGGAGCGGACCTGCGATCAGTTGCAGGCGCGGGCCGATGCGTGCGGCCAGCGCGCCCGACCGTCCAGAGAGCAGTAGCAATGCGAGGGTAATCGGTAACGTCGTGAGCCCTGCCGCGAACGCCCCATAGCCCGCGGCTACCTGCAGGTGCAGCACGAAGACGAAGAGCACTGCGCTCAAAGCGCCGTATGTCAAGAACGTCATGACGTTGGTGCCGCTGAACGTCCGATTGGCGAAGAGCGAGAGCGGCACCAGCGGATGGGTGCTCGACCGCTCGACCAGGACAAACGCGACCAGTAGCACCGCGCCCGCCACGGTGGTGAGCGCCGCCGTTGCGGTCCAGCCAGCCGAACCCGCTCTTGTGGTTCCGTAGGTCAGCGCGCCGAGCCCAGCAGCGACGAGAAGCGTGCCCGGCACGTCCAGCCGCTTCGGTTTCGAAGCGCGCGTCTCGGGCAGGTAGCGCAGGCCGAGCACCATTACGGCCACGGCCAACGGCAGGTTCAGCGCGAAGGCCCACCGCCATGAGACGTCCTGGACGAGCCAGCCACCGAGGATCGGGCCGATCGCTGTACTGACGCCGCTGAATCCCGACCAGGTCCCGACGGCGGCGCCGCGGTCCTCGGGCGCAAAGCTGGCCGAGATGATCGCCAGGCTGCCCGGGGTGAGTAGCGCGCCGCCGACCCCTTGCAAGGCGCGTGCGGCGATGAGCAACTGGACGCTCGGCGCCACCGCGCACAGGAGCGACGCGGCGGCGAACCAGGTGACCCCGATGAGGTAGATCCGCCGCCGGCCCAGCTGGTCGCCGAGCGAGCCGCCCAGCAGGATCAGGCTGGCAAGCGGCAGCGTATAGCCGTTGAGCACCCACTGCAGGGCGTCGAAGTCCGCGTGGAACTCGTTCCCTATCCGTTCGGTCGCGACGTTCACGATCGTGCCGTCGAGGAATACCATGCCGCTGCCGATGATCGTCGCGATCAGTGCGCCCCGCCCGGCGCCCGACCGGAGGCGCAGCGACGCCGTGACCTCAGCAGTCTCCGCGGTAGACACGGCTGCTAGGCGTGCCGACGCCCGGATGTCATGGTGGTCCAAACGTCGCCGTGGCCGCCCGGTGTTCCCGGCGGCGCCGAGCTACGGTGGGGCTACCTCGCCGCTGCTTCGACCGACGACTCAGCCGCGGTGGCTCTGAACCACGTCTTGACTGGCCGCGGGATTCTCGCCGTGGCCGGTTCGCGCTTCTTGCCGACCGGAGGCGCGAGATCTTCTCGGTCATGCAGATCACGCCTGAGATGCCCGAACGCGAAGGCTGATTGCTTCATGCCGGGACCCTCACCGCATAGGTTCGCTTCCACGCCTCGTAGTCCCAGGTCGTGAGGAAGCTGGTGGCGGCTGCCGCTCCCCTGTCGAAGAGGCCCTGCTTGTCGGCGGCGGTCAAGTGGAAGTTCGTCGAGTTGACGCCGGTGGTGTCGACAAAGACGGTGCGGGCGCAGACCGACTCCCGATCGACGTAGAGCTGGTCATGTGCTGATGTCATGGTGCTGATCAGCGCCTTGCCCAGCGACAGCGGGTCGTCCGTCGCGTTCCAGCCCTGCTGCTGCAACGTCAGGTGGGCCGAGAGCTTGACCCCGAACGTCGGGTTGTTGTCGTCGTCGAAGAGCTCGACCGGGAAATTCGACAACATGCCCCCATCGGTGAGCACGAGCTGGTCGTGTCCGTTGGCGATCTTCGACTCGACGGGCAGGTGCCACGGCCGGAAGAAGAACGGGATCGACGCACTCGCCCGGACGGCGTCGGCAACGAGTTGGGTGTCGGGATCCTTGCCAAGCAGGGTCGGGTAATCCCAGGGCAGGCGCAGCATGCGGCCGCGAGAGATGTCCGAGACGACGACCACGAGCCGATAGCGCTGTTCGATCGGCGTCGCTGCATCCGTCCCGGGGATCCGTAGGTCAGCCCACGTGCGCACCGGGTTCGGCCCGTTCTCGAGCGTCTGCGCGATCCAATCGTGCAGCTTCTGGCCCTGATAGATCCCATCGTGGACCAGCACTTCGATGCCCTCGCCGACCTTGCCCAGATGCCCGAGCACGCCGCCTTCGTCGAGGAAGTCGGCGAGGTTGGTCTCGACCATGATCTGCTCCAGCCGGTCGGTCAGGCCGGCTGCGATGAACGATGCGACGATCGCGCCGGCGGACGTTCCGGCCACCCGGCCGAACGTGTAGTTGCGGCCGAGCACCCCGACCGCCCCCGCTAGTCCGGCGCCCTTAACCCCGCCACCTTCGAGTACCAGGTCTGCAGTCTGCATGACATCCCCCATCCTCTTGCTCTGCCAGGAGGGGGACCGACCGACCTTGATACGTCGGGCCTCAGCGGCGCTCGCGCGGCGTCGCCGCAATTCCACGCCATCCCTACAGTAGGTTCGAACACCTGGAGGGCTCGCCTAGTGGCCGATGGCGGCGGTCTTGAAAACCGCTAGGAGTTCACGCTTCTCGTGGGTTCGAATCCCACGCCCTCCGCCCCGCGCCTGGAAACACGGGGGTAGAGGCCGATTCCGGCCCTGCCCGCCGTACCGCCGAGTGCAGCCAGATGACGCGGAATTCGGCTGCTCGCGGGATATGCGCGGGATGGATCAAGGCCGGACCGAATGCCGGCCGCCGCGCCCGCCGATCTGGCTGGCTCGCCCTCCGGCCTGGCGGCCTCCGGCGGCCGGCCCGGCTGGGCGCGGACAAGATGAAAGGGCCGCCAGTAGCCAGCGAAACTCTCACCAAGCACCAGCGGCCCGCATCATCGGCCAGCTCGACGCTCACGGCGGAACAAGCCACGAGGCGCTACCGGCTGCTGCGTTCACCCTGTGATGACGCGCCGCGGGTCATTCCAGCTCCACGGAGTGGAAATCCAACCGATACTGGTCGATCCCGCGCACCGTGACGTTTCCGCCTTTGACGGCCTCCAAACGGCGGGCGGCCGCCGGACCGCGTGCGGCGACGAGCGCCTCGCCGTGACGCCACATGGTCTCGACAACTGCCCGGCCGCTCCGACGGTCCACAAGCAAAACAGCGGTGTAGAACCCGTCGCTGCCGGTCAGCGGCCCAGCGGCATCGCCATACGCCGCAAGCACGTCATCCAGGCCCGTCGCCTCGATGTCGAGGCGAGTCAAACTGACGGCGGCTCCTGGACCGGCCGGAGCGACGTGCACGAATCTCGCGACCTCGTAATGCTCGATTGACACGGTCGCGCCAAAGAACGCGGCGTCGTGAACCGGGCGGATGAAGCTCGCATCATTCGCCCGCATCGCGTCCTCGGTGGCCCAGTACGCCTCGACCAGCACAACGCCCAGATCATCGTTGACGAGCACCGACATGCCCCGACTTCCCGGCTGGTGCGTGAAATCCATCCTGACGTCGTGCTCGTAGTGGCTGATCACCTCACTCAAGCGCGTCGGATCCGCGGTATGAAGCGTCAATCGCGCGTACACGGCCCTAACCTCCACCCGACCGAACCCTGCCTGATCCCACTGACGCTTCCTTGCGGGCGACCGAGTGTCAACCGACCTGCAACTGCCAAGCCGACCGGATACCGCAGGCAGCGCGCCCCGTCGCGCAACACACGGTGACCAAGGCATAGGGACGATGGGGCACCCGCGGCGGCGGTCCCTCGGCGTGGCCGGTCAGGGGAGAGCACCTGACCGCCACATCAACCGGAGGCAAACCATGACCGCGACGTTGACACCTAGCAGTCAAACCCAGCCCGGCACTGCGACGGGCCCGCTCGTCCCCGCCATCGAAACCGCCTGGGCATCCATCCAGGACAAGCACCCCGAGGTCACGCATGTCGTGCTGACGATCGGCAACGGCACCGGCAAGCCCGGCCACCTCACGTTCGGGCAGTTCCATGACGCCAAGTGGGCCGTCGGCGCGGACCGGATGCCCGAGCCGTTCATCGGCGGTGAAGGCCTTCGACGCGGACCGGTCGCGCTGCTCGGAACGCTGCTGCACGCAGCCGCACACGGCGCTGCCGCGATCCGGGGCGTGCAGGAAACCAGCCGCCAAGGCCGCTACCACAACACCCGCTTCCGCGACATCGCCACCGAGCTCGGCATCACCGTCGAGAAAGACTCCCGCATCGGCTGGTCGATCACGTCGGTCCCGGACATGACCGCCCGCTACTACGCCGACGTCGTCGACGAGCTCGACCAGGCCCTGACCGCCTACCGAGTGGCGGATGTGCATGACGCCAAGCCGAAGACCAACAACGGAGTCGTCGCGGAATGCGGTTGCGACCCCGCGCGGAATATCCGGGTCAGCCGCTCCACCTACGACCTCGGCCCTATCGGCTGCGGCGTCTGTGAGCAGCCCTTCACCGCCACGACGGACGAGGGCTGAGCCATGAGCAACCCCGCTGCCTCTCGCCCGAACGCTGTCAACCGATCCTTGACACCAAAACGCCGAACACGAGGCGTCGTGGAGAACGACCAGTACGCGGCTTTCTGCCGCCGAATCCTCGGCGCACACGCCCGCCGCGTCGCCGACGGCGACGTCGAAGGACTCGCCACCCTGGTCGGCCTCGCCGCCGAGGTCGAGCGCACGCCATCACCCGCGCCGTGACCGCTCTGCGAGCCGCCGGCTACTCGTGGGCCGCCATCGCCCGCCGCCTCGGCATCACCCGGCATGCCGCACACCAGCGCTGGGGGAGAGCCAGCGTCGCGTAACGCGAACCGCGTGATCAGCACGCGGAATATGCGCGGGATCGAGCGCCGCCACCAGGCACGACAAACGTGCACGCGCATCCCGCGATCGCGGACGTCGGTGCCGCCGCCGAGACTCGGCTTGAAAACCGCTAGGAGTTCACTCTCCTCGTGGGTTCGAATCCCACGCCCTCCGCACTCGGTCGAGAATCATCCTATAAAATAGGGTGATTCTCTGTCGGCGGCGATGCGGCAACCTGGCGTCGGCGGACCGCGTGGCGGCGGTGCCAGAAACCGCTGCGACCCGCGCGTATGCCTCGGGTATTGAAGCTGAAGCGTCAGTGGACCGCTGAATCCGCTGGTATGGCAGCGGTCATGCCGTCGGTCCTTCCGCCGTCACCGGGCAGCCTTTCCCGCGTTTGCTCCAGATGCGCGTGGCGAGAAGGGCACGTGGGGGGCACAACGGGATGTGGGGTTTGACCACCGGACGGTGGCGCCCGGCGCCTTCGCGCGGGGCCCTGCCCGTGGCAACGCGTTCTCCCTGGACATCTGGATCGAGCACGACACCCCCGGCGGTGACCGTGAGCCCAACTGGGTGCCGCCCCGGCTGGCTCATTGAGCCTGGTGATGCGGAGCTACTGGCCCGAGCACCGCGTGACGAACGGCACGTGGACGCCACCACCGATCGAGCAGCGAACCTGATTCGGCCGGCGGAAGCACCAACGACCGTGCCCTTCGCGGTTCGCGTTACGACGCGCGGGGGCGGCGGTGGCACTGTGCGCACTGGGCGATTGTTACTGCTGGCCGCCTCGCGGTCGGCGGCCGGACAGCGATTCCACGACCTGCTCGATCCCGGCCACGTGCCGCTCGACGTCCTCCATGTACAGCCGTCCGGCCACGATCTGATCATTGCTGATCTTGAACAGGGTGATCCCTCGCATCTCGAACGCCGGCCCGTCGCTGCGGGTGCCCGACCAGTGCCATTCGGTCCAGGTCGTGTCACCGTCCTTGACGGATCGGCAGATCTCGGCGTGGAAATCGGGGATTCCCGCGAACATCGCCTCCCAGTTGGCGCGCATTTGAGCCCGCCCAACAAACGCCCGACCCGGATGCGCCGGCTGCTCGCTGCGGTAGCCCTCGGCGATCAGACCGGCCACGCCATCCAGGTCATGTGCATTCACCGCCATAACCAGCCGATCGATCACTCCCGTCATCCAGCCTCCCGGAGCGTCCGAAGTCGCGCTGCACACAGCGCCGCGCGTCTCCATGGTTGCCGCGGTCGCTCATGGAGTCAACGCGGCAACCCACGTCGCAGCCGCGGCTAACCACGACGCGAATCGAAGCAGGCACCAGCCGCATCGCCCGGCGTGCGCTGTAGCGGGACCTCAGTGGGCGGTGTGCGGTGCGCCGCGGCGATTTCCGGTTCATCGATCGCATCGACGACCACCAGCGCATCGGCGCAAATCACTGCGGTGGACCACCGGGCCGACGTGTACCGTCCCGGTCGGCGAAGGCATCCGTCGTCCGCGCGTTAGTAGCCGACGGCGCAAAGGTCCGCGTCCGCGGGAGCCAACCGGTCGGCCGTGGAAAGGGGCGCACGCAGGGGGCACGACGGGATGCGCGCGATCCGTCGAGTGCACGTAGAGCCGTAAATGCCGGGCCGCAGCGCGACAGCGGTCGGCTCCCGCAGGGATCCGGACACGCCCTGTCGGATGATCAAGTGGCAACAACAGCAGCGGACCTTAAAGTCGGGGTGGCGTGCCCGATTCGCCACATACTCGGGCATGATGCCCGGCAGGAACTCGGTGGGGAGGCGAACGTGAGCTACGCACCGCCGTTGGCTGCCACACTGACTGGCGCGTCCGTCCGTCAGCTTGCTTACTGGCGACGAAACACACCTACGCACGGAGTGTTGTTCGCGCCCGAGCATGGAACGAGGCCGCGTGTCCTCTACTCGTACCAGGACATCGTTGCGTTGCGGATGTTCGTGCAACTTCGAGGTCATCTCTCTCTACAGAAGGTCCGCAAGGTCGCGTCATACCTCCTGAAGCGCTATCCCGACACCCACCTGGCGGGCCACAGCGTCAAGGCGGTGCCTGGTGGGCGCAGGGTGGTCTGGGTCTCGCCCGATGGTGAGTACGTGGACGTGATCGAGCGGCCCGGCCAAGGTGGGCCGAAGTTCGTGATGGACGACATCTTCCGATCGTTCACGACAGGCACCGGCGAGCGCGTGCCGGACCTTGCCGAGCCGACGCAAGGGGTAACGATCGATCCGGGGGTGCGTGGCGGCTTCCCGGTCATCGAAGGCACGCGAATTCCGTTCACGGTTGTCGCTGGTCTCTACGCGGATGGGATGACCTCGGGAGAGATCGCGGAGTTGTATCCAGCTGTCACCGAGGCCGATGTGGTCGGCGCGGCACAACTGGCAGAACTCGTCGCGGAGAACGCTCACGTCAAGGCAGCCGCATGACATTCGTGGAGCGGCATGAGGCTGCTACTCGATGAGGATGTGCCGCAACCACTGCTTTTTCTGCTGAAGCATCTCCTTCGGGGCCATACGGTGGAGCACGTCAGTTCGCTTGGCTGGAAGGGGAAGAAGGACGCCCCGCTCTTCCGTGATGCCAAACGCAGCTTCGATGCGATCTTGACGAACAACATCAGGCAGTTCAACGATCCTGCTGAGTGCAGGGCCACAACGATCGGGTCTGCACCACATCTCGTACGAGCTGGCCGACGGTCTGGACGGGCTGGCGATGGCATCGGCCGCGATATGCGCCGGCATCCGATCGGTCATCGCCGCATCGCCGCATCGCCGCCGACCGTGACGTCGACCTGCGTGTTGCGCGACCGCAGGCTCGCCAATTCCGAGGCGCTGAGATCGCGGTCGCTCTTGGTGCTGCCCACCACGAGCGCGTACTTGCCGTCCTTCGACTTCAGGCCGGGGTTGCGCGTCGACCAGTAGGACACCACGTTCGACACGCCCTGTACCGCCGCTGCGCCACCGAAGCGCTGGTCGGTCAGCGTCTGCGCGGTAGTCGACTCGGCGGCCGGGTCCTGGAAGCCGCCCGTCTTCAACTTGCCGAAAGCGCCGAACCCGAGGACGCCGAACCCGATTACGGCCAGCATTGTCACGATCAGCACTGGACGGACGCGGCGGACCACGAAACTTCCTATCGACCCCATCATCCTGCGCTCCCTCGGCGGGGCAGCGGGCTCGCCGCCTGGGTCTGGTGGAGATTACGTGGCAAGGTCAGGTCAGTCATGAAGCACTCCGGTAGCGATCATGTTGACGATGCCAACATTCGGCGGTTGTTGACGAGGGTGCCACAGGCTGTGGACACTGTCAACATGGTTCGTGGACCCGATCGCGGCAGCGAAGCGCGCGGCTACCACCACGGCAACCTGCGCGCGGCTCTCGTCGAGGCCGGCGTCGAACTGGCCCGCACCGGTGGCCCCGGCGCGGTGCTGCTGCGTGCGGCTTCACGCCAGGCCGGCGTCTCGCACAACGCCGCGTACCGGCACTTCGCCAACCAGGAGGACCTGCTCGCCGCCGTCGCCGAGCGGTGCATGACCCGGCTGGGCCTGCTGATGATCGAGCGCTCGAACCTCGTCACGGTGCGTGGCCCCATCCGCCGCGCCCGCGCGCGCCTCGAGGCGATCGGGCGGGCCTACATCGACTTCGCCCGCGCCGAACCCGGCTGGTTCCGCACCGCGTTCACCTCCGCGCGGCCGCACCCCGCCGACGCACCGACTCGCGAACCATCCCCGGCGGACCGCACCGATTCCGAACAGACCACCAGCCCCTACCACGTGCTCAGCGCCCGACTCGACGAACTCGTCAGCGTCGGCGCGCTCACACCCCAACGCCGCCCCGGCGCCGAATACGCAGCCTGGTCCGCCGTCCACGGCCTGTCCAGCCTGCTGCTCGACGGGCCACTACGCGACCTGCCCGAGCCCCAAGTCGACTACGCGATCACCACCGTCCTCGCAGCGGTCGACCGCGGCATCCGATGACGTCAATCAGCCGCTCCCGCCCTCCCTGGTAATCAGACCCAGGCGCGATCAGGTACAAGCGCTGCGCCAGCGTGTGCTGGCTGGCGCTGAGGCTCGGGCCCGTAAGCCGCTTGCGGAACCGAAACCGGCTGACCCAGGCGCCGTCGTGTGGCCCCATCATGTAACGATGGACGAGGTCAGCGTCGATGGCCTGGGCGGCGATCTGCCCCGAGACGAGGCCGTGCCGTCCGACCTCCTCGCTGATCACGACGTACTCGGGAACGCCGCCGCCCCAGCCCGCCGCACTCGACTGGGACGAGGGCCCGAGGTAGCCGCGGCCGCCCAGCTCCCGGTACAGCTCGCGGAGGAACTTGTTGGCGCGGTTGGCGGTGTCGAGCTCCATGCGGTGCTGCTCGCCGAACGCGGCGAGCTCGGCGACGGTGTTCTTGATCCACGCGGCCTTCGCCGGGTCGGTCTGCAACGTTGGGTACATCAGCTCTCCGTGCGGGGACGGGACAGCGACCACATCTGGCGGGCCCGCTCGATCTCGACCGCACGCTCCCACACCGTGGGGTCGGCGACCGTGCGCCGCAGCGTGGCGGCGAGGGCCCGGGCTAGCGGCGGGTCGGCGGCCAGGTGGGCGACGCTCCGCTCGGCGAGCGGGAGCAGGTCCGCGGCCGGCACAGCTGTCCAGGCCAGGCCGGTAGCGACTGCCTGGTCGGCGGTGATCGGACGGGCGAACACGCCGGCGGCCGCCGCGATGCCGGTGCCGCCGGCGCGGGCGAGCAGGTGCAGGTGCCCGCCGCCGGGATGCAGCCCGATCGCTGCGAAGCCCGAGACGAGTACCGCGTCGGATGCGACGAGACGCAGGTCGGTGACGAGGGCGAGGTTCAGGCCGGCCCCGACCGCGGCACCGTTGATCGCGGCAACGGTCGGCACGCTGAGCTGCCCGACCCGGCGGAACGCGCCGTACACGATCTCCAGGCCTTCGTACGCCTCGTCCGGCCGCGCGCCGCGCAGGCCCGCTATGACGCGGGTGTCGGCGCCGGAGCAAAACGCCTGCCCGGCACCGGTGATGATCGCCGCCCCGACCCCGGGGTCGGCGTCGATCTGGGCACACGCCGCGACAAGCTCGCCGGCCGCCTGGATGTCCAGAGCGTTCCGGGTGGCGGCGCCGTCGAGGGTGATCCACGCCGTCCCGCTCGCGATGCGCAGCTCGATCCGTGTCCCGGCCATCAGAACACCAGCCCCACCCGGACCGCGGCGGTGCTCGCCGCGAAGCGCTCCAGCTGCAGCGCACTCGCGTCGACGCTGGTGATCGCTCCGTCGGTGATCTGCTCGGCCGTCAGCCGGCCGATCTCCGGCGCTTGCATCAGGCCGGGCCCGGAGAAGCCGCAGGCGTTGACCCAGTGCGACGCAGCCAGCGCAGCGTCGATAGCCTGCAGCGTCTCGGTCGCTCCCGCCCAGTGCACGTGACCGAGTTGGCGCTGGTGCTCGTGTGGGGTGACCACAGGGGCCAGCCGGCCGGTGCGGACGTCGGCTGCGCCGATCAGGTTGCCGATGTCGTAGTCGGCCGCCCGCACTTCGGCGAGCGCGGCCGCCGTGGTCGCGCGTTCCGGTGAGCCCAGGGCGTAGGAACGGGGTCTGGTGGGGCCGATGGGGAACAGCGCGGTCCGGCCGGCGGAAGCGGTCATCGCGTACTCCGAGAAGAGGTGGGTGTGGACTCTTGCCACGGTAGGCAAGGCCGGCACCATCTGGAACCTGATCCGCTTCGCCAGCCCGCGCTCGATCAAACGCAACCACCGGCCGGTACGCGACTACCGCTATCCGCACCGCGAGAGCTAGGCGTCGACGGCCGCTTGTGGGGGACTGGTCGCGTTCTTCTTCGGCGGAGTAGGCGAGGAAGTCGTCGACCACCCGGTGCAGCAGCGCGGCGAGTTGGTGCCGCTCCCGCGGGGACCAGCGCGCGAGAGCCGCCTGCATCGCGCTTTCGGTCACCTCGCGGATACGGTCGGATGCTGCCCTCCCTGGGGGGGTGAGCTGGATGAGCTGCGCGCGGCCGTTCCCCCCGGAGCCGAGTGTCGGCACGCCTGTGTCGGTCCTGGATGCCAGACTTAGCAAGCATGAGGAGCACGACGTGACAGCGCTAACGCAGCCGCCCGGACGCTTACTCACAATCGCTGAATACGCCGCACTCGGCGAGGACGATCGCAATCGTTGGGAGCTGCAGGAGGGCAACCTCGTCATGTCGCCGAGCCCGACGCCGCGTCGCATGGTTGCTGCCGCTGAACTCTATGTACAGCTGCGGAGCCAGCTGCCGGGCAACCTACGCATGGTTCCCGATGTTGATCTCGACGTCCAGTTAGCGCCCGAGGGGCAGCCCGGCACTGCCCGTCGTCCAGACCTGGTGGTCGTCGAACGTTCAGAGTTCGATCGTGTCGGTCGAGAAGGTGGGCTGCTGCGTGCGGCAAGCACGCTGCTGGTGGTCGAGATTGTCTCCCCCGGGTCGCGGCGGACCGATAATCTCGTTAAGCGCGGCGAGTATGCCGACGCCGGCATTCCGCACTATTGGATCGTTGATGTTGACGCGCCAGTCTCCTTGATCGCATGCCACCTGGCGGGCGAGTTCGGGTATCAGGACGGCGGCGCGGTCGCAGGTGTCTTCCAGACGACTGAACCGTTCGCCGCGCGTATCGAACTGGACGCCGTCACCTGATACCGATCGTCGATCGCTTCACCGCCAGTGGCACCCACCGCGGTGAACCCACCGGTCGAAGCCAGCTGGCGGAAGCACCTCCGGGCGCGGAACGCACTGCTGCCCCGTCTGAGCAGTAGGTTTCGAGCGTGGCAGCCGATGATTCGCCGGCGGCTCGGCAGCGGACGGGATCTGTGGTTGTCGCCGGTGTCGTCGGCGCCGTGGCTGGTGCTGCCTTCGCCGGTCACCGGGGCATGCGGACCGCCAGCGCGAGCGCGGTCGCCGCAGGGGCCGGGCTGGCAGTATCTGAAGCGGTGGCCCGAGCCCGGCAACGTCCCGGCGAGATCCCGCCGCTCTGGCAGCGGATCGCGACCAGCGCTGCGTTGGTTGCACCGGTTGGCTGGGTGGCCGGCCGCGTGTCCCCCGCTGGGCCGGTTGCGGTGGGAATGGCGACGGGCACGCTCGGCGGTCTGCTCGGGATCCGTCCGCAGAAGGTGCTGCTGGGGCCGCTGCTCGGCGCGGCGGTAGGCCGAGCGCTCGCGTCACGGCGCCGCCAGGTACCCGCGTCGGTGGTCGCCAGCAGCACCATGCTGGCCTATCGGGTGGTGTCGTCGCTGATCTTCCGGGACGCGCAGGTGAGCTTGCTCGCCGAACGGGTCCGAGCGGAGGAGCTGCCGTTCGTCGTGCCGCGGGAGGCCCGGTCCCGGTACGTGGGTACCGGCTATGTCCGCGAGCTGGCCGAGGAGCTCGGCGGTCGCTACGTCGCGGCCGCGCCCGATGTCGGCATCGTCGCGTCGGTGGACGAACTGGCCGGTCCACAGTTCGACCCGGCCGACGTCGACCCGCAGGTGCGCGAGTTCTACGAGCACACCACCCGGTTCGCCTTGGACATCGTCCCGCAGTGGCGAGTGTGGGTGCGTCCCGGCTACCTGTTGTATCGGACGCTGGTCGCTCGCCCGCTGGGGCAAGCCAACGTGCCGATGAACCAGCGTGAGACGCAGCGGGGGATCCGCAGCCGAATCGACACGGTCACCCCGGTCGACGCCGACGTCGTGGCCATTCGCGGCTGGATCCGGTCCTTCGGCGATACCGACGAGCCGATCTATGTCGGCATCTACACCACCTACCGGCACGACGGCCGTGGGTACGTCAGCGTCGGCTTCCCGGTGCCGCAGGCGAGCTTCACCGCGACGCTGCTGCCCCTGGCCCGCCCGGGTGGCGGCCTGGTCCTGACCAGCCGCAGCGACCTCGAGCAGCCCGGGCACTACCTCGCTTACATCGACCCAGCCAACAGAGATCTCACGGTGCTGGCAGTCCATGGGTTCGCTGAGCAGCTCGACGTGTACGTGCAGGACGGCGAACTGCGCGCCGAGCACGCGTTCGCCATCTTCGGACTGCCCTTCCTCGTCCTGCACTACCGCATGCACCGCAAACCCACCAGCCCGGTGGTGTGACCACGCCCGGTCGAGCAACCCGGGGATCCACCGCGAAGGAGCACGCTATGACGCTCGAGGTCACCGAGAACGCGGTGGCGCATCGCTTCGAGATCGCCGTGGATGGTGCGCTCGTGGGCTTCACCCAGTATCGGCCGGTCGACGTGCACACCTGGGACTTCTTCCATACCGAGATCGACCCGGCGTTCGAGGGGCGCGGGCTGGCCAGCCAGCTCATCGGACGGACCCTCGATCAGTTGCGCGCCCGCCGGATCGCACTGGTTCCGTCGTGCCCGTTCGTTCGCGGCTATCTCGACAAGCACAGCGAGTACGTGGCGATGGTCCCGGTCAGCCAGCGTCCGCGGTTCGGGCTGGCCGACCCAGACTTCGCGTCATGATCTCGCTGACGGCGAACGGCGCGCTGCGACATCGGAACGTAGGATTCGAACGATGGGACGGGCAGCAGGCAACGTGGTGCATCCGTGACGTCCAGCACCTCGGCACGTACGGCGATCCTCACCGTGGACGACGACCCTGGCGTCTCGCGTGCCGTGGCACGGGATCTGCGGCGGCGGTACGGCGCTCAGCACCGGATCGTCCGGGCCGAGTCGGGCGACCAGGCACTTGAGGCCCTACGCGAGATGAAGCTGCGCGGCGACCAGGTCGCGGTCATCCTGGCCGACTACCGGATGCCGCAGATGAGCGGGATCGAGTTCCTCGAACAGGCCATGGACCTGTACCCCACGGCCCGTCGCGTGCTGCTGACCGCGTACGCCGACACCAACGCGGCGATCGACGCCATCAACGTCGTCGACCTCGACCACTACCTGCTCAAACCGTGGGATCCGCCCGAGGAGAAGCTGTACCCGGTCATCGACGCGCTGCTCGAGCAGTGGCTTGCCACCGACCACCGGACGGTTCCCGAGACGAAGGTCGTCGGGCATCGCTGGTCGGCTCGCTCGTCGGACGTGCGGGAGTTCCTCGCCCGCAACCAAGTGCCGTATCGCTGGTATCTGTCCGAGGAGGAGGAGGGCAAGCGGTTGCTCACGGCGGCCGGAGCGGACGAGTTTCGGCTGCCGGTGGTGATCACCCCGGACGGTGACGTGCTGGTAGAGCCCACCGATGCGGAGCTGGCGACTCGCGTCGGGCTGAACACCAGGCCCGCCGATCAGTTCTACGACCTCGTGGTCGTCGGCGGCGGGCCGGCCGGGCTGGGTGCCGCGGTGTACGGCGCGTCCGAGGGCCTGCGTACGGTCCTGATCGAGCGGACGGCCGCAGGTGGGCAGGCCGGGCAGAGCTCCCGCATCGACAACTACCTGGGCTTCCCCGACGGCGTTACCGGCGCGCAGCTGACCGAGCGCGCCCGGCGGCAGGCGACCAGGTTCGGGGCGGAGCTCATCACCACTCGTGAGGTGGTGGGCATCGAGGTGAGCGGCTCGGCCCGCACCGTTCGTTTCGCCGACGGCGATGCCGTCGACGCGCACTCGGTCATCCTGGCGACCGGCGTCTCCTACCGGCAGCTGGCCGCCCCGGGGCTGTCCGACTTCACCGGACGAGGCGTCTACTACGGGTCCGCGATGAGCGAGGCGGCCTATTGCGCCGACCAGCACGTCTACATCGTCGGCGGCGCGAACTCCGCCGGGCAGGCCGCGGTCTACTTCTCACGGGTCGCCCGCACGGTCACGATCCTGGTCCGCTCGCCGTCGCTCGAGGGCACGATGTCGTACTACCTGGTGCAGCAACTGGCGACCGTCCCGAACATTGCGGTGCGCACGTGCACCGAGGTCGTCGAGGCCGGCGGAGACGACCATCTCGAACGGTTGGTGCTGCGCGACAACGCGACGGGCGCGACGGAAAGCGTCGACGCGCAGTGGCTGTTCGTGTTCATCGGCGCCGCGCCGCGCACCGACTGGCTGGACGGCGTCGTGGTGCGCGACGAGGACGGATTCGTCGTCGCCGGGCCGGACCTGCCGCTCGACGGCGCCCGGCCCCCTGGCTGGACCTTGGAGCGGGCGCCGTACCACTTGGAGACCAGCGTCCCGGGAGTGTTCGTCGCCGGGGATGCCCGGGCCGACTCCCCCAAGCGGGTGGCCTCCGCAGTCGGCGAGGGTGCAATGGCCGTCATGCTGGTCCACCGATACTTGGAGAAGCGGTGAACTGTAACCCTGATGAGCTGCGGACCCTCTTCCTGTTCGAGAAGCTAAGCGACGAGCAGCTGGACTGGCTCTGCCGCGAGGGCCACGTCGAGCTCATCGAGCCCGGCTGGGTGTACCGGGAGGGCGAGCCGGCGACCTGCTTCTACGTGCTGATCGAGGGATCGCTGGTGCTGAGCCGGCTGGTTGGCGGAGACGACGTCGAGGTCAGCCGCACGGCCCAGCGCGGCGTCTATGGGGGTGCGTTCCAGGCGTACCTCGGCGATCGCGTGCCCCAGGTCTACAACAACTCGATGCGGGTCACCGAGCCGTCGCGGTTCTTCGTGCTGGACGCGGACCTGTTCGCGCAGATGATGCGCGAGTGGTTCCCGATGGCGTTGCACATGCTGGAGGGACTGTTCTTCGGCATGCAGAGCGCCCGGCAGGCGGTCGGGCAGCGCGAGCGGCTGCTGGCTCTCGGCTCGTTGTCGGCCGGGCTCACCCACGAGTTGAACAACCCTGCGGCGGCCGCGGTCCGGGCGACCTCGTCACTCCGCGACCGGGTGGCGGGCATGCGGCACAAGCTGGCGCTGATCGCCGCCGGCCCGTACGACCGGGCCACCCTGGAGACGCTGATCCGGCTACAAGAAGACGCCGTCGAACATGTGGCCAAGGCGCCCAGCCTGACGCCGATCGAGGCGTCCGATCGCGAAGACCGACTGGCCGACTGGTTCGAGGAGCACGGTCTCGCCGGTGGGTGGGACCTCGCGCCGACATTCGTGCAGGCCGGTCTCGACCTGGACTGGCTCGACCAGGTCGTCGGCACGGTCGACGAGCCGACCCTCGAAGGCGCGATTCGGTGGCTCAACTACACCGTCGAGACCGAACTGCTGATGAACGAGATCGAGGACTCCACCACCCGCATCACGACGCTGGTCGCCGCTGCCAAGCAGTACTCGCAGATGGATCGCGCGCCATACCAGGTCGTCGACGTGCACGAGCTGCTCGACAGCACGTTGCTCATGCTGGGCCGCAAGATCGGCGACGGCATCACCGTGGTCAAGGACTACGACCGGACGTTGCCGGCCATCCCCGCATACGCTTCGGAGCTCAACCAGGTCTGGACGAACCTGGTCGACAACGCGATCGCCGCGATGGACGGCGCGGGCACGTTAACCGTGCGCACGTTCCGGGACGAGGCCAACATCGTCGTCGAGATCGGCGACACCGGGTCGGGTGTGCCCGAGGAGATTCGCTCGCGGATCTTCGAGCCGTTCTTCACCACCAAGCCGTTCGGCGAGGGCACCGGCCTGGGTCTGGACATTTGCTGGCGCATCGTCGTCAACAAGCACCACGGCGATATTTCGGTCGAGTCCGTGCCGGGCGACACCCGGTTCCGGGTTCGGCTGCCCTTCGTGGCGCCCGACCCGATTCCCGACTGACGCCTGGAGGAGCGCATGACCGAACTGGCCGGCATCGACCCGACCGTTGCGCCGAGCGGTCCTGGCTGCGCCGAGTGTCTGGCGTCCGACGGGTGGTGGTTCCACCTGCGCCGCTGCACGCAGTGCGGGCACATCGGCTGCTGCGACACGTCGCCCTCCCAGCACGCGTCCGCGCACGCGAAGGCCACCGGGCACCCGATAATCCGCAGCTTCGAGCCTGGTGAGAGCTGGTTCTGGGACTACTCGACCGAGCAGTACGCAGACGGCCCGGCACTCGCCGCGCCGGAGCACCACCCGCTTGACCAGCCCACGCCTGGCCCTGCCGGGCGGGTGCCCAGGGACTGGCGCCGGCACCTGCACTGAACCGCCACGATGTTGAGCACGAGGCCCGCAGCTCACAGCCCACACTCGGCACGATCACCTGGTGTCGATCATCTGCCGCAGCACGAATTTGATCGCGTCGATCTCGGCTCGCTGTAACTGTGCCGAGTGGCGGCGCACCAGCCGTTGTCGGCTTATTGACTTGAGTTGGTCACACATGGCATAGGTTGGCCGGTCCAGCGACGTGACCGCAGGGTGGAACGGGAGGCCGCGGTCGGTGGTAGTACACGGGACGACGAACGCCAGCTGATTGGGTAGCTGGCAGGCAAAGGATGTGCCCACGACAATTGCAGGCCGCAGTCCGGCCTGTTCGCGCCCAACCTGAGGGTTGAAATCGACCCACCACACCTGCCACGGCCCGACGCCAGCGGCGCTCACTCGGCGATCGAGGTGTCGACCTCGGCGAGTTCGGCGGCCTCGCGCAGATAGCCGGCGTGCTGGTCTGGGTCGGCGGCCAGGCGGGCCAGGGCAGATCGAGTCTCGCGCTCGAACAGGACGATCCGCAGCGCCTCGTCCAGGCTGACGCCGCCCAGCTCGATTGCCGCGATCCGGGCGAGGGCGTCGCGGTTCTCCGCCTCAACTCGCATACTCGTCTTCATATCTAAAGCATACATCGTGTGGAGAGTCGCATCCACATGGGTCAGGAGCGCCGTCGAACGGCATACCAGAGCGCGCCGAGGGCGAGCACCGCGGCGCCGGTGATCAGGGCCGTAATAGGCAGGCTGACAGCCAACGTGATGCAGCCGACGACACCGAGGACGGGCAGCCAGTGTGGTGGGCGGTGCTCGGCAACCGTCAGCGTGAGAGCCGAGGCGTTGGCGATGGCGTAGTAGACGAGTACCCCGAACGCCGAGAAGCCGATCGCGCCGCGCAGGTCCGTCGTCAGCACCAGCACGGTGACGACCAGTCCGACGACGAGTTCGGCGCGGTGCGGCACCCGAAAGCGCGGATGAACGACGTCAAGACCGCGCGGGAGGTACCGGTCGCGCGCCATCGCGAACGTGGTGCGCGAGACCCCGAGGATGAGCGCCAGCAGCGAGCCGAGCGCCGCGACGGCACCCCCGATGCGGACTGCCGGAGCGAGGTCGTGCAAGCTGCCCACTTCGACGGCTGCCTGCAGCGGCGCGGACGTCGCGGCGAGGCCATCGGCGCCCGCGGCCAGCAGCGCCGAGAGGGCAACCACGAAATACACGAGCAGGGTGATCGCCAGGGCAATCGGAATCGCCCGCGGGATCGTGCGAGCCGGATCGCGAACCTCCTCACCGAGCGTCGCGATGCGCGCGTAGCCGGCGAACGCGAAGAACAGCAGACCCGCTGCCTGGACGATTCCGTGCACAGTCCCGCCGGGGAAGGGCGACAGGTGATTGGTCGACGCCTGCCCGCCCGCCAGGCAGGCCACCGTCACAATTCCCAATGCCAGCAGGGAAATCACCACGATGACACGGGTCAGCCACGCGGACTTCTGCACCCCGACGTAGTTCACCGCGGTCAGCGCAATGACGGCCGCGGTCCCGACCAAGCGGACGTGGGCAGGCGCTGCGTAGGACGCGAACGTAAGCGCCATCGCCGCGCAGCTGGCGACCTTGCCAACCACGAACGCCCACCCAGCGAGGTATCCCCAGAACGGGCCGAGCCGCTGCCGCCCATAAACGTAGGTGCCGCCAGACTGCGGGTACAGCGCGGCGAGCCGGGCCGACGAGGTGGCGTTGCAATAGGCGATAATCGCCGCGATCGCCAACCCGATCAGCAGCCCCGACCCGGCCGCGGCCGCGGCGGGGGCGAACGCCGAGAACACCCCGGCACCGATCATCGACCCGAGCCCGACGACGACCGCGTCGCCGAGACCTAGTCGACGCGCCAGGCGCGGCTCGCTCACCGACTGATCGGTTCGGCCCAGGACGGGCGTGGGATAAGGCAGAAGGGGTGGCCGGCCGGATCGGCGAACACGTGTGCCGGCTGCGAGAGAAGCCGCGCGCCGAGCGCGAGCACCTGGGGCGTCGCGGCCGCGACGTCGTCGACCATCACGTCGAGGTGGCACTGTTGCGGGCGAGAGGGGTCACCCCAGTGCGGCGGCTGATGATCAGGTGCCAGCTGGAACGCCAGTCCGGAGGACGTGTCGTTGCGGGCGACGACGACCCAATTGTCGCTGCGGTAGGTGATCGGCAGCCCGAGCAGCTGGCTGTAGAAGGCCGCAAGTCGCACCGGGTCCGGGCAGTCGAGCACCACGTGGTGCAGGCGGCCGAGCATGATGCCGATACTGCACCACGGTCAGGCGAGCAGGGTTCGGCCGTACCAGTCGTGGACGTCGCGCACGCCGGGCAGGGTGAAGAAGTAGCCGCCGCCGGTGGGTGAGATGTAGTCGACGAGCGGTTCGTCGATGAGCCGTCGCTGGGTAGCCTCGAACTGGCGCACCGGATCCTGCTGGAAGCAGTTGAAGACGAGCCCGACGTCGAGGTTGCCGTTTCCGTCCACGCCGCCGTCGTAGTTGTAGCCGCGGCGCAGGATGCGGCTGTTGTCGGTGGCCGCCGTTCGGGGGTTCGACAAGCGGATGTGGGCGTCCAGCGGGATGACGGTGCCGTGCGGGTCCTTTCCATATGCCGGTGTGTCGGTTTCGGCGCTGCCGTCGAGTGGAGCGCCCGAGTCGCGGCGGCGGCCGATCATCCTCTCCTGCTCGTTGAGCGAGACGCGGTCCCAGAACTCCACGAACATCCGGATGATCCGCAGCACGTGGTAGCTGCCGCCGGCCGCCCAGCCGGGCTCGTCGGACGCGGCCCACACCAGCCGATCAGCGAGCGCGGTGTCGGCCGTGACGGGCGGGTTTGCGATGCCGTCCTTGAAGCCGAGCTGGTTACGGGGAGCTCCGGACGGCGCCGGTGGGGAGGAGAAGCCGTCGACGCGGTAGCGCAGCTGCATCCCGCCGCGGGTGTGCTTGCTGATCAGCCGTAGCGCCCGCAGGGTGGTGTCGCGGTGGCCGGCGCAGATCTGCAGCACGAGGTCTCCGTGCGTCTGCGTTGGGTCGAGGTTGTCGTTGGGGAACGTCCGCATCGGGGTCAGCCGTTTCGGTTTGTGCGGCGCCAAGCCGAATCGGTCGTCGAAGACCGACGCCCCGACGCCGACGGTCACCGTGAGCCCGTCCGCAGGAGCGTCCGTCCCGAGCACTGCGTTGTCGGTCGGTGGCGCGCCGACTCCGGGGTCGGGCAGCGCGCCGCCCCCCGTCGTCTGCCGGGCGACCGTGGTGATCGACTGCATGAGCTCGACGACTTCGCGACGGTCGCTCGTCGTCAAGTCGCAGACGGCGAAGATCGCAACGGGTGGAGCAGGGGTGAGGATTCCGGCCTGGTGCACGCCGTGGAACGGCACTGCGGGCAGCCGCGGGTCGGTCGGTATGTCGGTCGCTGCGGCAGCACCGCTCGACGTAAGCGTCCCAGCGGTGATCGCGGCCGCTCCGCCGGCAATGCCCAGGCCGCCGAGGCCCTTGAGGAAGTTCCTGCGGTCCAGACTCACTGGCTACGCACCTCGAGCAGGTCGGGGATCGGCGCGAGCGTCTCGAGCAGCCGCCCGGTGGCAGCGTTCACCCGCTGCCGCACAGCGGTCGACGCACTGCCGACGGCGCCCGCGGTTGCGGCATGGTCCAGGGCTTGCTCGAGCAGGTCCATGTCGCGTGTGGCGGACGTGACGATGCTGGAGTCGCGTCCACGTAGCGCCGGCGCCAGCAGGTTTACCAGCGCGCGATCGCCGTCCAGGTCGGCACGGGCGGTGGGGAATCCCGAGCCAGACCCGTAGTCGTCCTGCCCGGTCAGGGTGAACCGCAGGGTGTCCTCGAGGATCTCGTGCGCGCGGATCGTCACATCGTTCGGGTCGAAAGTGAACGACGGCAGGCTGTCGAGCAGGACAGTCACGGCCTTCGTCAGCGATCGTGCCTCGGTCGCCAGCTGGCTCGCCGGCACGCTGTGCCACAGGCCGTACTCGATCCGGTGGAAGCCCGTGAACTCCGGATCGCCCACCCCGCCAGGCAGCCCCTGGGCGAGCCCGTCGACGTTCTTGCCAGCATCGCCGAACGCGTCGTAGGCCGCGCCGATCCGGTGGTAGGTGAGGTGCGCAGTAAGCCAATCGCCTTTGGCTGCAGCGATATCGCCGCGCCTGAGGTCGGCAGCGAGGGTCGCCGTCTGCCGATCCAGCCTAGCGAGCCGGGCGGCGACGAATGCCCGGTACCGGGTGAGGGCCGGTGCCAGCTCGGCCGCCGTCGCGGGCGTCATCGCAACGACCGGGATGACGTCGGAGTCCTTGGTCGCGATCACCGTGCGGCTTGCGGACACGGTCGGCGGCAGGCCGGAGTACACGCATTTCCAGTGGTAGTCGCCGGCCGCGAAGGTCACCGGCAGCTCGCGCGTGGTTCCGGGGCCGAGGACCTCGATCTCGGCGGCCACCGCACCGGTCTCGCCGACGATGATCTCCACGTCGACCGCGTGGCTGGAGGAGTTGGTGACGCTATAGGTCCTGGCGCCTGCGTGCGGGGCCGTCCACGAGTCGGCGCAGCTGGTCTGGGTCACGGCCACGGCCGCCGCGTGCCGCGTGGGCCCGCCGGAGTCGACCGCGATCCAGGTCAGGGCGGCCGCGGCCGGCAGGGCGACCGCCACGCCCGACGCGATCCACCAGCGACGCCGGCTGCTTGCCATCGACACCGGCTCGCGCGGCGATGGCGTCCGCGGCGCAGCGGCACCCCGGCCGAGGAAAAGTCCCAGCGCCACGACCAGGTACGTGAGGTAGGCGGTCACCTGCAGCCAGGACATCCGGTTGTCGAGGTTGGTCACGCCGCGGACGAGCTCGGTCCACCAGCTGCCGGTCGGTACCTGTCGGCTGATATCGAAGGCCAGGTTGTCGCTTCCCGGCAGCACATTCGCGTCCTGCAAGTCGCGCACTCCGTATGCGAGGACGCCCGCCACGATGACGATCAGCACCGCTCCGGTGACCCGGAAGAACCGGGCGAGATCGATCTTCAGCACACGGCGGTAGAGGCCGACGCACAGCGCGATCGCGATGAACAGCCCGATCAGCGCGCCGAGCAGCGGAGACGTCGACGATCCCGCAGCCTGCGCGTTCGTCCAGACGAACAGCGCGGCCTCCAGGCCTTCGCGGGCCACGGCGACGAACGCGGTGACGACGAGGGCCGCACCGCCGGCCAGCAAGGCATCACCCACCCGGGCCCGCAACTCGCCTGCCATGCCCCGAGCGGCTCGGCGCATCCAGAAGATCATCGTCGTGACCAGGACGACGGCCGCCAGGCTGGTGACTCCGCCGAAGATCTCCTGGGCCCGGGGGCTCATCTCCGCGCGGGTGAACGTGAGCACGGCCCCGAACGAGAGGCTCGTCGCCGCCGCGGAGGCGACGCCCAGCCAGACCGGCGTCAGCGATCGGTCGGGTGCCAGCTTGCGGACCGCTCCGATCAGGATCGTGACGACCAGCCCGGCCTCCAGGCCCTCTCGAAGCCCCACCAGTAGGTTGGGGAACGCCAGGGACCAGGTCACCCGAAGAAGGTTAGGCTAACCTAACTATCCTGGGCAAGCACAGAGTTGCGCCGATCACCGCTGCTCTGACTCGGCCTCCGCATCGACAGCGTTCGCCGGGCGGACCCGGGCGGAAATCGCGGCGGCTCGTTCGACCGCCTCCTGGTACTCGGCGGGCGGCACCCGTCCCGATCCGCCGTGCAGCTTGTTCAGCGCGACCACGCGATCGATGTATCGGGCCGCTTCAGCCCGCTGGTCCGGTGTCGCCATCGGTGAGCTCCTCCCACGTTCGGTCCAGGATGAGGTCGGCGAAGTATTCGTACCAGTATTTCTGCGTCAGTCGATGCTCCGCGAGGAACCTTTCGAGCGGCTCGGACACTTTCAGCGCCAGTTCGAGCGGCATCGCGACGTCGTCGATCCTGACCGGCAGCCCGGCCTGTAGCACGTAGCTGGCAGCGTATCGATACGCCTCGGCAGCCATCGCCGCGAACAGCTCCCGGTGCCGCTCGAAGAACTCGACGAGGCCGGCGTCAGTGAGGCGCTGCTCGTTCTCCGCGGTCAGCCCCACGGTCAGCCCGCCCAGACGATCCGCCGCAGCACGTGCGCGACCGCCGCGGCGAGCAACGCCAGCTGCAGGAAGAACGTGACGACCGACAGCACGTACAGCCAGTGGACATCGCCGAGGGCGACGAGCCAGCTCGCGGCGAGCGCAGTCGAAAGCAGACTGGTCGCGAAGGCGACGATCACCGTGATGGCGGGCCGCCGGTACCGGCCCAGGATCGACCGTGACGTGCCTGGCTGGAATGCCCGGACGCCGGTGACGACCAGGCCCAGGAACACAAGAGTCAATCCGGCGATCCCTGCGGACGCTCCGACCGCCGCCATCATGACGTCCTTGTGCTCCGTCACTGCATCACCAACCATCGCGATAGCCGCAGTATTCGCTCCCATAGCGGGCGGCTCGACGAGCCACGCCGCGGCACGTCGTGAGCTGAAATCGTGCGGAATAGCTTGGAATCTGTTCGTCGGTCTCAGTCCCGACGAACGCCGTGATCGTGTACGTTCCGCATTGGCTTTCCACATCCCACCCAAACGGAGGAACCGAGCCATGAGACGCAGAACCTTCGACATCCTCATCAGTGCAGGCGGCCTATTCCTCGCGCTCGTCCTGATCGTCGCCGGCGTGCTGCTGACCTGGGCTCACAACTTCGTCTCGCACGAGGTGCACACCCAGCTCGCCGCGCAGAAGATCTTCTTCCCCCCGAAGGGCAGCCAGGCGATCGCTGCTCCCGAGTTCAAGGCGATGCAGAAGTACGCCGGCCAGCAGATGACCAACGGGGACCAAGCCCAGACCTACGCCGACCACTTCATCGCGGTGCATCTGCAGGAGATCGGCGGCGGCAAGACCTATGCTCAGCTGAGTTCCGAAGCTCAAGCGAACCCCACCGATACGAAGCTGGCAGCCACCGTTGAGACGGTGTTCAAAGGCGAGACGCTGCGCGGACTCCTCCTCAACGCCTACGCCTTCGGTCGCATCGCCACGATCGCTGGTATTGCCGCGATCGCGGCGTTCATCGCCGCCTCGGTCATGCTCGTGCTCGGCGCTCTCGGCCTGTGGCATTCCCGCCGCGTTGCGCCGACCGCTGAGATCCTTGCTGGGCAGCCACCCGCGACGCCTGAGCAGGAGTAGCAGGCTCGGGCTTCGTCAGCGCAGGTTGGCGGCCCTTCGTGCGCGACCTGCAGGAGCGTGTTGAGCTGGACCGGTGAGTGTGCGACGGGTGAGTGTCACTGTCGAACGCCTGGCCAGATGGCTGGACGGCTTCACGGACCGTCACGGCGCGACGGTGACCGAGGCCGATGCGGCCGAGGTGCGGCTCGTCGGCGCCGACGGCGCCCGCGCGTGGCTCGCCGTGCCCTTTCCGCCGCTTCCTGCGTTCGGGTCCGACGAGGACCCACGCGCCGTCCTGATCACCCACGCGGGCCGACGCCGCACGGTCGGCGTGCTGCTCGTGCGCCGGCGCGCCCATGCGATCGGCGTCTTCGCCGGCAACGACCTCGTCGCGTCCAAGGTCGACTCCTCGTACGTGCAGGGAACCACCCGGGCCGGCGGATGGTCGCAGCAGCGTTTCGCCAGGCGCCGGGCTAACCAAGCACGCGCCGCTGTCTCCGACGCGGCGGATGCGGCCGCCCGCATCCTGCTGCCCTACGCCGCCCAGCTCGACGCGGTCATCTGCGGTGGCGACCGTGCCGCGGTGGACGCGGTATTGGCCGATCCCCGACTGGGTACGCTCGGCGACCTGCGCCGCGGTCCGTTCCTGTCCGTGCCCGACCCGCGGCTGCGGATCCTGCAGGCCATGCCGGACCAGTTTCGAGCCGTTCAGATCACCCTTGAGCCCTGACAGAAGTCGCGGTGAACGACGTCAGACGCCTGTACGCTGGCCCGGGCCTGGACGTCAAGTTTGCTTGACATTACGCTGTAGTCAAGGTACCTTGACATCGTGCAGAATCGAGTTCGGGAGCAGCGCACCCTCAGAGGCCTGTCCCAGGCCGAGATGGCGGGAGTCCTGGGGGTATCCCGGCAGACGGTGATCTCCATCGAGAACGGTCGCTACCTGCCGTCACTGCCGCTCGCGTTCCGGATCGCACGGTTGTTTGACCTGCCGGTGGACAAGATGTTCGACCCGGAAGAGGAGGAGGCAGACACACGATGACGTCCATTCCCCCGCGGTTGCGCGCGCCGGTGAAGATGGCGGTGGGAGGCCTGATCGTCCTCGCTGTCGGCGGGGCCGTCTACGGATGGGTGAGCGCGCTGTATTTCCTGCCCGTGGTCCTTGCTGTCGTGGTTGGGCTCTTCGTGTGGGCGGGACGAGACAGCGACTCGGCCGCGGTGGTCCGCCGCCAGCCCGACGAGCGACAGGCCGAAATCCGGCTGAAGGTGCAAGCCCTCGTCGGCAGGGTGCTGAGCGTTGCTGTCGCCATCGGCTACCTGGTCGCTGTCGCGGTCAAGGCCCCGCTCTGGCCGTTTGCCATACTGCTCGGCCTGCTCGCCATCGCGTTTCTGGCCGGCTGGCTGATCTACCGCGAGGACGGCCACCGCCGCGACAACAGCTCGCCCACCGAGCACATCTGACACCGAAGAGACTGGCGCACTGGGTCCTGCCGATATCGCTAGCCCGCACGCGGGAAGCAGCTCGCGCCGCGGCCTCGCGTCGGGTGGGGTTGCGTCGCGGCCAATAAAGTGATAGCTAATAGATATCACTTTATTGAAGCGGAGAACGCCGGTGACCTCAGCTCAGGAATCTACCCAACCAACGGCGATCCCGGTCGGCCACGAGGGCGCCCGAGTCAATATCGAGGAACGCCCGGCGCGCGCGCTCAGCGGCCTACTCGGCGTCGTGGTGCTCGTTGTTTGCATCATCGCTGGGATCGCCCTGGCTTTCACTCCTGTCAAGTTGCTGATTGTCCTGCCGGTCCTGGTGTTCCTCGTGGTGCTGTTCTCGTTGGTGATCGTCCAACCCGGTCAGACCAGAGTCATCCAGTTCTTCGGCCGTTACGTCGGCACGGTCAGACGGCCGGGCCTGTCATGGGTGCAGCCCCTGACGATGCGCCACGACATCAGCGTTCGCGTCCGGAACTTCGAAACCAATCACCTCAAGGTCAACGACGCCGACGGCAATCCTGTCGAGATCGCCGCCATCGTCGTCTGGCAGGTCGCCGACACCGCGAAAGCGGTCTACGCCGTCGATGACTACCGCAACTTCGTGTCCGTCCAGGCCGAATCCGCGTTGCGTCACGTGGCCACCACCCACCCGTACGACGTCGCCGGTGACGACGGCACGTCGCTGCGGGGCTCGACCGACATTGTCGCCGGCGAGCTCGCCCTGGAAGTCGCCAGGCGCGTGTCTCTTGCGGGCGTCGAGATAGTCGAGGTGCGCATCAGCCATCTCGCCTACTCTTCGGAGATCGCCCAGGCGATGCTGCGCCGGCAGCAAGCCAACGCCGTCGTCGCAGCACGCTCCCGCATCGTCGAGGGCGCCGTCGGGATGGTGGAGATGGCGCTACAACGCCTCAACGAGCGCGGCATCGTCGACCTCGACGAGGAACGCAAAGCGGCCATGGTGAGCAACCTGATGGTCGTTCTCTGTGGCGATCAGCCCGCATCACCGATCGTCAACGCCGGGTCGCTCTACACGTGAGCCAGGACCGCAAACAAGTCTTGCTCCGCATCGACCCCGCCGTGCACGACGCACTCGCCCGATGGGCGACCGACGACTTCCGCAGCCTCAACGCACACATCGAAATGCTGCTACGCCAAGCCCTCACCAGCGCAGGACGAATGCCCAAGCGCGCCGGCTCGCTACCCAGACGCGGCCGCCCACCAGTCGGTTGAAAACGGATGTTCTGCTCACATGTGCAGCTGTGGCTGCGGCGGCGGCACATCGTCAGTCGGGCATGTCGGCGAAGCGGCTGTAGTGGCCCTGGAAGCTGACCGCAACGGTGGCCGTCGGGCCGTTGCGGTGCTTCGCGATAATGATGTCGGCCTCGCCGGCGCGCGGGGACTCACGTTCGTACATGTCCTCGCGGTGCACGAGCAGCACCAGGTCTGAGTCCTGCTCGATACTGCCGCTTTCACGAAGGTCGGCGAGCATTGGCTTCTTGTCGGTGCGCTGCTCGGGGCCGCGGTTGAGCTGGGAGAGCGCAACGACTGGAACGTCCAACTCCTTGGCCAGCAGCTTGATCGCCCGGGAGAACTCGCTGACCTCCTGCTGGCGCGATTCGACCCGCTTGCCGCTGGACATCAGCTGCAGGTAGTCGATGACGATCAGCTGCAGGTCGTGACGCTGCCGCAGTCGGCGCGCCTTGGCGCGGATCTCCATCATGGTCAGATTCGGCGAGTCGTCGATGAACAACGGCGCGTTGGCCAGATCGCCTGCTCGCCGCGCCATCCGCGTCCAGTCCTGGTCGCTCATGTGCCCCGACCGCATGTTCCGCAGCGGCACCACGGCCTCGGCCGAGAACAGCCGCATCATGATCTCGAGCTTGCCCATTTCCAGGGAGAACAAGACCGTCGGCTTGTTGTGCCTGACCGCCGCTGACCGGGCGAAATCCAACGCCAGGGTCGAGTTGTGCGTTGGCACGAACGCTCGGCTGGCCAAGTACATGTGGTCGTCCTTGCCGACTTGGACGCACCGGACTGGCACGGAAGCCACCGGTCGAACGTCGACAACGAAACGGCTCTGGACGAGGTCGGGTCCGCAATTGTGCACCACGTGGTTGGGGTTGCCGTCTGCATCGGTCAGCGTGATCGCGATCTGTTCGGTCGTGACCACGCGAGACCGCTGAGGGGTGGTTACCGGGACCAGGCCGGCCCGCGCGGAGGAGGCCAGGACCAATTCCGCGCCGGCCACCAGCGCGTTCAGGTGAGCGCAGGTCAGCCATTGATGCTCGGCGTCGGCGACGATGACCGTCCCGTCGGAGAACTCGACCTCATAGCACGGCCGGCCCACCATGACGTCCGTCGCGGCGACGACCCGCGTCGGGCGGCCGTCCGCGCCGAACAGCACGTCTCCGACCCGAACCGCACCCATCGTCGTCCAACCAGTCGGCATCGGTAGCGGGGTGTCGAGCGCAAGCGCCTTGCCGCTGCCCGGCCGACCTGCGACGGTCACCATCTGGCCGGGATGCAGGCCGTTGGTGATCTCGTCCAGCCGGCTGAATCCGGTAGGGATGCCGGTGCCAATGCCGCCCGTGGCCGAGATTCGGTCGATCTCGTCCATCGTGCCCTGCAGCAACGTCTCGATGTGGACGTAGTCGTCGCTGGTCCGCCGCTCGGTGACGTCGTAGATCTCCGCCTGCGCGCGATCGACCACGTCGTCGACGCTGCCCACGATTCCGCCACCGCCCGAGGCCGTGTCGTACCCCATTTGCACGATCCGGGTGCCGGCCGTGACCAGCCGGCGAAGGGTGGCTCGCTCGGCCACGATCTGCGCGTAGTAGCCGGCGTTGGCCGCGGTTGGCACCGCCGAGATCAGCGTGTGCAGGTACTCCGCGCCACCCACCCGGGCGATCTGACCGGTGCGGACCAGCTCGGCCGAGACCGTGACGGGGTCGGCGGGCTCGCCCCGGCCGTAGAGGTCGAGGACGCCCTCGTACACGAGCTGGTGCGCGGGACGGTAGAAGTCGGTGGGCCGCAGCACCTCGACGACGTCGGCGATCGCGTCCTTGGACAGCATCATCCCGCCGAGCACCGATTGCTCGGCGGCGATGTCCTGCGGAGGGGTGCGGTCGTACTCGGGTGGCCGGGACGTACCGGCCGGCCCGACGCGCGGGTCGTCCGCCAGAACCATGCGGCCCCCTCCCGGTCCTACTGGTCGCTCACCTGTTCGACTGATGTCTACCGGGACGGTCCGACACTTTCGGTGTGCGGGCTCGGTGCGGCGTCGTGCGCGGGAGTGACCGCGCTGACGCTAGAGGTGGCGGTGCGGCGCGGCAATCCGGCCTGTGCACACCGCTGTGGACAACCCTGTGGGATGTCCGGCGCAGGCTGTAGACGATCGGTGGACGAGGCTGTGGATTACTCCGCGCTGAACGCTACAGCCCAGCGAATCCGGGGGGTGCGTCGTCCACGTCCTGTGGAGGAAAAGTTCTCGGTCAGACCGCCGTGACGGTCAGCGGCACCGAGGCAACGACGTCAGGGTGCAGCTCGACAGTGACGACGTGCTCGCCAGTGGTCTTGATGTGGCCGGGCAGCCGGATTCGCTTCTTGTCCACGAGCGGACCTCCGGCGTCCTTGACGGCACTAGCCACGTCGGCTGCGGTGATCGAGCCGAACAGCCGGCCGCCCTCGCCCGCGCGGGCGGCCAGGCGAACGGTGAGCTTCTCGAGCTCGGCCTTGATCTCGCCGGCGTGGCCCAGGTCGCGGATCTCGCGGGCGTCGCGGGCCCGCTTGATCTGAGTGATCTGCTTCTCGGCGCCCTTGGTCCAGGTGATCGCGGCGCCGCGCGGCACGAGAAAGTTGCGGCCGTATCCGTCGGCCACCTCGACGATGTCGCCGGCCAGGCCGAGGCCCGCGACCTCCCGGGTCAGGATGAGCTTCATCCGGTTACCGGGCCGTCGACGTGTAGGGCAGCAAAGCCATCTCGCGGGCGTTCTTGATCGCCTTGGCGATCTCGCGCTGCTGCTGAGCGCTGACCCCGGTCACCCGTCGGGCACGGATCTTGCCGCGATCGGAAATGAACTTGCGCAGCAGCGCGGTGTCCTTGTAGTCGATGTAGTCGATCTTGGCCGCCAGCAGAGGATTCTGCTTCTTCTTCGGCTTGCGAATCGGTGGCTTGGGCATGTCGGTTCTTTCCGGTGAGTCGAATGGTCAGAAGGGGGGCTCGTCGCTGGATCCAGCCGGCGCAGGTGTACCCCACGGGTCGTCGCTGGGCTCGGCGGCGGCACCGCCTGAGCCGGAGGCGCCGAACCCGCCCGAGGACGAGCCACGCTGCGTGCGGTTGACCTTGGCGGTGGCGTAGCGCAGCGACGGGCCGACTTCGTCGACGTCGAGCTCGATGACCGTGCGCTTCTCACCCTCGCGGGTCTCGAACGAACGCTGCTTGAGCCGGCCCTGCGCGACGACGCGCATTCCGCGCTGCAGCGACTCGGCGACGTTCTCGGCCGCCTGCCGCCAGATCGAGCAGCGCAGGAACAGCGCCTCGCCGTCCTTCCACTCGTTGTTGGCCCGGTCGAACTGGCGCGGCGTCGAGGCAATCGTGAAGCTCGCGACCGCCGCACCCGAGGGGGTGAAACGCAGCTCGGGGTCGGCGGTCAGGTTGCCGACCACGGTGATGACGGTGTCTCCAGCCATGGCGTTACCGCGCTTCCGGGCGCAGGACCTTGGTCCGCAGCACCGACTCGTTGAGGTTGAGCTGACGGTCGAGCTCCTGCACCGCGGCGGGCTCGGCCTGCAGGTCGATCACGGCGTAGATGCCCTCGGCGTGCTTGTCGATCTCGTAGGCGAGCCGGCGCTTGCCCCAGATGTCGACCTTCTCCACGGTGCCGCCGTCCTTCTTGACGACGTTCAGGAACGCGTCGAGGGACGGGGCGATAGTGCGCTCCTCGAGGTTCGGCTCGAGGATGACCATCACTTCGTAATGGCGCATGGCGGTGCTCAAGGAACTGCCTCCTATGGGCTAGATCGGCCACGGACGGTCCGTGACAGGAGGATGCGTCAAACGTCTGACACAAAACTGTTGCAGCCTACCTGGACGGCCGGTGAATCCCGAAATCTTCGCGTTGACCACCGCTTTGCCTGCCGAACCGGCGCAGCCGTACACACTGCGGCCCGCGCGGCACAGGCAAAGCAAACGATCGGACCGTAGTCGTAGGCTCGGTGTTCGTGGCAGTCATCGGAGCGCATGTCGACTCGGCCGACCCGCTCGCCGCAGCGGCCGCCGTCGGCGCGCAGGCGGTGCAGTTCTTCCTGGCCGACCCGCAGGGCTGGAAGGCACCGAAACGGCACGAGCATTTCGACGCGATCAAGGCCAGCAAGCTGACCGTCTACATCCACGCGCCCTACCTGGTCAACGTGGCGACACTGAACAACCGCATCCGCATCCCCAGCCGCAAGATATTGGCGCAGCACTCCGACGCGGCTGCCGCCATCGGCGCGAAGGCGCTGATCGTCCATGCTGGGTACGTCAACGACGGTGACGATCCGGATGTAGGAATCGACAACTGGCGCAAGGCCTTTGCGCGGGTCGCTGAAGAAGGCGGTTTCCCGCTGCCGATCCTCATCGAGAACACGGCAGGCGGAAACAACGCGTTGGCCCGCCGCTTCGACCGGCTTGCCCGGCTGTGGGACGCCATCGGCGAGTACGGCCCGGGATTCGTCCTCGACACGTGCCATGCACACGCGGGCGGCGAGGAACTGGACGGCATCGTCGACCGGATCAGCAAGATCACCGGGCGGGTCGATCTGGTGCACGCGAACAACAGCCGGGACGCGTTCGACTCCGGCGCCGACCGGCACGCCAACCTCGACGCCGGGCAGATCGATGCGCAGCTGATCGCCGCCATCGCCCGGGAAGCCGGCAGCGACGTCGTCGTCGAGACGCCGGTAGCTGGTCAGGCCGACGACATCGCGTTCCTGAGGGATTCCCTCGTCTCGGCCAGCTGAATCTCCGCGGGCGGCGGTCGAGAGCGCAGCAGCGCCATGACCGGGCCGTCCGGCGAGCCGTCGTAAGGGCCGCCGCCAGGATCATCCAGCCCGGCTGATCGCACGACGTCGAGGTCGGGGCGCCACATCTCGCGGATGACCAGCCCGGCCAGGATGATCAGTGTGACGTCGCGCAGGATGACGGCGAACATCAGCCAGGTGTAGCTCATGCCGCGGCTGGTGTCGTTCAATCCCATCAGATACAGCATGAACGTGATCCACAGCGTGATCTCGCTGAACTGCCATGCCAGCGCCATCCGCCATCGGGGTCGGGCAAGGGCCACCAGCGGCAGCAGCCAGATCGAATACTGCCGGCTCCAGATCTTGGACGCGAACAGGAACACCACGACGGCGAGGAACACCAGCTGCGCCATCCGCGGCCGGACCGGGGCGCGCAGCGCTAGCGCGACGACCGCCGCCTCGGCCACGATCGCCACCACGGCGACCGCCACGCCGGACGGCGTCCATGCGCCGGCGTTGCCGGTGAGCGCGTAGTGGCCGATAAACCACAGCGTGTCCCATTCGGTCGTGCGTGTTGCGTTGAACGTGAAGAACTCGCTCCAGCCGTCGTGGTAGGCGACCGCGACGGGCAGGTTGACCGCGAGCCATACGGCCACGGCGGTGAGGCAGCACCAGGCCGCGGGTCTGCATCGCCCGGTGCGCAGCGCCAAGGCCACGATGGCCACAAGCAGCAGCGCGGGGTAGAGCTTGGCTGCCGCGCCCAGCCCGATCAGCACGCCGGCGGCCACTGGCTGGTTCTTGGCCCACGCCCACAGGGCGCAGCCGGTGAACGCCATCGCGTACAGGTCCCAGTTCGAGAACGCGTGGAAGACCAGCAACGGCCCGAGGGCAAAGATCGCCACGTCGTACGGACGCCGCCCGGCGGCACCGACTGTGCCCGCGACCGCGATCAGACCGCAGGCGGCCAGTAGCAGGCACGTCAGGATCCCGAACAGCTGCACGTCGGAGGTGTCGCCGAACACGCCGTGGAAAGCGTGGGTGAGTCCGGCGGTCAGCCACATGAATCCCCCGGTCAGCACGGGGTATTCGACCGCGTGGTCGCGGTAGGGAACCGCGCCGAGGTCGAGCCCCTCGGTGTTCCAGAGCGGGATGATGTCGGAGTAGCAGGCGTGCGTGTACTGCCGGTTGGCCACCCAGTTGGCGTTCGCGCACGGCGACTTCTGCAGGTACCCGAGGACGAGGGTGAACGACGCAAGGCCCAGCAAGACCCGCAGCGGAGTCCACCAGCTGCCGGCCACGGCATGCCGGCCCCAGGCGCCACCGACCATCCGCACCGCCCGGGCCACGGTCGGGTCGGCGCGGCTCGGTGGCGGCTGGCCGAGCCCGGACCAGGCAGGCTCCGGCGCGCGCGTCACCGGCGCATCCTCGCATGTCCGCCTTTACGGTCCTTGGCGGCAGCTGACTACGGAACGGCTGCGCTGGGCGGCCCGCTCGTCGCTGGTGCGGACGACGACGGCGGGCGCGCGGACGTCGGCGGCGCAGCCGGCGCAGACGAGGCGGGCGGGCGCGCGGACGTCGCTGGCGCGGACGAGGTGGTGGGCGCCGAGGTCGTAGGAGCTGCGTTGGACGTCGACGGCGCCACGGACGTCGGCGGTACGAACGACGACGGCGCAACCGTGGGCGCGACGGGCACCCCGACCTGCGCGGTCGTCGGCATCGCCGCGACCGGCTTGTTCGCCAGGTAGGTGTCCATGAACAGTTTCCATGCCGCTCCCGGGTTCTGCCGCCCGTACATAGACGTGCCCTGGTCGTTGTAGATCGGCTGCAAGCTGTTCGACCCAACCCAGGACGCAACGCTCACCTGCGGGGTGAAGCCGACCGTCCAGGCGTCGCTCGACTCCAAGGTGTTCTGGATGCCGACCGTGCCGGTCTTCACGGCCACCGTTCGCCCGTCGGCGAGCCCGATGTCCGACGACGACGCGACCTGTTCCATTGACAGCGTCGTGTCGTTGGCGACCTTGGGGTCCATCGCCCGCTTGCCGCCGACCTTGTGCTGGAACAGCACGGTGCCCTTGTCGTCGGTGACCTTCTGCACCAGGTAGCTGCCGCGTTGGACCCCGCCGTCGGCGAACGTCGCGTACGCGGTGGCCATGTCGACGGGCGTCACCTCGTAGGCGCCGATGCCGATGAACGGGGTGGTCGTGCCGTCCTTCTGCAGGGTCGGCGAGCCGTTATGCGTGACGGAAACACCCGCGGCGTGGGCGAATGCGGCGACGTTCTTCGGGCCCACCAGATCAGCAACGCGATAGAACACGGTGTTCAGCGAGATCGTCATGGCCTGCAGCAGTGAGTACTGGCCTTGCGCGTTCTCGCTCGGGTCGTTCTCGACCAGTTGGCCGTCAATCGTCTGCGGCGACGAGCCGAGGAACGTCGAGTTCAGCGTGTAGCCGGGCTGCGCTCCAGCGAGGTTCTGGGCCAGCGCCGTGCCGAGGGCGAACGGCTTGAACGTCGAACCCGGCTGCCGCCAGGTCTGCGCATAGTCGAAGCCGATGCCGTTCGAACCGCCGTAATAAGCCAGGATTCCGCCGGTGGCTGGATTGACGGCCACCAGCGCCTTCTGCAGGTTCTTCTGCTTGGCGGTGGGGTTGGCGTACGCCTTGGCGATGGCTGCGACGGCCGCGGCCTGTGCGCTCTTGTCGATGGTGGTCTGGATGCGCAGCCCGCGGGTGTTGATGATCGACTCGTCGATACCGTCGGCGAGGAGTTCACGTTCGACAGCGGATGCGATCAGGCCGGTGGGACCGGTGCCGCCGAGCCGGTCGTTGCTGACCGGGATCGTCTTGGGGAACGTCAGCTTGGCGGCTTGCTCGCCGTCGAGGTGACCGATCTGGACCATCGAATCGATCACGTACTGCCACCGCACCTTGGCCGGGCCAGGGTTGTTCGCCGGGTCGTAGTAGCTCGGCGATCGCAGCAGCGCAGCGAGCAGCGCGGCCTGCGCCGGCCCGAGCTTGTCGACCGACGTGCCGAAGTACAGCTCGGACGCGGTCTGCACCCCGTAGGCCCCGCGGCCGAAGTAGACCGTGTTCAGGTACCACTCCAGGATCTGGTCCTTGCTGTAGTTGCGGGCCAACTTCACCGCGATCGCCAGCTCCCTGAGCTTGCGGGTGAGGGTGCGCTGTGAGCTCAGGTAGGCGTTCTTGACGTACTGCTGGGTCAGCCCCGAGCCGCCCTGCGTGTCCCCGCCGGTCAGGTCGTTGAACGCCGCGCGGACGGTGCCCGTGATCGAGAAGCCGGGCTCGCTGTAGAAGCCGCGGTCCTCTGTCGCGATCACCGCCCAGCGGACCGCCTGCGAGATCTGCGACAGCGGCACCGGTTTGCGGTTCTCGGCGCCGATCTGCGTCATCGTCGAGCCGTCGGAGTAGGTGATGGTGGCGACCTGTGGGAGTGGGAGATCCTCTGGCCGCGGGACGTCCGAGAGCGTGTAGAAGAGCACGACGGCTAGGGCCATGAACGCCGCGATGAACCCGAGGAACCACGTGGCCAGGATCCCGACACGGCGCCAGATCCGCTTTGTACGCGACATCTTCGCCAGCCGCGCCCGCTTGCGCTGCCGGCGCCGCTGCCACCGCTGTGGCAGGTGGCTCTCGATGATCCGGCGCTTCTGCTTCGTCGCCTTGGTAGTGGTCGGCTCGGACCAGCCGCCGCCTGGGGTCTCCGGCGGGGTCGTCGTCACGCCGGGTCCTGCCCCTTCCTCCGTGGTCTAGCCGTCGGCCGCGCTCAGGCCTTCGGCTCGCCCGTCGTCAGAGCCTAGGACGAACGAGCGCAGCAGATGGTTCCAGCTGCAGTCCTGGCAGACCTCGACGACGTACACCGTGAATTCCTCCACCCGCGCCGCGAGCGCGCTCAGCTCACCCACAGACTTCGCCTGCCCGGCGGACGGTCCGAGTGCGTCGCCGTAGACGTAATGGACGTGCCGGATCTTCGGCTTGCAGCAGATCGGGCACGAGTGGGCGGCCGGCTCGCCATAATGCCGGGCGGCAAGCAGCAGGTAGGGATGCGCGTCACACAGCTCGGCGGCTGAGGTCCGGCCGTTCGCGAGCTCGCTCAGCCGGGCGCGCCGCTGCAGCGCGTAGTCCACGACATCACGAGTTCGCACCCACGCCAGGGTACGCGTCACTCCTGCTCACGGTCAGCCTCTCTCTCCTGGTACCAGGTGCTCCTACGTCTCGACCGTGCGCCCGATCGCGGGTGACGCGAGGCTGCAGGCAGATGTGGCGACTGGCCGTCGACGGTTTCGTCGACCGGGTCGTGACCCGGTTCGTGCGCAGCAGCACGTTCGCGCAGCTGTGGGCGCAGCTCAATCGCGTCGCACACCAGCAGGTGTTGTCCCTGCTCACGACCGGCGCGACCACCAGCGGCTTGGGTCGTTGTGGCGCGGGTGAAGCAGCTGCTGGTCGCGGACGGGTTCACGATCGCCGGCGCGGTGCCCGCCGTGAGCCTGCCGATCGAGGTGGCTGCGCTGCAGATGTTCCGTTCGGTACGCGGTGTCGTGCGGCTGACCACGCACGCCGCGACCTGGCTGCCGTGGATTGGCGGTGCGCTGCTCGTGGCTGCAGCGCTGCTCGCCCGGCACCGCCGCCCCGCGCTGGCCACTTCCGCCCTCGGCGTCGTGGCGGGCATGCTCGCCATTGGGGGAGCGCTGACGATCAGCCGCAACGGCTATCTGGACGCTGTCCCGCGCGGGCCACCGTGGCGCGACACGGTGCGGGCGGCCTACGACATCGTGTCCGGCTCGCTCAGCGACCTGATCCAGGTCGTCTTGCTCGTGGCGTGAACGCGGCTCGGGATTTCACGGGCGCCGGACGATCAAGTACGACCGCTGGCTGGGATATTCAACTCCCGGATACGGACCGCGATCCAGCCGCGCCGTCAGCTCGAGTCCGGCTCTGGCCAGGGCCCGTGTCTCGGCGGCGGGGTCGAGGAATCGGAACGTCAGCTGCACCTCGTGTCCCCACCAGTCGGTGACCGTCGCGGCACTGCCAGTCGGGACGTCGGGATCGCTGGTGTGAAAGGCGATCAATGCGTGCCCCCCGTCGCGAAGCACGCGGGCGAACTCGCCGTACGCTGCGGCGCGTTGCGCGGCGTCGAGATGGATTACCGAATACATGCAGACAATCCCCGTCAAGACCTGAGCACGAATCGGCAACGCGGTCATGTCCGCCGCGCAGATCGGAAGCGAGCTAGCCCGGCCTGCCACGGCGCACATCAGCGGCGACAGGTCCAGGCCAACGGCGCGGACGCCCCGAGCGGCGAGATACACCGCGACGTGGCCAGGGCCACAGCCCACGTCTATGACACCTCCACCGGAGGTGAGTTCGGCGAATCCGTCCAGCAGCGCGCGGTCCAGAACTTTGTGCTGCAACTCGCCGCTGATCTCGGCGGCATAGCGATCAGCGACCAAATCATAGCTTCGACGAGTCTTCGCCGCCTCAGCCATGGCTACTCGATCGGCGTCAGCTGTACGCCGGCTGCCTGCGCCCCGATTCGCAGCCGCTGGTCCCACACGGCGAGCAGCGTGTCGGCAGCGCCGACCGCAAGGACGCTGGACAAGTGCACCGAGTCGGCGCCACGCAGCGCGTGTTGACTGGCGAGCTGACCGGCGTGGGCCGTGACGGTCTCGGTCAACTCGACCGCCCTGGTTGCTGCCCAGAAGTCCTCCCATGCCACCTCGGCTCGGGCCTGTTCGGCAGGGTCCAGACGCTGGGTGCGCCCGGCGGCGGCCAGCGCGGCGCGAACCTCGGGATAGGCGAGCCGGCTGGACACCGCAGCGTCGCAGCCGTCCCAGAGCGCCGCAGCCAGGTCGCTGCCATCCTCCTCGACGACCAGTTTGACGAAGGCGCTGCTGTCGAAATACACGATGGGCATGGCCGTCAGCGGCGTTGTTCGCCCACTAGCGCCGACACCGGTGCGCGCGCGCGGGCCCGAACGGCGCCACGCGCAACCGGCCGCTGCGCACGGCGCGGTTTGCTCAGCGCCCCCTGCTGCACGAGCTGGTCGATCAGCGGTGCGGTGTCGACGGCTAGCAGCCGTGCCACCGGGGTACCGCGATCGGTGACGACGACCTCCTCGCCGGCCCGAGCTCGCTCAATCCAGCTGGACAGCTCGGCCCGCAAGGCACTGATCGCCACATCCATCTGCCAAGAGTACATCTGTCGCCGTAGAATCTGTACATCAACCTCGGGCTGATCGGCACGGCGCCTGGCAGCTGCATACGCGGAGGCTCAGGAAGCGATCGACTGACGAAGGATCTGCGCGACGTCCAGCACCTGCACGTCCTCCCGGGCAGACCCGTCGGCCTGCTTGGCGGTGACCGCGTCGGAGAGCATCACCATGCAGAACGGGCAGGCCGTCGAGATCAGATCGGGGTTCAGGCTCAGCGCCTCCTCGGTGCGTTCGATGTTGATGCGCTTGCCGATCCGCTCCTCCATCCACATGCGCGCCCCGCCGGCACCGCAGCAGAATCCCCTTTCCTTGCAGCGGTGCATCTCTTGCGACTTCAATGCCGGAACTGCGCCGAGCACCTCGCGGGGCGGCGTATAGACCTTGTTGTGCCGGCCCAGGTAGCACGGGTCGTGGTAGGTGACGTTCTTGTCGACCGGCTGGACGGGGGTGAGCCGTCCCTGTTCGACGAGCGTGGCGAGCAACTGGGTGTGGTGCACGACCTGGTAGTGCCCGCCGAGCTGCGGGTACTCGTTGGCGAGGGTGTTGAAGCAGTGCGGGCAGGTGGCGACAATCTTCAGCGGCGCCGCGCGGGTGATCGAGTCGAGCGTCTCGACGTTCTGCATGCCGAGCATCTGGAAGAGGAACTCGTTGCCGAGCCGGCGCGCCGGGTCGCCCGTGCAGGTCTCGGCAGAACCCAGCACCGCGAACTCGACGCCCGCGACGTGCAGCAGTTCGGCGAAGTCCCGGGTGACCTTCTTCGACCGGTCCTCGAGCGCCCCGGCGCAGCCCACCCAGTACAGGTACTCGATGTCCGGGTCCAGCTTCTCGCCGGGGACGGCGCGGCGCACCGGGAAATCAAGCGAGTCCAGCCACTCTTCACGGACCCGCTCAGCCAGCCCCCACGGGTTGCCCTTGTTCTCCAGGTTGCGCAACATCACCCCGGCCTCGGACGGGAACGCCGACTCGATCAGCACCTGGTAGCGGCGCATGTCGACGATATGGTCGATGTGCTCGATGTCGACGGGGCACTGCTCGACGCAGGCGCCGCAGGTGGTGCATGACCACAGCACGTCCGGGTCGATGACACCCCCGGAGGCGAGGTCACCGACCAGTGGCCGAACCGCCTGGTCCGGCCCGGAGCCCTCGACACGGGCGAACCCGGATTCCGGCACGTGCTGCCCGTGCGGCTCGTGGCCCTGCGCGGTTGCGCCTTCAGGGACGGACTGTCCATCGATCAGGTAGGGGGCCTTGGCGAACAGGTGGTCACGCAGGTCCATGATGACGAGCTTCGGCGAGAGCGGCTTGCCAGTGTTCCACGCGGGGCACTGCGATTGGCAGCGGCCACACTCCGTGCAGGTGGTGAAGTCGAGGTAGCCCTTCCAGGTGAAGTCCTCGATCTTGCCCTTTCCGAGCACCGTGTCCTCGGACAGGTTCTCGACATCGGCGAAGTCGATCGGCTTGCCGTCAGCGTCCGCAGCGGGCAACAGCTCGCGCATGCCGTCCGGCAGCCGTTTGGTGGTGACGTTGAGGGGCGCCAACGCGATATGCAGGTGCTTGGAGTACACGACGATGATCGTGAAGGCGAAGATCACCGCCATTTGGGCGATGAGGAAGAACGTCTCGACGCCTTGGTTGTACGCGCCGTCGCCCAGCAGCCGGGACACCAGGTAGGACGCGAATGGCGCTTTCGACTTCCCGTACGGGAAGTGCCCGGTGTTGTACTGCGCGCCCCGGTAGAGCAGCAGCGTGACGATGACCAGCGCGATCATGCCGAGGATCACCCACGCGGCGCCGGTGTGCGAACCGTAGAAGCGGCTGTCGCGGTGCCTGCGTTGCGGGGCGTTACGCACCCTCAGGATGGCGAACGTGATCAAGCCGAGCAGCACGGCTACCGCGAAGAAGTCCTCGAGGAAGCCCAGCCACCGGGCGTGGCCGAAGAACGGAAAGGCGAAGTCCTGGCTGATGACGAGGGCGCCGTACGCCTCGATGATCGTGATCGCCAGGACGACGAAGCCCCAGAACGTGAAGAAGTGGGCGAGCCCCGGCACGCCCCACTTCAGCAGCCGCCGTTGCCCGAATACCTCGACGACTTGCTCCCGAAGCCGCGCCGGCATCTCGTCGGTGCGTCCTGGCGCGGCCCGGCCCGAGCGGATGAGCTTGACCAGCCAGACGATCCGCCGTCCCGCGATGGCCGCCGTTATCACCAGCATGAGCAGGGCGATGGTCAGCCGCAGCGCCACTAGTCGGCCTCCTCACGGGTGAACGATGGTCGCGGACAGTGTCCCGCCGATCCGGGCAGCGTACGCCGGGCTACCGCTGGGCGGTCAGTGATGTGGACCATGGCTCGAGCAGCTCGACCGCCTGGTCGAGGTCCGCGGACAGGTCCCGATCGGCGGTCTCGCTCGGCAGCGACGCCAGCGGCGCGGGAACCGGAAGTCCGCGCATCCGGGTGGCCCGCACCGCCGCCACGACTTCACAGGCCAGCACGATGCGGTATCGGTCGACGGCATCGAGGGCCTGCCTCGCGGCGAGCGAGGCGAAGCTCGCGTCGTCCTCGACGCCGCGGGAGAGCGTCACGCTCTGCACGCCGGTCGGTGCCGTGAGCGCACGCAGCGAGCCGAGCGCCGACGCCGCCAGGTACTCGCAGGCCATCACCCCGGACGCGCCCGGCCGGCCGTCGCCGAGGAACGGAGGGAGCCCGGTGAAGGCCGGTTCGCACAGCATGGACAGCCGGGCCAGGACGAGCTGCGCGGACTGCGCGGCAGCCGACACGACCGCGTCGAGGGCCTGCCCGAGATAGGCGGCGTGGAAGCCGGCGTGATGCGCGACCCCGCCGTCAGGAAGCAGCAGCGGGTTTTCGCTCGGGGCATTGGCCATCCGGGTGACGACGTCCTCGGCGTGGATGAGCGCGTCGAGAAGCGCGCCGTGCACCTGCGGCATCGCACGCAACCCGAACGGATCCTGGATGCGCGCCGGCCGCCCGACGGATTCGACCAGCGAGCGCACCCACCGACACACCTGGTGCACCCCCTCGAACGGGGTGGCCTGCTCGACCACCTCGGCAAACGCCTCCGGGTTGCCGTCTACCGCGGTGAACGTCAGCGCCCCGGCGGACACGGTTGCCCGGGCCAGCGTCGTCAGCCGAGCGCCGGCGAGCGCGGCGTCGCCGATCGCGGCGGCGTTGCTGCTCAGGAACGCCAGCGCATCGTGCGGGCCGAGCGTGATCGGCGAGCTCGGCGTCTCACCGGTCAAGGCCAGCGCAGTGGTTGCGAGCGCGGATAGATCGCCGGTGCCGATGCTGCCGAACTCGCGCACCTGGGGCAGCGCATCGGCGTTGATCATCCTCACCAGGCCGTCGACCAGGGCCGGGCTGGCGCCGCTGCCGCCTGCGGCGAGCTGATTGAGCCGGACGACGAGCATGGCCCGCACCCGCTCGGGAACCCGCAGCGGCCCAGCCGACGTCGCATGGCTGCGTGCCAGCGCAACGGCGTGCGCGGCCGGGTCGTCGATCGCGACGTCGCGGTTCGCGCCGACGCCGGTCGTTCGGCCGTAGACGGCCCGTTCGGCACTGATCCGTTCGGCGAACTCGTGCGACTGCGCCGCACGCGTCCGCGCCTCGTCGGCGAGCTCGACGTTCCGCTGCTCGACGGCAACGCAGAGGATGTCGTCGACGGTCAGCCGTTTGCCGTCGACCCGTATCGGCCGCACGCTCAGCTCATGCCCGGACGATCCGGCTCGGCGCCGCGACCGATCCGCGCGGCTGGGCCGTGGGCATCAGGACCTTGCGCCGGCTGCGCTTGCCCTCGTCGACCGCGCGGATCGTCCGGTCGACCACCGTCTCCACGAGGACGTCCAGAGGCCACCGGAAGGTCGACAACGGCGGGGTGAGCACCCGCGACACCGGGTGGTCGTCGTAGCCCAGCACCGACACCTCGCCGGGGATCGCCAGGCCGAGTTCCCGCGCCGCGTCGTAGACGCCGTACGCGATCGAATCGGCCAGGCAGAGGATCGCGGTCGGCCGGTCGGCATCGGCGAGGATGGCCCGGGCGACCGCGCTGGCGCCGTCCAGATCGTGCGGGGCTGTGCACAGCGTCGCCTCGATCTGCAGCTCTGGCGCGACGCGCTGCACGACGGCTTCGCCGGGACGATCGGGCGTACTCGTCGCCAGCGGGGTGAGCACAGTGATCCGGCCATGCCCCGCGTCGGCCAGCTGGCGCAGTGCGTCGGTGACCCCGGCCTCGTTGTCGAAGACGACCTCGGCCGAGGTGGCGGCACCAGGCAGGCTGTCGCCGATCGAGACCAGCACGGTGCGCTCGGCGATCGCCGTCCAGTGCTCGCCGCGCGGGTCGACCGGCAGCACGATGAGGGCGTCCACCCGCTGGTCGACGAGCCGTTGCGCCAGCGAGGCCTCGAGTGCCGGGTCGTTGGCGGCATCGACGATCAGCGCCTGGCGCTCGGCCTGCAGCAGCCCGCGTCCGAGGGCGGCGGCGACGCCCTGCTGCCAGATGTCCTCCAGCGAGCCGCACAGCACGCCGACATTGCCGGTGCGGCCCGAGGCCAGGGCTCGGGCGATCGGGTCGGCCTGGTAGCCGAGGCGGTCGGCGACCTCGCGCACCCGGCGCTGTGTCTCCTCTGGCACTTGCAGCCCGCGCAGCGCATAGGACACGGCGGCGGACGACAGCCCGGTCTCGTCGGCGATGTCGCGCAGCGTCGGCCGACGCGGGCGCTCGGTCATCCGCTCAGCGTAGGCACCGGTTCAACCTGAGGACATCCATCCGTGATCAGGAGCCACGCGGCAGGCGCCAACGCTGGCTGGCAGGCTCTTGATCACCTGAGATGCGGCGGGCGGTTGACAGGGGAGCTGGTGAAGCGCTTCACTGGAACGTATCAGTGAATCGCTTCACCAAGCTGTCGAGGTCAGGGAGGCGACATGGCCGCTGCGAGTGGATGGATCGACGTCCACCAGCACCTGTGGCCGGTCGAGTTCGTCGAAGAGTTGCGAGCGCGCCCGGTCCCGCCGTACCTCGACGGATGGATCCTGCACCTGGCTGCCGAGCCGCCGTACGACATCACTCCGGCCGACCACGATGTGCAGCGGCGGCTGGCCATGGACGCCAACTGCGCGCGGATCCTCGTCTCGATGTCCAGCCCACTGGGCATCGAGCTGCTCGATCCGGTGCATGCAGCACCGTTGCTCGGGGCATGGCACCACGGTGCGCTGCAGCTGCCCAAGCCGTTCGGTGGATGGGCCTCGATCTGCCACGTCGAGCCGGACCTGGGCGAGCTGGAAACCCTGTTGGACAAGGGGTTCGTCGGCCTGCAAGTCCCGGCGACCCTGCTGGCGACGCCAGCCGGCGTCGAGCGACTGGCGCCGACGCTGCGCGTCTGCGAACGGGCGGACCGTGCCGTGCTTGTGCATCCCGGTCCCGCGCCGGCACGCCCCACCACGGAGACGCTGCCCAGCTGGTGGGCCCCGGTCGTCGATTACCCGTCCCAGCTGCAGGCCGCCTGGTGGGCGTGGCAGGCGGCCGGGCGTGCCCTGTTGCCGGCGCTGCGAATCTGCTTCGCCGCCGGCGCCGGCCTCGCGCCGGTTCACCATGAGCGGTACGCGTCACGCACCCGTCGACGGGCGCCGTCGGTCGATCCGCTCACCTTCGTCGAGACGTCGTCGTACGGTCCGCGCGGCGTTGACGCACTGACCCGGGTGCTCGGCATCGACGTGATCGTGTACGGCACTGACCGGCCCTACGCCGGGCCAATCGAACTCAACCTGGGCGCCACCGCGGCGCACGCGGTCCGCGTCGCCAACCCCTCGCGACTGCTCGAAGGAGATCAGCGATGACCCTCGCCGACTCGGTTGCAGCCTTCGACTCCCTCCCGGGCCGAGACTTGGACGAGCGCGAGTTGCGCGCCCTCGTCTCGTCCATCGCGGCAAGGCCGGAAACCTGGCGGAAGCACGTGGCCTTCAGCGACGACGAGCGGCACTACGTCGAGCTGCACAGGGACACCCACGTCGACGTGTGGCTGCTGTGCTGGACGCCTCGCAACGACACCGGCTGGCACGACCACGACATCTCCTCCGGTGCGGTCGCCGTCGTGGACGGATGCCTCACCGAGCACCGGCTCGCGGTAGGGACGCCCAGCGCGGCGGTCGACGTGGCAGCCGATCAGGCATTCAGTTTCGGCCCGGACCACATTCATCGGCTCACCGGACGTGACGCCGGGAGTGTCTCGATCCACGCCTACTCGCCGCCGCTGTGGCGGATGGGTCAGTACGCGGTCAGCAGCACCGGCGTGCTGCGGCGCAAATCGGTCTCCTACGCCGACGAGCTGCGCCCGCTCGACGACTCCGCCTGAAGCGATTCACCGTTCTAACGGTCGGATTACAGCCTGCGGTGCAGGTGCGTGTTGTCGGTCGTCTGTGCAACGCTTGACGTTCGCAAGGTGATCGCCCGTACCGCTGAGGCATCGGCGGCTCGTGTCCCGGACGGAAGGCCGTCAGTCCACGATGATCCGGTTCGACTCGGTCACCAAGCGGTATCCGGACGGCACGGTCGCCGTCGACGAACTCAGCTTCGAGGCACCGTCCGGCCAGATCACCGTGCTCGTCGGCCCGTCCGGGTGCGGCAAGACGACCAGTCTCCGCATGATCAACCGGATGATCGAGCCGACCCGCGGCCGGATCTGGCTCGACGACCGCGACACGTCGACCGTCGCGCCGGCCCAGCTGCGTCGCGGCATCGGCTACGTCATCCAGCACGCCGGGCTGTTCCCGCACCGCACGATCGTCGACAACATCGCGACCGTGCCGTTGCTGCTCGGGCAGCGAAAGCGCGCGGCCCGCAAGCGGGCGATGGAGCTGCTCGACCAGGTGGGCCTGCCAGCGAACTTCGCCAAGCGGTATCCGGCCCAGCTCTCCGGTGGCCAGCAGCAGCGGGTCGGCGTCGCGCGAGCACTGGCTGCCGATCCGCCCGTCATGCTGATGGACGAGCCGTTCAGCGCCGTCGACCCGGTCGTCCGCGCCCAGCTGCAGGACGAGTTCCTGCGGCTGCAGGGCGAGCTGGGCAAGACCACCGTGTTCGTGACGCACGACATCGACGAGGCGATCAAACTCGGTGACCAGGTGGCGGTGATGCGCGTCGGCGGCAAGCTCGCGCAGCTGGCGACGCCCGCCAAGCTGCTGTCGAAGCCCGCCGACGCGTTCGTGGCCGGCTTCGTGGGCCGTGACCGCGGCTACCGCGCGCTGGGCTTTGCGGCGGCCGGCCAACTGCCGGTCTCGGACGAGCCGGCCGTGACGCTGGGCTCTGGCTTGATCAACGCCAGGGACGTCGCCCGTGACGGCTGGGTGCTCGTCGTCGACGACCAGAAGCAGCCGCAGGGCTGGCTGGCGCTCACCGGGGTCTCCGACGACACGTTGCAGGGGTCGGTGACGCCGGACCTGCTCAACCTCGGTGGCACGCTCGCCACCTCCGACGGCACGCTGCGCGCCGCCCTTGACGCTGCGCTGTCGTCGCCGAGCGGCCGGGGCGTCGTCGTCAACGGCGACGGCGCGCTGCTCGGCACCGTCACCGCCGCGCAGGTGCTCGTCCGCATCGACGAGCAGGCGTCCGCGGCTCGCCAGGCTCCGGCGCAAATCAGGCAACCGAGTGGGCAGGGCGCGACGTGAGCGCCGGGTATCTGGCTGACTCCCGCTCGTCGCCGTGGAAGCTGTTCAGCTATTTCAGCGACCACCGTGACGAAGTGCTCAGCTGGCTGGGCTACCACGCTTGGCTATCGGTGCTGCCGGTCATCGCGGGCCTGATCATCTCGCTGCCGCTCGGGTATCTGGCCCGCCGCTACCGATGGGTCTACCCGCCGATGGTCACACTCAGCGGTCTGCTCTACACCATTCCGTCCATCGTGCTGTTCGTGCTGATGCCGAGCATCCTCGGCACCAAGATTCTCTCCCCGATCAACGTCGCGGTGGCGTTGACCGTGTACTCGGTGGCGTTGCTCGTCCGCGTTGTTGCCGACGGCCTGGGCGCTGTTCCCGACGAGGTGGCTCAGGCCGCGACGGCGATGGGATACACCCGGCTGCAGCGCGTCTTCAAGGTCGAGTTGCCGATCGCGGTGCCGGTCATCGCCGCCGGTGTACGGGTGGCCGTCGTCTCCAACGTAAGTCTGGTCGCGGTAGCCGCGACGATCGGTGTGCCTGAACTCGGCCAGTTGTTCACGAACGGGTTCCAGCTGTCGGTGTCGGGGCCCTACTATCCGCCGATCGCGCTTGGCATCCTGCTCTGCGTGCTACTCGCGCTCGCGTTCGATGTCATTGTGGTGCTGATCAACCGCGCGCTCACGCCGTGGCGCCGGGCGGTGGCCTCGCGATGATCCACGACACGTTCGTGTGGCTCAACGACCCGACCAACTGGCGTGGGCCCGATGGCATCTTCAGCCAGTTGATCAAGCACATCGAGTACTCGCTGCTCGCCGTCGTCATCGCACTAGCAATCGCGCTGCCGCTCGGCCTGGTCATCGGGCACACGGGTCGGTTGACGTTCCTGGTGTCGGCGGCGAACGCGCTGCGTGCGCTTCCCACCATTGGACTGCTGATCCTGCTGTACGTGATCATCTCCCCGCACATCCATGGCAAGGGCGACACCGTCTATCTCATCCCCACCGAAATCGTGCTGGTATTGCTGGCGATTCCGCCGATTCTGTCCAACACGTACGCCGGGGTGCAGAACGTCGAGCCAGCCGCACGCGATGCGGCCTCGGGTATGGGGATGACGGGAAGCCAGGTGCTCGTCCGAGTCGAGTTCCCCATTGCGCTGCCCCTGATCTTCTCCGGGCTGCGCAGCGCCACCCTGCAGGTCATTGCCACCGCGACCATCGCGGCCTACCTCGGGCTCGGCGGGCTGGGCCGGTTCGTGTTCGACGGCCTGTCCCAGCAGGACGTGCCGCAACGCACGGCGGGCGCCGTGCTGGTGGCCGTACTTGCGCTACTCGCCGATTCGCTGCTCGCACTCGTCCAGCGCTACACGGTGTCCCGCGGGGTGTCGGGCCGGTTCGCTCGCCGCCCGGCGCTGGAACAGGGACCGCTCGGCGTCGCCGTCGCCCAGGTGGAGGCCGCGACTAGGTGAATCGTTGACAGGCAACCCGAACCACAGACCACGGAAGCGTTAAGAACGGAGAGATCGATGAGACGCACAGCCCTGCTCGTGGCTGCTGGCATGACGGCGGCGGCATTGACCCTCGCGGCCTGCGGCAGCAGCGGCAGCAGCAGCAAGACCAGCGCTGCGTCCGCGGGAGGTGGTGGTGGTAGCACGATCGCCAGCAAGTTGACGCTCGGCGGACCCCCCGAGTTCGCCACTCGTCCCGACGGCGTGCCCGGCCTCCAGAAGGTCTACGGAGTCACCTTCGGGACCTTCAAGAAGCTGGACGCCGGCGGACCGCTGACGATCAATGCGCTGAAGAACGGGCAGATCGACGCCGGGGACATCTTCACCACCGATCCGTCGATCGAGGCGAACGGCTTCGTCGTGCTCGACGATCCGAAGAACCTCTATACGGCGCAGAACGTGCTCCCGCTGATCAATAAGGCCAAGGCAACCCCGGCGGTGGTCGCCGCGCTGAACGCGGTCTCGGCGAAGCTCGACACCAAGACGCTCACCGACCTGGATGCCAAGGTGATCTCCGACAAGCAAGACCCGGCCAAGGTCGCCCTCGACTGGCTGAGCAGCAACGGGCTCACCACGAAGACAAGCGCAGCGGCCGGTGTGAAACTCGTCATCGGCTCGGCGAACTTCCAGGAGAACGTCCTGCTGGCGCAGATCTACACCGAGGCGTTGAAGGCCCAAGGCGCCTCGGTCACCACCAAACTCAACATCGGCAGCCGCGAGGCATACATTCCTGGCCTGAAGGACGGGTCGATCGACCTGATCCCCGAATACAACGGGGTGCTGCTGCAATACTTCGACAAGACCGCCACCGCGGTGTCGTCCGAGGACGTCTTCGCGGCCTTGCAGAAGGTCGTGCCGGCTCCGCTTGAGGTGCTCACCCAGTCCTCCGCAGAAGACAAGGACGCCATCGTCGTCACCAAGGACACTGCAGCCAAGTACAACCTGAAGTCGATCGCCGACCTGGCAAACAAGCAGTAGCCGGCTGCACGTCGTACAACGCGGGAGGGCCGGCGTGGCAGGCTGAGCCGGTGACCTTCGACGGGTTGTGGGGCGAGCTGCAGCCCGTCGGCCGCGCACCGTCCGGAGGCTATCGCCGGTTCGCCTGGACGCCCGTCGACCTGGCGCTGCGCGAGTGGTTCACCTCGTGCGCCACCGCGCGCGGCTTGGAGGTCCTGCTCGACCGGGCCGGCAACCAGTGGGCGTGGTGGGGCGATCCCGACGCAAGCGGCCCGGGGCTGGTCACCGGCAGCCATCTCGACTCGGTGCCGGACGGCGGGGCCTTCGACGGTCCGCTCGGCGTTGTCGCGGCCTTCGTGGCGGTGGATGCCTTGCGCAGCAAGGGATTCGTGCCGTCCCGGCCGATCGGGGTGGTCAACTTCGCGGACGAGGAGGGGGCCCGGTTCGGGGTCGCGTGCGCCGGCTCGCGGCTGGTCACCGGCGCGCTGTCGCCCGAGCGCGCGCTCGCCCTGCGCGACGGCGACGGCACCACCATGGCCGACGCGCGACGCTCGGCCGGGCTGCAGCCGGACCGGATAGGCCGCGACGACGCAGCGCTGCGCCGGGTCGGCGTATTCGTCGAGCTACATGTCGAGCAGGGACGCGGGCTCGTCGACCTCGGCTCGCCGATCGGGGTGGCCAGCGCGATCTGGCCGCACGGCCGATGGCGGGTGGAATTGCCCGGTGAGGCGAACCACGCCGGTACCACCCGGCTGGACGATCGTCGCGACCCGATGCTCGACTACGCCCGGCTGGTGCTCGCCGCCCGCGCGTCGGCCGCCGAACACGGCGCGGTGGCCACCTGCGGCAAGGTGGCGGTTGAACCCAACGGCGTCAACGCGATCCCGTCGCGGGTCACGACCTGGGTGGACTCACGTGCGCCGCAGGCCGCGGCGGTGCATCGGGTGATCGGCGACCTGATCGCGCTGGCGAGCAATGCGGCCGGGTCGGTGGTCGAAGAGGAGTCCTGGACGGACGAGACACCCTTCGATGTGACGTTGCGCGAGCAGCTGGCGATCGCTGCCGGCGGCGCTCCTGCGCTGGCGACTGGCGCCGGTCACGATGCTGGAATCCTCGCCAATGCTGGGATTCCGACCGGGATGATCTTCGTGCGCAATCCCACCGGCGTGTCGCATTCCCCCGCCGAGTTCGCCGAACGCGACGACTGCCTGGTGGGCGTGGCGGCGCTCGCCGCCGTCCTGGAGCGGCTCGCCGGATGAGGGCACGGTGACCGGCTACTTCGCTGGGTACGCGTGGCTGCCGGTCGGCGTGCAGCCGGACGTCCGCATCGTCGTGGACGGCGGCCGGATCACCCGGGTGGCCGCCCGCACCGAACCGCGGCCGGACGACGAGCGGCTGCCCGGCCTCGTCCTGCCTGGATTCGCCAACACCCACAGCCACGCATTCCACCGGGCGCTGCGAGGGCGTACACACGGGGCCGATGGCACGTTCTGGACGTGGCGGGAGGCGATGTACCAGGTCGCGGACCGACTCGACCCCGACCGCTATCTGGCGCTGGCCCGGGCGACGTATGCCGAGATGGCGCTTTCCGGGGTCACCAGCGTCGGCGAGTTCCACTACCTGCACCATGGCCCGGGGGGCCGGCCTTACCGCGACCCCAACGAGATGAGCCATGCCCTGCGCCGAGCCGCCCGCGACGCCGGAATCCGAGTCACGCTGGTGGATTCCGCCTATCTCGCGGGCGGGATCGGCGAGCCCTTGGACGTGTACCAGCTGCGCTTCTCCGATCAGACCGCTGAAGGCTGGGCGGATCGCCACGCTGCGCTGCGCGACGACGACACCACCCGGATCGGCGTGGCGATCCACTCGGTGCGCGCGGTGCCCCGGGTGGCGCTGCCGACGCTGGTGCAGGCCGCTCGGGGTCGTCCCCTGCACTTCCACCTGTCCGAACAGCCGGCCGAGAACGAGCGATGCCTGGCGGCCTACCGGCGCACCCCGACCGCGTTGCTCGCCGAGTTCGGCGCACTCGGCCCGAACAGCACCGCCGTGCACGCCACGCACCTCACCGACGACGACATCGTGGCGCTCGGCCGGTCGCGAACCAGCGTCGGCATCTGTCCGACCACCGAGCGCGATCTCGCCGACGGCGTAGGCCCAGCTCGTCGGCTGCACGACGCTGGAGCGCCGATCACCCTTGGCAGCGACCAGCATGCCGTCATCGACTTGGTCGAGGAGGCCCGCGCGCTGGAGATGGACGAACGGCTCGCAGCCGGACGGCGGGGACGGTTCCGGCCGGCCGAGCTGGTCGAGGCGCTCACCGGGGCGGGCCAGCACAGCCTCGGCTGGGACGACGCCGGCCGGCTCGAGTCCGGAGCTCGCGCCGACCTCGTCGAAGTCAGCCTGGACAGCCCGCGTACGGCCGGATCGCTGGTAGATCAGGCGATCCTAGCCGCCACCGCCGCGGACGTTCGTACGGTCGTCGCCGGCGGCCAGGTGATCGTGCGGGAAGGCCAGCACGTCCTCGGGGACGTGGGCAAACTACTGCGCGACGCGATCGGGCCGCTCTGGCGTGAGCAATGATCCGGCTGATTCGTCGCCTGCCACTGACGACCGGGTTGGTGAGCGCGCTGGTCGCGACCGCGCTCGTCAAACGGCGCGTCGACGGCGCGGCCCTGGAGCGGGCGGCGAGCACCAATCTCGACAACCTGGCCAGCAGGCCCGTCCGCTCGCTGCTCGCCAGCGCTGTGGTGGTCGAGGGCGACCATTGGCTGGCCCCGGCGGCCGGAACGGCGGCTGCGCTCGGAGGCCTGGAGTACCTCGCGGGTACCCGACGTGCTGCGGCCATTGCCGTTGCCGGGCATGTGCTGCCGACCCTGGCTACCCAGGCCGCGGTGTGGTCGGGCATCAAAGCTGGCCGGCTGCCGTCCAGTGCTCGCACGCAGGTCGATGTCGGATCCTCGTACGTGATGACGGCGGCCGTCGGCGGGCTGGTGACCGTGCTGCCGGAGCGCCATTGGCTGATCGGGTCCGCGATCGGCGTCGCGACCGCAGTTGGGGAGATTGTGGCAACCCGTCAGGTCGTGGCAGCCGGTCACGGCCTGGCGTTCGTGCTCGGCTACCTGTCCAGCCCGATTGCCATGACACCCTCGTCCGGTCCGGTCAGGCCGGCCGGTTGATCACGTCTTCCCCGGAACTGGACGCGAACCGCTGCGCCCAGCGACGAATTGCGGGGAAACCTGATCAGGTACTAGCCGTCCGGCCACCGCTCTGGCTCGGCGACGCGTGCCAGCCAGTCGTTGTAGGCCTCGAGCCGCGCGTCGTCGTCGTCGATCGGGTCCTCGGCGACGGCACCGGTTCGCTCGTTCAGCGCCGCAATGCGCGCCTGTTCGAGCCAGCTGACGCGGTCGACGCCGGACCGTCCGGACGTCCGCAGCCAGCCGACTACCAGCGCGATCATGACGACGGCCATGATCCCGTCGCCACCGAGCCACATGATCGCCCCGCCGGTCCGCGTGTCGCTCAGCGGATTCACCGTGAGGCCCGGCGTCGGCACCATGGTGACCGGATCGAGCGACATCATGATCACGACGCCGGTGAACGTGTCGACCGCCATCGAGATCGCCAGCATGACCCATCGAGCCGGGGTCGCCAGCCGCCACCGCAGCGGCTCGTCGCCGATCACCAGAGCGAAGAACTGATACCCGGCCACCAGGTAGACCACATGCTCTACCTGGCCGGCCCAGGTGAGGCTCATGATCGTGTCCATCAATCCGGTCAAGTGACTGCCGACGATCACCGCTGTGTAGCAAGCCAAAGCGACCGGCGGCGTGGTCAGCAGCGACACCACCGGGCCGCGCACGACCCGCTCGATACGGGCCCGTAGTGGCGGACGAGACGCCTCCACCGCCAGGCGCATCGGGCGTCCGACGACGATCAGCGCCGGCGCGAGCATCACCAGAGCCAAGTGGCCGAGCATGTGCGCCGTGAACAGGGCCTGGTCGTAGACCGCGATGGCCCCGCAGGTGGCGTAACCGATTACCGCCAACCCGGCCAGGAACGACACCGGGTAGCCGACCGGCCAGGCGAAGTCGGGCCGGCGCCGGCGCAGCACCGCAACCCCGGCCAGGTACCACGCGGCCGCCAGGACGAGCAGGGCGAGAGCCACCGCATTCACCTGCCACACCGTGACTAACCGATGAGTCAGCAGCGGGCCGAGCGTCTGGTTGTCGCCCGCCCGGAAAAGCGCGGTGGACGCGTGGTGGTGTGCACCTGCCGGCGGCGCCGCCAGGTGTCGCACGACATTGATCGCCAGCAGCACCAGCACGGCGAACGCGGTAATAGCGGCCAACCACACGGTACCCGGCAGGCCACGCTGCTCGTGCGTCTCGTCCGGGGCCTGGGCGGCCGTGACTGCGTCCGACACGAACCCCAGTGTGCTCCCTTCCATGCGTGTGAGGTGGATCACACCGATTGAGGGAAGTTGAGCCGACCAGGCTCAGTTCCGGTGATAGCGGGCCGGTAAAGGCCGGTACGATATGGGCACAGCAATTGGTCGTCTGAAGAGGAGTCTCACATGAGCCGTGCGGTCGGCATCGACCTGGGTACCACCAACTCCGTCGTCTCGGTACTCACCGGTGGCGAGCCGGAGGTGATCGCGAACGCGGAGGGCTCGCGTACCACGCCGAGCGTCGTGGCGTTCGCCAAGAACGGCGAGGTCCTCGTCGGCGAGGTCGCCAAGCGGCAGGCCATCACCAACGTGGATCGGACGATCCGCTCGGTCAAGCGCCACATGGGCGACCCGAGCTGGAACGTCGACATCGACGGCAAGAAATACACCGCGCAGGAGATCAGCGCCCGCGTACTGCAGAAGCTCAAGCGGGACGCGGAATCCTACCTGGGCGAGGACATCACCGACGCGGTGATCACGACCCCCGCCTACTTCAATGACGCGCAGCGCCAGGCCACCAAGGAGGCCGGCCAGATCGCCGGCCTCAACGTCTTGCGAATCGTCAACGAGCCCACCGCAGCCGCGCTCGCCTACGGCCTGGACAAGGGAGAGAAAGAGCAGACGATCCTTGTCTTCGACCTGGGCGGCGGCACGTTCGACGTTTCGCTGCTCGAGATCGGCGAGGGCGTCATCGAGGTCAAGGCCACCAGTGGCGACAACCATCTCGGTGGTGACGACTGGGACCAGCGGATCATCGACTGGCTGGTCGACAAATTCAAGGCCGCACACGGCATCGATCTCACCAAGGACAAGATGGCCATGCAGCGGCTGCGCGAGTCCGCAGAGAAGGCCAAGATCGAGCTGTCAAGCTCGCAGCAGACGTCCATCAACCTGCCCTACATCACGCAGGACGCCGAGAAGAACCCGCTGTTCCTCGACGAATCGCTGTCCCGCGCGGAGTTCCAGAAGATCACCGCGGACCTGCTCGACCGGACCAAGGCACCGTTCCACAACGTGATCAAGGACGCCGGCATCAGCCTAAGCCAGATCGACCACGTGGTGCTCGTCGGCGGCGCGACCCGGATGCCGGCAGTCGTGGACCTGGTGCGCGAGCTGACCGGCGGCAAGGAGCCGAACAAGGGAGTCAACCCGGACGAGGTGGTGGCCGTCGGTGCCGCGCTGCAGGCCGGTGTGCTCAAGGGCGAGGTCAAGGACGTCCTGCTGCTCGATGTCACTCCGCTGTCGCTGGGCATCGAGACCAAGGGCGGCATCATGACGAGGCTGATCGAGCGCAACACGACGATCCCCACGAAGCGTTCGGAGATCTTCACGACGGCCGACGACAACCAGCCGAGCGTGCAGATCCAGGTGTACCAGGGCGAGCGAGAGATCGCGGCCTATAACAAGAAGCTCGGCATGTTCGAGCTCACTGGGCTGCCGCCCGCGCCGCGCGGCGTGCCGCAGATCGAGGTCACCTTCGACATCGACGCGAACGGAATCGTGCATGTGACGGCGAAGGACCTGGCCACCAACAAGGAACAGGGCATGACGATCACCGGCGGCTCGGGCCTGTCCAAGGACGAGATCGACCGCATGATGGGCGACGCCGAAGCGCACGCCAAGGAGGACCGCGAGCGGCGTGAGCAGGCCGAGGTACGCAATACCGCGGAGTCTCTGCAGTATTCGACAGAGAAGTTCCTGGCCGACAATGGCGACAAGATCCCGGCCGACAAGAAGAGCGAGATGGAGGCTGCCCTGGAGGAGCTGAAGACCTCGCTGAACGGCGCGAACTACGACGCGATCAAGGCCGCCCACGAGAAGGTTTCCCGGGTCTCGCAGGAGGTCGGCGGCGCGATGTACGCGGCCACCCAGGCCGCCGGCGGTGAGTCGGGCGCAACCGGTGCGCCCACCAGCGCGCCCGGTGCCTCGAGCGGTTCGGCTGACGACACGGTGGTGGATGCCGAGGTCGTCGAGGAAGGCCCTGACTCGCAGGAGCAAAAGTGACCGATCGCGAGCGTCATTCGGAGGAGCACCCGGACGGGGTCGTGATCCGCGACAAACGGCGTATCGACCCGGTCACCGGTCAGCCTCGCCAGCCCGACTCTGCTCTCGGCCCGTCAGCAACGCCCGATGAGCGCGACGTGCCCAAGGCGGAGGCGTTGCAGCTGGCCGAGAGAACGGCCGACCTGCAGCGGCTGCAAGCCGAATACGCCAACTACCGCAAGCGCGTCGACCGTGATCGTGTCGCACTGAGCGAGCTTGCGGCCGGTCGCGTGCTCGCCTCGTTGTTGCCGGTGCTGGACGACATCGACCGGGCTCGCGAGCATGGCGACCTGACCGGCGCGTTGCGGGCCGTGGCCGATCAGCTCGACGCGATCCTCGCCAAGAACGGCCTGGTGGCGTTCGGCGACGTCGGTGATCCATTCGACCCGGCGATCCACGAGGCCGTCATGCACGGTGAGAGCGACGAAGTCGATCGGCCGACGGCCACCACCGTGATGCGCCGGGGCTACCGGCACGGCGACCGCCTGCTCCGTCCCGCCATGGTGGGGGTGTCCGACCCGCCCGCCCCCGTCCCCCTCAATGATTCGTCGGCTGACCTCTGATGGTTGCGTTGGGTCGCGGGCTAGCGAGCGCCTGCTCCGGGCGGTCAGGCTTGATCCCTCCGCAGGCGCCCCCTAGCCCACGCTGGCTGACCCCCTCCGCTCACCGCCGAGCAGCCAGCCGTTCCCGCAGGCAAGGTGACCACAGGGGAGCGACAAGACAGAGAGCGAGGTGACGCACAGCGATGAGCACGAAGGACTGGCTCGAGAAGGACTATTACCAGGCGCTGGGCGTCGCCAAGGACGCCTCGGCCAGCGACATCAAGAAGGCGTACCGCAAGCTGGCTCGTGAGCTGCACCCGGACAAGAAACCGGGAGACGCCGCGGCCGAGGCGCGCTTCAAGGAGGTCTCCGAGGCATACGACGTGCTCTCGGACGACGGCAAGCGCAAGGAGTACGACGAGGCACGGTCACTGTTCGCGAGCGGGGCATTCCGCGGCGGCTTCCCCGGCACCGGAGCCGGCGGCTTCCCCGGTGACGGCACGACTTTCGACGTGTCCGACCTGTTCGGCGATGCCACTACCTCTGGCGGCGGGCTCGGCGACATTTTCGGCGGACTGTTCGGACGCGGAACCGGGACTCGGACACGATCGCGTCCCAGTGCCCCGACTCGTGGCGCGAACCTCGATGCCGAGATCACCCTCGGCTTCGATGAGGCGGTGCGGGGCGCGACGCTGCCGCTGCAACTGTCTGGTCCCGGCCCGTGCAAGACCTGCGGCGGGATTGGCGCAAAGCCTGGTACGGCGCCGCACACCTGTCCCACGTGCGGCGGCTCCGGATACGTCAGCCGCAACCAGGGCGCCTTCGGCTTCAGCGAACCGTGCCGGGACTGCCAGGGCACTGGCCAGATCATCGACAATCCCTGCCCCGAATGCCATGGCAGCGGCGTCACCACGCAGACGCGCAGCATCACCGTCCGAGTGCCGCCGGGCATCCGCGACGGCGCCAAGCTTCGCATCCGCGGCAAAGGGGCACCCGGCCAGCGCGGTGGGCCGGCTGGCGACCTGCTCGTCACGGTCCACGTCGCGGAGCACAAGCTGTTCGGCCGCAGCGGCGATGACCTGACGCTGACCGTGCCGGTCTCGTTCCCGGAGGCGGCGCTCGGTACGACGCTGCGGGTTCCGACGCTCGACGGCACGGTGACACTTCGGATCCCGCAGGGCACGCCCTCCGGACGCACCCTGCGGGTGCGCGGACGTGGCGCGCCGAAGCGCGGCGGCGGCCATGGCGACCTGCTCGTCACCGTCGAGGTGGCCGTGCCGCAGCACATGTCCGCGCAGGCGAAAGAAGCCCTGCGCAGCTACCGGGCCGCACAGTCCGACGACCCCCGCCCGCACATCACCGCGGCCTCCGGTGGTGCACCGCGACGGTCGGAGCCCGGCGATGGCTGAGCTGCGCGACTTCCCCGAAGACGCCCCCGTCTTCGTCATCTCGGTTGCGGCACAGCTGGCCGGGATGCACGCTCAGACACTGCGCCAGTACGACCGGCTGGGCCTGGTCACTCCCGGCCGGACGATCGGCGGCGGCCGGCGCTACTCTGCGCGGGACGTCGCGCTACTACGCGAAGTGCAGAGACTCTCGCAGGACGAGGGCATCAACCTCGCGGGCATCAAGCGGATCATCGCCCTCGAATCGCACGTCGACGTGTTGCGTGACCGGCTGGCCGAGCTGACCGACGAGCTGCGCCACGCCTACGCCCAGCTGGATGCGGCGCGGGGTCCGTCAACCGCCCTTCTCGTGTGGAGACCGCAGCGCCGCTAGGCCACCCTTGGACAGGACAGGACAGGACAGGACAGGCCAGCCGGCTATGCCTCCCGGGCGTGAGGCGGCACCATGGGCGCATGACCGATCCGTCCCAGGCGCCGGGCGAGCTACCGGGCAGCAAGCCACCGGGCGCTCCCGCCAAGCGCCGCATCGGGCCGAGGCTCGTCATCGGAGCCATCCTGCTGGTGCTGCTGGTGGTCTTCATGGCCGAGAACACACGCAGCGTCAAGATGCGGTTGATCATCCCGCAGGCCCGGGCCCCGCTGTTTCTCGCGTTGCTCATCGCGGCGGCGCTCGGCGCGCTCGCCACGCTGATTGTCCGCCGGCAGCGGGGCAGGAAGAACAGCCGCTAGGACTCCAACGCTCTGCGGCGATCCGCATAGCGCCGGGCCTTGGCGCGGTTGCCGCAGACGGCCATGGTGCACCAGCGCCGGCGGTGGGCCGGGTCGAGGAACAGCCAGCCGCAAGCCTCTCCGCCGCATCGGCCGACCGCGTCGGCGCCGTATTGCTCGAGCAGCCGGTGCGCCTGCAGCGCCGCGCGGTCGACGATCGCGCTCAGCCCGCCGCCGCCGTCGAGCACCAGTGCCGCCCCGCACGGCCGGTAGGCAGACCGCTCCACCGCACGTACTACGAACCGGCGTACCTCCTCGAGGGAGTTGGGGCGCGGAGCGGTCAGCGCCGCGTACAGCGCCTCGCGCAGCTCTATCGCACGGCGCACGGTGGCGCGGGCTCGAGTTGGGGCAGCGGCTGCCGCACCCTTCATCAGGCGAGCTTCGGGCGAGGTGATCAGTTGGGTCTCGCGCGCCCAGACGGCGAGCGCAGTGAAATCGACCAGGTATTCCTTGGGCGAATGCGTGCCCCAACCCGCCCGCGTGTTGCACAGCTCCAGGGCCGGGTGCCCGGCGACGGCGTACGGCACGTAACGGCCGTCGACGAGGCGGCTGGTCACGGCTCCGCTCGCATGGCAGCATGCTAACCATAATTCGGCGTTGAGTGGTTAGCGAGGTCACCGGAGCGAGATGGGCGTCATCGGCTCGCTGGCTCTTGCCCAGCTGCGCCACCGACCGTGGCGATGGAGCTTGCTGGCGCTGGGCGTGGCACTGACGATCACCATTCCCGTCGAGTCGGCCGGGGTGGCCAAGTCCGTCGCCGCCCAGACGGTCCGCCGTACCGTGAGCCAGCTCGACCTCGCGGACCGCAGCCTGCTCGTCACCCAGGAGCCGAATTCGGCCTTTCGCAAAGGCACGCCCGCGCACGCTGACGCGCTGGTCCGCGCGCAATTGGCCATGCTGACCGCACGGCCGGTGCGCCGCGAGCTGGTCTACCGGCAACTCACCCTGGCGGGATCGTCGTTCTTCCTGGCGGGCGCCGACCGGCTGGCTACCGCGGTGCGCCTGGTCAACGGCCGGATGCCGGCCAGCTGCACGCCCACGCGGTGCGAGGTGGTGCTCGTGGGCACCGGCGACGAGCAGCTGCTGCGGCGAGCCGTGGCGTCGCTCGGGGTGGTCGTGGTCGGCCGGGCACAGCGCACGGATCCGCTGCTCGTGTCCGGTCAGCTGGACACCCAAGGCCTGCCGCTGCTCGTCGGCGACGGCGCGGACGCCATGGGGGCGCTGTCGGCGCTGACGCTGTTCGCCCGCACGCTCGCCTGGGCCGCCGACCTGGACGTCGAACGCGTCGTGCGGCTGGGCGTCCCGGCCTACGTCCAGCGCGGCGCCGATGTCGACAGTGCACTGACCGCCACGGTCGGTGGCACGACCCTGTTCCGTCCGGACGACGCGCTGCAGGAGCAGGACCACCGCGCGGCGTTGTCGGCGCGCCGGTTCGGCCTGCTGGGAGGGTCCGCGGCTGTGCTGTTGCTTGGCTTCGCCGTTGTGGCCGCGGTCGGCCTGCGCCGCGAGCATGGCCTGCTCGTCACTGTGCTGCGGCGGCGCGGCGCGACGACTCGGCAGATCGGCACGCTGACCGCGATCGAGACCGTAGCGACGTGCCTGACGGGGGCGGTGCTCGGCTGCGCCGCCGGAGCTGTCGTCGCGGCGATATTGGCGCGCAATGCTGGCCTCCCCGTCGGCGCGACCGTGGTGCGTGCCCTAGGCAGCGCGGCGCTCGCCTGCGCCCTGCTGACGGCGGCCGCAGGGATCGTGGCCGCGGCCATCCTGCTCTTGCCGGACGCCCAGACCCGGACGGTGTGGCAGCTGCTCGACCTGCTCGCCCTCTGTTGCCTTGGCGCCGTGATTCTCGCCGCCGACCGGGGCAGCGCGTCGACCGGCGATCTGTCGTCGGGTGGCGATCCGTTGGTCGTTGCCCTGCCGGTGCTGAGCGCGATTACCGCGGGGTTGGTGGCGGCCCGACTGTGGGGTCCGCTGGCCGGACTAACCGAACGGGTGCTGCCCCGGCGGTCCGTGGCCTGGCGGATCGCGCTGCTCGGCTCGATCCGCCGTCCGTTGCGGGCGCTCGCGACGACGGCGTTCCTCACTGCGGCGGTGGCGTCCGTGGTGTTCGCCGGCGCATACCGCTCGACGCTGCTCGACGGCTCGGCCGATCAGGCGGCCTACGCCGTTCCCCTGGACGCGACGCTGACCAGCAGCCCGGAGGTGATCTCGCCGGCGGCCGCAGTCGAACCAGTGGCGCTGCGGACCGCGGTACCCGGCGCCGAGGTCTACGCGACCGTGCGGACCGCCGGCGCCGTCCAGTCATCCACCGGCGTGGTGACGAGCCTGCCCGTGGTCGGCGTCGATCCGGCCGCTCTCGCGCAGGTGCACCGTTGGTCCCGCACGTCTGGGTCGGATGTGTCCGCCGCGTCGGTCGCCGCCCGGTTGCGTACCAGCAACAGCCGACCAGCCCCGAGCCTGCCGCAGGGCGGCCGAACCGTCTCGATCGAAGCGGCCGGCCTCTCTCCGAACATCACCCTGACGCTCTGGATGCGGGACGACGGCGGACGCGAGGGCGCCGTCAGCCTGACGCAGCAGGGTGACCGGCTCGTCGGGCCGGTTTCTGCGCTCGGCGCAGGACCCCTGCACGCGGTTGCGGTCGTAGTACAGGAGGAGGCGGACTATGCGACGCATCATCAGCACGCCATCGGCGAGGGAAACACCGACCAGCCCGTGGCAGCCGGGACGCTGACCTTCGGCACCGTGCAGGCTGACGGCCGGAACATCGCATGGGACTGGACGGGCTGGGGGGCTGCGAACGGCGCGGCGCGCGCGACCAACGGGCGGATGGCGCTGGACTACCGCCTCGACGGTTCCGAGGTGGTGGCGACGCCTGGCTTCGTCCCGAACGGCCAGCTCGCGCCCCTGCCGGTCGCCGTCGATCCGATCACGGCGAAGGGCGTCCGGGACGGGCTGCTGCAGGTCAAGATCGCCGGCCAGCAAATGACGGCTCGAGTGATCGCCACGCTGCCCCGCCTGCCCACCGTGGACGGGAGTTTCGTGCTGGCCGATCGGGCGGCGCTAGTCGGCCTGCTGGACCGCACCACCCCCGGCAGCGGCGCACCAAGCGAGCTATGGGTGGCGGTGCCCGCGAGCTCGCGCGCTTCACTCGACCGCGCGCTCACCTCTGCACCGTACGACCGGCTAACCGTCACCCGGCGAGATGCGGTACAGGCGGACCTGGACGCCGACCCGGTCGGACGCGGGTCTCGCGTACTGCTCGCCATCGTCGGCGGGCTCGCGCTGGCGGTGGCCGCCGCATCCCTGGTGTTGCTCGTTATGGGTGAGCATCGGGACGGGGCGGGTGAGCTCTACGCCTGGGAGTCCGACGGTGTGCGACCGGCCGTGCTGCGCCGCATGCTGTTCGTCCGTACGCTCACGGTCGTCGGCGTCGGCCTGCCACTCGGCCTGCTGGCCGGACTGGTAGTGGCCAGAGTGGGTGCCCGGCTGGTGGCGGTGGATGCCTCGGGCAGCACTCCTCGGCCACCGCTGCAGGTCACGATCAGCTCTGGCTGGACGGTGCTCGTCCTGGCGGCTGGCCTCGGCGCCGGGGTGCTGGCGGTCTGGGCGGTGGCCGCGGGAGCGCTGCGCGAACGCGTGCCGGCGCGTCCCGAGGTGGACTTGCGATGACGACTCCCACCGTGGCCGCAACTGACCTGTTCTGCCTTTACGCCGTGCCGACCGGGACGGTCGCCGCACTGCGGGGCCTGTCCATGGCCGTGGCGCCTGGGGAACGGCTGGTCGTTCACGGCCCGAACGGCTCGGGCAAGACGACGCTGCTGCGGGTGATCATGGGCGAGCTCGCGCCCAGCGCCGGGTCGGCCACGCTCGTCGGCGTCGACCTGGCCGGGGCCGACGAAGCCACCCGGGCGCTGCTGCGTCGCACAGAACTCGGCGTGGTCGACCAGCACTCGGCGCGCGCGCTGCGCGCCGAACTGTCCGTGCGCGACAACGTGGCTTTGCAGCTGCGGCTGGCCGGCGTGGGCCGCACGCCCGCACGGACACAGGCCGACAAGATGCTCGCGCAGCTCGGTCTGGCGGATCTGTCCGACCGGCTCCCGCCGCAGCTGTCCGGCGGCGAGGCGCAGCGGGTGGCGGTGTGCGCCGCGTTGGCGCATCGGCCGGCCGTCGTGCTGGCCGACGAGCCGACCGGCGAGCTCGACGCGGCATCCTCTGACGTCGTTTACGACCTGCTGGCGGCCGCGGTGGCCGAGGTCGGCGCCACACTGCTCTTGGTCACCCACGACCAGCGGGCGGCGCGCATCGCCGACCGGGTCGTCCGGATCCGCGACGGACGGCTGTCCGAGCAGTGGTCGCCGCACGACCCGACCGACGAGGCGCTGGTCGTCGACGACCGTGGATGGGTGCGGCTACCGGAACGGCTGCGGCACCGGGCCGGCGCGCACTCTGTTGTCCGGGCGTCCGGCGACAAGGACCGGATCGTGCTGCGTGGGTCGCCCGAGGCTGCCCCGCTGGCCACCGCGCCGCTCGCGCCCGCGGCGCCACGAACGCCGGGCCGCGACCTGGCCGCACTCGAGGACGTCCGGGTCGCGTACGGCGACCGCGTCGTCTTCGACGGCTGCTACCTCAACGTCCCGGCAGGCGTGCTGACCGTGGTGCGTGGACGATCCGGATCGGGCAAGTCGACACTGCTGCGGCTGCTCACCGGGCTGGCCGACCCCGACCATGGGCGGGCCGTCCTCGGCGGGACGGATCTCGCGACGCTCGACCGGACCGCCCGTGCCGACTTGCGGCGGGTGCAGGTGGCGATCGCGGGGCAGCTCGGCGCGCTGGCCGAGCCACTCGACGTAGTGGAGAACCTGACCCTCGCCCGGGTCGCGCGCGGCCTGCCCGCCCATCCCGCCCTGGTCGACGAGACGATCCGCGCGCTCGGCCTTGCCCCGGTCGCCTCTCGTGCCGTGCGGTTGCTCTCTGGCGGAGAACGTCAGCGGGTCGGGGTGGCCCGCGCACTTGTCGTCGAGCGCCCCTTCGTCGCCCTGGACGAGCCCAGCTCCCAGCAGGACGAGGCGCATGCCGAGATCGTCGCCTCGGTGCTCACCCAGGCGGCCGCAGGCGGTGTCGGCGTGCTTTGCGCGACGCACGACCCCGTCCTGGCAGAGGTCGCCGACGTCGTGGTAACGCTGGAGTAGCGACGGATCAAGATCCCTGGTGACGCCGTCCTGCGTGATCAAGAACCCCGCACCGGGCACCCGCGCGGGCCACCGGGCTCTTGATCACCTCTCCGAGGTGGCCGGTAGACAGGTCAGGCCCGCAGGGAGTCAAGGGCGGCGAGCGCGGAACCCTGTGCGCCCGCGCGATCCAGATCGGGCACCAGCGCCAACTCGGCGACCCGGGCCTGCTCCTCACGCAACGCCGTGTGCTCCCGGACGGTCGCGAGGAACCAGTCCCGGAACCGCGGCGTCGTCTCGACGACGCCTCCGCCGATGAAGTAGGCGTCCGGATCGGTGAAGTTGGCCGCGATCGTGAACAGCCGACCCAGGGCCTTGGCCTGTTGCTCGAAGATCTTCACGGCAAGCGGGTCGCCCTTCTCCCCGTAGGAGCGCACCAGCCTCGCCGCTTGGGCGATCGATTCGGTCCGGCGGAGCTCATGATCCGGGAACCGGGTCAGCCAGTAGGGCAGCAGGTTCTTCTCGATGCCCGTCAGTGAGGCGACGCTCTCAGCATCGCCGGTGAAGCTGCAGTTGCACACCGGCAGTCGCTGACCGTCCTCGAGCAGTCCCTCCATCGGGATGTAGACGTGTCCCAGCTCGCCGGCCATTCCCGCCGCGCCGCGCACGATTGCGCCGTTGGCGATGATGCCGCCACCCAGGCCCGTTCCGACAATCGCGGACACCGACGAGCAATGCGCAGAGCGGGATCCGAAATGCGTACTGTGGGCGTACAGCGCGGCGGCGTTGCCGTCGTTGTTGTAGACGACGGGAATGCACAGCCGCTTCTCCAGCGCACCGCGGATGTCGAAGCCGCGCCAGGCAGGCCCGGAGAAGTTGGTCGCGCCCTTGGCCGAGATGACGCCGTCCGCACTGGCCGGGCCCGGGGTGTCCAGTCCCACGGCCCGCACGGACGACCGGGACGTTCCGGTCAGCGTCAGCACGTTGGTCAGCGACAATTCCAAGGCCTCCAGCGCCGCATCCGGCCCGTCTTGGACGAGGCTTGCGGTCTCGACCAGCCGGTCCACGAGAAAGCGCCCATCGCCGTCGAGCACGGTGGCATTGTTGCTCGTTCCTCCGTTGTCCAGGCCGACAACGACCCAATGGTCTGATGCGGACATCCGCGTCTCCCTTGCCAGCTGGTGGGCACTCTGGGGCGATCTTAGTTCCGGCCAAATTGAGTGGAACAGACTCAAGTTTGTGGTCGTTACACCACTGGACGGCCTATGCCGGCCTGCCAGACCATGAGACGAACCGACACCGAGGTGACGACGACAACGATGGACCTGACCACGCGTAGCCAGCAAGCCGTCTCGACGGCCGTGCGCACCGCCGCCGAGCGCGGCAATCCGGCCGTCGAGCCGGCGCACTTGGCCGTTGCCCTCCTGGACGACGCCCAAGGACTGCCCGGGCCGCTGCTGCAGGGCCTCGGCGCCGATCCGTTGGCGGTCCGGGCAGCCGCGCAGCAGCTTGTCGACGCCCTGCCGTCGGCGCAAGGCGCTTCGGTCGGCCCGCCGCAGACTTCGCGAGCGTTCCTGGCGGTGCTCAGTGCGGCCGAACGTGAGGCACGCGACCGCGGCGACGAGTACGTCTCCACCGAGCACCTGCTGATCGCCCTTGCACAACAGGGCGGTGACGTGGCGACGCTGCTGCAGCAGCACGGCGCCACCGCGCAGGCGCTCGCCGACACGTTGCAGGCCGTGCGCGGGTCCGCTCGGGTCACCACCCCCGACCCCGAAGGCACCTTTCAGGCGCTGGAGAAGTACGGCGTCGATCTCACGGCGCGGGCCCGCGAAGGCAAGGTCGACCCGGTCATCGGCCGCGACGCCGAGATTCGCCGCGTCATCCAGGTGCTCTCCCGCCGCACCAAGAACAACCCGGTGCTGATCGGCGAGCCCGGGGTCGGCAAGACCGCCGTCGTCGAAGGCCTCGCGCAGCGCATCGTCGCGGGTGACGTGCCGGAATCGCTGCGCGGCAAGCGATTGATCGCGCTCGACCTGGGCGCGATGGTAGCCGGGGCCAAGTATCGCGGCGAGTTCGAGGAGCGGCTGAAGGCCGTCCTGAACGAGATCAAGGATTCCGGCGGCCAGATCATCACGTTCATCGACGAACTGCACACCGTCGTCGGAGCAGGAGCGACGGGCGAGAGCGCGATGGACGCCGGCAACATGCTCAAGCCGATGCTCGCCCGCGGGGAGCTGCGGATGGTCGGCGCCACGACGCTGGACGAGTACCGCGAACACATCGAGAAGGACGCCGCACTGGAACGGCGATTCCAGCAGGTGCTCGTGGACGAGCCGTCGGTCGAGGACACCATCGGCATCCTGCGCGGACTCAAGAGCCGCTACGAGGCGCACCACAAGGTGCAGATCAGCGACAGTGCGCTGGTCGCCGCTGCGGCGCTCTCCGATCGGTACATCACGTCCCGCTTCCTGCCGGACAAGGCGATCGACCTGGTCGACGAGGCGGCGTCCCGGCTGCGGATGGAGATCGACTCTCGTCCGATCGAGGTGGACGAGCTGCAGCGCGCCGTCGACCGGCTGCACATGGAGGAGCTGGCGCTGGCGAAGGAGACGGACGAGGCGTCGAAGGAGCGACTGGCACGGTTGCGTGCCGAACTCGCCGACCTGACCGAGAAGCTGGACGCGCTCAATGCCCGCTGGGAACGGGAGAAGGCCGGCCTCAACCGCGTCGGCGAGCTGAAGGAGCGTCTCGACGACCTGCGCGGTCAGGCCGAGCGGGCGCAGCGCGACAACGACTTCGAGACCGCCTCTCGGCTGCTCTACGCGGAGATTCCCGCGGTGGAGAAGGAGCTCGCCTCGGCCAGCGAAGCCGACGCGGCGCAGGACGTCCTGGTCAAGGACGAGGTCACCGCCGACGACGTCGCCGAGGTGGTAGCCGCCTGGACCGGCATCCCGGCCGGACGACTGCTCGAGGGCGAGACCGCCAAGCTGCTGCGCATGGAGGACGAACTCGCGACGCGCGTCATCGGGCAAGCCCGCGCCGTGCAGGCGGTTTCCGACGCCGTGCGGCGTGCGCGCGCCGGCATCAGCGACCCCGATCGCCCGACCGGTTCGTTTCTGTTCCTCGGCCCGACCGGTGTTGGCAAGACCGAACTCGCCAAGGCGCTCGCCGCGTTCCTGTTCGACGACGAGCGGGCGATGGTGCGCATCGACATGAGCGAGTACGGCGAGAAGCACACGGTGGCCCGGCTGGTCGGCGCGCCGCCCGGCTACATCGGCTACGAGGAGGGCGGCCAGCTCACCGAGGCGGTGCGCCGGCGTCCCTACAGCGTGATCCTGCTCGACGAAATCGAGAAGGCGCACCCGGACGTGTTCGACGTGCTGCTGCAGGTGCTCGACGACGGGCGGCTCACCGACGGCCAGGGCCGGACGGTCGACTTCCGCAACTGCATCCTGGTGCTGACGTCCAACCTCGGCTCGCACGCGCTGGCCGGCGACCTGCCGGACGAGCTCAAGCGCGACACCGTGATGGCCGTGGTGCGCGAGCACTTCAAGCCCGAGTTCCTCAACCGACTTGACGACATCGTGGTGTTCGAGTCGCTGACGACCGAGGAGCTCACCACGATCGTCGAGATCCAGATCGCCGCACTGGCGCAGCGACTGGCAGGCCGCCGGTTGACGCTGGACGTCAGCGATGCGGCCCGCGAATGGCTCGCGATGAACGGTTTCGACCCTATCTACGGCGCGCGGCCGCTGCGCAGACTGGTCCAGACGTCGATCGGCGACGAGTTGGCGCGCAAGCTGCTGGCCGGCGAGATCCGCGACGGGCAGACGGTGCGCGTCGACATGCTGGAGGACCGGTCGGGACTAGCGATCGAGGCCGCTTCGCGCTAGCCATATCCGCCGCGCTGCGCGCTGCCCAGCCATTGGGACGCCGACGGCGTCCAAGCCAGCGCCGCGGCGATGACCGGCAGCGACACGAACAGCACGACATAGAAGCCGATACCGCCGGACGGTATGCGGACAGCCCAGTAGATGCCGACGCCCGCACAGAGCACCGCACTGATCGTGATCAGTAGCCGCCCGGTGAACTGCCGGTTCGTCAGCAGCACACCGCCGGCGATGAGAAAGCCGGCGAGGATGACATCCAGGGCTCCGTCGACCGCAAGTTCGGTGCCGAAGCCGTCGAATGCGGTCGCGTCACGCAGTGAGTTGACGATCGACGCGCCGAGGAACAGGAGCAGGGCGGCAACGAGGAGCAGGCCCGCGGCGATGTAGGCCAGGACGCTCGCCCCGACTACGTTGCTGGGCCGGCTGATTGGCGGCGGGTAGCCGTAGTACGGGTACGACGGCGGTGGCGCCGGATACGCGTACGGCGGCGGTGCGCCGACGTTCGGATCGACCGGATCGCCCGGCTGCGACCAGCCAGCTCCCCACTGCGGACCAGACACTGCGATCAGCTGCCGTTGCGCACGCAGTGGTCATACGCGACCGTGCCGGTGTCGTACTTGTTGCCGCAGTCGACGACACGCTTGACGATGAAGCCGGTGAACACAACGCAGCACAGCGCGCCGATGATCGCGCACACCAGCCCGGCCGTCGCCATGCCCTTGCCGCCCGCGCCCCGATTGGCCGCCTTGATCGCGAGGATGCCAAAGACGATCCCGAGGACGAACAGCGGGATATCCAAGATCGACAAGAAGAACAGGATAATCGACAGGACGCCGAGGATCAGCGCGGCGATCGCCTTCCCGTTGCCAGTCGGTGGCTGGGCGTACTGGTGCGTCGGCGGTGGGGGAAACGCACCCGGATAGGCCGGCTGATGCGCGGGGGCTGGCTGGTAGGGGGCCTGCTCGTAGGGCGTCCCGGCCGGCGGGTAGGGACCCGGCGCGGCCGGGTACTGCTGGGTGGGGTACGGCTGCTCGGGCGCTGGTGGCTGTGCGGCCAGCAGATCCGGGTAGCCGTACGGATTCGGTCCCGGCGGCCCGAAGCGATACGGATCGAACGGCTCGGGCTCGGCCGACGGGTAACTCGGCGCCGCGGGGTCGCGCTCGCCCGCTTCCGTCGCAGGCCCTTCGGGCAGCTGCTCAGGCCGCCACGGCTCACGGGAGCCGGAGTCCTCGGGCGGGGTGGTCACGGAGTCCTCCCGGTCGGCGCGACGGTACTTCGACTCTAGCGGCCCGTCCCGCTATGCGCGTTCTGCGCGGGCGAGCGGCACACGACAGCCTGGCGCGCACGTACACTGCGCGGACATGAGCGAACGGAGTGAGCGAATCAACAGACATAGTCCGCTTGGAGTCTCGCGCCCGTTCGCAGCAAAGCGAGAACGGGCATGAGCGACGTCGACGGGACCGCCGCGCAGCCCCCACGGACCATTTTGATCACCTGGGCCGCACTCATCACGGCGGCGGCCTTCGCAGTCCTGACCGCCCTGACGCTGTTCGCAGCTCGGACGTGGCTCGAACAGCAGTCTCACGACACGATCAGCAAGAAAGCAATCACTAGCAGCTACACGGAGGCGCAAAAGGCTCACGACCTGCTGCCGTCGCAGATTTCCCGTTCGATATCGGCGTTCATCACCTCGCAGCTGGTGATCAGCCTGGTGACGGCTGTCCTGCTCGTCTTTATCGCTATACGCGTGCGCAGTGGCGCGCACTGGACCCGCTGGGTGGTGGTCGGGCTCTGGGTTCTCTCCTCGGTCTTCGGCTTCAGCCTCATCGGCGCATTGCCTGCGTTGAGCGTTATCGGCAAATTCCCCGTGTTAACTAAGATCCCCTGCCTGATCGGCGCGCTGGCGTTCCTCACCGCGGTCGTCGCGGTGAATCTTCCGCCCAGCACGGCCTTTATCAATGCCAACAAGCCTGTCCGAGCGGACACGGCCGGCGCACCAGCACCGGGGCTGCGCGGGCTGTTCGCCCCACGTCCGTCCGCTCCGAAGCCGCCGCCGCAGCCCGCGCCGGCGAAATCCGCGACAACCGAGGCCCCGGCCAAGTTGGCGAAGCCAGACGCTCAGCGCACCAAGGCCAAGGCCCGTACCAGCGCGCCGGTCAACCCGCCGGCGAAGAGCCGCGGCAAGTCACGAGGCCGATGAGCACCACGGCTCTGGTGACCGGTGCGACCGCGGGACTCGGCGCCTCGTTTGCCCGGGCGCTGGCGGGCGAGGGCAACGACGTGGTGCTGGTCGCCCGCGACGAAGCGCGGCTGGAGTCGACGATGGTCGCGCTGCAACAGCGGTTCGGCGTCCAGGCAACGCCGCTGTCGGCCGACCTGACCACCACCGAGGGCTGTGACCGGGTCGCCGAACGGATCGGCTCGGCGGACGCACCGATCGGGATCCTCGTCAACAACGCGGGTATCGCCACCTACCGGGCATTCGGCCGTACGGAACTCGCCGTGGAAGAGCGGATGCTCGACCTGAATGTCCGTGCCGTGCTGCGGCTGACCCATGCGGCGGTGCGGGCGATGACGGCGCGGGGTGCCGGCGAGATCGTCAACGTCTCCTCCGTCTCGGGGTTCGTGCCGCGTGGGCGCAATGTGACGTACTCGGCGAGCAAAGCCTGGGTGACGATGTTCAGCGAGGCGCTGGCCGTGCAGCTTGCCGGTTCGGGGGTCCGCGTCACCGCGGTCTGCCCGGGCTTCATGCACACCGAGTTCCACGAGCGGGCCCAGGTCGATATGTCACGCGTACCAGAGTGGATGTGGCTCGACGCTGACGACGTCGTGGCGGCCGGGCTGGCCGACGCCCGCAAAGGCAAGCCGGTCAGCATCCCTGACGTCAAGTACAAGGCAATGGTGGGCGCGGCGCGACACGTGCCCCGCCCGCTGCTGCGTCAGGCCATGCGCCGCCGCGGGCTGTAGAAATGACCGACCGCGACGACCTGCTGGCGTTGATCAAGGACCTGGCGGTGGTGCCCGGCCGGGTCACGTTGTCGTCGGGCCAGCAGGCCGACTACTACATCGACCTGCGGCGGATCACCCTGCACCGGGTGGCTGCCCCACTGGTCGGGCGGGTGCTGCTGGACCTCACCGCGGACTGGAGCTACGACGCGGCGGGCGGGCTGACGCTTGGCGCTGACCCGGTGGGCACCGCGGTCATGCACGCGAGCGCTCGTCGCGTCGACGCGTTCGTGGTTCGGAAGGCGGAGAAGAAGCACGGGATGCAGCGCAGGGTGGAGGGGCCTGACATCGCGGGCCGTCGCGTCCTCGTCGTTGAGGACGTCTCGACCACCGGCAGCAGCCCACTTACCGCCGTGGAGGCGTTGCGCGAGGCCGGGGCCGACGTGGCAGGCGTGGCGTTGATCGTCGACCGCGGCGGTCGGGAGGTCATCCGGGCCGCTGGACTGCAGTGCCGGGCGGCCTACTCGCTCGCCGATCTCGGCCTGGTGTGACCGACGACGCAACCCCGGACCTGGCCGTCGGCGTCGGGCCGCACCCGCACCCGTGGCCGGACGATCCGAGGCTCGACCCTGAGCTGCTCGCGTACGGCGATCGGCGCAACGTCGTCGATGCCTACCGTTACTGGCGGGTGGACGCCATCGTCGCCGACCTCGACAGCCGCCGGCACGATTTCGCAGTCGCCATCGAGAACTGGCGGCACGACTTGAATATCGGCACGGTCGTCCGGACGGCCAACGCGTTTCTAGCCCGAGAGGTGATCATCATCGGACGCCGCCGGTGGAACCGGCGCGGCGCCATGGTGACCGATCGCTATCAGCACCTGCGACATGTCAACTCCGTGGCCGAGCTGGTCGGCAGCGACTACACAATCGTCGCGGTCGACAACCTGCCTGGCGCGGTCCCGCTCGAGACGGTTGCCTTGCCCCGCCGAGCGCTGCTGCTCTTCGGGCAGGAGGGCTCAGGATTGACGGCCGAAGCGCGGGCGGCAGCCGAGCTCGTCTGCTCGATCACCCAGTTTGGCTCCACCCGTTCCGTCAACGCCGGTGTTGCCGCCGGGATCGCGATGCACGCCTGGATCCGCCAGCACGCGCTATACACATGAATCGTTCGGATCAGGTGTATACCATGGCGTCATGCGGACCAACATCGACCTGGACGACGAGCTGCTCGCCCGTGCCGCGGAGATCGCCGGCACCAAGACCAAGAAGTCGACCGTCGAATATGCGCTGCGCGAGCTGATCCGCCGTCAGGCCATGCGCGAGCTCGCGGAGATGCGGATCGATATAGATCCGGAAGACGTCCGGCCTGGCTGGGAGCGGTCGCGGCGAAAGCGTGAGCGCTCGGCGTGATCGTCGTCGACTCGAGTGTGTGGATAGACCACTTCCGGTCGAGTGGCAACGAAAACGATCGCCGACTCACCAGGGACCTCACCGATGGCAAGCCAGTCGGTCTGACTGACGTCATCTATATGGAGTTGTTGCAGGGCGTGCGCGCCGGCGCCGAACTCGCGCAGCTGCGGCTGCACCTGGCCCAGACGACGATTCTCGAACTGCGAGGACTCGAGGACTTCGAGGTGGCCGCCGACCTGTACAGAAAGGTGCGGGCTCGCGGCCATACGATTCGTCGGCGCACCGACTGCATGATCGCGGCCGTCTGCATTCGCGAGACTGTGCCGTTGCTGCACGACGATGTCGACTTCGACCGGATCGCTGACGTGTCCGACCTGCGGGTGGCCTGATCACTCCTGGGTACGCAGCCCATTACATTTCCTGCTGTCGCAGGTATCTGCCGAAATGCGGCACGGTGAAGGCGATCCGGCCGCGCTGGCCGGAGTAGACCAGCCCCTTCTTCAACAGCGAGTCACGCGCGGGCGACAGCGCCTGGGGGTTTCGGCCCAGCGTCACGGCCACCGCCGACGTGGCGACGTCGTCGGCTGAGCCGTCCACCTCGGCCATGGCCCGCAGGTACTCGCGCTCGGCCGGGGTGGCCCGTTCGTAGCGGGATCCGAAGAAGCCGACGGCAAGCTCGGCCTCGGCCTCGGGTGAGGCGACCTGCACGTCGGCGACCGTGACCGGTGACGCGGGCGCCATGTCCCACACGACCTTGCCGTACGCCTGGACGAAGTAGGGGTAGCCACCCGTCGCCTGGTACATCGCTGCAAGCGCATCGTCGGTGAAGTCGGCGCCCTCGTCGCGAGCCGGGACTCGGAGCGCCGCGTCGGCCGAGAGTCGGTCGAGCCGATCGATGCGCGAGTAGCGGAACAGCCGCTCGCTGTAGGACTTGCTCGCCGACAGCACTGCAGGCAGGTGCGGCAACCCAGCACCCACGACGATCAGCGGCAGCCTCCGTTGCGACACCTCGTGGCAGGCCGCGCACAGCGCCGAGATGTCCGCCGGGCCGACGTCTTGCATCTCGTCGACGAACAGGGCGATGCCCTTTCCGGTGTCCGCCGCGAGCCCCCCGAGGTCGGCGAACAGCTCGACCAGGTCGATCTCCATGTCACCCGAGTCCGCGCGTCCGGTAACAGCGGGCACGTCGATCCCGGGCTGCCAACGCTGGCCGGGCTGTCCAGGTTTGCCGCCCGGCTGCTTCTGGGCGAACGCCTTGAGTACACCGAGGACGTGCCGGGCCTCGTCCGCGTTCGGACTGGCCAGCTCACGCACGGCCAGATGCAGGGCGCCGGCGAGTGGCTGCCGCAGCGACTGGTCGGGGCGAGCTTCGAGCTTGCCGGTACCCCACCCGCGCCGGACCGCCGCGCTGCGCAGGGCGTTGAGCAGCACGGTCTTGCCGACGCCGCGCAGCCCGGTCAGTACTGCGGAACGCTCCGGGCGGCCGCGGGATACCCGTTCGAGCAGCACGCCGAACGAGGCAAGTTCCGCATCGCGGCCGGCGAGCTCGGGCGGACGCTGCCCGGCGCCGGGCGCGTACGGGTTGCGCACCGGGTCCACGATCGGACTGTATCCGGCTCTCTAGCGGATCCCGCAGATTTCCCGATACTTCCTCATCGTGTCGCGCCGCCGGGCAGGGTGAGGATTTCGGCGCCGTCGTCGGTGACGGCGAGCGTGTGCTCCCATTGGGCGACCCAGCAGCCGTCCCGCGTGAGCACCGTCCAGCCGTCGTCCCACATGTACCAGTCGACTCCGCCGAGGGTGATCATCGGCTCGATGGTGAACGTCATGCCGGGCTCGAGCGGCGTGGTGGCGCGCGGTTCGTCGTAGTGCAGGATCGTCGGCCTGGTGTGGAAGCTCGGGCCGACGCCGTGCCCGGTGTAGTCGCGCACCACGCCGTAGCCGAATCGCCGGGCGTAGGACTCGATCACCCGGCCGATCACGCTGATCGGACGTCCCGGTCGCGCGGCGCGGATGCCCCGCAGCATCGCCTCCCGGGTGCGCTCTGCGAGGTCGCGAATCTCGGGCGCGACGTCGCCCGCGTAGAACGTCGCGCAGGTGTCGCCGTGCACGCCGCCGACGTACGCCGTGATGTCGATCTTGACGATGTCGCCGGCAGCCAACTCGCGTGAATCGGGGATGCCGTGACAGATCACCTCGTTGACCGAGCTGCACAGCGACTTCGGGAAGCCCTTGTAACCAAGTGTGGACGGGTAGGCCCCGTGGTCGATTAGGTACTCGTGCCCGATCCGGTCGAGCTCGTCGGTGGTGACGCCGGGAGCGACGTGCTGGCCCACCTCGGCGAGGGCGTCCGCCGCGATCCGTCCGGCAATGCGCATACGCGCAATCGTGTCCCCATCCTTGACCATCGGGTCGTCCAGGTCCGCGGGCCCGGTGCCATCGACGTAGCGCGGGCGGGCGATGCTCCCCGGCACCCGCCGCCGCGGCGAGATCGTCGCCGGACGAACCGGGGCGCTGAGCGTCATGCCTCCATCTTGCCCGTCGGGTTGTGCGCACGGAGCGGAGCCGCGCCGCGCTCGTAGCCCATGGACGTAGCGCATGGACGCAGCCCATTCACATTCAAGATCAAGAGAGCGTTCGTGTCGATCAGCGGCCGAACTGCTCTCTTGATCACGCCAGACCGGGCTGTTCAGGCAGGTGCAGCCGGACGAGCGGCAGTCGCAGCGGCGACCCCTCGCCCGTGGGAGTGGCTGCGCGGTACGGCGTCCGCAGCTCGGCGGCGCGGTTGCGCAACCATTCCTGGACCTCGTCCGTCCACCTGGGCGAGGACGTTTCGGATGGTGGGTAATGGGTCAGCGCAAGCCCAAGCCGGGTCAGGAGGTTGTGTCGCGCGCCGGTCGCTTTCCAATCAGCCTCGCGGAAGTGAAACTCCCTACTGTCGATCTCGAGCACGGCGAGCAGACCTCGCCAGAGGAAGTCCAGCACGGCAATCACTCGTCCGTTGGCGGACAGTAGCGGAACGTTCATCTCGAATTCGGGCAGCCGCGCGCGCCGCAGCCGATCCGCAGCGGAGGCCTCGGCAGCGGATCGGGCGCCTGCGAGCACATCGGCGACAGCGGTCCGCAGGTGGGCGCTGCCGTTGCGCGGGCAGCCACCGACCTCGGTGGCGAGCTGCTCGAGCGTGCAAGCCCGTCGCTGGATCACGGCGGCGACCAATGCCCGGACGGTCGATAGTGATCGGCAAGCTAGCGCTGTATCGGCGACCGCGCGCGCCACTGGCACGACCGATGCACAGGCCAAGCTCGGATCTTCGACCGACGTCGTCCAGCTGGAATAGGGCCGTCGAGTTGGGCGCAGGTGCACGCCACCGACAGTGCGATTGTGACCGCCTGGGACGAGTACGAGCACCAGAGGATGCAGCGGCTGTGCCGGGCCGATGCGGCGCAGCCGCAGCGCATCCCAGCCGGTCAGCGCCGCCCGCGGGCCGCCGAGCCACAGGCCGGCTTCTGCCCAGTCGGCCCGGGTCGGCTCATCTGGTCGGGTGAGCACGACGCCGGTTGCCAGACGGCGCCAACGTCCATGGCGAAGTTGGGTCCGCGTGTAAGACGTACTTACCCCGAGAACCGCCGCGGCTGCCGGGTTCAGGACTCGCGGCAGTTCGGTCTCGCGCATGCCCGAAGTCTCGCTGATCGAGCGCTTTGCGACAGACTGACTGAACGGCCTGTGTATAACCCCAGGGCGAGCAGCGCGGGCGTCGACGCCTGGTGATCGGGACACCGCCGCTCGGTGGCCGGCCAATATAGCTTGATCAAGAGAGTGATTCTGTCGTGCGCCGACCGAGGCGCTCTCTTGATCACGGAGAGGGGGGAGGCGATCATCCTCGCCCCGAGGATGACGCCTAGACCTCGACCACCAGGGGGATGAGCATCGGACGGCGGCGGTAGGTCTGGTCGACCCAGCGGCCCACGGTGCGGCGGACGATGTGCCCGAGCGCGTCCGCGTCGCGCACCCCGTCGGCCACCGACCGTTCGACCGTGGCGATGAGCTCGGCGCGGATCGGGTCGAGCCCGGCCGGGTCGTCGGTGAAACCACGGGCGGTGATCTCCGGCCCGAATACGACCTTGCCAGCCTGCACATCTACGGCGACGAGGATGGACAGGAAGCCCTCCTCGCCGAGGATGCGCCGGTCCTTCAGGGTGGCGTCACCGATGTCACCGACCTCCAGGCCGTCGACATAGACGTAGCCGACCGGAATCGTGCCGACGATCGAGGCGGCCCCGTCGACCAGATCGACCACCGTGCCGTCCTCGGCCAGCATGATCCGCTCGTCGGGGATGCCCGTCGAGCGCGCGATCAGCGCGTGTGCCCGCAGGTGCCGCCACTCGCCGTGCACCGGCATGTGATTGCGCGGCCGCACCGCGTTGAGCACGTAGCGCAGTTCGCCTGCCGGCGCGTGGCCCGAGACGTGCACCAGCGCCCTCGACTTGTCTACAACGGTGGCACCCAGCCGGGACAACCCGTTGATCACGTTCCCGACCGAGTTCTCGTTACCCGGGATGAGCGACGACGCGAGCAGGATCGTGTCGTCGGCGACGATGCGTACCGTCGGGTGCTCGCGGTTGGCCATCCGAGACAGCGCCGACAACGGCTCACCCTGCGAGCCTGTCGAGATCAACATGACCCTGCGCGACGGTAGCTCTTCGGCCGTCTTCAGGTCGATCAGCGCGCCGTCGGGCACCTGCAGCAGGCCGAGGTCGCGGGCGATCTGCATATTGCGCACCATCGAGCGTCCGACGAGCGCCGCGTGCCGGCCGTTCGCCACGGCCGCGTCAAGCACCTGCTGCACCCGGTGCACATGCGAGGCGAAGCAGGCCACGATGATGCGTCCGGGCGCCTTGGTGACCACGTCGGTGACGACGTTGGCCACGTCGCGTTCGGACGGGATGAACCCCGGCACCTCGGCGTTCGTCGAGTCGGACAGCAGCAGGTCGACACCGTCGTCGCCGAGCCGGGAGAAGCCAGGCAGGTCGGTCAACCGGCCGTCCAGCGGCGTCTGGTCCATCTTGAAGTCGCCGGTATGCAGGATCGTGTTCCCCCCGGCCCGGATCGCCACGGCCAGCGCGTCCGGGATCGAGTGGTTGACGGCGTAGAACTGCAGCCCCCACTCGCCAACGCGCATCGTCTCGCCCTCGCGCACCCGCCGCAGGTCCGGACGGATCTTGTGCCGGTCCAGCTTGGCCGCGACGAGCGCGAGTGTCAGCCGTGAGCCGATGATCGGGACGTCCGCGTGTTCGCGCAGCAGGTAGGGCAGCGCGCCGATGTGGTCCTCATGCCCGTGGGTCAGGACGATCGCGTCGATGTCACCGAGGCGGCCGCGGAAGTACGACCAGTCGGGCAGGGTCAGGTCGACGCCGGGGGAGTTCGTCTTGCCGAGCAGCATGCCGCAGTCGACGATCAGCAGCCGGCCGGCGAATTCGAACATCGTCATGTTGCGCCCGACCTCGCCGATCCCGCCGAGGGCCACGATGCGCATGCCACCCTTAGGCAACCGGGGCAGCCGCTTGGCGTTCGTCACGTGTCGAGGCTAGCGATCACCGGGATGCGGTCGAGCCGGTGCTACCGTCCGGGCCTGTGCACGCAGCGCTGGACGCCGAGCAGGCCAAGCATCCAGGATCGCATCAACCGCTGTGATTCCAAGATCTCTATCCTGGGCGTCGACCTGAAGCTGTCGAAGTCCGCCGAGCAACGTTGCGCGCAGCTCAGGAACGGCTGACGGGCTCCTTGGCGTCGACCGCAGCAGGGGCGGGCCGGTCGGTCCGGCGGCCGCGCAACGAGTGGACCACCACCGGAAGCATCGACAACGCGACCGCGGCGAGCACGATGTAGTCGATCTTCGGGGCGACGGTGTCACGCACGAACTTGATGTGCCCGAGCCCATGGCCGAGCAGGATCACGCCGACCGTCCAGACGATCCCACCAAGCGCCGAGTACAGCGCGTACATCGAGAAGCGCATCCGGCCGACGCCCGCCATCACGGTCGCGACGGTGCGCACGATCGGGACGAAGCGCGCCATCAGGATCGTCCAGGACCCGTACCGCTCGAAGAAGTGGGCCGACCGCTCGACGTACTCCGGCCGGAACAGCTTGGAGTTGGGCCGATCGAAGACCTTGGGCCCGGTGCGGTAGCCGATCCAGTAGCCGACCAGGTTGCCCGCGATCGCGGCCAGCGGTGCGAGAACCAGATACGCCCACAACGGCGTGTGAATCTTGTGGGTAGCGAGGAGCAGCCCCGCTGCGAATAGCAGCGTGTCACCGGGCAGGAAGAAGCCGACCAGCAATCCGCACTCGGCGAACAGGATGACCAGCAGACCGATCAGACCGAACGAGTCGAGCAGGTGCGTCGCGTCGATCGGGCCGACGGCAAGCGGGTGCATGGGGCCGCAGTCTACGGACCCCCGCTAGCCGCGCGGTGTTCTCTCTCAGCAAAGTCCGGGCCGCGTTCGGCTGGGGAAAGATGACCGCATGCGCACCAGCCGCCTGGAGGCCGTCAGCGACGGGGTGTTTCGCCATCGCAATCACCCTGCTCGTGCTGAACCTCGGCCTGCTGCTGACAGTCGTCACCGTCCCGTTCACCACGTCGCTGTTCGCCGAATACCTGCGGGATGGCAATGCGGCGAAGCTCGCCGCGGCCATCTACAGCGCGGTGATGCTGCTGCACGCGATCTTGTGGCAGGCGTTCTGGCGGCATGCGGCGTACCACGGCGAGCTGCTGGCCGCAGGCATCGACCCGACTCGCGCGCGAGCCTCCGTCCGCAGCTTCGCCGTCGGCACCCCGGTGTACGCCCTGGCGGTGGGACTGTCGTTCGTCAGCCCATATCTGGTGCTCTGCATGCACCTGGTCGTCGCCGCGCTCTACCTGCGGGGACGCCTCAACCTCGGCGAAATGGTGGGTGCCTGAGGTGGCACCGCGGTGGTGGCCGGAGCAACCACCGCAGTGCCATCCCTCCCTCCAAGTTGGCATCGCGAGCATATCGACACGATGGGTAACGGGATAGCGCCAGGCCGTAATCGAGAGATCTCGAACCCGCTAGTTCCACCTACGCCCAGGTGCGGGATACTCGGCTCTACTGACCATGCCCGAACTGCCGAGTCGCGGGAGAACCCCATGCCCATCGCCACGCCTGAGATCTACGCCGACATGCTCGACCGCGCCCAGCAGGGCGGTTTCGCCTATCCCGCCATCAATGTGACGGGGTCTGAGACCCTTAACGCCGCGCTACGGGGCTTCGCCGATGCCGGCAGTGACGGAATAATCCAAGTCTCGACCGGCGGCGCCGAGTTCGCGAGCGGCACCAAGGTCAAGAACATGGTCACTGGCGCTGTCGCGCTAGCCGAGTTCGCGCACGTGGTGGCCGACAAGTACCCCATCCATGTGGCGCTGCACACCGACCACTGCCAGAAGGAGAAGCTGGACGGCTATGTCCGCCCGCTGATCGCCATCTCGAAGGAGCGCGTCGACCGCGGGGAGAACCCGCTGTTCCAGTCACACATGTGGGACGGGTCGGCCATCCCGCTCGAGGAGAACCTGCAGATCGCGGCCGATCTGCTGGAGCAGGCCGCCAAGGCGAGGATCGTCCTCGAGGTCGAGATCGGGGTTGTCGGCGGCGAGGAGGACGGTGTCGTCGGGGCGATCAACGAGAAGCTCTACACCACGGCGGGCGACGCGCTGCGCACCACGGAGATGCTCGGCACCGGCGAGAAGGGCAGGTACCTGCTGGCGGCCACGTTCGGCAACGTCCATGGCGTCTACAAGCCGGGCAACGTCAAGCTGCGTCCGGCCGTGTTGAAGGAGATCCAGGACGCGGTTGGCACCAAGGTCAGCCGGCCCAAGCCGTTCGAGCTGGTCTTCCACGGCGGATCCGGTTCGGCGCTCGAGGAGATCCGCGAGGCGGTCGGCTACGGCGTGGTCAAGATGAACGTCGATACCGACACCCAGTACGCGTTCACCCGAGAGGTGGCCGGGCACATGTTCAGCCACTACGACGGCGTCCTCAAGGTCGACAGCGAGGTCGGCGACAAGAAGGCCTATGACCCGCGCTCCTACCTCAAGCTGGCCGAGGTAGGCATGGCTGCCCGTGTCACGCACGCCTGCGAGGACCTGCTGAGCGCCGGGACGTCACCGACCGCCTAGTGCCAAGGTGGATTCGGCTCGTTACTAGACCAGCGCCGGCACCTTCGCCTCGGCTGGCGCCTTCTCGGCCTCTGCTGCGACCTGCCTCGCCGCACCCCGCCATCAGCAGTGCCATCGGGACGAACGCTGCGCCCGCCTCGGTCGGCGAGAAGCCGAGCACGTTCTGCAGGTACGGCGAGGTGAAGAAGTAGATGCCGAACAGCCCGAACCCCCACATGATCAGCGCGATCAGCCCGCCGCTGAAGACTCGCTCACGGAACAGGCTCACCGCCACCATGGGCTCCGACGTGCCCCGCTCGCGTCCCACGAACGCGATGCCAAGGGCGGCCGCGATTGCGAAGCTGCCGAGGATGAGCGACGACGTCCAGCCCTGGTCGTGCCCCTCGATCAGCGCGTAGGTCAGCGCGAACAGCGCACCGGCCGACAGCGCCGGGTCTAGCGTGACCGAGGCAGCCGACATCGCCCGCACCGCGCTGCAGACGGCGATCATGCTTGTCACCCAGCAGGCCGGGCGGAACCGAAGGTCGGCGCCGATCAGCGCGACGCGGTGCTTGCGGCCAAGTGTGCTGCGCTGCATGTGTTGCCCGCCGCCCAGTTCCCCCGGCTGCTCGAGGCCGCCGATGCGCTCACCGACTGTGCCGACGAGGGGGCGTACTTCGACTTCGGCATCGACCTGTTCGTGTCCGCGGTGCGGGCGCTGCACCGGCGGCGCTGAGGTGCCGTGTTCTGGATGGGATTCTGCACGGTTCGGTGCGAGACGGCCTATCCAGCGTCGGGGGCTTAGCTCAACTAGTGTGCGGCTCGTGGATTTCGTGGACGCGGGGGTGCTGTCAATCGGCTACGAGGCAAGCGGCGACCCGGATGGCTGGCCGGTCGTGCTGCTGCACGGCTTCCCCTATGACGTGCACGCCTTTCACGAGGTCGTGCCCCGGCTGCGGGCGAACGACGCGCGGGTCATCGTCCCCTATCTGCGGGGCTTCGGGCCCACCCGCTTCCTCACCGCGAATACGCCGCGGTCGGGGCAGCAGGCCGCGCTGGGCTGCGACCTGCTGGCATTGTTGGACGCTCTGGCCATTGAGTCCGCGGTGCTCGCAGGCTTCGACTGGGGTGGCCGGGCGGCGTGCATTGTCGCCGCGCTGTGGCCCCAGCGGGTCCGGGCACTCGTCTCGGTGAACGGCTACAACATCCAGGACATCGCCCGGTCCGTTGAGCCAGCGCTGCCGGAGAGCGAGCATGCCTACTGGTACCAGTACTACCTGCACGGCGAGCGGGGCCGGGCGAGTTTGACCCGCTACCGCAGGGAATTCTGCGAGCTGCTCTGGCGGCTGTGGTCGCCAAACTGGTCTTTCGACGAGGCGACGTTCGAGCGGACTGCGGCCGCATTTGACAACCCGGATTTCGTCGACGTGGTCGTGCACTCCTACCGGCACCGGTACGGCCTCGTCCAGGGCGACCCGACGCTGGACGAGATCGAGACGTTGCTGGCTGCACAGCCGCCGATCTCGGTGCCGACCTTGACGCTTGACGGCGCCGTCGACGGCGTGTTCGCCCCCGGCGACGGCACGGACGATGCTGCCCAGTTCACCGGGTGGCGCGAGCACCGGGTGCTGCCGACCGTCGGGCACAACGTCCCGCAAGAGGCGCCGGTCGCTTTCGCCGACGCCGTTCTCGCCGCCTATCAGGCGGCAGCTTCGGCCGCAGCGCCGTAGACCGGTCATAGAGTTGCGAGCATGAGCTCCGGGAACCTGCTCGCGTCACCCATCCACCTGCCCGACGATCCCGCTCTCGCCCGGCTGAAGGCCGGCGACGACCCAGTCGAGGTGGCCATGGCGTTTCCGGCCTCCTCGGCGGCCTGGGCGGCGCTGGCCGACAGGGCGCTGATCCGCGGCCATCCCATCGAGGCGTATGCGTACGCCCGGACGGGCTACCACCGCGGACTGGACGCGCTGCGCCGGGCCGGCTGGAAGGGCAGTGGGCCGGTGCCCTGGTCGCACGAGCCCAACCGCGGCTTCCTGCGCGCGCTGCACGCGCTGGAGCAGGCCGCCGCGGCGATCGGCGAGGACGACGAGGCGGCGCGTTGCGCGAAGCTGCTGCAGGACAGCGACCCGGCCGCGGTGACCGCCCTGCGCTGAGCGATCCCCGAGCCCAGGGCATACCCTGCACAGGCTCGGTCGGAAGGGGATCAGATGCCCGCGGTTGTTCTCGTCGGCGCCCAATGGGGCGACGAAGGCAAAGGCAAGGCCACCGACCTGCTGGGCAGCCGCGTCGACGCGGTCGTCAAGTTCAACGGCGGCAACAACGCCGGCCACACGGTCGTCATCGGGGCCGAGACGTACGCGTTGCACCTGCTGCCGTCGGGCATCCTCACGCCCGGCTGCCTGCCAATCATCGGCAACGGGGTCGTCGTTGACCTCGGCGTGCTCTTCGACGAGCTCGACGGACTCGCCGCGCGCGGGGTCGACACGTCGCGGCTGGTGGTGAGCGCCGCCGCGCACGTCATCACCTCCTACAACCGGACCCTCGACAAGGTCACCGAGCGGTTCCTCGGCAGCCGCCGCATCGGCACCACGGGACGCGGCATCGGCCCTACCTACGCCGACAAGATGAACCGGACCGGCATCCGGGTGCAGGATCTGTTCGACGAGACGATCCTGCACGAGCGGGTCGCCGGGGCGCTCGAGTTCAAGAACCAGGTCCTCGTCAAGGTGTACAACCGGCGCGCCATCGAGGTCGACGCGGTGGTGGCGGAGCTGCTCGGATACGTCGAGCGGCTGCGGCCGATGGTCGCGGACACATCGCTGCTGCTCGGCCAGCTGCTCGACGAGGACCGCATCGTCTTGCTGGAGGCCGGGCAAGCCACCCTGCTCGACGTCGACCACGGCACCTACCCGTTCGTCACGTCTTCGAACGCGACGGCCGGCGGTGCCTGCACGGGCAGCGGCATCCCGCCCACCCGGATCGGCCGGGTGATCGCGGTGGTAAAGGCGTACACGACCCGGGTCGGCGAGGGACCGTTTCCCACCGAACTGTCGGACGACAAGGGAGATCGGCTGCGTGAGGCGGGTGCCGAGTACGGCACCACGACTGGACGGCCCCGCCGCTGCGGCTGGTTCGACGCGGTGATCGGACGATATGCGACGCGGGTCAACGGGGTGACGGATTTCGTGCTGACCAAGCTCGACGTGCTCACCGGCTTGGAGGAGGTTCCGGTCTGCGTCGCGTATGAAGTCGACGGTGTCCGACACGATGAAATCCCTATGACGCAAGGAGAATTTGTTCGAGCCACGCCGATCTACGAGACGTTCTCCGGTTGGGACGAAGACATCTCCAAGGCGCGGACCCTCGATGATCTTCCCCGTACTGCCCGCGACTACGTGGCGACACTGGAAGACATGATTCGCGCCCCGATCTCGGCGATCGGCGTCGGACCCGGCCGGGACGAGATCATTTCGGTGCGCGATCTGCTGGGCTGATCGGGCACACTGGGGTATGCGCGTCGCCCTGGTTCTTGTCGCCGGAGCGCTCGTCCTGGCTGGCTGCACGAGCAGCAAGAGCGGCCCGACGCCATCGCCACCGGCCAGCATCGCCACCACCAGCGCGGCTGGTTCGGCCACCACCTCACCCCCGGCAACTACCGGCACGGAATGGCCGACATATCACGGCGACGCGGCTCGCACAGGTGTCTCGCGCACCTTCCCGACGCCGACCAAGCTCGCAGTCACGGCGGCGTTGCAACTCGACGCCCCGGTATACGCGTCGCCGATCGTTGCCCACAGGGTCACGATCGTCGCCACCGAGAACAACACCGTGTACGCGCTCGACGAGACGGGACGCCAGCTGTGGCGCGTACATCTCGGCGATCCGGCCCGCCGAGCGGACCTACCCTGCGGCAACATCGACCCGTCGGGGATCACCGGTACGCCGATCTATGACCCGTCCACCGACTCGGTCTTCCTGGTCGCCGAATACCGTGCCCCGGTGCGGCACGAGCTGGTCGCGCTGGCGCTGGGCAACGGGGCGGTGCGCTGGCGCGTCAGCGTGGATCTGCCGGGTGCATCACCCGATGCGATGCAGGAGCGTGGCGCGCTGGCGATCGTGGCCGGGCGCGTCTGGGTGCCGTTCGGCGGCCGCACCGGCGACTGCGGCGACTACAAGGGCCGGGTGGTCGGCGTGCGGCTGGACGGTTCCGGATCTCCCATCGCCTACACCGTGCCGACCACCCGCGAGGCGGGCATCTGGACGCCACCCGGCGCGTCGGTCGACTCGGCAGGGCACCTGCTCGTCGCGGTCGGCAACGGGGAATCCGGTGTGGGCGATCCCTACGATTACAGCGATTCGGTGCTGTCGATCGACCCGGCGACGGCCAGGCTCGTCGACTCGTTCTCGCCGACGACCTGGGCCACCGACAACGACGGCGACCTGGATCTCGGCTCGCAAGGGCCCGCGCTGGTCGGGTCCACGTGGGTCTTCACCGCCGGCAAGTCGGGCACCGCCTACCTGCTTCGGCAGGGCAAGCTCGGCGGCATCGGTGGCCAGGTCAGCGAGCTGGACGTGTGCGCGTCTTTCGGCGGCACCGCGGTGGACGGAAGCGTGGTCTACGTGCCGTGCACCGACGCCGTGCGGGCGGTGCGCATCGCGGCCGACGGGTCGATGAGCGTGCTCTGGCACGCCGACGGCGGGATCGCCGGGTCGCCGGTCGTCGGCGGCGGCCGACTCTGGGCCCTCGACCAATCGGCCGGTGTACTGCACGCCATCGATCCCGCGACCGGCAAATCCGTGATGCAGGTTCGGGTGGGCGAGACCAGCCGATTCGCGACGCCAGCACTGTCCGGCACCCACGTCCTCGTTCCGACGCTGGCCGGGCTGACGATCGTCGCAGTCAGCTAGCGGTCGGCCACAGGCGCCCGGCAGGCATCTGGTGCGTGCGAACTTAGTCGTTTCGGCTCCCTGCGTGCCAGGATGCAAGCATCCATATGTGCGCTAGGCAGGGGCAGCTCATGGCGTCTACCCGGGTACCAGCCGCCGACGTACCGCCCGGCACCGTCACCGGATCGGGTCCCTACGCGGTGGGCAACAACGGCGACTACTTCGCCGTCAGCCGTCGCTGCCGGCATCTGCGCGCAGACCTGGCTGCGGGCAGCATCGACGCCGACGGCTGCCTGGTCTGCCCGTGGCACCAGGCGAAATACGACGTCGCCACCGGCCGAATGGTGCGCGGGCCGCAGGGCGTGTACGCAAAGATCCCCGGCCTGGGTCCGGCGCTCATGGCGCTGACCAAAGTCTGGCCGTTGCGCCGCGGAACCATCACCCGCGACGCCGACGAGCTCCAGATCGACTGACTGCGTCGAAGCGCCAGTAGGCTCGCCATTCGTGCGCGTCCTCGTCATCGGATCCGGTGCCCGTGAGCACGCGCTCTGCCTGGCACTGTCGGCCGATCCAAACGTCACCTCGCTGGCGTGCGCCCCGGGGAACGCCGGCACCGCCGCCGTGGCCGAGCAGCGCGGTGTCGATCCGGTCGACGGCGCCGCCGTCGCGGCGTTGGCGAGAGAGCTCGCGGCCGATCTCGTAGTGATCGGCCCCGAGGCCCCGCTCGTCGCGGGTGTCGCCGATGCCGTTCGGGGGGCCGGCATCGACTGCTTCGGCCCGTCCGCCGCGGCGGCGCAATTGGAGGGAAGCAAGGCGTTCGCCAAGGAGGTGATGGCTGCCGCAGACGTGCCGACGGCGCGCGGGCGCCTCTGCACGAGTCCGCAGGAGATCGCCGCCGCGCTGCACGAGTTCGGTCCGCCCTACGTCGTCAAAGACGACGGGCTGGCCGCCGGCAAGGGCGTCGTTGTCACGTCCAGCCGCACCGAGGCGATCGCCCACGCGGCCGCCCTCGAACGCGTGGTGATCGAGGAATTCCTCGATGGACCAGAGGTTTCCCTGTTCTGCCTAACCGATGGCACGACGGCCGTGCCGCTCGTTCCGGCGCAGGACTTCAAGCGTCTCAGCGATGGTGACACCGGCCCGAACACCGGAGGCATGGGTGCGTACGCACCATTGCCCTGGCTCCCCGAAGGCACAGTCGACGAGGTGGTCCGCACGATCGCCCAGCCGACCGTCGACGAGATGCGCGACCGCGGCACGCCGTTCACCGGGCTGCTCTACGTGGGGCTGGCAATGACGACGAGCGGGCCAAGGGTCCTCGAGTTCAACGCCCGCTTCGGCGACCCCGAGACGCAGGTCGTGCTCGCCCTGCTGGAGTCCCCGCTCGGCGCGCTGTTGCACGCCGCGGCCACCGGCGTCCTCGCCCAGCACCCCACGTTGCGCTGGCGGGACGGCGCAGCCGTCACCGTCGTCATCGCCGCGGCCGGCTACCCCGGTTCGCCGCGCACCGGCGACGTGATCGGCGGCGCCGAGCAGACCGGCGTCATCCACGCCGGCACGCGCCGCCGGGAGGACGGGGCGATCGTGTCCGCCGGCGGACGCGTCCTCTCGGCGACGGCCACTGGCGCGACGCTCGCCGACGCGCGAGCCGCCGCCTACGCCTTGGTCGACACGATCGAACTGCCGGGCAGGCAGTACCGCAGCGACATCGCACTGCGCGCCGTCGCCGGCTGACGGCTGGCAATTGGCCTGCGGCGAGGTCATCCTCGGTGTATGGCCCGCAATGACGACCTGATCGTCGTCGAGATCGGCGGTGACACGTCGGGCGAGGACGAGGTCATCGCTACCGGCGGCCGCAGGCGCGGCTGGATCGGGCCGATTGTCGCGGCCGCGCTGGCGATCGGGGCAGTGATTGGATGGTCGGCACACGGCTCGACGTCGAGCGCGCCGGCAACGGTCGCGCGAGCCAGCGCTGCGCCACCAGCCCCGGTGGGCTGCCCGGACGGCGCGACGGTCCGGCCGGTGGACGTCCTCGGCTCGGGCGACCTGACCGCCGCCCTGCACGCCAACTTCCCCACGTTCGCGGTGGTCGGCGGCGTTCGCGGCTTCTCCGGTTTCACCGGGCAGCTGTGCGGCGCGACGCTGACCGCCCGGGATCCGGCGGGGGTGACCGTCGACGTGACGCTCGCGCTCGGCCTCATGCACGGTTCGTCGCAGGTGACGCGGTTGGAGCAGGACGGCGTCGACGTCCGGGCCGAATTGGTCCGGGTCACCGAGCAGGGCTGGATGATCGACGTGCTCGTGACGGGCCCGACCAACGATCGGGCACCGACCCGGGCGATGAGCCGGCTGGCCAACGATCCGCGCCTCACCAACCCAACCTGAGAGAATGATCGCGTGCCCAAACCTGCGATCCCGGACGTGCTGGCCGCGCGCTACGCCTCGACCGCCATGGCGACGATCTGGTCGCCGGAGCACAAGATCGTCCTCGAGCGCCGGCTCTGGCTGGCGGTGCTGCGCGCGCAACGCGACCTCGGCGTCGACGTCCCGGACGGCGCCATCGAGGCGTACGAGGCGGTGATCGATCACGTCGACCTGTCCTCGATTGCCGCCCGCGAGCGGGTGACGCGTCACGACGTCAAGGCGCGCATCGAGGAGTTCTCCGCGCTGGCGGGCTACGAGCAGATTCACAAGGGGATGACCAGCCGCGACCTGACCGAGAACGTCGAGCAGCTGCAGGTGCGCGCATCGCTCGAGCTGGTCCTGGCGAAGACCCTCGCGATTCTGTCCCGGCTGGCCCGCCGGGCAGCAGAGTACGACGCACTCGTGATGGCCGGGCGTACGCACAATGTGCCGGCGCAAGCCACCACGTTGGGCAAACGTTTCGCCACTGCGGCCGACGAGCTGCTCGTCGCATTCGGCCGGCTTACCGAGCTGCTCGCACGGTACCCGCTGCGTGGCATCAAAGGCCCGGTCGGCACCGCGCAGGACATGCTGGATCTGCTCGACGGCGACGCCTCCCGGCTCGCCGAGCTGGAAAACCGGGTCGCCGCCCACCTCGGGTTCGACCACCTGCTCGCCAGCGTGGGTCAGGTGTACCCGCGCTCACTGGATTTCGAGGTCGTCTCGGCGCTGGTGCAGTTGGCCGCCGCCCCGTCGTCGCTCGCCACGACTTTCCGGCTGATGGCCGGCCACGAGCTGGTCACCGAGGGGTTCCGACCCGGTCAGGTGGGCTCGTCGGCGATGCCGCACAAGATGAACACCCGCTCGGCGGAGCGAATCAACGGGTTCGCGGTGCTGCTGCGCGGATACGCGACCATGGCAGGCGAAATGGCCGGCAACCAATGGAACGAGGGCGACGTGTCCTGCTCCGTGGTCCGTCGCGTCGCGCTTCCCGGTGCGTTCTTCGCCGTGGACGGGCTGCTGGAGACCACACTGACCGTCCTGGACGACTTCGGCGCCTACCCGGCCGTCATCGCCCGGGAGCTGGACCGCTACCTGCCCTTCCTCGCCACGACCACGGTGCTGATGGCCGCGGTCCGCGCGGGCGTCGGGCGGGAGCGCGCGCACGAGGTGATCCAGTCGCACGCAGTCGCCGTGGCGCTGCGGATGCGGGAGCAGGGCGCCGAGGGCAACGACCTGTTGGCGCGGCTGGCTGCCGACCCCCGGCTCGGGCTCTCTGTCGAGGACATCGACCGGCTGGTGGCCGATCCGGTGAGCTTCACCGCAGCCGCGCAGGCGCAGACGGCGGCCGTAGTGGCCGCGGTCGACAAGGTGCTCGCCTCCGACCCGTCGGCAGCCGAGTACGTGCCCGAACCGATCCTCTGAGTGCTGGGGTATCTGCGGACACTGTGGGGTAATCCCGTCGCGCGAGCTGGCTGGTGGCGCGTCTGGCAGGATCGCCCGCGTGACCCAGACGGTTCCGCACGGCTTGACCCATGTGCACCGCGGCAAGGTCCGCGATCTGTACCGCACCGCCGCTGGCCAGCTGCTGATCGTGGCCAGCGACCGGATTTCCGCGTTCGACTACGTCCTTCACTCGCCGGTGCCCGATAAGGGACGGATCCTCACGGCACTGTCGGTCTGGTGGTTCGAGCAGCTGGGCGACCTGGTGCCAAACCACCTGATCAGTGCAGACCACCCCGCGATCCCGGCACCATGGCGCGGCCGGGCGATGCTGTGCCGCCCGCTGTCGATGGTCATGGTCGAGTGCGTGGCCCGCGGCTATCTCACCGGCTCCGGCCTCGCCGACTACCGGGCGACTGGGCGGGTCTGCGGGATCGACCTGCCGCCCGGCCTGACCGACGGGTCGCGCCTGCCGAGCCCGATCTTCACGCCCACCACCAAGGCACCGGTGGGCGAACACGACGCGCCGATGACGTTCGACGACGTGGTGGCGTACGTCGGCGCCGAGCGGGCGGGCGAGCTGCGCCGGCTCACGCTTGCTATCTATGCGAGGGGGGCGCAGGTCGCCGAGCGGGCGGGTGTCCTGCTCGCCGACACCAAGGTCGAAATCGGCGCTGACGCTGGTGGGCAGCTGGTCCTCGCGGACGAGGTGCTGACGCCGGACTCGTCCCGGTTCTGGCCGGCCGACCTGTGGCGGCCGGGCCGCGCCCAGCCCAGTTACGACAAGCAGTACGTGCGCGACTGGCTCGCGTCGCCCGCGTCCGGCTGGGATCGCCGCGACGGCACCCCTCCGCCACCGCTGCCCGACGAGGTGGTCGCGGCTACCCGCGCCCGGTACGTCGAGGCGTACGAACGGCTGACGGGCCGGCGGTTCGCCGACTGGATAGGCTGAAGATCTCGAAACGAGGAGTTGCCGTGGCCCGAGTGGTCGTCGACGTCGTGCTCAAGCCGGAGATCCTGGACCCACAGGGCCAGGCGATCCTGGGCGCGCTCGGCCGGCTCGGCTTCCAGGGCGTCAACGCCGTCCGGCAGGGCAAGCACTTCGAGTTGGACGTCGACGATGAGGTCGGCGACGACGTGATCGGCAAGCTGGCTGACACCCTGCTGTCCAACCCGGTGATCGAGAACTTCGCCATTCACCGCGGCTGATTGTTCAGCCGAGCAGGCCCGTGGTTCGAGATCGGTCAGGACGAGGCGAATACTTCGTTAGGGTCGATCGCGCCGATCGGTGCGTGGGCGCACGTAGGTCAGCGGCAGGCCGCGCTGCCGTTTGGCGACGACCGCCAGCAGCGTCACCGTGATCGCCAGCACCCCGACCAGTGCCCACGCGATGATCGCCACGGCAGGCCACGTGCCGGTCGTGTCGTCGGCCTTGCCCGACGACGGCGCGGTTGACTGGTGCGTCCCGGGCGGAGCCGCAATCGCGCCGACCGGGATCGGCAACCGCGACGGCGACCCAGACGGAGACACCGCGGCGGCGGAGTGCGTCGGAGTCCGGGTCGGCGTGGGCGGGTGCGTCGAGCGTGGATGGGTCGTCGGGGCGTGCGTCGGCGTCGTCGTGGCCGAGGACTTCGCCGACGTCTTCGCCGGTGAGGCCGTGGACTTGTGCTCGGCGGATGACGAATCCCGTCCGACACAGCTGATGAACAGGGCGAGAATCGCCGCCGCCACCACCATGGTGATGAAGACGGGCTTTGTGCGCCTGCTACCCTGCCGGTTGGCCACATCGCCGACGGTAGGCTGCTGACGTGCCGCAGCCAAGGCGCCGCGGCGAGTGACCGGCGCTGGCCTGACGGGTGATTCTCGCCGGTAAGCTCGCTGACGTGCCAACGCGGGTCGGTGTGGTGACGTTTCCCGGCAGCCTCGACGACCGCGACGCCGCTCGAGCGGTGCGGATCGCGGGCGCCGATGCGGTGTCGCTCTGGCACGCGGACCGGTCCTTGCACGACGTCGGCGCGGTGCTCCTACCGGGCGGGTTCTCGTACGGCGATTACCTGCGCTGCGGTGCGATCGCCCGCTTCGCGCCAGTCATGGCCGCGATCGTGGCCGCCGCCCGCGACGGCCTGCCGGTGCTTGGCATCTGCAACGGCTTCCAGATCCTCTGCGAATCCCACCTGCTTCCCGGCGCGCTGATCCGTAACGATCACCGCAAGTTCGTGTGCCGTGACCAGCGCCTGTCGGTCGAGAACGTCACCACCTCATGGACCGCGGGCTACGCCGCAGGGCAGGAGTTGGTGATCCCGCTGAAGAACGGTGAGGGTGCCTACGTGGCTGGAGAGCGCACGCTGGATGAGCTCGAGGCCACCGGACGCGTCGTCGCGCGCTACCTGGACGGCAACCCGAACGGCTCCTACCGCAACATCGCCGGGATCGCCAACGAGACGGGGAATGTGGTGGGCCTGATGCCGCACCCGGAGCATGCCGTCGATGACCTCACCGGGCCGAGCACCGATGGGCTGCCGTTCTTCACCTCGGTGCTGGGCGTGCTCGCGTGACAGCCACCTCTGGTCGATCACGTTTCCCCGCGATTGTGCGCTGATGCACGCCGCCAGCGTCGAATTGCGGGGAAAACGTGATCGGAGTCTGGGTGGGGACGCCGGAGGAACCCGGTGAGCGCGATCGACACCGTCAAGGCGGCGAAGAAGTCCGGCAAGCAGCCGCAGCCGTATGCCGCGCTGGGCCTGAAGGATGACGAATATGCCCGTATCCGGGACGTTCTCCGCCGGCGCCCGACCAGCGCCGAGCTGGCGATCTACTCCGTGATGTGGAGCGAGCACTGCTCGTACAAGTCGTCCAAGGTGCACCTGCGGCAGTTCGCCGAGAAGGCCTCGAAGACGGACTCGCTGCTCGTCGGGATGGGCGAGAACGCCGGGGTGGTCGACATTGGTGGCGGCTGGGCGGTCACGTTCAAGATCGAGTCGCACAACCACCCGTCCTATGTGGAGCCCTACCAGGGCGCGGCCACCGGCGTAGGCGGCATCGTGCGCGACATCCTGACGATGGGTGCGCGGCCGGTCGCCGTGATGGACTCGCTGCGCTTCGGCCCGGCCGATGCCGCGGACACGGCTCGGGTGCTGCCAGGCGCGGTTGCTGGCATCGGCGGTTACGGCAACTGCCTGGGCTTGCCGAACATCGGCGGCGAGGTGGGCTTCGACGACTCCTACCTCGGCAACCCGCTCGTCAACGCGCTGTGCGTCGGCGTGCTGCGGGCCGATGCGATCAAGCTGGCCAAAGCGGACGGACCCGGAAACCACGTGGTCCTCTTCGGCGCCCGCACCGGCGGCGACGGCATCGGCGGGGCATCCGTCCTGGCAAGCGCAACGTTCGAGACCGAAGACGACAGCGCAATGAGCATCGCAGCGAGCGCCAGCGAGCGAGGAGCGCAGCGAAGCGCGCAGTCGAGAACTGTCCGAGCGGGGCAGCAGAAGCGGCCGAGCGTGCAGGTGGGCGACCCGTTCGCCGAGAAGGTGCTCATCGAGTGCTGCCTGGCAATCTTCGCCGAGGATCTGGTGGTCGGCATCCAGGACCTCGGCGCAGCCGGGCTGTCTTGTGCCACCACCGAGCTCGCGGCGGCCGGCACCGGCGGCATGGACGTCCAGCTGGACCGGGTCCCGCTTCGGGACCCGACACTCGCTCCGGAAGAGATCCTGATGAGCGAGTCGCAGGAACGCATGATGGCCGTGGTCGCGCCGGACAAGCTCGACCGGTTCATGGCCATCTGCGCCACCTGGGACGTGAACGCCACCGTCATCGGCACGGTGACCGACACCGGGCGGCTGCGGGTGACATGGCACGGCGAGCTGATCGTCGACATCCCGCCGCGAAGCGCCGCCGACGACGGCCCCGTCTACGACCGGCCGATCGAGCGACCGATCGAGCAGGACGCGCTGGTCGAGCACGACGGCGCGAGCCTGCCCCGGCCTAGGACGGGCGACCAACTGCGGGCAACTCTGCTGCGCCTCGCGGCGTCCCCGAACCTGGCCGACAAGGCCTGGGTCACCGACCAGTACGACCGCTACGTCATGGGAAACACCGTGCTGGCCCAGCCGGAGAACGCCGGCCTGGTCCGGGTGTCCGACACGTCGACGCGCGGATTCGCCGTTGCCACCGACGGGAACGGACGTCACGCCCGACTCGACCCCTACGCCGGCGCGCAACTGGCGCTCGCCGAGGCATACCGCAACGTCGCCGCGACCGGCGCCCGTCCGCTCGCTGTCACCAACTGCCTCAACTTCGGGTCGCCGGAGGACCCCAGCGTCATGTGGCAATTCGCCGAAGCGGTAAGGGGATTGGCCGACGGCTGCCAGCAACTCGGCGTTCCGGTGACCGGCGGCAACGTCAGCTTCTACAACCAGACCGGCGCCACTCCGATCCTGCCCACGCCGGTGATCGGCGTGCTCGGCGTGATCGACGACGTCACGCGGCGTACCCCGTTCGCGTTCCACACGGACGGCGCCCAGATCTACCTGCTCGGCGAGACGCGCGACGAGTTCGGCGGCTCGGAGTGGATGAATGTCGTCCACGGATTCCTCGGCGGCAGGCCACCGCTCGTGGACCTCGAACGCGAACGGCTGCTGGCCGACGTCCTGATCGACTGCTCACGTGACGGGCTGATCGACTCGGCGCACGATCTGTCAGACGGCGGCCTCGCCCAGGCGCTGGTCGAGTGCTGCCTGGGACATGGCATCGGCGCAAGCGTGGAACTGCCGGAGGGCCTCGACCCGTTCGTCGTCCTGTTCGCCGAGTCGGCCGGGCGAGCGATCGTGACCGTGCTACGCAGCGACGAGGCGCGCTTCAGCGACCTGTGCGCCGCGCGTAGCCTGCCGCATGTACAGCTCGGCGTCGTCGACGTGCTCAGCACCGACTTGGAGGTGCAGGGGCAATTCACGGTTCCGCTGGCTGAGCTGCGGGCGGCATTCGAAGGCACGCTGCCTGCCCTATTCGGGTGACCGCACGCGCCCTGCTTGCCCAGTCGGCAGCGATCCGGGCGTTCCTGGCCGACCTCGACGATGCCATGTTCGGACGGCCGTCGGTGCTCCCCGAGTGGGACCTGCGAACGCTGACCGGCCACGTCCTGCTGCTGCACACCGGAATGCTGCGCCTGCTGCAACGGCCCACCGATCTTCCGCCGCTGCCGCCGCATCAGTTCGTCACCCGCTATCGCCGGGACGTCGCGGTGATCCACGAGTCCACGGTGCAGGTCACGCGCGAGCGCACGCCCGACCAATTGCGGGCCGAGTTGGCCGAGGCGGAACGACGCGTCGAGGCGGCCCTGGGTGGCGCGCTGCCGCGAGTCATCGACACGCCGCGTGGTCCGACGACCGTGCCGGACTTCGTCAGCACGCGGGTGATCGAGTTCGTCGTTCATGCCGACGACCTGTCGCGGTCCGTGCCAGAGCACGCACCAGTTCATCTCGACCGCGAGGCCCTCGCCGAGACGACGCGTAGCCTCGTCGGCTTCCTGGCCGCACAGCAGCCGGGGCGATCCGTCGAGGTCCGGGTACCGCCATTCGCCGCGGTCCAGGCGATCGCCGGGCCGCGCCATACCCGCGGCACGCCACCGAACGTGATCGAGACCGACCCGCTCACCTGGCTGCGCTTGGCCACCGGACGGGTCGCCTGGGTCGACGCGGTCGCCGCGAACGCGCTGCGCGCCAGCGGAACGCGGGCCGACCTGTCCGCATATCTGCCGGTCCTGAGCTGAGCCTTGCCTGGCCGCCTCCCGATGTTGAGGGGGGTGCCCCGTACACTCGAGGAGTGGCACGCGGCGACGGCTTGCTCAGTCACGATCTCATCCGGGGCGAGAAGCAGCCGCAAGACGCATGCGGGGTTTTCGGCGTCTGGGCCACGGGCGAGGAAGTCAGCAAGCTCGCCTACTTCGCCTTGTACGCACTGCAGCACCGTGGCCAGGAGGCCGCCGGCATCGCCGTCAGCGACGGGTCGTCGATGGTGGTCTACAAGGATCTGGGCCTGGTGTCGCAAGTGTTCGACGAGGCCACGCTCAACACCCTGCAAGGGCACATCGCGGTTGGCCACACCCGTTACTCGACCACCGGCTCCACCACCTGGGAGAACGCCCAGCCGACGTTCCGCACCACCCGAGCCGGCACCGGTCTGGCGCTGGGCCACAACGGCAACCTGGTGAACACCGCCGCGCTGGCCGCCGAGGTCCGTCGGCTCGATCTGGGCAACAAACTGGGCACGACCAACGACTCGGACCTGATCACCGCTTTGCTCGCGGCCCGTCCGGACGTCTCGGTCGAACAGGCCGCCCTGGACGTGTTGCCCACTCTGCGGGGCGCCTACTGCCTGGTGTTCATGGACGAGCACACCCTGTACGCCGCGCGCGATCCGCAGGGGGTGCGGCCGCTGGTGCTTGGCCGGCTGTCCCGCGGCTGGGTGGTCACCTCGGAGACCGCAGCACTGGACGTCATCGGTGCCTCGTTCGTGCGCGAGATCGAGCCCGGCGAGCTGATCGCGGTCGACGAGGAGGGCCTGCGTTCGCAGCACTTCGCGGCCGCCGAGCCGAAGGGTTGCCTGTTCGAATACGTGTACGTGGCCCGCCCGGACAGCACCATCAGCGGCCGCAACGTGCATGCGGCCCGCGTCGAGATCGGCCGCCGGCTCGCCCGGGAACACCCGGTCGACGCCGATCTGGTCATCCCGTCCCCGGAGTCGGGGACCCCGGCGGCGATCGGTTTCGCCGAGGAGTCCGGCATCCCCTACGGCCAGGGCCTGGTCAAGAACGGCTATGTGGGGCGCACGTTTATCCAGCCGTCCCAGACGCTTCGCCAGTTAGGCATCCGGCTCAAACTCAACCCGCTGCGCGACGTGATTCGCGGCAAGCGGCTGGTCGTGGTCGACGACTCGATCATTCGAGGAAACACCCAGCGGGCGCTGGTGCGGATGCTGCGTGAGGCGGGCGCCGTCGAAGTGCATGTCCGCATCGGGGCGCCGCCGGTGAAGTGGCCGTGCTTCTACGGCATCGATTTCGCCTCGAAGGCCGAGCTGATCGCCAACGGACTCGACGTCGACGGAGTCCGGCGCGCGATCGGCGCAGACTCGCTCGGCTATGTCTCGCTCGACGGCCTGATCGCCGCGAGCGAGCAACCCAAGACCCGGCTGTGCCGCGCCTGCTATGACGGCGAGTACCCGATCCCGCTGCCCGACATCGTCGGCAAACACATCCTGGAAGGGCTGGCCGCCGAAGGCGGCGCGCCGACCGTAGGTCCAGGCGCCTGGGCAAACCTTGAGCGGTCGGCGACTTCCCTCCCCGACTTGTTCGACCCGCAGCGGGCTCACGCCCAGCCGGGGTCGAACAAGGAGGGGATCGGGCGCAGCGGGTGACATCCGAGGCGTCTTACGCCGCTGCGGGCGTTGACATTGCGGCAGGGGAGCGGGCCGTCGAGCTGATGAAGGCGGCCGTGAAGCGCACCGGCCGGCCCGAAGTGCTCGGCGGCCTGGGCGGATTCGCCGGGCTGTTCCGGCTTGATCTCGCCAAGTACCCGCAGCCGATTCTTGCCAGCTCCACCGACGGGGTGGGCACCAAGCTCGTGATCGCCCAGGCCGTCGACCGGCACGACACGATCGGCATCGACCTGGTCGCAATGGTGGTCGACGACCTGGTCGTGGTCGGCGCCGAGCCGCTGTTCATGACCGACTACATCGCCACCGGCAAGGTGGTGCCGGAGAAGATCGCGGCCATCGTCGGCGGCATCGCCGAAGGGTGCGTGCAGGCTGGCTGTGCGCTCGTGGGTGGCGAGACCGCGGAGCATCCCGGCGTGCTGCGCCCGGACGAGTACGACGTCTCGGGTGCCGCGGTCGGGGTGGTGAACGCCGACCGAGTCCTCGGGGCGGACCGGGTTCGGGCCGGTGACGTGCTGATCGCGCTCGGCTCGTCCGGGCTGCACTCGAACGGCTACTCGTTGGTGCGCCACGTGCTGCGCGACGTGCCGCTGGACGCGACGCCAGCCGAGCTGGGCGGGCGCACGCTGGCCGACGAGCTGCTCGAACCGACCCGCATCTACGCGCGGGACTGCCTGGCGCTGGCTGCTGACTGCGACGTGCACGCGTTCGCGCACATCACCGGCGGCGGGTTCGCCGGCAACCTGCGGCGGGTGCTGCCGCCCGATGCCGCAGCGGTCATCGACCGGTCGACCTGGACGCCTCAGCCGATCTTCGATCTCGTCGCGCGCACGGGCTCGGTGAGCCGCGCGCAATTGGAGCTGACGTTCAACCTCGGCGTCGGCATGGTTGCGGTGCTGCCCGCGGAGCAGGAATCGGCGGCCCTTCGGCTGCTGGCCGGACGGCAGGTGCCGGCCTACCGGGTCGGCGAAGTCCGCGCCGGAAAGGGCGAGGTCACGCTGGCGGGCGACTACCTGGGGGCGCCGGCCAACTGGCGGTGATCAGCGGGAGGCGCTGGCCCAATCGTCCGGGTCGTACTCGTCGTCGTCCGCGCCACCGTGCGGGTCGTGCGCAAAGGAGTCGGTGGAGTGCGTCGAGCCGCCCAGTTCGCGCTGCAAGGCGTCCAGGTCAGTCGGGTGGGAGCTGTACTTGAGTTCCCGGGCTACCTTTGTCTGCTTGGCTTTCGCACGGCCGCGCCCCATGGCTCGACCCCCTCGCTCACACGGTCGTCCGGGCAGCGGCTGCCGGCTGGCCCACCGGGCCTGTGCTCGATGCAGCGGCGTGCGCCGGGAATGTTGTCATCGTCGTGAGCCGAGCGTACCGCGCGCCTGTGGGCGTTCGCACCCGACCACGCGTGTGATCCGCGGCTGACCCGTCACGCTCGGCATGGCCCGGCACAGGGCCCGCACCGCACGAAGGGGTGTTGATGGCACAGAGTGGACACGACGGGAAGTTGTGGTAGGAACTTCCCCGGCCGTTGTGCATACTGGGTCTGTAACGCCGGAACAGGACCCGCGTCACATTATTCCCAGAAGGGGGGCGACAGGAATGACGAGCTCTCGTCACCGCCCGGAGTCAGAGCCGCTGCTCACCCCGTCGGAGGTCGCGACGCTGTTTCGCGTCGACCCGAAGACGGTTACCCGGTGGGCCAAGGCCGGCAAGCTGACCTCGATCCGCACGCTCGGCGGGCACCGCCGGTACCGGGAGGCCGAGGTCCGTTCGCTGCTGGAGGGCAACACCCACAACGTCGTCGCCTGACCCCGGTCGATCGCCCGTAGTTCCAAAACCGACGGGCCCGATCTGGTGAGATCGGCGCCCGCCGGGTGAGAGTTTTCGACTTGTAGTGCGGCTCCGCAAGCCCAATACTTGTGTTGAGCAAGTAGTTGTATGACGCAAACAAGTGGGAGACTCCGTGATCTGGTCTGCCGCCGTCGAGTCGGAGGACGGCGTCGTCGCCGGCCAGTCGATCGCCACCGAATCAGCGGCGCCCCAACCGAGCGCCGATGCCATCGCCGATTTGGGCGACATGCTCGCCCGATTCATCCGGACGGTCGGGCGGGCGAGATCCCAGTACCTGGCGGCTGCGAAGCACGACGTCGACTGGTCGGTGCAGGTGCTCATCGCGCAGTTGGTCAGTGAGGGACCAGTGCGTGTGGGGACACTCGCCGACTGCGTCCAGTCCGACGCCTCGACCGTCAGCCGGCAGGTTGCTGCCATGGTCAGGGACGGTCTGGTCGAGCGGCGTGCTGATCCGGTCGACGGACGGGCCAGCGTGCTCGTCGCGACCGAGAAGGCCCTTGCCATCTACGCCGACCACAACCGGGTGCGCAACGAGTACCTCGCCCGCATGCTGCGCAATTGGAGCGACGACGACTGCCGTCAGTTCGCCACGCTGATGGCGCGCTTTGCCAAGGATGCTTTCCGCTCGCAGTTCGTCGCTTCCGCCGCTCATCACCCACCCGCGCCAGCCGGCCCGGTGTCTGCCGAACAGCGTGAGCAGTCCTGATGTCTGCTGCATCGGCTACCACGCCCATCCGGGACGGGCCGCTGACTCACAAGCAGATTCTGACGATCCTGTCCGGGCTGCTGATGGGTATGTTCCTGGCGGCTCTCGACCAGATGATTGTCGCGACCGCGATCCGGACGATCGGCGATGACCTGAACGGGCTGAGCGCCCAGGCCTGGGTCACCACCGCGTTCTTGATCACCTCGACGATCTCGACCCCGCTCTACGGCAAGTTGTCTGACATCTACGGGCGCAAGCCGCTGTTCCTGTTCGCCATCGCGGTGTTCATCCTCGGCTCCGCGCTGTGCGGCCTCGCGACGTCGATGTACATGCTGGCCGCGTTCCGCGCCTTCCAGGGCATCGGAGCCGGCGGCCTGTTCTCCATGGCGCTGGCCATCCTCGGCGACATCGTCGCCCCCCGAGAGCGGGCACGCTACCAGGGCTACTTCATGGCCGTGTTCGGCACGTCCAGCGTGCTCGGGCCGGTCGTCGGCGGGTTCTTCGCTGGGCAGGCCAGCATCTTCGGCATCACCGGCTGGCGTTGGATCTTCTGGATCAACGTTCCGATCGGCCTTGCCGCCTTGTTCGTCGTGAACCGTGTGCTGCACGTGTCCCATCAGCGCCGCGATCACCGCATCGACTGGGGTGGTGCCACCGCGCTCGTCGTCGGCCTGGTGCCGCTGTTGATCATCGCCGAGCAGGGACGTGAGTGGGGTTGGGCGTCCGGGGCGGCGTTCGCCTGCTACCTGTTCGGCTTGCTCGGGCTCATTGCCTTCGTGCTCGTCGAGTCGCGGATGGGCGAGGAGGCGCTCATCCCGCTGCGGCTGTTCCGAAACAGCGTGTTCTCGGTCGGGTCCTCGCAGTCGTTCGTCATCGGTATCGGGATGTTCGGCGGTATGGCCTCGATCCCGCTGTACCTGCAGATCGTCAAGGGAGCTTCCCCCACCGAGGCCGGGCTGCTTCTCCTGCCGATGGTTCTCGGCATTATGGGCGCCTCGGTGATCGCAGGCCAGATCACCTCGCGGACCGGCCGCTACAAGATCTTCCCGGTCATCGGCAGCGCACTGCTGGTTGTCGGCCTGCTGCTCATGCACACGATCGGCGCCGACACCGCGCTGTGGCATACCGACCTCTACATGCTGATCTTCGGTGCGGGACTGGGCCTGAACATGCAGACGATCGTGCTGGCCATGCAGAACGCGGTACCGGTGCGCGACATGGGGGTGGCCACCTCGTCGGTGACGTTCTTCCGGCAGGTCGGCGGCACACTGGGCACCGCGGTCTTCCTGTCGATCCTGTTCTCCGCGGTGCCCGGCAAGATCAAGTTCGCCTACCAGACCGCGGCGCACGATCCCGCCTATCAGGCGGCCGCGCACGCGCACCCCGATCAGCTGAAGCCGATCGCCGGCGGCTCGGCCAGCATCAACGACACGTCGTTCCTCACGCACATCGACAGCGCGCTTGCCCACCCGTTCAAGGTCGGCTTCTCCGACGCGATGAGCATCGTCTTCCTGGTCGGCGCCTGCGTGGTCGTGATCGCGTTCGTGTTGTCGTTGTTCCTCAAGGAGATTCCGCTGCGCACGATGTCCGGTCTCGAGGCTGCCCGGGCGGAGGAGGCGGCCGTCGTCGACGCGGCGCGCGACCCAAGTGGTGCCACACACAGGGAGCGGGACGAGGCAACGTCAACGGCCAAGAGCTCAGGTGGCTGACGGAGATCCCCTGCGTTGCATGCGCAGGCATGCGGTTCTCAAGTGGGCGCAGGGCCGCCAGCCGGTGTGACCGCGAGCCAGAGCCCGCCGTATTCGCGCACGTTGTGACAGAGCACCTGGTGCTTGCCTTCGTGGGCGTAGAAGTACAGCGGCTTACCCCGGTACGTGACCTGGGTCGAGCCGTCGCTGCGGCTCGTCGTCCCCAACAAGTCCTGCCGCACACCGCTGGCGGCGACCGGCGGGTCGGTGGTAAGGACCGGCGGCCAAGCGCGTGCGCAGTCGCTGTAGCAGGTCGGCTTGCCGCTCGTCTCCGCGTCGAAGGTGTAGATGGCTTGGCCGGTTCGGTCGAAGAGCACCGTCCCGAATGGGCTGGCCGCCGTCGTGACGAGGGTGCCCGACCGCGCTGCGGCGGAACTGCTGGCTGGGTCGGACGTCACGGGGGTGGTGGAGCTGGTGCTGGTGACCCGCAGGCCGGCGTCGCCACTCGAAGCTCCGGCGTTGCCGGTGCTAGCGTCGTTGCCGCTGCTGCCGCACCCCGCAACGAGAACCGCCGCGAGCAGCAGGCTGACGACCGTACGCACGGCAGTCAGCCCCCGATCAGCGACTGGAACGCCGCGTTGTACCGCTTCTCCTGCGCCTCAGTCACACCGCGAAAAACGTGCGCGCGGGCGAGCACGTCCGCGGTCGGGAAGATCAGGACGTTCTTCGCGACCTCGGGATCTGACTTGAGCAGGACTTCCCGCGATCCGTTCACCGGCGAGATGTAGTTGACGTAGTCCTCGACAGTGGCCATGGTGGCCGGGTCGTAGAAGTAGTTGATCAGTCGCTCGACGTTCTTCTTGTGCCTGGCGGCATTGGGGATGACGAAGTTGTCCGACCAGATGACGTGCCCACGCTGCGGCAGGCTGTAGCCAAGCGCCGGGTTGTCGCTCTGCAGCTGGACGATGTCGCCGGTGTAGGCGAAGCAGGCCGCGATCTGCCCGGAGGCCAGGCCCTTCGTGTAGTCGTTGCCAGTAAAGCCCTTCAGCTGACCGGATGCCTTGACCTGCCTGAGCCGCGCGATCGCCTTGTCGAAGTCCGCGTCGGTGAACTTGGCCGGGTCGATACCCATGTCGAGCATCGTCAGGCCCATGGTGTCCTGCATCTCGGTCAGCAAGGTCACCCGTCCCTTGAGCTCGGGCGCGGTGAACAGCTGGGAGACTGATTCGATCTTCTTGCCGTTGGTGGCTTTCGGGTTGTAGCCGATCCCGGTGAACCCGCTCTGCCAGGGCAGCGAGTACTGCCGGCCAGGGTCGTATTCGACGTCGCGCAGCGAAGACTGCAGGTTCGCCACGTTGGGGATGCTCGCCTTGTCCAGCTTCTGCAGATAGCCCTGCCGGATGAGCCGAGCCACCATCCAGTCGGTGGCGCACCAGGTGTCGCGTCCGACGTCCTGGCCGGCGGCGAACTGCGGCCGCACCTTCGTGTAGAACTCCTCGTTCGCGTTGTAGTCCTCGGTGTAGTTCACCCTTATGCCGGTGCGCTTGGTGAACTCGTCGAGCGTGGGGTGCGCGCCGGTGTCGCTGTCGACGTCGATGTAGTCAGGCCAGTTCGACCAGTTGACGACCTTCTCGACGTCCGACAGATCCGCGGACGCCGAGGGCTTCGACAGCTTCAAGCTCCCGTTGTCGCACGCGGCGAGCACCGTCGCCAGGCCGATGCCGCCCAGCCCGGCGAGCGCGGCGCGGCGGGTGACGAGGCCTCGTAGCAGGTCGGGCGTCGGATCGGTCACGGTGTGTTCCTTCATGCGTCGCCCGCCCCTAGCCCGCTCGGATGATCGCATCGAGGAGCGCATCGCGGATGTCGCCCGGCTCGCTGACCGGGTAGGTCTTGCCCCCGGTGGCGGCCGAGATCTTCTTCAGCGTGTTGACGTCCGCGTCGTCGCCGACCGCGATCGTGATGATGGGCAGCGGGCGGGACGAGTTGGATTCGCTGCGCAGCCGGCTGAGCAGGGTGGGCAGGTCGATGCCGGACGTGTCGGTGTTGGCGCCATCGGTGAGCAGCACGACGGAGTTCACCTGCGACGGATCGTATCCCGTGCGGACCGCCTCGAACCCCGCCAGCGTCGTCTGGTACAGGCCGGTGTCACCGCCAGTCAGGCTGGGCAGGCTGGCAGACGCGGCGGTCAGCGCCTGGCGTCGGGTCTTCGCGCCGACGCGCGATCCGAGTGGGCCGAGCGATACGAGCTGGCTCCAGTCCGCGGTCGGGGTGCGGTCGACGGAGAAGCCCCACAGACCAAGCGACGAGGTGTCCGGGAAGAAGTCGACAGCGGCCTTCGCGGCGGCGGCCGCGAATTGGATCTTGGACTGACCGCCACCGACCGTCTCGGACATCGACCCGGAGAGGTCGATGACAGCGAGCGTGCGATTCCCCCGACCCGCGGCGGTCCACACGCGCAGACCATCGGCCTCGTGGCTGGACGACGGCGTGCCGAGCGCGCTCACCGTGCGCGCCGCGACACCGAGGGACGGGTCCGCGGCGGCGAGCGGATGACCCACCGCGTCGCGCAGCCCGGCCGTGCGCATGCGCTGCTGGGCGTAGCCGTCTGACAGCTGGCCGATGAAGGCCACCGCCGCGTCTCGGCGGGCCGGATCGCCGCCCGGCGGCGAGACTTGGACGATCGGGAAGTCGAGCGACAACGACTTCCCCGCCGGATAGACGGCAACCGCGGTGGGGTTGCCTGCGGCCATGTCGGCGGCCAACACGTCCTGCTCGCTTGCAGGGAAGGCCTGCGCCTGATGCTTGCTCAGGGCGAGGAAGCCCGCGTCCGTGTTGGCGAGCACGGACTGGGACAGGCCGACGAATGTGCTGACCAGCTGGTGGCTCGGGGTATCGGCCGCGCCGTCCACCAGAGATTGCGTGGTGAGCAGCGCCAGCAGGCCCTCGGTGCTCGTAGTCGGATCGACCATGGAGATCGGTCCTTCAGCGGACATCGCGCTGGCCCAGCCCTTGCCGGCCGGACCCGCGAGGGCAGTCGCGTGACCGGACGTCGTGGCGAGCACCAGCGGCGAACTGGCCACAGGCGGATAGATCCACAGGCTCTGCGCTGGGGAGTCGACGCCGATCGTGTCATCGCGCAGCCGCTGGACCCACAGCGAGGAGTCGGGGACCCAGACATCGGGCATGGTGACGTCGGGCTTGGCGAGCGTCGCCACCGCCGCCGATGAGCTCGACGTGCGTACCTCGACGGTCGGACAGGCTCCGTCGACGACGGGGCTGCCGCTCATCCAGTGCGAGGCCACGTCGTTGACGGTCGGCGCTATTGCGGGCGCGGCCAGGACCGTCAGTGCGACGCCGGAGGTGCACGACCGGCTCGACGAGGCGGCGGAAGGCGACGTGCCCGATTGGCTGACAAGCACCGCCACCACACTCGCCACCGCGGCGACGGTCACCAACACCGCCAAGCCGATGATCAGCCGGGATCGCCTGGGCCCCGTCGGCCGTGCCGAACTGACGTGGCGGCCGCTCATCATCTCCCCGGGATCCCCGTTGCGCGTCAACGCTGGCAAGCGAACTGGGATGACAATAGCGACGTGGTCTTGGCCCTTTGCATCGGGTCCAGAATTCTCATCCGGACCCGCATGAGAGAACGCTGCTCGCGATCGCGACCGGTCGAGGCGTCCTAATGTGCCTGCCGCAGGACGAGCTCGCCGCCGTCGTGCGGCACCTGCCCGGCCCCGATCAGCTGGTCGTGCAGCATGGCGCGGATGAAGGACCGATCCTGTGAGGCCGGCGGGCGCTATGGACCATAGTTCGTCCCGTGGCAGGCTTCAGAGCGGCAGGCGGTGAAGCCAGCCCCGCGGTCGGCTGTCTGGTGCCGATCGTGCTCGCGAGAATGACGAAATGGGCGCATCGAGGGGGCAGCAATGACTGAGCGAACCGGGCGGCCCTCGTGGACCTATTCCGGCGCCATTCCACTCACGAACGACCTGTCTCTTCTCGAGTCTGACCTGCACGCCGGCCGGGTCGCCGCATCCGAGCGCGGCTACCTCGGCGAGCCAGAGTCCATCGATGTCCAGGACGCGATGCTCGTCCCTGGACAAGACCGCCTCGTGTCCGCTGCAGAAGCCGCCGAGGCGGGACTCGAGTTCGTCCCCACGCACACTCGGTTCGTCATGACGTGGAGCGCAGAGCGGTAGGCACTCCAGGGTCTCGGCGACCCAGACTGATGGGTGTTCCGGATCACCGACCGGCGGCAGTTCCGGTCGGATCGGTCGGATCGGGCGCGCTGCTACAACTCGAAGACCAATCGCAACGCGGCATCGACTTGTCGCAGCTCATCGAAGCTGAGACGCCCGGCGTGCTCGCCTAGGCGGGTCGGATCGACGGCGGCTGTCGAACGGATGTAGGTGATCGTGGGAGTTCCCCATGATTGGGGTGGTCCGTTTTAGTCTGAGAGTGCATATACTCCCAGGTTAGGAGATGAGGATGATCGATCCATGGGCTTGCCCGAACTCGAACGCCGTCGCGATCGGCTACGCGTCGACTTGGCGGCGGTCGGAGATTTCGTCCGGGCAGCCTGTCGGCGGTGATGCGCCGCTGTGGCAAGGCGAACTGCGCCTGCGCCGATCCGGCGCACCCCGGCCACGGCCCACAACACCTGCTGACCAGGAAGGTCGCCGGCAAGACGGTGACGGTCCATCTGCGACCCGGCCCGGAACTGGCGAAGGCCAGGGTCGAGGTCGACAACTACAAGCGGTTCAGACAGCTCGTGGACGAGCTGATCCAGGTCAGCGAGTCGATCTGCACGGCTAGACCGCTCTCGCCGCTGGCTGAGGGGGCCGGTGGCGACCACACCGATCCGAGGGCTGGCACCGCCGGCCAAAAAGGGGGCTCTACGCCGGGCTCCAAGAGGCGTTCGCGGCCGAGGTAGCCCGCCTGTCCGAGCTGGCCGCGCACGCACTGAACTCTGGTTCGGGCGCCGGGGGCGGGGAGGGTATGGCCGCGGTCGAACTGGCGATCCGGACCGCGATGACCACCCTCGGCGCGTCGCTGCTGGAGCAACTGCTGGCTGCCGATCCCGGACACTGCGGCCCGCGGGTCGATTGCGGCGCCGGGCATCAGGCGCACTTCCTCGCCTACCGCAGCAAGTCGTTGGACACCGTCCTGGGGCCGATCATGTTGCGTCGCGCTTGGTACCACTGCACCGAATGCCGACACGGCCAGGCACCGATCGATGACCAGCTCGACGTGGTCGGCGCGTCGTTGTCACCCGGACTGCGGGCGATGACCGACCGGGCCGGGACAGCCGTGCCGTTCGCTCAAGCATCCGCGCTGCTTGCTGATCTGGCCGGGATCACCCTCACGACCAAACGCGTAGAACGCTGCGCTGAAGCCGACGGCACGATCGCCGCGACCGCGCTCGATGAGCAGACCAACGCGATCCTGACCGGCCGGCTCATCCCACTGCCACCACCTGGACCGATCCCAGACATGCTCTACCTCACCGTCGATGGCACCGGCGTGCCGATGACGCCGACCGAGACCGCCGGCCGCGTCGGCAAAGGACCCGACGGGCGGGCCCGGACCCGCGAGGTGAAACTCGCGGCCCTGTTCACCCAGACCACAACCGACACCGACGGCCGGCCGGTCCGCGACCGGGACTCGACCAGCTACCTGGCGACCCTGGACCCGGTCGAGCACTTCGCGGACCTCGTCCAGGCCGAAGCGTGTCGCCGCGGCAGCGAACAGATTCGTCAGCTGATCGTCCTGGGCGACGGCGCACGATGGATCTGGAACCTCGCCGACCAGCGTTTCCCCGCCGCCACCCAGATCGTGGACTCTGCTCGACCAAGACGCGGGTGGGGCGGCCGGCGACTACGACCTCGGGCCGGAAGCTCGCCGCTCGGGCCGAGGTAGAGGTCGGGGCGACGAGCAAGGTTGACCGGGGCAGTGAGTCGGACTGGACGACGACGGCGAAGCGCGGCTCATTGCCACGGCTGGTTCGCGGCGTGCGCAGCCGATGAACGCCAGCACGCACGCAGATCGGCGACCCTCTGTCAACGACGGCGTGTCTCAGGGCGACGGGGATCGTGGTGAGCGCCCCGCACAGCTCGTTTGCTAACGCAGCAGGACGGCAAGCACGTCCGGAGCGGCGAAGCGCCGATCGTAGGTGTTGTCGCCACGTTGGCGGAGGACGTCAGCGGCAACGAGCTGCCCGACTAGGGCGTTAGCCCGGGGGTATGTCACGCCGAGATGCCGCTCTACCTGGCGGACCTTGAAGATCGGTTGGGCGAGCGCGTAGTCGACCAGGCGCATGGCGTTCTCGGCTCGTAGCCCCGCGGCTCGCACCCTCGCCTTCAGGGCAGTCTGAACACGGAGCAGATCGATCAACTGGGTTCCAGTGGTGTCTGCTGCGGCCGCGACGCCATCGGCGAAGAACTTGATCCATGCGTCCCAGTCGTCCGTTGTACTTACACCGAGGAGCCGGTCGTAGTAGTCCGACCGTCGCGCTTCGAACCACGGCGAGACCGTCAAGGTGGGTTCAGACAGAACTCCCATTGCTTGCAGGTGCAGGACGATGAGCAACCGGCCGATGCGACCGTTGCCGTCGTTGAACGGGTGCAAGGTCTCGAACTGATAGTGAGCCATGCCCGCCGCGACCAAAGGGTCGATGTCGGCGTGGCGGGTGGCAAGCCAGTCGACGCAGTCACGTACTCGGGCCTCGAGGTCGATGCCGGGCGGCGGTGGGATGAATCGAGCGTCTTGAACACGTGCACCGCGATGGCTACCGATCACGACCTGCTTGGTCCTGATGTGGCCGGCCTGTTCGGTGTCCGCCATGGTGCCGGAGACCAAGGTTCGCTGGATGGATTGGAGTAACCCCACCGTGATCGGGCGGCCGTCTGCGAGCCACTGGAACGCCCTGCTGGCAGCGAGAACATAGTTGAGCACTTCGCGCATGGCGGCGTCGGAAGGCTCATCATCTGCATCCGCTCCGAGAACGTCCTCGAGCGGTGCGTAGGTTCCCTCGAGTGCAGAGGTACTCTGCGCCTCTTGGCGGAGCGTGGGCTGGCGCAGCAGGGCAGGGTTGGGGAGCTGGCGTGCCGATGCGTCCAGTCCCGCGAGCGCGGCACGCGCGTTCGCTACTGCGTTGAAGGCGGCCGCGGATAGCCGTGGGCTATGGTCTGGAAGCGGCTCGGGGACGAATGCGACATGCGACCAATCGCCCCAGCGCGGGTCGGTCCCGTTGATCGCGATGAGCGCGCCCATCGGACTGTTTACGAACATTTCTGCACGCACAATGCAACACTATCAGTAGTTCCCTTGCATTTCGCGCGGGAATCATTCGTGAAATGCAAGGCATGCGTGTCCAGTCGCAGCATTGGGCCCGCCGCGACGCCTGTCAGGACACTTCGGATCGGCCGAAAACGTGTGCTTCGACGGCCCGTGCGGCCGCCGCCTTTCGGTCTGCGAGTAACATGGGTGTACGCAGCCGTTTGCGACACGGTGCCGTGTCCGAGAACTTGTCCCGCCGACTTGAGGTCGACCTCAGCCTCGAGCAGCAGCGTCGCCGCCGTGTGGCGCAGATCGTGCAGCCGTCGCACCGGGATGCCGGCGTCCTCGCACAGGCGCCGCCAGGCGCGGTAGTCCAGTTGCGGATCCATCGGCCGTCCCCATTCGTCGGGGAACATCCACCCGTTGTCGTCCCAATACTCCGCCGCGAGGCGTTCGGCGGCTTGGCGCTTGCGGTGCGCGGTCAGCCTGCCGAGGGCGATCGGAGCGAGGGCGATCGTTCGCCGACCGGCCACCGATTTCGGCTCTGAGGTGACGAGTCCGCCGCCGAAGCGTCTCGGGCAGTCGGTCCCGCGTTTGCGTCCGCAAGAAGGCGAGCCACATCCGTGCTGCCACACCCGACGCTGCAGCTGACGCGCCACCGTCAGCGTGCTTGCCGCCGGGTCCAGGTCTTCCCAGCGGAGACCGAGAACCTCGCCTTGCCGGTAGTCCAAGTACCGCGCCGATCAGCCATCGTGCCGGCTGACGCGGAGGGTCCGCGGCGTCGAGAAGCAGCATGGAATCCGGGGCCTTCATTGGGTGGCCAGGGGCGGGATCGAACCGCCGACCTACCGCTTTTCAGGCGGTCGCTCGTACCGACTGAGCTACCTGGCCGGGACGGCACCGCGGTGCCGCAACCGCGCGCAGTCTACCGGGCCGGGCCCGGGCCGACGAGCGTGAGCGCAGCCTCGTCGTAGCGGCGCAGGATCAGTTGCGCGAGGCGAGCGTCCGGGCCGAGTGGGTCGGTGACCGGCACGCCGTCTGGCGCAGCTCGGCGTACCGCGTCGGCGAACTGCCCCTCGGCGAGCAGGTACGGCGCCACGGCGAGCCGTCCACTGCGGGCGAGGTCCACAAGGTGGGACGCCAGCCCCGGCCCGACGATCGTCACGTCTACTCGCACCCCCAGCCGGTTCGCTAGCTCGGCTGCCGCTGCGTCGACATCGACGCGCGATCCCCGATCACTTGAGCCGACCGCGACGAGGGCGACCAGGTCGGCTGGCAGCCCGGATGCGGCGCGCAACCGGGACGCGAGCACGTCGGTGATTAGTGGATCCGGGCCCAGGTGCCGCGCCACGACGGTGTTCGGGCGTCCGGCGAGCACGGACGGGATGTCGTCGTGAACGTGGTAGCCCGCTGACAGGAGGCCCGGGACGACGACCAGCGGGCCGCGGACCGCTGCGGCGGCCGTGCGCAGACTCGGCTCCAGGACGTCGACGAAGCTCAGCCGCGCGTCGATGGCCGGGCGTGCCGCGCGGACCAGCTCCAGCAATTCGCGCAGCGCCGACGCTCCGGCGAGGGATCGGGTGCCGTGTACGGCAAGGAGCAACGTCGGCGTAGGCATCCTCGAACCGTACGCGTGCAGGGCGTCGCCGCCCTAGCCTGATGATCTTGGACTTGGTGTCAAATAGCGACCAAGTCCAAGATCACGAGCTGGGCTTCGGGCGTCAGATGCGGTCCAATGAAGCGAAGCGACCCCGACCGGACTTGAACCGGCGACCTCCGCCGTGACAGGGCGGCGCTCTAACCAGCTGAGCTACGGGGCCTCGGTTTGCCGTGCTACAGCAAGTAAGACCGTGCCCCCAACGGGATTCGAACCCGTGCTACCGCCTTGAAAGGGCGGCGTCCTGGGCCTCTAGACGATGAGGGCGGTCAACCGCTCCATGCTAGCCGAGCCCCGTTGATGGACCCGCCCAGCATAGGGGACGCACCGAGCGGTTCCAAACGGCCGCGGGCTCAGTGCATCAGGCCGAGCCGCGCGGCCAGCTCGTCCATCAGATCGCGGAACAGGGCCTCGGCGTCGCCGTCCCGTAGAGCGAAGTTCAGGTGCCCGAACGCCTCGGTGGCCACCGCACCGTAGAGGCGCATCCAGCAACCGAGGTAGAGCGCGATCGCCCCGATCGGGACCAGGGCACCCGTCTGCCGGTGGTAATCGGCCAGCTGCTTGCGCAAGTCGGCCGGCACATCCTCGTCGGAAGGAACGACCTCGGGGTGCTGACGCCACAGCTCGACGAACAGGTCGAGCCACACCTGGCCGAAGGCCTGGCCGCGGTTCCCGCCAGCCGCCTCGCGCTCGACGTGGTCGGGCACGCCGGGGATCGGGGCGCCGAACAACAGGCCGAATTCCGGCCGATGATCCAGCGCCCACCGGCGGAACGCGAACGAGGTGTCGAGGAAGCGCGTCTTCAGCACCGCGTCGGGGTCTGCATCGCGCGCCGCCTGCAACTGCTGGGCGAGCTCCGTGTAGAGATCGTCGATCAGCGCGCCGAGCAGCCGTTCGCGGCTGGCGAAGTATCGATAGAGGGCGGGCGCGGTCATGCCGAGGGAGCTGGCGATCCCGCGCAGCGTCACCGACTCCGTCCCGCCGGCGACAAGCAGCTCGCGGGCCGATCCCAGAATCTCGGCCGTGGTCGCCGCCCGGACTCGCTGCCTGCGAGTCGACTGAGAGGCCTCGGCGAGCTGGGGCTTGACGCGGGACATAGCAGCCAGCATAGTGAACAGTGTTCACCGTGAACATTGTTCACTTAAGCAATGCATGTTCTCGGAAGTCTGGAGGGTCAATGTTCGCGTGGTGGGCACAGGTCATCATCAGGCGGCGGCGGTGGGTGCTGGCCGGCGCGCTCACATTCGTCGCGGTCGGCGTCGTATGGGGTATGAGCGTCTTCGGCTCGCTGGTCAACGGTGGATTCGACGACCCGAAGAGCGAATCCTCGCAGGCGCAGCAGCTGATCGACGACCGGATCGGCGGCTCCACCACGGACGTGGTCGTGCTCTTTCGCAACCCCGAGATCACTGTCGACGATCCGGCATATCAGACCGCGGTCGACACGGCGATGCGGCAGTTCCCGGCGGCCACCGCGACGGCGGTACACACCTACTGGGACACCCGGTCGCCCACGCTCGTCAGCACCGACCGGCACGCCACCTTCGCAGCCGTGTCGCTGAAGGACCGCGACAGGAGCATCAAGACCACCGCGTACGACCCGCTGCGTGACTCGGTGAAGGGCACCGGCTACACCGTCCAAATCGGCGGCACGGGCGGCGTCAACAGCGACATCAGCGACCGGGTGAGCAGTGATATCGCCCGCGCCGAGATGCTGTCCCTGCCGATTCTGCTGATATTGATGGTGTTCGTCTTCGGCAGCTTGGTCGCCGCACTGCTGCCACTGGCGATCGGCGGTCTGGCGATCCTAGGTGCCTTCACCGCCCTCAAGGGGCTGAGCACCTTCACCGACGTGTCGATCTTCGCAGTCAACATCGTGACGATCATGGGCCTGGGGCTCGCGATCGACTACGGGCTGTTCATCGTCAGCCGATTCCGCGAAGAGCTCGCCACCGGCCGGAACGTGCCGGATGCCGTCGTCCGGACGATGGCGACGGCGGGCCGCACGGTCGCGGTCTCGGCGACCACGGTGGCGGTGGCGCTGTCCGGGCTGCTGATCTTCCCGCAGGTGTTCCTGCGCTCGATGGGCATGGGCGGCATCGCAGCCGTTCTGGTCGACGCGGTCGGGGCCCTCACCGTGTTGCCGGCGTTGTTGCTGCTGCTCGGACGCCGGGTAGACGCTTGGTCGGTGCGGCCGCTGCTGCGCCGGGTTGGCATGGGCAGGCGGGCCGTGACGGCGGAGCATCACGGCTTCTGGTACCGCCTGGCGATGAGCGTGATGCGCCGGCCCGTCCTCTACATCGTGGCCGCCACGGCCTTGCTGCTGGCCCTCGCCTCGCCGTTCTTGCAGGTCACGTTCGGCGGCGTCGACGCGCGCGTCCTGCCGGCGTCCGCCGAGTCCCGCCAGGTATCCGACACGCTGCTTCGTGATTTCCCGGACAACACCTCGCAGCCGATCCAGGCCGTGCTGAACCTGGACACGCCGGCCGCGAGCGCGCAGGGGCAGGCCGCGATCGGTGGCTATGTGCAGCAGGCCCGGGCGGTGCCCGGTGCGACGAGCGCGAGCGTCTCGGCAGTCCGTGGCGACACGGCGGTGGTCAGCGTGACATACGCCGGTGAGGCGCTGGCCGGTGGCGCAAAGTCGGTCCTGGCCGGCGTCCGCGATCTGACCCCGCCCGCGCACGTCCGCGACGTCCACGTCGGCGGTGCAACCGCGCAAATCGTCGACCGGCTACACGGCCTCGGGCAGCGACTGCCGTGGATGGCCCTGATCATCGCGCTGTCGACGTTCGTCCTGCTATTCCTGGCCTTCGGTTCGATCGTGCTCCCGATCAAGGCAATCGTCATGAACGTGCTCTCGTTGGGTGCGTCGTTCGGCGTGGTCACCTGGATCTTCGGCGAGGGACACCTGTCCGGGGTCCTCGGCTTCACCCCCACCGGCTCGATCGACGCTGCCCAGCCGATCCTGGTGCTGGCGATCGTGTTCGGGCTCTCGACGGACTACGAGGTGTTCCTGTTGTCCCGAATCCGTGAGCAGTACGACCTCATCGGTGACAACACGCAGGCCGTCGCGACCGGGCTGCAACGCAGTGGGCGCATCATCACCTCGGCAGCGATGCTGCTCATGGTGGTGATCGGCGCATTCTCGACCTCGTCGATCACGTTCATCAAGCTCATCGGGGTGGCGATGTTCGTCGGCATCCTGATCGACGCCACGGTGGTGCGATCCATCCTCGTACCGGCCACCATGCGGGTGCTCGGCACGGCCAACTGGTGGGCGCCCGGCCCGCTGCGCCGGTTCTACGCCCGCTACGGCATCCGCGAATCCGGACAACCTGACGACACGCAGGTCGTTCGACCCCTGGCGCGGCCCGGCATACCGCAGGTCGAACAGGTCGACTAGGACGGGGCGGGCTCGTGCGTCCCGTCCGAGGACAGCAACTCGTAGCGCGGATTGGCCAGGGCAAGGTGCCCCTTGTACTCGCCGACCGTGCCGGTGGCCCGCACGATTGCGCCCGGCACGATGCCTGGGATCTTCGTCCGGCCGAAGAAGAGCAACCGCATGCCGCCAGTCTCGTCGAACACCTGCGCCTCGAGCGACTTGCCGGCCTTGGTGCCTACCTGGACGATCTTGACACGTCCCTCGATGGTCACCCGCTGCTTCCACGAGACGCTGCCGATAGGCGTCGTGCCCCCGCGGGCTTCATGGGCAGCAACCCCTACGGCGTCGTCGTCGGTGCCCGTCTCGACCCGGGTCGAGGCGAGTGCGGGCTCCTTAGCCGCGACTCGCTGCCGCATATCCAGCCGCTCCTCCGCCTCCTGGGTCAACGTCGTGTCGAACGGCACGATCGTTGCCGAGACGTGGGGGATGCGGCCGAGAGCCGCGGCCAGCCGGTCAGCCGTCCGGTCATGCAGCAACCGCTGCGACAGACGCCGGAAGGTGCGGCGCGGCAGCAGGACGGTGACCTCGGCACGATCTTGTACAACGGCGGCGAGCGCCAGTTCCGCGGCGCCGCGAACGATCCGCCGGTCGGGGCACTCCGCTATATGCAACGGAATCCGGTCGCCGAGCCCCCGATCGATCCAGGCCTGCTCCAGCTCGTGCGCCACGTCACTGTCGATCATGAGATGAACGGCGCGAATCTCGGTCGGTCGCAGGCTCCCGGCGTAACGCAACGCGCGCAGCACGGCTAGGTCAAGCCGGTCGATCAGCACGATCACGACGTGCCGCGGGTAGTGCATCATGCTGCCATCGGGCTGGGTGGCGGTGACCAGGTCTAACGAGCGCGCCTCGCGCCGGTATTGCTGGTTGAGGCGCATGAGCACTAGAAACATGATCGGGAACAACACCACGACGAGCCATGCCCCCTCGGTGAACTTCACCACGGCGAAGATCAGCACGATGAGCAGGGAGACGACGCCTCCGGTGAAGTTGATGGCGAGTTTGCGGCGCCAACCGGGCTGGCGATGGGTGCTGTGGTATTTCGCCATCCCGAAGCCCGCCATGGTGAAGCCGGTGAACACGCCGATGGCGTAAAACGGGATCAGCTTGTCGACGTGCGCGCCGACGCTGAGTAGCAGGGCAAGCGCACTGACGGTAAGGACGATGATGCCGTTGCTGAACGCCAGTCGATGGCCGCGCCGGGTGAGTTGGCGGGGCAGGAACGAGTCCTCCGCGACGAAGCTGGCGAGGTACGGGAATCCGGTGAACGGCGTGTTTGCCCCGGTGAACAGGATTAACGCCGTCGCGAGCTGCACGATCACGAAGCCGAGGTGGCCGTACCAGTTCGTGCCGAACGCCGCCTTAGCGACCTGGCTGATCACGGTAGGCGTGCCGCTCACGTATGGCGTGGCATGCGTTTCGTACGACAGGTAGGAGATGCCCAGCACCAGCGAGCCAAGCAGCACGCTCATGATCGTCAACGTCTTTCGGGCGTTCGGGCCGGGAGGCGGCTTGAACGCGCTCACCCCATCCGAGATTGCTTCCAGCCCGGTCAGTGACGCCCCACCGTTCGCGAAGGCCTTCAGCAGCACGAAGATCGAGACGCCGGACAAGATCGCGTGGTGCTGATTTGTGACGTCAATCATCCCGGGCATGTGGCCGTATTGTGGCAGGTCACCGAGAATCTCCCGGACGATGCCCACGACGATCACCAGACCTACGGAGCAGACGAACAAGTAAGTCGGGAAGGCGAACGCCTTGCCTGCCTCACGAACGCCCCGCAGGTTGCCGTACGCCAGCAGCAGCACGAGCGCGACCGTGATTTCGAGGGTGTAAGACGACAGGGCCGTCACGAGTGACGTGATCGCCGCGGTTCCAGCGGCAGCCTGCACGGCGACCGTCACGATGTAGTCAATCAGCAGTGCTACCGAAGCGATCTGGGCCACCACTGGGCCAAAGTTCTCCCGCGACACCACATACGAGCCGCCGGCCCTGGTATAGATGGACACGACCTCGCGGTAGGACAAGGTCATGATGACGAGGACGACGATCACAGCCGCCGTCATCGGCAGCAGGATATTGAATCCGGTCAACCCGAAGACACCGAGCAGGACGATCAGCATCTCCTCCGAGCCGTACGCAGACGAGGAGATGCAGTCGCTCGACAGCACGCCCAGCGCGCTTTTCTTCGACAGCTTCTCTTCGTGCAGCGCCGCGTTGACCAGCGGCTTGCCGAGCACGGCGCGCTTGATCCGATAGCTGAGCCGTTCCGGAATGTCGATGGCTACCTGTGCCGGTTCGCCCGGCGACGACCGGATGGCCGCCGCCGGCGTACCGAGGTCCGTCATGCCGGAAACGGTAGCGGGCCGGTGCGGTCTAACGACGCCACGCGGTGAACCGCACGGCGCCAACCACCACGCCACCGGCCAGGACCGGGGCTTCGGCCAGCTCGTCCAATACCGGCGCGGCCACGCCGAGCCGCTGCAGTCCGGCGACGATGGCCCGCTCGGCGGCGCGCTGGGCCCCGTCGTCGATCTTGATGGCCACGGCGCCACCGTTCGGCAGCGCGGCCGCGTACATGCCCTCGGCGCCGTCCTTGGCGATCGCCCCGGGCAGGCCCGCCATCAGCAGGGTGGCCGAGCGGCCGGTGCCCGCGACCAGTTCGGGGTGTCGGCGCATGGCGTCGGCGACGTCTCGTTCGGCACCGCCAGTCGCGAGCGCGAGACGGGCGAACGCCCGGGCGACGCCGTGCAGGCTGAGCGCGAACAGCGGCGCCCCGCAGCCGTCGACGGCTGTGTGCGCGACCGCCTCGCCGGCCAGATCGGACACCGTCGCGCGCAACGACTGCTGCAGCGGATGGCCCGGCGCGAGGTAGCCCTCGCTGGGCCAGCCGTTTGCCCGAGCGGTGAGCAGCATCGCGGCGTGCTTTCCGGAACAGTTCATCGCAATGCGTCGTTTGGGCGCGCCGCCGGCGATCCACTGTTCGCGGGCCGCTTCATCGAGGGGCCAATCCGGCGGGCAGCCCAGGTCGTCCTCGTGCAATCCTCCGCCCGCGAGCATCTCGCGGGCCAGCTCCACGTGCCTCGGCTCGCCGGAATGCGACGCCGCGGCCAGTGCCAGTTGGCCGGGCGGCAAATCCAGACCCAGTCGGCGCATCCCCACGGCCTGCAGCGGTTTGTTCGACGAGCGCGGAAAGACGGGTTGAGCGACATCACCGAGCGACACCACGACGCGGCCCACGCCGTCGATCGCGACCAGGTGACCGCGGTGAAGGCTCTCGACGACCCCTGATCTGACGACTTCGACGAGGGGAACCCCGGTGATCATTCGGCCGGCCGCATGCCCAGCAGCCGGATACCGTCGTCGTCGCGCAATACCGCGGTGATCCACCCGCCGTTGCGGCCATGCAGCCGTAGGGTCCCCGGGTCGGCGGTGAGCTCGACCGGCTCGAATTGCCGGTGCTCCCAATCCAGCCGGGCCGCGTGCCCGGCTACGGCCAGCTCGATCATTGACCCATGCGCGGCGAGCATGTCCCGGGTTGCCGTCAGCTGGCCGATGACGTCGTCGAGGGCGTCGACCAAAGCGGGGTTGTCATCGCACCAGGTCGCCACCAGGTCCGGCCGCGTCCGGGCAACGCGCGATCCGGTCATGTACGAGCCGGCGGCGAGGCTCAGCCCCAGCGGACCGCCGACCAGGCCGGTCAGCGCGAGTGCTTCGGCCAGCACATGCGGCAGGCCGATCACCCGCGCGACCGCCTCGTCCTGTTCGGCGGCGACGGCGGGAACGGGCTTGGCGCCTAGGTCGCAGGCCAGCTCGGCGAGGGCCAGCCACGCGTCCAGGTCGGTGTCCGGCTCGAGGGTCAGCGCCCACGGGGCGTCCCGGAAAAGCAGCGGGTCGGCGGCCGCCCAGCCGGTGTTCTCCGTCCCGGCCAGCGGGTGCCCGCCGACGAAGCGGGCGGCCGGCACGAACGCTCGAACCGCGGCGAGCACCGGCGTCTTGAGCGTGCCGACGTCAGTGAGGATCGCCCCGTGGGCCAGGTGCGGCGCGAGCGAGCGCAACGCGTCGGGCACCTGGGGCAGCGGCATGGCAAGAATGACCAGGTCCGCGCCGTGCGCCGCGCCCGCATCGGTGGCGGCGACGGGGAAACCCGAGCCGCTCGCGGCCGAAGCCGTCTGCGGGTCGACGTCGTACCCGACGACGTCCAGACCCGCCTGCCGGATGGCGTGCAACAGCGAGCCACCGATCAGGCCGAGCCCGAGGACGGCGACGCGGCCGAACGCGGCGGTCATGACCCCCCCGAGCCGATGCGCACCGGCGCACGGTATCGCTGTTGCCGTCCGGCACTAGAGGCGGCACTGTGAACGTGTCAGGATCGACGCACTCAGCAGGTAATCCACCGGGTGGTGACACGGGATGGCGCAAGGCGGCTACGCGATCGCGGCCTTTCGCGACTCGGGGCAATGGCGGTGCGAGCCGCTGCCGCCCGCCGTGCTTGGTGATCTGGGCGTGCTGCTGTCGGCACTGCGGTCGCAGCCGCCCGAGGGCGGGCCGTTCGTGGTCGCCAGCGTAGACGAGGAGTTCTTCCTGATCGCGCGGCTGGACGGTGCGCGGATCTCGCTGATGCTCAGCGACCTGACCGCCGCGGTCGAATACCCGCTGGCCCGGCAGGTACTCGACCGGCTCGGCGAGGATCCCCCCGACGACGACGAGCTCGACGAGGTCTGGCCGATCGGCGACCTTGACCTGTTCACCGACCTCAACCTGTCCGAGGAGGAGATGGAAGGCATCCTCGACGACCTGGATGCCTATCCCGACGAGATGCTCGAAACAATCATCGAGCGCATCGGTCTTGCCGAGCCGTACGCCCGCGCAACCGAGTCAGCACAGGTCTGATGGGTCGGTCGTCGTGTCCGCGTTCGCTGCCGTACTGACCCGTCGGGGCAGCCGCTGGCGCGCGTCCGAGTTGGATCTGGACAGCTGCGAGACTATCGACGACATCACCGATGCGGCCCGCGACGTCCCCGCGGACATCAGGCTCGTCGTCGTGGAAGAAGACGACGAGTACGCCGTGCTAGCGCGAGTCGACGGCGAGGACGAGGCGCGGTTCTTCATCTCCGACGGGCACGCCGCAGTCGCGTATCAGCTGGCCGCGCTCGTGGCCGACGAGCTCGAACCGATCGGTGGCGACGTCCTGGACGATGACGATGCACCTCCCGCTTACGAGAGCGCGCCGTTCGGCGATCCGACGGTGGTCGCCGACCTGGGGACGTCCGACGCGGAACTGCTGGCGTTGTGCGCCCAGGAGGGGACGCTGCCGGTCGACCTTATCGTCGCGGTGTGCGAACGCGCGGGCTGCGCGGAGGCGTTCGAAGCCGTCCGGGTGTGAGCCTCTGCGCTGATGATCCAAGATCATCGCGGGGTGCAGGGCAGGTGGAGGCCGGCGTGAGTGTGTGGGAGCCGGCGATGAGGGCAGCGCTCGCGGTCGCCCGCGAGGCTGTCTTGTCCGGCGATGTGCCGATCGGCGCGGTCGTCCTCGACCCAACTGGCGTGGTGATCGCGTCCGCGCACAACGAGCGCGAGCGCACGAATGATCCCACCGCCCACGCCGAGCTCGTCGCGCTCCGCCGGGCCGGCGCGGCACTGGACTCGTGGCAACTCGTCGGCTGCACCCTGGTCGTCACACTCGAACCGTGCACGATGTGCGCCGGGGCGATCGTCCTGTCCAGGGTCGATCGGCTGGTTTTCGGTGCGCGGGACCCGAAGGCGGGCGCCGTCGGCTCGCTCCTGGACGTCGTCCGGGACCGGCGGCTGAACCACCGCCCGGAGGTTGTCGCCAGCGTTCTCGAGCAGTCATGTGGGGTGCTCCTCGCCGACTTCTTCGCCCAGCGGCGCTAGCTCCCGGTACCCTCGTCGACGGTGGCGTGTCCGAGCGGCCTAAGGAGCACGCCTCGAAAGCGTGTGAGGTGCAAGCCTCCGTGGGTTCAAATCCCACCGCCACCGCCACGGAACCCCTATTTCATAAGGGTTTTGGGCATGCGTCGAGAAACCTAAGCTTTGGTCAAGATGCCTCTGATGTAGCCACCGGTGGCTACCGCAGCCCCCTGGAGTGGCTACCACGGAGGCCGATGTTGCCCGGAACCTGCCAAATACGGGGGCTCCAGCTGTAAACACGCACGCTTCGCTCGCGTGTGTGCAGAACGCATTTTACGTTCGAATACAGTCGGTGCAGCGCCCGTGCGACTCGTCGCGTGTGCGGTTACCAGCCGCCACTGCGGGGTGGGCCTGCTCCGGGCGATGCGGCTGGGGTCGCCGGCAGGCACCGCGGTCACGTTGCCGACGGCGTTGCTTCGGGTTTATCGCCCAACCGTAAACAGCAGCAAAACCAATACAGCCAGCCGGGCGCGCGAGCCGGAAGCGGGCCGTCGGTAAGGAGCGCTAACACCGGCCCAGGGGCGCGGCGCCGCACATCGAGGGCGTCCAGCAAATCGGCCTGCTGTCTCACCGGTGATACGATTGGGTCATGGGAACGGTTTCGGTGCGGGAACTGCGCAACCACGGCGGCGAAGTGCTCGACCGAGTCGCCCGCGGCGAGTCCCTGGTCGTCACCCGTGATGGAGCCGAAGTCGCCGAGATCGTGCCGTTGCGTCGCAGGGCGCGGACCACTGCCGAGTTGATCGCGGCCCGCCGTACCCTTCCGAAACTCGATTTCGATCGGCTCCGTGCCGATCTTGAGCAGATCCTGGACCCCGGTCTGTGACCGAGCAAGTTATCGGTCGCGGGGTGTTGGACACCTCGGCGGTGATCGACCTCGCCGACATCGATGTAGCTGTCCTGCCCGAGGAGTGCCTGATCAGCGCGATCACTCTCGCCGAACTCTCGGTCGGCGCGCTGGTGGCAACGAATGCCCGGCAGCGCGCTGCGCGGCAGGCCCACCTACAGCAGGCGGAGGCGGACTTCGACCCGATCCCGTTCGATGCTTCCTGCGCGCGCACGTTCGGCCGCGTCGCCGCCTCGCTTCGCCGATCCGGGCGCAAAACTCAGGCACGCGCCTACGACGCGCTGATCGCGGCAACCGCAGTCGCCCACGACCTGCCCGTCTTCACCCGCAATCCGGACGACTTCGAAGGCATCGACGGGCTGATCGTCCACACCGTCTGACCAGGCCTCGACAATCTGTCGCCCGCCAGGTCGCCGCCACCGGAGAGACGTTCCGCCTCGAGGAGTTTTGCCGTGACGCCAAGATCCTCGAGATCTTCGAAGGAGCCAACGAGGTCTTGCAATGGGTCATCGCGCGGCACGTCATCGGACGCGACGCTGGTTCGACAACGGCGAGAGGAATTGCGAGACCAGGTAGCCGTGTGCGCCGTGCACCTGCACACCGTCGAACCCAGCTGTCTCACACACGGCTGCAGCAGTTGCGAAGCGCTCGATGATGTCCTCGATCTCGTGCGAGGTCAGCTCGCGCGGTATTGCTGCGCCGGGCAGCTTGAGCGCGATCGGGCTCGGCGCGACCGGGGTGTGCCTGAGGGCGAGCAGGTTCGTCTGGCGTCCTGGATGGTTCAGCTGCGCCCAGATCCGGACGCCGGCGTCATGCGTCGTCTTGGTCCAACGGGTCAGCGCGTCCAGGTCGCGCTCGTCTTCGATGACAACATTGCCCGGCTCACCCAGCTGGGTGCGATCAATCATGACGTTTCCGGTGATCAGCAGGCCGTACCCGCCCTGGCTCCAGGTCCTGTAGAGCGTCACTAGGCGCTCGTCAGGGGCGTTGTGCCTATTGCCGAGTCCTTCGCTCAGTGCGGATTTCATGATGCGGTTGGACAGCACGTGGCCGTTGGGCAGCGTGAGTGGGTCGTGCAGGGACGTCATCGAAATGATCCTTTGGATTGTGAGCATCCGGTTCGGAGTCGGTAGCGATCGTTAGTCGAGGGTTATGACGTGCGCCGGAGTCGTCGAGCTGCCGCCCGACCTCGAGCTCGGTCATGCTCGGGTTGATCGGCGTGACGGTGGCGCCGAGTCGCCACACGGCAAAGAGCAGCACGACGAACTCGAGCCGGTTGGTCAGCTTGAGCGCGACGACGTCGCCCGCTTGGATGCCGAACTCCTGCAGGTGACGCGCTGCCGCGCGGATTCGCTGCAGCAACTCGGCATTGGTGAGCGAGTGCCGCGAGTCCGAGACGGCGGGCCACGGTCGGGTCGAGCTCGGCGCGGCGGTCGGGTAGCGAGGCGAAGTTCACGGCTTGCGCACCCGCGCTCGTTCCGGCGTCGATCGCGAAGGCGATGGCTGGAGATGCCGGGTGAGGAACTCGATCTGGTCGCGGACCAGTCGCCTCGAACGGCGCGCCGAGGTAGAAGTCGAAATGGCCGGCGTCGTAGGTCTTGATCTGCCCGCGGGGAGCGGTGCGCGCGTACTTGATCGTCTGGGCCGGGGGAGTGACGGTGTCCTGGCTGCTGACGCAGAACAGGATCGGGACGGCGACTTTCTTGGCGGCGCGTCCGGGCCGGTACGTGGCGATCGTCGGGATCACCCGCGCCGCGACCTCGTTGCGGAACGGCAGTTCCGCAGGCAGGAGCGCTTGATAGCCGGGCAGTGGCATCCGGTGCGTTCATCAGCGCGAGCGAACCGGGTGCCGCGGCGAGCGGGATCGTCACCGGCTCAGCACGGCGCGCCGCGGCCACCAAGTCGCGGGTCAGTACAGGCAGCGACCTAAGGGACGCGCGCGGCCCGAGTGCGATCGCGGAGGCGAACCCGTCGGTGAACGGGCATTGGGCCACGGCAGCGCGCAGTTCCGGGTGGCGAGACGCGACCGTGATCGCGTGCCCGCCGCCGAAGGAGCTTCCCCAGACCGCGACCCGCGCGCCGTCCACCTCAGGATGGTTTCGGACGTAGCCGACGGCGGCGTCCCAGTCTGCGAGCTGACGCTTGATCGACAATAGCTGGCGGGGTTCGCCTCCGCTGTCACCGAAGTGCCGGTAGGTGAATGCCAGCGCGGCGATGCCGGCCTGCGCGAAACGTTCGGCGAAGGCGTCCAAGCGCATCTCGCGGGTAGCGCCCAGGCCGTGGCCGAGCACGACCACGGGCGGGGAGATGACACCGGTCGGCAGATACAGCCAGGCGGCGCAGTTGCTGTCGCCTGACCGGAAGGTGACGTCCTGCCGAGTGAAGGTACTCATCGCCGGCTCCTTACGAGCTTCGCCGCGCGGGTCGCAGGAACGTGTCCTGAATCGAGCGCCTCGGCGTAGGTGTCCGGGTCGTAGAGGGGCAGCTCGCCGGTCGCCTCGGTCGAGGCCATGTAGTCGAGCATCTGCTGCTGGCCATCCGTCGACAGGACCCGGGTGAGGAACTCGACCCGCTCGACGTGCAGGCCGTCCGTCAGCGGCATCGAGCCGCCGAAGTACACCGCGCGCTTGATCGCGGCGACCGATCCCTTCGACCGCGAGCCGAGGTATTCGGCGAGCTCGGTCGCCCGCGCGACCACCTTGTCCTGCGGGACGACATCGTCCACAGCACCGTTGGCCAGCGCCTGGGCGGGCGTGAACGGCTTGCCGTCGAGGATCGCCACCAACGACTGGTGCGTGCCGATCAGACGGGTCAGCCGCTGGGTGCCGCCACCGCCGGGCATAATGCCGAGCAGTACCTCTGGCTGGCCGATGAAGAAGTCGCCGTCGGCCATGACGCGCAGGTCGCAGGCCCAGGCGAACTCGGCGCCGAGCCCGAGTGCGGAACCGTTGAGGGCGGCGATGAAGATCGTGCCGGTGCGGTTCATGCGCAGAAAGGTCTGGTGCACGCGTTCGAGCTGGACTGCGGGCCACATCGGCGTCCGGCGTACTACCGGCTCCAGCGCGCGGGCTCGGTTCACACCTTTGGCCGTGCGCGCGAGCACGGAAGTGCCGCGCGGGCCGAGCGGCGGGACCGCCGCGCCGCCTTCCTGCAACCAGCGGACTTCAGCGTGGCTGACGAATCGTTCGGGATGCGCACCGGTCAGGACGACCGCGCGGACGTCGGGGTCGCGGTCGGCGCGGTTCACCAACTCCTCGAGCTGGTCGGCGATGTCGCGTCCGAACAGGCCGTGCGGGCCGCCGTCCACGCGCGCGATCAGGACGGCGCCGCGGTCCTCGATCTCGAGATGACCGACGAGTTGCTGGGTCATGGCGTGTCCTTTCATCGAACGCTGCGATAACGAGGTTATCGTCGTACTGTAACGAAGTTATGCCACTAGGGCAAGCATCCGACGATGAACGAGAGCACACGTGGACCCAGACGAAGACACGCGCGATGCGGTGACCGCGACGACCGTCGACACCACCCCGGATCGGCTCGTCCAAGCCGCCCTCACGCTGCTCGCCGAGCAGGGACCCGCGGCCATCAAGGCGCGCACCGTGGCGGCTGCGGCCGGGCTCTCGACGATGGTGGTCTACAGCCACTTCGGTGGCATCCCCGAGCTGATCGACGCCGCCGTCGACCAGGGATACAAGGAACTCGAGCGAGCGTTCGCGCAAGCTCCGGTGACAGACGATCCGGTCGCGGACCTGTTCGCGATGGCGTTGACGACCCGGCGGATAGCGCGCGCGAACCCGCACCTATACGACCTGATGTTCGGGCTCTCCACCCGCGCCACCTACCGGCCCGTTTCGGGGGTGCGACTGAGTGGGCGCTCGTCGGCGTTCCAGTCGGCTTATGCGCATCTTCTCGATGCGTGCGAGCGGCTCGTCGAGTCGGGCAGGGTCGCGCCGGCCCGGCCGGACGCGGTGGCCGCGGCGCTGTGGAGCTCGATGCACGGCTTCGTCACGCTCGAACTTGCCGAGCACTTCGTGGGATTCAAAGACCCGGTGCGACAGGTGATGCTGTCGATGGGGGTGATCTTCTGCGTTGGGCTGGGCGACGACCGGGAACGTGCCCAGGCCTCTCACGAAGCTGCGTTGCGCCGCTACCGGGCGGCAGAGCGGAGATCGCGCTCCAACTCATCCAAGGCATCGGCCAGGTAGCCGGCGATTCGCTGCAGGTGCGGCAGCCGGTCGCGGCAGCCAACCACGCCGATGTTCAGCCGTCCACCGGTGGAGAAGGCGGTGATATTAAGGCGCTTCCGGGAAGTCCGTGGGTCATGGTGTGGCCGGGTAGAGCTGTAGGCCACCGAGGTGGAAGTAGATCGCGGTCTTGAAGTGCTCGCGGTTGCGGTAGCCACGCGCTGAGACTCTGATCGCCTGGATGCGGGAGTTGAGGCCTTCGGCGCCGGCGTTCGATCTCACCGTCGACCGCACGCCTTGGCGATGATCTGGGTGTTGCCCGTGTTCGGGTGACGCATCCGTTCCATCCGCGGTTCGAGCAGGAACTTGAGTTGGTCAAGCGCCGCCGGAATTGGCGTGCGGACCGTGTCTACGTGTTCGACCCGGACGGGTTGCTGCTCTCGTTGCCGGTGGAGTGGACCGACGTGGTGCCCGAGGACCCGTTCGTGGTGGTGGCTGCCGGCCGGTCGCCGTTCACTACCGTGGGGTTGCTCGAGCTGGCCGATCTGGTGGCTCGGCTGCGTGCCCAGCGATCGCCGGACGCCGCGTCGGCTGTCCAACGGATTACGCCGTGACTGTCCGAGTAATTATGCCGCTGATAGTGGACATGTGTCTCGTCGTCACCGTGACCAGCACAAGGGTTAATACCTAGTGCAACGGTATTGCCCGCAGAAGTGGCGGCGTGTCGACAGTCTACTGTTCCTGGTGCGCGACATAATGGCCTGGACGCAATGGAGGAGGCGGGATGGCCAGACGCGGACGGAATCGCAAGGCCGAACAGCTGGCCATGTCCAGGACGCTGAACCCGCACCCCGATGCGGTCCAGGACCCGGGGTTCATCTCCTCGGAGTTCTTCGACGCAGCGGACCTGGTGCAGGTGAAGTACGAGATGGTGCGGCGGGTCGAGGTCGACGGCGCCGCGGTGAACGCCACGGCACGCTCGTTCGGGTTCTCCCGACAGTCCTACTACACGGCGGCGGCGGCCCTGACCGCCGGCGGGCTGCCGGCCCTGGTGCCGGCCAAGCCCGGCCCGCGACGGGCGCACAAGCTCGACGGCCAGGTCCTGGATCATCTGGAATCGCTGCGGGCAGCGGACCCGACGCTGCGCAGCGGGCAACTGGCTCAGGCGGTAGCCGACCGGTTCGGGGTCAGTGTGCATCCGCGCTCGGTGGAACGAGCGCTGGCCCGCCGGGAGTCCACCCGGAGCACGAAAAGCGACTGAGCCGGCTCCGGGCGACTCGGTCTACGGCGGCGGCGAACCAGCGAGTCTGGCTGCCGGGTACGAACAGCTACGCGAACGGGTCCTGGCCGGACGCCCCGACGGCTGGCGGCTGGGTCATGCGGTGCTGGCCGGTAAGGGGATGGTGGCCTGGCTCGGCGCGTGGGCCACCCTGGCGCCGGCACCGGCTGCAGGGACTTCAGCGCCCGATCCCACCGTCCCTACGACCTCGTTGCTGTCCAGCACGACATCCACCCCGAGCACGGATCTATCTACTGCGCTGTCGTCCCTGCCCTGCGCCGGACAGCTCGTGGCCGTCCTGGCCCAGATGGCGCTGGCGCATGCCTGAAAGTCCGCGACCGAACAAGAAGATGAAGGGAGCACGTTGATGAGCGAGAACTCGAGCTCGTCCAAGGTCACCGCTGATCATCTACGCCGCGGCGCCTACCTCTACGTCCGCCAGTCGACGCTGTATCAGGTCGCCAACAACACCGAGTCCGCCCGCCGCCAGTACGACCTACGCGGGCGGGCCGTCGCGCTCGGCTGGCCGGCCGACAAGATCGTCGTGATCGACATCGACCAGGGACAGTCCGGCGCCTCGGCCGCCGACCGCGAAGGGTTCCAACGCCTGGTCGCCGAGGTGTCCTTGGGCCGGGCAGGGATCGTGCTCGGACTGGAATGCTCGAGGCTGGCCCGCAACAACGCCGACTGGCACGCGCTGCTGCGCCTGTGTGCGTTCAACAACACGCTGATCTGCGACGAGGACGGGCTCTATGACCCGGCCACCATCAACGACCGGCTGCTGCTCGGGCTCAAGGGCACCATGAGCGAGGCCGAGCTGCACTTCATCCGCGCCCGGCTGCAAGGCGGGCTGCTGGCCAAGGCCGCCCGCGGCGAACTGGCGGTGCGTCTACCGGTCGGGCTCATCTACGACGCCGTCGGCAACGTGACGCTCGATCCCGACAGCGGTGTCCGCGGCGCGATCACGCACCTGTTCGACACCTTCGCCGCCACCGGCTCTGCCTCCGCGACGGTCAAAGCGTTCGCCGCGCAGGCGTTGCTGTTCCCTGCCCGTCACCTGGGCGGCCCGCACGCCGGCGAACTGTACTGGAAGGCGCTACGCCACGACCACGTGCTGTTCGTGCTGCACAACCCCCGCTACGCCGGCGCCTACTTCTACGGCCGACGCCGGCAGATCACCGACGCCGACGGCCACCACCGCACCGTGATCAAGGCCCGTGAGGACTGGACCACCCTGATCCCCGATGCCCACCCCGGCCATATCAGCTGGGGCCAGTTCGAAACCAACCGGGCCACCCTGATCGCGAACGCCGCCGCCCGCGGCTCCGACCGCAAGGCCGGACCGGCACGGGAAGGGCCCGCGCTGCTGCAGGGCTTGGTTGTGTGCGGGCGGTGCGGCAAACGCATGACCGTGCGCTACCACGCTCGCGCCGATCACAGCCTGGTGCCTGACTACGCCTGTCAACGCGAAGGGATCGCCACCGGCAGCCCGCCGTGTCAGTCCACCTGCGGCGCGGGCATCGACGCTGCCGTCGCCGAGCTGGTCCTGCAATCGTTGACGCCGCTGGCTGTGGACACGGCGTTGGCGGTCAGTACCGAGCTGACCCGGCGTGCCGCCGACGCCGACCGGATCCGCGCGACCGGTGTCGAACGGGCCCGTTACGCCGCCGATGCCGCACGCCGCCGCTACCTCGCCGTCGATCCCGCCAATCGGCTCGTCGCCGACACCCTGGAAGCGGACTGGAACCACAAACTGCGTGAACTCACCGACGCCCAAGACGAGTACGAACGAGCCAGCCGCAACGACGCGGCCACCCTGAACGACCAGCAACAGCAACGCATCCGCGCCCTGACCGAGGACCTGCCCACCCTCTGGCACGACCCGGCGACCCCGATGCGTGAACGCAAACGACTGATCCGGCTGCTCGTCACCGACGTCACCCTGATCCGCCGCCCCGAACACATCACCGTCCACGTCCGGATGCCCGGCGGGCAGCAGCACACCCTCACCGTCGCGCGGCCGCTGACCGCCTACGAACAGCACACCACCCCGGCTACGACCCTCGCCCTGATCGACGAGCTGATGGCCGAGCACACCTTCGATGAGGCCGTTTCGATCCTGACCGAGCGCAACGTCCCCAGCGGCTGGGGCAAACCGTTCACCGTGCCGTCGCTGACCGCGCTATGCCGCGCCCGCAACATCCCCAGCCTGCGTGAGCGGCTGCAAGCCGCCGGGATGCTCACCGTCACCGAAGCAGCCCTCGAACTCGGTGTCAGCACCGACACGGTCAAGACCTGGCAGCGGCGCGGGCTGATCACCAGCCGCCGCATCGACGGACGCCACGAACACCTCTACCACCCCGGCCAGCCCCGACCGCCGCTGCACTACCAGGCCCAGGCCTTCGCACGCCGCGTCGCCGAGGGCCTGCTCTCGGCCAACCAACTCGCCGACGAATTACACGTCAGCGCCACCACCATCACCCGCTGGCACGCCCTCGGCCTGATCGACGCCGTCCACGCTGGCGACGGCGCCCCGCGACACCCGTCCGGCCAACAGCGCCCCACCCCCGCCGAAGTCACCGCCGCCGGACGGCCGCCAGCCTGCCGCAACCAGGACCTGCTCACCGGCGGGCAGCTCGCCGCCCGACTCCACGTCGCCCGCTGCACCGTCTACAAATGGTGGCGACAAGGACTCATCCACGCCGTCGACGTCGACTACCGCGGCCGGCACCTCTACCGCGCCGACCAGCGAGCCCCGGCCCAACCGAAAACCGCGGCGAACCGAACCGCGGCGACCAACCACACCAGTGGACCGCAGCAGCGACCGGAAACCGTCGGACCCTCATGCCACCATCGCCAGGTACCGCGCACCACGGTAGGAAACCGCCCGTCCGACAGACCGACCGCCGCAACCTCGACAGGAGGCGCAGTGTGAAGCACGCTCGTTGGTGATCCGGTGGGCGAAGTAGGACAGCAGCCCCGCCTGGTGACGTTTGAGTGTCTTAGCCGCGTCGATGATCGGTTTGAGCCGGCAGTGGGTGGCCCAGAAGTACCAGCGGTTGAAGTGCTTGGCCGCCCAGCCGCGGCGCTTATAGGACCAGAAGTGCCGCAGGCTCTCCTTGATCGCCCACGCCCGCGCGGTGCGCAGGTCGCCGGCCTGCAGCGCGGCGAACCGGTCGGCGTGACGGTCGGGCAGGTTCTCGGCCGAGTACAGCCACAGGTACTTCGAACCGGCCAGGCTCTTGTCACCGGCCGCGACCAGCGCCCGGTTCTCTTGCTTGCGGACGGTGTCCACCGCGCCGGTGAGGTAGCCCATCAGGTGGTACCGGTCGAACACGATCTTGTCGTCCGGGTCGGTCAGGTGCGCGCGCACCGAGTTGGCGAACGGCTCCCACATGTCCATCGCGACCGCCTGGATGCCGGCCAGCTGCTCGGGCGTGAACTTCTCGAAGTAGCCGTCCAGGCTGGCCTGGCGTCGCTCGTCGGCGATGTAGTCCACGGTGCCGGTGTCCAGGTCGGCGACCACGGTGATGTAGTCCTGTCCCCGCCCGGCCGCCTTCTCATCGACCCCGACATGCGCCGGGGCGGTCAGTGGTTTCGCGGCCAGGCCCCGGGCCACCGCGCGGTCCATCAGGTGCCACGCCTCATCCCAGCTGACCCGCAGCAACCCGGCCGCGCAGGCCACGTCGCAGGCGGCGAGCACGTCGATGGCCAGCCGCTCGAACAACACGGTGAACCGTGCGTGCGGCTCAGCCCACGGCAGCCGCACCTGCCGCACCCCGTGCTCGGGGCACTCGACCCGCGGCGGGCGGGCGTGCAGGAACGTCAAGAACGCACACGAGTCCAGATGCCGCCAAGCCCGCTCCTCGGCGTGGTCGTAGACCGCCAGCTCCCGCTCGCAGTCCGGGCACGCGAACCGCGTCCGGCCCGGATGCCCGACCCACACGTCCACCCGCCCGCCGGAGGCCGACAGCTCGACGCGATCAACCTCCCACGGCGCGACCAACCCCAGCAGATGGCGGTACAACTCGGTGTCGCGCATGCGACAGATCCTGCCGCCAAGCGCCCGTCACACCCAGACCCGACCCACGAAGAACCCGGAAGCGCCGATATTAAGGGTCTGGCCGTGCATCAGCATCGACAGCGGATAGGCCTCCTCGAGCATCGCTCCGCCGAAGTACTGCGTCCCGGGATGTCCCGGAACGTTGGACAGCACCAGGTTGGCGTGCGGTCGGCCCCCGCGGCCGGCAAGACCCACAAGGGCCTGCACTATGAGCGGGCTGGTGGCCAGTATCCCTTGGTGCGGTCGCAGCGACGCCGGGAGGCGCCGCAGCCTGGCCTTCGCGCCGGAGGTCGATCGTGTGATTGCGGCGAGTCGCTCAAGGGGGTCATCGAAGTCCGTACGCAGCTTCGTGGCGAGCATGCCCAGCGCGTTGCTGCGCGGGTCGTCGACCGATTCCTTGAGCGACACCGGCACACTGCCGGTCAGGCTGCGGGCGGGACTGTCCGAGCTCGTCGAGGTAGCGACGTAGCGCGCCGGCGCTGATGGCCAGGAAGACGTCGTTGAGGCTCGCGTCGGCTGACGTGGCCACGGCCTGCAGTCTGGATAGCTGGTACGACTGGGTGACCACGCGACGCTGCCGGCTCACCCTGCCGTTCAACACCGATGAGACCGGGCCGAAGAACGGCACCGCACGGTCGTCGTTGAGCAGTTCGCTGACCTGTCGCAGGGCCACCCCACACGCGTGAGCGAGGCATAGGACGATGCGCGCAGCCGCGGCGGCGCGGTTTGTCCGGGCCTGGATTGCGCCGCGGTCAGACGCGCCCGCGCCACCGCGGCGCCGGATCGTCCAGATCGGGCGCACGACGTTGTCGGCAACGTCCTGGGACAGGGTCCGGGCGAAGATCTGGGTGCCGGTCACACCGTCCATAAGCGAGTGATGGATCTTCACGTAGATGGCAAACCGACCATCCTCCAGTCCCTCGATGATATGCAGTTTTCACATCGGACGGCTCGGGTCGAGCGGGCGAGAGTGAAGGCGGGAGATGAGTACGCCGAGTTCGCGCTGGCCACCGGGGGCCGGCAGCGCCGAATGGCGCAAGTGACAGTCCAGATCCACGTCTGCGGGAGCGAGCTCCGACCGCGTACGGCGAAACGCCGGCCCGCGATGTCGGGTCAGCGTGTAGGTGAACGGCGGCGCGACGTCGGATTGCTCGCGCATGGTCACGACCAGCTGCTGGATGAAGTCCGGCTGCGCTCCCGCCGGTGGTTTGAAAATGGCCAGCAGCCCCACATGACAGGTGGCCTCGGCCGACTCCAGCAGGAAGAAGGCGCGGTCGAGCAGAGCGAGTCGGTGCCTGGTCCGGGTCGGACGCACCTCGTTCACCCGGCTTTGTGTGCGGTCGCCGGGACTACCTGCTCGTGCCGGCCGAGCGCTGCTACCTCGTTCTCCAGCGTCGGCACCGCCCGCGCGGCGAACCGCCGCATCCACGGCCAGGCCAGCGGCGAGTTCAGCAGGCCGCGTGCCCAGTTCGCGATGACCACCGCCCGCGGAACGTAGACGCGGCTGCTACGGCGCGCGAGCCCGTCCACGATCGCGGTCGCTGCCTGCCCCACGCTCGTGGTCACGTTGCCGGGATACGGCAGCCGGTTGCGCATGCCCTGGAACGAGGGCAGGTCCGCCTCGGCGCCGCGGACGAGATCGGTGTCGATCCACGACGGATGGACGAGCCCGACCGTCACGCCCAGGTGCGCGACCTCCTGGCGATAGGCCAGGGCGAGCATCTCGACGCCGGCCTTGCTCGCACCGTAGGAGGCCATCGCCGCCAGCGGGAGGAACGACAGCGCGGACGCCACCACCGTCACGTGCCCTCGACTGGTCGCCAAATGGGGCGTCGCGTGCTTCAACGTCCGGAAGACGCCGTTCAGATTGACGTCCAGCACCCGCTCGAAGGACGCCTCATCCACTTGCCGCACGGTGCCGTACGACACGATCCCGGCGTTGGCCAGGACCAGGTCAATACCGCCCATGACCGCGGCAGACTCGTCGATCGCTGCGCGCAGCGCGGCGCTGTCACGCACGTTGGCCTCGCGCCAGGACGCGGCCGGGCCGATGTCCTCGGCAACGCGACGCAACCGATCCGGCTCCAACCCAATCAACGCCACCCGCGCGCCACGGGCGGCTGCGAGCCGTGCCACCTGCTCCCCGATGCCCTGTGCCGCTCCGGTCACGACCAGCCTTCGCCCCGTCAGTGCGCGTCTCATGCGGATACGATAACTTCGTTATATGCAACGGTGCAAGACGTTTGGGGTGTGACGTAGGCGGGTGTGCTCAGGATGTGAGGAAACGCGAGAACCTTGATTCTGAGGCGTTACATCCCGTGTGCGCTCAGCAGCGTCTCTACCGCTTGGCGCGTGGCCGGCGTGGATCCGCCGCGCACCATCGAGTAGGCGCTGGCGCCGTCGAAGAGGAGGGTGAGCTGGAGCGCGAGCAGATCGGCCTCGCGAGCGCCGCCGGCGTGCAGCGCTTCGGCGAAGTACGCGGTGAGCGCGGCCTTTTGCTCGCACACGACGCGTACTCCAGGGTGATCGCGATCCTTGAGTTCGGTGGCCGCGCCGATGAAGGGGCAGCCCCGGAAGTCGGGCGAGTCGGCTTGCTGGTCGAGGGCCTGGAATAGGCCCGGGTACACCGATCGGTGTACATCACTCGAGGAGACCCAGCTGCTCGATCGCGGTGTGACGAGGGTGTACGCCGCAGCCCGTGACGCCGACACGATCACCGCCCTTGACGCTCGCGTCGTGCCGTTGGAGCTCGACGTGACCGATCCGGGCTCGGTCGCGCGAGCGGTCGAAGTCGCACAGGACGTCAGCGTCCTTATCAACAACGCCGGGATTGCCCGCGCCGACTCGGTTCTCAACCCGGACACCTCGACCCTGCGCCTTGAACTGGAAACGAACCTGTTCGGTCCGCTCGCGCTGATCTCCGCCTTCGCCGATCGACTCGTCGAGCGCTCCGGCGCCGTCGTCAATGTCGCCTCGGTTGTCTCGTGGATCGGCCTCGGCGGCAGCTACGGGGTGTCGAAGGCAGCGTTGTGGAGCGCCACCGACTCGATGCGCAATGAGCTCGCCCCGCGCGGCGTGCAGGTCGTTGGCGTCTACGTCGGCTACGTCGACACCGACATGGCTGCGAACGTGCAGGCGCGGAAGAGAGCGACACCCCTCAGGTCGCTGAACTGGCCCTCGCCGCCGCCTGACCAGTAGGTGACAGCCGCCCAGATCCCGCCCGTGCAAGCGGGATCTGGGCGGTCACTCCGCGCGGCTCACGAGTCCTCGACTAGTAGAACCGCCGCCCGCCGCCACGTCGCCACCTGGAATCGGATCAGCGCGGCGAACACCCCTACGGCAAACACGCCGCCAACGCTCAGTGCGGCGGCCAGCACGTGATCGGCTACGACGGCGGTCAGCAGACCGATGGCGGAGCCGGCTAACACTGCCGTGACCAGCCCGACCATCGCCGCCGCGGTGAAGAACCGCTGCCAGCGCCCCCCTCCGATCCCTTGCAGATTCAGGCGCTGCTCGGGCGAAACGCTGAGCAGGTAGTCGACCAACTCGGGCGCGTGCTGAAAGTAATAGCCGCGCAGTCGCGCGATCCGGCTGGCGTAGCCCAGGTCCTCGACGCCGGATTGCAACACCCGGTTGAAGGTCACCAGTCCGACCAGCGCCAGGGTGGCAACAGAATGAGCGCAAAGGCGTAGAACGCTGTGTCGACACCGGCGGCGGTGGCGATCAGCCCGAGGGCAACCAGCCCTCCGCTGACCGTGCCCAAAAACATCGTCGCCCGGCCGCTCGCCTCAGCGATTGTCGACGAGCGGGCACCCTGGAGGGTGAAATGCTCGGTGGTCACGAATGTGACCGCCGCCGGGCGAGGCTCGACTTGATCGCCGCGAGCATCACGATCCGTCATGGCGTCGCCCCCACTTCCCCGATTCGGTGGATTGGGCTATCTAACGCCTGGCGCGCGCGAGCTGCCGCTACCTGTGCGGCGGTAGGGGCGGATGCGGGGTGTAGACGAGGACGCGGTACACCTCGGTGAACGCCGTGCGCGTGCCGGCGAGGATCTTCACGCGGCTGTCCTTGAGCGCCTGTGATGGCGTCAGCGCGCGCAGTGCGAGGTCGGTGAACGTCTGAAGGTCGCAGGAGACCTTCAGCGTCGGTTCGGTCGGCGCCGGCCCCGAACGAGGCAGGACCCTGCCGTGCCACAGCTGGAAGTGGAACACCTCCTCGCCGACGCGGAACTCGAGCGTGTCTCGTCGATCGGAGTCCAGCGGCTCGGTCTGCGTGCCTGCCAGCGAGAGGGCGACCAGTTCGGCGCGCGCGGTCCCTTGGTCGATGCGCTCGTCGACGGGCAGGTCCAGCCCCCACAGCGAGAGAGCGATGAGTGGATCGCGCAGGCGCTCGCCTGCAGGCGTGAGCTCGTAGACCGCGACGGCAGCAGGGGCAGGCAGAGTGGCCTTGCGGATGACGCCCGCGTCCTCGAGACCTTTCAGCCGGTCGGAGAGCCGGTTGCTTCCGATCGCGGGCAGCGCGGCGAGTAGGTGTTTGAAGCGCTTAGGACCGAGCAGCAGCTCGCGAATCACGAGCAGTGTCCAGCGCTCACCGAGCACGTCGAGCGATCGCGCAATCGGACACATCTGCCCGTAGGTCTTTGTCGGCACTCCTCCAACTTAGCGGCCTCCCGCAGCACTCGCCATACGATCCGTCTCCAAGCCCCATACGTTTTGGTCGACTAGTGGTTGACACTCGTTCCTGTCTCTGACACTATACGAAACATATAGTGCAATGGGTCCGGTGCGAGCTTAGGAGAAGCGATGACGAAGGCGTGGGCACCCAAGGGTGCGTCCAACACGGCGTGGCAGCACACACCGACCCGCACGATCCACGCCGGTGGTGTGGAGTTCGCCTACCGCGAGCTCGGGCCACGCGGCGGCGTGCCGCTGGTGTTCCTGCACCACCTGGGCGCCAGCCTTGACGACTGGGACCCCCGAGTCATCGACGGGATCGCAGCTGAGCGCCACGTGATCACATTCGACAACCGCGGGATCGGCGCGTCGAGCGGATCGGTCCCCCGCACGATCGACGAGATGGGCACCGACGCCGTCACATTCATTCGGGCGCTCGGCCATGATCAGGTCGATCTGCTCGGCTTCTCTGTCGGGGGAGGCGTGGCCCAGGTCATCCTGGTCGAGCACCCCGACCTCGTCCGCACGGCGATCCTCGCCGGCACCGGCTTCGTCGGAGCGGGTGGCCTCGAGAAGATGACGAAGATTGCCGTGAGCGCCTACGTCAAGGCCGCACTCACCCTGCGCAACCCCAAGCACTTCCTCTTCTTCCCGCGCACGCCAAAGGGCAAGAGCGCCGCTACCGACTACATGGCGCGGCTCAAGGAGCGCACCTGGGAGCGGGACAAGCGCACCTCGCCGATTGCCATGCGGGCACAGCTCGCAGCAATCCAGGCGGCCGGCTCCCAGGCCGCCCACGACCTCGGCAAGGTCCACCAGCCGGTGCTGGTGGCCAACGGCGACAACGACGTGATGGTCGCCAGCGAGCACTCCGCGGAGCTCGCGCGGCGGCTACCCAACGCCGAGCTGGTGATCTACCCCGAGTCCGGGCACGGCGGCGTCTTCCAGTACCACGAACAGTTCGTGCCCAAGGTCCTCGAGTTCCTCGACCGCTGACCGTCCGGCGCCAGGACACCTGCCGCAACGAGAATGGAGAACAACATGCCCTCCGTACTGGTAACCGGGGCCGGCCGAGGCATCGGCCTGGCGATCACCGAGCACATGGGCGGACAAGGCTGGGACGTCTACGCCACCGCTCGATCCGATGCCGCACTGGCCAGCCTCGATCGGCTGCCCAATGTGCATGCGATCGCACTCGACATCACCGATCGGGAGGCGATCGCCGGCTTGGCCGACCGACTCCCCGGTGAGCTCGACGGCGTCGTCAACAACGCGGGCATCATCGTGAACGGACCCGTCGAGGGGTTGTCTCTGGATGATCTGTCACGCCAACTCGACATTAACGTCATTGCCCAGATGGGCGTTACCCAGGCGGTGCTGCCGAAAATGCGTGCCGCCCGTGGACGGGCGGTCTTCATGTCCTCGCTCTCCGGGTTGATCACCCTGCCTGGCGCCGGCGCCTACTCCGCATCCAAGTACGCGCTCGAGTCATTGGCCGACGCACTCCGGATAGAGCTGCGCCCGTGGCGGATCCCCGTGTCACTCATCGAGCCCGGACCCACCCGTACCGACATGTGGGGTGACGCACTCCCCGAATACGACCGCATGAGCAAGCACCTGACCGAACAGCATCGGGCCCTGTACGCCGCCCACCTTGCCGGGAACCGCAAGTTTTTGGCGCGTACGCAGAAACTCGCGGGCGATCCCAAGAAGGTCGTGAAGGCTGTGGATCACGCGCTGACATCGAAGCACCCGAAGCGCCGGTACGTGTGCGGCAGCTTCAGCCGCGTGCAAAAAGCAGTCGTCTCGATCACTCCGACCGCTGTCAACGACGCGGTCCTGTCAGCGGTCACCACGTCCAAGTAGGGACATCCCGAATATGACGAGATACGACCTCGCGGGCAAAATCGCGATCATCACCGGTGGCACCGGCGGACTCGGGAGCGCGACCGCTCAGGCCCTCATCTCCCGCGGCGCACGCGTCGGGATCCTGGACATCGACCCGGCAACGCCAGAGATCGCCGCGCGCCTGAGCGCGTCGTCGACTGTGGGCATCACGGCCGACGTCTGCGATCGGGCTGTGCTCGACGATGCCTCGCGCAGGTTGTCGCGCGCTTCGGCCGGCTCGATATCGCGATCGCGAACGCCGGGGTCCTGGCGCGTGGTTCGACGCCGCGGGCCATGCCACCAACCGCGGCCGACAAGCTCTTCGCGGTCAACATCAACGGCGTCGTCAACACGGTGAGCGCGTCGATGGAGCACATCGTCGCCAACCGCGGCCAGATCGTGCTGATCAGCTCGGTGTTCGCGTTCCTCAACGGCATGGGTGCGATCCCGTACGCGATGAGCAAAGCGGCCGTCGAGCAACTCGGACGCGGCCTGTGAGTCGAACTCGCGAACCACGGCGCCTCGGCCACGACTGCGTACTTCTCGCTCATCGAGACGGACATGATCAAACATGGCATCGACGAGGACCAGACTGCGTCCGAACTCCTGTCGACGCTGCCCCGGCCACTCCTCAAGCGCCTTGAGCCGCGCGAGGCGGCCGCGGCGATAGTGGACGGACTCGAGCGCCGATCACCTCGGGTGATGGTGCCCGGTCGGTGGCGGCCGTTGTCCGCGCTGCGCGGGGTGATCGACCCTGCCTTCGACGCGCGCCTGGCTCGTGACCGGAACACTCTCGCGATCCTGGGCAAGCTCGATCGCCGGTGAGCTGCGGTGAGGAGCGTCTCGTCCGCGTGGCATGACTTGCCCGCAACAGGTCTGGACTTCTGATCTCTCTGACAGTATGGTCATAATATAAACGTCGAGACGCGACGCTATCGATCGAAGGACAAGGAATGAGCGACAACCAAGCAGCACGGGACGATGTCGTCTTCTCGTACAAGGACGCCCCGGCCCGCACCATCTCGGCCGGTGGCGTGGACTTCGCGTACCGCGAGCTCGGGCCGAAGACCGGCGTCCCGGTGGTGTTCTTGACCCATCTGGCCGCGGTGCTGGACAACTGGGATCCGCGGGTCGTCGACGGCATAGCCGCGCGCCGTCGAGTGATCACCTTCGACAACCGCGGTGTCGGTGCCACGACAGGCAAGACGCCCGACACCATCCAGGCGATGGCGGACGACGCGGTCACCTTCATCCGGGCCCTCGGCCTGGAACAGGTCGACCTGCTCGGCTTCTCGATGGGCGGCATGATCGCCCAGCTGATCACACAGCAACAGCCCCAGCTCGTTCGCAGGCTGATCCTCGCCGGCACCGGCCCGGCCGGCGGCGAGGGCATCAAGAACGTCACCAAGCTCTCGCACCTGGACACCATCCGCGGCCTGGCCACCTTCCAAGACCCAAAACAGTTCCTGTTCTTCACCCGCACCGCCAAGGGCCGCCGCGCGGGCAAAGAATTCTTCGGCCGGCTAAAGGAGCGCACCGACAACCGCGACAAGTCGATCTCGATCCGCTCCTACCTCACCCAGCTGAAGGCGATTCACCGCTGGGGACTGGACGCGCCGGCCGACCTGTCCGGCATCGGCCAACCGGTGCTCGTCGCCAACGGCGACAACGACCGGATGGTGCCGACCCAGAATTCCTCCGACCTGGCCCAGCGGCTGCCCAATGGCGAGTTGGTGATCTACCCGGACGCCGGCCACGGCGGAATCTTCCAATTCCACGAGCAGTTCGTCGGCAAGGCGCTGCAGTTCCTCGAGGCGTAGCCATGGCGCGGTACGGCAAAGCGCACAAGCAGGCGACGCGGCAGCGGATCATCGAGACGTCGGGCCGCCGGTTCAAGCAAGACGGCATCGACGGCTCGGGGGTCGCCACGCTGATGGCGGACGCCGGACTGACGAACGGCGCCTTCTACGCCCATTTCGAGTCCAAGGAGGATCTGGTCGCAACCGCGGTCGCCGAGCAGTTGCGCGAGCAGCGCGAGGGATTCAGCGCACTGCCTGCGGGTCGTGCCGGAGTCGAGCAGATCGTGCGTGGCTATCTCTCAGTCGAGCACCGCGATCACCCCGCAGACGGCTGCCCGTCGGCCGCGCTGCTCGACGAGATCGGGCGCTGCACCGACGTCACCCGACAGGCCTACACCGAAGGTGTGCTCGCCATGATCGACGACATCACTGCCCGCCTGGCACCCGCGGATCCGGAATCGGCACGCGTCAAGACGCTTAGCGTCTACGCGATGATGATCGGGACGCTGCAACTCTCCCGCGCGCTGGCCGACCGGGGACTCGCCGACGCCGTCCTGGAGCAGGGCATCCACAACGCCCTCGCCGCTTTGGGCATCCGGAAGCGTAGCTGACGTCCCACCGGCGACCCGCGCCGACCGGGAGATCTGGACGCCCGCGCAGATCCTCGAACCACGCTCATACCAGGACTCATTGCTGCGCGCGGAATTTCGCCTCAGCCAACCCGGGCCGCGAACTGACCCGGTAATCCAGGTCCTGCTCTAGTCGGGCGAGAAGTGCAGTGGCCGACGGGCTGGATCCGTCATCTCTTGGAACGACCGTCGGCAGTGCTCTGGTAGCCAAGGTGGTAGCCACCGAGGCGATGCGGACCGCGACAGGAGCGCGGTACTCTCCCAGGCAAGCTAGCAATTACGCGGCTTCAGGCGGCGTTGGCCAACCGTTCCCATGTCTCGAAAGCGTGTGAGGTGCAAGCCTCCGTGGGTTCAAATCCCACCGCCACCGCCAACAGATTCCGGGACCTCAGCGGGGAGGTCGCCGTCGAGTGCCTCAGAAACCAGTTCCGTTTCAGTCGACCCAACGGATGCGCGGGGCACGCCCGCGACGTGGCAATCCGCGCCGTGTGAGCCGAACAATAGGCACTCGATCTTCATTGGCGGTACTAGCACCGCACCGCAACTCGGCTACCCGGTAAGGGCGATGACGTCCGCGCGCGACCTACTTGCTGCGATGAGCTCCGCGTTCGTTTGGTCCAGCCCGAGGGCCCACGCGCGGGCGGCGTCGAGGGACTTGCCGAAGGCGTGGTGCCGGGCGACCAGCCGCTCGATGCGCACCTCATCGGGCAGCTCGCAATACCAGCTTTCGGCAAACAGCGGCCGCAGTTCGTTCCACGGCAAGCGATCGACAAGCAGGTAGTTGCCCTCGCAGATCACCAGGCGCACTGACCGGTCGATCCGGATCGATCCCGCTACCGGCTCTTCGATCGCACGGTCGAATTCCGGCGCGTAGACGACGCGCTCATTGGCAGCGAGTCTGCGCGCCAGATTCAGATAGCCCTCCGCGTCGAACGTGTCGATCGCCCCCTTACGGTCCGCCATGCCCAGCCGCCGTAGTTCCCGATTGCTGAGGTGGTACCCGTCCATCGGCGCGACGCGAGCCGTGGGGCCGATCGCCTCGGCAACCTGCCGAGCGAGCAGCGACTTGCCCGACCCGGGTGCTCCGACGATCGCGAGCAGGGCGCGTTCCCGCGTCGCGGCGAGGCGCGACGCCCGGGCAACGAGCGCATCTAGCCCCAGTGGATCGTTCACGCCGTCTCTTCTCATATTTTGAGACATCAATCTCGAGCTTCAGGATCATGATCTACGCTACGGGAATGCTCGACCCGGTTGCGCATCCTGGTTCGCGTTGGCTGATTCTCGCGCTTGGAATTGCCGCGCAGGCCGCGACCTGCACATTCATCTACGGCCTGCCCATGCTCGTTCCTCCTTTGCGCGCCGAAGAGCATCTGTCGCTGCTCGCAGCCAGCATCGTGATTTCGGCGCCGATAGTCGGAGTGCTCCTCACCCTGGTCGCCTGGGGCGCCGCCGCCGATCACTATGGTGAGCGGGTAGTCATAGCCACCGGCCTTGCGCTGGCGAGCGGCTTGTTGTTCCTCGCGGACCTGGCACATGGCCCGGTCGCGCTCTGCGTGTTGCTTGGCCTTGCCGGAGCGGCGGGCGCCTCGGTCAACGCGGCGAGTGGGCGCGTCGTCATGGGCTGGTTCCCGGTGCGCCAGCGCGGCGTCGCGATGGGCGCCCGGCAGACCGCCCAGCCACTCGGCGTGGCGGTTGCCGCGCTGGCTGTGCCGCCGCTCGCCCACGACGTCGGCGTCCACGGCGTGTTGATGTGTCCTGCGGTGTTGTGCGCGCTGGTGGCTGGCGCCGTCCTGCTGCTGGTCCGCGACCCGCCGCGAGGACGCCCGGAGGACGCCCGTCCGGTCTCCTCGCCGTACCGCACTGCAGCGTTGTGGCGCATCCATACTGCCAGCGCCTTACTTGTCGTGCCGCAGTTCGCCGTCTCGGCCTTCACGCTGGTCTACCTGGTCGGCCAGCGGCACTGGGATCCGACCACCGCTGGGCGGCTGGTGTTCTGGTTCCAGCTTGCGGGCGCGGCCGGTCGGATCGGCGCCGGCGCGTGGTCCGACGCCGTAGACAGTCGGCTACGCCCGATGCGCCACTTGGCCGTGGCGAGCGCTGCACTCATGCTCGTGCTGGCGGCGGGCGCGCGGACCGCGGCGTGGTGGACCATCGTCGGCTTCGCACTCGGTGCGGTCGCCACCGTGGCCGATAACGGACTCGGCTACACCGCGGTGGCCGAGTTCGCCGGGCCGGCCTGGACGGGTAGGGCTCTCGGCGTGCAGAACACCGGCCAGAATATTGCCGCTGCGCTGACCGCCCCGCTGCTTGCGGCGATCATCGGCAATGGCCGGTATGCGCTTGGCTTCGGGGTCGTGGTGCTCTTCCCGCTGCTCGCCGTTCCGCTGACGCCGCTGCGCGCGGAGCGACCCGCTATGCCTCACCCGCTTATGGCTGCCGATTCCGCAGCTCATCCGACAGCGCGCTGAGGAACGCCGCCAGCTCGCCCGCGCCCAGCTTGGGAAAGCGGGTGAGAACGCCGGCCACTGCTGCCTCGAATCCCTCGTACGCCCCGTGCACCGCGTGCCGGCCGATCGGTGTGCAACGCACCAGCAGGCTGCGCGCGTCATCGGGGTTGGGCTCGCGGACGGCGAGGCCGGCGTGTTCGAGCCGATCCAACAGCGAGCTGACGCTGCCTGAGGTCAGATCCATGCGGCGTCCCAGCTCACTCGGCGTCAACGCTCCGTCGGTATGCAGGTGGCCGAGGGCCGTGATCTCCGACGTACTCACCTCGAGCTCTGCGGCGAGCGCATTCCGGGAGCTCTCCACGGTGACCACCAGCTCGCGCAGCGCTCCCGCCACTAGGCGTAGCTGCCCTCGACTTGCACTCACCATGACGTCCTCGTGGTCGAGGCAATATATTGATCATCAAGCTACGTCGTCTCGCGGGGCCCGGTCAAATGACATCAGGTTGTCATGTGCTCGAGCGCACGGGGATTGCCCAAGTATTTGGGCGATTCTGCGGCTCCGGAGATCCCAACGCTCTCGGTGATCCTCCGTGTGCGACCGGCTACCCACGGCACAATCGGTGATTCGCTTGATAATCCAGACAACCATCAGGTAAGGTCCGCGTTTGGGAGGCGGCACTATCGGGGGGTGTGCCGCCTCGAACCATGTCTAGAGCTTCCACGCCCGGACGGCGACCTGGCGACCGGCCAGGCGGAAGCACTCGATGGCGGAGGATGCGGGATTTGAACCCGCGAGGGGTTGCCCCCAACACGATTTCCAATCGTGCGCCCTAGGCCACTAGGCGAATCCTCCGCGCGACAGGATACGGGCCCGCCTCGGGCCGACCCAACTCGCTGCTCGCGTAGACTCGCCGGTCGACCCCCCGTGCGGCGCCCACCCTGTGAACCTCCCCAGGGCCGGAAGGCAGCAAGGATAAGCAGGCTCTGGCGGGTGCGCGGGGGGTCCTGTGCCGCGTACCGCCACGGCACCGGATCGGAAGGCCGCACCGCCAACGGTGGTGACGTTGCGCCGTACCGCCAACGGTGGTGACGTTGCGCCGTACCGCCAACGGTGGTGACGTTGCGCCGTACCGCCAACGGTGGTGACGTTGCGCCGTACCGCCAACGGTGGTGACGTTGCGCCGTACCGCCAACGGTGGTGACGTTGCGCCGTACCGCCAACGGTCGTGATCAAGTTCCCAGGACCGGGCGACATGGCGCGGCGCGCGGCTCTTGATCATGCAATCCGTGTCCGGGTACGGGCCGCGAGCCAGGCAGCCACCTCCGCGACGAACCGCCGCGGCTCGGCGCAGACGACCGACGGCGCCCAATGCGCGACCGAATAGCCGAGCGTCTCTAGCGCGCGATGGCGATCCATGGTGGCCAACCAATCGAGCGTCTCGAAATGATGCTCCAGGCTGTCGATCTCGAGAACTGCCCGCGGGTCCCGCCACAGGAAGTCGACGACGAAGCATCGGCCGTCCGCTCGCACGATGCGCGCATTCTGCTCAAACGCTGGAATGGCCCGATTGCGGCGCATCAGCCAGGCGGCCCGTGCCTCCGGAGCCGACCACGATCCGTCGGTGACCTCGCCAATCGCTCGGCGCAAGAATGCGCTGCCATTCCGTTGCCCTGCCTCGAGCTCGATCCCGAGCTCGCTGACCGTGCCAAGTCGGCGGCGCACCAGCTCGCTCACCAATGCGCGCGCGTCGTCCAGTCGGCGCAACTCGCCGCCATGGTCGACGGCGGCGCGAGCGGCAGACACCCGGCGCGGACCGACGTCCAACTCCGGCTCGGGGAGGTGATCAGTTCGGCGAATCCGGACCCAGGATCGGGATCGGCAGCGATTGGTCCGCGGCACCAGGACGACGACGGGGGGCAGGCGCGGTACACAGCGGATCCCCGCGACAGCCAGCGCCGTCGATCCAGTGACCATGCTTTCCGGTCCGGCGAACGCAAGGGCCGCGGTGATCCGATCCATCCAGCCCAACGGAAGCGTAGAGGGAACCGTCAGGTAGGTCCGCGGCAGCAGCCGCTGCCAGCGGCCAGCCGCGAGCCGGCGCTCGATGACGTGTGGCGCGAAGCCTCGGCTCACCGCCTCGGCCCGGCTGAGGATGCGGGGCAATGCGGTGGGGTCGAGCATTGGGCAGAGCTCATCGAGCAGCGCCTCGTCCATGCGGCAAGCGTCCTGCGCCGTACCTGCCGCGGCGAGCGTCCTCCCCGATCTGTGGACAACCGTTGGACGCTGGGGATAACCCGCTCCGAAGCCGGAGCCTCTGCACATGGGAGCCGGTGCCCCACCGGGGCCTCCGTGATCAGGAGCCCCGCACCGAGCGCTAACGCACGGCCGGTGGCTCTTGATCACAGCGACGATCCGACGGGGACGATCCGACGGGGACGATCCGACGGGGACGATCCGACAGCGACGATCCGACGCGGACGATCCGACGCGGACGATCCGACGCGGACGATCCGACGCGGACGATCCGACGCGGACGATCCGACGCGGACGATCCGACGCGGACGATCCGACGGGGACGATCCGACGGGGACGATCCGAGGGGAGCGTCGGAGGATGAACGCGAGTGCAAGCCGCGAACCGCACAGATGAGCGCGCGAGGCGAGAGTGGGGGGGGTCGCCCGGCGCCTCGCGACCTCGCGACCTCGCGACGTAGTGGGGGCGGGGCGTCGGAGGGTTGCTCTAGCCTCAGTCTTCGTGGCTGCAAGCTTGGCGCTGTATCGCAAGTACCGGTCGGCGACGTTCGCCGAGGTGATCGGTCAGGACCACGTCACGACGCCGTTGACCCATGCGGTCGCGTCCGGACGCATCAACCATGCGTATTTGTTCAGCGGGCCGCGCGGCTGCGGCAAGACGTCCACCGCGCGCATCTTGGCCCGCTCGCTCAATTGCGAGCAGGGCCCCACGCCGAACCCGTGCGGCGTGTGCGACTCCTGCATCGAACTGGCCCCCAACGGGCCTGGCTCCATCGACGTGATCGAGATCGACGCGGCCAGCCACGGCGGCGTCGATGACGCGCGAGACCTGCGGGAGCGAGCGTTCTACGCGCCCGTCCGCGACAGGTACAAGGTCTACATCATCGACGAGGCGCACATGGTCACCACGCAGGGCTTCAACGCCCTGCTCAAGCTGATCGAGGAGCCGCCGGACTTCCTTGTTTTCGTCTTCGCCACCACCGAGCCCGACAAGGTGCTGCAGACGATCCGCTCCCGCACCCATCACTATCCGTTCCGGCTGGTCCCGCCTGGGGTGCTGAGGGCCCACCTCGAGCGCATCTGCGCCGCCGAGGGCGTGACGGTCGAGCCGGCCGCGCTGCCCCTGGTCGTGCGCGCGGGTGGCGGGAGCGTCCGCGACGCGCTGTCGGTGCTCGACCAGCTGCTCGCCGGCGCGGGCGCAGAGGGCGTCAGCTATGCGCGTGCGGTCGCGTTGATGGGCGTCACCGACGCCGCGTTGCTGGACGACATGGTCGACGCTCTGGCGGCAGGGGACGCCGCGGGCGTGTACGAAACGGTCGACCGTCTCGTCGAGGCCGGCCACGATCCGCGAAGGTTCGCCGCCGACCTGCTGGACCGCTTTCGTGACCTGATCATCCTGGACGCGGTCCCGGACGCCGGCGAGCGGTCGCTGATCGACGCGCCACAGGACGAGCTCGCCCGGATGTCCGACCAGGCCGCGCGGCTCGGCGGTGCAACTGTCGCCCGCTACGCCGAGATTGTGCACAACGCGCTGATCGAGATGCGCGGGACGACCTCGCCGCGGCTCGTCCTCGAGCTGCTCTGCGCCCGAATGCAGTTGCCGGACGCAGCCGCCGATTCCGCTGCCATGCTGCAACGCATCGAGCGGCTCGAACGCCGGCAGTCCCTCGCTCAGGGCAGCGACGTAACCAGCGAGCCGGTGGCACCGCCTGCCACGGCAGCGCAGCCGGCCGCGGAAACCGCCGCCGCGCCCCCGCGCAAGCCGGCAGCGGACGGGGTGGTCGACGCGGCCGGAATCCGGCGGTTGTGGCCGGAGATCCTCGACGTCGTCAAGCAGTCGAGCCGGCGCACCCGGGCTCTGCTCGACAACGCGCAAGTCGGGGAGCTCGACGGTGATCTCGTGACGATTCGCGCCGGCGGCCCACTCGCCAAGATGATCGGCGAGCAGAGCAACACCTCGCTGCTGGCCGCGGCGCTCGGCAGCGTCCTGGGCGGCGCTTGGCGAGTCGAGGTGCAAGCCGATGATGATGCCGTGACGGACCCCGCACCACGTCCCGCACCGCGCACCGAGCCGGATCCCCGCGACGCGAGCGACCCGCCCGCGGCATCCGGCGACCCCGAAGCGGAGGCGCTGCAGCTGCTGCAGTCCACGCTGGGCGCCCGCCCCGTCGAAGACCCGATTGACCGTTAGGCTGACGGAGTGAGCTCTCGGGGTGGCGGGTTCGGCGGTGGCCAGCCCAACATGCAGCAGCTGATGAAACAGGCCCAGAAAATGCAGCAGCAGCTCGCGAGCGCACAGGCCGAGCTTGCCGACGCGGAGGTCAGCGGCAGCGCCGGCGGCGGGCTGGTCACCGCAACGGTGTCAGGCGCAGGCGAGCTGAAGGCCGTGACGATCTCGCCCGACGCCGTTGACCCCGACGACATCGAGACCTTGCAGGACCTCGTCGTGGCCGCGGTCCGTGACGCCAACCGGGCCGCAGCAGCTCTGGCCGACGAGAAGATGGGTCCCCTAACCGGAGGCGCGGCGGGCTTGGGCGGCCTCGGCCTCCCCGGCTTCTGACGTAGATTGGTGATGTACGAGGGTGCGGTCCAGGACCTGATCGACGAACTGGGCCGGCTGCCGGGAATCGGCCCGAAGAGCGCGCAGCGCATCGCATTCCACCTGCTGGCGACCGACTCGGCCGACGTCGAACGCCTGGCGCTCACGCTGAAGCGGGTCAAGGACGAGATCCGCTTCTGCCGGATCTGCGGCAACGTCAGCGAGGGCGACGAGTGCCGGATCTGCCGTGACCCGCGCCGCGACGCCTCGGTGATCTGCGTGGTCGAGGAGCCCAAGGACGTCGTCGCCGTCGAGCGCACCGGGGAATTCCGCGGGCGCTACCACGTGCTCGGCGGGGCGATCAGCCCGATCGACGGGGTGGGCCCCGACGACCTTCGGCTGCGCGAGCTCATGCAGCGGCTGGCCGACGGCACTGTGACGGAGCTGATCTTGGCTACCGACCCCAATCTCGAGGGCGAGGCGACCGCCACGTACCTCGCCCGGCTGGTCAAGCCCATGCAGCTCACGGTGACCCGGTTGGCGAGTGGTCTGCCGGTGGGCGGCGATCTGGAATACGCCGACGAGGTAACGCTGGGCCGGGCGTTTTCCGGACGACGCCGGGTCGAGTAGATGTCCGAGATACCAGCCACTGAGGTGCTGCCGCCGCCACCACGGCGTCGCAGTCGGCTGTCGTGGGCAGCGGCGGCGGCGGCCGTCGCGCTGCTGGCGATCGGCAGCGTCCTCGCTATCACCGGCTACCTGCGGAAGGCCGACCCGGCTAACACGGTCCGCGACTACTTCGAAGCGCTCGAACGGGCTGACGCCCCGGCGGCCTTGGGCTTCGGTGACCTGCCCGCAGGCCGCCACCAGCTGCTCACCTCAGAGGTGCTGCGGGCACAGCGCGCTAGCGCCCCGATCAGCCATCTGTCGGTGCTCGCGGTGGAGCGCATCGGCGCTCGGGCCACCGTCATGGTTGAGTACTCCCTGCCGTTCCCGGACCGGAGCGAGACCATCTCGGACAACGTCGCGGTGACCCGCCGCGACGGGCGGTGGCGGCTCGTCGCGGCCGCCGTGCCGACCGAACTTCGGCTACCAGCGGCGCAGAATCGCGCGACGGTCACCGGCGCGGCGGTCCCCAGCGGGCCGGTGCTGCTGTTCCCCGGAGCGTTGCCGATCAGCCTGGACACACCGAACCTGATGCTCGCCGAGAACAGCCGCACAGTGCGCTTCTCCGCGCCCGGCCCGCAAGTGATCAACGTCGTGGTCAGCCCGACAGGCGAAACATCGATCAACGCAGCCGTGAATGCGGCAGTGACCCGCTGCCTGACAGCCACCACGAGTGACCCGAGCTGCCCGCTGCCTGATGACGACCGTGCGGTGCCCGGGACGCTGTGGGGCAGCGTCCAGGGCACGGACCGGTCCGCCCTCTCACTGCAGGTCATGTCGAACCCAGATGGCCGGATCGAGATCAACGGCACGCTCGCGGTCTCTGGCACGTACACCCGCCTCGACTTCGACAACATGCCGCAGGCCAAGAGCGGTACTGCGCAGCTGCCGCTCTTCGGGCTGTGCTACGCAACGTCGCCCACAACGATCGTCTGGGGAATCTCGTGACGGCGCGCCGCGTAGCGGTGATCGGCGCGTTGCTTGTCACTACGCTCGCCCTCGCCGCCCCCGCAACCGCCGCGCCCGGCCCGCCCGAGGCGCCGGAATGGTGGTTCGACGCCTGGCAGGTGCCGTCACTGTGGACCGCCGGTGCTCGTGGCCAAGGCGTCGTGATCGCCGAGATCGACACCGGGGTCAACGCGTCCCTCGCGGAACTGTCGGCGAATGTGCTGCCAGGCAAGGACTTCGGCAACCCGAGCCTGGACGGGCGGGCCGACCACGAACTCGAGACCTTCGGCCACGGCACCGCCATGGCCTCGCTGATGGTGGCCCATACCGGGCTCGCCGACATCACCGGCCTCGCACCGGACGCGAAGCTGCTGCCGATCGCCGTGCCGATCCGCGGCACGGACGACGCTCCGGCGGTCGGCAGCGATCAGGTGCCCGCGGCTATCCGCTGGGCAGCCGACCACGGCGGCAAGATCATCAGCCTGTCGCTGGGGGGCGAACGTTTCGCCAACCGAGACCGGTTCGCCTGCCCGCAGGACGAGCAGACTGCGATCACCTATGCGATAGGCAAGGGCGCGATCGTCGTCGCGTCGGCAGGTAATGCGGCCGCAAAGGGCAGCCCGGTCGAGGACCCTGGTGTCTGCCTCGGCGTGATATCGGTCGGCGCCGTCCACGACAATGGGGCGGTTGCGAGCTTTTCGTCCCGTCATCCGTATCTGACCATGACCGCGCCCGGGGTGAGCATCCCGTCGCTCGGTCGCGACGCCGGGACCGCCTTCATCGGCGACGGCACCAGCCAGGCCACTGCGCTCACGTCCGCCGCCCTGGCAGTGATCTGGTCGAAGTACCCCACGCTGACTGCGCGACAGGTGGCCGCCCGGATGCTGGCTACGCTCGACCGGCGCAGTGCGAAGCGGGACCCGGCGTATGGCTACGGGACGCTGAACCTGAAGGCGGCCGTGACGGCCGCGGTGCCGCCGACCGCCGCCAACCCAGTGTTCGCTGCCCTGGACCCGTTCATCGCCCGGGACAAGGCTCGGCAGGCCGCAGCGAGCCAGCCAGCCCCGCGGCCAGCCGCGACCCGGCCGAGTCCGGCGGGCAGCTTCCTCGTCGGGGCCTCGCCCGGCACCGTCTCGGGTTCGCTAATCGCCGGCGTGGTGCTCGCGGTGTTGGGACTGGCCGGTTTGGCAACACTCGCCGTGCTGGGCGTGCGTTCCCGGCGGCGCGGCAGGGCGCTCACCCGGCCATCTCAGCCGGCGACCGAGCGGACGACACCCTCCGGCGTCGTCTGGTACGACGTCAGTGCGCCAGAAGATGCGCCGGAGCCGGCTGGGTTGCAGGACGCGCCAAGGACCAGTCCTTCGCCGGTGGAGGCCACAGACCTGCCACCGCGTGCCTGACCGGTTACTTGCCGGCGAGCAGGTTGTTCGGGTCGTGCAGCACGACGGTGCCCGCGATGTAGTCCTTGATGCACTTCCGCTTGTTGCCCGTCACCATCAAGATGAACGAGATCAACTGGGTGATCAGACCGAGAATCCCCTCGACGAGGCTGCCGATGATCTCGCGCAACGCCATCCAGCCCCAGCCGGCCTTCTGCCGGCTCTCCTCACGCCAGCAGCGCATCTTGAGCACTTGCATGGCGGGCGTCTGGCCGCGACCCCACACGATCAGGCCCCAGATGATGAAGCCGATGCCCAGGGTGACGATCGCCAGCAGGATGCCAAGGAAGTAGGAGCCGATGCGCCGGCCGATCGAGGCCAGCTCGACACCGTCCGGCAGGGTCAGCCCGCTGGCTGGATCTGTATGCATGCCGGGCGGGGCACCTCCCGGGGCGACCTGTCCATAGCCGTAACCCTCGGCCGGTGGTGGTGCGGTCGGGAAACTCGGCGGCGGGCCTGTCGGTACCTGGCCGGAAGGTTGCGGGACGCTGGGCGGTGGCGGACTCGGTGGCAGGTTCGCATCCGGCGGCGTATTCGGGTCGGGCGGTTGGCTCATCGGACCTCAGTCTTCCAGTGGTGAGCAGAGTGTCCCAAGATCGTTCCACCGCCGAGGCGGCTCGGCGAAGCGAAACGCCGTCAGTGCAGGTCCCGCGCGTACCGGTTTAGGCCGTTGATGACCGCGCGCAGCGACGCCTGGACGATCGACTCGCTGATGCCGACGCCCCACAGCACCCGATCGCCGATCTCGAGCTCGAGGTAGGCGGCCGCCTCCGCGTCCCGGCCGGCGGTGAGCGCGTGCTCCGCGTAATCCAGCACCCGGACGTTGGCCCCGCCGAGGCCCAGGTCGACCTCGGACAGCGCGGAGCAGAAGGCGGCGATCGGCCCGTTGCCGTAACCGACGACCGCGTGGTCGGTGCCGAATACCCGCACCGTAGCGGTGATCTTCTCGACGCCGTCCTCGCTCGACGAGGCGAACGAGCGCAACTCGACTGCCCCAGCGCGCAGGTACTCGTCGGAGAAGATCTGCCACATCGCCGCCGCCTCGACCTCGCCGCCCTCGTCGTCGGTGTGCCGCTGGATGACGTGGCTGAACTCGATCTGCAGGCGTCGCGGCAGATCCAGCCTGTGGTCGGCCTTCATGATGTAGGCGACGCCGCCCTTGCCGGACTGCGAGTTGACCCGGATCACTGCCTCGTACGACCGGCCGACGTCCTTGGGATCGATGGGCAGGTACGGCACGTACCAGCTCATTTCGTCTACGGGCGTGCCGGTGGCCTTCGCCTCGCGCTCGCGCGCGTCGAACGCCTTCTTGATCGCATCCTGGTGCGAGCCGGAGAAGGACGTGTAGACCAGGTCGCCCGCGTAGGGATGGCGTTCGTGCACGTCGATGCGGTTGCAGTACTCGACGGTGCGCCGGATCTCATCGATGTCGCTGAAGTCGATCTGCGGGTCGACGCCCTGGCTGTACAGGTTCAGCCCCAGGGTCACCAGGTCGACGTTGCCGGTGCGCTCACCGTTGCCGAACAGGCACCCCTCCACGCGGTCCGCACCGGCCAGCATGGCCAGTTCGGCGTCGGCCACGGCCGTGCCGCGATCGTTGTGCGTGTGCACGCTCAGCGCGATGTGCTCGCGCCGGGAGAGGTTGCGTGACATCCACTCGATCTGGTCGGCGAACACGTTGGGCGTCGACCGCTCGACGGTGCACGGCAGGTTCAGCACGATTTCGCGGTCGGCTGCCGGCTGCCACGCGTCCATCACCGACTCGCAGATCTCCAGCGCGAAGTCTGCCTCGGTGTCCATGAAGATCTCAGGGGAATACTCGTAGCCGAATTCGGTGCCGTTGAGGTGCGACTCGGCGTATTTCATGACGGCGTGGGTGCCGTCGACGGCGACGGCCCGGCACTCGGTCCGGCCGTCGCCGGGCCAGCCGAAGACCACCCGGCGGAACTCCGGCGCAGCGGCGTTGTACATGTGGACGGTGGCCTGCTTGGCGCCAACCAGCGACTGGACGGTGCGCTCGATCAGCTCCTCGCGCGCCTGGGTGAGCACCGAGACGCGGACGTCATCAGGGACTCGGCCGCTCCCGATCAGCTCGCGGACGAACTCGAACTCCGTCTGGCTGGCCGCCGGGAACCCGATCTCGATCTCCTTGTAGCCCAGGCGCACCAGCAGGTCGAACATGGCGTGCTTGCGGGTGGCGTTCATCGGATCGATCAGGGCCTGGTTGCCGTCGCGCAGGTCGGTAGACAGCCAACGCGGGGCCTTCGTGATGACCCGGTTGGGCCACCGCCGGTCGGCTAGGTGGACGGGCGGGAACGGTGAGTAGCGATGGCACGGCATGCCGGACGGCTGCTGGCGGTTGGTCATGGCTGCTGCTCTCTAGTGCGAAAGGGGACCGGACAGATCGGTCGGCGCAGCAACACGGCCCGCGACGAGGGGCCGACCGGATCTACCGGGCCTCGTCGCGGCCGCGAAGAAGCAGCAGGCCACGCATGATCGTCATAGCGTAGCGGATCAGCGAACGCCCTCGAAACCCATATCCGCAATCGTGCAGCGGTTGGCAGCCTGAGACGGCCAAACGTTGCACAATCGCCGAAGGACTGTCGGCTACGGAGGACGCTAGCGCTCGCTCGGTTACCGAGACCATTGCTGCGAAATCCGTCGTCTCAGCGCGGCATGAGTGTTGATTCCGGCCTTAGCCCATGATGTGACGGCGTGTATCGTTCGGATTCCCACCACATCCCGACGGCGGAGGCATGCGGCGATGGCCGATACGACAGTGCAGAACTTCGTCAACGGCGAGCCGGTCGACGCGGTCGACGGGCGGCGGGCCGACTTGATCGATCCGTCAACCGGCGAGGTCTTCGGTACGGCCCCGATCAGCGGCCCGGAGGACGTCGACCAGGCATACCAGGCGGCGGCTGATGCGTTCGAAACGTGGCGCGACAGCACTCCGAGCGAGCGTCAGAGGGCACTGCTGAAGTTTGCCGACGCGCTCGAGTCGCGCGCCGAGGAGCTCGTGGCGATCGAGTCGCAGAACACCGGCAAGCCGGTCCGGTTGACCATGGGCGAAGAGATCCCCCCGATGATCGACCAGATCCGGTTCTTCGCGGGTGCCGCGCGGCTGCTCGAAGGACGCAGCGCGGGGGAGTACATGGCCGGCCACACGTCCTATATCCGGCGCGAACCGGTCGGCGTCGTCGGGCAGGTGACGCCGTGGAATTACCCGATGATGATGGCGGTGTGGAAGTTCGCGCCGGCGATCGCGGCGGGCAACGCGGTGGTGCTGAAGCCCAGCGACACGACCCCGGTGTCCAGCGTGTTCATGGCCCAGGTTGCCGCCGAGTTCCTGCCACCCGGCGTGCTGAACGTCGTCTGCGGTAACCGCGACACCGGTAGGGCCTTGGTCGCCCACAAGACGCCTTCGATGGTGTCGATCACCGGCTCGACCCGGGCCGGTGCCGAGGTGGCAGCGTCCGCCGCCAGCGATCTCAAGCGCGTCCACCTGGAACTGGGCGGCAAGGCCCCCGTGATCGTCTTCGACGATGCTGACATCGAGGCCACCGCCGAGGGCGTCGCGGTCGCCGGCTACTTCAACGCCGGCCAGGACTGCACTGCCGCAACCCGAGTGCTGGTGGCGCCCAAGGTCGCCGACGAGTTCGCCGACGCGCTGGCCGAACAGGCCCGCGGCACCCGAACAGGCCCGCCGTCCGACCCGGACGTGCTGTATGGGCCCCTGAACAACGCCGCCCAGCTGGACCGCGTCGGCGGCATGCTCTCGCGGCTGCCCGACCACGCGCGCGTCATCACCGGCGGCTCGCAGGAGGGCGAGCACGGCTACTTCTGGCAGCCGACCATCGTCGCCGATCTGCATCAGGACGACGAAGCGATTCAGCAAGAGATCTTCGGGCCGGTGATCACCGTGCAGCGCTTCGCCGACGAGGACGAGGCGGTGCGCTGGGCCAACGACGTGGAGTACGGGCTGGCGGCCTCGGTCTGGACGCGCGATCACGGCCGGGCGATGCGGGTGTCGAGACGACTCGACTTCGGTTGCGTCTGGGTCAACGCGCACATCCCGCTGGTGGCCGAGATGCCGCACGGCGGTTTCAAGCACTCCGGCTATGGCAAGGATCTGTCGGTGTACGGCCTGGAGGACTACACCCGCATCAAGCACGTCATGCACAACATCGACCTCTGATCCTCCAGCATCAAGATGCTATGATGCAGAGATGCGAACCACGATCGACCTGCCGGAGGACCTGCATCGGCTGGCGACCAGCATCGCCCGCGACCGCAATGCGACGCTCAGCCAGGCAGTGGTCGCTCTGATCGAGCGAGGGCTGCGGAAGTTGGACGAGCCCGAGTTGAGCGTCAGCCCGGTCACCGGACTGACCGTCATGCACCTCGGCGGCGCGCCGATCACCAGCGAGGAAGTTCGAGCCCTGGATGACGACGAGTGACGGTCCTCCTTGACAGCAACGTACTAGTCGCGCTCTTGACGGACGAGCACCTGCATCGCCACGCGGTCGAGCGCTGGGTCGACGGCGAGAAGGATCGGATTTCGACCTGCCCGATAACCCAGGGAACGGTTGTGCGACTGGCCGTTAGACGCGGATTCGCGCCGAGCGCTGCGCTCGAGCCACTTCGCTCGTTGATCCACAGCGATCGTCACGAGTTCTGGCCTGACGACATCGGGTACGAGCAGGTTCGGTTCGACGGCGTGCTTGGGCATCGTCAGGTGACGGACGCGTACCTGGCCGCGCTGGCTCGAGCGCACCATGGTCGAGTGGCCACGCTGGACCATGGCTTCGCGGCATTGTACGGCGACGTGGCCGAGCTCGTCCCGACGGGCGAGGCGTGAAGTACACCGTCGCGGCAGAGTTGGTGGGCAATGTCGCGCAGGTGCAGGTCGGCGTCGGCGACCCGGTGACCCCGGCGCACACCCTGGTGATCCTCGAGTCGATGAAGATGGAGATCCCGGTGCTTGCGGAGGTCGGCGGGACGGTGGTCGAGGTGGCCGTGAGCGCGGGTGACGTGATCAGCGAAGGCGACGTGATCGTCGTGATTGAGACCGGAGGCGCATCGTGATCGAGCAGAAACGCCTTGTACAGACGGCGATTCCGGGCCCCAAGTCGATCGCGTTGCACGCCCGCAAGACGGCCGTAGTAGCAGCAGGGGTCGGTACGACGCTCCCTGTCTACGTGGAGCGAGCGGGCGGCGGCATCGTCATCGACGTCGATGGCAACCAGCTGATCGACTTCGGCTCAGGTATCGCGGTCGTCTCCGTGGGAAACGCCGCTCCACGCGTCGTTTCCAAGGTGCAGGAGCAGGTTGCCGACTTCACCCACACCTGCTTCATGGTCACGCCGTACGAGGAATACGTCGCGGTGTGCGAGCAGCTCAACGAGCTGACGCCCGGCACGCACGAGAAGCGCTCGGCGTTGTTCAACTCCGGCGCCGAGGCCGTCGAGAACGCCGTCAAGATCGCCCGGCACTACACCGGTCGCCAGGCCATTGTCGCGTTCGACCACGCCTACCACGGCCGGACCAACCTCACGATGGCGCTGACCGCCAAGAACATGCCGTACAAGCACCGCTTCGGCCCGTTCGCCGGCGAGATCCACCGGGTGCCGATGGCCTATCCGTTCCGCTGGCCCGGCGGCGCATCGCGTTGCGTGGGCGAGGCATTCGACGTGTTCGTGTCGCACGTCCGCACACAGGTTGGCGAGTCGAACACCGCGGCGGTGATCCTGGAGCCGATCCAGGGCGAGGGCGGGTTCGTCGTCCCGCCGCCTGGCTTCGTCGCCGCCGTAGCGCGGTGGTGTGCCGACAACGGCATCGTCTTCATCGCCGATGAGATCCAGACGGGCTTCTGCCGGACCGGTGACTGGTTCGCATGCTCGTTCGAGGGCGTCGCGCCGGATCTGATCACGACAGCCAAGGGCATCGCCGGCGGTCTGCCACTCGCCGGCGTCACCGGACGTGCCGAGATCATGGATGCCGTGCACGTGGGGGGGCTGGGTGGCACGTACGGCGGTAACCCGGTCGCTTGCGCGGCGGCGCTCGGGGCGATCGAGACAATGCGTGCGGACGGCCTATGTGCCGCAGCCCGCCGGATCGAGTCGGTGATGCTGCCCCGGCTGCGGGCGCTGGCCGACAAGTACGAGGTGATCGGCGACGTCCGGGGACGCGGCGCGATGCTGGCCATGGAACTCGTTGAGCCGGCTTCGCTGACCCCGAACGTTGCGGTGACCTCGGCCGTGTCGGCGGCTTGCCATCGGGAGGGGTTGATCACGCTGACCGCGGGTACGTTCGGCAACGTCCTGCGATTCTTGCCTCCGCTGGTCATCGGCGACGAACTGTTGACCGAGGGGCTGGACATCCTCGAAGGCGCGTTCGCGTCGGCCGCCTGAACCTCTCCCGCGGTTGCTCGGCAGATTCGCAGTGGCAAAGTCGCTCGTGGTCGGCCGGTATCCTGAGAGCGGTCGCCGCCGCCCTGCCAGGAAAGGTCACTTGTGTCGCTCGTCGTGCAGAAATACGGCGGCTCGTCTGTCGCCGACGCCGAGCGGATCAAGCGGGTCGCCGAGCGCATCGTCGATACGCGACGTAACGGTCATGACGTCGTGGTCGTCGTGTCCGCGATGGGCGACACGACGGACGAGCTGATCGACCTCGCCGAGCAGATCGTCCCGGTACCTGGTGGCCGAGAGTTCGACATGCTGCTGACCGCAGGCGAGCGGATCTCGATGGCGCTGCTGGCGATGGCGATCAACTCGCTCGGATACACCGCACAGTCGTTCACGGGGTCGCAGGCCGGGGTGCTCACCACGTCCGTGCACGGCAAGGCACGCATCGTCGGTATCACGCCCGGACGGGTCGAGGCCTCCTACCAGGCGGGCAACGTGGCGATCGTCGCCGGCTTCCAGGGCGTCAGCCCGGACACCAAGGACATCACCACGCTCGGCCGCGGCGGATCGGACACCACGGCGGTCGCGCTGGCCGCGGCGCTGAACGCAGACATCTGCGAGATCTACACCGACGTCGACGGTGTCTTCACCGCCGATCCGCGCATTGTGCCCAATGCGCGGCGACTGGACAAGCTGACCTACGAGGAGATGCTGGAGCTCGCGGCCTGCGGGGCCAAGATCCTGCATCTGCGGTCGGTCGAATACGGTCGTCGCTACGGCGTGCCGATACATGTCCGCTCGTCGTTCTCGACCAAGCCCGGCACGACCGTCACCGGATCGATAGAGGATGGATCTGTGGAGCAGGCGATCATCAGCGGCGTCGCGCACGACCGCAGCGAGGCCAAGATCACCGTGGTGGGCGTGCCGGACAAGCCCGGCGAGGCGGCCGCGATCTTCCGTGAGCTGGCCTCTGCGGAGATCAACATCGACATGATCGTGCAGAACGTGTCGACTGGTGGCACCGGTCGCACGGACGTCTCGTTCACGTTGTCGGCCTCCGACGGCGCGCAGGCGCTGCAGGCGCTGCGGCGAGTCCAGGACGTCGTGGGATTTTCGGATCTGCTCTACGACGACCACATCGGCAAGCTGTCGCTGGTCGGCGCGGGAATGCGGTCGCACCCGGGTGTGTCGGCAGCGTTCTTCGCCGCCCTCGCCGACGCTGCCGTGAACGTCGAGATGATCTCCACGTCCGAGATCAGGATCTCGGTGATCTGCCGCGACACCGATCTGGATGTCGCAGTGCGCGCGGTGCACGACGCGTTCGAGCTCGGTGCGGCCGAGGAAGAGGCGGTCGTCTACGGAGGCACAGGGCGATGAGCGCTTGCGCGAAGAGCATGTGGGCCGCGACGCGGCCGCGCCGTCAAGCGCGTATCGGCTCGATGACGGGCCCGAGCGCAGCGAGGGGTCCGGGGGAGAGTCGATGACCCGCATTGGGATAGTCGGCGCCACCGGCCAGGTTGGCGGGGTGATGCGTCGCATCCTCGCTGAGCGGTCCTTCCCGGTCTCGCAGATCAGGTACTTCGCCTCGGCCCGTTCGGCCGGCACCACACTGCCGTGGGACGGCGCCGATGTCGTGGTGGAGGACCTCGCTCTTGCCGACCCGTCTGGGCTGGACGTCGCGATCTTCTCCGCGGGTGCGGCGACGTCGCGGGTGCAGGCGCCCCGCTTCGCCGCGGCAGGCGTGACGGTGATCGACAACTCGTCGGCCTGGCGGATGGACCCCGACGTGCCGTTGATCGTCAGCGAGGTGAATCCCACCGAGGTGCACCGGGCCGTGAAGGGCATCATCGCCAACCCCAACTGCACCACGATGGCGGCCATGCCGGTGCTCGCCCCGCTGCATCGCGAGGCGGGGCTCGTGCGGCTGGTGGCCTCCACCTACCAGGCCGTGTCCGGCAGCGGGCTGGCCGGTGTCGACGAGCTGGACAAACAGGTCCACCAGGTGGCCGATCGCGCGGCCGAGCTGACGCACGACGGCAGTGCGGTCGAGTTTCCGGCACCTGTGAAGTACGTCCGGCCGATTGCCTTCAACGTGCTGCCGCTGGCCGGCTCGATCATCGACGACGGATCGTTCGAGACCGACGAGGAGCAAAAGCTTCGCAACGAATCCCGCAAGATACTGGGGATTCCCGATCTGCGGGTGTCCGGTACGTGCGTCCGGGTGCCAGTCTTCACGGGTCACTCGCTGTCGATCAACGCCGAGTTCGCGGCCCGGCTGTCCGTGGCTCGCGCGCTCGAGCTGCTGGCCGAGGCGCCTGGTGTCGCGCTGAGCGACGTCCCTACTCCCCTGCAGGCGGCCGGCCAGGATCCGTCGTTCGTCGGCCGCATGCGCCAGGACGGCGCGCACAATCTGGCGCTGTTCGTCAGCAACGACAATCTCCGCAAGGGCGCGGCGCTCAACACCGTTCAGATCGCCGAGCTGCTCCTACCCTGATCGCGATTGTGCAACTTCTGGCCGTCTGGGGCGGCCAGGGGTTGCACAATCGGCCGGGTGGCGGGGCTGTGGATAGCGCCAGCGGGCACGTCGCAGTTTCCGCCGGACTTCCGCCGTGGATTGGGAAGATCCTGGCTGTGGGGAATACCGGTCCAGTCGACGAAGATCATCCATGTGACGGTGGCCGATCGCCGCTATCGCAAGCCGGTGAGCGGTGTACGGCTGCACCGGGTCTGACGAAGGCAATTCGCGCCAGTCGCGGTCGGACGGGAACTCCGAGGGTCAGACCGCGTTCCAGTCGAACGGCGCCATCTCGCGCAGCACACGACGGCGCCGATTACGCGGCAAGTGATCGATGTACAAGACGCCGGCCAGGTGCTCGGTCTCGTGGATCAGGCAGCGGGCGAAGAAGCCGGTGCCGGTGATCTCCACCGACTCGCCCGCCTTGTCGACACCCCGCACCGTGGCCACCGACGGACGGGACAGCTCGTGATACGGGCCGGGCACCGACAGGCAGCCCTCGTCCCCGTAGTCGAGCGGTCCCGCGGTCGAGACGATGTGCGGATTGACCAGGTGGCCCACGTGCCGCTCGCCGTCGGCGTCGACGCAGTCGTATACGAAGACCGCGACGCTGACGCCGATCTGCGGAGCCGCCAGCCCGACGCCCTCGGCAAGGTACATCGACGCGAACATGTCGTCAATGAGTTCGGTGAGCGAGGCATCGAACGACTCGACCGGCCGACACGGCGTGGACAACACCGGATCGCCAACCACGACGATCTTCCGAGCAGTCCCTGACATGAGAGTCGAGACTAATAGGGGCCAGGATGGTGGCAGCACTGTTGTCGGGTCCCTATCGGGGAGCAGCTGATGCACATCGGTACCGAACACGTTCACCTCGCCTGGGACAACTCGATCGAGCCGGTAGCCGAGGTCGCGCCGGGCGACCTGGTCGAGGTTGACCTGCTGGACGCTTCCGCCGGCCAGCTGTGCGCAACGTCAACCGCGGATGACGTCCCCGGCCTGGACTTCAGCCGGGTCAATCCGGTCACCGGCCCGGTGCGCGTCGTTGGCGCCCGGCTGGGCGACGCGCTGGTCGCGCGGATCGTCGAACTGACCGTCGACAGCTGGGGCTGGTCGGCGATCATCCCCGGATTCGGGCTGCTCGCCGACGATTTCCCCAACCCGGAGCTTGTCCACTCCCGTACCGACGCGGGTTGGGTCCAGCTCGGTTTCGGGCCGCGGATCCCGGCTGGCCCGATGATCGGGACGCTGGGTGTTGCCCTGCCCGAGCCGGGCGCACACCCGTTGCTGCCGCCGTCCCGCTACGGCGGCAACGCCGACATTCGCCACCTCACGGCCGGCGCCAGCATCCGGCTGCCCGTCGGCGTCGACGGGGCGTTGCTGAGCGTGGGCGACGCGCACGCGGCGATGGGTGACGGTGAGGTCTGCGGCACCGGTGTGGAGACGTCGGCCCGGGCCGTGCTGCAGGTTGGCGTGCTGCCAGGGGCCGCGCCGCCGGCACCGGTCCTGGAAACCGCAGCCAGCAGCCAGCGCAGCGGACCAGCACTCGCTGCGACCGGAATCGGACCGGACCTGATGACCGCCGCCCGAGACGCCACCCGCAGCCTCATCGACGAGATCACCCGGCGCACCGGCCTGTTACCGGCGCATGCCTACGTGCTGTGCAGCCTCGCCGCAGACCTCGTCATCAGTGAGATCGTGGACGCTCCCAACTGGGTGGTCAGCCTGCACCTGCCCTCGAGCGTCCTCGGCTGAACGCCTGTCGCGCTCTTACAAGCCGTGCTTCTTCAACCAATTCAGCGAGGCATCGGCGACCTCACGCCAGCCGTGGTCAAGGGCGAGGGAGTGACCGCGGCCGCCGAACTCACGGTAGTCGGTGACGGCAGCGGACTTCTGGTAGAGCTTCAACGTCGACCGGGTAATCGCGGCGGGCACGGTGTGGTCCTTCGCACCGGCGATCAGCAGCAGCGGACCGCGCTGGGCGTTGCCGGTGGCGACCTTCGCCGGCGAGTTCGGCATGGCGGCGGCAAAGGCGGCTTCGAATAGCGGCTTTCCCGGCGAGGAGATCGTCCAGCGGTGGTACAGCTCACTGGATTCCTCCTCGGACAGAGCATTCCCGAAGCCGTACCGGAACTGCTCGGGCGTCAGCGACACCGCGCGTTTGGTGTTTGCCGGGTTCCGCAGTGCGATGGACGCGACGCGCAGCGCCGAGAATGGAAGGCGAAGGACGCCCTTGATCGGCGCCGCGTCGATCGCGACCGCGGCGGCGGCGAGATCGCGGCCGAGCAGCTTCTGCACGATCAGCCCGCCGAAGGAATGGCCGATCAGGATCGGTTTTGCGGGCAGCGCGCTGATGATCTGCGCGAAGTGGTCGGTGACCGCGTCGATGCCCTGGCCGGCGATCCGGTCCGGGTGCTCCCGGGTCTCGGGCACGGTCTGCGAGTCGCCCGGCCAACCCGGCGCTATCGGCTCGTACCCCTGCTCACGGAACAGGTCGACCCAGGCGCCCCACGAATCCGCGTGCAGCCACAGGCCATGGACGAACATGACGGGGGTGCGGGGCTGGTCGATATCGGTGCCTCCTGTCCTCGCCGAACCTGGCATCGCACAACCTACCCGCGATGAGAGCACTCCATCGAGACCTGAAGATCAGGACAGGTCAACCGTCCCGGCTAGATCAGGCCGTTGTACCCGCGCTTGGCCGCGCGCGGCGGACGATGCTGGTAGTTGTCAACAGCACGAGGCAGGCACGGCATCATGAGAGGCGACCTGTCAATCCAGCCGTGCCGGATGCGGTGCCAGGCCCTGACGGCAGGCGGTCGCCCGAGGGGCTGGCGAGACCCGCGGCTGTCAGTGGCTGCCGGGCAAGAGGAGAGTTGGGACCGTGGACGAGGGTCGTTATTGGAAGGCACTGACGAAATCCGAGTGCTTCGGTCTGCTGGCCGGTCAGCACGTGGGCAGGGTCGTGCTGGTCGATGACCGGGGGCCGGTCGCGCTCCCGGTCAACTACGTCATGGACCAGCACACCGTGCTATTCCGTACCGACCAGGGGTCCAAGCTGGACGTGGCGGTGCGCGGCGGGCAGGTAGGGTTCGAGGTCGACGGGATGGATAAGGCCACCCGCACCGGCTGGAGCGTGGTGATCCGAGGGGAGGCCACCGAGATCACCGATCGAGATGACCTGGCTCGGGTGCGGAAGCTGCCATTGACCCCCTGGGGTCCGGGCGCGAAGAGCCGCTACATCCGGATCCTGCCTGCTGCGCTGACCGGACGACGCATCGTTGCCCCCGGCGGCACGCCGTCGGCGTAGCGGCAGCACGGCTGGCGGGAGCTTCTGGCTCACGGTGGGAGGCGATGGGGACACGGATCGACCGGGACGCGTTCGATGAGCCCGATTACGCGCCTTTCCGGGAGCGGCTACAGCAGTGCCTGCTGGTACTCGGCGACCTGCTCGAACGGCCGGGCTTCGGGGTGGGCCCAGCCACGGTCGGTGCCGAGCTCGAACTGTCCCTGATCGATGGCGCGACGCGGTCACTGCCGCGCAACCAGATGGTGCGCGCCGCAGCCGCGGATCCACGCGTCACCGTCGAGCTCGATCGCTTCAACCTCGAGCTGAACGCGTCCCCGACGCTGCTTGCCGGGCATCCATTCGCTGCGCTGGGTAGTGAGCTTCGCATGCTCCTCGAGCGTGTCGCAGCCGCCGCCGACCAGTGCGGCGGGCGGCTGGCTCTCGTCGGAATCCTGCCCACGCTACGACGGTCCGACCTGCGCCTGGACGTGCTCACTGACGCGCCGCGATACCGGGCCCTGAACACCGGCCTGCGCCACCTGCGGCACGACGACGCCTTCCAGATCACGATCGACGGCGCGGACCCGCTCCAGTTGGCAACCGACGACGTGGCGGTGGAAGGAGCGAATACCTCATTCCAGGTCCATCTGCGGGTAGACCCGGCCGACTTCATGCGCACCTTCAACGCCGTCCAGCTGGCGACCGCACCGGTGCTGGCGGTGGCTGGCAACTCGCCCACCTTCCTGGGCCACAGGCTGTGGGAAGAGACGCGGATCGCCTTGTGCAAGCAGTCGATCGACGACCGCGACGGGCGGGAACCGCATCGTCAGCTGGCACGTGTGGCGTTCGGGACGGGGTGGCTGCGGGGCGGGCCGCTGCAGCTGTTCGCCGAGAGCGTGCGGCTGCACCAGCCGCTGCTGCCGGTACTCGGCGACGGTGAGCCGCTTGACGTCGGCGACCAGTGGCATGCACCGCCTCTGGAGGAACTTCGGCTGCACCAGGGGACGGTGTGGCGCTGGAACCGGGCCATATACGATCCGACCGCGGGTGGCCATCTGCGCATCGAGATGCGTGCGCTGCCGGCTGGCCCGACCGTGATCGACATGCTCGCGAATGCCGCGTTCCTCCTCGGGCTCTCGCTGTGGCTTGCCGAGCAGGATCAGCGGTGGACGTACGTGCTGTCGTTCGAGCGCGCCGACCACAACTTCTACCGGGCCGCGCAGCACGGCTTGGCTGCCGAGCTGAGCTGGCCGTTCGGGCGGCGAAGTCAGGTCCGCACGGTACGGGCCGCCGAACTGGTGCCCGAGCTGTTGCCGCCCGCCCGGGAGGCGCTCGTGCGCGCCGGGGTGGCGGCAACGGAGGCCGACGACCTGCTCGGTGTCATCGCATCCAGGGTGGTCGCTGGGCAGACCGGCGCGGTATGGCAGCGCACGATGCTGGCCGCGGCCGAGCGGCGCCTGGAAGGGGAAGCAGCCCTAGCCGCAATGTTCGAGCGATATCTCGAATGCGCCGCTACCGGACAGCCGGTCCACACGTGGCCCACCCAGCCACTTGGGCCGTGATGGGGTTCTATGGCGAGCGGGTCGTCCCGTGGGTAGTCGACATCGCCGGTGGCGGGAAGATGATCGAACCGCTGCGACGTCGGGTCTGCGAGGGTCTCGCGGGGAACGTGGTCGAGATCGGCTTCGGTTCCGGGCTCAACGTCCCCTTCTACCCGCCGGACGTCGCCTCCGTTGCCGCCGTCGAACCCAGCGACGTCGGCTGGAGGCTGGCCGCCAAGCGGCTGCGGGCGACAAGCGTCCCCGTACAACGGTCGGCGCTGGACGGCCAGTCGCTGCCCTTCGCGGACAACAGCTATGACGCCGCCCTCTCGACCTGGACGCTGTGCACCATTCCGGACGTCGTCGCGGCGCTGGGGGAGATCCGGCGGGTCCTGAAACCCGGCGGGGCCCTGCGCTTCCTCGAGCACGGGCTGGCCCCGGACGAGGGGGTGCGCCGCTGGCAACGACGCCTCGAGCCGGTGCAGAAGCGACTGTTCGGCGGCTGCCACCTCACCCGGCCGATCGTCGACCTGCTGACCACCGCGGGATTCAGCATCACCGAACTCGACGTCTTCTACGAGCAGCACACGCCCAAGTTCGAGGGCGCCATCTCCCTCGGCACCGCCCGGTCTGCCAAGCATCGCAGGCGCGTGCAGCGCCCGGCCCGCGGTGATCGGCGCAACGGCCAACCGTCGGGAGACTGAGATGACGCGGCGGCGCTGCACTCGTTCGTTGCGACGGTGGACGGATCGGCACGCGAGAACGTGTGAACCGTCCACCGTCGGGCGTTGGCTCATGCCGAGGCTCCGGTCAAGCTGATTTCGTTCTGCCGCAGCTGGTCCGCGTACCAGCGCCGCGACGAAAGGTGCAGCGCGCCGCCGTAGGGTTCCTCAAATCTGCCCGCGTGTCGCCAAAGGGCGGTGTGACAGACGGCGCCGTGGTGACGCTGACGGTGTGGGGTGGTAGGCGGATTGGAGTCGAGGGTGCGGCGACGGTGGCGGGGGCGTCGGTCGGGATGCGTCGGGTGAGCCGGGCGGATCACGTTGAGCAGAGCGGGGATGCCGCGCTGACCGTCGCGGTCGCGGCCGCGCAGCGTGGCGATGAGGCGGCAGGGTGCTGGACGCGGCGGCCGCCCCGGCCAGCGTGCGGGAGCTGGCCGGCCAGGCGGCTGCTGTGGCGCAGTTCCGGGCGACGCGACCGGCTCGGCAGCCACCCACCGCAGACCCGCCTTGGTGAAGACCGCGGTGGCGAGCCTGTTCACCGTGAAGGCGCTTGCCGGCGTCGCGGTGGCCGCGGCCGCGACGGGCGGCGTTGCCCTGGCCGCGGCCACCGACACGCTGCCGGGCCCGCTGCACGGCGCCGCGCACAGCGCCGTGCACGCCCCCGCCGTGCCCGGGTCGGCGAGCGCGGCCCAGGTGGCTGCCCAGCCGAGGACATCGGCCACGCACGATGCCCAGGCCGCCCCGGCCAAGCCGAGCGTCGCCGCGTCGCCTGCGACACCGGACAAGGTCGCGGGCTACTGCACGGCCCATCTCGCCGCCGCACACCCGGCTGGCGGGTCGAGCAGCCACCCGAACAACCGGCCCAGCACGCCTGCATCCAGCCAGCACCCGACCGGTGCACCGTCCACCATCCCGGCCGGGCCGCCGGCCGCATCCCCGGGGCCTGCACCGCGCTGACTTAGCTCCGTCCCCCAACCGCGACGACGGGGCGGCCTACCCCTAAACCACCGCCCGAGGCTGGTCCCGGGAACGGCGGACGCATCCTGCAGACCATCGAGGGCATGCGGGTGGCAACGGTGCTGTCCGTCGTCCTGGTCGCCTGCGTCCTTATCGCAGGAATCCTTACCCTCGCGGTCGCCGGACTGGGTGGCGCGGCGGACCATCCGGCGGGTTCAGCATCACCCGAACCTGGTCGGGTTGCCGCGGCGACCACCGGCAGCCCGACGCAACTGCCGGGGTCGGGGTCGAGATCGGACACGTCTGATCAGCCGCTCGTACCGCCGCGGGCGGCCGCGCCCGGCCAGCCAGTGCGGCCCCGTCGGCCAGCCCGTCACCGCAACCGCCGACCAGCCCGTCCGGCGCTGCCCCATCGCCGACATCGTCACCAACCTCGAACCCGACACACGGACACCCCACGCCGCCGGGCCGAACCCGATCCAAGTCACCGCACCCGTGACCGCTACGGGCCGTGCCCGGACAGACCCGCTCGTCGAAGGTCTGTGGGCGCGGCGCTGTCCGTTGAAATGTTGGCCTGTCATCATGCGGTGATGAGCTCGCGCCGGCTGTCTGTCGGGTGCGCGTTCACCTATGAGGCGGAGGTCGCCACCCCGTCGATCTTTCACGTCCAGCCGGGCGAGTCACCGGTGTTCACGGTGAAGTCCGAGGACTGGTCGTCGACGCCGCAGTTGCGGCTGCGCAGTTACGTGGACCTGTACGGCAACCGGTGTACCCGGGTGGTGCTGCCGATGGGGCGGTCGACCTTCCGGTACGCGGCTGAGATCGACGTCCCGGACTTGACGGAGGACGTCGACGAGTCGGCTCGCGAGGTCGCGCCGGACGATCTGCCCGACGACACGCTCATCTACACGCTGCCCAGCCGCTACTGCCTGCCGGACGTACTGGGCAACGAGGCGTGGGCGCTGTTCGGTACACGTGCTCCCGGCTACCCGCGGGTGCAGACCATCTGCGATCACGTGCACTCCCACGTCACATTCCGCTACGGCAGCTCGACCGCCTGGTCGACGGCCGCCGAGATCAACAGCACCCGGCTGGGCGTGTGCCGGGACTTCACCCATCTGGCCATCTCGTTCTGCCGGGCACTGAACATTCCGGCCCGCTACGTGTTCGGCTACCTACCCGACATGGACGTACCGGTCGACCCCGCGCCGATGGACTTCGCGGCGTGGATGGAGGTCTGGCTGGCTGATCGCTGGTGGACGTTCGACCCGCGCAACAACACCCGCCGCAAGGGCCGGGTGGTGATCGGTCGGGGCCGGGACGCTTCGGACGTGGCGATGGCCACGACGTTCGGTGGCCCCCGCCTGGACAGCATGACCGTCCGCGCCCAGGAGGTGCCCGGATGATGCTGGACCGCCAGCTGCTGCACGCCCCGGTGCTCGACCACCACGAGGTTGATCTCGACGATGCCGACCGAGTGACCTACCTGCTCGAGCAGAGCTTCCGTTACGACTACCCGCAGCCGGTCGACCGGCTGCGCCACCGTCTGGTGGTGCTGCCACCGGTGCGACACGGCAACCAGCACCTGCGCGCACACCGGGTGGACGTCGAAGGCGCCGCCGCCCGCCGCCGGCTGCGACGCGACGCGCGCGGCAACACCGTCGTGCGGTTGCACGCCGAACGGGTCGAGCGCAGTGTGCACTTCCGGGTCGGGGCGCTGCTCGAACGCGTGCACAGCGACGGGCCGGTGCGGCTGCACGCGGACGCCCTCACCGACCCGCGGCTGCTGCGCGCCACCCGGCTCACCGCACCAGACGCGCGGCTACGCGAACTCGCCCACGAGCTGGGACGCGGCGACAACCCGCTCGAGCTGGCTGGGCGGGTCTGCCAAGCCGTGCACTCGGCGATGAGCTACCAGTTCGGCGTCACCTCGGTGCAGACCACGGCCGCCGAGGCGCTCGCGGGCGGACGAGGCGTGTGCCAGGACTCCGCGCACATCATGCTCGCGTTGTGCCACCTGCTCGCCCTACCGGCGCGGTACGTTTCAGGGCACCTGCTCGGCCAGGGCGGCACGCACGCCTGGGTCGAGGTCCTGGTACCGCATCGCGATCACGCAGTCGCCATGCCGTTCGACCCGTGCCACGGTCGCCCGGCATCGGCTCGATACTTGACCGTGGCCATAGGCCGGGACTACACCGATGTGCCACCCACGTCGGGCACCTACGCTGGCGCAGCGCGCGGTCGCCTGACCACAACCCGACGCGTCGCCGTCCTCGCCTCTTCCTGAACGGCAGACGCGTGCACACCGGCACGGCGCCGGCGCTTCAGGCCATGATGCAGGGGAGGCAACGGGATGCAGGTGCGCTTACGCGGGTTCGGATCTATCGAGGTCGACGGGCTGGAGTACGAGCACGACATCGTGATCGACGGTGGCGAGGTGCGGCGTCGGAAGAAGAAACCCTCCAAGCGGTACCGGGATCTGTTCGGGCACACCCCTGTATCGGCTGACGAGGAACTCCCCTGGGGCGGAGGCCGGCTGATCATCGGCACAGGAGCGTATGGTGCGTTGCCGATCATGCCTGAGGTCATCGAGGAGGCCAGCCGTCGGGGCGTTGATCTTGACGCCCTTCCAACAGAGGAGGCTTGCCGTCTGATCGCCGCCCTCGACCCGGATGAGGTCCACGCCGTGCTTCACGTCACCTGTTGACGATCGGCTAGGCTAGGGACGCGATGCGAACTCCGCAGCGCCGGCATTGGCCAGCGCGTCTGCTCGCTCGTTGCCGGGATCGCCGGCGTGCCCTCTTACCCACCGCCAATCGACGGTGTGCAGCGACGCCGCAATGTCCAGAGCCCGCCAGAGGTCCGCGTTCTTGACCGGCTGCTTGGCCGAGTTCTTCCAGCCATTGCGCTTCCACCCGTTGATCCAGGACGTGATGCCGTTCAGCACGTACTTGCTGTCGGTGTAGAGCACCACGTCGCACGGTCGCTTCAGCGCGGACAACGCCTCAATGGCGGCCGTGAGTTCCATCCGCTGATTCGTAGTTGCGACCGCACCACCAGACAGCTCCCGTTCGTGTGCGCCGTTGGACATCCAAACGCCCCATCCGCCGGGGCCCGGATTGCCCTTGCAGGCCCCGTCGGTGTAGATCACGACCGAGGGACGGTCCGCCGCCGGGGCCGCGTGTTCATCGGTCACGGCACTGCCGGGAGTGGTGTCACGGATGCAGTCTCGCACTGAGGACAACCACCTTGCGGTTCACGTGAACCGCGCGGCGCGGAGCGACCGGTAGGCGGTGCCGGGTCAGCGGCGGCGCTGCGTCGTGGTCCAGTTCGTCTCCCACGTGCGTCCGCTGTCGCGAGAGAACGCCTGCTCGAACCGCGGCTCGACGTCGTCGACGAACCAGGTATAGCGAACCCGGACAGGCTGCCCGCCGACGACGTCGTCACACTCGAAGATCCCTCGGTCGCCGTCGAACCGGCCGACGACCGGCTCGTCGAACACGCCCGGCGCCCGTGTCGAGGCCCACCAGATACGCCAGCTGTCGGTCGCGGGGTCATACAGCCGGAGCGTGAGGCCCTCGAACGCCTCGCCGTCATCGGTGGCGGGCACGTGTAGCCGATCGACATTGCCCAGGCCGTCGAGGACCGGGAACGCCTCACCCGTCGCGGTGAACTCGAGCCACTCGGTGCAGTCCGGGTCGGCAGCATCACGCAGCCTGCGCAGGCGGAAGGTCCAGCTGCCGTGCAGGAAGTCGAAGGCGTGCGCGCCGGTCGTTGTCATGACCGCGAGGATGCTGCGGCCCACCGACAACGTGATTCAGCACCGGACACCGCAAGCGTGCCGAGCAAGTGGCCTCGGCCGTGACCGACCTCGCAGCCAGTCAGGATGCGTCGCCAATCACCGGCGCTGCCCTGCGCTGCCGTGGACTACTTGACCGCGACGCGGACATGCTGCGCGCGGCCGCTGACTTCTACGCGGCGTCAGCGTATCCGCTGGAGACGGCCATCGCGCTGAGGAAGCCGCAACGGTGCTTGCCGGAGACGGCGCGGTAGACAGCGCTGCAACGCTGTTCGACGAGGCGCTGACCACGTTCGAGCGCCTCGGTGCGGTACGCGACGTCGCGCGCGCCGAAGCGAGACTGCGCGAGCTGGGCATCCGCCGTGGCCGCAGGGGAAGCCGCAAGCGACCCGCCCTGGGGTGGCAGAGCCTGACACCGACCGAACAAAGCATCGTCGATCTGGTGGCCGAGGGCTTGTCCAACCCGCAGATCGGCGAGCGGCTGTACGTGTCGCGGCGCACGGTGCAGACTCACCTGTCCCACGTCTTCGCCAAGCTGGCCATCTCCTCACGCACCCAACTTGCCGCCGAGGTCAGCCGACAACGACCGACCGACTCCACAGGGCAGGCGGGCTGATCTTTCCTTCGTGCCCGCCGTTCAACACACCCGAGGCAGCGCCCGACACGCCAGGTGGCACGTCGCGCATGGCCATATGCTTGCGAGGCGCCGGGACAGCGGATTGCGCGACTCACGGACGGCCACCACCGTGCCCACGCCTGGGTGGATGGCTGACCACGATCGTGGTTCGGGTCTGCCTGAACATGCTGCGATCCCGCAAGGTGCGGCGCGAGCGATCCGTCGGCGTCCACCTGCCCGATCCGATCATCAGCCGCGCGGAGCACGGGCCCGATCCCGAGCAGGAGCCGCTCCTGGCCGAGTCGGTCGGTCTCGCGCTTCAGGTGGTGCTCGACACGCTGGCTCCCGCCGAGCGTCTGGCGTTCGCGCTCCACGACATGTTCGACCTGCCCTTCGACGACATCGCGCCCATGGTGGGACGGACACCGGCCGCGGCGAGGCAACTCGCCAGCAGGGCGTGGCGCCGGGTGTTGGGATCCGACGGTGGCGCGCTGCGCCCGGACGCCTTGGCGGTGGTCCGTGGTGTGGCAGCCGTCGCTGGCCGAGCAGTGACGTTCACGCGGCCCGGCGCTCTCGTCCGGCCGGCGCTGGTGAACGGCGCAGCCGGAGTCGTGGTGACCGCCGAGGGACGGCCGGTCTCGGTCATGGGCTTCACCGTCACGAACGGCAAGATCGTCGAGATCCACTCCTGGCTCGATCCCGAGCGTCTGGGGCGGCTCGACCTGACGATCGCCGAACGGGATTGACGTCCGCGAGATGACGACTCGAGTGCAGAGCCTTGACTTCAAGTCCCGTTGAGGTTGTCTGCTGGCTGCATGAGCCTCTTCACCCCGCCCGAACTGGATTACTTGGCAACTCAACGGCTGGCCCGCCTGGCCACTGCCGGGTCCGACAATCGGCCGCATGTAGTCCCGGTGGCGTTCGCCTACAACGCCGAACTCGACACGATCGACATCGGCGGCCATCGCTTCGGCTCGAGAAAGAAGTTCCGCGATGTGCAAGCCAACCCGTGGGTGGCGCTCGTCGTTGATGACCTTGTGTCGATAGATCCTTGGCGGCCCCGCATGCTCGAGGTGCGCGGACGAGCCGAAACGCTGAACACCGGCGGAGCCACCCTGGGCCGAGGCTTCGCCGACGAGATGATCCGCATTCACCCGACGCACGTCGCCGCGTTCGGCCTAGACCCAGACATGCCACGGACCGCCGGGACGTCTGCCCCACCCGCAAACCGGCTCTGACGGCTGCCGATGGCGGTGCCCGTTACGTGTCGCTCGCCAGCGGGATCGTGAGCGCGATCGTGCCACGCAAGTCGAGCCAGGCCGCATTCGGTGTGCGGACGTGGCGGGCGACGACTTCGCCGCAGCCCGCGCATCGGGCGATCATCCCGGGCGTCGCCGTGTACACGCGCAGTTCGGCGAGGCGCGCGTGCCGGCCGCAATTGGCACAGGTGGTGTGTGCGCCTGTGACGTCGACGGTGAAGATTTCGCTGAATGGGCCCGCGAGCACGTTGCCGTCCTGGTAGGCGCTCTCGCCGGTGGTGGGGTCGGTCATGTCAGCCTCCACTGGGTCCGAATCGTTCGGTGCGAATCTGGTCGGCGTCGTTGCCCAGCGTCACGAGCATGTCCGCGACCGTCTCGACGAAACCGGTGGGCCCGCACACGTAGCAACGCGGCGATAGGTCGACCGGCCAGCCGAACGCGCTGAGGTCGGCAAGGGTGACGCGTCCTGGCGGCCGTGGCCAGCCGTCCGGTGCAACGCGCGTGTAGAGCAGCGTCGTGTCCAGGCCGCCGTCGTCTCGGGTCCGGCGACGCAGCTCGTCGGCGTAGTACACCTCGTCCGGTGTGCGGACGGAGTAGATGAGCCGGAAGGGGACCCGGTTGTTCGCGGCTCGCCGGGCACGCACCATCGCCATCAGCGGGACGATGCCCGAGCCGCCTCCGATCTGCAGCACCGGACTGGTTTCGTCGGGCCGCCACACGAACCACCCGCCTACTGGGCCACGGATCTCGACCAGACCGCCGATCGCGAAGTCCCGCGCGAGAAACGGCGACACCTCGCCGCCGGCCACGACCTGGACGGTCAGCTCGACCTGATCGCCGTGCTCGTCCGAGGCGATCGAGTAGCTGCGCTGGGTGGAGTAGCCGTCTTCGGCGGTGAGCCGCACGTCGACGTGCTGGCCGGGAAGATGCCCGACCCACCCGTCGAGCTGCAACACGAGCGTGCGGGCCGTGGCCGTCTCGTCGCGTACGCCGAGCAGCCGGGCGACCCGCCAGCGCAGTCGCTCGGCTAGTCGCCCGCGTACCGCTGTTCGCGCCACGGATCGCCGTATTCGTGATAGCCCAGGCTCTCCCAGAAGCCGAGGTCGTTTTGCAGCATCAGCTCGATGCCGCGCACCCACTTCGCCGACTTCCAGAAATACAGGTGAGGGACGAGCAGTCGGGCCGGTCCGCCGTGTTCGGCGCGCAGCTGCTCGCCCTCGTAGCGGTGGACGATCCACGCCCGCCCGTCGAGCAGGTCCTCCAGTGGCAGGTTCGTGGTGTACCCGCCGTAGGAGTGCACCATCGCGTAGTCGGCTGCTGTGTCGACACCGGCGAACAGGATGTCGAGCGAAACACCCTCCCAACTCGTGCCGAGCTTCGACCACTTGGTGACGCAATGGATATCGAGGGTCGGCGACTCACTCGGCAGCGCCAACAACTCCGGCCACGACCAGCGATGCACCGCGCCGGACTCCGTCGTGATCGTGAACTCCCACCGGTCAAGGGGGATCCGCGGCGTCGGCCCGGCCGACAGCACCGGAAAGTCCCGGGTCAGGTACTGGCCCGGCGGCAACTGGACGTCGGAGTCGCGGGCCCGCCCGCGAAAACCCGGCGTCAAGATCCCCATGGCAGCCTCCTACCGTGCAGTGTCGCCCATCACCGGGAAACCGGATAGCCCAGCGCTGTACGGTCCGAGGAGTGCCGAGTGTGCGAGCGGCAATGCAGAGGGGCGGACGTGAACGGACCGGTCGTTGCTGCCGGTCGACCGGGCGTGCTGTACCGCTCGGCGCGGGGACGCTGGGTATTGCTCGCGACGATTCTCGGCAGCGGCCTCGCGCAACTGGACGCGACCGTAGTCAACGTGGCGTTGCCGCGGATCGGCGAGAACCTCGACGCCGGGCTGACCAGCCTGCAATGGACGATCAACGCATATACCCTGACGCTGTCCGGGCTGTTGCTGCTCGGCGGGTCGCTCGGCGACCGGCTGGGGCGTCGGCGGATCTTCGTCCTCGGCGTGGTGTGGTTCGCCTTCGCCTCGGCGGGGTGTGCTGTAGCGCCGACGTCCGGCGTGCTCATCGCGATGAGAGCGTTGCAGGCGTCGGGTCGGCGTTGCTCACTCCCGGTTCTCTGGCCATCCTCGAGGCGGTGTTCCGGCGTGAGGATCGCGCGGAGGCGGTCGGCGCGTGGTCCGGACTCGGTGGTATCGCCACGGCGATCGGTCCGGTACTCGGCGGCGTTTTGGTCGGCGTCGCGCCGTGGGGTTGGCGATTGGCGTTCCTGATCAACCTGCCGCTCGCCCTCCTGGTAGTCGTCGTTGCGCAGCGGCACGTACCGGAGACGCGCGACGAGCAGGCGTCCGGACGTCTGGACGTACCCGGCGCGGCGCTCGCGGCGCTCGGTCTGGCCGGTGTGATCTACGCGCTGATCGAGGGGCCGGCGAGGCACTGGCCGGCGTCGATCGTGGTGAGTGGGATCGCCGGTGTGCTGCTGCTCGTTGCGTTCCTCGTCAACGAGCAACGCCGGCCGGACCCGATGATGCCGCTGTCGCTGTTCCGCTCGCGGCAGTTCAGCGCGGCGAACCTCGTGACGCTCCTCGTATATGCGGCGCTGGCCGGCGCGCTGTTCCTTCTGCCGGTGCAACTGCAGGTCGTTAGCGGCTTCAGCCCAGTGGCGGCGGGCAGTTCGCTGTTGCCCGTGACGCTGGTGATGCTGCTGCTGTCGGCTCGTGCTGGACGGCTCGCCACGCGGATCGGTCCGCGCTGGCCGATGACGGTCGGTCCGATCGTGGCGGGGTGTGGTCTCGCGTTGCTGGCTCGGATCGGTCCGCAGTCGAGCTATCTCACGACCGTGCTTCCGGCCATCCTTGTGTTCGCGCTCGGGCTTTCGTTCACGGTCGCGCCGCTGACGGCGACGGTGCTCGCCGCCGCGCCGGAGCGGCAGGTCGGTGTGGCCTCGGCGGTGAACAACGACATCGCGCGTACCGCCGGCCTGTTCGCCGTCGCCGTGCTGCCTGCTATCGCGGGGATCACCCAGCAGACCTACGCGGATCCTGCACAGCTGTCCGACGGCTTCCAACGGGCTGTCTTGATCGCGGCAGCGCTGTGTGCGCTCGGCGGCGTGCTGGCCGCGTTGACGATCCGTGACGACGTACTCGCGGTGGGCGAGCCCACCGAGGAGATCGCCTGCGCTGCGTGCCAGCCGAACGCCGCCATCCCGGCGCAACAAGCGCATTAGGTGGCATGACTCCGAACCCACGGCGTGTGCGTCACCGTCCCATGGACGTTGGCTAGCTGACCCTTTCGTGTGCCCAGTAGCGTGGGCGCGCGACGTGATGACCTTGGAGGTGGTCGCGTTGAGGTGATTCACGCGCAAGCTCGTGTCCGCCAGCCGGTGTGAGTCCGGTCCGGGTAGCTGCCAGGAGGCCCGGTAGCAGGCTGCCGGCGTCGGGGGGAAACGCCCGGCGTCGAAGCGCAGTGTCGAAAGCCCCTTCGGGGGGAGCGACTGTCCAGCCCGCAGCATGACGCGAATCCTGCAGCCTCGTGAGGCTAACCCCGTCAGGGGACAAGGGGGTGCCGAGCCGCTGAAATCACGGCGAAGGCCATGGAAGGCGCTGAAGACCTGGAGTTGCAGGCGCTGAGGAACCCCCCGGGGTAGGGGGAGTGGGATGGGCAGAAGGTGGGCACGGGAACTGGGGAAGCCCTCGTCGACCCCGATCGTGCGGTGGTCGGGAGCAGCCGGTGCGTATAACCGTCTGAACGGGAAGTCGCGCCGAGTCGGCAGGGTGGCGGATGGGGCCGTAGTACCGCGTGAGCCGGTTGGACAACATAACCGCCGGTGAGGGAAGGGCCCCTGCCGCATCACACGCTTGGTGAGGAAGGGACAGGTCGGTGAATGCCTGATGGCTAACGGCACCCGTGATAAGACCCGAGATCTTCAGCACAAGCTGTACCGGGCGGCCAAGCAGTCGCCGTCCAGACGCTTCCACGCGCTCTACGACAAGGTCCACCGTGCGGACGTATTACGCAGGGCGTGGTTCGAGGTCGCCGCCAATGGTGGCGCCCCCGGGGTGGATGGCGTATCCATCGTCCAGGTCGAGGAGCAGGGAGTCGAGGAGTTGCTCGACGTCCTGCGCGTCGAGCTTGAAGCGGGCAGCTACCGGCCGTTGCCGGTGCGGCGGGTGGCCATACCGAAAGCGAGTGGTGGGACCAGAAATCTTGGGGTTCCCGCTGTGCGTGATCGGGTGGTCCAGGCTGCGGCGAAGCTGGTCTGCGAACCGATCTTCGAAGCCGACTTCCTCGATTGCTCCTACGGTTTCCGCCCGAAGCGTTCGGCGCATCAAGCGCTGGAGGCGATCCGGGTAGGGGTCAACGGGGGCAGGACCTGGGTGGTGGACGCCGACATCGCCAGCTTCTTCGATTCGATCCGGCCGGAGGTGTTGCGTTCCGCTCTCGAGGAGCGGATCAGCGACCGGCGGATGGTGAAGCTGCTGATGGGGTGGTTACGGGCAGGGATCTGGACCGGGGAGACCTTGATCCATCCCGAGACCGGGACCGCTCAGGGCGGGGTGATCAGTCCGTTGATGGCGAACGTGGTGCTGCACCGCCTGGATCGCAGGTGGCAGCAGGATCACCGCCGATTGGGCCAGATCATCCGCTTCGCGGATGATCTGGTGATCCTCTCGCCGACCCGGGAACGGGCCGAGGAGGCGCTCGCGGTGCTCACCGGCATACTGACCGGGCTGGGGTTGTCCCTGGCTCCGGCCAAGACCTCGCTGGTGAACCTGCGAGAGGCCAAGTCGAGTTTCACGTTTCTGGGTTTCCACCATCGCCGGGTGGAGAGCTTTACCCGCAAGGGCAGGCACTTTCTGAGCCGATGGCCCTCCGACCGTTCGGTCGGCCGGGCCAAGGACCGCATCCGGTTGCATACCGACCGGCGGTGGCTGATGCTGCCCGTCGAGGACGTCGTGCGGAACCTGAATCGATTCCTGATCGGATGGCGTGGCTATTTCCGGTACGGGAACTCGACCACGGTGTTCCACGACCTCGACCAGTTCACGATGGAGCGGCTGGCCCGCTTCATCTCGAACAAGCACGGCCACCACGGACGCCGCTACGGGCTGCGGGTCCTGATCGATCACGAGTGCCTGGGGCTGGTCCGCCTGGTGGGAAGCGTCCGGCACGACCCTGCGCATGCCGTCCGGTGAAGGGGTGCGGCTGAGCCGTGTGACTTAGTAGGTCATGCACGGTTCTTTGGGGGGAGGCTGGAAACGGGGCGTCGGCCAGGGTCGGCGGCGAAAGGTGCCCGCGGGAAACGGCGGGTGCGAGCGCCGGGACCTACCGTCGATCACCGCCACCGCGCCAGCCTCCTACCCGACCATCGATAGCTCGCAAGTCGCGGCGCGTACGGTGATCTGGTGGCTGATCCGGTCGACCGGAAGGTGACGATCACCCATCCGGACAAGGTGTACTTCGCGGAGCGAGGGCACACCAAGGGTGACCTTGCCGAGCATTATCTGCGGGTCGAGGAACCGCTGATGCGCACCGTGGGTGGACGTCCAGTGCTGCTGCAGCGGTTCCCTGCGGGCGCCTCAGGACCGTCGTTCTTTCAGAAGCGGGTCCCGAAGGCTGTCCCGCCCTGGTTGCAGACCACGGTGGTGTCGACGCCAAACGGCACGACCTCGCAGGCGCTGGTGGTTCCCGATATCGATCACGTGCTCTGGGCGGTGAACCAGGGATGCCTCGGCTTTCACGTCTGGCCGTACCGCGCCGACGATCCGGGACACACGGTCGAATTGCGGATCGACCTGGACCCCACGCCGGGCATCGAGTTCGGACAGATCCGCGAGGCAGCGCACGAGCTGAAGGCCTTGCTCGATGAGGTCGGCGTGACCGGCTACCCGAAGACCACGGGCAACCGCGGCCTGCACGTGTACGTGCGGCTGCAGCGACGCTGGGACTCCTACCGGGTGCGTACGGCCGCTGTCGCCATTGCCCGCGAGCTCGAGCGCCGCCGCCCGGAGTTGATTACGGCCGCGTGGTGGAAGGAAGAACGCGGCCGTCGGGTCTTCGTCGACTTCAACCAGAACGCGCCGCACAAGACGGTGTTCGGTGCCTGGTGCGTTCGGGCTCGACTAGACGCGCAGGTTTCCACGCCGATCGGCTGGGACGAACTCGATCACGTGCACCCTGACCAGTTCACGATCTCCACGCTGCCCGAGCGGCTAGCCAGTAGCGGTGACCCGTGGCTGCTGATGAACAACGACCCTCAGTCTTTAGACCCGATTCCACGAGTAGACCACTGAGTTGATCTCCGACGCCATTTGTTGATCTTGTGGTGGTGGTGTGCGGGTTTCGGGCATGCCGCTGGCCCGAGTGGCGCCTCGGGTAGCGGGTCTCCGGTGACGTCGGGCCTGGAAGGCGGCCGATGATCAGGCTGCGGTGGGCAGCGCGCGTAGTCGGGCGAGTACTTCGGCGAGCAGGGTGTATCCCGGTGGTGGGCGCAGGATGGGCTGGCCGGCGTGGTGGACCAGCCGGGCGGGAACGCGGATGATCGCCTGCCGCAGGGTGGCGATCATGGCTTTGCCGCCGCGGGTGCCCCAGCCGGAAAGGCGGCCGTGTCGGTCGCTGCTGGCGGTGAGTTGGTGCAGCCAGCCGGCGATGCTGGTCGCGAGCAGCGCGGCCCACATCCACGCGATGTTGATCTCGGGGTGACCGGAGGGCAGGTGCCGCAACGCTGCGCCGTGCTTGCTGTCGCGGAAGCGGTCCTCGATCTCGGTGCGGTGCCGGTACCAGTGCTCGACCGCGGCGGCCTTCGCGCCGGTGGAGCAGTCCAGGTCGGTGAGGATGAAGCTGTAGCCGTAGGCGGCGTCGCTGAGCCCGTCCAGGGCCAGTTGCAACTGGTCTTTGGGGATCGTGCGCCGCCGTCGTGCCCGCGGGTCGGTGGAGATGTCGGCGGCGTCGATACGGACTCGACGGATCAGCATCCGGGTGCCCTCAGGCCAGCCGGCTGGCGCGTAGTCGGACACCGCGACCTGCGCGCCTTCCATGTCGACCGCGTCGGTCCAGTCGTCCTCGCCGATCTCGGCCAGCGCCCGCCACACCGCCGGGATACGTTTGGCACCGATCGCGAACGAGACGTGCAGTTCGCGGGCGGTGCGGGCCAGGTCCCCGGCGAAGTAGCCGCCATCGGCGCGCATCGACACCGGCCCGGTACGCACCGACGCGGGCAGCGCGGCATACGCGCGGCGCAGCAGCGCCGAGGCGCCCGAACGCGGGTCCTGATCTCCGGCGAGCAGGTCCGCGGCCAGCACCGTGCCGGTCTCGGCCCACGCCGCCACGTGCGGACGCCCGCACCGCTGCCCCTGATAGTTGTAGGCCACGCCACGTTTCTTACGCCCGTAGACCTCCACGTCGGTCGCGTCCTGATCGATCGTCGCGCCCGCGGACAGCACCCGCCGCCGCGACCCGGGCAACAGGCCGAGCATCCGCTGGTGCACCGCCCCGATTCCGGCCTCCACCGCTCGCCACTGCCCGTCGTCGACCCGCCGCGCCAGCCCACACGCAGTACTGGCCGCCAACCCCGGCACCGCAGCGAGCGCCTGCCCGGCCGTGTCGGTACGTACCCGGTCCAGGCCGACCAGGAAGTCCTGCCCGGCCAGCTGCGCCGTGGCCATCCCGACCAGCAGACCCCCGACCCCGTGACCCCGCGCCCGCGTCTTGATCGGGCCGGTCGCCGCGTCGATCGACTCGACGATCCGGAGCCGGTCGACCAGCTCGCGCACCACCGCCAGACCCGCGACCGGCGTCAACGACGGGTCCGGCGCGCCGATCCGCACCCGCTTCCAGCGCTGCTTCGCATCGCGTATCTTGGTCACCACGAAGGTGCCTCCCTGCTCGGTGAATCCTCGGTCTTAGCAACCCGGATTCTCCTTGCAGGGCAGGCACTTTCTGCATATCACACGCCGACGATCACCGACTTACTCGTGGATACGGGTT
>CAWIXH010000004.1:0-66182 GCA_963839995.1 uncultured Actinomycetota bacterium | reverse complement strand
CGGCTGGTGTTCCTGCACCTGCGCTTCTACGGATACGGCCGCGGCGAGTGGACCGACTCGGCGGTGCGCCGCTATGTCGTCGACGCGGGGCCGCTGCTGTCCAGGCTGCACAAGCTCGTCCGGTCGGACACCACCACGCGCAACCGGCGCAAGGCCGAGGCGCTGGCCGCGTCCTACGACGCGCTCGAGGCGCGCATCGCAACGCTTCGTGAGGAGGAGGAGCTGGACGCGATCCGCCCGGACCTGGACGGCCACCAGATCATGACGATCCTCGGCATCGAACCCGGCCCGCTGGTCGGGCGGGCCTACCGGCACCTGCTGGCGCTGCGGATGGAGCACGGGCCGCTCGGCCACGAGCGGGCCGTCGAGGAGCTGCGCAGCTGGTCTGCGACGCAGTCGCACGACGGTCAGGAGACGGACGCGGCTGGGGCGGGCAGCGGGTAGGTACTGCGCCGGTATCGGCTGGCAAAGTGCAGATAGGCGACGCCGACCAGCAGGTAGACGAAGCCGATGACGATCACCGACACCGGCGAGTATCCGTCGTTGGGCAGCGCGATCGCGGTGAGCGTCGCAGCCGCCACGAAGGTGATGTTGAACAGCGTGTCGTAAAGCGTGAAGACCCGGCCGCGGTACTCGTCCTCGACAGACTGCTGCACCAGGGTGTCGACGCAGATCTTGATCCCCTGCGAGGCGAACCCGAGGCCGAACGCCGCGAGCACCAACAGCGAGAGGCGGTACGGCAGGCCGAGGCTCACCTGGATCACGGCAGCCCCAACGAAGAGGATGGCCGGCCACCTGACGAACCCCAGCCGCCGGGACGCCGCGGGGGTCACCAGGGCGGCGAGCAGCGACCCGGTCGCGATGGCTACGATCACCTGGCCGAGCCCGGCAAGCCCGGCCCGCAGCACCCCCTCGTCGTGGAAGTAGTTGCGGTAGAGCAACAAGGTGCAGATGGCCGTGATGCCGTAGCAGAAGCGGTACACGCCGACTGCGGTCAGCGCGTAGGTCACCGGGCGCAGCTCCATAACGTGCCGGGCGCCGGCGACCAGCCCGGCCGCCACCATGCGAATCGTCTCTCGCTGCTGCCGCGTCACGTCATCGGGGCCGAGCGCGCTGCGCTGGAAGCCTGCGGCGGCGAGTGCCGAGGCGAGGTAAGGCAGCGTGGCCAGCGCGGCGATGCTGGCGTACGCGCCGTTCGTGTCGCCGATGGCTGCCCGGATGCCGATTGCCAGGCCACCGCCGATGGACGTGGCGAGGCCCCCGCTCGTCGTCGACAAGGCGTTGGCGGTGACCAGCTCGGAGGTGTCGACGACGTGCGGCAGCGAGGCCGCAAGCGTGGAGAGGAAGAACCGGTTCACCGAGACGACCACCAGAGCCGAGGCGTAGAACGGCTCGCCGTGGACACCGACCGCGACCTCGGCGGCCACCCCGAGCACGGCGAGCGCCCGGAGCAGGCTCGCGTTGCGCAGCACCCGCTGGCGCCACCAGCGGTCGATCAGCACCCCGGCGAATGGCCCGACCAGCGAATAGGGCAGCAGGATGACCGCGAACCCCACAGCGACGTCGGCCGCCTTCGTCTGGCGGTCGGGGTTGAACAGGACGGCACCGGCCAGCGAAGCCTGGAAGACCCCGTCACCGAACTGTGCGGCGAGCCGGGTCGCGTACAGCCGCCGGAAATCGGCGCGCCCGAGCACCGCGCGTAGGTGGCCGCGGCTGTACACGGAGGTGACGTTAGTGGCGCGACGTGTGAGCGCGTACCCGGCAAGATGTGCATCGTGTCCGCCCCGCAGCAACCGTCATCCGGCTGGACGGGTTTGCCCGTGGGCTCCGGGCGGCTGCTGATATCGGCCCCTGCCCTGCTCGACGCACCGTTCGCCCGCAGCGTGGTGTACGTGCTCGAACACGACGGCGACGGCACGGTTGGAGTGATCCTCAACCGGCCCAGCCACACCCCAGTCGGGCAGATCCTGCCCGACTGGCAGGACGCCGTGAGCGAGCCGTCAGTGGTCTTCGGCGGTGGGCCGGTGATGCCCGACGGCGCGTTGTGCCTTGGCGAGCTGCGCGGTGAGGGGCCTGGGGTCCGCCAGGTCTTCGAGCAGCTGGCCACCGTCGACCTGGACGCCGACGTCACACTGATCACCGCGATCACCGGACGGATGCGGGTGTTCGCCGGCCACGCAGGCTGGGCGCCCGGCCAGCTGGATGCCGAACTCGCCGCCGGTGCGTGGTATGTCGTCCCAGGCTCGCCCGACGACGTGTTCAGTGACGACCCCGCCCCGATGTGGCGGCGGGTGCTGCGCCGCCAGCCCCCGCCGCTGCGGCTGCTTTCGACCTACCCGCCCGACCCGCTACTCAACTGACCGGCGAGACCTGCGCGAATCGAGCCTCCGGGGCGATCCGGTTGCTCTAGCGGTCGACCTCGCCGCGGATGAACTTCTCGACCAGGTCGCGGGCCTCGTCGTCGAAGTACTGCACCGGCGGCGACTTCATGAAGTAACTCGACGCCGACAGGATCGGGCCGCCAATGCCCCGGTCCTTGGCAATCTTCGCCGCGCGCAGCGCATCGATGATGATGCCGGCGGAGTTGGGCGAATCCCAGACCTCGAGCTTGTACTCCAAGCTCAGCGGCACGTCGCCGAACGCTTTAGCCTCGAGCCGCACGTACGCCCACTTGCGGTCGTCGAGCCAGGGCACGTAGTCGGACGGACCGATATGTACGTTTCGCTTGCCGAGATCACGGCCGGGAATCTGCGAGGTCACCGACTGCGTCTTGCTGATCTTCTTGGACTCGAGACGGTCGCGCTCGAGCATGTTCATGAAGTCCATGTTGCCGCCGACGTTGAGCTGCATGGTGCGCTGCAACTCGACGCCTCGGTCCTCGAAGAGCTTAGCCAGCACTCGGTGGGTGATCGTGGCCCCGACCTGCGACTTGATGTCGTCGCCGACGATCGGCACGCCGCCCTGCTCGAACTTCGCCGCCCACTCCGGGGTGCTTGCGATGAACACTGGCAGCGCGTTGACGAATGCCACGCCGGCGTCGATGGCGCATTGGGCGTAGAACTTGGCAGCGTCCTCGGAGCCGACCGGCAAGTAGCAGATCAGCACGTCGACCTCAGCGGCGCTGAGCGCGGCGACCACGTCCACCGGCTCCTCGTCGGAAACCTCAACAATCTCACGGTAATACTTGCCCAGCCCGTCGAGAGTGTGGCCGCGCTGGACGGTGACGCCGAGCGGCGGGACGTCGCAGATCTTTATGGTGTTGTTCTGGCTCGCCCCGATCGCCTCGGACAGGTCGCGGCCGACCTTCTTGGCGTCCACGTCGAACGCGGCGACGAACTCGATGTCGCGCACGTGGTACGGGCCGAACTGGACGTGCATGAGCCCGGGCACCTTCTGCGCGGGGTCCGCGTCGTGGTAGTAATGGACGCCCTGCACGAGCGAGGCGGCGCAGTTGCCGACCCCGACGATGCCAACGCGAATCTTGCCCATCTGGGCTCCTCCTTGGAAGTTAATGCTTGTCGGACTGTTCGTGATGGATGAGCTCGTTGAGCCAGCGGACCTCGCGGTCGACGGACTCGAGCCCGTGCTCGTGCAGTTCGCGCGTGTAGCGGTCTAGCCGCTCACGGCCGCGGCTCAGCGACGAGCGCATCCCCTCCCGCTGCTCCTCGACCCGGCGGCGGCGACCCTCCAGGATCTGCAGCCGGATGTCGGACCGCGTCTGGGCAAAGAACGCCAGCCGGGCCCCGAAGCCTTCGTCATCGAAGGCGTCCGGTCCTACCTGGCCGAGCAATTGCGCGAAGTGCTCCTTGCCCTCGGCGGTGAGCCGGTACACACGCTTGCCGCGCCGCGACCGGCCGCCCAGCCCTGTCGGTGGATCCTCGAGAGGCCGCTCCTCGGTGATCCACCCGGCCTCGGCGAGGCGTCGCAGGGTCGGGTAGAGCGAACCGTACGAGAAAGCCCGAAATACGCCGAGCAGGGTAGAGAGCCGTTTTCGTAGCTCGTACCCGTGCATCGGGCTCTCGTTGAGCAGCCCGAGGACGGCGATCTCTAGCACGACTGTCCTCCCATAGCTCGAACCGATGTATCAGTACGATACATCAAATCGAGAGGTCAGCTCAACTCTCCGCTCTCGCCGGCGCGGCTGCGGTCCGCTCGCGTCGCCAGGTGGCCACCCAACGCGAACCTGCCGGATACCTTGGGGGGACCAGGTCGACGAAGGGATGTCTCCGTGGCCCTCACCCGCGCCGCCATCGTGGGCGGCAACCGGATTCCATTCGCCCGAGCGAATGGCCCCTACGCTCACGCGTCCAACCAGGACATGCTCACCTCCGCGCTCGACGGGCTGGTGGCGCGTTTCGGGCTGCAGGACCAGCGGCTGGGCGAGGTCGCCGCAGGCGCCGTCCTCAAGCACAGCCGGGACTTCAACCTGACCCGCGAGTCGGTGCTCGGCTCGGCGCTGTCGGCCACGACACCCGCTTACGACGTGCAGCAGGCCTGCGGTACCGGCTTGGAGACCACAATCCTGGTCGCCAACAAGATCGCGCTCGGCCAGATCGAGGCGGGGATCGCCGGTGGGGTGGACACGGCTTCGGATGCACCGATCGCGGTCAGCGAGGACCTGCGCGAGGTGCTGTTGGACGTCAACCGGGCGCGTTCGCTGGGCGGGCGCGTCAAGGCGCTTGGTCACCTGCGGCCCGGTCAACTCAAGCCTGAGATCCCGCGCAACTCGGAACCGCGCACCGGCCTGTCGATGGGCGAGCACGCGGCGATCACCGCGGAGGAATGGGGGGTGAGCCGGGCAGCGCAGGACGAGCTGACCGTCGCCTCGCACCGCAACCTCGCGGCCGCGTACGAACGCGGCTTCTTCAGCGACCTGGTCACACCGTTCCTGAGGCTGACGCGCGACCAGAATCTGCGGCCGGACACGTCAATCGAAAAGCTGGCCGCGCTGAGACCAGTCTTCGGCCGCGGGCCAAGTGCCACCATGACCGCCGGCAACTCGACGCCGCTCACCGACGGGGCGTCGACCGTGCTGGTCGGCACCGACGAGTGGGCTTCGGCGCGCAGTTTTCCCGTGCTCGCCCACATCGTCGACGCGGAGACCGCGGCCGTCGACTATGTCCATGGCGACCGCCGGGCGGACGGGCTGCTGATGGCCCCGGTGTACGCGCTGCCCCGGCTGCTCGCGCGTACCAAACTCACCCTGCAGGACTTCGACTTCTACGAGATCCACGAGGCCTTCGCGTCGACCGTCCTGGCGACGCTGGCCGCGTGGGAGGACGGAGAGTTCTGCCGGACCAGGCTCGGCCTCGCTGAGCCGTTGGGCCCCATCGACCGGTCCCGGTTGAATGTGACCGGGTCGTCGCTTGCGGCCGGCCATCCCTTCGCGGCAACCGGGGGGAGAATCGTCGCCACGCTGGCCAAGCTGCTGGCTGAGAAGGGCTCCGGCCGGGGGCTCATCTCGATCTGCGCGGCCGGCGGCCAGGGCGTCGTGGCGATCCTGGAGGCGGCGTGAGTGAGCATCGCAGCGAGCGTCAGCGAGCAAGGAGCGGAGCGAACACCGCGATGAGCGCTTGCGCGAAGAGCCAGGTCAGGCAATGAGTGACCGCTATCTCGAGCTGATCAATTCGCGAGTCGGCAGGAGCGTTGCGCCGCGGCTGGGCCTGCCTCGACCTGCCGTGCTACGCCGCTACGAACCGGGTGCACCGTTGGTGCCCGGGCCGGTGCTGCTCGGCTCGACGGCGGGCGACGGGATCGGCGGCATCGCCGGCCTGCTGCGAGCCGCAGGTGTCGACGTGCAGCTGGCCGACCGCGATGACACCCGGTGGGCGGCCCTGGTGCTCGACGCCACTGGGCTGGCCAATCCCGGTGACCTCGGCGGTCTGCGGGACTTCTTCGCCGGCTCCCTGCGGCGGCTGGGCCCGTCGGCACGCGTGGTCGTGCTCGGTCGTCCGCCGGCCGGGGACGACCCGTACACCGACGCCGCGCGGCAGGCACTCGACGGCATGGTCCGATCGCTGGCGAGAGAGCTGCGCGCCGGCAGCACGGCCAACCTCGTGCTGGTCGATGGTGACGTGTCCGTCGAGTCCACGTTGCGGTTCCTGCTCTCCGGACGGTCGGCGTACGTCGACGGGCAGGTGATCCGGGTCGGCCCGGGCTCGGCACCGGCACCGGCCGACTGGTCGATGCCACTCGACGGAAAGGTCGCCGTGGTCACCGGTGCGGCGAGGGGGATCGGTGCGGCGATCGCGACCGTCCTCGCGCGCGACGGCGCGCACGTCGTTGCGGCGGATCTGCCGGCGGCCGGCGAGGGGCTGGCTGCGGTCGCCAACCGGGTCGGCGGCATGTCCCTGCAGCTGGACATCGCGGCCCCGGACGCCTCGGCTCGGTTGCTCGAGTACCTGGGCGAGCGGCATGGCGGCGTCGACATCCTGATCCACAACGCAGGCGTCACCCGGGACAGGCTGCTGGCGAACATGAAGCCCGAGCAGTGGGACGCCGTGCTCGCCATCAACCTCGAGGCGGCGTTACGGATCAACGCCGCGCTGCTCGGCAGCCGCGTGCTGCGGTCCGGAGCGCACGTCGTGTGTCTGGCGTCCACCAGCGGCATCGCCGGCAACCGCGGGCAGACCAACTACGCCGCGAGCAAGGCGGGCGTGATCGGCATGGTGCACTCCTCCGCGTCCGCGTTCGCTCGACGCGACGGCACGATCAATGCGGTCGCCCCCGGATTCATCGACACCGACATGACGCGTGCGATGCCGTTCGCCACCCGGGAGGTTGCTCGGCGGCTGAACAGCTTGCAGCAGGCCGGCCTGCCGGTCGACGTGGCCGAGACGGTGGCGTGGCTGGCCTGGCCGTCGACCGGCGGGGTGAACGGGCAGGTGGTCCGGGTCTGCGGGCAGAGCGTGGTCGGGGCGTGAGCGCGCCCCTGTCGATCACGTTTTCCCCGCGGTTCGTCGCTCCGGGGCGCCCCCAGCGCACAATTGCGGGGAAGACGTGATCAGGCCAGCTGGCCAGGTGGCGCTGACCGAGTCACCTCGGCTGGCCCCACTGTACGTGCGTGCGGCGCTCGGCGCCCGCGCCCACCGCGGTGACGTCCTGCCAACCACGCAGTACACGCTCGCCGCCCAGCCGATTGATGTGGACTCGCTTGCGGCCTACCAGCGGGTCTGCGGCTTCCGGGTGGGCGACACGGTGCCCGCCACCTACCCGCATGTCGTGGCGTTCCCGCTGGCGATGCAGCTCACGGTTCAGCGGGACCTTCCCTTCCCATTGCCAGGTCTGGTTCACGTGGCCAACTCGATCACCCAGCATCGTCCGCTTCGTCTCGATGAGTCGATCACTGTGCGCGTGCAGGCGGCCGACCTCCGACCGCATCCGGCCGGCCGGCAGTTCGACCTGGTCGCGGAGGCGGCGGTTGACCAGGACACGGTGTGGACGAGCCGCAGCACGTATCTGCGCCGGGACCATTCAGCTGACCGTCCCGCCGCGCAGCGTGCTGAATCGCAGCTGCCGACCGGGGCGACCGCGATCTGGCGGGTGCCCGGCGACATCGGCCGCCGCTATGCGGCCGTCTGCGGCGATCGAAACCCCATCCACCTGAGTGCAGCGACCGCTAAGACATTTGGTTTCCCGCGAGCCATCGCGCACGGCATGTGGCTGGCCTCCCGGGGCCTCGCTTCGCTGGAAGGGCGGCTGGCCGACGCGTTCAGGTACGACGTCGCCTTCAAGACGCCGGTGCTGCTGCCCGCCAAGGCGTTGCTGACGACGTCGGGCAATCGCAGCGCCTGGGCTCTCGACCTGCGCGACGCTCGCACGGGCAAGCCGCACCTGGCCGGGACGGTCACCGCCATCGGCTGACCGTCAGGCTGCCCGGCTCCGAATGATCAAGAGTGTCCCTGCGGGAGGTTCGTCGGGGTGTCGACGGCTTGGGCCGCGTGCAGCGCCGAGCTGCGCGCCCCGTCCGCGGCGGTGAGCCCGTTGACGGTCGAGATCTCCACCACGTCCGGCAGTTCCGACGCGTTGAGCGATCGCAAGTTGCGCAGACACTCGTCCAGCTCAGCCTCGGCCATGCCGGACGCGATGGAACGCACGTTCACGGCGTAGCAGGCGCCGTCCACGGTCCGGTCCGAGATCCGCTGGCAGTCATCTGCGGGCTGTCAGTGTGTCATCCCGACGCGAATGCCGTCGCCGCTCGCACGGCGCCGTTATTAGGATGTCCGAGTATGACGTGGCTGGTGTCCCGTAACCCCAATCCGCGCTCTGCCGACGAGCGGACCGCCATTCTGGCGGATCCCGGCTTCGGCCGGTACTTCACCGATCACATGGTCCGGATCGACTGGACCGCCGACGACGGTTGGACAGACGGGCAGGTACTGCCGTACGGGCCGTTGACCCTGGACCCGGCCACCATGGTGCTGCACTACGGGCAGGAGATCTTCGAGGGGCTGAAGGCATATCGGCAGCCCGACGCGTCTATCGCGACGTTCCGGCCCACCGCGAATGCAGCCCGGTTCGCCCGTTCGGCTCGTCGCCTGGGGATGGCCGAGCTGCCGGAGGAGCTTTTCGTCGAGTCGATCCGTTCACTCGTCGACGTCGACCGTGACTGGGTTCCGGATGGGCCGGACGCGTCGCTGTACCTGCGCCCATTCATGCTCGCCACGGAGGTGGGCCTTGGCGTGCGACCGGCCAATGCGTACGCCTTCCTGCTGATCGCATCACCGGCGGGCGCCTACTTCCCCCGAGGCGTCGAGCCGGTCACCGTGTGGCTGTGCACCGAGTACACCCGCGCCGCTCCCGGTGGTACTGGCGAGGCCAAGTGCGGCGGCAACTATGCGGCCTCGCTCGTGGCGCAGGCGCAAGCGGCGGCGCAAGGCTGCGACCAGGTCGTCTGGCTGGATGCTGTCGAGCACCGGTGGGTGGAGGAGATGGGTGGCATGAACCTGTACTTCGTGTACGGGTCGGGGCCGTCAGCCCGCATCGTCACACCGGCCCTCACCGGTACGTTGCTGCCCGGCATCACCCGGGACTCGCTGCTCGCTCTCGCGCACGACCTCGGCTACGCGGCCGAGGAAGGCAAGATCTCGACAGACGAATGGCAGGCGGGCAACGCGTCGGGGGCGCTGACCGAGGTCTTCGCCTGCGGCACGGCTGCCGTCATCACCCCCGTGGGCACGGTGAAAAGCGCGTCCGACGAGTGGACGGTGGGCGACGGATCACCGGGTCCGGTCACGATGCAGCTGCGGCAGCAGCTGCTGGCCCTGCAGAACGGCCGCGAACCCGATCCGCACGGCTGGATGCACCGCCTGGTCTGATCCGCCGTCGGCCGGTGGCGCGTTCGCTAGCTGGTGGGCCAGCGGCGGAAGTTGACGTAGGACCTGCTGGGTGTCGGCCCGCGCTGGCCCTGGTACCGCGATCCTGCCGCTGCAGAGCCGTACGGATTCTGCGCGGCACTGCTGAGCCGGAACAGGCACAGCTGGCCGATCTTCATGCCGGGCCACAGGGTGATCGGCAGGTTGGCGACGTTCGACAGCTCCAAGGTGATGCGCCCGCTGAAGCCCGGGTCGATGAACCCGGCCGTCGAGTGGGTCAGCAGACCCAGCCGGCCGAGGCTCGAGTTGTGCGTGGGGATGTAGCGCGAACCGGCGAGAAACAGCCCGGACGGCGCCGAGACTTCGACGCACCGCACCGGCACCGTCTCGATCTCGTCGACCGCGACGATAGCCCTGAACGCATGTGTTCGGTCGCCGGCCTTCAGGCGGATCTTCTTGCGGGCGAGACGAAACACCGGAATGCGTGGGGTGAACTTGACCTGGTAGCAAGGGCCATGATCGATGCCGCTGAGCACAGCCCGCTTCTTCCGCTTTGTGGGACGCAGGCCGAGGCTGGCGGCAAGCTCAGCGACTCCGTCCGCAAGCGCTTCGCGGACCGAAACGAACTCGCATCGGCCGAACGCGTCCACATACCCGTCGGAATCCATCAGGCCCTGCAACAACGCAGTGCGGTCACCAATCGCCGCCGTCAGGTAACTGGACGGGATGTGCTTGTTGCCGAGAAGTCCGAGCCAGCGAAGCGAGCTCGACAACGAGCTGTCGGACGCGTAACGACCATGCGCATCGCGGACGCGGCCTTCATGTCTGCGAGACAGGCCACCCACTCGAAAGACACGGGCCCCGGAAGCCGGCCAGACGGCGTATCCCGCCGCCCGCATATATGCACTGACTTCGGCTTCGTCGGTCGAGCCGATCGTTATCTCCCCGCTGGCGCTCGTACCGTCGCCGAGCCAGTAGCCCAAGACGTAAGGGTCGATCGGCAGCTTCGACGGTGGGTATCGCACGGCCTTGGCGAGTGGCACCTGATGCCGATACTCCGTGCCGACTCGCAGGGAGTCGGCGATCTCGGCAGTCGTGAGTACGCGTCCGGTTCGAACGCCGCGCTTTCTCAGGTTCTTGGTGACGGACAGCCACTGGTGGGACGCATCAGCCACGATCGCTGAGCCGTCCGAGAAGCGCACTCGACGGCACGGCCGACCCAACAGCGCGGGCGTGGCCGCGAGGACAGTGCAGGGCTCACCTTGCTCATCAAACAGCCGATCGCCCACCTGCAGATCGCCCATCGTCCGCCAGCCAGCGGGGGTCGGGATCGGCGTGTCGATGGCGAGCGCCTTCCCCTCCAGACGCCCAGCGAGGTCGTCCGGCAACGTGACAATCTCCAGCGTCGAACCGAGGACGAACTCGCCGGGGTGCAGCACGAACGGGTCGTCGCCCTTCGGCTCGACCAGGGTGGTTAGGTCGTCCTGCTGCAGCGCTGGATCGATGTGCGTGTACTGCGAGTTGTTGAACACCCGGAAGTAGCGGTCCAGGCGTACGTCCACGCTCGACGGCTGGATCAGCTCGGCGTCCCACGGCTCGACTACAACCCGGCCAGCAGCCACTTCGGCCCGGATGTCGCGGTCGCTCAGCAACATGCCGCCGAGGCTAGTGCCTGTACGATGTGCCAGGTCGCGGGTGTAGTTCAATGGCAGAACATCAGCTTCCCAAGCTGACAGTGCGGGTTCGATTCCCGTCACCCGCTCCCTTGCTCGGGCGCAGCAAATGCGGGGGTGTAGGGTGGCCGCTCTAGGTGAAGCACCGACCGCCCATAGACTGATTCGTGCCCACACGTGCCCTCGTGATTCTGAAACGGAGCACCGGATGCCCCGCAAAGCGCGGAAATCTCCCCGGCCGTTCGGGGCGATTCGTAAGCTGCACAGCGGCCGATACCAGGCAAGGATTCAAGGCGCGGACGGCCTGCGGCGCACCGCGCCGACCACGTTCGCAACGGTCGACGCAGCCGATGTGTGGATCGCGGGGCAGCGCGCCGACCTGGCCCGGGGTATGTGGCGGCCGCCTGAGCTGGGCGAGATCCCGCTGCGCGGCTATTTGGACGGCTGGCTTGCGACTCGCGCCGACCTGGCCCCACGCACCCGCGACCTGTACCGGCGCCTTGCCGATCGCTGGATCCTGCCGCCCCTCGGGGTGCCGCCAGCCCGGCCGGGCGCGCCCGAGCGGCGGGTCGAGCTCGGCGCCCGCCACGTCCGGGAAATAACCCCCGCAGCTATCCGCGAGTGGCACACCGCCGTGACGGCGGCAGCCGCGGCCACCGCCACGGTCCGAGCGACCCACGCCGGCCGTGGCGCCCGACTGCCGCACCCGGCCAGAGCCTGGGCGGCGGCGAACGGCATCGATCTGCCGGCGACCGGACGCATCCGCAAGGCGATACTGGACGGCTGGCGTGCTGACGCCGTCCCACAACCCGCCCCATCCATGCCCCGCACCGCCGGTCGCACGCAAGCCGCTCAGGCGTACCGGCTGCTGCGCACTGTGCTGGGCTCCGCCGTCCGGGACGGGATGCTGGTCACTAACCCGTGCCAGGTGCCGTCCGGTGGCCACGTCCGCCACGACGAGCGGGTGCCAGCCACCCCGGCCGAGGTGCAGCTCATAGCCGACGCAATGCCGCCCCGATACCGCGCCGCGGTCCTGGTCGCAGCCTGGTCTGGGCTGCGCGCCGGCGAGCTGTTCGCGCTGCGCCGGCGGGACGTCGACACACCCGCCGGTAACGTCCGAGTGGAGCGTGCCCTGGTTGAGGTGAGCGGCGAGCCGGTCAATTTCGGACCGCCAAAGTCCGAAGCCGGCCGCCGTGTCGTCCATCTGCCGCGGCACGTGGTCGACGCGCTCGCCGAGCACGTGGCGGTGCACGCTCCCGCGGATCCGGACACCCTGGTGTTCGGCACCCTGAACGGCACGCCGCTGCGCAGCACTAACCGCTCCCAAATGTTCGCCCGCGCCCGCCTCGCAGCTGGACGGCCCGACCTGCGCTGGCATGACCTCAGGCACACGGGAGCCACGCTGGCCGCGTCCACCGGCGCCAGCCTCGCCGAACTGCAGCGGCGCCTCGGACACTCCACCGCGCGAGCGGCGTTGATCTACCAGCACGCATCCGATCAGCGGGACAGGGAACTCGCGGACCGCCTTGACCGGCTGACCGCCATCGACAACGTCGTGGCACTGCGTCGACGCTCGTAATGCCGGTCTTGCGCCAGCTGGCTGGCACGCGTTTGACTTGGTACTGAAGGTAATACCCGTAATACCTGCATTTCTTCGCCGGCGCGCGGGTATTACCAGCGTTGCGGGTATTCGCGGCCGGCTCGCGGTACATCGACACCGCGGTGCTGGAGGACGCCCGCAACACCGTCATCGCGCTGACCCCCAACCCGGACGGCCCGCGCAACCTGTCCGGGCTGATCGAGAACGCGGTCCGGCGGGAGATCCGCCGGCTGCAAGACGAATTCAACGACGGCCACGCCTTCCCCGCCCGCCGCGTCCAGCTGCAACCGGGCCGGCCCGGCGGCTACTGAGCCTCCTGATCGCGCTACCCGCAGCACCGGCATCACCCGCATTACCGGTATTCAGCACCCGGCCGCTCATCCCGGCACCGCGCCGGTCCGGGCCGCTCCTCGGGTCGTGGCCCTGCAAGCGCGGCTAGTCGCTGGCCAGTCCCCTCACCCGCCGGTCAGCCATCAGCCTGGGCCGCCCGGGGCTGCGCGCAAGGCACGGCTCCGGCTACGCCTGCGACCGCCGCCGGGAAAACATCTTGACGGCGCTGCGCCCCGCCGCGCGTGGCTGCGCTGATCTCCTCACAAGATCTTTTCCCGCCGGCGGCACCCGACCTGGCGCTCCGCCCCGCTGCCGCGGCCCCTACCTGTGTCTCGCCCGGCGGGGGAGGGACGGCACCGAAGCCCCCTCCCGCGCTGGGAGCCATGACCCGAGGACCAGCCGAAGGTCACCGACCCGACAGGGAGCACGCCATGACCAGCATCGTCACCGAAGGCAACGCCACCGCCGACGCCGAACTGCGGTTCACCCAGACCGGCAAAGCCGTCGCCAACGCCACCATCGCGGTCACCGACCGCGCCAAGGACCCCGACGGCGCGTGGGTGGACGGCGCCACCGCCTACTACGAGATCACCGTCTGGGGCGCGCCAGCCGAATCGTTCGCGGACACCGCGGTCAAGGGCGCCCGGCTGATCGTGGCCGGCGAGCTGACCGTCCAGGAGTACACCGACCGGGACGGCGCCACCCGTACCCGCCGGCGGATCACCGCCGACCACGCCGGGCTGTCCACCCGGTTCCACTCCGCGCGCAGCAACAAGCCGGTCCGGCACTCCGAGCTGCCCGACGCCGGGTAGACCCTCACGGTGGGGGAGTGGCCGCCTCATCTCGAGGTAGCCACTCACTCGCCCGGCGGACCCCCGTCATGACCGGTCCGCAACGGCGGGCCAGCCCAGCAGCCTCGTCGCCGGCGCACCCACCACCACGCCCGCGTCGGTGAACAGCCCGATCAACAAGGCCGTTCCGACCTCCAGCCGCACCGACTCCCGCTCCACCCGGCGCACCTTCACCTCCACAGCAGTGGCCTGCCTCCCAGATTTCGGACACCGGCCCTTATAGGGTCCGGACCGGAATGGAGGATGGGAAATGTCAGAACGGCGCAGGAAGTATTCGCCCGAGTTTAAGGACGAGGCGGTAAAGATGGTGATCGAGTCATCTCGGCCGATCGCCGATGTTGCACGGGAGATCCACCTGAACGAAACCACCCTGGGTAATTGGGTGGCGAAGTATCGGGCCGAGCACGTCGAGGACGAGCCGCCGTTGAATATTACGGAGCGGGCGCGACTGCGAGAATTGGAGCGGGAAGTTCGGGAATTGCGGATGAAGAGCGAGTTCCTGGGAAAAGCGGCGGCCTTCTTCGCCCAGGAGTATCGGTGAGCGAGCGGTACGAGTTCATCGATGCGCAGAAGGCGTTCTACCCGGTCCGGTCGATGTGCCGGTGGTCACAGGTTTCGGCGTCGGGCTACTACGACTGGCGGTCGCGGCCGGCGTCGGCGACCGCCGAGCGCCGGCGTGAGCTGGAGGTCCTCGTGGCCGTCGTGTTCGAGGAGGCGGACGGCATCTACGGCTACCGGCGGGTGCATGCCGAGCTGGCCCGCGGGCAGGTCCCGGCCAGCCCGGAGCTGGTGCGAGCGGTGATGCGCGATCTCGGCCTGTACCCCTGCCAGCCCAAGCCCTTCCGGCCCACCACCACGACCCCGGGCGACGCAAGTGCAGTACCGGACCTAGTGGCCCGCGACTTCACCGCCGCCGCGCCGGGCAGCAAGCTTGTCGGGGACATCACCTACATTCCCACCTGGCGCGGCTGGGCTTACCTGGCCACCGTCATCGACTGCCACACCAAGGCATGCATCGGCTGGGCGGTCGCCGAGCACATGCGCACCGACCTCGTCGTGGACGCGTTGGACATGGCCGCCCGCAATTACGACCTCGCCGACGAGTGTATATTCCACTCCGATCGCGGAACACAATACATGTCCGACCAGTTCGCGAAACACGCTACCGCGCTGGGTATTCGCCGCTCGGTCGGCCGCACCGGTATCTGCTACGACAATGCGCTCGCCGAATCCTTCAATGCCGCGTTGAAAGTCGAGCGCGTCAATCGCACCCAATATCCAACCCTAGAACACGCACGACGTGATATTGTGCAGTACATCGAATTCCGCTATAATCGTCGCAGGCTTCACTCGGCACTCGGCTATCGGACACCACACGAAGCCTACAACGACTACATCAACAAGCGCGGATCTCTTTCCGCGGCGTAAGAAACACCACCAATTACATGTCCGAAATTCGCGGAGCAGCCCACAGGCGCACCGCGGGCCGGCCACACCTGGCGGGCACCATGCCAGGCACAGCCCGGCGCCTCCCACATCCTCCGGCAGCGCATCACCAGCACCCGATCACCCACCTGTACCCGGCCGGCCAGGATGTGCCGAGGGTCGCCGTTCGACAGCATGACTCATCCTGCCGCCCCGGCCAGGTCGGTCGCTGGCACCACGCTGCCCGGGGATCACCAACCCCGACCGCCCGGCTACAGCGCCCGCACCCCCGGCGGCAGGCCCGGCTGCTGGCCGTCAAGCACCCCCACCCACCACACATCGTCCGGCAGATACGCCCCCGGGCGGCTCACCGGCCGCGGCCACCCCGCCTGATCGGCCCCGAGGGCCACCCGCATCCAACGCATCGCGAAACACCGCTTCGGTGGTCAAGAACTGCCCGCCCGCGAGCACGATGCGCGAGTGCCGAGGTGATCGACGCGTTGACCGCTCAGGAGGTCTCAGCCGAGCACATCGAATGGGCAAGGGCGCGGCTTCAGAGCAGCAATTTCAAGAAGCTCACCACACTCCTGACGGAGCTGTTCGAAGCGACTGGAACGGCCCGCGCGGCATTGCTGGGCGCCCAAGCTGATGTCGGTCGCGTGTTCACTGGTGTCCGAGGGCCGGCATCGCACGGGGCACGGGGAGGGCGAAGCGTCGAGGAGAGATACTGGCTCGAGCGGGCACTCTCGTGGGTGGCACGTGTGGATCTCCTGCATGCTGCCGGCGCCCCGCTCTCGGTCCTCGGTGAGCGGGTCACCCGCAAACCTGAGTTCGTTCAGGCCGTCCGGATCGTCCGGGAGCTATGAGCGGTCTGACGAACCGGGCGGGTGTCGAGTCAGGGCCGACCTGCATGGGTCAACGCACGGTGACCACGCCGCCCGCGCGATCGCCGATTCCGGGAGGCGCGACTCGGTGGTGGGCCTCGGCATTACGCGCGGACTGATGCTCGTTCACGCGTCAACGGCAGGGCGGCGCCCGATGAGGTAGCAGCGGCTGGACGGGTACTCGACCGACGGGTCGGGCTCGCGCAGTAGCCGGGCGGACTCGGTGAAGCCGGCCGCGCGCAGATCGGCGGCGACGTCGTCCGGGCGCAGGAAGTGCAGGGTGAGCTTGATCCGCCTGCCGAGGAACTCCTCCTCCGCGGTGAGCTCGCCCGGCTGGTGTGTCGCATCGCTGGTGTGGAAGGCGAGCAGCACGAACCCGCCGGGACAGATGGCCCGGGCCAGCTCGCGGCAGGCGGCGCGCCGCTCGGCGGCGTCCAGGTGGATGATCGAGTACATCGCCACCGCGCCGCCCCACGCACCGTCCGCGACTGGCAGATCGAGCATCGACCCGACCTGGAAGGCAATCTGCGGGTAGCGCCGCCGGGCGATGTCGATCATTGCCGGGGACAGGTCGAGGCCGACCATCGCGCAGCCCAGCCCCGTGAGATGGTGCGCGACGTGCCCGGGTCCGCAGCCGAGGTCACCGACGGGCAACTCCCGGGGCACGAGGTCGGCGAACGCGGCCAACAGCCCGCGATCCAGCGGCTTGCCGGCTAGCTCGCCGGAGATCTGCCGGTCGTACTCGGCCGCCACCGCCTCGTAGCTGTCCCGGATCGAGTCGTTCACCCACCCCCCACACTTAGCGCCAATGCTCATCACCGTAGAACCGACGTGATACGGCCCGGCCTGTAGCACCGCGCGCCGCGGCCGAGTCGCAAGAATGTGGGCGGTGGATAGCTGGCGGAGGAGGCCACACATGTTGATCAGCCGCACGACCGGATCGGCGAGCGTCGTCCCGGAGCTCGTGTACCGCGATGTGGACGAAGCGGTTGATTGGCTGTGTGAGACCTTCGGTTTCACCGAGCTGTGGCGGGCCGGCGGGCATCGCGCCCGTGTCGCGTTCGGCAACGGTGTACTGATCATCGCGGACGCCGATGCGCAGTACGGGCGGGCGGCTCCGGATCGGCGTGGTCTGCGCGGCCACGCGGTGATGGTCAAGATCAATGACGTCGACGCGCATCATGATCACGCGCGGCGGCGGGGTGCACAGGTTCTCAGCCCTCCCGCTGACTACCCGTACGGCGAGCGGCAGTACTCCGTCGAGGACCTAGCCGGCCACCACTGGACGTTCAGTCAAACCATCGCCGATCTTGCTCCGGAAGACTGGGGCGGAACCTCGAAGGCCTAGTGAGGCGACCCGCCGGTCCGGTAGCGCTGCTCGATGTCGACTCTTCCGTCCCAAGCCGGTCACGTTGCGTCAGCGGCTGTCCGCGACGCCTCACGGGCAAGATCAACAGTAACGCCGACTATGTGCGAACGCGGTGGTGGGGTGGCGCTGGTCGCCCGCGAATATGTGCGTGTGCTGGCAGCGCAAACACCCGGCCGAAGCGTGGGCCGGTCTGGACGCTCGCTGTGCTGGCTGTGTACCGGGTGGAGATGGAATCAACCCGGGGCTCCATCCGTGGCTTGACGTGCAACGGCTGGGAGCGGCGGACAGTTCTGGCATGACAACTTTCGAGTACGCGTTGAACATCGGTCTGGTTGGTCTTGTCGTGCTGCAGATTCGCGGGATCAAGCTGACGGCGGCCGCGCTTCTGGTTCCTGTGGTGATGACGGCCTGGGCGGCGTCGCAGATCCTGCACACGGTCCCCACGGGTGGGAACGACGTGGCGTTGGAGGCGATCTTCGGACTGGCCGGAGCGACGTTGGGCGCGGCTGCCGGCCTGGTGACGGCGGTGCGCCGCGACGGCACGGCGGCGGTGGCGAAGGCGGGTGCGGTGGCGGCGTTGCTGTGGATCGCCGGTATCGGCGCGCGGGTCGCGTTCTCGGCGTGGGTGCAGAACGGCGGAGCTGTCGACGTGCGGCAGTTCAGCCTGGCGCACCACATCAGCGGCGGGCCGGCGTGGGGGACAGGGTTTGTGCTGATGGCGCTGGCCGAGGTCGTGACCAGGACGGGCGTGCTGTACGCGAAGGCACGGCGCTCCGGTGCCACGATCGAGCGCAGCGGTCTGGTGCGCCGGTTCGTGACGGCGTGATCGGTTCGAGCCGTCGCGAGACCGGTTCCGGTGGCAGCATGAGCGCCATGGGGCCGGTCTGGCGGCTTCGCGCCGCACGCCGCAGTGGGCTGGCGGGCGGCATCGCCGTGCTGCGCGTGATCGGCCTGGTCGCCCTGGTGTGGGTGGTCGCGCGCGAGCACCTCTCGGACGGGTCCCGCACGGTGCCGGCCCCGTGGTTGGTGACGACCGCGGCAGCGTGGCTGTGCTGGCTGATCAGCTGGCGGCGCGCACCGTCGAGCCGGGTGACGCTGGTCTGCCTGGCGGTGCTGGCCGGCGCCGGCGGTGTGGTGGCCGGGTTCGCCCCGGTGGGCATCGCCTTTCCGGCGATCGCGGTGCTCGCCGCGTCGATGGCCTTTGATGCGGTGCCGGCCCTCGGGGTGGCCGGTGTCGGCGCAGTGGCGTTGACGGTTAGCGTCCTGCTCCTCGGCACGCCGCGGTCGATCATCGCTGAAGGCATCCTGGCGATCGTCGCCGCCGTGCTCGGCGGTGCCAGCCGCCGCCAGTACCGGGACCGGGCCGCCCAGGCCGAGGCGCTGTTGAGCGAGCGGATGCGTGCCGATGCCGAACGTGATCGCGCCACGGCCTTGGCCGAGCGTAACCGGATCGGACGCGAGATCCACGACGTGCTCGCGCATTCCCTCGGCGCGTTGTCCGTCCAGCTCGAGGCGGCCGATGCGCTGCTCGAGAACGGTACCGCCGCCGCCGCGGTACGTCCGCTGCTGCGGCAGGCGCGCGGTTTCGCCGTCGAGGGCCTGTCCGAGACGCGCGCAGCCGTGCAGGCCCTGCGGGACCAGCCGGTGGCTCTGACCGAGCAGCTGACCGTGCTGGCAGAAGCCGACGGCGCCGACCTCACCATCTCCGGAGCTGCGCGTCCGCTGCCTGCAGGCGTAGCCCTGGCGCTCTATCGCGCCGCGCAGGAGGCCCTGAGCAACGCCCGCAAGCACGCCCCGGGAGCGTCCGTGTCGCTGTGTCTGACTTTCGACGCCGCAACGACCGTGCTGCTGGTGACTAACGGCCTTAGCACGGCCGCCGAGGGAAACGCTGATCTCTCCCGGTCCGGTAGCGGGTTCGGCCTGCGTGGCATGCGCGAACGGGTGGAACTGCTCGGCGGTGAAATCCGAGCCGAACCCCGGCAGCGGGGCTTCACGGTGCGGGTAACGGTGCCCGCATGAAAGTGCTGATCGCCGACGACCAAACAGCCGTCCGCGAAGGCCTGGCCACCTTGCTGCAGACCATGCCCGACATCGAGGTCGCCGGCATGGCCGCCGACGGCGAGGAAGCGATCATGCTTGCCGACCAGGCCGCACCGGACGTCGTGCTGATGGATCTGCGCATGCCGCGGGTCGACGGGGTGGAGGCGACCCAACGTATTCGCGCCGACCATCCCGAGGTCCAGGTCGTCGTACTCACCACCTACGCCGACGACGAATCGATCATCACCGCGTTACGCGCGGGCGCGATCGGCTACCTGACCAAGGACGCCGGGCGCGACCATATCCGCCGCGCCCTCGACGCCGCGGCGGCAGGGCAAGCCGTCCTCGATTCTGCCGTGCAAGCCCGCCTCGTCGAGGTGGCGAGTCTTCCGAAACCCGTCGCGTCGGCCGCCCTGCCCGACGGCCTGACCGGCCGCGAGGCCGAGGTCCTACAGCTCATCGCCGCCGGCCTGTCCAACATCGAGATCGCCGCGCGGCTGTTCGTCAGCGAAGCCACCGTGAAGACCCACGTCAACCGCATCTTCGCCAAGACCCGCAGTCGACACCGCGCACAAGCCGTCGCCTACGCCCACCGCCACGCACTTGCAGACTGACAGGCCGCCCACGGTAGACGACTCATCTGCGCCGGTGCACGCGGAGCGGAGCTTCCTATCGCACCGATCGACAGCTCGCGAGTGGCCGTCCGGGCCTGGTCGCGTTGCAGAATACAGGTGAAGCCGCAGTCGGCACCGATGTGCTCGGCTCGGGTGCCCGCGAATGATCTACCGCATGCAGACTCGAGGGATGGTCGTAGGGCGGCCCGGTCGGACTGAGAAGCCATCTGCGGCTGCGCTGTGGTCTCTTCGACCGCTCTCACTCGGGACGCCTACGTTCGCGCGCGAGAGCGACGGATTCGCTGATCGGATGGGGTTGGCGCGGTGATCGAGGCGACTGATCTGACCAAGCGTTACGGAGCCAAGACGGCGGTTGACGACTTGACCTTCGCGGTGCGGCCGGGTGTGGTGACCGGGTTCCTGGGGCCGAATGGGGCGGGCAAGTCGACCACGATGCGTCTGCTGCTGGGTCTGGACCGGCCGACTGCGGGCAGGTCGACGATCGACGTAACCGTGTGCTCCCGCACCAGTTCGACGCTGAGCATCGGGGCCGCGGGCAGCGCATCGAGGTTGTGCCGGCGCGGCATCTGGTCATCGTGGTGTCCACCGACGCAAATGTCACCCCCATGCGCCGACGGCGCCGCCGGACGACACCCAGCGCCTGGTGAACATCATCGTCCCGCTCGCTCGCTGAGATCGGCTGCGACGGTTTCAGGCGTCGCCGTTATCACCGAACGGGAGATGAAATTTGTGCTCAATCCTGTGGGGGAAGATCCTGGTGCAGCCCGGTGGCAGTGTCGACACGACGATCTCATCGAATTCGCGATGCTTCAGGCAGGCATCAGTCGCCTGGATCGGATCGGGATCTCCCAGGTCGCCGTCGACGCGGATGTGGGCCTTCCGGAGGCTATCTATCGCCACGTTAAGCCGCTGCTGAGCCAAGCGGATGCGCTCGGGTCGCGTCCACCTCACAGTCTTCGAGGTGCGCCCCGGCGGGTGATCTGGACGGCGACACCGCTTTCCTTCGAGGGTCACGGTTACCTCGTCGCTAAGGCGGATTCGCCCGTGGGCGTGGTTGGCGATCTAGTCTGCCCGCACACGCGGAGAGCCGGAATCAGTGTGGCTGGTGCGGGCGGTACCGTTCGAGCGTGATTAACCCACGAGTGCATTCGTAATCCCGCCATGGTCGAGGCTGACCTCTACATTGCGGTGGCAACAATTGCGCCGCTCTTCGTTTTGACGGTTGGTCTTTCCACAGAGGGTTTCAAGCAGCTCTTCTTCATACTTCTTGCGTTCACGAGCAACAGCAAAGTCAAAGCTGGTGTGATCACGCTGGCCATAGGCACGCTCACGCTTACGTTCGGTACCCTATGCGAGGTAGTTTCCCTCGTTGCGCTCTTCGCGAACGGAGCGAGCGAGTATTGGCGCAACACGTTGCCCGGCCTCGCGATCGGACTTGTCGTCACGTCTGTCGCAGCTCTGCTCCCGATCCTCCTGTATGCAATGATCGTAGGCGGGGATGAAGCGTCCGAGAAATGCGTCGAGCTCGAGCGAGCCCGTCTTGACCGGATGGCCCTCAGGGATGTAGCCGTCGACCGAACCGGGCCACCAAGTGACCCCGGTTGATTGCTGAAGTCGTCGCGGCCGCGTGCCAGCGCGAGCTCTCGCCCGCCGGCTGTGTTGGGCGGAGTGACGAGTAACGTCTGCGAGTAGCCGCGCTCCCGGCGAAGTGAGTTGAACCGGATGGTCGTCCGGTCCGTGCAAGAAGCGGATGAGTATCTTTGCTGGCCGCTGCCCGGCGCTCTCACCGCATCCAGCCAGCACCCGATTACGGCCGCTGCGCGCGGCCAGAGGAGGGTGGCATGCGAGCGCAATTGACAATCCTGGCGGTCGCCGACGGGCTGCAGGCGGTCCTCGACAGGATCGCAGAGATGGCGTCGGAGGATCGCGCGCTCGCCGAGCGGGTGCACGTGACGGTGACCGCTATCGCCCCGGAGCTGTCGCCAAAGACCTGGTACGGGATGCCCGCCTACGCGAACCCGACGGCAAGGTCGTCGTCTTCTTCCAGGACTGGACTCGGGCAAGTTCAACTACCGGTACTCGACCCTGGGCTTCCAGGACGCGGCCAACCTCGACGACGGGGACCTGTGGCCGGTGTCGTACGCGCTCCAGAAGTGGAGCCCCATGGTCGAGAAGAAGGTCGTCAAGCTGGTGAAGGCTGCGGTCGCCTGACCGTTGCCGCTACCACCGCTCGTAGCGCTCGGCTAGCGGTGCGGACGCTCCGCCTCAGCACCCGCCGTCACGACTCTCCGTGCCACATCTCTGGCGCTTTTCTCGCATGCCGTCACGCGTGAAGGACGGGCACCGACAGCGGCATGTCCGTGCATTGCGAGAGGTTGCGGCCTGCGGCATGTGAGCGGGCCGGCCTCGAATGGACCGGCCATGGCCATCCGTGGATCTACGTGCCCTCGATCTCGACAGCTTGATCGGCCTGTCCGAAGAGGATGCACGACTCGTCGTCGAGTCTGCCGGCGCCGTGCGCAGGGCAACTGCATCGGCCGGCGCCCTCACGACGGACTACCGCGGTGATCGGGTCACAGTCGTCATTGGAGTCGTGGAGGTGCTCGGCATCGGTTGAGTCCGCGAACGCACGCGACTAGCGGCGGTTCGGTGTGTACATCTGGCGGCGGAGTCTTGCGGGGTGACCACGCTCTCGGCTACGAGCGTCGGGTTGTCGGTGGAGGATGTGCTGATGCGTGGCGTGACTTGGATGAGCGAGCCGGAGCAGCACGACTATCCGGCAGCTGCGAGCTACTTGTCGTTGCTGGCGCCGCCGGACCAGGTCGATTCGCTTGTCGCAGCGATGAAGTCGGCGGCTGTTGTGCAGCACAAGGCGAAGGACATATTGCGGGCTGCGGGGTTGCCGCTGCTGCCCCACGACAATCCGCACGTCGCATCGGACCTGGCCAAGATCAAGGACAAGACGCCGCTGTCACCGGTTCTACTCGTTCGCGGCGATCTGTCGACCGGCCGAGCGGCGCAGATCGCGGACGGTTATCACCGGGTCTGCGCGAGCTACCACACGGATGAGAACACCGACATCCCATGCCGCCTCGTCAACCTCGACCCGCATTGAGCGGCGAGAAACGATCGGCTCGGATGCCGCACCGACTGCGCGCGTCGCGGCAGACATCCCGGACGTCCGGTCGCGCATGCAGCGAGCACGTGGCCTCCCTGTCGACCGCCCGAGTGGCCTGCGTGCACTGACCAGTGCTGTTAGCCTCGATCCTCGGGAAGGTAGTTCCCCTGAGGTTTTGGACTGCTGAGGTTCAGCGCGGCGGGAAGCCGAATCGGAGTTTGCGCCCTGCCCACCATGGGATGGGGATGTCGAGTTCGGGGAAGCCGGCGTCGATCAGGACGGGTGTGTAGGTGCGTAGCGCGAGGTCGACGCGTACGTGGTCGTCGGCCACGGTCACGGTCCCGGTGTTGTCGAGGAAGTGGCGCCAGATCCGGTCGGGTGTGGCCAGTTCGTAGCGCGGGAGGGTGCGCGCGAGAAGTCGGTAGCAGTTGCCGGCTGCCACGGTGAGGGTGGTGTCGAGGTCGACGTTGAGGGGAAGCCCTGAGGACAGCGCGTTGAGGTGGAACCCGGAGATGTCGGCGTCGAGTTCGTTTTCGATGATCATCCGCTCCGCGTAGCGGGCGAACAGGTCCTTGCCGGCGGTCGCGGCGAGGTCGTTGGTGATGAGCAGGGTCGGTTCCTCGTGCCCGATGTTGCGCACGGCGATCTGGCGCAGCGGATGCTGCACGCCGTTGAGGCGCACGACCTGTTCGTGGATGTGGGGGCGGCGGTAGCGCCCGGAGCGCTTGATGGTGTGGGTCGTCCACGCGGAGGGGGGCAGTGTGGCGAGCGCCTGGAGCACGTTCTTGCCTCGCTGGCGCAGGGTCAGGAAGGTGATGCCCCGGGCGCACAGCTCGTCGAGCATGGCGTAGGTGGTGAGCTGGGAGTCGAAGCACAGCAGCCCTGGGTCTCTGCCAGACACGCGTTGCCAGTACTCGGCGAAGGCGAGCACCTCGCCCGCCTGCTCGGCTTTGGTCAGGTCGGCGTTGGCGTAGACCATCTCCGTCGAGGCGTGGTCCTGGGCGAAGAACGTCAGCACCGAGCGGGTCCGCTGCGAGCGGGTGGGCACGTAGTGCTTCTCCAGCGGGACCTCCTGCCCGTGGTGGCGGATGGCGTGGAAGTCCAGGTTGAACCCGGCCTGGCCCGAGTAGAGGCCGACCTGCGAGCAGCGCCGCGCGAGGCCTTCCAGGAAGGAGACGTTCGAGGAGCGCCTGACCCGGTAGGAGTAGCTGGTCAGGTGGGTGGCCTTGGGCAACGCGCTGAGCCCGAGCAGGAGCCCGAGACCGGGGTCGGCGCCGAGCGGGAAGGCGTTCGCGGCCCGTCCGCGGCGGGAGCACTTGAGCAGCAGGTGCGACCCCACGGAATGGAACGGGGAGAGCACAGAGGTGCCGGGATAACGCGCCGCGGAGACCAGGCCGTCGAAGCCGAGTTCGGCCATGGCCGGCATCAGCAGATACAGGCCAGCGTGGTCGCAGGGCCAACTCGCCCCGGTCGGCCAGTCCGCCAGGGCGCGCGCCTTGACCGGCTCGGTGCGCGGCGCGGCCCCGCCGGGGCGTAGGCGCCCCAGCCGCTGGATGCCTTCCGCGTGCAGGATCGCCCACACTGTCTGCGCGGACGCCGGTGATCCCTCGGCGTGCAGCGCCGCGGCGATCTCGGTCACCGAGCGGTCGGCCGCGCGCAGCGCTAGCACCCGGTCGCGGATCGTCGCGAACTTGCGCGGGCCCTTCGGGCCGGGCTTGGAGGAGCGGAAGAACTCGGTGCGCCCGGCGCGCAGTTCCGCGGCCAGCTGGTGCACGGTCGACACCGAGTAGCCGAAACGAGCGGCCACCTCGGCCGCCGCGGCCTCCTCGACGAAGTAGGCGCGCAGGGCCTCGTAGCGGCGCTGCGCCGGCGCGGACGGCTCGGCGAAGTACTCGGCCCCGGCCCTCATAGCTGTAGGTGGTCTTCTGGAATCATTGTGGACTATCGTAGTGCTGTAATCGAGACATCGAGTGGACCTCAACGACGCGGCGCGGCGAATACTTCTGGAAACAGGGAAATCTTGCCGTCCGCGGATCCACGCAACCCGGAAGCCACTGGTTACGACGCCAGCGAGCCACTCTCGTGGTTCAGATAGATCCCCTACAAGGCGAGGGGCGAAAGTCGAGCGGCAGCCGCCTGACCTGGGACTCTTCACCGGTCGAAGGCACAAGAACTCCCGGAATCCGCCAGCCGCGCGTTCCCGAAGATCGAGGTTAGCAGTTGCCCGCAGGTGGCCAGTCGTTGACTGGTTTCCCGATCTCCCAGCGGCGGCCGAACGGGTCATCGATCCGACCCGACCGCCAGCCGTGCTCATCGCCCACAGGGCTGATCGCCGTTGCGCCCTCGGCCACGGCTCGTGCCAGGATCGACTCCGGGTCATCGACGATCAGCAGCATCCTCGCCGTCGCGCCGCCGACGGTCTCGGGGCTGAAGTTACCGTGCGGGGGAGACTCGTTCTCGACCCAGAACAGCGAATTCCCGACCGAGAGCTGCGCGACGACACCGACCGCAGTCACATGCGGGCTGCCGTCCTCGTTGACGGTGGACAGCCACGTCGTGCGGGAGTTCGCCGCGTCCGCAGCCGGCGCCGACCCCGCATCGAGCTTCTCGACAACGGCGGCCCAATCCACCGGCAGCAGCCCATCCGCCTTACCCAGATTGATGATCTCCATCTCCTGAACGTACCGGCCCGTTCTTCCCCGCAAGCGCAATCCGCGACGAGACTCGCGGCCGTGTGTGGGCGTCGATCGACGAACTGGCAGCACGCTGACGGGTCCGCGCTCGTCCCGTCATCGGCAGACACGCGCACAACCCGCGGCAGAGTCTGTTGTCGTGCGTCAACTTCTCGGCACGCCTCGATCTTGAACTTGAGTCACGGGTGAGTGCGCTCAACCGACCTGCCCGCGGCAGTTGAGGACGGGACCCGCGCCCGGTTACTTGGTCTTGTCGTCCAGCGCCGCGCCGGCGGCGTTCTTGCGGATCGACTCGATGCCGTTCATCGCTGCGGCCCTGGTGTTGTACAGCTCGCTGGTCGCGATGACGCGGCCGTTGCTGGCGAGCAGGTTGAAGTGGAACTTGCCGCTGGTGTTTTTGGTGAGTACAAACTTCGCCGCCATCGGGGCTCCCGTTGGTCAGTGGTTGGCGGGACTGTGCCGCAGCGCTGCTGGGTGCGAGTGTAGGCGCGCCGCAGGCCGAAGGTCGTCTTCGCGATGAGGGCACCCGACAACGGCTCTGTGGAGCTTGAGGGCGCGTATGCCGCCCGCAGGGCAACGGTCTCCAGCTCGCTGAGCAATGACGTCACCGGACGGTCTCGCGTGTCAGTAGCGCTTGTCTGCACAACGACGCCATAGCTGACAACGCCAGGCGTCATCGGCGCGAATGAGCCGGCGCCGGATCAGATCAACGATCGAGAGCACGCGATCCGCTCGTTCCCTTCAAGCGAAGCGTGCAGCGCCGACCGCTCACAGGCGTTGGGCTGAGCTTCCCCTCGAATCGTGGAGGCTTGTTCAATGATGGATGGGGTTGCTGATCATGGGCAAGTGTTGGCTTGCGCCGGCGGTTTCACCGGTGAGCTCGGCGATGATGATCACCTCCTCACAGCAGGGGCAGATGCCGCCTGGGCCGAGGCGTCGGCAGGGCCGTGAGCAGTCGGGGCACCACTGTTCGGCGAAGTAGCGCGTTTCGCAGTCCGGGCACTGGTAGACGGTGCCTTCCCGCCGTGACCGATTGCGCGCCAACGGGACCTCGCGGGTGTCTGGTTGGTGGCGTCGGCGGTAAGCCGCTTGGCGGCACGCCGGTGAGCAGAAGCGTCGGGATCGCCCTGCGGGCAGCTGCTGTCCGCAGGCTGGGCAGCCTGCTGCCGTCACGGAAACGTCACTCGACGGGGTCGGTGTGCTCATCAGGCCGCCTCCTGCCCCTGGCCAGGTTGTGCGGCGGCGTGCTCGTAGTCGTTCGGCGTCATCATCGCCGCCGAACTGTGCCGCCGGCTGGTGTTGTAGAACTCGTGGCACCAGGCGAGGACCACGGTGCGTGCTTCGGCTCTGGTGGTGAAGTGGTGCCGGGACAGGACCTCGTGCTCGAGGGTGGAGAAGAACGACTCCGCGGCGGCGTTGTCGAAACACGAACCGACCCTGCCCATCGACTGCCTGACACCGAGTTTGTCCTTACACAGCAGGGTGAAACTCGACGCGGTGTATGTCGAGCCGCGGTCGGTGTGGAAGATCACGCCATCGATCTTCTTCCGGCCGCCGCGCACCGTGGCGGCGATCTTGATCGCGTCGCGGGCCAGATCTGCGTTCGGATGCTCGCTGGTTGGGCAGGCCAGCAGCTTGCGAGAGAAAAGATCAAGGACGGTCGCGAGGTAGAGCTTGCCTTCATCGGTCGGGATCTCGGTCATGTCCCCGCACCACTTCAGGTTCGGCGCCGGGGCGGTGAAGTCCCGCTCGAGCAGGTCCGGGAACTTCGGTGCTTTCCTGTCTTGCTTCGTCAATCCCTTGCTGTGCTTGGGTTTACGTCCCTGCAGTCCCTGGCGGCGCATCGAGTCCGCGACCGTGTTCACGCTCACCGTCCAGCCCGCCTCCAGCAGGTCGACGTGGATACGCGGCGAGCCGTAGGTGCGCTTGGAAGCGACGAACATCGCCAGCACCTCGGCGTCCAACGCGGCACGGCGCCGCTGTTGGGGCCGTGGTTCGCCCTTGATCCACTTGTAGAGCCAGGACACGCTGACCCCCAGGATCGCGCAGCACACCGCGTACGGGACGCGGTAGAAGGTCCTCTGGTCGGCGATGAAGCGTGCCACGCTCACCTCGTCGCCTCCTTCACCCACACGACCACGGAGCGCTTGAGGACATCGCGCTCCATCCGCAGCTCGGCGTTCTCGCTGCGCAACCGCCTCAACTCGTCGATGTCCGCGACGGACAGCCCGTCGATGCCCTCCCGCTCGGCACGATCCTTGGCAAACCAGTTACCCAGCGTGCCCTCGTTGATCCCGAGATCACGAGCGACCTGCGCGATCGATTTCCCGGTCTCCCGGACGATCCGCACAGCCCCCTCACGAAACTCCTCGTCGAACTTCCTTCGCTTCTCCGGCATGACTACTCCTCATAGCGCATGCCTTCACGGTTTTGGGGGAGGTTCAGGCGCAGCCCTCATCGACCTCGCGCCCACGCCACACTCAATAGTCTCCTGATCGGGTCAGGATCTACTGGCCGCGAGGCGGGAACCCCCGCACAAAATCGGCGAACTTGCGGGTGAAGTCTGCCTGGGCGTTAAGCATCGCGGCCATCCAGTCCATCTGGCTGACATGCGGACTGGAGGCCAGCTTGCGCTGCTGCTCGGCGACCATCTCCAGCCAGCTGACGTAACCGTCAAGCACCTGCTCGCCTGTCTTACGGGCAGACTGAAGAATCTGCTCATTCAGCTCCCGCGCCCGCTCCAGCGTCCGCTGAAGCGCATCCTGCGCGGACGTGGTCCCAGTCGCTTCTTGATCAGTCACTAGCTGCTCCCAAATAAATCGGTTGGATCACTGCACCGCAACGAACGAGGAACCCGCGATCATGCTGGAGGCTCCCTTCCCCGATATCCAGCCCCGACCACGTGCATGACCTCGACCCACCACAAAGGCGGGTCGGCCACTCGTCCGGGCCTCCTTGTCCGAGCGATCCGGGGGTGTATTGGCCGGCCGACTTCACCGTAGTCACTTCCGCGTTCTCAACGTCGAGTCTGGCTACACCCAGCGATTCACGGCACTCCGATCTTTGCGGGCGACCGGCCCAGCCGGTCCCCCAGCCGTTTCCTGACGTTGCGTGCCTTCGCGGGCCGCAGTCAGTCCTCGACCACCCGCCAAGAGCCGCCTCTGTGTTCCAGCCTTTGCAGGCCAAGGTGTTCATGGCGGACGATCTCCCAACGCATGAACTTGGCGGTCCTTTGCTCGCCGCGATATCCGCAGGGCGCTCTATAACGCCGATTATGGCGAGCTCAACGGCTCGGCTCGGCCGCGCCATTATGTGCGCGTGGGGCGTTTGCGTCCGACGTCCGGCGGACTGTGGCGGCGGTCTGTCACATCGCCGCGAGCGCGGTGCGCGCCACCGCTGCTGCGACGTCGGCGCCTCCTGTGCCGGGCCGCTGCACGGCGTTCGCTGCGACGCTCAACATCGTGGTCGCCACGGCAACGCCGCGGACGCCGACCGGCATATCGGCCCGCAGGACGTCGGCGACCTTCTGGATGTCGTCGGCTACCTCAAGATGCACGCGTGGCAAGCGCCGGCGTGCCATGGCCGCGAGGGTGTCCCAGCGGCGGGCGATGCGGCGCCGGGAGACGGGGGTGACGAGGTACGTGGTGCGCACGGCGAGCAGCCGACTGCCCTCGGCTGGCTCGCCCGCGGCCAGGCGAGCGTCCAGCGAGCGATACCGGAGTCGGGCCAGCCACGCCTCGCGGCGACGCCGTGGAAGCAGCGCCCAACCGGTCGGCGAGCTGGTGTTCACCAGCACGAGGCAGCTGGCGGCTGGGTCGAGGTCGAAGGCGGCTCGGGCTGCCCGGGCGATCGTCATGCCTCAATCCTGCGACGTGACACGTGCCAGCTGCCATGGCCATAATGACATCATGCGCGCTAAAGCTGCCAATCTTCGGCGTGGGCCTGACCGCGTCGCCGTCCTCACCTACGACGGCCTGTCGATGCTCGAATTCGCGGTCGCCTGCGAGATCTTCGGGCCGACTTTGGCGAGCTCGCTCGAGGTTCCGTGGTACGAGCTGACCGTCTGCGGCGACAGGGACACGGTGCGCTTCGACAACGGCCTGACGCTTCCGGTGCCGAAGCCACTCACTGCGGCGCGGCGGGCCGACACGATCGTGCTGCCGCCGTGCGAGGAACCGCTGTCCGTCCCGGACGCGACGCTGGGTGCCCTCGTTCGCGCGCACGCGCGCGGCGCCCGGATCATCTCGCTGTGCACCGGTGCCTTCGTGCTCGCGCGAACCGGGTTGCTGGACGGCCGGCGGGCGGTCACCCACTGGGACGAGTGCGCACCCTTCGCGCTGCAGTTCCCTAACGTCACACTTGAACCGGGAGTCCTCTACGTCGACGAGGGCGACATCCTCACCTCCGCCGGCAGCGCGGCCAGCATCGACCTGTGCCTGTACGTGGTGCGCTGCGACCTCGGCGCCGACGTCGCGACCGCGCTGGCGCGCCAGCTCGTCGTGCAACCGCACCGCGACGGCGGCCAGGCGCAGTACATCGACACGCCGATGCCGACGCCGTCCGCAGCCGCGCCGATCGCGGACGCCCTGGAGTGGATGACCGAACATCTCGCAAAGGAGATGACCATCGCCAACCTCGCCGCGCGCGCGGCGATGAGCCAGCGCAGCTTCGCCCGGCACTTCGTGGCCACCACCGGCTCGACGCCGTACCAGTGGCTGCTGCGGCAGCGGATCCAGCACGCAGAGCGGCTGCTTGAACGCACCGATCTGCCCATCGACGTTGTGGCCGAGCGAGTCGGCCTCGGCAACGCGACCAACCTGCGCAAACACTTCCGCCGACTGCTCGACACCAGCCCGCACGCATACCGCCGCGCATTCCACGCCCCAGAACCTCACCTAGCAGACGCCGGCCATGCCCGGTGAGCGCCGGGCCGCGACCATTTACACCAAGATCATCATGTGCGCCGAATACGCGCAGCCGTTCTGTACGGGTGTGACTCGCTTGAGCGTGCTGTTCTGCGCGCTTACCTGCGGCGCGCAATCGCACAAGAGCCGGGCATGCCACTGATGTCCGTGGTCTGCGTTCGTGTGTTCCACCGGCTCTGAAACTGTGCCCGGACGGTGTACCCAACCGGGTCGGATACTTCGTCCGTGCCCGAAATTCTGATTCGCGAGGCAAGCATCGACGATTACTCAGCGATGGCTCGCGTCTTTCGGCGCGCCTCCCTGTCCAACCCGGGCGACAGGGAGGCGTTGTTGGCACATCCGGACGCTCTGCACCTATCGGAGGAGCTGATCCGGGGTGGCCGCGCTCGCCTGGCGATGCTGGCCAACGGAACGATCATCGGATTCGCGAGCACGCGCCAGGGCGATCTTGGCGTGCTCGAACTCGAAGATGTGTTCGTTGATCCTGACTGGCAACGGCAGGGGGCCGCGCGTCGCCTGATCCAGCAGATCGCCAGCGAGGCTCGTGATGACAGGACTCCTCGGATTGAGGTCACTGCCAACCCGCACGCGTTGGAGTTCTATCGCTCGGCGGGCTTCACGACCGATCGTGAAACCCAAACGGGGTTCGGGCCAGGCCTTCGGATGCATCTGGACATCACCGTCGAGGGGTAGCAACGCGCCGGGCTACTACGGAGAATCCCGCCGAACGCTGGTGCCGCGTGCCATACGCGTGGTCGGCTACTACTCGCGGTGGGGCCGGTCCGAGCTGAGCGCGTCGCGGAGAGCGGCGAAACCACCGCCTGGGCACGCTGGATCCCGGCAGCCGCTTGACACGAAGAACCTGGGATGTCTGCGCGGAGCTCGCAGCGCACGATCAGCGATCAGAACGGATAGCGTGCGTCCGCCCGGGTTCTGGGTTCCGGGCGTCCACCCTCATGGGCGTGAAAGACGGGCCTGCGTCGCGGCCACGAGATGCGCGTCACTTATTGCCGGGTGGTTAACCCGACGTGGCGATGATGCCGAAGGATGTGCCGCGCGCGATCAATGACTCACTTCGCGGTGCATTCCCGCGGTCGTGCCCAACGGCTTGGGAGCGCTGGGAGCGGCGCCGCCGCCGGGCGTGACGTCGGTGCTATCGCCGAACCTGTGGCACGCGTTCGACCTGTCCGGCGGCTGGGACCGCGTCGTTACGCGCGCGCAGTCGCCCCGATCATCACCGCCTGGCCGGGTTGACCGCTCACGCGGGGAACAGTCGGGTGGCCGGTGGCATTAGGGCTGCGTGACCGCAGCCCGGGCCGGTGTCGAGGCGGCGTCGTCTGCTGTTGCTGGACGGCGAGCCGACCTTGATTTGCTGCGGGCGTTCGTGGTGGCCGGGTTGGTGGTCTTCCACTCGGCGGTGGTGTTCGCCTCGGGGACGTCGTGGTTCGTGAAGGACGCTGGATCCAGCGACGGGTTCACAGTGTTCCTGTTGTGGGGCTCGCTGTGGGGGATGCCGCTGCTGTTCGTGGTCTCTGGCATGGGTGTCCGGCAGGCGCTGCGCACCCGCTCCGCGGGCGTGTTCGTCAGGGAGCGTCTGGCCCGCCTGCTCGTTCCGTTCGTGGTGGGTCTGGCGGTGCTGGTACCGCCGATGTTCTACCTTGAACGGCTGGGTCAGCCCGGATTCCATGAGTCGTACTGGCGGTTCTGGCGCGAGTTTCTCGACGTTCCGGCTATGGCTGGGGGTCTGCTACCACGCGGGTCGTGGGCCTCCGGTGGCGTCGGGTTCGATCCGGCGCACCTGTGGTTCGTGTACGTGCTGCTGCTGTTCTCGATCACGCTGCTGCCCGCGTTCTGGTATCTGCGGCGACCGCGGGGGATTGTGCTCGTCGACCGGGTGGCCGGCCTGGCCGACCGGCATGGTCCCAGCGTTGTGCTGTTGGCGGCGGTCCCGATCGTGCTGGTGGAGGCGGCGTTCGGCCCGGACGTCAACACCGGCGGCTGGGAACGACTGTGCTACATCTTTCCGCTGTTCTACGGCTATCTGATCGCCTCGGACCGCCGGTTCGAGGCGGCGCTGCGACGCGCACGTCGGCCCGCATTGGCCGGCGCCCTGCTGGCCACCGCGGCGCTGGTCGGGTGGGCGGGGATCCTTCGCCGGTCCGGCGTCGATGTCATGAGCGGCACCGCGCGTGGCTGGAGCGCCCTGCAGGGCGTTGCCGGCTGGCTGTGGGTCACCGCAATCCTGGGGTTCGCCGGCGCGCTGATGGCTCACCGAGCGGGCCACTCAGCGACCCGTGCCGCGGACAGCGTGAGCCGTGAGCCGCCGTCACGGCGGGCCGCCCGCTATGCGAACCAGGCAGTGCTGCCGTGCTACCTGCTCCACGAACCGGTCATCGTTGCCATCGCGTGGGTCATCGTCGGCTGGCACCTGCCAATCCTCGCCAAGTACCCGCTGTTGGTGATCACCTCCTTCGCCGGCACCCTGTTCCTCTACGAAGCGCTGATCCGACGGTTCCGGCCCACCCGGTTCTTGTTCGGCATGAAACCCCCGCAGCCTGCCGAGACAGTCCGCTGATCAAGCCGTCCGTTCCTTGTCGACGTAGGCCGCCGGGCAGGGCCCAAAGTCAGTGAACACGATCTCATCGGCGCGGACCTATATACCTGCTGCCGCTCGGTCGGCTCGCACACGATCTGCCCTGTGTCTTGGTGCAGATACTGCAGCCCGCGCACCGGGCCATCAACGCAGAACACTCGGATGACCGGACGGGCATGCCCGCCGTGTTCAGTCACCGCAGCGCGGCCGCCCACAATGGACCGGGTCCCGAGCCTGCCACTGCCCGGCGGCGTCCGGTTCGGACCGACTATGTGCCCCGCAGCGGCCCCGCGTGTCGAGCGCTGCTCGGTGATCGAGTCGACTCGCTGTCGCTCGTCACCCATCCCAAATACAGTCAGCGTGTGACAACTCAGATCTGTCATACCAGAGCGGCGCGCGGCCTCGCGCGCCTGCTGCAGCAACCGGGATCCTGAGGTGAGCGCGGCGTGTCAGATCCTCTGTGTAAGCGGGCAGGTGACGCCCAGCCTCAGGCTCTGCGGTTTCACGCTCAAGCCGAAATCAGTGCGACCGGCGTGCACGCTTGTGCGCTGATAAGCATGTTCACTCGCAGTCTCGATGGCCGTGGGCGCCGCGACGAGGGGACCGCATAGCGATGCCGTGGATCCCCTGCGGGCCGCGAGATCGGCCGAATACTGAGCGCGTGAGCAGCGCGCGTGCCGGTATTCTGTGCGGCTTCGTGCCACGGATGTTCCGGTTACGGCGTGGCGAGTGCCCGTAGGGTCAGGCCCGGGATGCCGCAGAAGATGCTGTCGTCAGACACCAGATCGACGTGGAGCCGGAGCGCGGTTGCAGCGATCCAACGGTCGGCCTCGTGGATCTTATGGCCCAGGCCGTGACCAGCCCGTTCGGATGAGACCCTGAGTTCGGCACAGGTGCGCATCAGTTGATCGTCCGGTTGTGCGATGACGAACTGGGCGAGGTCGCGCTCCAACCCGCGACGGCGCAGCTCGCCCCAGCCAGCGTGAAGCGCTCCGTACCGCAACTCGGTCACCGTCGCGAAGGAGACCACGATCCGGTCGCCGGCAATCGCCTGTCGGTGCGCCGCCGCCAGTTCCTTGTTGCGTGTGGCATTGACCAGTGCGGAGACCGCCATCGTGTCCACCACGACGGCACCGCGACGGCCGGTGCTCACCGGTCGGCGAGAGCCTGGGCGAACGCCTTCCACTCGGCGTCGGTGAGTCCTTCAATGATGAGGTCTTCGTCCTTCGGTACCGGCTTGGCGCGCTCGAGCGCCTCGTCCGGCGGGAGGACGGTCAGGCCAACCGGCTCATCCGAGGGCGAGATGACGGACACGCTGACAAGTGTTCCACGGACGACCGTTCGAGGCGCGTCATGGCGAGGCGAGACGCTCGCTAGCCCCTGGAGTTTGCCTCATCCGATCGCGAGGGCATCCGCAGCGGTCATGTAGTGGAAGTTGCCTCTTCCGACGGTCCGGTTCAGCGTGCGGAGCACGGCTGCGGCGTCGTCGTAGGGGCCTGCCACGTAGTAGGGGATGCCGTCGCGGCCGAAGGTGATCGCGTTTTCGTCCTCCCAGGGGCCCAGGTGGCCGGCCGCGGCGGCGAAGTCGGCGGCCGGTTCGAAGCCGAGCCGCCGGGCCGCATCCACCGCCCCGTAGACCAGGTGCCGGGCCAGCTCCAGCGGTGCCGCCAGGGGCGGGCCGAGGTGCTCGAAGGGTTGGAAGAAGATCCGCAGAAACGCGGGGAGATCACCATCGCCCATCACCCGCGGGCCAAGCGTGTTCTTCACCCCGAGGCAGTGGGTGTCGACCAGGTAGCCGCACACCGAGACCCGGCTCGGCCGGTGCCGACGGGCCACCACGACGGTGGCCATCCCACCCGCGGTCTGCTCGCCCGGCGACAGGTCGGACCAGTCCGGACGCCCGGCAATGCGCAGCCCGCCGCTCCAGCCCGGGTTGACCCAGCAACCCACCAGCGCCACCTCCCCGGCCGCCCGGGCCGCGGCGGCACGCACCAGCGGCGCCACCTGCGCCGGCCGCAGCCGCACGGCACGGGCGATCTGCTTGGGCGTCAGCCCGGCGGAACGCAACTCGCTGATCCGCTCCAGCAAACCCTGCTCGTCCACCATCGGCGAAGTCACCCTCGACGTGTAGCACGCCCATCCGCGCCGGATCGGGACCCGGGCGACGACACGCGGGCCTCGGTCGCGCCGGCCACTCGTAGAACCGACGTGAGAAGAGCGATCACCGCTGACACGATGCGTGATCGCGCCGTGCGCGGCTATCGCCGATTACTTCCTTGCCGTGGTGTGCGCTGCCGAAGTTGGGCGTCGTTGTTATGGAGCAGGGGTTGCTGGTCGGGGACGGGACTAGGGCGTGTCCCGCAATTGAATCGAGCCTGGGTGCAGTAGACCTGGCTGGTGCTTGATCGACATGACCTGACCGACGATGAGTGGGCTCGTCTGGAGCCGTTGCTGCCGGGGCGGGTGCGCCGGCGGCGGGGGCGGCGCTGGGTTGATCATCGTGGGGTGATCAACGGGGTGTTGTGGCGGGTTCGGACGGGGTCGCCGTGGCGGGATCTGCCTGGCGGGTATGGGAATTGGAAGACGGTGTACAACCGGCATCGGCGCTGGTCGGCTGATGGCACCTGGGAGCAGATCCTGGACGGGTTGCGCACCGGCGCGGACGAGCAAGATGCCGGGGAGTGGCGGGTCGGCGTCGACGCGACGGTGATCCGGGCGCATCAGCACGCCGCCGGCGCCCGCCACCAGCCGCCCCGCGACGTGCCCGCCGAGCGGCTGGCCGCGACCGTCTTGGAGGTCGCCGAGCACGTCCGGCACCGCGCGAGGGGCTGGGTCGAATTACAAGAATCCGCCCGCCAGGCAGGGTGATCGGGAGGGATTGGGCCGCTCGCGGGGCGGGCTGTCCAGCAAGCTGCACCTGGCTGCCGACACCCGTTGCCGGCCGATCTCGCGGGTGACCAGTCCCGGGCAGCGGCACGACTCGCTGGCGTTCGGCCCGGTGCTGGCCGGCATCCGCATCCGCCGCCGCGGCCGGGGCCGACCCCGGACCCGGCCGGACCGGGTGCTGGCCGACAAGGCCTACTCCAGCCGACGCATCCGCACCCTCCTGCGCCACAGCGGCATCAAGGCCACCATCCCCGAACCCGCCGACCAGATCGCCGCCCGCACCGCCAAAGGCACACATGGCGGGCGACCACCCGCGTTCGACCCGCAGATCTACAAGCAGCGCAACACCGTCGAACGCGCCATCAACAAGCTCCGCGCGCTACGAGCCGTCGCCACCCGCTACGACAAACGCGACTACATCTTCCGCGGCACCATCGACGTCGCCAGCATCCGCATCTGGCTACGCGACCCCGTCACCCAGCAATTACGGGACACGCCCTAGCCCGAGGCGTCGCGAACGTGGCACGTCCCAGGAGGTCCGGCGACCTGGTCAGAAAGCCGTCCTGATCGAGTCAAGGGTTTGTCGCCCAAAGGAAGCTCCGGTTCGGGTCGGGCGCACGGGCTGCGCGGCAGGCGCGAGGCGGTTCAGTCGCGCGTTCGCCGTTCGTGCCCGCGCCCCGGATGCCATGACTCGATGACAAGCCCGCCGTCGAGATAGCGTCAATGCAACCTCGGTGATGTCCACCCGGAAGCCATCCTTGGTCGGCACGGCGCGCCCGGAGATCTTCGCCTCGCCGACCCACGCGCCGGGATCGTCATCGGGCGGGTCAACCGACGGGCTATGCAATGCCACCCGCGGATCGCGGGCCAGATCCGCGCCCTTGCGCGACGCCGGCATCGACCCGAACGTCAGCTGCTCGCCGATCTGGGTCTCGATGCCGCTGATGCGCGGCGAGCCGTCGGCGCGCAGCGTAGCCAGCGTCTTGTGCTTGCGAGCCTGAAACAGCGTACGGACCCGGGCGGCGAGCTCCGGCGCGTCCACCTCGATTTCCTGCCACGACACCATGCCCGCGACCCTGCCACCCACCACAGGCAACGACGGCACCACGCGGAACCAGGAATCTGGCACAAGCACAGTGTGGGGCGACCCGCCGGTGCTGCCACGCGCCGTAATCACGCGACCGGCGCGAGCGCCGATTCGCGAGCAGACTGGCGCGGGAGCGAGGCGCCGGTGGGGCGTTGTTCTGCGCGGTCGGCCAGGCGATTGCTGGCGTCCGGCCTTGGTGCCCAGCGGAGTCGCGGTAGGACCGGTGGGGGCTCGCGCTTGGCAATGTCCCGGCGGCGATGCTGACTGGAGTCGGGTGCTGATTTTAGGTGAAGCGGAGGGCGGTCACCTGCGAGACCGTGAAGCTGACCTTTTGGTCACGGACGACCGGTAGGTCGCCCAGGCGTTCGTCGATTTCGAGTCGGTCTGCCGCGGAGAGGATCATGACGACGCGTTGCCCGGCTGGGTCTAGATATCCCGCCTGGAGGAACCCGGCATCGACCATCGGTCCTAGCCAGGCGGCTGCGATCGTGTGCTCGCTGGCCTCGATCGGCTGGCGAATCTGACCCTCGGCGATGAACAGCATGTCAGTTTCCTTCAGTTGTGTGGCCGGGCCGCTCAGGAGCTGCCATCCAGTCGGTTCGCGATCCGCTCGAGGCCTAGTCCGCATCGGTCGAGCAGCCGGTCCGAAGCGCTCGACAGGACTGCACCCGATCAGCGGCGTGAACGTGCGGTCCACGCTGTCGACTTGCTGCTGGCCTCAGGGGCTTCCGCCCATGCCGCTGATCAAGCCGTCATGGGTGATGCCGTGCGCCACGAGGAACGCTTGCAACTCGTCGAGATTGATCGGGAAAGGGATCTCATCCAAGATCGAGTTGCGTCGGTCCGTCGGCATTCCGATGCGTTTGAGAACCGAGTCGACGTGCTGCCTGTCGTACATCTCGTTCATCAGCCGACCTCCCAGCGGAGTCGAGCCACCAGCCTACCGAAGACCGAGTCCTGGGGTCCGACCGTGTAGTCGGCGCACCAAGCTCGATCGGCGAGGTGAGCACCGGCCGTCGCGACTTCACGTCAACCGACCGAGGGATCGCCGAGTATGCGCATGAACCTCGTACTGAATGACGCGACGATATGTGCGCCATGCGGGGCAGTCTAGGAAGTTCGCGCCGCAAAGTGACGTGCCTCAATCTGGCTCGGCGCACGCCGCGCCCTTCGCGGACGCGGAGCGATCGAGTCGTTCGCGGCTTGGACGATCACAAACCCCGTCCTGCCAGATTCCGCCGGCACGGCTGGGCCACTACCCGGGCAGGGCGCCGGGTCAACAGCCGTTATCGTGGCGTCCCTCCGGGAGGTGATTCCAACGAGCCCGTCGTGTGCTGGGCGGCGCGTCTGTTCCATCCGTGGAACGCGGCGACGTCGTCCGCGTCCCATGCCTCGCGCAGCCCGGGTGTGCCGAGGTCCCAATCCGGACGGATCTCCTGCGTTGCGGCGCGTAGGTCACGGCGGAGGTCTTCGATTGACGGTCTACCCCAATACCAGTAGCCGTTGTAGATGCTGTGCACGACGAGGCCCGGCTTGAGCACCAGCGTGTGCGGGATCATCGGGTCATGTTCCGGGTCGGTGTACTCGACGATGTCGAGGTCTCGTTGGACGGTGCGATCGGGATCGGCGAGGAAGGGCCACTGGGCGCCGACCGAGGCGCGGAACTCCTGGCTGGTGTGATGATCGTCGGTTGAGATCGTGGCGACCTGTGTGTAAGCGACCGCGATCTGCGGATAGAACTCGGCAAGCTGTAGATGCTGTTGGTGTTCTTTCGGGCAGTAGTGGCCGCGGGCCAGGGTGAGGATGAGGGGGTCGTCGCCCTGCAGTTCGCTGAGCCGGCGCATCGTGTTCGTGTGGTCAGGTAGCTCGTAGTCGGGAAACACGCTGCCGGGCACGATGTCGGAACGCATCGGTTGCTCCTCTCGTAGGTGTACGGGCGCGTCAGTGGCGCCCGTCGGGTAGTTCGATGTCGTCGTAGATGCGCGCCGCAGCAAGCAATCCGTCCGGACGCCGTTCGTAGATCGCAATACCCGCCTGCGCCGGCAGGTCTCGGCTGCCCCATCGGGTGCAGTTGTATTCGACGGCGCAGCGCACTCGGTCATCGGTCACCACGCACGGCGTGAGGCCGATGCCGCCGCCTGCGCTGAAGCGCCAGGTGAAGAACGAATGCAATTCATCAGCGCCGCGGTGGGTCCGGTGGGTGCCGATCGGCTCCCGGTAGTAGCCGTCCGGCGCGAACGTGTTAACGATCGCGTTGACGTCACCCTCGTCCAGGGCCGCGTGGTAGCGACCGACAACATCACCCGGTCGGTCCCGGCCGGCCTCCAGGATCGGCGGTCGGACATGCCGGCGTCCGTCCACCGGCTGCTGGCTGCAATAGGTGCGGAAGACGACCGAAAGGGCGTCGGTGGATTCGGCGACAACCGCAACCGGCCACGCCACGTCCGGCCCGTCACCGGTGAGGTATGCGAGCAGTTCCACCACGGCGCGCCCGTCGACCCGTGTCGAAGCAACGGTCTCGATGCGTGCATGGTGGACGGCGAGCCAGGACTTGTTGTCCTCGACGAATGTGCGCAACCGGCGGTGACCGCGGATCGTTCCGGCCCGCGGGTCGTAGACGATCACCTCACCGGGCCATGCTGTTTCCAGCTCGTGGGTCGTTCCCTCGTTCAGCGCTCTGATGTATTGCGCCACCGGATCGGCGCGGGCCGCCGCCCGGGTTTCCATGCGTGCCTGCTCCACGGCACTGATGAAGTCCGGAAACCACGGCATGAAGACCCCTTTGCTCACACCGCCGTCGGTCGTCAGGCTACGAACTGCTGGCCGCCGTCGATGTCGTATGTCGCCCCGGTGAGGGCTGTGTTGGTCATGATGTGGACGGCGAGAGCCGCGACGTCGGCCGGACCCACCACCCGGCCGATGGGAAGTGTCGTGCGCAACTCGTCGCGGCGAGCCTCGAGCCCGTCGGCGAGAAGCGACGCCGACAACGGCGTGTCCACGAAGCCGGCGGCGATGAGGTTGACGCGAACAGGGGCGAGCTCAAGCGCGAGCGCCGCAGTGAATGGCGGCAAGACCGCGGTTGCCGCCGACGCGATGCCGAGAGCGCGGCTGATTCGCCGGCCACCGGTGCCGCCCATGAGCAAGAGCGTCCCTCCTGGTCGCATCTTGCCCACGGCATGGCGTGCGACGTCCAACGCCACGACAACGCGCTCGCTGAGCGCCTGCCGCACGTCTTCGTTCTCCATGTCGAGCAACGGCCCGTAGTGCGGGCCGCCTGCAGTGACCAGCACGTGATCGATCGGCGCCGGCACGTCCTGAAAGAAGCGGTCAAGAGCCGCCGGGTCGTTCGCGTCGAAGGCCGTCGCGCTCTTCGCGCCGAGTTCGAGTGCGGCTCGTTCGAGCCGATCCCGATTGCGGCCGGCGAGGATGATCTCCGCACCCTCGGTCCGGGCGCGTCGCGCAGTCTCGAAGCCGATGCCGGCGCTGCCGCCGATCACCACGACGGTCTGTCCGGCTAGTTGTGGCTCGTGCTGGGCGGTAGGCGCTGTGGTAGTCACGATTGCTCACTGCGCCAGGTTGGCCATCTGCGCGTCCATCGGTTCGACCGATCGCGGCATGTCTGCGATCTGCATGCGGAGCGCGGACAGTGCGGCGTCGTAGATTCCCGAGAAGCTGGGGAAGGGTTGAATGGTGTCGCTGAGCACCTCCAACGGGATTTGAGCCCGGATCGCCAGCGTCGCCTGCTGCATCCACTCACCGGCTTCCGGTCCGAGCGCGTAAGCGCCGATCAGCCGCTGGCCGTCACTGAGCAGAGTGAGGAACCCGTTGGACTCGGCGTAGGCATGCGTGTAGGTGGCTGTCTTGGGAACGTCGGACACTGCAGCGGTACCGCTGTACTGGGCTTCGGCTGCGCCCACGGCCGCGGCTTGCGGATCCGTATACGTGACGCGGGGAACGGCATCGTAGTTGGCAGGACGTGCTTCCCGGCAATGTTCGCCGCGACGACATCGCCCTCATATTCGCCGACATGGGTCAGCGGCCAAATGCCGTTGACGTCACCAATCGCCCACAGGCGCTCGCCGGCGCGCAGATGGTCGTCCACGTGAATGCCGTGCGGGTCGGCAGTGACGTCGACGGTTTCGAGACCGATGCCGTCGACCCGCGGACGGCGACCGGTTGCCACGAGCAGTCGGTCGCCGCGCAATTGCGTACCGCCGTCCAACTGCAGCACGAATTCATCGCCGTCGCGCCGGGCGGAGGCGGCGTGCATCCCCAGCATCAGCTCGATTCCGTCGCGTCGCAGCGCCTCGCCGAGCGCCGTGCCCAGTGGCGCGGGTTCGCGTGGAAGCAGGCGGTCGGCGCCCTCGACGAGCACCGCCTCTCCGCCGAGGCGGCGCACGACCTGGGCGATCTCGACGCCGGCCGATCCGCCGCCGAGCACGACCAGGCGGCGTGGCACAGCCTTCATGCTGGTCGCCTCGCGGGTACCCCACACGCCCTCGAGCCCGGCGAGTCCGGGAACGGGAGGCACGATCGGGTCCGAGCCGGTCGCCAGCACGACGTGTTCGGCGGTGTGCTGCACGCCGGCGACCTCGACGACGCCGACTCCCGCGAGTCGGCCCGTTCCACGCAGCAGATCGATGCCGTGCGCCGCCAGCCAACGCTCCTGCCCGGCGTCGGAATAGTTCGACACCATGAAGTCCCGCCAGGCGAGCGCCGCCGCGACGTCCACCTCGGCGTTCGCGCCTGCGTCTCGAGCACCCTGCACCGCCTCCCCGGGACGCAATAGCGACTTCGACGGAATGCACGCCCAGTACGAGCACTCGCCGCCGACCAGTTCTCGCTCCACCACGGCGACGCGCAGCCCTCGCGCAGCCAAGGCCGCCGCGCAGTGCTCTCCGGGTGCGCCGCCACCGAGCACGATCACGCCGTAGTCGGTCATGTCGGCAGCTCCGTCCCAGCCTGCTCGGCGACCATGTAGGCGGCGTACCAGCCCGGCCAGTCCGGATCCGTCGCGCCGATCCGCTTCTCGTGCTCACCATGGGCGACGGAGGCGCGCCGCATCGCATCGGCTAGCTCGCTTTCCGATGCGAACGACGTCTCGCTCGAATCGATGCGCCCGGGAAGCCGGGTCGTGACCTCCTGCAGCAGCCAGGTATTGCCGTCCGGGTCGCTGAATGAGGCGAACGAGCTGTAGCTGTCGGCCGAGCGTCCACCGAGGTGACCGCTCGCGTCCGGGCGAAACTGATCGCCCGGCGCGGACGGGTGGAAGACCTCGCTCACCTCCACACCACGCGCGGCCAACGCCGCGCGTGCAGTCTCGATGTCGGTGACAATCAGATACAGGTTCTGCACCGACCCCGGTGCGGCCGAGGTCATGTTCGCGCCGAACTGAAGAGAGGCGCCGGACCCGGATGGCGTGAACTGGACGACCCGGAACCCGTTGTCGAAAGCGAAATCTGCGTCGAGCCGCCAGCCGAGGCCGCCGTAGAAATCCTTCGCGCGGTCCACGTCCGCGACCGGGATGATCACCACCTCGAGCTTCAGGTCCACCCGCGTCTGTTCCGCAGTCCCGTCTGCTCGGTCGCTGCGGTCGTCAGTCGTGTCGGTCATCGGACCCTCCTTCGGTCATGTCAGGAATGAAACTCTTGCGGTTTACCGGCGCGCCGCAGGGAACGAGTGATGAACTTCGAGTCGGATGCGCTGCTTCGCGGGCTGTCGAGGTGTCATTCGTCGAAGGGGTCGCCGTAGCGGGTTATGAAGTCCTGGTTGCCGTCGAACCCACCGGACCGGTCGGGCGGCAGACCCTTGTGACGGGTCTGATGCGTGGTCGTGTTACGCCGGCGATTAGCGCGCGTGGACCGGTGCGAGAGCTTTGCCGCGTCCCGCTCGGCGTCCGCACCCCGTTGCTTCTTGGCCGACCGGCGAAACCATTTGATCATCGGATACCGCCCTTCCGCACTGCGTCTGTGGTCAGCTCGTAGAGGTGGCCGCGGGGTCGCTCGTCCCGGCCGGCACCTGCGTCGTCATGGTGACCAGTGATTCCATCGTCGCCGCCTCCCCCGGCCCGGCTCCTGCCGCCAGCACACTGCGGATCGTGCGATCCAGCCGCGTCGGACCCAATGACGCCCCGACGATTCAGTCTGCTCGGCAACGGGTCACAGGTCGAGGACCAGTTCGTTTCGGGGCTGCGAGCAGCAGATCAACGCGCTTCCGTCGGCCGGGGGTTCGACGGGGTCAGGGCTGTATTGGAGCTCGCCCGCGACGATGGGTGTCTCGCAGGTGTGGCAGACGCCGGTCCGACACGACCAGCGAACGGCAACGTCGCATGCTTCGGCGAGCTCCAGGACGCTGGCGTAGTCCGTGCTGCATCTGACGGCAAGGTTGCTGCGGGCGAACTCGACCGTCGGGCCGGTTCCCGGCGGGCCGGCAGGTGGGTGGGGCGTACGTGCGGGCTTGACTGTGATGCCTGGCGTCAGGCCCGGTGCGGGTCCGAACGGTTCGGTGTGGATGTGCGATGCGTCGATGCCAATCGCCGCCAGGCCGGCGCTGATGTCGGTCATGAAGGAATCGGGTCCGCAGAGGTAGGCCTCGGCATCGCGAGGCGGCGCCAGCTCGGCGAGCAGCGACCCGGTGAGGCGTCCAGGACGATCGAAGTCGCGGCCTTGCCGGTCGTCCGGGCCGGGACGGCTGTAGTACACCTGGCGTCGCGCGTTCGGCAGCGAAGCGGCGAGCGCGCCGGCCTCGGCGGCGAACGCGTGGTCCCGACCACTGCGTGCGCCGTGCAGCCACCAGATCTCCCGTTCGGAGTGTTCGGCCGCGAGGGCATGGAGCATCGCGAGGACCGGGGTGGCGCCGATCCCCGCACTGATCAGGAGGACTGCGGCCTGGGTGCGATCGAGGATGAACGTGCCGCGCGGCGCCGCAACATCGAGTTGGTCGCCGACGGCGAGCCGGGTGTGGATATAGCTGCTGGCGGCGCCGTCGTTTTCGCGCTTGACGGTGATCCGGTAGTAACCGGAGTCGGCCGGTCCCGACAGTGAGTAGTTGCGCAGCAGCGAGCGCTGCTCGATATCAGGCTGGACGCGCACCGTGAGGTACTGCCCTGGACGGGCGGCTGGCAACGGCGCGCCGTCGGGATCCTCGATGCACACGGAGATCACCGTGGAACTTTCGCGAGTGATCGCGGTGACCCTCAGCTGACGGAAGCCACGCCAGGCAGGGGGAGGGCCGGTGACGGCGAGACCGGCATTGCCGCCGTCCGGCTCCCCGTCGCGCAGTGCTCGAAACGACGCCTGCCAGCCAGGGCTGAGCGCGGGGATGCGGAGTGCTCGAAGCACTTGCTGCCGCGTGTGCCCCGGCAGGTAGAGCAGCGCGTCCACCTCGGCGACCTGCATCTGCTCGGGGCCGGATGCGATCTTGACGATCGGATCTCCCGCCTCCACGTAACCCTCTTCGAGTACGCGGAAGTAGAAGCCGGGTCGGTGGTGTGAGACGAGCAAGGCGGGAATGCGTGCGTCGTTCATACGGATCCCGACGCGATAACAAGTGACGCGTGGCTGCGTGACCTCGAAGACGGCGGTCCCGATCCGGTAGCGATCACCGATACAGACCAGGTCGTCGTCGAGTCCGTCGACAGTGAAATTCTCGCCGAACTGCCCGTAGACAAGATCGCGCCGGCCAAGCTCGCGTTCCCAATACCGGTACGAGCCCATCTGGTAGACGAACACCGCGCGCTGCTCGCCCCCGTGTCCGCCAAGATCACCCTGACCGTCGCCCTCGACATTGAGCCTGCCGACGCGGCGACGACCGGCCACGGGACTCTTGAAAACCCCGGTGTGGACGATGTTGCCCTGCCATGCCACGTCCTTCGGCATGCCGACATTGACCGACAGCAGCGTGCCCGCCGGGTGCGTACCTACCGTGGCAAGTGTTGCTGCTGACGATCCCGAGCCCATCTTTACTGCCCTCCTACGGCCGAATGCTCGAGGTTCCCGACGGAGTATCCCGTCACGAACGGACCTCGGCCAAGCCGCGAGGCAGCTGCTCGGGAACAGATCCGGCCGCTCGGCTGTCGCGGCGAAAGCCGCGGTCGCATCACATGCGTCGCCGAGCAGACGTGTCGGACTAGACGGCCCTAAGGGTCCGTATGCACCGGTCGAGCGATGCGGTGTCGGGCCCGAACCGACAATTCGACGCTATTGACCGGGCCCTGAGCGACGGTCGGACCCCGGCTGATTGGCGGGCCGCCGCAGTGTGGCCGTGCCTACGATCAGAGCCGGGGCGGCCCAGTGCGTCAGCCAGATCATGTACGGGACGACTTCCGGGTTGGAGGCGCTCACCATGGACCACTTGGTCGCAATGACCACCCACACTCCGGCAGGAACGGGCGAACATTCCGTCGACGAGATGGGCACCCTCAAGGCAGCGGAAATCAACTCGCTCGCCGCCCATCTCAGCGAGTTGGCAAGCACGCCCACGCCGCACCCCGACGAGTCCGTTCATGGCTGACCCGCAGGCGAGGGTCGTGATTGTCACGGGTGCCTCGCGTGGCATCGGCGCCGCCATCGTCGCCGGCTATCGCCGACTCGGCTGGGCGGTGGTGGCGAATTCCCTGACGATCAAGCAGTCCCAAGACCCGGACGTGCTCACCGTGGCAGGCGACATCGCTGACTCCAGCACCACCGACCGCATCATCGCCGCGGCGCTCGACCGGTTCGGCCGCATCGACACGCTGGTTAACAATGCCGGCCTGTTCATCTCCAAACCGTTCACCGGCTACACCGCCGGCGACTACGCGTCTGTGGTGGGCGTCAACCTGACCGGATTCTTTGTGCTCACGCAGCGCGTCATCGCGGAGATGCTGAACCGCGGCCACGGCCACGTCGTCAACATCACGACAACCCTCGCCGAGTACGCGAACGCCACTGTCCCGGCGGTACTGACCGCGCTCACCAAAGGCGGACTTGCCTCGGCCACCAAGTCCCTAGCAATCGAGTACGCCTCCCGTGGCATCCGGATCAACGCCATTTCCCCCGGCATAATCCAGACGCCGGACAACCCGCCGGAAAGCTACGACTCGCTTTCCGGACTGCTCCCCCTCGGCCGTGTCGGCCAGATCGGCGACGTTGTGGACGGAGTTCTGTTTCTGGAATCATCGCCGTTCATCACCGGCGAAATCCTGCATATTGACGGGGGCCAGAGCGCCGGCCATTGACCCTTGACCGAAGGGTCGTCGACCACCGGAGTCAGAATGGCGAATACCGGCGCGAACGCGTCGTCGTTCCTGCAGACCTCGGGTCAGCACCGGTGACCGCCGGTCGCAGTGGAGACCTGGGCGTCGTTGTCGGTGTCGACGGCTCCGAATCGTCTTTGCATGCTTTGCGGTGGGCAGCGTTCCTCGCCCGCACGATGCACGTCAATCTGACGGCCGTCATCGCCTGGCAACCGGCGGGGCTCAACAGCTGGGGAACGGCAGGATGGGCGGCGTTTCCAAGCGACTGGGACCCCGCCGCAAACGCGCACGCGGCGCTCGACCACGCGATCGCTGCGGCCTTCGGCTTGGCCCCCCAGCCGAACTCAACCCTGCTGTCATCGAAGGACCCCCGACGGGTGTACTGCTCGCTGCGAGCGTCGAAGCAAACATGCTCGTACTCGGCAGCAGAGGACATGGCGGTTTCGCTGGTCTGCTGCTCGGATCCGTCAGCGCAGCTTGCGCCGAACACGCAAAGGTGCCCGTGCTCGTCATCCACGGGACGACTGAGCCCCCACCGGCCGTCTAGCTACATTGCGCTCGCCATGCTGGCCCGCTGGATCCCCACGACCGATTCATCAGGCCGAGGGAGATGGCGACCAGAACGACCAGTCCCGCTCTGGGTCGGTTGTTTGCCCCACCTCGATCAGATGACCGTCGGGATCGCGGATGTAGCAACGAATCTCGTACTCGTGCTGCTTCGGGGGCGTCAGGAAGTGAGCACCCCGAGCGCTCCATTCGGCGTACACGGCCTCGATGTCTGCGACGCGGATATTGAGGAAGCTGCTGACTCGGTCGGGATCGCGCGGTGTCGCCAGGGTGACCGCGGGCTTGTCATCGGTAGGGCCTCCACCGACATTGATGATGATGAAGCTGTTGGCGAGCGCGACATAGGTCAGCTCGCCGGAGGCGAAGATCAACCTGCCGCCGAGCACGTCGGTGTAGAAGCGCCGAGAGCGCTCGACGTCGTCCGACACGATGAAGTGGGCAAGCACCATTCCCTCGCCGGGCCTTGTGAATTCAGCCACCTGGCACCTCCGCTGGTGGGACGCATACCCCGCTGACGACGGGCCGGACGCCGGTGTTGCGACGATCGAGATTCCGTCTCGTTCCACGGCACCGCAATAGGCCACCACGTTTTGACCCATGATCCTGCTCTCAGTAAATCGCTCGTAGGGGACGACCGGAAGCCCACAGGCAAAGTCGCCCCTCGTCGGAGTGGCTGTGATTGCCGGTGTCAGGGCTCAGACATGCTTGACGGTCTTGTCGTCTGATGCTTGACGTGCGTCGGCGGCTCCGACGACATACCCATTCGGCGGTACGGTTACGAGCATCGACGTCGCGAGGCAGTCATGTCCCGAACGCCCATTGGTGCGCACGCACTGCTCTCGGATCGGCATTCGAGCGCGCTGATCGATACTCGCGGGTCAGTGGAGTGGTTAGGGTTTCCCCGCTTCGACAGTCCCTCGGTGTTCGGTCGACTGCTCGACAACGACGCGGGACACTGGCAGATTGCTCCGGTCGGCGACTCCCAGATCTCGCGGCGGTATGTGCACCGGACATTGGTGTTGGCGACATCGTTCGTCGCCACTTCCGGAGCTGTGACCCTGACCGACGCGCTCGCCATGGGTCCGGACAACGGTGGTCATCGCCTTGGCATGGGCGTGCCGCACCTGCTGGTTCGGCGTGTTGAGTGCACCTCGGGTGAGATCGAGATCGACATCGACTACCGACCACGGCCGGAGTACGGGCTTGGTCCGACACAAGCATCGGCCCGAGTCGCCCGATTGTGCCGACCTGTGCGCGCGGATTCCCTTACTGCACAGGCGATCCACCTGTCAGGTCGGCACAATCACGAGGTCGGCACAACGCCGATTACGCGCTGGCTTCGGTCGCTCGAAGGTACATTTCGCCGTCGTGGTTATGCGCGGCCAGGGTGTGGGATGCCTGGCCTTGCATTTCACGAGCATGTCCGCGGCCGTGCTGCGGGATTCGGCGTTGGGCTGTGAACCGGGTGTCGGTGGCTAGGACCGGCCTCTTGCCTGCCGTTTCGCGAGGAGCACCTCAGCCAGCGCAGGCCGTCCGCTCGTCCGAGGCCAGCATGTAATTGTCGTTACTCGACGTCTACGTCCGCCGCTGGCGGCGGCGGAACACGGCACTTTGGTTCTGCCTCGTCCAGCCCGATCAGCTTGCCAACAGTAACGGCGTTAGGTGCGTTCACGCAGAGGGGTTGCAGGCCGCGTTCCTAGCGCTGGAAGACAAGCATCTCGCATTTGACGCCAGAGTCTCCGCCGAGCCGAAACAGCGACCCATTTTGCCGTGCTGGCTCGGACCCGGTCGTCAGCGATTGGGGAATGGCGGCGGAGCGCGCACTGCGTCCGCGATCGCCGATTGTGCCGACGTCGACACGACGCCGATTCCGGGGACACGTGACAGGGGGGTGCGTCGCGGCGTTTATGTGCGCGGTCTGCGGGTTCCATCTTGCTGCTGCGGGTAGGACAGGATCGATGTCGTGGCGTTGGTGGGCATCGAGCAGATCAGGCGGGCCGCGGACAAGCTGGCCGGCGTGGCGGTGCGTACTCCGCTGCTGCCGCAGCTGTGGGCCGATGCGGATCGCCCGCTGTGGCTCAAGCCGAGAGCCTGCAACCGATCGGCGCGCTTAAGATCCGCGGCGCGTATCACGCGATCGCTGCGCTGCCTGCCGAGGTCCGCGCCCGCGGTGTGATCACGCACTCCAGCGGCAATCACGGTCAGGCGGTGGCGTACGCGGCGGCCCGCTTCGGCGTCCCGGCGGTCGTGGTCATTCCGACGGTGGCGCTGGCGATCAAGGGTCGAGGCGGTGCGCCGGCTCGGCGCCGAGGTGGTGCTGGTCGGGGGGCAGCGAGCGGGCAGAAGCCGCCGGGAAGCTCGCCGCCGAGCGTGACCTGACGCTGATCCCGCCGTTCGACCACCAGGATGTGATCGGCCTGGCCATCCGCTTCGCCCTCGGGTCTATCGTCACGAACCCGCAATCGGGGCGAGCTGAGCGGACCTGAGATCACCATGCTGAACATCTACGACCCATGCATCAGACAACCCGCTGGGACGCATTGCGACCCGGCGAGGGCCGGTTCGCTGGCCGCGAGTGGTCCTAGCGCGAACGCACGCTGTTCGGCAGATCCGGTAAACAGCGAGGCGCAATAGCGATCCATCTGCGGTGCGCAACGAACATCGAAAGGAATCCTGTCCACCGAATCGGCCCGTGCCAGTGTAGAGGCTGTGCGGTCAGGAGCTCATCGCGTTTGGCAGGTTGACGATGTTGCCAACCTCGGCGCGCACCTGCTTGTTGATCATTGGCGTCATGAGAACCATCAGCCCGCGCGGCTTGACATCGAGGGTGAAGATCACCTCCGTGGCACTTGCTGCGGTCTCGCGTAGATCAAATCGGCCTACTGGGCGGGCCGGGCCGGCGATGACTTCGAAGTCGAGTCGGGTCGGCTGCTCGTAGCGTGTGATCCGGTAGTCACCGGGTATCGACCGGCCGCCGGGCCCTTTCATGGTCTGCTTGAACGTCGCGCCAACGACGGTACCGGTCTCAGCAACGTGACTGACGTCGGTCACCCCGGGATGCCACGCCGGCTCGTTCATCCCGTCGGCCAAGAACGCGAAAACCTCGCCGATAGCCCGATCGACGATCACCGTTGCGGTCGCGTGCGCCATGACCCAGACCCTAGTTGACCGGCGACCGCGACTGCCCGATCGGCGCATTTCCACGGACTGCCAAGAGTCGCGGCGATCAACGGGATCGACGGCCTAGGTTGGACGGCGCACACGCGCCTGAACCGACCGTTCCACATACGCGCTCGCGGCACCGTTGTCGACGACGACCGAGCCGAACAGATCGAGACGGGTCGCGCGCGTAAAGCCTGCGTGGGGACGCCCGAGATGCAAACACGCACAGTGACCCTGCAGACCTCGCTGATCGCCGAATACTTCGCGGGCGTCCGAGCGCATCGGTGGCTGGGCGCTGCGTCGATATGCGCGCGAGGTCGCACACGGGCGAACCGGTCCGGCATGCCGCGGATGGATCTACGCGGGCTTGGAACGACCGGGACTAGAGCGGGGAAGTGAGTCACAGCCATGGCGCTTACTGCACCAGGAACACCCGCCGCTACCCGTCTTGTGCCCGGGTCGTCTTGAGCGGCGGGCATAGGTCAGTACGGTTGCTGCCCACAGCACACCCCAGATCAGGAACAACGGCGACCAGAAGACCAGATCCCACAGGGTCGTGCGGGTGGACGCCCAGTCGCAAGCTGTTGCACGTCACCGAGGCTCGCCGACACGGCGCGCAGCACCATCAGCGCGGCCAGCGGCCACAGCGAGCAATGGAGCAGCCATGGCGGCAGCCAGCGCCGTGGGCGCACGGTCGCCAGGGCGAACAAGACGCCCGCCACCGCGAGCACTATGAGGAAGTCGCTGAGCCGTATCCCAGTGCCGACCTGGTCCCCTGTCAACGTCGGCCGAAAATTGACCCCTTTGCGTCGGTCGAAAACTGACCCCCTGTTCGGTCATTCGGGATCTTTCGCGAGTCTTCTGTTGCGGCCGCCGGTGTGTTGCCGGGGCGTGTTCTCGGTGGTGTTGGCGCGGCGGCGACGGTAGGCGGCTTGGCGGCAGGCGGGGCTGCAGAAGCGTTGCCGGCTGCCCCGTTCGGGGTTGTGGAACAGCCCGTCGACGTCGGTGATGATGGTGGCGCCGCAGGCTTGGCAGGTGAGCCCGCGGCGGGGGTGGCCGGCTGGGCTGGGTGGCAAAGCGTCACGCATTGGGTCCTCACTGCTCGCTCGCCGCGGCGGTGGGGATTCGGCCGAGGTCGCGGTCTTTCAGGCGGTAGCTGTCGCCTTTGAGTGCCACCAGCGGAACGCAAAGCTGCAGCTGACAGTCAGGCTGTCCCCGGCGGAAGCCGTTCCGGGCCTGTATGTCCATCCTGATCACCGTCGCCGGCTGCGGCGACCTGCCGTTCGGAGCGACCTTGATGTCTAGTAATGACGACCGCATGTCTAGCCCTACTTGTCGCTGTGCTGGCCAATATCCTTGCCGTCTATGCATTGATCAATCTGCTGCGGTCGATGCGTGGCGACACGCGGCAGTCAATGCTAGACGGTGGTGGTTCCCGCGCCTAGCCTGCTGGGCAGGAGGTGAGGCAGGTGAGGCAGACGAGCCGGTTGCGGGCGCTGGGCGAGTCCGGCCTGCTGCACCCGAATCCGGAGGCGGTGCACGCCCCGCTGTTCACGACGGGTGCCGGGTTCTTCCTGGCCGCGGACAAGGTGCAGGTCAAGTACGAGATGCTGCGCGCGCATCTGGTCGACGGGTGGCCGGTCACCGAGGCCGCGGCGGCGCACGGCTACTCGCGTGCGGCGTTCTACCTGGTGACGGCATCATTCGGGCAGCTGGGGATGACCGGGCTGCTCGACGAGCGGCGGGCCGCCGCGGCCCGGTCAAGCTGTCGCCGGAGATCGTGGAGTTCATCCGCGCCGACGCGAGCGGGTCCGGTGTGCAGGTCGCCGAGCAGGTCGCGGATCGGTTCGGGGTGCGGCTGCACCGGCGGACCGTCGAACGGGCCCGCGGCCGGTGAGCGCCCGGTCGTTCTGGCCGCCAGCACAGGCGGCGCAGGTCGACTACGAAACGCTGCGCGCACACGTGCTCGAACACCGCCGGCCACCTGACGGGCTGGCCGCGGCCCGCTTCGACCGCCGGGGCTTGGCCGGGCTGATCGCCTGGCCGGCCGCCGAGCCGGTGTTCCTGCCCGAGCTGCTCGGCGCCGCCCGGCCGCCGTGGACGCCGCACCTCGACCCGCGGGTGTCGGCGCTGGCGGCCGGCTACCAGTTCCTGCTCGGCGCCGCGGTCGATCTCGGCGCGGCAGCAACCGCCGCGCCATCGATAGGGCCGGTCCGGTGATGAAGGTAGCTCTCTACGCACGCGTGTCCACCGAGCGGCAAGCCGAACGCGGCACCATCGGCTCGCAACTGGACGTGCTGCGCGCGCACGTGACCGACGCCGGGGACGAGCTGGTCGGCGAGTACGTCGACGACGGGCACTCCGGTGCCCGGCTGGACCGGCCCGCGCTGGACGCCATGCGCGACGCGGCCGAGGGCGGGCTGTTCGAGCAGGTGTGGTGCCTGTCCCCGGACCGCCTCGCCCGCGCCTACGCCTACCAGGTCCTCGTCCTGGACGAACTGGCCCGGTTCGGGGTGACGGTGCGGTTCACCGACTCACCCGGCCTGGCCGCCGACGACCCGCAGGCCACGCTGCTCACCCAGGTGCAGGGCGTGATCGCCGAGTACGAGAAGGCGAAGATCGCCGAACGCTACCGGCGCGGCAAGCTGTTCCGGGCCCGCGCCGGCGAGGTCACCACCTGGAAGACCTCCTACGGCTACCGACGGGTTGCGCGCAGCGCGGCCACCGGCCCAGCGCACCTGGAGATCTACGAACCGGAAGCCGCCATCGTCCGGCGGATCTTCACCGACCGAGCCGGCGGGACGACGGTGCGCGACATCAGCCGTGCCCTCAACGCCGATCGGGTACCGTCGCCGACCGGGAAGGCGACCTGGGGGACGTCCACCATCCTCCGGCTGCTGCGCAACGAGGCCTACGTGGGGCGGGTCTACTTCAACCGCACCGAATCGATCCCCGACCGACGACCCACCCGCCACCGCCGCCAAGTCCCCCGCGACCGCGCCGACTGGATCCCGATCGCCTGCCCGCGCATCATCGCCGACGAGACATTCGAGGCCGCCGGACGGGTCGCGGTCGACAACAGCAAATGGAGCCCGCGCCGGGCCGAACCAGGCCGCTGGCTGCTCAAGGGCCTGGTCAAATGCGGCGCCTGCGGCGTGGGCACCAACTGCCACAAGATGCGCGGCCGCAACGGCAGCTGGCACCACTACTACTACTGCCGCAACCACGACCCGCTGCGCGCCGGCGGAGAAGAACACCGCTGCCCGGAACGCAACATCCGCGCCGACGCACTCGACGAGTTCGTCTTCGACCAGATCCGCGTCGCGCTCACCCAACCCGACCTGCTGCTGGCCGGTGAGCAAGCCGTGGCGGTGACCACCCCGATCCCCGACGACGAGCTGCTCGCCGCCGAACTCGCCCGCCTCGACCGCAAGATCGACGCCGCCGACGCCGAACGCCGACGCCTCGTCGACCTCTACCAAGCCGGGCTGATCGAGCTACCCGAGCTACAACACCGGGCCGCCGACGTAGCCGCCCGCCACCGCGACCTGCAGACCAAGCGAGCCAGCCTCGCCGCCGAACGCGCCACGCTCGCTCGCGGCAACCAGCTACGCCGCCGCGTCCACGACTTCGCCGAACGGATCCGCGGCGTCATCGACCAACTCGACGCCGTCCAGAAACAGCAGCTCCTGCGGCTGCTCATCGAGGAAGTCCGCGTCACCGGCTGGCACGTCGAAATCCGCCTACGCATCGCCCTCGACACGCCCCAACAAGACCCGCCCGGCCCAGCAGACTCCCACCACCGACCCACCCAGCCACCGCGGCCGCGCCCGGTGTCAAGCCAAGACGGTTTGCGTTCCATTGGTGGCGATGACTTCGGCGTGGTGGACGAGCCGGTCGATCATCGCGGCGGCGACCACGTCGTCGCCGAATACCTCGCCCCAGCGGCCGAACACCTTGTTACTGGTGACGATCAAGCTTGCCCGCTCATATCTACTCGAGACCAGTTGGAAGAACAGGTTGGCCGCCTCGGGTTCGAACGGGATGTAGCCGACCTCGTCAACGACCAGGCAGGGGTAGCGGCCGAGCCGGATGAGTTCGTCTTGCAGCCGCCCGGCGTGGTGGGCGGTGGCGAGGCGGTCGACCCATTGGCTGGCGGTGGCGAACAGGACCCGGTGCCCGGCCTGGCAGGCGCGGATCGCCAGACCTGTTGCGAGGTGGGTTTTCCCTGTCCCCGGCGGGCCGAGAAACACGACGTTGTCCTTGGCGGTGATGAAGTCCAGCGTGCCCAGGTGCGCGATCGTGTCGCGTTTGAGCCCACGGGCGTGGTCGAAGTCGAACTCCTCCAGGCTCTTGCGGGCCGGGAAGCGGGCGGCGCGGATGCGTCCCTCGCCGCCGTGGTTCTCCCGGGCGGCGACCTCGCGTTGCAGGCAGGCGACGAGGAACTCCTCGTGCGTCCAGTTCTCGGTCCGGGCGCGGTCGGCGAGGCGGTCCACCGCGGCGCGCAGCGTCGGTGCTTTCAACGCCCGGGTGAGGTAGGTGATCTCGGCGAGGGTGTCGCGGGCCGGGGTCTTGGTCGCGCTGGCCATCACGCCACCCCACCCTCGGTGTCGGTGTCGGCGTCGAGGCCGAGTGCGGTGTCGTAGTCATCCAGGCAGCGGATCTGCACCTCCGGCTCCGGCGCCGGCCGGACGATGCCGATGCGCTCGCGGCGCAACGCCTTGGCGGCCGCGTCATGCTCCGGGAGCGTGAGACTCTGGTGCTTGGCCCAGACCCGCACGTGGTCGGCGACCAGGTTGCCGCCGCAGTAGGCGCGGACCCGGTCCAGGTCGGCGATGACCTCGATGCGGCGGCCGATCACCGACGGGTGCACCGAGTAGTCGTTACCGTCCAGGCGCACGTAGAAGTCCCGCGGCAGCCGCCCGGAGATCCGCCACCCGGTCGCCGGCGCCACCGGCGGCAGGGCGAGCATCGCGGCGCGGTCGGCGGCGATCCGGTCGACCGGCGCGCACCCCAACGCCCGCCGACGGCGCTGGTTCACCGCATCGAGCCAGGTCTGCAACTGGCGGTTGAAATCGTCCGGGCCGGTGAACGACCGGCCCGGCAGGAAGGACCGCTCGAGGTAGTCGTGGGCCCGTTCGATGATCCCCTTCGCTTCCGGATCGCGCGGGCGCAACACCAGCACCTTCGCGCCCAAGACCCCGCGGAACGCGTGGCACTCGCCGGTGAGCTTGTTCCGGCCGCCGGCATACTGACCGACCGCGCCCTCACCGTCCCAGACCAGTACCCGCGGCACCCCACCGAGCCGCGTCAGGTGCGCCCACCAACCGCAATACAGGTCCTCGGCGCTGCGGGTCGGGGTCAGCCGGGCAAACAGCATCCGCGAATACGCACTCACCATGGTCAGCACCGGCAGCTGCTTGGCGGTACGGGTCTGCCCGAATCCGACCGGCAGCTCGATGTCGGGGAACCAGAAGTCGTTCTGCGCGATCTCCCCAGCAACATAAGCCGTCCGCGACGCCGGGTCCGGCGGCAGATACACCGGCCGCAGCTCCCGCACCCGCGCGCTGAGCACCGTCATCCCCCGCGCCCACCCGATCCGCTCCGCGATCACCGTGGCCGGCATCATCGGGTAGTCCTTGAGCAGCTGCCGGATCCGCGGCTCGACCTCGTCCACGACCGATCCGGCAGCCGGCCGCTCGTACCTCGGCGGCGCATCGGCCGCCAGCTTCGCCCTCACCGTGTTCCTCGAGATCCCCAGCAGCCGAGCGATCGCCTTGATCGGCATCCCCTCCGCGACGTGCAACCGGCGGATCTCAGCCCAGTCCTCCACGTGCAACATCCCCTTCCTCCTCCTGACTCGGTGGGAGCCAGGGTCGATGGAAGGGGTCAGTTTTCGGGTGAAGCCACGGGGTCAGTTTTCACGGGTCGCCGACAGTCCCCGACGGTGAGAGGGGCGCGACGATGGCCGTCACGATCGACGCTCCGCCAGATCGGGTCTGGCCGTGGCTGGTACAGCTGGGCGGGGATCGTGGGGGGGTGGTACTCCTAGGACCACCTGGACAACGCCGGCGGGCTCATACTGGCCGATGAGTTTCGAGGCGAGGCGGAGCGATGACCGAGGTGGACACGGACGCGAGCCAGTCGATCCCATCCGGCGGCGGGCGTGGGTGGTGGAGTCGAGTGTTGGGTGTTGTGGGCAGCAGTCCCCGGCTGATCGGCTGGTGCAGTTGGGCAGTCATCCGGAGGCGGCGGTGTGTTTCCGCTGTGCCCATTTCTTGCATCAGCAGGCTGGGCAGCGGGAAGACGCGCTGCGGCCCTCGATCGCGACCCGGCTGCGGGACGCTCTGCGGTGGGGCCGGCGCGTGGTGATGGATCACCAGTGGCATCAGCGGCCCGTGGTCGGCCGGCCGTTGCGCTGGCTGGGCCGCTATCTGCCATAACCGGTGGCGCTGACGGCCAGGGCGTCGTCGCGGGAGGTGTATTGCTGCATCGCCACGACCTTGCCGCGCGCGATGCTGATTCGTTTGGCGGCCGCGCCGTAGGGTCCGGGTTCGTGCAGTGAGACGACGACGGTGTGCTGGTCGAGGTGGTCGATGCGCATCGGGTGCGCGCCGCGGCCCTGCTGCTGTCGTTCGCGTAGGAGCCGCATCACCTCATCGCGGCCGGTGCAGTCCCACTGTCCGGGCTCGATCCAACGCAGGGTGACGTCGGGGTCGAGGACGGCTTCCAGGGTGTCGAGGTCACCGTTGGTCCAGGCGCGGAGTCCCCGCTGGACGAGGTCATCGGTGTTGCTTATCGGGTCTTCCGATCATGCGGGCGACGTGGCGTCGGTGACGGCTTGCTGGAGTTGGTCGGCGGGTGGCAGCCCGCTCGGTCCGGTCGGGCCCGAATAGACCCGGCAGGCCAGCGCGGCGGGTCGGCCGGGTTCGGCGAACGGGTCGACGCCGTTGATCAGAATCGTTGGTGAGCCGACGAATCTGCGGTGCTCGGCTTCGCGCTGGGAGTCGATCACGATGACGCGGATCGGTGCGTCGGGCAGGCCAGCGCCGTGCAGCGCGGATCGGAGCAGGTCTCGCGCGGCGGGCCCGTTCGGGCAATCGGGCACGAGAAGGAGTTCGACGTTGACGTGCGTGCTGGTCATGGGTCCATCATCCGCCCGATCTCTGAGTCGGTGCGGCGGTGGCTCGGCGCATCGCGGCGTATTGACTCCAGTCGCGCGCGGCCAGGATGGCCCATCGGGTTGCGGTGGTGGGTGAGAGGCCGAGCAGGTCCGCGAGGACGGGGGTGGGTATCTCGGCGGCGCGCTGGAACATCGCCGCCTTGCGGACGTGGGCGGGGTGGATGCCGCGGTTAACGAGGCTGGAGCGGACGTTTTCACTGGCCAGCTGGCGGCCGGGTTGCCGCCCGGGGAACAGCCAGCGTTCGCGGTGGTTGGCGGGCGTGGCTTGTGCGTGGTGCAGCTGCTCGTGCACCAGGTCGTCGACGAGGTCGGGAAGTTCGATGGCGACGGTGGCGCGCCGATTGAGGTGATGATCTGGTCGGTGCGCATCCGCAGTGTCCGGGCCAGCGGCTGCGCGAACAGCAGCATGAACAGACCAGCGACGCGGGCGTAGCGGCGGATGGTGTCGTGGTGCAGCAAGTGCTCGACCTGCTGCCAGCGTTGCTCGTCGGACAGGACGACCGACCTCCGGGGTGGGGCGAGGCGGCTGCGGGACGGTGAGCTCGGTTATGCCGGTGCGGTTGGTCCAGTCAAGGTACCCGGCGAGCAGGCTTCGGCAGCCGGGATCGGCGATCAGGTAGTGATCGAGGTCAGCTTGCCTGAGAGTCCGTAGGTCGAGGTTGTGCGCATCCGCCATCAGGCGCAGAGTGCGACGCTGGCCGGCGGCGAGGTCCCCCGCAAACTGTCCGCAGGAGGAGGCCGAGATTAAGGCGTTCGGGGCCGAGTCGAATCGCACTGTCATGGAGGCGGGCGGCGCGCAGGATCCGGAGGCTGCTATGACCGCACGAAACGCCTGCCGGCGGGATGATGAACGAATCTGAAACCGCAGGGAAACGGGCGGTGGTGAGACGTTGCCGGAGTCGCGTGGGGGCCGCCGGCGAGGATGGCTGCGGGCGCTGCCCGCGATGCGGGGGCTGCTGCCCATCGACCGGTCCCAGGTACCCGCGGATGTGCTCGCCGGCATGACGCTGGCCGCACTGGGCATCCCCGAGGTTCTCGGGTACGCGAAGATCGCCGGGATGCCGGTGGTCACCGGCCTGTACACGATGCTGCTGCCGATGGTCGTGTTCGCCATCCTCGGTTCGTCGCGCCACCTCGTGGTGGCCGCGGATTCCGCTACCGCCGTCATACTCGCCGCCGCGCTTACCGGTCTCGCGGTGGCCGGGTCGCAGCGATACGTCCGGCTGGCCGGCTCGCGGCGCTGCTGGCCGGGGCGATGCTGCTGCTTGCCCGGCTGGCCAGGCTAGGGTTCCTGGCGAATTTCCTTTCCCGCACCGTGCTGGTCGGATTCCTTACCGGCGTCGGTATCCAGGTGGCTGCCGGCCAGCTGCCTGACATGCTCGGGGTAACCGCGGCGGGCAAACAGACCCCGGCCAGGCTCCTGGACACGGTGCGCGCGCTCCCGCACATAGATCGGGCAGACGTGGCAGTGTCGGCCGGGGTCATCCTGGTCGTGCTTGCGGCGCGCAAGATCACCCGCAGGATCCCGGGACCGCTGATCGCGGTGATCATCGCGATCGGCGTGAGCCGGGCCGCGGATCTGGCCAGCCGCGGCGTGGCCGTAGTCGGGCCGGTCCCGCGCGGGCTTCCAAGCCTGGGGCTGCCGGCCCTGGGCTGGCAGGACGCCGCCGCGCTGCTCGGCGCCGCGGCGTCGATGTTCGTGGTCATCCTGGCACAAAGCGCGGCCACCTCGCGTGCCTACGCCGTGAAGTACGAGGAGCCGTTCAGCGAAGACACCGACCTGGTCGGCTTGGGCGCAGCCAATACCGTCGCCGCGTTGTCCGGAACGTTCGTCGTGAACGGGAGCCCGACCAAGGCGCAGATGGTCGACAGCGCGGGCGGGCGCAGCCAGCTGGCCCAGCTCACCACCGCCGCCCTGGTTCTCATTACCCTCTTGCTGCTCACCGGGCCGCTCGCCTACCTGCCGGACGCCGCGCTGGCAGCGGTGGTCTTCCTCATTGCTATCGGACTCATCGATGTCAGCGGGATGCGGCGCATCCTGGCCGCCCGGCGCCACGAGTTCGCCATTGCCCTGCTCACGACGGCCGCTGTGGTCGTACTGGGGGTCGAATACGGCATCGTGCTCGCCGTCATCGCCTCGATCATCGACCACCTGCGCCACAGCTACAACCCACGCAACACCGTGCTAGCCAAGTCACCGGCCGGGCACTGGCAGCCTGCCCCGGTAGCGCCAGGCGCCCGGACCGAGGAAGGGCTGGTGGTCTACCGGTTCGGCACCAGCCTCTACTACGCCAACGCTTCCAGGCTCCTCGACGACGTCACGGCCCTGGTCGGCCACGGCCGCCGGCTGCGATGGATGGTGCTCGACTGCGCGGCCATCGGAGACATCGACTACACCGCATCCACGGTCCTCACCAGGGTCATCGACCACGTTCACCAACGGCACGTCCGCCTCGTCGCTACCACCGTCCTCGGCCCGGTGCGCCAGCAGCTCGACCGCTACGGCATCAGCGCAGCCCTCGGCCCCAACGCCTACTACGACACCCCCGGCGAGGCACTCGAGGCCTTCCACGCCGCAGAAGGGGTAAGCGGTGAGTAAACGGTGCCCGTAACATTCCGCTGCTAGCTTGAGCTTCCGATGATCACGGTGTTCTGAGGCCCGGCCGCGGACGGCCTGTCGCGTTTTCCCTTCCGACACACCGGTGTTGGTGTTTGACTGAGGTCGCATCCGTGTGTATGACCTAAATTGTGACGAGTCTGTACCCGAAGAAGATCGGCGGGAAGACGTACTGGTACCTGCGGGAGATGGCCCGCGTCGGGGGCAGGCCGAAGATGGTCTCCGAGCGCTATATCGGCTCCGCCGCGGATGTGGAGGCGCTGCTGGATGCCCGCGAGCAGGCGGTGCTGCCCGACCGCACCCGGCACCTGGGGTTCGGGGACGTCGCCGCGGTCTGGGGGATCCTCGACGAGCTTCGGGTGGCCGGGCTCATCGACGAGGTGGCCGGGCCCGGCCCGGCCGGGCTGCCGCTGTCGGCGGGCACCTACCTGGCGTTGGCCGCGCTGAACCGGCTGGTCGCCCCGTGTTCGAAGGCGGGCATCGCCGCCTGGTGGAAGACCACCGCCGCCGACCGGTTCACCAAGATCAGCGCCTCGGCGTTGGACCACCGGCGGTTCTGGGACGCGATGCACGCCGTCTCGCTGGAGCAGCTGGAGCAGATCAGCCAGGCGGTCGCGTTGCGGCTGATCGAGGTCTCCGGAGTCGATATCTCCTCGGTGGCATTGGACATGACCAACTTCGCCACCTTCATCGCCACCGCGAACGACAAGGCCCCGGTCGCGCAGCGGGGCAAGGCGAAACAGAAACGTGCCGACCTGCGCCTGGTCGGTCTTGGGCTCGTGGTCACCCGCGACGGCGGCATCCCGCTCGCCTGGCACGCCTACCCCGGCGACCGGCCCGACGTCACCCAGTTCCCGACGATGATCGACCAGCTGCGCGGCCAATACCAGGCGATCACCACCACCGCCGGGCACGCAGCCGACAGCGACGACACCGACAGCGGTGAGGCCGACAGCGGTGAGGCCGACAGCGGTGAGGCCGACAGCGGCGACATCGACATGACGGTGGTGTTCGACGCCGGCCAGAACAGTCAGGACAACTTCGCCCACCTGGCCGAGCAAGGTCTGCACTACATCGGGTCGGTGCCCGCCAGCGACTGCCCGGACCTCACCGCCCTGCCCGCCTCCGCGCGCGCCGTGGTCGACCCCGACCGCTTCGGCGGGCTGAGCGCGTTCGACACCCGACGCGAGACCTACGGCGCCCAACGGCGGGCGATCCTGACCCACTCACCCGAACTGCACCAGGCCCAGGCCCGCGGCTTCGACGGCACGACCCTGGCCAAAGCCGGCCGCAAGCTCGACGAGCTGGCCGCCACCCTCGCCCGCGGCAAGACCCGCCGGACCCGCCAGAAGGTGGAAGCCGACATCGAGCAGATCACCCGCAAACCCTGGGTACGGCGCGTGGTCAGCTGGCGGCTCGACGGCGAGCAGCCCCAAGACCTACGCCTGACCTGGTCGGTCGACCCCGCCGCCCGCGACACACTGGAAGAAGAACTGTTCGGCAAACACGTGCTCATCACCGACCACGACCACTGGCCGGTCGCCGACGTCGTCGCCGGCTACCGCTCCCAGTCCGAAGCCGAGTTCTGCTTCCGGCAAATGAAAGACCCACACGTCGTCTCGTTCTCCCCGATGCACCACTGGACCGAACACAACATCCGCGTGCACACCTTGGCCTGCCTCCCAGATTTCGGACACCGGCCCTTATAGGGTCCGGACCGGAATGGAGGATGGGAAATGTCAGAATGGCGCAGGAAGTATTCGCCCGAGTTTAAGGACGAGGCGGTAAAGATGGTGATCGAGTCATCTCGGCCGATCGCCGATGTTGCACGGGAGATCCACCTGAACGAAACCACCCTGGGTAATTGGGTGGCGAAGTATCGGGCCGAGCACGTCGAGGACGAGCCGCCGTTGAATATTACGGAGCGGGCGCGACTGCGAGAATTGGAGCGGGAAGTTCGGGAATTGCGGATGAAGAGCGAGTTCCTGGGAAAAGCGGCGGCCTTCTTCGCCCAGGAGTATCGGTGAGCGAGCGGTACGAGTTCATAACCATTCACCTGTTACCAGTGTGACTGGTGTGGCGAGCAGCGGCGTGTCGGCTTGATCTTGGTTGGCTGGCCTCGATCATGCTCGTGTGGCCGGGATGGAGCAGTTGTCGCGTGAGCAGCTGCTGGTGGTGGTGGCCGAGCAGGCCCGCGTGATCGAGGGGCAGTCGGCGCGGATCGAGGCGCTGACGGCTCAGGTTGCGGAGCTGACCCGGCGGCTGGGGCAGAACTCGGGCAACTCGTCGCTTCCGCCGTCCTCGGACCGGTTCGGCAAGCCGAAGCGTGACCGGCGGGCAGGTTCGGCTCGCAAGCCGGGCAAGCAGCCTGGCGCACCGGGCTCGGCGCTGGAGTATGTGGCCGACCCGGACGAGGTGGTCGAGCACGTGCCGGCCGCATGCGGTGGCTGCGGGGCCGGGCTGGACGGTGCCGAGGACGCCGGGATGATCATCAGGCAGGTCCGCGATGTGCCGCTGGTCAAGGTGAAGATCACCGAGCATCGCCTGCACAAGCGGGCTTGCGGCTGCGGCAGGATAACCACCGCGCCCGCCCCGGTGGGGGTGGACGGCCCGGTCTGTTACGGGTCGAACCTGCGCGCGATCGCGGTGTATCTGGTGGTGTTCCAGCACGTGCCGGTGGAGCGGGCCGCCGGGTTGATCGCCGACCTGACCGGCGCGGGCGTCTCGACCGGCTGGGTGTCCGCCCAGGTCGCGCGCACCGCCGAGGCGCTGGCCGAGGTGGAGAAGCTGATCAAGACGCTGATCACGCTGGCCGCGGTGCTCGGCGTCGATGAGACCACCGTGAACGTGGCCGGGCGCAAGCAGTGGCTGCACGTGGCGCGCACCGACCTGCTCACCGCCTACCACCTCGACCCCAGCCGCGGCCGCGGCGCGGTCGACTGTTTCGGGGTGCTGCCCGGCTACGCCGGCGTCGCCGTGCACGACGCGCTGTCGGTCTACGACGGCGCGGCCTACGCCACCGCCCGCCACGCCCTGTGCGGGGCGCACCTGATCCGCGAGCTCACCGCGGTCGCCGAGCAGCACCCAGACGCGATCTGGCCGGGCCAGGCCCGTTCCGCGCTCGCAGACCTGGCCAGCGCCGCCCGTGCGGCCCGAGACGAAGGGCTGAACCTCATCCCGCCCGAACAGGCCGCGCAACCGCTGCTGCTGTTCCGCCATGCCGTGCTGGTCGGCCTGGCCGAACACCGCCGGTCGCCCGGGCGCAAGCAGTCCAAGGCGCGCAACCTGCTCGAACGCCTGCGCGACCGCGAGGATGAGATCCTGCGCTTCACCACCGACCTCGCCGTGCCGTTCACCAACAACGGCAGCGAACGCGACCTGCGCCCGGTCAAGACCCAGATCAAGATCTCCGGCTGTCACCGCGCCGCCACCGGCGCCGCCAACTGGCTACGCGTCCGCGGATACATCTCCACCGTCCGCAAACACGGCAACAACATCCTCACCGCGCTCCGCGACGCCATCACCGGAAACCCCTGGCAACCACCGAAATCAGTGCTCGCCACCTGAATGCTTACACTATTCATCGATGCGCAGAAGGCGTTCTACCCGGTCCGGTCGATGTGCCGGTGGTCACAGGTTTCGGCGTCGGGCTACTACGACTGGCGGTCGCGGCCGGCGTCGGCGACCGCCGAGCGCCGGCGTGAGCTGGAGGTCCTCGTGGCCGTCGTGTTCGAGGAGGCGGACGGCATCTACGGCTACCGGCGGGTGCATGCCGAGCTGGCCCGCGGGCAGGTCCCGGCCAGCCCGGAGCTGGTGCGAGCGGTGATGCGCGATCTCGGCCTGTACCCCTGCCAGCCCAAGCCCTTCCGGCCCACCACCACGACCCCGGGCGACGCAAGTGCAGTACCGGACCTAGTGGCCCGCGACTTCACCGCCGCCGCGCCGGGCAGCAAGCTTGTCGGGGACATCACCTACATTCCCACCTGGCGCGGCTGGGCTTACCTGGCCACCGTCATCGACTGCCACACCAAGGCATGCATCGGCTGGGCGGTCGCCGAGCACATGCGCACCGACCTCGTCGTGGACGCGTTGGACATGGCCGCCCGCAATTACGACCTCGCCGACGAGTGTATATTCCACTCCGATCGCGGATCGCGAACACAATACATGTCCGACCAGTTCGCGAAACACGCTACCGCGCTGGGTATTCGCCGCTCGGTCGGCCGCACCGGTATCTGCTACGACAATGCGCTCGCCGAATCCTTCAATGCCGCGTTGAAAGTCGAGCGCGTCAATCGCACCCAATATCCAACCCTAGAACACGCACGACGTGATATTGTGCAGTACATCGAATTCCGCTATAATCGTCGCAGGCTTCACTCGGCACTCGGCTATCGGACACCACACGAAGCCTACAACGACTACATCAACAAGCGCGGATCTCTTTCCGCGGCGTAAGAAACGTAAGCATTCAGGTGGCGAGCACTGATTTCGGTGGTTGCCAGGGGTTTCCGGTGATGGCGTCGCGGAGCGCGGTGAGGATGTCGTTGCCGTGTTTGCGGACGGTGGAGATGTATCCGCGGACGCGTAGCCAGTTGGCGGCGCCGGTGGCGGCGCGGTGACAGCCGGAGATCTTGATCTGGGTCTTGACCGGGCGCAGGTCGCGTTCGCTGCCGTTGTTGGTGAACGGCACGGCGAGGTCGGTGGTGAAGCGCAGGATCTCATCCTCGCGGTCGCGCAGGCGTTCGAGCAGGTTGCGCGCCTTGGACTGCTTGCGCCCGGGCGACCGGCGGTGTTCGGCCAGGCCGACCAGCACGGCATGGCGGAACAGCAGCAGCGGTTGCGCGGCCTGTTCGGGCGGGATGAGGTTCAGCCCTTCGTCTCGGGCCGCACGGGCGGCGCTGGCCAGGTCTGCGAGCGCGGAACGGGCCTGGCCCGGCCAGATCGCGTCTGGGTGCTGCTCGGCGACCGCGGTGAGCTCGCGGATCAGGTGCGCCCCGCACAGGGCGTGGCGGGCGGTGGCGTAGGCCGCGCCGTCGTAGACCGACAGCGCGTCGTGCACGGCGACGCCGGCGTAGCCGGGCAGCACCCCGAAACAGTCGACCGCGCCGCGGCCGCGGCTGGGGTCGAGGTGGTAGGCGGTGAGCAGGTCGGTGCGCGCCACGTGCAGCCACTGCTTGCGCCCGGCCACGTTCACGGTGGTCTCATCGACGCCGAGCACCGCGGCCAGCGTGATCAGCGTCTTGATCAGCTTCTCCACCTCGGCCAGCGCCTCGGCGGTGCGCGCGACCTGGGCGGACACCCAGCCGGTCGAGACGCCCGCGCCGGTCAGGTCGGCGATCAACCCGGCGGCCCGCTCCACCGGCACGTGCTGGAACACCACCAGATACACCGCGATCGCGCGCAGGTTCGACCCGTAACAGACCGGGCCGTCCACCCCCACCGGGGCGGGCGCGGTGGTTATCCTGCCGCAGCCGCAAGCCCGCTTGTGCAGGCGATGCTCGGTGATCTTCACCTTGACCAGCGGCACATCGCGGACCTGCCTGATGATCATCCCGGCGTCCTCGGCACCGTCCAGCCCGGCCCCGCAGCCACCGCATGCGGCCGGCACGTGCTCGACCACCTCGTCCGGGTCGGCCACATACTCCAGCGCCGAGCCCGGTGCGCCAGGCTGCTTGCCCGGCTTGCGAGCCGAACCTGCCCGCCGGTCACGCTTCGGCTTGCCGAACCGGTCCGAGGACGGCGGAAGCGACGAGTTGCCCGAGTTCTGCCCCAGCCGCCGGGTCAGCTCCGCAACCTGAGCCGTCAGCGCCTCGATCCGCGCCGACTGCCCCTCGATCACGCGGGCCTGCTCGGCCACCACCACCAGCAGCTGCTCACGCGACAACTGCTCCATCCCGGCCACACGAGCATGATCGAGGCCAGCCAACCAAGATCAAGCCGACACGCCGCTGCTCGCCACACCAGTCACACTGGTAACAGGTGAATGGTTACT
>CAWIXH010000003.1:0-185408 GCA_963839995.1 uncultured Actinomycetota bacterium | reverse complement strand
CGCCGGGCGTTTTTGCGGCCGGGGACTGCGCGGCCGTCCCGGACATTTCCCAGGAGGACCCCACCGTGCTACTCGGTCCGAGCGCCCAGCACGCGGTGCGTCAGGCCAAGACGCTCGCCGGCAATATCGTCGCGACGGTCAAGGGATCGACGCTGCGCGACTATAAGCACGCGTACGCGGGCTCGGTGGCCTCGTTGGGCCTGTACCGCGGGGTGGCCGAGATGTACGCATCAGGCTGCGCGGGATCGTCGCGTGGTTCATGCACCGGACCTACCACGTCATGCGGATGCCGACGTTCAATCGCAAGATCCGGGTGCTGACCGACTGGACAGCCGCGCTGTTCTTCCGCCGCGAGGTGGTCTCGCTCGGCCAGCTTCAGCAGCGGCGCGCCGAATTCGAGCAGGCGGCCGGCCAGCATCGGCTGGCCGAGCGGTCCGCTCCCTGAGCCGGGCTTCTCCCTGAGCCGGGCTTACAGTGACGATGCCCCCGTGGCCCAATCGGCAGAGGCAGACCCCTTAAAAGGGTCGCAGTGTGGGTTCGAGCCCCACCGGGGGCACTCGTGCTGGCGGTGGCGTGATTTTGAGAAGATGATCTTCTAGCAGGCGGCTGTCATCGCGGGTCACCTCACTGCCCCAAGCCCGCAACAGGCGTGACCATCGTTGCCGGTCATCGGCGAGGCGCAGTGCCGGTGTCTTCCGGCAGTGGAGAATCAGCGGGCATCTGCCAGGTCGGAGTCGCACAGCGGCGACGTCCGGTAAGACGCGCCCCGACGGGATCTAATCGGTCGGGTGCTCGGGGGCATGGCCCGGGCACGGGGCGTTCGGTGTCGAGGTGCGACGCCGCTGGGTCGATGACATTGTGGACGATCCGGCGTGCGGAGGGCAGGCACTCGCAACTGGCGCGGAACCTCCCGGGCTACGGCTGATCATCCGGAGCGCCGCCGGTTGGCAACGCCTTCGATGAGCGAGCGGCCCCGCAGGGTCGCATGTCCTTAACCCAAGCTTCGCCCGGCGGCCCCTGTTGATTCCACAGAAGGCCGATATGGTCCCTCATGCCGCAGACCACATCAGAGGATCGCAATGCATGAAAAGCTTGCAGTTCGTGCGCGCGGGATCAGTAAATCGTTTGGCGAGGTCGTCGCCCTTGACGGCGTCGACCTCGACATCGCGGAAGGCCAGGTGCATGGTCTGGTCGGGCCGAACGGGGCCGGCAAGACGACGCTGCTAGGCCTGCTCCTCGGGCTGGCCGTGGCCGGCGGCGGCGACCTGGAGATCCTCGGCAGTCCGGTGCGCAGGACGCTCGCTCTCCCCGACGGGGTCGTGGGGTTCGTGGATGGGCCGGGTCTGTACCCCGCGCTCACCGCTTGGCAGAACCTCGCCGCGCTGGCCCGCTTGCGGGGTGACGGCTCGGACCGCATCGGCGACGCGCTGGAGCAGGTCGGGCTCACCGATGTCGCGCACGACCGCGTTCGCGGCTTCTCACTCGGGATGCGACAGCGTCTTGGGCTTGCCGCCGCGCTGCTGACCAGGCCTCGGCTGCTGGTGCTCGACGAACCGGCGAATGGCCTTGACCCTGCCGGCACCCGTCACGTGCACCGTGTGCTGACCGGGCTGGCGGCTGATGGCACCTCGGTCGTCCTTTCCAGCCATCGGATGGACGACTTAGCCGCGCTGTGCAGCGAGGTCACCCTCCTCGCCACCGGTCGTGTGGTCTTCTCCGGCCCGGTCAGCAAGCTCGCCGCCGAGACCGACGAGCTGGACTACCGGCTGCGCACCTCAGATCTCGCAGCGGCCTGGCGAGTTGCGGCCGAGACGCCGCAGCTGCGCGTTCTCCCAGACGACGATCTGCTCCGGCGACACGACGCTGAGGCGCTCCTCGTCCGTGCTGCGGTGCCAGCCCTGGACGACCTGGTCGCGCGCCTGGTCGGCGCCGGCGTGGCCGTGCGCGAGTTGGCGCCTGTCGTGGCGCCGCTCGAGGCGGCCTTCCTGGCCCTGACCGAGGCCGCGAACACACCGAGCGAGGACGAGGACCTGTGACCGCCGCAGCCGTCGCGCTACCGAGGGCTGCCGCGCGGCCGGCACCGGTGCGGCGCAGCTACCGCTTCGAGCTGGTCAAGCTGCTGGCCCAGTGGCGGATTCGCCTGGTGCTCCTGGCCTGCTGGCTCGGCCCGGCGCTGCTCGTGGCCGTCATCAGTCAGCAGAGCTCGCTGCCGGCCGACACGGTCTTCGGCCGCTGGATGAGTCAGACCGGCTGGGCGGGACCGCTGGTGGTCCTGTCGTTCTCCTGCAGCTGGGTACTGCCGCTGTTGACGTCTCTGGTCGCCGGCGACGTCTTCGCCAGCGAGGACCGGCTCGGCACGTGGCGACACCTGCTCGTCGCCGTGCGGTCACCGCGGCGGATCTTCGTGGCCAAGGCGCTGGCGAGCCTCACCGTCATCCTGCTGCTGGTGGCCGGGCTGGCCGCCTCGGGCGTTGTCGGCGGGCTGGCCGCGGTCGGGAACCGGCCGCTGGTGGGCCTGGACGGCCATCTGCTCGCGTCGGGGCAGGCGGCCGGTGCGGTGCTGCTCGCGTGGGCCAGCGCGCTGGCGCCGACGCTGGCGTTCGCGGCGATTGGGCTGCTCGGCTCGGTGGCGCTCGGCCGTTCTCCCATGGGGCTGGTGATGCCCGCGCTGCTCACGTTACTGCTGCAGGTTGCGCAACTGCTTCCGCTGCCCGTCGTCGTGCGCGTCGCCCTGCCGAGCTACGCCTTCATCGCCTGGCGCGGGCTGTTCACCGACCCGGCCCAGAGCGGCCCCCTTGTCGTTGGCGTTGTCGTGAGCCTCGCCTGGGCGGCGGTCGCCTCCGCGCTGGCCTACCAACTGTTCATGCGCCGCGACTTCACCGACCCGGCGTACGACGGGTCCGGCGGCCGCGTTCTCGTGCGGGCGGTGCTGCCACTAGCGGTTCTGCTCGCAGTCACCGTCGGGGTGATCGCCGCCGCGACCCGAGCCTCTGGCTCCGGGATCGACCGGCCCAAGCTGGACAGCTCACTCGCGACGGCATACGCCCACCTGTACCGCCTGCAGACCCGGGAGCTTCATCGTCCGGACGTGACGGAGCAGCAACTGCGGACCAGCGCGTCCTGCGACAAGGGCGGATACCTGGTCGCGGACCACGGACCGGGCAACGACTGGCGGTGCGTCGTGTCGTGGCACCTCCCCGGCGCCACAGCCACCGGCTCGGCGATCTACCAGCTCGACGTCACCCCAGACGGGCGCTACGTCGCCGATGGTGACGGACCCCAGGAAGTCAACGGCTTCTTCCAGGTCCACACCTCGACGGGTGATGCACCCAACCCCCTTTGGCAGTTCGACAGTCTGGTCGACCTGCTCAGTCCCACCACAGCGAAGGGATAGGCAATGCACGTCACGCGACAACTCCGACAAGTCTCGAGACGCCGTCTCGGGCTCTTCGACCGGCCCGGCCGCCGGCTCCGCATCGTCATAGCCGTCGCAGCAGCTGTCCTCACCGCAGGCGCGGGAATGGCCTACGCCTCTACGGTGCAATTCGGCGACAACCAGGTCGGCACGCAGTACCGCAACGGGATCCAGGTTTCCGACGACCAGATCATCAAGCCGATCGGTGACCGTCTGCTCACCCAGTTCGGCAAGTTCATGGGCTCGACAGTCAGCCCGGACGGGCGATTCCTCGCTGCGACCAGCGCCGACAAGTCGGTGGTCCTGCAGATCTTCGACCTGTCGAACTACAAGCTCATCTGGACGGTCGGCAGCGCATCCGCGGTCAACCAGAAACTGTCCGACGGCACCGTCGGACAGGAAGGCCCGACGTACTCGCCGGACGGCAAGTTCCTCTGGCTTCCAGAGCAAAACGGCCTGACCCGGTTCGCGGTCAACGCCGACGGCACCCTCGGCACGGCGACGTCCGTGCCGCTCCCGAAGGTGAACGGCCACTCCGCCCTGGTGGGCCAGACCAAGTACTCGCCCGACGGGTCCACCCTGTACGCCGCGATCAACGGGCAGAACACGGTCGTGGCGTTCGACCCCAACACCGGTGCGGTCGAGCAGACCTGGAAAGTCGGCATCGCGCCTCGTGAGCTCGCCTTCGTGGGCGGCAAGCTCTACGTGAGCAACGAAGGTGGCCGCCAGGCCCAGTCCGGCGACACGACCATGGGCTCCTACGGCACCCAGGTGCCCGCCGACGGGTACCTTGGCACGTCGACGACCGGAACCGTCAGCGTCATCGACACCGCGAACCCGTCCGCGGCGGTCGGATCCATCGCTGTCGGGCTGCACCCGACCGCGATGTACGTCAAGGACAACGCGTTGTTCGTCGCCAACACGAACAGTGACACCGTCTCGGTCATCGACACCACCAAGGGCCAGGTCGTGCAGACGATCGAGACCAAGCCGTGGCCGTCGTCCACCGTCGGGTACGAGCCCACCAGCATCGCCCTGACCAAGGACGGCCACCTGCTGGCCAGTTTGGGCCGGGCGAACGCCGTCGCGGTCTACCAGTACAACGGGACGCCGCAGGAGCCGGTGAGCTACATCGGCCTGCTCCCGACGGATTACTACCCGGCGACGCTGGCCACCGTCGGCGACCAGATCGTCGTCACCAACACCCGCGGCATCGACGCGCGCGGCCCCGCCATCACGACCTACAAGGGACAGGGAACCGTCCCCGTGACCGGCCACGACACACACAGCACCACCGCATCCCTGACGCGCTTCACGCTTCCGAGCGACAAGGACATCGCCAAGTACACGGACACGGTCTTCGCTCAGAACGGCTGGGGCAACAACGACGTCCAGCAGTCCGCGGGCCCCAAGGCAGCGGCAGTCCCGGTCCCGACTCGCATCGGTGACCCGTCGACCATCAAGCATGTCTTCCTGCTGGTCAAGGAGAACCGCACCTACGACCAGGTGTTCGGCGACATGCCTGAGGGCAACGGCGACCCGACGCTCACGCAGTTCGGCGAGAAGACCACACCGAACCAGCACGCGCTGGCCAAGCAGTTCGGTCTCTACGACAACACCTACGACGTCGGCACGAACTCCGCTGAGGGCCACAACTGGCTGATGCAGGGCGACAACCCCGAGTACACCGAGTCGTCCGCGGGTGAGTACCAGCGCAGCTACGACACCGAGGAGGACGTCCTCGGCCACCAGCGCTCGGGCTTCCTGTGGACCGCCGTCGAGTCCGCCGGCGCGACGGCCAAGAACTACGGCGAGTTCGAGTACATGGAGGGCAAGCCGTCCGGTTCGTGGCAGGACTACTACTGCGCGACCAAGAGCGTCGACAACGGCGGCGACCCGGCCCAGCTGACCGCCCCCGGCCTGAAGGGCAACTACGGCTCGGTGATCCCGTCGCTGAACGACATCGCCGACCCGCTGTCCCCGCCCTTCGACCTCTCGATCCCGGACATCTACCGCTACCAGATCTGGAAGCAGGACTTCGAGCAGAACGGTCCTTCCAACTTCAACATGGTCTGGCTCTCCAGCGACCACACCGGTGGGCCGGCGGACTCCGAGGCCGGGGTGGCCGACGGCGATCTCGCCGAGGGTCAGATCGTCGACACGATCTCGCACAGCCCGTACTGGAAGGACTCCGCCATCTTCGTCCTCGAGGACGACAGCCAGGACGGTGCCGACCACGTCGACGGCCACCGCGCCCCGGTCGAGATCATCAGCCCCTGGGCCCAGCACGGCAAGGTGATCAGCACCTACTACTCGCAGATCTCGGCGGTCCGGACGATCGAGCAGATCCTCGGCGCCCAGCCGCTCAATGAGAAGGTCGCCGCGGCCACGCCGATGTACGACGCCTTCACCAACCGGCCCGACTACACGCCCTTCAGCGCGGTGCCGAACCAGGTCCCGCTCACCGAGGGCATCGCCACCGCGCCGTCGTGTGGTCTCGACACCCTGGGCCGCAACGGCGCCGCGGCGGCGGCGCTGAACAAGGCAGAGGCCCAGAAGACCGCGATGCCCGCGGACATGAAGGCCACCGCCGCTGCCTGGCAGACCTGGCTCGCCAGCCAGCACACCACCGGCAACGGTGCGGTCCCCGACTACGCGAACCCGGAGCAGATGAACCGGTACACGTGGTACCAGGCGCACCAATGGAAGGTGCCCTACCCGGGTGACTCGAAGATCTACGCTCCATCGCAGGTTCCAGGTGGCTACATCCCGAGCGCGGACTCGAACTGACGACTCCAGGGCAACAGCTAAACAGCATCACAACGCGACGGCCCGCCGGATCTCCGGCGGGCCGTCCCTGTCCTGTCTGTGACCGGGTTTGCGTGGTCCAGGGGAACGGTGACGACATGCCCGGCGCAAAACAGCCTGCCGGGTCGGCCCGACGCCCGGACCTTGTGATCACCGTCGCGCGCAGCACGAGCGATGACCGTCCCTGGGAACTGGTCGCCGGCGATGACCTGCTGCTCATCGAGGACCCGGCCGCCGACGGTCGATGGCCCGGATTCGCGCGGCTGGTCGTACCGCTTACTCTGCCGGGAGCGGCGCTGGAAGAAGGACTCGGTGCTCGAGTTAGACACGCGCACCGCTGACGCGCTCGCAATCGAGGTGGCACCGACGGGCGACTCATCCGTAGACGATCTTGGTATGCGCGCTCATGCCGCGGACAGCGCGCATATCGCCGGCAAATACGTGCTCGCCGAGTGGCACGTAGTCGGCGATCTGAGTGCGACAATGCGCTGAATGCGCCTCCAGACGTCGACGTGACGGCGTGGCCCTCATGAGTCGTCAGCAGCGTCGTTCGGGGACGGCCTACAGGACGGAGAGGCACTGGCAACTCGATCAGGCCCAAGAAACCCTTCTCAAATTCGGGCTCTTCCGGGAAGTCCGTGGGTCACGGGGTGGCCGGGTAGAGCTGTAGGCCGCCGAGGTGGAAGTAGATCGCGGTCTTGAAGTGCTCGCGGTTGCGGTAGCCACGCGCGGAGACTCTGATCGCTTGGATGCGGGAGTTGAGGCCTTCGGCGCCGGCGTTGGTGATCCGGTGGGCGAAGTAGGACAGCAGCCCCGGTTCGTGACGTTTGAGGGTCTTCGCCGCGTCGATGATCGGCTGCAGCCGGCAGTGGGTGGCCCAGAAGTACCAGCGTGTGAAGTGCTTGACGGCCCAGCCGCGGCGTTTGTAGGACCAGAAGTGGCGCAGGCTCTCCTTGATCGCCCATGCCCGGGCGGTGCGCAGGTCACCGGCCCGCAGCGTGGCGAAGCGGTCCTGGTGACGGGCGGGCAGGTTCTCCGCCGAGTACAGCCACAGGTACTTTGAGCCGGCCAGGCTCTTGTCACCGGCCACGATCAACGCCTTGTTCTCTTGCTTGCGGACGGTGTCCACGGCCGTGGTCAGGTAGCCCATCAGGTGGTACCGGTCGAACACGATCTTGTCGTCCGGGTCGGTGAGGTGTTCGCGTACCGAGGCGGCGAACGGCTCCCACATGTCCATCGCCACCGCCTTGATGCCGGCCAGCTGCTCGGTGGTGAACTTCTCGAAGTAGCCGTCCAGGCTGGCTTGGCGTCGTTCGTCAGCGACGTAGTCCACCGTGCCGCAATCCAGGTCGCTGACCACGGTGATGTAGTCCTGGCCCTTTCCTGCCGCCTTCTCATCGACCCCGACATGCACCGGAGCCACCAGCGGCTTCGCGGCCAGGCCCCGGGTGACGGCGCGGTCCATCAGGTGCCACGCCTCGTCCCAGCTGATCCGCAGCAACCCGGCCGCGCTGGCCACGTCACACGCGGTGAGTACGTCGATGGCCAGCCGCTCGAACAACACGGTGAACCGCGAGTGCGGCTCAGCCCACGGCAGCCGCACCTGCCGCACCCCGTGCTCGGGGCACTCGACGCGCGGCGGGCGGGCGTGCAGGAACGTCAAGAACGCGCACGAGTCCAGATGCCGCCAGGCACGCTCCTCGGCGTGGTCGTAGACCGCCAGCTCCCGCTCGCAGTCCGGGCAGACGAACCGCGTCCGGCCGGGATGCCCTACCCACACGTCCACCCGCCCGCCGGGAGCCGACAGCTCGACGCGATCAACCTCCCACGGAGCAACCAATCCCAGCAGATGGCGGTACAACTCGGTGTCGCGCATACCGCAGATCCTGCCGCCGAGCGCCCGTCACACCCAGACCAGACCCACGAAGAACCCGGAAGCGCCCAAATTCGCGGAGCATGATCTTCTCAAAGTCGTGGCTCAGCGGTACGAAACTTCCCGGAATCTACGCACCGTCAGCACTCGGCCGCCGTCCGTGATCCGGATCGTGCGGGATGTGCGGACGAAGGCGGCTGGATGTCACTGCGACGATGTCACTGGGACGCTGGCGGCGGTGACACGCTGCGGCCTAAAGCCACGGCCGCGCGTGCGAGGTCGCCGTCCCAGGTCGCGAGCAGCAGCGGCTCCGCGCCGATGCTCAACGCCGAGGCCAAGTGGACGGCGTCGTAGCCACGCAGCCCATGCGCCTCCGCAAGCCCTCCCGCGGCACGCGCCAAATCGAGATCGACACCGATGAGGTCCAGCTCGGCGCAGAGCCCGTCAATCCTTTGGACCGCGCGCCGTAGGGTGCGCGAGTCGATCCGATCCCCGCGTCGGGCCGCGGCGGCCGCGGCCCGCGCCTCGGGGTAGACCAGCTGACTCGACGCGACGACGTCCGCTCGATCCCAGAGCTCGGCGGCGAGATCAGACCCCGATTCGTCGAACACGAGCTTCACCAGCGCTGACGTATCGACGTAGACGATCAGCGCCGTTGCTCCCCGACGAGATCCGACACGGACCCGGCCGCCGTCAGCCGGGCACGCCCGCTCGCGCGTCGGCGAGGTCTTATCGGATCACGCACCAACCCGCGGGCACGCAAGTCGGCCATTGGATCGTCACGCTCCACCGCCGACAGGCGGGCGATACGGCGACCGCGCATCGTGACCACGACCTCGCCGCCAGCCCCGACATGGCGTACGTAACGGCTGAGCTGATCATGCAGTTCGCGCACACCGACCTCGATCTTCAGCTCATTGCTAGGTAGCGTCATGAGTTCAACTGTACGCGCTACTTGGTCTGCTGCTGCATTCATCGTGGGCTTGTCAGCTGGCCCACGATGTCGCCGGAGTCCGACGCCAGCGCGTCGCCGTGTCGGTGCACGACTCTCCATTCGCCGTCCTCGCGCCGGAAGACCGTCGTGGCGCGGAGCACGTACGGCTGCGGCGGAGCATCGGCGATCGATGCGGTCGTGTGCTCCAACGCGACGATGTACGCGAGGTCTCCGCTGGCCTCGGCCGCCACGATCTCGTTCTCGTAGGAGGTGCAGTTCGAGAATTGATTGCCGAGGAACTCGAACGTCGGACCGATCTCGGCCCAACCGCGTCCTGACATGGCTGCGCCGAACAGCGTCAGCGGGTCGGTGCGCGACCACATGGCGATTCGCTCGGCGGGATCACCGTTGTGCAGGGCAATCTCCGCCTTGGTCAGCCGCGGCATCGTCGCTGCGAGGAACTGCTCCGTCTCGGTCATGGTCCACCTCCACCACGCAGGTTAGACTGGGCATCTATCTGAATAGATTCGGAGTATCATCCTGGTCGTGGCGAGTGTCAAGAGGCGCACCTACCGGTCGAGCATCCGCCGCGGGGACGCACCGCGGCTTGTCTGTGCTGCCGCCCACCGGCTTTTCTCGACGAAGGGTTACCTCGCAACCTCGATTGACGAGATTGCGGCCGAGGCGGGCGTTGCACGGCCGACCGTGTTCACGGCGGTGGGGACCAAGCCCGTCATCCTCAAAGCGGTCCTCGACCAGGCAATGGTCGGCGACGATGCGCCGGTGCCGATCGCGGACCGTCCGTGGTTCATGGAAGCGCTCGACGAGCCCGACCCGGCGCGATCACTGGAACTGCACGCGCGCAATCTGTGCTGGATCCTCGAGCGTGTGGCGCCGCTCATGAGGGCTGTCGAGACGGCCGCAACAGTGGACGCCGATGCGGCGACGCTCTGGAATAACCTCTCGCGACAACGCCGCACCGGCACCGCCACCGTGGCAGCCAACCTCGCGGCCAAGGCCACGTTGCGCTGCGAGGAGCGCACGGTCGCCGACACCCTATGGGCGCTGCCTCCGCAGGCCTACCTACGCCTGGTGCTCGACGGAGGCTGGACCGTGGAGAAGTTCCAGGCCTGGCTCACCGACCTACTGCAGCGCCTGTTCCTGCCGTGATTCCTCCGGCTGGACGTTGAGGTAGCGATTCGCGAGCCGTCGTTTACGAGCGGTTCATTCGATATGCAGGGCGCGCGACCTTCATTTTCGGGATCGCCGCACCCGTCAGCAGCGGTCAGCTGCCGCTCTTGCGACGGAACGTCCGCTTGACACCGGCGGCGCCGTGCGCACCGTGGATCTTCGACGGGTCGCGCAGCTCCTCTGCGTGCTGATCTGCCTGCTGTCCGCGCTTACGCTCGAGCGCGTCGCGGAACTTGTCCTTAACGTCGTCCGTGCCTGCCGAGTCCACGGCGTGCACCGGGTCTTGGGCGCCAGTCATCCGCTCAGCGTCGCACGAGGTGGCCGGACCTCGCTATCCCGGAACTGGGCGCAAACTCGTATCGTTGGAGGAGTAGCGCGGGTGCCGTACAGTGCTGGCGCCCGAGAGGTTATGCCCCAGGAGGCAGTTGTGCCGAACCCGGTACTCAACAAGTTCAGCGAGCCATCGCGGTCCGCGACGCGGACGGCGCCGCCCGGCGCGACGCCGGAGGAGCTGGAGCGGATGTATAACCAACCGTCCTTCGGCGGTCCCACCGTCCCGCCCACCAGCACGAAGCCGGGCTATGGCGGCGGATCGGGCGGCGGCTTCGGCGGACCGGTAGCCCCCACCCGGTACATGACCTTGGACGACGTGGTGGTGCGCACCGGCCTGATGCTGGCCGTCGTGCTGGTGGCCGGCGCGATCACCTGGGTTGCCGTGCCGGACAGCGCCTCTGGCGCGGTCATCACGATCGGCGCTCTCGGCGGCCTGGGCCTGGGCCTGTATATGGCCTTCACCATGCGGGTGAACGCCGCCACCGCGCTGGTCTACTCGGCGTTCGAGGGCGCGTTCCTCGGTGGCATCAGCCGGGCGTTCGAGAACTGGAAGTCCGGCATAGTTGTGCAGGCCGTGCTCGGCACGGTCATGGTCGCCGGCGGCATGCTCGTCGTCTACCGCACCGGCGCGATCCGGGTAACCCCGCGGCTGACCCGCATCGTGGTCGGCGCGACCATCGGCGTGGTCGGGCTGATGCTCGTCAACATCATCGCTTCGCTGTTCCACTCGGGCGGGCTCGGGCTGCGCGACGGCGGCGCCATGGCCATCATCTTCAGCCTGCTGTGCATCGTGGTCGCGGCGTTCAACCTGGTGCTCGACTTCGACATGGTCGAGCAGGGCATCCGGCGAGGCGCCGACGAGAGGTTCGCCTGGTACGCCGCGTTCGGGATCATGGTGACGTTGATCTGGCTGTACCTCGAGATCCTGCGTCTGCTCGGCTATATGCGCAACTGACCTTGTCAGACGCCTACGACGGCGGGCCCGATGCAGCTGGGTCCGCCGTCGTCTCCTTCCAGCCGGCCCGATGCAGCTGGGTCCGCCGTCGTCGTCCTGCCGGCCGGCCCGACTCCCTTCCCCCTCCGCAAAGGAGAGGGCCGTCCAGCCTGCTCAACGACGGCGCCCAGCCGCGGTTACGCGGCCCCGTTTCCGTCGATCTTGAGGCGCAGCTTGACCTACCGAGCCTGTTGCATATTCGACCATCGATGACGTGGAACACAGTTCTCGCCGATTCGGGCCCGCCACATTTTCGGGGAGCCGCGATGTTCGGCCGGGAGAAGCGACTTGGGAGCTTCACTCCGAGTTCACTGATCATCGCGATCCGATTACGCAACAGGCTCTACCGCTCGACGTGCGCCTCAAGATCGCACGGCGACGCCCAGCGCACGGTGGCGCTCAGCACACGGCGGCGCGCAGCGCACGGCGAAGCTGGGCGACCACCAGCTGCTCCTCGTAGCGCACGACATCGCTCGGATAGCGGAGCAATAGCATTCCGTCGAGCACAAGTTCGTTCTGCCGAAGCTGATCATTGCGCCACGTCCGCACATTGAGGTGCAGCGCGCCGTCGACCTCCACTGCGACGATCCGGCCGTCCGGCAATGCCCAGCTGGCGTCGAGATAGCGCCGCCGCCCAGACGGCTCACGCCGCACCGCCTGATGCATCGGCGTGGGCAGCCCGTTCCGCCTGCACAGCCGGACGAAATCGATCTCGCTCAGTGCCTGCGCGCCCTGCTCGATGTCGGCGACGGCATGCACCATCGCCGCACGATGCCGCAGCCGGGGTGCCTCGGCCAGGGCCCGCGCCAGGCTGTCGGCGCGCAGCAGGCGCTGCTGGACGGTGGCCGCGAGCAAGCCACTCGCCGACCGTGGCTCGGCGAAGGTGCTCGCCGCCAGCACGGTCGCCTGAGCGAGATCGTGCAGACGTCGCGGCCGGATCTGGCGCACGCGGGACCAATCGCCGGTCAGGTGCAGCCGGATCGCGAACTCGTCGACCGAGGTCTGCTTGGTGCCCGCCGGTGCCAGCACGTGCACCTCGTCCCGCTCCCAGCTACGCAGCCCATGGGCCTGTGCGGCCGTGAACGACGTCAGCACGGATTGGGGTCCGCAATTGACGAGCGCGGCCGCCCAGCGTTGTTCACGGGTCAGCCGGGTGTTGTGCAGGACGATCGCGCAACCGCACAGCCGCCACCGGCCAGCTGCGACCTGCGCCGCGAGCTCGCCGGGGCCGATGCCCAGGTCGTTGAGCTGCCGACGATCCGCCACACCGCCAAGTTCACAGAGATCGGGCCGGCGTGCCCGGGAGGCCGAAGCGGTGAGCACGGATGGATCGTCGGCGCGTCAGGGGCGCGGCGACAGGCGACCGCAGGATCTGTGGACGGGCGAAATGCCTGTGGATAGCGGTGGCGAGGGCCGCTGGGCACCCTCGACCGTGCCGTCACGGCGCCCCGGATCGTTGATCTTGAGGCTCAGCTTGATCTATCGAGCCTGTTGCATATTCGACCATCGATGACGTGGAACACAGTTCTCGCCGATTCGGGCCCGCCACATTTTCGGGGAGCCGCGATGTTCGGCCGGGAGAAGCGACTTGGGAGCTTCACTCCGAGTTCACTGATCATCGCGATCCGATTACGCAACAGGCTCTATCGATCGACGTGAGCCTCAAGATCACCTGAGGGAGGGGTCGCCCAAGGACGGGCTGCCGGGCCGATGGGCTGCATGGGCCGATGGGCCGATGGGCTGATGGGCTGATCGCGACAGGAGGGGGTTACGAGAGCCGTTCGATGATCATCGCCATGCCCTGGCCGCCGCCGACGCACATGGTCTCCAACCCGAACTGCTTGTCATGGGTCTGCAGCGAGTTGATCAGGGTGGTGGTGATGCGGGCGCCGGTCATCCCGAAGGGGTGACCCACCGCGATCGCGCCGCCGTTGACGTTCAGTCTGTCCAGGTCGATGCCGAGGTCCTGGTAGGACGGGATCACCTGAGCCGCGAACGCCTCGTTGATCTCGACCAGATCGATGTCGCCGATCGTCATGCCAGCCAGGGCGAGCGCCTTGGTGGACGCCTCCACCGGGCCGAGCCCCATGATTTCGGGGGACAGCGCGCAGAGGCCGGTCGACACGATGCGCGCCAGGGGCGTGATGCCGAGTGCCGCGGCCTTGGCGTCGGACATGATCACCAGCGCGGCGGCGCCGTCGTTGAGCGGACAGCAGTTGCCGGCGGTGACCCGGCCGTCCGGGCGGAACACCGGTTTGAGCGCGGCCACCGCCTCGTACGTGACACCCGCCCGCGGCCCGTCGTCGGCAGCGACCACCGACCCGTCCGGCAGGGTGACCGGGGTGATCTCGCGGGCCCAGAAGCCGTTGGCGATGGACTTCTCGGCCAGGTTCTGCGAGCGGACCCCGAAGTGGTCCATGTCCTCCCGGCTGACGCCCTTGACCCGCGCCAGGTTCTCCGCGGTCTGCCCCATCGCCATGTAGATGTCGGGCAGCTGGCCGTCCGCGCGTGGGTCGGCCCAGGTGTCACCACCGCCCGCAGCTGTGGCCGCGGTGCGGGCTTCGGCGTCGGCGAACAAGGGGCTGTGGGTGTCCGGCCACGAGTCCGAACTGCCCTTGGCGAACCGGGATACCGTTTCCACGCCGGCCGAAATGAACACGTCACCTTCGCCGGCCTTGATCGCGTGGAACGCCATCCGCGTGGTCTGCAGCGACGAGGAGCAGTAGCGGGTGATCGTGGCACCTGGCAGGAAGTCGTAGCCGAGCTCGACCGCGACGACACGGCCCATGTTGAATCCCGATTCACCACCCGGCAACCCGCAGCCCAGCAGCAGGTCGTCGATGTCATGCGGGTCGAGCTCGGGAACCTTGTCCAGAGCCGCCCGCACCACGTGCGCGGCCAGATCGTCGGGACGCACGGTCGCCAACGAGCCCTTGCCCGCCCGGCCGATGGGAGAGCGGGCGGTGGAAACAATCACGGCTTCGGTCATGAGAGAGGCCTTTCCGGAAGCGGCGTTTACCTGAATCGTGCCACGGACTCGGGCCCGCTGTCGGTGTCTACGGTCACCGGACGGGCCTGCTCCGGCGATCCGGCCACCGGCCCCGGCGGGCGGCGGCGCCGCAGCTTTGCCCAGCGGCCGCGGCGTCCGCTGGCCTCGCCGTGCACCTCGGTGGCCGCGACCTCGGTGCCCGGACGGGACGCTGCTTGGGCCGCGGCGCGGGCAACCGGTCGCGGACGCCGGGTTGTGAAGCCGCTGGCGGAGCGCTCCTTGGTACGCAGCCCGAGGGCGTCCAGGCAGGAGGGCAAGATCGCGTCGGCGGCGGCCGCATAGCCCTGCTCGGACGGATGGAACTGGTCGTCGCTGAAGAACTCGCGCCGCTCGGCGAACAGCGGGCCGAGCAGGTCGGCCAGCGAGACCGTGCGCCCACCGGCCTCGATCACCGCGATCGTCTGGGCGGCCGCGAGGCTGCGCGACATGCGCCGGGCCAGGTAGCGCAGCGGCTGGGCGATCGGCCGGACCGTCCCGAGATCTGGGCAGGTGGCCACGACGACCTCAGTGCCGCCGGCCCGCAGCGTCCGCACCGCGTCGGACAGATAGCGCACCGACTGGTCCGGCTTGACCCGATGGGTCACGTCGTTGGCCCCGACGATCACGACGGCCAGGTCGAGGTGGTCGGGCAACGACGCCAGCTGGCCAGGCAACGCGCTCGACTCGGCGCCCACGGCGGCTACGTTCGTCAGGTGAACCGGTCGGCGGGCGGTGGCCGAAATACTCACGGCCAGCCGCACGCCCGGGGTATCGCGGTCGCGGTGCACCCCGTAGCCGGCTGCAGTGGAGTCGCCGACGACGGCCATCCGCAGCGGCGGCCGGACGTCGCTGACGCCCGAGGCCGCCCACGTGGTGCCATGCGAGGCGGGCGGATCGGTGGTGGGCTGCGGGATGCGCCGACGGGCCAGTTTGCTCTCGCCCACGATGACCCCCCACAGCGCAGCGCCCCCGACCATGCCGAGGGCGCCGATGCCGCCGCCTCCGTAAGCCGCGGCCGTCGCAATGCTTCGCGCCCTGCTCGCCCTGCTCACCGACTAACCCCGCACTTGCACCCCACGAAATCGCTTCTCGATTTCGCGGGGACCCCGCGGTTCGCGCAAGCGCTCATCGCTCGTTCGCTACCCTCCTCGCTCGCTGTCGCTCGCTGCGATGCTCCGCTCACTCACGTCCCCTTTCGCGCCTGGAATTCGAGGTTAGCCTCTCGGTCATGTACTACGAATCGCTCATCGACCTCATCGGCAATACCCCGCTGGTCAAGCTGCGCCGGGTGACCGGGTCGATGGCAACCACGGTGCTGGCCAAGGTCGAGTACTTCAACCCAGGGGGTTCCGTCAAGGACCGCATCGCGGTGCGCATGATCGACGCCGCCGAGGCGTCCGGGGAGCTCAAGTCCGGCGGGACGATCGTCGAGCCCACGTCCGGCAACACCGGCATCGGCCTGGCGATCGTGGCCCAGCAACGCGGTTACGACTGCATCTTCGTCTGCCCGGACAAGGTGAGCGGCGACAAGATCAACACCCTGCGGGCGTACGGCGCGCAGGTGGTGGTCTGCCCGACCGCGGTGCCGCCCGAGGACCCGCGGTCCTACTATGCGGTCTCCGACCGGCTGGCCAGCGAGACCCCCGGCGGCTGGAAGCCGGACCAGTACTCGAACCCGAACAACCCGCTATCGCACTACGAGACGACCGGCCCGGAGATCTGGGAGCAGACCGAGGGCCGGGTCACGCACTTCGTGGCGGGCATCGGCACCGGCGGGACGATCAGCGGCACCGGGCGTTACCTGAAGGAGAAGTCGGGTGGCGCCGTCCAGGTCATCGGGGCCGACCCCGAGGGCTCGGTCTACTCGGGGGGCACTGGGCGGCCGTACCTCGTCGAAGGGGTCGGCGAGGACTTCTGGCCGTCGACGTACGACCGGACGGTCTGCGATGAGGTCATCGCGGTGTCGGACGCCGACTCGTTCGAGATGACCCGGCGGCTGGCCCGCGAGGAGGGCCTGCTCGTGGGGGGGTCCTGCGGCATGGCCGCCATGGCGGCGCTGCGGGTCGCGCAGCGGCTCGGACCGGACGACCTGGTCGTCGTGCTACTGCCGGACGGCGGCAGAGGCTACCTGTCCAAGGTCTTCTCCGACGAGTGGATGGCCGACTACGGATTCCTGGACGTATCCGCGGGTACGACCGTGCTGGACGTCCTGCAGGCCAAGTCCGGGACGACCCCTCCGCTCGTCCACGCGCACCCGAACGAGACCGTCCGGGAAGCCATCGACATTCTGCGCGAGTACGGGGTGTCGCAACTGCCGGTCGTCAACGCGGAGCCGCCGGTCACCGCAGGCGAAGTAGTCGGCGCCGTCGGCGAACGCGAGCTGCTGGACGCGCTGTTCGGGGGGACGGCCGCGCTGGCCGATCCGGTCGAGCGGCACATGTCGGCGCCGCTGCCGATCATCGGCTCGGGCGAGCCGGTGTCGGCCGCGATCACCGCGCTCGGGGCCGCGGACGCCCTGCTCGTCCACGTCGACGGCAAGCCGGCCGGCGTGCTGACCCGGCAGGACCTGCTCGGGCATCTGGCCGGCGCGCCGAAGGTCTAGCGGCCCGCTGGCCGTGATCATCGCCCCACCATGAAGCGGCGACGGATAGGTTGGGCCGATGAGCGGGTTCAATACACGGGCGATCCACGCCGGGCAGGAGCCGGACGCGCTGACCGGCGCGGTCACCGTGCCGATCTACGCGACCTCGACATACAAGCAGGACGGCGTCGGCGGGCTGCGCGGCGGCTACGAGTACAGCCGTGGCGCAAACCCCACCCGGACCGCGCTGGAGGAAGCGCTGGCCGCGCTGGAGGGCGGCCGCCGGGGCCTCGCGTTCGCCAGCGGGATGGCCGCCGAGGACACGCTGCTGCGCGCCATCTGCCGACCGGGTGATCACGTGCTGCTGCCCGACGACGCCTACGGCGGGACGTTCCGGCTGGTGGCCCGGGTGCTCGCCCGGTGGGGGATCGAGTACACGACCGTGCCGCTTGTCGACGTCGACGCGGTGCGCGCCGCGGTGCGCCCGACGACCCGGGTGCTCTGGGCCGAGACGCCCACCAATCCGCTGCTTGGCATCGCGGACATCGCGGCGCTGGCGTCCGTGGCGGCCGAAGCCGGAGCCCGGCTGGTCGTCGACAACACCTTCGCCTCGCCCTATCTGCAGCAGCCGATCGCGCTGGGCGCGGACGTCGTCGTGCATTCGACGACCAAGTACCTGGGCGGGCATTCGGACGTGATCGGCGGAGCGCTCGTCACCGCGGACGCCGACCTCGGCGACCAGCTCGCCTTCCACCAGATGTCCATGGGAGCGGTGGCGGGCCCGTTCGACGCCTGGCTGGTGCTGCGCGGCATCAAGACGCTTGGTGTGCGGATGGATCGGCACTGCGCGAATGCCGCACGCATCGCAGAGTTCCTGCTGGGCCAGCAGGCTGTCGCCCGTGTGCTGTATCCGGGGCTGGCCGAGCACCCCGGTCACGACCTCGCGGCCCGTCAGATGCGCGGCTTCGGCGGCATGGTGTCGTTCACCCTGCGCGGCGGCGAGGAGGCCGCGCTCAAGGTGTGCGAACTGGCGTCAGTGTTCACGCTCGGCGAGTCACTCGGCGGCGTCGAGTCGCTGATCGAGCACCCGGGCCGGATGACGCACGCATCGGCGGCTGGCTCACCGCTGGAGGTGCCGGACGACCTCGTCCGGCTCTCGGTCGGTATCGAGGACGTCGACGACCTGATCGCCGATCTCGCCGCCGCCCTCAGCTGACTAGCAGGACCGAGACGCCGGGCAACGCAGCCCGCGCCAGTCGGCCATCGGTGGTCAGCAGGGTCTCGTCGAGCAGCGACGCGCACGCGACGTAGAACGCGTCGTAGATCCACACTCGGTTGCGCAGCTCCCATGCCTTGGCTGCAAGGGGGCGAAGCGGGACGGTGATCAGCGGGATTCGGGCCAATTGCTGGATCGCCTTACTGGCAACCGACGCCTTGACCCGCGAAGCCGTCACGAGTCGCGCAATCGCCGACACCGTCTCCGCGTGGGCAAGGTCAGGAGCTATCCAGGTAGCGCCGCGCATGGCGCGGGTTACCCGTTCGCCGTGCGGCGTTTCGAGCAGTGCCTCGACGAGGGCGCTGGCATCGATGATCACTCGGGCCGGCCCCGCACTTCGTCCATGAGCTTCTCGATGTCGATCGGATCGTGCCGGGGGAGTCTGCGGACCTCGGCGAGCCATTCATCGGTGGTGAGCTGGGACATGCCGTCCTCGATGAACTTCGTGACCAGCGCGCTCACCGTCGTGTGCTTGGCTCGCGCGCGGTCGCGCAGTTTCTGATGGAGGTCGTCGGGGAGATTCTTGACCTGCAGGTTGCTCACGTCATGACGGTAGCATGCTGGGAGCATGCCACTCGTCGGCCAGGATCGCGTATACCAGCTCGTCGCTCCACTCGCCTTTGAACAGCTCGTTCTGCACGAAGTGGGCCTCCTGGCGCATCCCCAGCCGTTCGACCACGCGAGCCGACGGGGTGTTGCGCGCGTCCAGGCGTGCGATGATCCGATGCAGGCCCAGCCCGTCGAACCCGAGCCGCAGCAGCCGCGCCGCTGCCTCGGTGGCGTAGCCGCGGCCGGCCCACGCCGGGTCGAAGACGTAGCCGATCTCGCCACCCTGATGTTCGCGGCTGCGCCAAAACAAGATCACGTCACCGATCAGGCGATCCGAGGCGCGCTCGACCACCGCAAGCGTGAGGGCCTGTCCCTCGTCGTCCAGGGTGGTGTTGCTGTACAGGGTGGCGATCCGCTGTGCCACCTCCTCCCGCGTCAGCGGCCGGTGCGGCAGGTAGCGGCAGACGTCGTCGCGCGACTTGTAGGCGTACATCGGCTCGGCGTCGGCCGGGACGCAGGGCCGCAACCTGAGCCGTTCGGTCTCGATCGGGTAGGAAGGAGACAGCACCGCGTCACGCTACCGTTGCGCTATGGGGTGCCGGGCGAGCGTCGTGTGGGACGACGCATACCTGACCTACGACTTCGGTGATCATCCGATGAACCCGATCCGCCTGGATCTGACGATCCGGCTGGCCCGTGAGCTCGGGGTCCTCGACCGGGTCGATGTTATCCCGCCGGTGGCGGCCGACGAGCGGCAGCTGCTGGCCGTCCACGACGCGGACTACTTGGCCGCGGTCCGCACGGCGAGCAGCAACCCGGCGTTCGAGGGCTTCGGCCTGGGCACGAGCGACGACCCGGTGTTCCCCGGTATGTACGAGGCATCGGCGTTGATCGCGGGTGGATCCCGGCTGGCCGCCCTCGAGGTGTGGGACGGGCAGGCCGAGCACGCGGTGAACATCGCCGGAGGCCTGCATCACGCGATGCGGGACTACGCGTCGGGGTTCTGCGTCTTCAACGACATCGTGCTGGCGATCGGCACCCTGCTCGACGCAGGCGCCCGCCGGGTCGCCTACGTCGACGTCGACGTGCACCACGGCGACGGGGTGCAGGCCGCCTTCTACGACGATCCGAGAGTGCTGACGGTCAGCCTCCATCAGGACCCGCGGACCCTCTTCCCGGGCACAGGCTTCCCGTCCGAACTGGGCCGCGGCGAGGCAGAGGGCACCTCGATCAACCTCGCGCTGCCGCCCGGCACCGACGATTCCGGCTGGCTGCGCGCGTTTCGTGCTGTCGTGCCCGGTGCGGTGCGGGCGTTCGCCCCTGACATCCTGGTGACGCAATGCGGCTGCGACACGCACCACGACGATCCACTCGCCAACCTCGAGCTGACCGTCGACGGCCAGGCGACCGCGATCAGCGAGTTGCACGCCCTGGCTCATAGGGCGGCGCACGGAAAGTGGGTGGCGTTCGGCGGCGGGGGGTACGGCGTGCTGCGCTGCGTGCCGCGCACCTGGACGCATCTGCTCGCCGAGGCGTCGGGCAGTCCGGTCGACCCGGCACTGCCCATCCCACCTGGGTGGACGGCCTACCTGCGCGTGCGCGGCGTCACCGCGCAGCTGCCCGAGCGGATGGGTGAGCGGTCCGAGCCGATCCACGTCCGACCTTGGGAGCCGCACGGCGAGGCCTGGCTAGACCGCGCGATCGGCGCTACCCGCACGGCCGTCTTCCCGCTGCTCGGACTCGACCCACACGATCCCCGTGACTGACTTCCCGCCGCACTGGGAGGCGGATGTCCTCGTCGCGGACGGCGGCACCATGCACCTGCGTCCGATCCAGCCGTCCGACGCCGATGCGCTCGTCGCGTTCCACGCGGGCCTGTCCGCGCGTACCCGCTACTTGCGCTACTTCTCGAACTACCCGCACATGCCCGAACGAGACCTGCAGCGGTTCGTCAACGTCGATCACCACGACCGGGTCGCACTGATCGCCCTGCTGAACGGGCAGATCATCGCCGTCGGCCGTTACGAGCACACCCCCGACACCGACGAGGCCGAGGTCGCCTTTGTCGTCGCGGACGAGCACCAGGGACGCGGCATCGGCTCGATCCTGCTGGAGCACTTGGCATTCGCGGCCCGCGAGTGTGGCATCAAGCGGTTCACGGCGATCGTCCTAGCCGAGAACAAGACCATGATCAACGTGTTCCACGAGGCGGGATACCAAACCACCCGGCACCTCGAGGCGGGCGAGGTGAGCCTCGAGTTCGACATCGACGAGACGGCGCTCACCGAGGCGGTGATGCGCCAGCGCGAGCAGCGCGACGAGGCCCAATCGATCCAGCGGCTGATGTTCCCTTCCTCGGTGGCGGTGATCGGCGCGAGCAACGACGGCGGCAAGGTCGGCAACGCGATCTTTCACAACCTGCTGCGGATGGGGTTTCACGGTCCGCTGTACCCGGTCAACCCGGACGCACGGCACGTCGCCGGCGTGCGCGCGTACCCGACGGTGACCGACGTGCCCGACGACATCGACCTGGCGGTGGTCGCGGTCCCGGCCGCGACCGTCCCGGGGGTCGTCGAGCGGTGCGCGGCGCGTGGCGTGAACGGTCTGGTACTGGTCTCGGGCGGGTTCGGCGAGCGCGGGGACGCGGCCCAGCGCGCGGCGGGGCTGGCTGCCCAGCGCGCGCTCGTCTCCTCCGCCCGGGCGCACGGCATGCGGGTGGTGGGCCCGAACTGCCTCGGGATCCTCAACACGGATCCGTCCATCGGGCTGAACGCCTCGCTGGCGCCGCTGCCTCCGCTGCTCGGCCGGGCCGGGTTCTTCTGCCAATCCGGCGCGCTGGGCGCTGCGGTGCTGGGCGAGGCGTCGCGTCGTGGCCTCGGCGTCTCGACGTTCGTGTCGGCGGGCAATCGTGCCGACGTGTCGGGCAACGACCTGTTGCAGTACTGGGAAACTGATGACGCCACCGAGATCGTCCTGCTGTACCTGGAGAGCTTCGGCAACCCGCGCAAGTTCGCCCGGCTGGCGCGGCGCCTCAGCAGCCGCAAGCCGATCGTCGCGGTGAAGAGCGGACGCGGGTCGCTCGTGGCCGAGCTGCAGTACACGTCGGCCGAGGTGCCCGAGGTGAGCGTGCAGGCGCTGTTCGAGGCGGCCGGCGTGATCCGCGTCGACACGCTCGACGACCTGTTCGACGTCGCGCTGCTGCTCACCTCCCAGCCGCTCCCGAGGGGTGATCGGGTCGCGGTGGTCGGCAACTCCGCGGCCCTTGGGCTGCTGGTCACCAATGCCTGCGTAATCGCGCAGCTGCGTCCGGCGATTGCCGTCGACACCGGGGTGGACGGGTCGCCCGCCACCTTCCAGCAGGCCGTCAGCGAAGCGATGGCCGACGACCAGATCGACGCGGTGGTGGCGGTGTTCGTTCCCCCACTGCAGACGACGTCCGGGGAGGACTACGCGGCCTCGCTGCGAGCGGCGGCAGCGACCGGCGACAAGCCGGTGCTGTCGACGTTTCTGGGGTTCGACGGCGTTCCGGTGGCGCTCGCCGAACCGGGGCCGTCGCGTCCGGCGCGCGGTTCCATCCCGTCGTACCGGACGCCCGAACGAGCCGTGCGGGCGCTTGCCCGAGCGGTGCGCTACGCGCGGTGGCGCGAGCGTCCACGCAGCACGGTGCCGCACCTGGACGGCGCCGACCCGGACGGTGCGCGGTCACTCGTCGAGTCGATCCTCGCGTCGTCACCCGAAGGGCGGGCGCTCGAAGCTGCGGAGACCCGCGAGCTGTTGTCGTGCTACCGGATCTCGATCGGCCCGGCCGGGGAGCTGGCAAGGCGCGGCGTCGAGGTCGTTTTCGGTGTGCAGGACGACCGGTCGTTCGGCGCCCTCGTCTCCTTCGGGGTCGGCGGCCTGGCAACGGAATTGCTCGGCGACCGGGCGTACGCGGCGGCGCCGTTGACCACATTGGACGCGCAGGAGCTGATCGAGGCACCGCGGGCGGCGCCGCTGCTGTCCGGTTACGGGGGCGCAGAGCCGGCGGATCCTGCGGCGCTCTTGGCGTTGGTGCTGAGATTGTCGACGCTGGCCGACGACCTGCCCGAGGTGGTGGAGCTCTCCCTGCATGGGGTGGCCGGGTCGTCCGGGGTGTTCGTGCTGGCGGCTTCCGGCCATGTCGCGCCGCCCGTTACCCGCGGCGATACCGGCCCGCGCCGCCTGCCCGGCCAGTAGTCGCGCTCCTCGCCGTCTTGGCCCCGGAGCAGGGTTCCGCCCGGCGTGTCGCCGCTGCTGCGGGGCCAAGACGGGTCAGGACGGGCCGGGGCCGACGCTCGCGTAAGGCGGACTCGGCTGGATCGACAGGCTGGCCACGGGGCTGTTGATCAGCGTCAGCAGCAGGTCACGCGCGGCCCGCCAGGCCGAATCGCTGACCGTCAGCCCACAGCCCCCCGCGTTGCCGACGACCCAGTGCTGCTGCCCGTTGGCCTGGGTGGCGACCATGACGACGGTCGGCCCGAGATCGGCGGTGCAGGGCAGGTTCGCCCCACTGGCCGGCAGGCGGTTGAACGCGTCCGCGACGGCCTGGGCGGGCGAGCCGGCGAGGCTGTACTGGATCGAGATGCTGGCCGAGGCCGCGCCGGACGCTGGAGCCTGCTGGTAGACGCAGATCTGCAGGGCGCTCACCGGCGCGGGGAACAGCGGTGCGCTCGCGGCCGCGCTGCCAGCCGGCGATTGCAGCGATGGCGCCGCGGCCGGGCAGGCGGCCGTTTCGCCGGGCGCTGCCGACCGGTTCGGGAGGGCGCCGGATGCGGGTTGTGCGCCGGATGCCGCAGATGAGCCGGAGTCGTTGCTCGCGGTGATAGTCACGACCGAGACGATGGCGCCGACGGCCAGGACGCCAGCCACGCTGCCGGTGACTGCGGCGATCGTCCTACGGCGCCGCTGGCGCGCGGCGTGCGCGCGGCTGATCACGGCGTCCGGATTCAGGCCCGGTCCGTCGCCGTCGTGCAGTGCAGCGCGCAGCTGCGACTCGCTGGGACTCATCGCAGATCACCCCCACCCGTCGTCGCCGTCGCCTCGACGCGCAGCCGGGCGAGCGCCCGGGAGCAGGTGCTCTTCACCGTGCCGACCGGCACGCCGAGCGTCTCGGCGGTGTCGGCTTCGGACAGGTCGCAGTAGTAGCGCAGCACGACGACGGCTCGCTCGCGGGCGGACAGTTCGCGCAGCAACCGCCGCAGCTCGTCGCGCTCGTCGCTGGCGGCAAGCGCGTGATCGGGGCCCGGCGCGTCGGGCAGGACTTCGGTCGGCCGCTCGCCCCACCACCGGCGCCGGGACGAGTCCACGTGGCTGGTGACCATCGCCTTACGGACGTAGGCCACTGGCTCGTGGACCCGGTCCCACCTGAAGTACAGCTTGGTCAATGCGGTCTGCACGAGATCCTCACCCCGCTGGTGATCGCCGGTGAGCAGGCGGGCGGCATGCAGCAGCGTCCGGCCGTTCGCCTGCACGAACGCCCGGAACGCCGCGTCGTCCGGCATCAGCGCCTCCCTCACCTACTGGACGGGGTGGCCGCCGGGTTCGGTTCCCAACGTCGGGAGTATCTGGAGCGACAGGTGAACCTAATCCTCCCGAAGTCTGAGGGGCAGCCACATGCGGCGGTGAGGAATGGTGTGCTCGGCGTCGGTGAAGACGCCGCCCTCGGCTAGCCAGCCGTGCGCTGCGTAGAACCCGGCTGCGGTCTCGCGCGCGTTGGCCCACAGCAGCACGCCACCGGCGGCCCGGACGTAGTCCGCGGCGTAGCGCAGCACCGCCGCGCCGACGCCCTCACCGCGACGGTCGGGCGCCGTGGCCATCTGGCGCAGATGCCAGGCCGGCTCGTCCGCGGGATGCCAGGGGCAAGGCTCGCGGAAGACGAAGCACGTCCCGATCACGACCCAGCCGTCCAGGGCTGCGATGTGCACCGCTTCCGGCTGGTCGTCACCCGGCAGCGGGTCGTACGGGCTCAGCCAGGGCCGCAGCACTCGGCGACGCAGCGACCGGGTGCGGGCTGGATCGACGAGCTCGACGGAGATCACCAGCACATCTTGGCCCCGCAGCAGGGTTCGCCGCGGCGTGTCGCCCCTGCTGCGGGGCCAAGACCGCGTGTTAGCTGGCGCGGCGGCGGCCTCGGCGGGTGCGCAGGTAGTCGCTGACGACGTATTCGCCGAGCGTGCCGCGGTTGGGCATGAACAGCCGCCCGCCGTTGCGACGGGCCAGCTCCTGCATGAACGCCACAAGTCGCGGCTCGTCGTCGAGCATGAACACGTTGATCGTCGCGCCGCGGCGGGTGCACCGTTCGACCTCGGCGAGGGTCGCCGCGATCGTCTCCCGGGTGGGCGGCCAGGCGAAGTCGGCGAACCCGTCAGCGGCCAGGTGCGCGGTGGGCTCGCCGTCGGTGATCACCATGATCACCGGCTCGGCGGTGCGGTGCTTGTCCAGGTGCCGACGGGCCAGCATCAGCGCGTGCTGCAGGTTGGTGCCCTGCACCCGGTCCCAATCGTGGTCGACTAACGCCCGGGGCTGGAGCACGCGTGCGTAGTCGCTGAATCCGATTATCTCGATCGCGTCTTGCGGATACTGCGTGGTGACCAGGGCGTGCAGTGCCATGGCCGTCGTCTTGGCCTCGCCCCAGGTGCCGCGCAGCTCCATCGAGTACGACATGTCGACGAGCAGGGCCACCGCCGCACAGCTGCGCCGCTCGGTCTCGACGACCTCGAAGTCCCTTGCTTGGAGGCGGATTCGTCCCTCACGTGTCGGTGCGCGGGCACTGCGCAGCACGGCGTTGCGGACCGTCCGCACGATGTCCAGTGGCTGCTCGTCGCCGAATTGCCACTCCCGGCTGGCCCCAGTGACCTCGCCCGCGGCACCGGCGTCGCGCACGTCGTGGCCGCCACGGCCGCGCGATTCGAGCACCGAGAAGACGCGGCGCAATGCCGTAGCGCCGAGTCGACGCAACGCCCGCGGCGTGAGCTGCAACCCGTCGCCGGTCCGTTCGATGTAGCCCTGCTTCTGCAGCTCGCGCTCGATGCGCCGCAGCTGTGCCATGTCGTCGACGGCCTGCCGTCCGAGAGCCCGCTCGATCAGCTCGTCGTCGATGTCGTCGAGGCTCGCGCCGGGGTAGTCCTGCGGGGCCAGTTCGGCGATCTGGTCCAGGTCCGCGAGCTCGGCAAGGGCACCGGTCGCGTCGGAGTAGCCGAGCGCCTGGTCGCCGTCCATCTGATCCCCGCTACCCCATTGCAAGTCGGGACGGGCGGCGCGTAGCGACCCCTGCAGCCGGGCCATCTCCTCCGCCAGCCCCGCGTCGCCGAGGGCTTGCTGCATGAGCTGCCCGAGTTCGGCGCGCTGCTCGGGCGTCAGGGAGTTCATCAGGCGTTGCGCCGCGGCGGCCCGACGAGCCAGCGAGTCGATGAGCTCGGCCAGGTTCTTAGGGTTGTCGGGGAAGAACTCGCCGTACTGCTGCATGAACTGGTCGAACTGCTGCTGGGTGTGCTCGCCTCGGGCGTCCGCATCGAGCATGTCGTTGAGGGCGTGCATCATCTCCCGGATGCGCGCCATGTCCTGGGCCGTCGCGTTCTGCAACGAGTCGCGCAGGCCGGCGAACTGCGCGTCGAGGACCTCGGACTGCAGCATGTCCTTGATCTGCTGGTACTTCTGCGCTGCTTCGGGCGAGCGCCACTGGTAGTCGGCGAGCTGGCGCACCGCGCGCGCGGTGTCCTCGGGCAACGTGTCGAGCTCGGCCTCGGCCATCCGCGCCGCATCCGACGGGTCCGGGAACAGCGCTTGCCGCTCGAGGCTCACCGCCTCGTCGAGCAGCTGGTGCACCCGCTGCAGCGTGCCGTCGAGGCGGTTCTCCCGCCGCAGCTGACGAGCCCGATTGCGTGCAGCCTGGCGCAGCGAATCCAGGCCGTTGCGGCCGCTCGGGCCGAGCCGCAGCATCCGGTTGAGGGCATTGCGTGGCGACATGCCCGCGAGGACGTCGTCGCCGATCTCGTCCAGAGCGCGGCGGATGTCATACGGCGGCTCGAGCGGGTCCGGGCCGCCCCGCCATTGGCCGTAACGGTGTGCCATGTCAATAGACCTCGGGTCTATCCGCCGACGCGAATCCCGGTCCCGACCGCTCGCTACGCTCGGGCCGGTCCCGAGCTCCGCACGCAAGCTCGCTTCGCTCGCGCGTCGGCGGGCTCTTCGCGCAAGCGCTCATCGCCCTGTCGTGACCCCTCATACCCCGTAAACCGTCCGGTTGCCCGACGACTCCTTGGCCAGCCGCTTGTTCAGGTACAGACCCTCCAGCGCGAACTCGACGACTGCGGCGGCTACGCCCACCGCCGCTCCCCCCTCCCCGATGCCGTCGGGCTCGAGCCGTTCGAGCAGAGCCGACAGGCCCGGCACCGAGCCCACCTGCTCGAGCAGCCGGTCGGCCGACACCGTGTCTCCCGACTCGACCAGCAGGCCGCCGTCGAACTTCTCCTGCAGCGGCCGCAGGTCCAGCCCGGCCAGCCGCGCCCGGTACGTCTCGGCGATGGCCCGGCGGAGCAGGTGGTCGAGTACCTCGAATTCGCGTCCCTCGTCGGCGTCGTCGAACTCGACCTTGCCGCGCGACGCGGGGATCACGGCGGGCAGGTCCGCCACGCGGGCGACAGCCACCGGCTCGCCGGCGATCGCCGCCCGCCGAACGGCCGACGCCGCCACCGTCTCCACGGCGGCGATGGCGAACCGTGCCGAGACGCCCGAGCGCTGGTCGACCTGCGGCGCGTCGCGCACTGCCCGGGCGAATCGCCCCAGTACTTCGAGCAGGTGAGACGGCACGAGCGGGGCAGCGAGATCGGACGAGTCCCACAGCACCGCGGCCTCGTGCGCGACGAGCTCGAGCTCGTCGTCCAGGTCCAGCGGGTAGTGGGTGCGCACCTCGGCGCCGAACCGGTCCTTGAGCGGGGTGATGATGCGGCCGCGGTTCGTGTAGTCCTCGGGATTGGCGCTGGCCACCAGCAACAGGTCGAGGGGCAGCCGCAGCTGATATCCGCGCACCTGGATATCGCGCTCCTCCAGGACGTTCAGCAGCGCGACCTGGATGCGTTCGGCCAGATCCGGCAGCTCATTGACAGCGAAGATGCCGCGGTTGGTCCGCGGCACCAGTCCGTAATGCACGGTCTCGGGGTCGCCCAGGGTGCGTCCCTCGGCGACCTTGATGGGATCGATGTCGCCGATCAGGTCGCCGACGGACGTGTCCGGGGTGGCGAGCTTCTCGCCATACCGTTCGCTGCGATGCTTCCAGGCGACCGGTGTCAGGTCGCCGTCCTGGGCTACCAGGGCCCGGCAGCGCCCGCAGACGGGGGAGTACGGGTGGTCGTTGATCTCGCAGCCGGCGATCACCGGCGTCCACTCGTCGAGCAGGCCGGCCAACGTGCGGATCACCCTGGTCTTGCCCTGGCCACGCTCACCGAGCAGCACCATGTCGTGTCCGGCGAGCAGCGCGCGTTCGATCTCCGGGGTGACGGTCTCGTCAAATCCCACGATGCCGGGCAGGGACGGCCGGCCATGCGTCAACCGGTCGATCAGGTTCTGGCGGATCTCGGTCTTGACGCTGCGGTGGACGTGACCGGACGCACGTAGGTCGGCCAGGGTGTCGATCGTCGGGGCTGAGGTCACCGAATCGACGCTACGACGCGGGGGGCCGATCGGCTAGCTCGTGCGCACGCGGACCGGCGTGTTCGCCGAGCGCGGAAGACGGCTCAGCCGGTGAACGGTGCGGCGCTGACCAGGGTGACCTGCATCGTCTTGCCGGTGGGCGTCTCGTACGAAACCGTGGCGCCCTCTCTGGCGCCGGTGAGCGCCTTGCCCAGGGGGGAAGCCGCCGAGTAGACCTCGAGGTCAGTGGTCTCCGACTCTTCGCGCGAGCCGATCAGGAACGTCTCGGTGTCGTCGTCCTCGGCAAAGCGGACGGTGACCACCATGCCGGGTCCGGCCACCCCATGGGTGGTCGGCACCTCGCCGACGTGCGCGTCGCGCAACAGGTTGTGCAGTTGCAGGATGCGGCCCTCTTGGCGGGCCTGCTCCTCGCGGGCGGCCTGGTAGCCGCCGTTCTCGCGCAGGTCGCCCTCTTGGCGCCGGTCGTTGATCTCTTTGGCGAGGACCGGGCGGTGGGCGATGAGCTCGTCCAGCTCTCGCGACAGCCGGTCGTACGCCTCCTGGGTCAGCCAGTTGGCTGGCGCGGTGCTGGCGGCACTGTCGGTGGTGGACACGCATATCTCCTGTGAATCGTCTCGAAGCAGAACACGACGAACGTCGAACGTAACATCGCGGCACCCGGATTCGCGAAGTCGGCGGCGGGTAGCCGGGCGGACGTGGACGGCCTGGCCCAATCGGGGACAATGGCCGAGTGACCATTTCGGACGGCCTGCGCCTCATGACGGTGCACGCGCATCCCGACGACGAATCCAGCAAGGGTGCGGCGACGATGGCGAAATACGCCGACGAGGGTGTGGACGTGCTCGTCGTCACCTGCACCGGCGGCGAGCGTGGCAGCATCCTGAACCCGGCGTTGCAGGGGCGTCCGGAGATCGAGGGCAACATCGCCGAGATCCGTCGCGAGGAGATGCGCCGTGCTCTCGAGATCCTGCGCGTCCGGCAGAACTGGCTGGGCTTCGTCGACTCCGGCCTGCCGGAGGGCGACCCGCTCCCGCCGTTGCCGGACGGCTGCTTCGGGCTGATGGACGTCGACGAGGCAGCGCAGCCGCTGCTACGCAAGATCCGTGAGTTCCGCCCACACGTGGTGACGACCTACGACGAGAACGGCGGCTATCCGCACCCCGACCACATCATGTGCCACAAGATCACCGTGGCAGCGTTCGCCGCGGCCGCCGACTCCGAGGCATACCCCGACCTTGGCGAGCCGTGGCAGGCGCTCAAGCTCTATTACGACGTCGGGTGGAGTGAGCAGCGGATGGAGGCGCTCGACAAGGCGATGACGGCGCACGGCCTGCAGTCCCCGTTCGCGGAGTGGCGCGATCATACGAATGCGCGCAGCACGAAACGGCGGTTGCCCAACATCACGACTCAGGTCAACTGCGCGGACTGGTTTCCGCGTCGCGACGCCGCGCTCCTTGCGCATGCCACCCAGGTCGACCCCAACGGCTGGTTCTTCGGGCTGCCGCTCGCCCTGCAGCGGGAAGCCTGGCCGACCGAGGACTTCGAGCTGGTCGAGTCAGCCGTCGACACGACGCTGCCGGAGGACGACCTGTTCGCCGGCGTCCGGGAGAAGGTCTCGACATGAGCACCTGCAATGTGCACGGCATCCGCTCGCATGTGTCCGGGGGGGTCGCATGAACACGGTGTGGTTCGCGGTCGGCAGCGGTGAAGCCGCGAAGTCCGGGCCTATGGCGCTGGCCGTGATCCTGGTGCTGGTAATTGCCTGCTACTTCCTGTTCCGCTCCATGTCGCGGCACCTGAAGAAGGTCCGTCAGGGCTTCCCGGTCGACAGCCGACCTGGTACCGCCGCGGACTCGAAGGAGCAGGCCGCTGACGACGAGACGCCGAATGCGGCCCCGCCAACGTCCGCGCCGCCGCCGGCGTAGTCGTCACTCGGCATAGTCGTCACTCGGCATAGTCGTCACTCGGCATGGTCGTCACTCGGCATAGTCGTCACTCGCCGCCGGACGGCGGGCGCTGGCGGGCGGCCTTGAGCTGCGAACGGCGCCGCTTGGCGTCCAGCCGGCGCTGCTTGGCCGCGGCCGACCGCCGGGTGGGGCGGCGGTGGGCCGGCGGGACGAGCGCCCGGCTGACCAGGGCGGCCAGCCGCGCCCGGGCGGCGAGCCGGTTGCGCAGCTGCGAGCGATGCTCGGAGGCGGTCACGGCCAGCACACCGTCGACGAGCCGCGCGTCGAGGCGCTCCATCAAGCGGGCCCGCTGCACGTCGTCCAAGGCGGCGGAGGCCCGGACGTCCCAGCGCAGCTCTACTCGGCTGTCGGCGGTGTTGACGGACTGGCCGCCCGGGCCTGACGAGCGGCTGAAGCGCTCGGTCAGCTCGGCCGCGGGGATCGTCACACCGTGCGGCAAGCCGCGAGCCGGCCGGATCCACACGTCCCCGGCCGCGTCACCGCCGCGCTGTGTTGGCACCGGTCAGGGCGCGGCCGGTGTCTGCTGCACTTCACGCATCCAGGCCGTCACTTCGGCAGGATCGCGGGGAAGTGCTGAGGAGAGGTTCACCGGTGCGCCGTCGGTCACCAGGATGTCGTCCTCGATGCGGACGCCGATGCCACGCAGCCCGGCTGGCACGGTGCGATCGTTCACCTGGAAGTACAGCCCCGGCTCGACCGTGAGTACGTATCCGGCATGCAACGTGCCCTTGGTGTAGACCTCGGCGCGGGCCTTGGCGCAGTCGTGCACGTCGATACCCAGCATGTGCGACGTGCCGTGCAGCGTGTAGCGGCGGTGCAGTCCGGCGCCGGGTTGTTCCGGGTCGTCGGCGCAGGACACCTCGGCCGTGACGGGCAGAATGCCCCAGGAATGCAAGTGATCCGCGAGCACCCACATCGCCGCCTTGTGGGCCGCGACGAAGTCGGCGCCCGCCTTGACCTCGGCGATGCCGGCGCTCTGCGCCTCATACACGGCGCGGTAGACCCGCAGCTGGTCCGGGGTGTACTCGCCGCTGACCGGCATCGTGCGGGTGACATCAGCGGTGTAGAGCTCGTCGGTCTCGACGCCCATGTCGGCGAGCAGGAGCTGGCCGGCCTCTACTCGGCCGTGGTTGCGCCACCAGTGCAGGACGGTGCCGTGCGATCCAGCCCCGACGATCGAGGTGTAGCCGACCTCGTTGCCCTCCAGCCGGGCCCGCCGCCAGAACGTCCCCTCGAGCCACCGCTCGCCACGCTCGCCGCCGGCCGCGAGCAGCGCGGGCAGCTCGCGCGCGACGTCCGCGAAGCCACGCGCCGTCGCGTCGCAGGCGTGTTGCAGCCGGGCGATCTCCCACTCGTCCTTGACCAGCCGCAGCTCGTCAAGCGCCTGAGCGAGCTCGGTGCCCGTGCCCTTCGGCAGCAACGCATCAAGACCGGAGTAGACGCCGGTGAATACTGCTGCCTCGGCCGGGTGCCACGCCGCGAGGTCGTCCTTCAGGTCGGCGAGGTCGCGCGTGCGAACGGCGAGCACGGCCGCGGTCTCGGCAGCAGACGGGACATTGCCCACCCATAACGCGCCATGCAGCCGGTCGGTGAAATACGCCAGCTCCCCGGGCCCCGCGTACCCGCGGACGTACAGCGTGGCTTCGTGACCGCCGTCTGTGGGTGACATGACGAGCACGGCGTCCTCGACGGTCTCGCCCGTCAGCCAGGTGAACGAGCTGCTGGCCCGGAAGGGGTATTCGGTGTCGTTGGCGCGGGTCTTGAGCGGACCGGCTGGCACGACGATCAGCCGGCCCGGAAACCTCGCCGACACGGCCGCTCGGCGTCGCGCGCTGTACGCCGCGCCGTCGGGACGGGCCGGATGCGGCATCGGGGGAGCGGGATCCCAGTCCTTGGCGATCGCCTCCCGTAGCTCGGCGGACATCGGAATGTCGTGCGTTACCCGCTCCGGCGGCTCGCTCGTTTCCGACAGAATCTCGGCGTCGCCGCCGTCGTCGCTCATGCCCAGGAGTCTAGAACCGCAGGCACCCGCTGATCAGGTTCGTGGCACGTCGTACGGCGCGGTGAGTTCCAGTGCGGCGTCCAGGTGCCTAGCCTGAGCAAGATGCGACGGCTCAGAGGTCCACTCATAGCGCTGGTGGCTGCTGTCCTTGAACTGGTCATCGTGGCCGGGGTCGGCAACCAGTGGGTCACCAACCGCGTTCTGGAGAACACCACCAAGTCGCAGGTCGGCGACGCAATCACGCACAGCGCGACCACGTTCGGGTGGCGGTTCAACCCGCAAGGCGGGAATCACGCGCTGTGGGCCGGGCAGCTGATCGGTGTCGGCGTGCTCGTGATCTTGGTGTTCCTGTTCGTGTTGGCCCTGACGACACGCAGCAGCCGCTCGTTCCTCGGCACGTTCGTGGGCGTCTGGGGCGTCACGGCGCTCGCCGCCCTATTGGCCGGCGCGGTGCGCCAGTTCATCGCGTTCCCCGACCTTTTCCCGAGCGGTCGCGACGACGCCGGGCTCGGCCGATGGGCCAACGCGCTGACCAGTGGACCCTCGTCCGAGCTGGCCATCTTCGGAGTGATCAGCGGGTTCGTCGTCGCCCTGGTCAGCGCAATCATCGCCAGCGCCACTGCACGGGCCGTCACGCCAGCTGCGGCCCCGGTAGCCGAGCCGGTGGAAGAGCCCGCCTGGTCGCCGGAGACGGCTGCACCGTGGGGTGCCGAGTACGGCCAGCCCGGCGAGGGCGGCGTGGCCCGGCCGGGAGACACCGCCCAGCTACCGCAGGAGCCTTACTCGGCCTCGACCGGGAATCCGGAACTGGCGCAGTACGCGACCGAGCGGGCGCCGACCGAGGCCCATCCGGACGAGCCGACCGTGGCCGGCGAGGCCCAGACCGCCGAGTTGCCGCATGTCGAGACCGCCGAGACCGCCGAGACTGCCCAGCTGCCGCCGGCAGAGTCCGAGCCGGAGCGCCCCGAACCCGGCTAGGGCCAACACGGGGACGATCATTTCTCACGGTCGAAACGCGATCGTCACCATAGGGGGTTGAGAGTCGGCGACCGAGATGAGTAGCGTTTGCCGCCGACGGCGTGAGACATGCGCAGGTGGCCTTGGAGGGGGACCATTCGGCGACCGATCTGCCGATACCCGCTCCACAACCGCCAGGCGGCCCGGCCCGTGCTGCGGTCGCCCGGATCATGATCGACGCCCGAAGAGGTAGCAAATAACGTGGACGAAGACGAGGTCAGCACCCCCACTCTCGGTTTCGACAAGATGCGAGCGATGTTGGCGCGCGCATCGGACGTACGGGCCGACGAACAGCGCCAGCTCCTCGACATGCTCGAGGAAGTGCGCTCACGGCTCGGTCCCATCGAAGGCTTCGTCGAGGACGGCCGCGGACGCATCGGCGCGACCCACGACGGCGTCACGTCGATCCAGGAGCGCCTGGGCCAACTGCCGGATCGCGCCGCAGTAAGCGTCATCGCCGCACGCCTCGACGAGGCACTCGCGCGCATCGACAGCCAGGACGCGGTACTTGCCGACATGGTTGGCAAGCTCGGCGAGCTGACCGACCGCATCGGCCGTCCACTCGACGCGCTCGACGCACGACTGGAGGGCGTGAGCGGACGCTTCGAGGGCGTCGCCGGGCGCCTCGACGGCCTCGACGACCGGCTGCAGCACCTGCATGCCCGCCTGGACGAACTGGACGCCTCGGTCGGCCGCGTGCACGGCGCCGTGAGTGAGCTGCCCGCCCAGCTGGACCCGGGATCCGTCCAACGCCGCTTCGACGAGCTGACCGATACGATGCAGCAGCGGTTCAACGACGATCTCGGCCGAGTGCACGGGCGGCTCGAGGATCTGGTCGGCCGTCCGTCCGTCGACCCTACGGAGCGCCTCGAGACGCTGAACGGCAAGGTGGACCAGCTGGCCGAGCGGATCGACAGCACGTCCGGCCGGGTCAAGACGGTCGAGGAGAGCGTGCGCAGCAATACGGGTGCGCTCTCCGGTTCGATCGAGCAGGGTATCGACAAGCTGCGCGGATTGGTGAGTGAGCGTCCCGACCGCGACGAATTGTCGCGTACCGTCCTGCGCGCCGAACGCGAATCCGAGCTGCGTATCACCCAGCAGCTCGACGGTGCGCTCGCAGACTTCGCGGAGGTCATGATCGGCCAGACCGTCATCCCGAAGCCGCCCCCGCCACGCGCCACACGCAAGGCGGCCAAAAGGACGCAGGACGAGGAGGAGTGACGGGCTTTCGTTGCGACGGTGGACGGATCGGCACGCGGGAACGTGTTCAACCGTCCACCGTCGCGCGTTGGCTCAGCCCGAGGGCACGACGAAGCTGAGCGGCCACCAGATCAGGCTCGCAGCGCACGATCACGCTCGGGAAGCGCAGCACCAACGCTCCGGTCAAGCTGATCTCGTTCTGCCGCAGCGGCGCGGGGCAGGGCCATGCGCCGAGCCTGGTCTGAACCCGGCTGAGTCGCGACGCCGCAAACAGATCTATGGACCCGCGTTCGATACTGGCTCGAAGGTGTTCGAACAGGCACGTTCAGACCTGCCGATGCGCCCACCGTAGGGATGGAACGCGCAGCTCGGGCGCCGGGCTAGCGTTGGGCATATGCCGAATCGGCTCGCTGCGTCGACCTCGCCCTATCTGCTCCAACATGCCGACAACCCGGTCGACTGGTGGCCGTGGTCGGCCGAGGCGCTGAGTGAGGCCAACCGTCGGGACGTGCCGATCCTGCTGTCGGTGGGCTACGCGGCGTGCCACTGGTGCCACGTGATGGCGCACGATTCCTTCGAGGACGCCGCGACCGCCGCGCTGATGAACGAGAACTTCGTCAACATCAAGGTCGACCGCGAGGAGCGGCCGGACATCGACGCCGTCTACATGGAGGCGACGACTGCCCTCACCGGCCAGGGCGGCTGGCCGATGACGTGCCTGCTGACCCCGGACGGATCGCCTTTCTTCGCCGGGACGTTCTTCCCGCGTGCGCAGTTCCAGCAATTGCTGGGGTCGGTCGCCCGGGCCTGGCGTGACGATCGGGCCGAGGTCCTTGCGGCCGGACAGCGGATCGTGACCGCACTGGGCGAGGTGCCGTCGCTCGAGGGCGGCTCCCGCGCGCCTGGCCCGGGTGACCTGGACGCAGCCGCTGAGCGGCTGAGCGGGGGATTCGACCGCGAGAACGGAGGATTCGGCCGAGCGCCCAAGTTCCCGCCGTCGATGGCGCTCGAGTTCTTGCTGCGCCACCACGAGCGGACCCGGTCCAGTGACGCGCTGGCGATAGTCGACGCCACCTGCGAGGCGATGGCCCGAGGTGGGATGTACGACCAGCTGGGCGGTGGCTTCGCGCGCTACAGCGTGGACGCCGCCTGGGTGGTGCCGCATTTCGAGAAGATGCTCTACGACAACGCCCTGTTGCTGCGCGTCTACATGCATTGGTGGCGGCTGACCGAGTCGACCCTGGCGCAGCGAATTGCCCGCGAGACAGTCGAATTCCTGCTCCGGGACCTGCGCACACCAGAGGGCGGGTTTGCCTCGGCCCTGGACGCGGACGCTGACGGGGTGGAGGGATTGACGTACGCCTGGACGCCGGCGCAGCTCGTCGCGGTTCTCGGAACGGACGACGGTGCGTACGCGGCGGCGCTGTGCGACGTCACAGACGACGGCACCTTCGAGCACGGTGCGTCCACCCTGCAGTTGCGACGCGACCCGGACGACGCCGGGCGGTGGACCGGGATCCGCGACCGGCTGCTCGCTGCTCGGTCGACGCGGCCGCAGCCGATGCGCGACGACAAGGTCGTCACCTCGTGGAACGGTCTGGCGATCGGTGCGCTGGCCGAGGCCGGCGTTCTGCTGGGCGACGACACGTTGCTCGCCGCCGCGCAGGCGTGTGCCGAGCTGATGCTGAGCGTGCATCGCGTCGATGGCCGGCTGCGGCGAACGTCACGTGCCGGCGTCGTCGGCGACGCCGCGGGTGTTGCGGACGACTACGGCAACCTCGCCGACGGATTGCTGACGCTGCACCAGGCGTCCGCCGACCCGGGCTGGCTCACGGCGGCTGGCGAGCTGCTCGATGCGGCGCTCGACCGATTTGCCGACGTCGGTCGGGGATTCTTCGACACAGCCGAGGACGCCGAGCGGCTGGTCCGCCGCCCGAAGGACCCGACCGACAACGCCACGCCGTCCGGGCAGAGTTCTCTGGCGAACGCGCTGCTGACGTATTCGGCGCTGACTGGGTCGCTGCGCCATCGCGAGGCAGCCGAGCATGCGCTGCGCATCGTGACGACGCTCGGCGTTGCCCAGCCGCGCTTCCTCGGCTGGTCGTTGGCGGCCGCCGAGGGCCTGGTGGCGGGGCCGGTGCAGGTGGCTGTTGTCGGGGAGAACGGAAGGGGGGCGCTCACCACGGAAGCCTGGACGCGCCGGCCGCCGGGCGCCGTCGTGGTCTCGGGCGAGCCGGACGCCGACTACGTGCCGCTGCTGGCAGCGCGGCCACTGGTCGGGAACCGACCAGCGGCCTACGTGTGTCGCGGGATGGTGTGCGACGCGCCGGTCACCGAGGTGGCGCAGCTGCGTGCCGCACTCCGCGGTTTTGGTCAGATCTGACCGCGTGGCGATCAGATCTGACCAAGAGTGCCTAGAGCTCGGGGCCCTCGGCCCGCAGTTTGTCGACCTCGCCCATCGCATTGCGCAGGCTGGCGAGCCACTCGTCGGTGTGCTCGCCGACCAGCTTGACGCACCAACTCAGCGCCTCCGAGCGCGAGCGGGCCACGCCCGCGTCGACCAGCGTGTCGAGCACCTGGCGTTCCTGCTGCCGCAGCCGGGTCATGACCGGCACCGACAGGTGGGTGAAGATCACCCGGGTGTCGCCGATCGACGCGCCCCAGGCGACCTTGCGCCCGTAGCGGGCCTCGGCCTCGTCCGCGATCTGCATCCGCTGCTCGCGGGTCTCCTCACGGAAGCGGCTGATCCGCCCCTCTGCGGTGGCCTCGTCGCCCGAGGCGGGCGCCGGCAGCTCACCGGTAACGGTGATCTCCTCGCGATCGACGGTCACGGTCGGGTCGCCGGTGAACCAGCCCTCTGGCAGCCGGCCGGAAAGCCAGGCCGCCGCGTCGTCAGCGGGCGGCAGATCGGCCTGCTGCCAACCACCGGGCCGGCCGAAGCCACGCCCGCGGCCGAAGCCGTGTCGGTGTCCCCGGTGGCCGTGCTCGCCGGGCTCGAAGCCTCGCCCGCGACCTGCGGAGCGGAAGCGCCGCTCGCCGTGTGTTCTGGTGAACGTATCCATGTTCAACCTCCTAATTACATAATTACATGCTTGCACATAGTGCAACGCGCTGGCAAGCCCGGGCTATTCCCGAACCCAGCTGCGAGCCAATCGGGGGACTAAGCTGCCCTGTCGTGGGGCTTCGCAGCGCCGTGTACTCGGTCTATGAGCGGCGGTTGCGCGCCTCGCTTGCCGGGCGCCCGGTTCCTCGTCATGTGGCCGTCATGCTGGACGGCAACCGCCGCTGGGCGCGTGCCGCGGGCTTCGCCGACGTCAACGAGGGACACCTCGCCGGCGCCCAGCGCATCGCGGACCTGCTCGACTGGTGCACCGAGGCCGGAGTCGAGCACGTCACCCTCTGGCTGCTGTCCACCGACAACCTCAGCCGCCCGGCCGACGAGCTACAGCCGCTGCTGCGCATCATCGAGGGCGTCGCGGACGAGCTCTCGGCCCCCGCCAAGCCATGGCGGATCACCCCGGTCGGCGCGCTCGACCTGCTGCCCGAGCCGACGGCGAACGCGCTCAAAGCCGCTGCAGAGGCGACCGCCGAACGCGACGGCCTGATGGTGAACATCGCCGTGGGGTACGGGGGGCGTCGAGAGATCGCCGACGCCGTGCGATCGCTGCTGCACGAGCACGCCGACGCAGGCACGTCCATCGAACGGCTGGCCGAAATCCTCGACGTCGACCTGATCGCCGAGCACCTATATACGCGTGGCCAACCTGACCCGGATCTGGTAATCCGCACGTCCGGTGAACAGCGGCTGTCCGGATTCCTGCTCTGGCAGTCGGCCCATTCGGAGTACTACTTCTGCGACGCGCTGTGGCCGGACTTCCGCAAGATTGACTTCCTGCGAGCGTTGCGCGACTACGGCATGCGCCAGCGCCGTTACGGCGGGTAGCGTTTCCACAGCCGTAACCGCGTGGCGCCCCGGCTATGAGACAGTGAAGCCGTACCGTCCGCACTGGTGGTTCTGACACGAGCAGTTCGACCACTCGGGAGGTCCCGCACGGTGGTGGTAACGACCAGCTGGGGGACCGGATCAGTCCCAGCAGCCGGCCTACCGGCGGGGCATCCGGATCTACCCGTCATGCCTCGCCGTCGATGTCGCCAATCCCTGTAGGAGCGTTCCGATGAGTGCTGCCCTCCATCCGACTGCCGTGCGCACGTTCGTCCTCGACACGTCCGTCCTGCTCTCCGACCCTGGGGCGTTGGGGCGGTTCGCCGAGCACGAGGTCGTGTTGCCGCTGGTGGTCATCAGCGAGCTGGAGGGCAAGCGACACCACCCCGAGCTCGGGTGGTTCGCCCGGCAGACGCTACGGGCGCTCGACGACCTGCGGGTGCGCCATGGCCGCCTGGACGCCCCGGTTCCGGTGGGTGACGGCGGCAGCCTGCACGTCGAGCTCAACCATACGGACCTGTCCCGGCTGCCGGCCGGCTTCCGGTTCGACAGCAACGACTCGCGCATCCTGGCCGTCGCGCTGAACCTCGCCGCCGAGGGACGCGACGTCACCCTCGTCACCAAGGACATGCCGCTGCGGGTCAAGGCCGCGTCGGTGGGCCTGGCCGCCGACGAGTATCAAGTGCATCCGGCCGTCGACTCCGGCTGGACCGGCATGGTGGAGCTGGACGTGCCCACTGATCTCATCGACCGCCTCTACGAACGCGATCGGGTGCCGCTCGTCGACCATCCCGACCTGCTGTCGGTCGACCTGCCGTGTCACACCGGCCTCGTCGTGCACTCCGCGCGCGGGTCGGCGCTGGCCCGCGTCACGCCGGACAAGCAGCTACGGCTGGTGCGCGGCGACCGCGAGGCGTTCGGGCTGCACGGCCGATCTGCCGAGCAACGCGTCGCGCTCGATCTGTTGCTCGACGCCGACATCGGCATCGTCTCGATGGGCGGACGGGCCGGGACGGGCAAGTCGGCACTCGCCCTGTGCGCCGGGCTCGAGGCCGTCCTGGAACGGCGGGCCCACAAACGGGTTGTGGTCTTCCGTCCGCTCTACGCCGTCGGCGGCCAGGACCTCGGCTACCTGCCCGGCAGCGAGAACGAGAAGATGACGCCGTGGGCGCAGGCGGTCTTCGACACCCTCGGCGCGCTGATTAGCAAGGACGTCATGGACGAGGTGCTCGGCCGCGGCCTGATCGAGGTGCTGCCGTTGACGCACATCCGCGGCCGGTCCCTGCACGACTCGTTCGTGATCGTCGACGAGGCCCAGTCGCTCGAGCGCAACGTGCTGCTGACGGTGCTCTCGCGGATCGGCACAGGGTCGCGGGTGGTGCTCACGCACGACGTGGCGCAGCGCGACAACCTGCGCGTCGGTCGGCACGACGGCGTGGCTGCGGTGATCGAGGCGCTGCGCGGCCATCCGCTGTTCGCCCACGTCACGCTGACACGGTCGGAACGCTCACCGATCGCCGCGCTGGTCACCGAGATGCTCGAAGACCTGCCGCTCTGAGTCAAGGTGGGCGCCGCCGTGCCCGAGCTCGACGAAGTGCGTGGCGTCTCACGGCTGCTCCGCACTCGCGACCGCGCGGCAGGGGGCGGCAGGTGGTCAGCGCAGCATCCGGCGAACTGAGTCGAGGTCGCTCGGGACGACGACGCTGGCGACGAGCAGGTAGCCACGCTGGTTGGTCTCGACGAAAACATGGGCGCTCACGAGTGACGACCGCGCGGGGGCTTCGGTTCGCCGGCGCGCTGGACGGCGCGGTACACGGTGGAGCGGGCGACGGAGAACAGTTCGGCGAGCTCGGCGCTGGTGTGTTTGCCCGCGCGCCACAGCTCGACCAGGTGCGCCTCCTGCGCGGGCTCGAGCTTGGGCTGTTTGCCGCGCAGCCGACCCTTGGCCTTGGCGACCTTCATGCCCTCCCTGGTCCGCATCCTGATCAAGTCCGACTCGAACTCAGCGATCATCCCGAGAACGTTGAACAGCAACCGCCCGACCGGATCGGTCGGGTCGTGCACCGACCCGCCGATGTTCAGCTTCACGCCGGCCTCGGTCAGTTCCTCGACGATGTCGCGGGCGTCGGTCAGCGAGCGTGCGAGCCGGTCGAGTTTGGTGACCACGAGGGTGTCACCGGAACGGCACGCTGCGAGTGCCTCGCGCAAACCTGGGCGCGCTCGATTGGTTCCCGTCAGGCCGTGGTCCACGTAGATCCGGTTCGGCTTCACCCCCAGCGCGGCAAGCGCGTCGCGCTGGGCGGTGAGGTCTTGGGTGTCGGTCGAGCAGCGGGCGTACCCGACGAGCATTCTGGCCACCGGATCACTGTAGCGGTTAGGTTACCTTCACCGGGCATTATCGCGGGCGGGTCTTCTGGGAATCACCGGTGCCGGAGCCCGCTCGCGGGATGCCGGGTCGATAAGCACGTCGGCGGTGTCCCGTAGAACGCGTTCGGCTCTTGAAGCAGTGAGATAGGTCGTCCGAGCGTCTGCGCGATGAGGTTGGCCGCGCCGCGCTCGTGGTTGTTCGCCTCCTGCCGGAGAGACCGCAATTTCGGCAGGGACAGCGCGGCTGGCCGTTGCCAGGATGGGGTTATGGCCGAGGCGAGCAGGCTTCGCATGATCCTCGAACTGGTCGAGGAAAGCTTGGATGAGCCTGACCTCGACGGTGCCGGGTTGGCCAGCCGAGCGTACCTATCCCGCTTCCACTTCGACCGGCTGGTTGAAGCCGCGCTCGGCGAGCCGCCCGGCGGGTTCCGCCGCCGACTGATGCTGGAACGCGCCGCGTACCGGCTCGCCACGACCGAGGACAGCGTGATCGATATCGCGCTGGAGACCGGGTACGCGTCGCCGGACGCGTTCACCCGCGCCTTCGGCCGCGCCTACGGCACGCCGCCGAGTCAGTTCCGCCGCGTGCGAGGTCTCGACTACCGGCTGCCGACCGGAAACTGCATCCACTTCCACCCGCCCGGCGGGCTGCGACTGCCAGCCACCGAAAGGAGCAGCACCATGGACGTGCTCACCGCCATGTACGAGCATCACATCCGGCTCACCGGCGAGGTCCTCGACCGACTCGGTCGGCTCGACGACGACGCGCTGGACCGGCGCATCGAGGTGTCGGTGGAGCTTATTGACGCCGAGCCGACGTTGCGCCGGCTGGCTGACCGGCTGGTCCGGCAGCTGGAAATGTGGGCGACCGCCGTCGAGGGCGGCACCCAGATCCCGGCCGGCGACACCACGGTGACCGCGCTGCATCAGCGGCTGATCGCAGCAGAGCCCCGGTTCCGGGCTGCCGTCATCGCCCCGGTGCAGCACGAACATGCGGGCGACACCTTCCTCGACGCCACCTGTATGCCTCCGCGGACCTTCGCCCTCGGCGGCGTGCTGGCGCATGTACTGACCTTCTCGGCGGTGCGCCGCACCCTAGCGATCGGCGCGCTGGCCAGCGCCGGCATCACCGATCTCGGTGCCGGCGACCCGATGGCCGCCGTCGGCGGGGCCGGAGACGACGCCTCCACGATCACCCGCAACTTTCAGTAACAGTGCGATCGAGCCGAGATGCAAGGGAGCTGATCATGCACCCCTACCACCCGTACCTCGCCCACGAGTTGGCCGCCGAACGTCAGGCCCAGATGCTCCGCGACGCGCAGACCACGCGCCTGGCGTGGCAGGCGGCCGGCGAGTACCCCCACGCGCGTGCCCGGACGGTGCTTGACCGCTGGACTTGGCGGGTCCACCGTGTCCACGCCGCCCTGGTCGCCCGGATACGACTTCACCAGGGCCGGCCAAGCCGGCGTGCGACGACTCGACCCGCCTGAGCGCAGGCGCCGAACTAGCCGAAGCAGTAGCACCCAGCGTCAGGAGAAGACCATGCCACACGACAACCCCGACCGATTCGCCGCGACGAACGCGATCGCCAGCAAGCTCGCCGACCTGCGCGACCAGATGCGCAGCACCATGCGCGAGGTTGACGACCCGCAAGGCAAAGCCGTACTGGAGACCGGCGCCGAGGTACTCGGCGGCTTGCAGCAGGCCTTCCTCGACTACGCCGACGGCACCGAGGACGCCTGGCAACGCTAAGCGCAAGGGCCAAAGCCTGGCGTCCTCAAGACGATCCGACGGCGGGCATCGCGGGTGGCGCCGGCCCTTATGGTGAGCTCGATGGCGAGCGACGAGGGGGCGGACGTGACCGGCACGGCGATGGTGCCGCTGCCGGCCCTCCTATCGGTCGCCCTCGTCGCATTCACCATCGAGGCCGACAACGTTGCCGAGCAGCAGCTCCCACCTAAGCCCGGATCTACCGCGTGACTTTGAGTTGATCAACTCGCGTGCTATTCGATCTTCGTGAGGGTGACGTCCTGCCGTGGGCAGGTTGGGTCTGCTGGTCTGCCGGCTTCTCCGAGGTTCGGGTGGCCAGGGTGGCTCCCCTGACGTGATGCTGACTCCGGCGCTACCACGCGAACGTCCTCGAGCGGTCGCTGGCCTGACCCGACGGTGGAGTTCCGTAGCGGGTTCGGCATGGGGGACCTCCACAGGCCCGGGTCGTTCGGGGATTCAGGGAGCGGTCCGGTCTCGGGGTGGGTGCCTGGCGCCTTCGCCTGGCTGCCTTACGCCGTTGCCTCCGACTAGGGTGCCAGGGTGGAAACGCCGATGGACGGGTATGGCCCTGGCGTTCCCCGAACGCCGCCGGCGGCCGAGGACGATCCGGTCGTGCAGTGGCTGATGCAGGGCGATCCGGCGATCCGCTGGCAGGTGCTGCGCGACCTCGTTGACACCCCGCAGGTCGAGGTGGAGGCCGAGCGAGCACGGGTGGAGCACGAGGGATGGGGTGCCCGGCTGCTCGCGCTGCGGGCACCGGACGGACAGTGGGCGGACGGGGCCTGCTTCCCGGGTACCGCGGCGTTCGCCGCAAGCACCGCGCAGGCCTTGGCCGCCGGTGAGCCGCCCCCGCCCTTCCCGTCACCCGACGTGGAACCGACCGAGGCGACAGCCGAGCAGCCCGACGAGGAATCGGAGCAACCGTGGACCGCGACCTACCCGGTGCTGCTCGACCTGTGCCACTTGGGCGTTCCGCCAGACAGTGCGGTTATGCAGGAGACGGCACAACTGGTCGCCCGCAACTGCCGGTGGGAGTACGACGGGCTGCCGTTCTTCGCCGGGGAAGCCGACTGCTGCATCAACGCCGGCACGATCCTGATCGGCACCTACCTGGGCATCGAGGTCGAACCCGTGGTGCAGCGGCTCGTGGCCGACCAGATGCCGGACGGCGGCTGGAACTGCTGGGCCGAGGCACGTCCGGCGCCGGGATCCTTCGCGAGCACACTGGACGTGGTCAATGCTCTGCTGAGGTGGGAGCGCCACACCGGCGGATCCGACCAGGTCCGCCGGGCTCGCCGGAACGGCGAGGAGTATCTGCTCCTGCGCCGCCTGTTCCGGTCGTTACGCACCGGCGAGGTGGTGAACCCTCGGTGGCTCCAGTTTTCCTACCCTCCACGCTGGCACTACGACCTACTCAAGGCCATGGACTACTTCGCCCTGCGTGGCGGCACACCCGATCCGCAGCTTGCCGAGGCGATCGAACAGGTCCGCGCCAAGCGCCAGCCCGATGGGCGCTGGCTGCTGGAGAACACACACCTCGGCGCGGTCCACTTCCGGTTCGAGGAACCCGATGGCACACCGAGCCGATGGAACACCCTCAGAGCACTGCGGGTCCTGCGCTGGGCTGACGCATCGACCCACTCCGGCGGAGCGAGCGCGACACCCTGACGGTCGACAGCGATTCATCGCATCGCAGTTGGCAGTCGAGCGCATCCGACGGAGGGAACGTGAGAGGCAGCGCCGGTCGTGCCGGGGAAGGACGCCTGCGTCCCGCTGAGATGTCGGATGCTGGACAGCGGCGCCGATAGACCATCGGCTACCGAGAACGAGCCGTCAGGCCAGCGAGTCATCGTAGGTGGCCGTGAGAGCGCCGCCGGCATCCCCAGTGTTCACGACGCCGACTGGTTCGATCAGCAGCGCCTGCACCTCGCCATCAGCGATCGGGCAGTGCTCGACGCCACGCGGAACGACGAACATTTGGCCCGGGCCGAGCGTGACATCGCCGTCGCGAAGCTGGATCTTGAGCTCGCCACCGATCACAAGGAAGAGCTCATCGGTGTCGTCGTGGGTGTGCCATACGAACTCGCCTTTGACTTTCACGACCTTGATCTCGTAGTCGTTGAGCCGCGCCACCACCTTGGGTGACCAGTGTTCGGCGAACATCGAGAGCTTCTGGGCGAGGTCTACGGGCTCGTTAGCCATTTCTCGATGTTCGCACGGTCGCTTCGCGTCGGCACGGGTAGGCGCAGGAGAGGACATGCGCGCCCGCAAGCGGATCCCATCCGGGTACCCGTCCGGTGACGGGGCGGTCCACGGGACGCCCTTGATCATCGGGTATTTTCCGCCCGCGACGCACGGCAGCGTTCCCGGAGGTTCGGCTTGGGGAACGGCGATTGACGGTGACACCTGGCCAATCCGTGCTGCCCTGATGCTTCCCGCTGCGGTGGTCGCGGCCGTTGACCCAGGATGCCGTTACAGATCGCGGCGTGGCTCGAGGCGCAGCTCGATCACCGGGATGTCGGAGCCTCGTTCGATCGTGCGGCCGAGGGTGTTCTCGATGACCGACTTGAGCTTCTCCCACGCCTTGGTATGCCGCGCGACGTAAGCGTCGAGTGCGGCGTCGGCGTCGGGGTCGCTGAGCCGCTGTGCCTTCGCGGGCAGCGCGCGCCGACCGCGCACCCACACCCGCGCAGACGGGTTGGCCTGAAGGTTGCGGTACCACTGGGCCTGGGTGCCAAAGCCGGAGACGACCAGGTAGACGTCAGGCGCTGGGTGCCCGAACACCTCCAGGACCACGTACCGGCGCGCGCCCGAGGTCCGGCCGATGTGCTCGAGCATCAGCATCCGGGACCCGAACAGGAACCCGAGCCGGGCTTTGTAGACGCGGATCGGGACACGCATCAGCCACCGGGTCCGCAGCACACGGCCCCCGGCGGTGGCGAGGCGGGAACTCGACGGTGGTGACGGGATGTTGCTCACCGTGCTGACCTCCATGTCAACGAGGGGATGGACGAGGGATGGTCGGCTGCCCGGGCACCATGGCCCGATCGGGCAGACGTCAGGTGTGCTCACGGCACCGCGCCACGGGCGTGGACCCGCGATGCCTCCCGCGGTTGCTGGTTCCCGCCGAGGCCCGCGCCGTAGACCGCAAGCACCTCGGCCCCCCAGCGCTGCATGCCAGCGACCGACAGCGGATCCACCCCGAGGACGTCGGCAAGGTGGGTGCGGAAGGTCAACACGGCGAGGTCGTTCACGAGCAGGAACGCTGCGCGCACCGCCGGGTCCTCGCCGCCATCGGCTGCCCCGGCACCAATCATCACCGCCAGCGCTTCGGTGGCGACCGCATACAGCCGCCGGAACAGCGCCGAGCCCGCCGGGCCGGCATCGACGAGCATCCTGCCGAGGTAGGCAGGCACCGACGAGCCAGCCGGCAGGAACCGCGCGACCATCTCAGCTAGGGTCGGCAGCTCAGCGGCGCCGGACATCGGCGCGGCTGGTTCGGTCACGTGCGCCAGCATCGCCTCGAAGACGGCGATCACATGCTGGTCGGTCGCCTCTCGAAGCCCGTCCTTGGACCCGAAGTGCCGAATGACGAGGGCAGGCGACACGCCCGCTGCGGTCGCGACCTCGCGGATCGTGACCGCAGCCGCGCCTTGCGCCGCGAACAGCCGCAATGCCTCATCGCGGATGCGCGCCTGCGCCGTCCTATCGTCGGGTAAACTCATGTTCCCTATTATAAACGCACGTTCACCATTGTCTCGCCGGGTCGACGCGTGCCAAGCGCCCACCACGTCCCCCCGGTCACCGCGTTGCCACCCACCCGGGAGAAGCTCCGCCGTCACCACGGCCGGTCACCAGAACCTCACCCGCCCGGACCCCAGCCGGGGACACTGCCGCAGGACCCACAGAGCATCCCGTCCGACGAGGCGCTGCAGACACGAAACGCCGCGCGGCCAGTGATCCGCGCGGCACCCAGCGAGCGATTCAACGGGCCGCTCGGCGTTCGGCCTACGGCATGCCGGGTGAGCGTGACGGGTGGTGGCTGACCGTCCCGCGCTGCGTGCACGATTGACTCGTGATCGACCATCGGTTCCGGCTCATGGAGTTGTTGGCTGCCCTGTCCGTCGCCACGGACGTGGGAATGGGGCAACCGCCGGAGACAGCGCTCCGGTCCTGTCTGCTGGCGACCGGGCTCGCCCGCGCGATGGGTCTCCCCGAGGCCGAGGTGCGCGACACGTGCCTCGGGGCGTTGCTGCGCCATGTCGGCTGCACTGCGACCGCTAGCGTCGAGGCCCGCATCTACGGCGGCAACGAACTGGTGTCGCGGCGGGCGGCTCAGCCGACGGACTTCGGCAGCCCACGCGAGATGCTGATCCTGACTCTGAGCACCGGCCGCGGAGCCGGGGTCCAGCGACCCCGGCTCATCGCCAGAGCGATGCTGGGCGATCTGCGCCACGGGCCTGAGATCCTCATGTCCGTCTGTGAGGCCGCCTCGTTGCTGGCCGGTCGGCTCAGACTCGGTCGACCCGTGCAGGACTGCGTGGCTCAGCAGTTCGAGCGATGGGACGGGAAGGGTCCGTACGGGATGGCGAAGGATGTGCTCACGCTGCCCGCACGGATCAGCGAGGTCGCTACCCAGGCGGCGCTCTTCTTGGCTGCCGACGGGCAGGGCTCGGCACTGGCCATGGTGGACCGGCGGGCCGGGGGCTGGTTCGACCCCGAGGTCGCGAACGCCTTCCGGCAGGCCGGGCCCGGCTTGATGAGCGATCTCGATGCGGCCGATCCCTGGAAGGCCCTGATCGAGGCCGAGCCGGCGCCGGTCACCTACATCGGGGAGCCGGACCTGGATGGCGTGGCACGGTGCTTCGCCGACATGGTCGACCTGAAGTCCAGCTTCACGTTCGGCCACTCGACCCAGGCCGCCGACCTCGCGGAGGGGGCCGCGCGCACGCTGGGGGTCGCGGAGCACGAGGTCGTCGCCCTGCGGCGGGCGGCTCTCCTGCACGATCTGGGCAGGGTGAGCGTCTCGAGCGGAGTCTGGGAGAAGACCGGGCGACTCACCCGCAGCGAGTGGGAGCAGGTCCGGATGCACCCTTACCACACCGAGCGGATTCTGGCGTACTCATCTGTCCTGGCGCCCCTGGGCCGGATCGCGGGGCTTCACCACGAACGACTCGATGGCAGCGGGTACCACCACGGGCTGTCGGCGCCCGCGATTCCGGTGTCGGCCCGCGTCCTAGCGGCCGCCGACACGTTCCAGACGGCCACCCAGGATCGCCCCCACCGGCTCGCCCGCACCGCCGAGCAGGCTGCTGATCACCTGACCGCGGAGGCGACCGCCGGCCGCCTGGACGCTGATTGCGTGGCGGCTGTACTCGAAGCGGCTGGGCAGCGGCGCCCACCAATACACCGCGACTGGCCCGCCGGTCTTAGCGACCGGGAGGTCGAAGTCCTGCGGCTGATGGGCCGAGGCTTGGCCAACGACCAGATTGCGAAGCGGCTCGTGATCTCCCGGCGTACGGCCGAGCACCACGTCCAGCACATCTACGCCAAGATCGGCCATTCGACCCGCACCGCCGCGGCGTTGTTCGCCATGGAGCACGACCTGCTCAACCCGTGACGAACTCGCGGATGATCCCGGCCACCAGCGCTGGATGCGTGCGGTGGGCGATGTGCGCGTGTCCATCCAGCAACCGAAGCTGTGCACCGGGGATGGCTGCCCGTGCCGCGTCCGTCGCCTGCTTGATGTCGGGGGTGCTCTCGGATCCGGACAACAGCAACGTCGGCGCTGTGATGCGGTCCATCAGACCCTCCGGATACTCCCAGCCCTGCTCGGCCCGGGCTTCACGGGCGATAGTCGGAGCCGTGGCGAGGCGGCCGGCCCACTCGGGGCCTGCGCGCATCACCTCGATCTGCTCGTCGGTGAACTCGAGCAGATCGCGCAACACCATGACGATCGCCTCCTCGTGTGCGCCCTCCGCCAGGACCTGCTCCAACCGGTCGATCCAGCCTGCGGGGTAGGTCAGCCCCAGGCTGGGCTCGTACAGCACCAGGCCTCTGACGTTCCCTGTGAGGGCAGCCCCGCCCATCGCACAGCTCGCCCCGAACGAGTGTCCCCACAGCACAACCGGCCTTCCGGTGCGTGCCGCGGTCTCGTCGACGACAGCGGCAACGTCGGCGAACTCCTGATCGAGGGAGTACCCCGAGCCGTCGCCGCTGGCTCCGAAGCCGCGGCGATCCATCGCGTACGTCGCGAAGTCGGCCCGGAGTTCCCCCACCAACGCGGCGGAGATCGTGTGGTCCTGGATGGACCCGTGGACCAGCACCAGAGCCGGTCCCTGACCGTCCAGCCACACAGCGATCTCAACGCCATCCGCTAATCGCACGGTAAACCGTTCGGCAACGTCGGTGACGAAGAAGGATCCGGTCATCGCTGGCCCGCTTCCATCGACTGGACGAACGCCACCACCTGAGCCACGTACTCCTCCGGGTGCGTCACGTGCGGGATGTGGCCGGCTCCTTTGTACGTCGACCGCACAGCGTGCGGCAGCAGCTGGACGAGCCGGTTCTCGACCGGCTGATAGATCGGCGGGCTCTGGTCTCCGGAGGTGATCAGGACGGGGCCGTTGTAACGGGCGAGCCGCGTCTCGTCGACGATCCTCCACTCGGTGTCGTTGAGCTCGTCGAGATAGGTCGGCGCGTTGCTGGTCATCATCGCCCGCATGTCTTCGGGCAGCTGGGCCCAGCTGCCGGGGCCGAGCGCCACCTCGTCCACGAACTGCTCGGCGGCGCCTGCGTTGTCGCCGGCGGCGATGCGGCGCCCCACTTCCGCGAGGGGACCGGTCTCGACAGATGCCGCGGTGATCGCCTCGGGATCGCCCTCGTCGAGCAGGCCCAGCAGCGGCGGTTCGTGTACGACGATCCCCCGGAGGATGTCTGGCCGAGCCGCGGCGAGCTGCAGCGTGATGACGGCACCGGATGAGTTGCCCGCCACCCACGCGGGAGCAAGGCCGGACTGCTCGATCAGGGCGGCGAGGTCGGCCACATCCTCCGAGAAGTGCCCCTGCCCCGGCGGGCGCTCACTGTCGCTGTGGCCCCGGCGGTCGTAGGCGACGACCCGGAATTGTCCGGCCAGGCCCTGAACGACCGGATCCCAGTTGTGATGCGATCCCCAGGAGCCATGGACGAGCACGAGGGGAACTCCCGTGCCACCGGTGTCGGCGTACGCGATCCGCAGGCCGTTGACAGTGATGAACTCCGGCCCCGCCTGACGGACGCTGGGTGCTGCTGTCGCTGCCATCCTTGACCACTCCTTCGCGGGAACTGGGCTCGTGTTTGCATCAGCCTCGTCCTCCGTGACCCGGGTCCGCATCGGTAGCACTACCTATCAGCCGCGCCCAAGACCCACTCACCTGCTCGGGACCACCACGATTGCGCGCTGCGATGAGGGTGGTCCGGATCGGGACGTGCACGAGGCCGGACTCGTCGGCGTACTCGCCGAGCAGTTGCTCGGTGTCGGCGACGATCAGCGCATGCGTCTCCTGAGTGATCCGATCGGCGAGTGGCGTGGCCTGGATCTCCGTGTCGGCGACTGCGGCCGCTGACGGGAAGACGGCCACCCCGAGGCTCGAACGTGACTCCAGCAGGGAGAGTCCGGCTGCCGAGGTGAGCCCGAGCAGGCCGTCGATGTCGCCTCGGGACCAGTACGTGCCGAGGATGACCCGGGCCTCGGGGCCGGCGTGCTGGGCGACCAGTTCGACGAAGGGACCATATGCCGGCTGCTCGGTCAGGGGGCGTAGGTCTGCAGCGCGACCACGCCGCCGGGAATGACCACGCGTGCCATCTCGGCCACCGCCCGGCCCGGGTCCGCGAAGAAGAACAGGGCGGACTGGCAGAGCGCGACGTCGAACTCGGCGTCCGCGAACGGGAGATCCTCGGCATCGCCGTGAACCCACTCGAGGTCGGGTCTGGCATCCCGCGCCACGTCGAGCATCGCCGGGTTGAGGTCGACCCCCACGACGCGGCCGTCGGGCCCGACGACCTCCCGGGCAGCCCGGGCCACCACTCCGGTGCCGCAGGCCACGTCGAGCACGGACTGGCCGTGGCGCGCCCGAGCACAGTCCACCAGTTGGGGTGCCCATTGTCCGAACAGCCCCACTATCCCCGGGGGTGACGCCGACGCCGGCGTGAAAAACCCGGAGATCGCCGAGCGGCTGTTCCTGAGCCGCAAGACGGTGGCCCACCACGTCAGCAGCATCCTCACCAAGCTGTCCCTCCGCTCCCGTGCCGAGGCAGCCGCCTACGCCGCCCGGACTCAGGGGCAGGCCCTCCGCCGCTGACACGGAGAGAGGACACTCGCGTCCAGGATTCACCTGGCTGGCTTCCGCGGTATGGGTCTCTCGCTCCCCGAATTTGGCAACCAGACCGGCGTCTTCCACAGCCAGCCGTACGCCGACGACCGCATGATCTACGACTCCTCACCGCCTGACCGAACGTCTGACGGGGCATGTCGCCAGGCTTGCGGCCGGGGGGCACCGCTCGGCAGTTGGCAGGCCGCTATGCCGCGCCCTTTGCGGCCGGGGCTGCTTCGTCGTCAGTGGTCGGGGTCTGCTGCACATGCAGAGGTGGCAGGGGCGTCGGCTCGCTGCGGGTCCGATCTCGTACCACTGCTTGTAGTCGAGGCGGCCGTCCCGGTGACGGATCCTGCTTCCGGGATGTGTGGTCGTCACCCACTCAGGCGAACTGGCTCTCATGCAGGTTTCCGGACGGTTATCGCCCGAGGAGTCCTGGGTGCGAATCGCAGCGGGCGAGCAGCGGATTCGCGAAAGCGTGGCGATCCTGCCGATCTACGGGGTCGTGGGTTGGTCCGGGTCGCTGATGGTCGGCGACCGGGGATGGGAGAACGGCCAGGAGGTGATGGCTGGGCTCGCCCATGGCGATCCGGACGGCGACGGCCCCGCGGTTCACGTGCGGACGACGGTCCACGACCCCCGCGCCGCCGTGGCGTCGCTGCGGATGGCCCACCTCGGAACACCGCATGACAAGGATGACTGCCTACGACGTCGCCACCAGGCCGAGGTGGCGCCCACCGGCCACGTTGCCATTCCCGTGAACACTGTGCCGGTACGCTTCGAGATCTGGGATGAAGACGATCGCTGGTGGGCAGCCGCACCGCAGGCCGAGCATGGCCTGGTCGTCGAGGGTCGCCGCACGGCCGTGGACTGGCTCGCACTCACTCGCCTGTACGACGTCGAGCCATACCTGGCCGGCCGCCGCGCCCATCTGCGCGCTCTCCGTGGAGATACCTAACCGATCTGGGTGCACCGCAAGCGGATCCGCTACTGACACGGCGTCTTCGCCGACGCTCCTTGGTGAGATGGTGCCCCGCCTTTCCTTAACGGGACAACAGCGCTGCCTCGGATTCTGGCGGAAGCCCATGTGCGTCGCGGTCGGTTCGCTGGGCCGGAAGCCGGTTGTCACGCAGCAACCATTGCCAGGTATCGCTGACAGTGTCGGCTACCGGCCGGCAGCTCAGGCCGGTAGCTGCCGCTCGGCGCGTGTCGACCTCGAGGAAGCCGGCGAACTCTCCTTGTTCGGGAACCCAGCAAGGCAGCTGGGTCCAGGGTTGGATCCCCGCGGCATGAAGATCGTCTTCACTCACCCACACCAGCTCGGCGTCGGAGCCGGTCGCAGCGATGCACGCATCGAGAAGTTGCTTCGTCGTGGCGTGACCTGATGGACCGATAACGTCGACCGGCCCACTGAGGCCGCTGGCCAGCCCGTTCAGTGCCCACGCAGCCAGATCACGCACATCGACATATTGGAGTGGCCGCTCGGGCCGGCCGGGCGCGATGACACGACCACCGCGGCTGATCCGCGACAACCACCACGGAAGGCGTCCTATGTCCTCGTACGGGCCCAGGATCAATCCGGGTCGGGCGAGTAGCGCATTGGGGAAGGACATCAATACCCCAAGCTCGGCTCCGCGCTTGAGCGCGGCATAGTCACCAGTCTGGCCATCCGCGCTGCCCTCGACGACCGGGGAGGTTTCGTTGACGTGCTTGCCCCAGACGTATACCGATCCGCTCGACATGTAGCAGTACTGGTCGGCCCGTTCGGCCAGCAACACGGCCGCCGCGGTGGCAACCCGCGGCGCTCCGGACCAGGTGTCGACAACGACGTCCCACGTCCCTGTTCCCAGGCTCGAAGCCAGTGCAGAGTTATCTGCTCGATCGGCATGGAGCACGGTCACACCCGCCGGTACGCGGCCGGTAACTCCACGATGCAGCGCCGTCACATCCCAACCGCGCTCGATTGCTTCAGCGATCACAGCACGGCCAACGAAACGAGTCCCGCCAAGTACCAGGAGTCTCACGTATCGAGCATGCACGGCGAACAGCTCCAGATACGCGGCAGTCCGCGGGAGCGAACACCACATCACGTACGGCCACGCGGATCTTCCGGTCCTCCGTGCCGACGGTGGATCCGTTGTTACACGGAACTGATGGGTATCCGTCACGGCCGCGAGCCGACGAGACGCGTCGTCTGTTCGGCCCGCCAGCCTGTCGAGTATAACGTAGCGCGGTAATAACGCGATACGTTATGTTATGCTATGCTATGCGGTGTGTTGCGTTCGTTCGCTGACAAGGACACCGAGCGAGTGTGGCGACGCGAGCGCTCACGCCGACTCGACCCATCCACTCAACGCGCGGCGCTATATGCACCGAAGAGCAGGACCTGACCGCTCAGCGCGATGGCCTCGCGGCCCTCGGCGTCGAGCCGTCGCGGATCTACGTCGATCACGGACTGACCGGAACTAATCGTGACCGGCCGGGCCTGCGGGAAGCCTTGGCCGCCTGCCGCGCCGGTGACACGCCCGTGGTCACCAAACTCGACCGACTGGCCCGCTCGCTGCCCGACGCGCGCGCCATCGCCGAGGACCTTACCAAGCGCAAGGTCCGCCTCAACCTCGGCGCATCGGTGTACGACCCGACCGACCCGGTCGGTCGCCTGCTGTTCAACGTCCTGGCGATGGTGGCCGAATTCGAGGCCGACCTCATCCGCTCGCGGACTCGCGAGGGCATGCGAGTGGCGAAGGCCAAGGGTCACCTGCGCGGAAAGCAGCCCAAGCTCAACCCGCGCCAGGAAGCACACCTGGCCGACCTGCTGCGCAGCGGCGAATACAGCACCGCCGAACTCGGTGATCTGTTCGGCGTGGCCCGATCGACTGTCTACCGCGCCGTCGCCCGCAGCAAGACGGCAGCGGTTGCCAGTCGAGCTACCACCACGGCGGTACCGCGTGCCATATCGCGGCCGATCGTCAACGATGGCGCCATTGAAGCGGCGAACGGTAACTACCGGCCGCGACACGGCGCACCCAGCGACATTCCATCGGAGAACCGCAGCCGCACGCGCGCCCGGACCGTGCGCCCGGATACCGCGCCTCAAACAGGACACTGAGCGCCGGTAGCAGAGCGGCGCACACGCCTGCCGCGCGACGAGCAAACTGCGCCGCACGTGGTTCGATTAGTGGCACAACTGGTGATGCGTTGGTCAGGTGGACCGCGTGGAGCGGTCGTCGATGAGCCGGTCGAGGGGAGCGCCACCGTGACGGGACGGTGGTGTGGGCGGGCCGTGCGCCGATTCGTGCTGCACCGGCCCTGATCAGTCGTCCGACGCTGGGATGGACAGGTGTTGGTGGATCATCTGCCAGTCGCCATCGCGCCGTTCGAAGACGCGGGTGCCGCGGGATCGGGTCTCGGCACCGTCGGCGGTGATGTGGTCGAGTCCCCAGGCCACGGCGAGGTCGCCGTACACACGGACGGTGAGGTCGGGGACGTCGAAGTCGATTCGCGCGGGTGATGACTGGAGGCCGCGGCGGCACACCTCGCGGACGTCGTCGATGCCGACGTATTGCAACGGCTCAACCTGCTCGTAGGACACGATGTCCGGCGCGATGTGCTCCATTAGCCCGTCGAGGTCCTTGGCCGCGGTGCGGTCGAACCACTGCTGATACACCGCCCGAACCTCGGCGGCGGAGAAGTCCGGGGATCCGGTCGAGTCGGCGAACGAATGGTGCTCGTGGGTGACGACCCACCGCTGGCCCACCTTGCGCAGCCCGATGGTGAGCCGCAGCCGCTGCTCGGGGTCGCGCTCGAAGTCCGCGGGCGTGCCGCAGCGCAGCAGCGCGAACGCGAACGCGACGTCCGCGCCGGCCGTGACGTCCAGCGATTCGATCTCGAACACCGCGCCGGAGGCCTGCCACTCGAAGAAGCCCGGCCAGCTGTCGCGGTAGGCGTCCAGGCCGCGGAGGCCGTGCTCGGGCGGCGGGACGTCGAACATGACGATGTCGGGTGCGTGGTCGGCGAGGACAGTGGGCAGGTCGCCGTCGTGGACGGCCGCGGCCCATCGCGCGATCAGACCGCGGATCTGCTGTTCATCGCTCATTGGCTCCTCCTTGTGGACGGTTCTTGAAGGTGGAACCCCGGCTCGGGCACGAACTCATCGCAACGCGCCATGATGGGCGGATGAGCGCGCCCGCCGACCTGCTCGACGCCGCGCGGTCGGGCAACTCCGGCGCGTTCGAGCAGCTGGTCGCGCCGTACCGCGGCGAGTTGCTGGCGCACTGCTACCGGATGCTCGGCTCGGTGCACGACGCCGAGGACGTGGTGCAGGAAAGCCTGATCCGTGCCTGGCGCAGCGTCGACCGTCTCGACGACCGCGGCTTCGTCCGCGGGTGGCTGTACCAGATCGCGACCAACCGCTGCCTCACCGCCCTGAAGCGGCGCGGCCGTCGCGAGCTGCCGGTCGACGTCGCGCCTGGCACGCCGGCGACCGAGATCAGCTGGCTGGAGCCCTACCCGGACACGTCGCCCGAAACCCGCTACCTCACCCGGGAGAGCGTCGAGCTCGCGTTCGTCGCGGCGCTGCAGAAGCTGTCCGCGATCCAGCGGGCGGCGCTGATCCTGCGCGACGTGCTCGGGTTCACGGCGGCCGAGGTGGCCGTGCAGCTCGACACGTCCACCGCAGCCGTGAACAGCGCCCTGCAGCGGGCCCGCAAGGTGATCGACTCGACCGCGCCGAGTCAGCAGACGGTCCTGCGTGACCTGGGCGAGGCGGCGATCGGCGCGATCGTCAGCCGCTGGGTCGACGCCTGGCAAGCCGGTGACGTCGACGCGATCGTCGCGCTGCTGGCCGAGGACGCGCGCTACTCGATGCCGCCAATGCCCGAGTGGTACCACGGCCACGACGAAATACGCGCCTTCCTGCTCCGCGGCCCGCTGCAGTCTCACTGGCGGTTCCTGCCCACCACGGCGAACGGCCAGGTGGCCTTCGGCACCTACCTGTGGGATGAACCGGCGGGGGAATACCTGCCCGGCGGCCTCGACGTGCTCACCATCCGCAGCGGACGCGTCGCCGAGGTGACCGCCTTCCTCACCGCCGACCTCACCCGATTCGGGTTGCCGCCAAGCCTGTCCCGGTGACAGTCACAGTCGTCGCATCTCCCTTTCCAGCCTCCGCCGTCTCGGTTAGCGGATCGGCGGATCGGTGAGCGGCATTGTCATCCTCGCCGCGGCGGCTCGAGGAGGGCGAGACCTACGCTTGGGGCATGCGCCGAATCATCGCGGGAGGCGCGGTGCTGTTCCTGCTCGTTGCGGTGTCGGACGACGGACGTGCTCGATGCGCTCGTGGCCCTCGTTGCCGCCGATCGACCAGGCTGGGAGATCCTGACCTCCGACCCCGAGACATCGACCATCTTCTACGGACCCTCGACATCCGGCGGGTCATCCGAAAGGTGTGACCGGCGCGTGCGCGGCTCACAGGTGGCGTCTTCGGCTCAGCTAGGCCGGGTCATCGACAAGACGTCGAGCACCTGGTCCAGCTGCTCCTCGCTAAGCGTGACCGGGACGTGGCCGCGCTCGATCACGACCTCGCGGATCGTCTTGCGTTCGGCCAGCGCCTGCTTGGCGATCTTGGCTGCTTCGTCGTAGCCCACGTAGTGATTGAGCGGGGTGACGATCGACGGCGACGACTCGGCGTACTCGCGGCAGCGCTCGACGTTGGCGACCAGGCCTCTGACGCACCGGTCGGCGAACACGCGCGACACGTTGGCCAGCAGCCGGATCGATTCGAGCACATTGCGGGCGATCACTGGCAGCATGACGTTCAGCTCGAAGTTGCCGTTCGCGCCGCCCCAGCCGGCCGCAGCGTCGTTGCCGACGACCTGCGCGACCACCTGGCAGACCGCCTCGCACAGCACCGGGTTGACCTTGCCGGGCATGATCGACGAGCCGGGCTGTAGGTCCGGCAGGAACAGCTCCGTCAGCCCCGTGCGCGGCCCGGAGCCCATCCAGCGGATGTCGTTGGCGATCTTGTTCAGTCCGACGGCGATCGTGCGCAGCTGGCCGGACAGCTCGACCAGCCCGTCCATGGCGCCCTGCGCCTCGAAGTGGTTGCGCGCCTCGGTCAATGGCAGGCCGGTCCGGGTGGCCAGCAGGGTGATCACGTCGGCGGCGAACCCGGCCGGCGCGTTGATGCCAGTGCCTACGGCGGTGCCGCCGAGCGGCAGCTCTGCGACGCGGGGTAACACCGCCTGCAGTCGCTCCAGGCCGTACCGCACCTGGGCCGCGTACCCGCCGAACTCCTGCCCGAGCGTCACCGGCGTCGCGTCCATTAGATGGGTACGCCCGGACTTGACGACGCTCGCGAACTCCTCCGCCTTGGCCGCCAGCGCCGTACCGAGATGCTCCAACGCCGGAGCGAGGTCGCTGACCACGCCCTTGGTGGCCGCCAGGTGGATCGCCGACGGGAACTGGTCGTTGCTCGACAGCGGGTGGTTCACGTCGTCGTTCGGGTGCACGGGCGAGCCGAGCCGTTGCGCGGCGAGCGACGCGAGCACCTCGTTGGCGTTCATGTTGGACGACGTGCCCGAGCCCGTCTGGTACACGTCGATCGGGAAGTGGTCGTCCCAGTCGCCCCGCGCGACCTCGGTCGCAGCCGACGCGATGGCGTCGGCCTTCGCGGGGTCGAGCAGTCCGCGCTGGGCGCGCACCCGGGCGTTTGCGCCCTTGATCAGCGCCAGGCCGGCAATCAGCTCGCGCTCGATGGGCAGTCCCGAGATTGGGAAGTTCTCGACCGCCCGCTGGGTCTGCGCGCGCCACTTGGCGTCCGCCGGGACGCGGACCTCGCCCATCGAGTCCCTCTCGACGCGGTACTCCTCGCTAGCCACCTGCGACTCCTCGAGATCGGCGTTTGCTGCGTCCCGATCGTAGGCCGACCGGCTGCCGCCGCGCCGTGAGACTGGCCTCAGCGCGCTGGCCGGCTCAAGACTGCTGGTACGCAGGAGTCGCAGCCGGCGCCGACTGGCCGTAACCGAGCTCGGCCGCGGTCTGCCGGGCCGCATCGTCGACCGGGACCGCGACGACCGCCGTGCCGTACGCGCAGATCTCCGACCACACGTCACCCATCTCCGACGTGTCGAATCGCATGCCGATCACTGCGTTGCCGCCGCGCTGCCGGGCCGCCTCGAGCATCCGGCCCATCACCTCGTTGCGGCTTTCGGTGAGGTTCTTCGTCATCCCTTGCAGCTCGCCGCCGAACATCGACTTCAGTCCCGCACCCATTTGCGAGAACGCATTGCGTGAGCGCACGGTCAGGCCGAACACCTCGCCGCAGACCCGCTGGATCTGCCAGCCGGGGATGTCATTCGTCGTCACTACCAACATGACCGTCTCCTCATCTGCCACTTCGCTGTACTGACGCTATCGCGGCTGGCTGGGTGTGGGACTTGCGCTGGATCAGTGCCGGTCGAAGTCGACCGACGAGTAGGCCCGAAGTTTCCCCAGCTGGTGCAGCGAATCGATGACTCGGATCGTCCCTGATTTCGACCGCATGACGATCGACTCGGTCTGCACGGAATCGGCGTAATAGCGCACCCCGCGCACCAGCTCGCCGTCGGTGATGCCGGTGGCGCAGAAGAAGATGTCCTCGCCCCGCACGAGATCGGGCGTGGTCAGCACCCGGTCCAGATCGTGCCCGGCGCCGATGGCCTTCTGCCGTTCGGTGTCGTCACGCGGCCACAGCCGTCCCTGCAGGACGCCACCCATGCAGCGCAGTGCCGCCGCCGCGATGATGCCCTCCGGGGTGCCGCCGATGCCGACCAGCAGGTCGATGCCGGTGCCTACGCGGGCGGCCATGATCGCCCCGGCTACGTCGCCGTCGCTGATGAACTTGATCCGGGCCCCAGCCGCGCGGACCTCGTCGACCAGCTGCTGGTGGCGAGGGCGGTCGAGGATGCAGACCGTGACGTCTTCGGGCTGACCCCGCTTGGCCTTGGCGACGCGGCGGACATTCTCGCCGACCGGCGCGGTGATGTCGATGGCGTCCGCGGCCTCCGGGCCGGTGGCGATCTTGTCCATGTAGAAGACGGCGGACGGGTCGAACATGCTGCCCCGCTCGGCGACCGCGATCACGGCCAGCGCGTTCGGCATCCCCTTCGCCATCAGCGTGGTGCCGTCGATCGGGTCGACGGCCACGTCGCACAGCGGCCCGGTGCCGTCGCCGACGTGTTCGCCGTTGTACAGCATGGGCGCGGCATCCTTCTCGCCCTCGCCGATGACCACGACGCCGCGCATCGACACGGTGCCGATCAGGGTTCGCATGGCGTCGACTGCTGCCCCGTCGCCGCCGTTCTTGTCGCCGCGACCCACCCACCGGCCCGCCGCCATTGCCGCCGCCTCGGTGACTCGCACCAGCTCTAGCGCGAGGTTGCGGTCAGGTGCCTGCCGGTCGACCGCGAGCGCCGGCGGAACATTCTCAGTCATCGGCTCATCTTGGCAGAGCTGGCCTGCCTCGTGGGCTCGGCAGCTATCGCGCTGATCGCCGGTGCCAGCTGTGGTTCGAGCACCTGAAGGTCGTGCAGGTACAGGGCGGCCCACAGCAGCAGCCGCGCATGCTCGACGTGCTCGTCGTCGGGCGGACATGAGGCGAGCAACTCGCGGCGCAGCGTGTCATGGACGGACGGCTCGTTGGCCCATTGGGTCGGCGGATACACCGAGGCCCCGCGACGGCGTGGGTCCAGGGTGTCCGCGACGGCCGAATACCAGGCGTGCACAGCGACGGCGCGGCCGCTCAGCAGGTCGTTCGCCCCGGCGAACGGGGCCGTATCGACCAGGGGGTCCTGCCCGGGCAGCCCGGCGATGGCCTGTCCGGCCAGACGCAGCCGGGTCGCCCCGTTGAGCGCCTTGGTGAGCTGCACGAGGTCGACGTTCTTGGCCCCCCGTTCGGCGAGGTATTGCCGCAGCGCATCGTCCATGCGGTGCGCCGCCGCCAAGGACGCGGACAAACCGTCGACGGAACCCGAGCCGCGGTGCACGGCGTGGTCTACCGCGGCTCGCAGGTAGTCCGCACCCGCGCGGTAGGCCTCGCTCAACGCGGTGCCGATAGCTCCTGCCGCGCCGCGCGGCCAGAACAGCAGGCCCACCGCGAGGCTTGCGGCGCAGCCGAGTACGACGTCCTCGATCCGTACCAGACCGACCCGCCAGCCGGTCGGCTGGATGATGTTGAACAGGATCAGGACGACCACCGTGAACCCGGCCTGCCCGACGGCGAAGGAGATCGCCTCCGGAGCGAACCCGGCGAACAGCACCGCGACCGGCAGCAAAGCCCACAAGACGGCGGAATCCGTGCCGATGACGAACACCAGCAGTCCGCCGACGAGGAAGCCGGCCGCGGTCCCGAGGACCGCGCGCAGGACCGTCGACCCCGTCGACAGCGCGTTGGATCGCAGCACCGACAAGGCCCCGAGGACGACCCAGAACGCGTGCTGCGCACCGGTCAGCTGAGCCAATAACACGGCCGCGCTCAACCCGACGGCGCCACGAATGCTGTTCCGCAGCCAGACCGAGTGCCATTCGATGTGATCGGAGATGAGTCGCCCAGCCGGCACGAGCGGCCCGAGCAAGTCGGACACCGGGCGTCTGCCTAGCAGCGTGGCTAGTAGCGGGCGCGCGTCCGCGGCCACTGCCCAGCTGACGGTAGTGCCGACCAGGCTTGCGGCGTACGCGATCTCATGCGCCTGATACGGGCCGTGTACGCCGTCTGCCGAGGTCAGCCCGGCCCGGGTTGCCCGGACGACTGCCGGGCGGGTGGCTTCCAGGTCGGCCAGCGCCACGCGCAGCGGTGCGGCGGCCTGCGCCGGTGGCATCCGCAGGCCCTCGGCGCTCGCCCGGAGCACCCCGGTCGCGGCGGCGCAGACCTCACGGGCGAGCTGGGGCCACTGGGGCACCTCGGCAGGGTCGGTTTGCGCGATGATCGAATGCAGCCATTCGAGCTCGTCGACCAGTCGGACCAGGGCCCGGCTGCCGGTGGTCAGCCCGACCGGTCGAAAAGTCGTGCCGCGAAAGGTCGATCGCAGGTCCGTCAGCGTGTCCCGGCTGGCCTGCGCTGCGTCGTGCACGGCGAGCGCCGACAGGCGCGCGTCCAGCGAGTTGGCGAGGGCCGCGCACACGGCGGCGGCCCGCGCCCGAAGCGCGTCGTGCTCACGCGGTGGCCAGAGCAGCAGGGCCGCCGGGACGCTGAACGCCACCGCAAGCCCCCACCCGCCGAGCCGCAGCGGGATGTCGCCCGCGTCCGCGGGCAGGGTCACCGGCAGGATGAACGTGAGCAGCGCCGCCCGACCCGCTGCCGCGGTTGCCGCGCTCACCACTCCGGCGAACAGCACCGCGAACCCGATGACCGCCATGCTCACGGTGGCCACCCACGCCCGACTGGACGCGAGCGAGCCGAGCGTGATCAGCGCCGCGCCGACCAGCGCCAGTAACAGGTAGCTACCGAATCGGCCGGCGCGGCTGCCGGGAAAATCGACGAACAGCAGCAACGCGAACGACCCGAACGCGGCGAACGTTGCGACCTGGCTGTCGCCGATCACCTGAGACGCGATGGCGAACGCCACCGGGATGACGATGGCCGCACGGATCGCGCGCTGCAGCGCGTACCCGTTCGGGTCGTGGCGCCGGATCAGTGCGACGACGGACTCCGCAGGCTGGGCGGCTTCCACAGAAAGGCCGGCTACTCGGTCGTTTCCGCGCTGGCATCGGAACCGGTCTCGCGGGCCGCGATCGCGCCGTCGAGCCGGGCCGTGGCGCCGTCGAGCCATCGCTGGCAGATCGCAGCGAGATCCTCGCCGCGCTGCCACAAGGCCAGCGACTCTTCCAGCGTCTGCCCGCCCGACTCGAGCTGCCGGACGATCTCGCCGAGCTCCGCTCGCGCCTGCTCGTAGCTCGGCCCGTCGTTCATGAATTGACCCTAGCGGCGCTGAACTCCCCCTCGGCCACGCGGACGCGCAAGCGCCCAACAGCCTGCGCGGGTGCGCGCACCACGGCCCCGTCCGGCCGCCGGACGACCGCGTATCCCCGCTGCAGCGTCGATTGTGGCGATAACGTGCGAACCCGGGCGCGGATGTGGTCCACCTCGTTGGTTGCCGCGGAGAGCAGAGCCGTCAATCGGCGGCGTGCACGGTCGCGCTGCGCGTCGACGTCGTGCTGCGCCTGCTCGAGCCGTGCTCGGATCGCGTGCCGTAGTCGGTGCGGCAGGCCGGTCATCAGCTCGGTCTCGGCCAGCAGCCGGCGACGGATGCTTGTTCTGGACCGGGCGCGCAGCTCCCGCACTGCGCGCAGCTCACCGGCGAGATCCGGGACGATCAGCTTCGCGGCATCGGTCGGCGTCGACGCCGCGACGTCCGCGACCAGGTCGAGCAACGGCTGGTCGCTCTCGTGCCCGATCGCGCTGACCACGGGCGTTCGGCAGGCAGCCACCGCACGCAGCAGCGTCTCGTTGCTGAACGGGAGCAGGTCCTCGACGCTGCCGCCGCCGCGCGCGATTACGATCACGTCCACCTCGTCATCGGTGTCCAGCCGCTGTAACGCGGCGACCACCTCGCTGACCGCGGACGTGCCTTGCGTCGCAACGCTCTCGATCCGGAACCGGCTTGCCGGAAGCCGTCTGCGCGCGTTTTCGACGACATCGCGTTCGGCGGCGCTCGCCCGGCCGCTGATCAGCCCCACACAGCGCGGGAGGAACGGCAGTGAACGCTTGCGTTCGGCGGCGAAAAGACCTTCGGCGGCGAGCAGGCGGCGCAGCGCCTCGAGCCGGGCGAGCAACTCGCCGAGCCCCACCTGACGAATCTGGGTGGCCCGCAGGCTGAGTGTGCCGCGTTCGAGGTAGAAGTCCGGTCGGGCCAGGGCGACGATTCGGGCGCCCTCCCGCACGTCCTCACCGAGCACCCCTCGAGCGCACGTCACGATCAGTGAGATGTTGGCATCGGTGTCGCGCAGGGTTAGGAACTGCGTGGCAAGCCCAGGGCGGCGGGTGAGCTGCGCGACCTGCCCTTCGACCCAGATCTCGCCGAGCCTGGCGATCCAGCCGCCGATGCGTTGCGCTACGACCCGGACCGGGACCGGATGCTCCGGCGACGAGTCCAGCTTGGCCATCAGCGCTCGGGTGTGCTCTGCTGTACCGCCGCGGGCTTCCCGGCCGCTTTGCGGGCCGTCTTGGCCGGAGGTTTCTTGGCAGGTGCGTGCTCGGCGGGCGCAGCCGCGGCCGCCTGCCTCGGTGCCTGGGTCTGTGGCGGTGCTGGCGTAGCGGGCGGCGCAATGGCCGATGGGACCGCCCGGCCGTTTGCCGAGGGTGGCTCGTCGAACGTGGCCCACTCGGGCGCTTCGTCTGGGGCTGGGCGCAATCGCCCGAGCAGCTCGTCCCCGCGCATCTCCAGCTCCGCGTAGCGTTGCTGGGCGCGCAATGATGCCTGCAACGCGGTACTTACCGCGAGGACCGGCAACTCGATGATCTTGGCTGGCAGCGTGCGGGCGTTGTCGATCGTGGTGACGACCAGACCCAGAGCGGCCCGCAGCAGGCTGGGTAGCTGCGACATGCCACCAGCGTGCCGCATCACGTCGCGTCCCTCCACCATGCGGTCCTCATTGCTCTCGCCTCTTCGCGCAAGCGCTCTCGGCCGCTCGTTCCGCACCTGCACCCCACGAAATCGCTTCGCGATTTCGCAGGGACCCCGCACAAGCTCGGCGCTGGCGCGCCTGCGATGCTCGTTCGCTCACCGCGCATCCGTACCATCGAGGCATGACGAATTCGCAGGCCAGCACGCTCGGCTCGCCAGCAGCCAGAGCGCGGCCTGCCGGACGGGTCTTGCTCGCGAAGCCCCGCGGATATTGCGCGGGCGTCGACCGCGCCGTGCAAACGGTCGAGCAGGCGCTGGACCATTACGGTCCCCCCGTCTACGTCCGCAAGCAGATCGTGCACAACCTGCACGTGGTCGATGCGCTGGAGCGGAGTGGCGCGATCTTCGTGGAGGAGACCGAGGAGGTCCCTGAGGGTGCGATCGTGGTATTCAGCGCCCACGGCGTCGCTCCGGAGGTGCACGCCGAGGCCCAGCGGCGTCAGCTCAAGACGATCGATGCTACGTGCCCGCTAGTGACCAAGGTGCACAACGAGGCACGCCGGTTCGCCGCCGAAGGCTACGACATCCTGTTGATCGGCCACGAGGGCCATGAGGAGGTCGTCGGGACGACGGGCGAGGCACCGGAGCACATCACGCTCGTCGACGGTCCGCACGGTGTGGCCAGCACCGAGGTTCGTGACCCGGCCAAGGTGGTCTGGCTCTCGCAGACGACCTTGTCGTTGGACGAGACGATGCAGACGGTCGACGAGCTACGTGAGCGGTTCCCGTTACTCGAGTCCCCGCCAAGCGATGACATCTGCTACGCGACGCAGAACCGGCAGGCCGCCGTGAAGGTGATCGCCCCGCGGGTGCAGTTGTTCCTGGTCGTCGGATCGGCGAATTCCTCCAACTCGGTGCGCATGGTCGAGGTGGCGCTGGCGTCCGGTGCCCGGGCGGCCCACCTGATCGAGAACGCGACCCTCATCGACCCGGCGTGGCTCGCGGGCGTTACCTCGGTCGGTTTGTCGTCGGGGGCGTCGGTGCCCGAGATCCTGGTGACCGAGGTCGTCCGATGGCTGGCCGAACACGGCTACGCCGACCTGGAAGAAGTGAGCCACACCGAGGAGCGGCTGACGTTCGCGCTGCCGCAGGAGCTGCGCCGCGATCTCAAGACGATCAACCACAACCGCTGATTGGGCTCAGCGGCGCAGCAGCATTCTCGCCCCGCCGATGATCAACACGGCTGCGGTGGCTCCAGCGATGGCCGGGAAGCCATAGACCAGCCAGTTGATGGCTGCGTCGAGCAGTCGCGAACGGTCGTGCAGCCCGCTGGAGCGGATGTAGAGCAGACCGGCCGACGCGACGAAGTAGACCAGCGGCGGAGCGACCAGGACCGGGAACATCTCGCTGCGCCGCACGATCAATATCGCCACGATCGCCGCGACGATCAGCGCGATGTTGAATCCGCCCTTGACCGACGAACCACGTACTAGATCGAACACGCCGCCGAGACCCGCGATGGCGATGAGGACGAGCACCGCCTGCCAGCCGGCGATGCCCCGTTCGCGCGTGCTGGCCCGGGCCGCCGCGCGGGTCGCGCTGCGTGAGATGAACGCGTCGGCTGCCGTGACGCGAGGTGTGCTGTCCGGACTGGTGACCGGCTGATACGTCGGCGGGCCGGGGTAGCTCGCCGGCTCGCCATAGCTCGGTGTGGCCGGGTAGCTGGCCACCGGGTCGGCCGAGGCGGACTTGACGTGCGTCGGCGCATCCCAGCCTTCGTCGGACCACTGACCTGACGATCCGGAGTACCCGCCGCCCTGCGGCTCACCTGACCAGGCGGGCGCGTTCACCAGGGGGCGCTCCTTCGCTGTTGGCGAATGCGGCCGCGGACCAGACCGATTCGGGAAGGCGAGCGTCGCGCCATCACGGGCTGCCAACCGCCTAGAGCTGTCCGGGACATTGCCCAAACGGTACCGCGCGAAGCTGAGCGATTGCGGTCAAACACAGACCGAATGCGTGCCTTGCGGGCGAACACCGCGTCCCGCCTCACGCTCCCGATGCTTCGGATGCCGATGGCAACTCTGCCTGGCCAATGGGCAGGTGCTGCTTGGCCAGCGAGACCACGCGCTGCTCGGTGAGCTCCGGCGCTTGGGTCGAGCGTGCCGTCTCGGTCAGCTGGGACGGGGCTTCGAGTGCCTCCGAAGGATCGACGACCTTCAGGTCCGCCATCTTGCGCGCGGTGACCAGCACCCGCCCCTCGAGTGACGCGACCGTCTGGTTGTACGAGCCGACCGCGCCGTTGAGCGAGCGGCCCAGCTTGTCGATGTGCCCGCCCATCGTGGAAAGGCGCTGATACAACTCGCGGCCGAGCCGGTGCACCTCGGCGGCGTTGGCCGCAAGGGCGTCCTGCCGCCAGGTGTAGGCGACGGTCCGCAGCAGCGTCACCAGCGTCGACGGAGTGGCGACGACGACGTTGCGGCTGAACGCGTGCTCGAGCAGCGCGGGATCCTCCCGCAGCGCGGCGTCGAGGAATGCGTCGGCCGGAACGAAGCAGACGACAAACTCCGGTGACGGGGCGAACCGCTCCCAGTACGCCTTGTCACCGAGTGAATTGATGTGCTCGCGCAGGTGCCGGGAGTGCGCCTTGAGCCGTCCGGCCCGGGTGGCCTCGTCCTTGGCCTCCATTGCCTCGAGGTATCCGCTGAAGGCGACCTTGGAGTCGACGACGACGTTCTTGCCGCCGACGAGGCGCACCACCAGGTCGGGACGCACCGTGCCGTCGTCGCCCGTCGCGGTCGGCTGGGTGACGTAGTCGATGTGCTCGGTCATGCCCGCGGCCTCGACTGCGCGTTCGAGCTGCAGCTCACCCCACCGGCCGCGTACCTGGGGGGCACGCAGCGCCGTGACCAGCTGTGCCGTCTCGGTGCGCAGCTGCTCGGAGGTCTGGCGCATCGTGCCGATCTGCTCCAGCAGCGCCGAGTACGAGCCGGTGCGCTCGCGCTCGACGCGGTACAGCTGCTCCTGCACGCGGTCGAGCGACTCGCGAAGGGGCGCCACCAGACCCTCGATGGCCTGCTGCCGCTGGGCCAGCTCTCCCGCGGCGGCCGTCTTGGCCGTGGCCAGCCGTGCCTCGGCCAGCGCCACGAACGCCTCGTTGTTGCGGTGCAGCGCCTCACCGGCCAGCGCGCCGAACGCCTCCCGCACCCGCTCGTCGCCGCGCTGTTGCATCAGCTCGCGCTCCCGCGCCGCGTCGCGCTCGGCCTGCAGGGCGGCGCCGAGCCGGGCCAGCTCGGTGTCCGCAGCGCGCACGGCGGCGTCCGTCCGCTGGCGCGCCAGCAGCCAGCCCATGACCAGCCCGACGAGCAGGGCGGCAACGGCGAGCAGGACCGCGGTCAGGTTCATGGCACCGATGCTGACACCGGTCGCCGACATTTCCGCGAAGCGACGCGCCAGCTTCCCCTCGCCAACCCTCGTCTCCCCTCCGTCTCCCGTCCGTCTTCCCTCCTCGACTTGTTCGACCCACGGTGGCCTGTGGCGCGCCGATGGTCGAACAACTCGAGGAGGGAACGAGAAGGGAACAGAGGATTTCGAGCGCGCGAGGCGGAGCGCGGCGGAAGAGTTCGCGGCCGTAGACTGGCCGCCCGTGGCCCTGACCATCGGCATCGTCGGCCTGCCCAACGTAGGCAAGTCCACGCTGTTCAACGCGCTGACCAAGAACGACGTGGTCGCGGCCAACTACCCGTTCGCGACAATCGACCCCAACATCGGCGTTGTCGGCGTCCCTGAGCCACGGCTCGCGGTCCTCGCCAGGCTGTTCAACTCAGCCAAGATCGTTCCGGCCACCGTGTCGTTCGTCGACATCGCGGGCATCGTCAAGGGAGCGAGCGAGGGCGCCGGGCTCGGCAACAAGTTCCTCGCCCACATCCGCGAAGCCGACGCGATCTGCCAGGTGATCCGGGCGTTCACAGACCCCGACGTCGTGCACGTCGACGGCGCGATCTCCCCGAAGGACGACATCGAGACGATCAACACCGAGCTGATCCTGGCCGACCTGCAGACGATCGAGAAGGTCCTGCCCAGGTTGCAGAAAGAGGCTCGGCTGCAGAAGGACAAGGCGCCGGTGGTGGCGGCTGCCGAGCAGGCGCAGCAGGTGCTCGAGAACGGGCAGACGGTGTTCGCGGCGCGGCTGGACCCCGAGCCGCTGCGCGAACTGCACCTGATGACGGCCAAGCCCTTCCTCTACGTCTTCAACGTCGACCCGGACGAGATCGCCAACACTGGGTTCACGGACGAGCTGCGGGCGCTGATCGCACCGGCCGAGGCGATCTTCCTCGACGCCAAGACCGAGTCCGAACTGATCGAGCTGCCCGACGACGAGGCGCTGGAGTTGCTGCAGTCCATGGGCCAGCAGGAGTCCGGGCTGGACGTGCTCGCCCGCGTCGGCTTCGGCACGCTCGGCCTGCAGTCCTTCCTGACGGCCGGCCCCAAGGAGGCCCGCGCCTGGACGATCAAACGCGGCGCAACAGCGCCGCAGGCCGCCGGCGTGATCCACACCGATTTCGAACGCGGCTTCATCAAGGCCGAAGTGGTGTCCTACGGCGACTTGGTGGCTGCCGGATCGATGGCCGAAGCGCGCGCCCGCGGCAAGGTGCGCATGGAAGGCAAGGACTACGTGATGGCCGACGGCGACGTCGTCGAGTTCCGCTAAACGAGCGGCTTGTCGCTGTCTCCCATTCGCGTTCGGCGTCGCGTTCGGCGTCGGTCAGCGCGGGACGGACCATGAGCACCCGCTGCCTGCCGCCCTCGGGATGTTGTCGTATGGCGGTCTCGGCTACCCCGCGGGCTTCCAGACGTTTGACGGCGCGGCGCGCGGCTTCCAGCTCGGCGCGGGTGACCTCGGCGCACTCGTCGCTGCCGGGATGGCCGTGGTACGCGGCGCAAGCCAGCACGCAAACGTGCACCCAAGCCGGCCAGGGCAGCACCCGGCGCTCCGACCCGTCAGCCCGCACTACGGCATGCTCCCGTGGCCGGCCGGCGAGGTATCTCTCGGCCGCGCGCTGCGTGACGCCAGGACCCCGACTCATAAGTGTTGAGACTATCGAAGAGCGCGCGTAGGCTCAACACATAATCCAGTGGCCCGGCCGCGTGTTGCGAGCACGAGACCGGGCCTAATCGACCACCTGAGGAAGCAGGGGACCGGCTATGCCAACCTCATCACGTAACCCCGCCAGCCAACACTACCAGGAGGCTGAGCGGACGCTCGATACGATCGGCGCGCTCGGCGCGGACGAGGCCGAACGGATCGTCGAGGTGCTCACCGCGGTCTGCCATGCGGTGCTCAGCGTCGCGGCGACGCTCGCTCTGCCGGTCGCCGACTCGCGCAGCGACGAGCAACGCTTCGGTCAGGAATTCCACTGATGAGCGCGGCCGGGTGGATCGTGCTCGCCTTCACGATCACCGTGTGCCTGCTGGCCTGGCTGGCCTACCCTGGGGACTGACAGCACGGGCAGAACGCCCCGCGCACCCGAAGATGGGTGGCGGGGGGGCGCTGTCACATCAGCGGCGCTTGCCCGCGATGTTGTATACCTCTGAATCGCGTCGCTTGCCGATGGCGACGATCACGACAACGCGTGCGGCCTTGTCGATCTCGTAGACCACGCTGACGTCGCCGATTCGGTGCCGAAATCAGCCCTTGAGCAGTTCAGTCAGGGGCTTGCCGTGTTCAGGGTGTGTTTCTAGGCGATGGATGACATCTCGCTGCTGTTCCCGGCTGAGAAGGTCGTGCTCTTCTTTGAGGACGACCTCGGCGCGAAACCTGACCTCGTACAGCGGCCCATCGGCCACGTCCGCGAGAGCGCGTTAGTCGTCGATGCCGAGCACGGCCCGTGCGGGGAAAGTCACGGCGTTGTGCGCGGACGCCCGGCGTTCGGCCGCGAGCTCGTACACGTCATCGCCGAGATTCCGGCGAATCGCACGCCGGTAGACATCCCATGTCGCCGAGCTGATCGCGTCGGGAGAACCTGTCGTCGTCATGGTCGAGACGTGCAGCGACAGGTGGTCCCGACGCTCCTCGTCAAGAACTCGCGCCTTCACCCGAGTCGCCGTGATCGTTGCGCACCTCCCGCGGCATCGCTTTATTAGCGTACTTCTTCCAATTCTCGGAGAGCGCCTCGATCAGCTGTGAGACGAAAACGGGGACATGTTCACGCGGGCGATCACAATAGCAGAAGGCGGATTCTGGTTGTAGTGCATGCGAACGAAGTCAAGAGTGAACTCGTAGGGCTGTGATTCACGGCCGCGAAGTTAGCTCACACCCCGCCCAATTGCTCGGGGAGAATGATGATCTGAGGGCCTTGCTGTGCCGCGCCTTCTGGTTCGCCCATGCCGACAAGCTATCAGCGCCGACTCGAAGAGACGTCTCGCGCGGTCACTCTCCGGCTCGCGGGGCGTCTCATGTTGGGCGGCTCTCCCCGCCGCGGGCCGCCAAGCTCGGGACGGGGAGGGCCGCGTGCCGGCGCCCCCGGCGGCCGTGACCGGGCGGAGGGTTATGGCTCGGGCGGCAGGCGCGCCGACGATCAGCGGGCCTAGTTGATCTCAAAATATCTCAGCGCGTTGGCGGCGATCACCGCGGCACTCGATCTCCAGTAGCAGTACAAAACACGCACACCCAGCGGCAAACGGTTGCTTCCGAGCATATGGGGCAGAAGTTCGGCGGTAAGGTCGAGGCGATCAACGACTGCGTAGCCGGTCTTCCAGTCGCCGACGAAGACGAGTTTCTTGCCGGTCGTCGACCCGGTGTCCATCGTGGACCATTCGACTTTCGGCCTGCCGAGATAGTTGCCGGCGCGCCCGGCCTCGTCGAACTGACGCGCCAGCGTCGTGCTGCCTTGTGGGACGAGCTGGTGAGTTGGTTTCAGGTGGCCGGCGCCGCGGCCCAGGTCGTGGAGGCGATGAAGCGGGGGGGATGCCGGCTTTCAATGACCAGGAGTCGGCGGCTGCGAGGGTCGCTGTCGTCGCGGTCAGCACGCGTTGCGTGGTGCGGAGGCTGTAGGTGGCGTTGCCGCAGAACACGCCGTACGGCGCGTTGGTGCCGTTGCCGCTGAGTCACGCTGTGGCGTCGGTGGTGTTCCTAGCGTCGGCGATCAGCGCCTCCAGGTGCGGCGCGAGGCTTTCCCAGTTCTGCGACGCCTCGATCGAGAACTGCACGAACGCACGATCTTGCTGGCTGCGGATCGTCGGGCCGGCCAGCGTCGGGCTGGCGTAGCTCGGTTCCAACTCTCGGCGACGTAGCAGGCGACGATCGAGTCGGCGGTGACGAACTGCAAATTATGCGTGCCAATCGTCCGGAGTTGGGCCAAATCGCGGATCGGATTCGAGGCTCCGCTCCCGGTTTGGACGATCGAAACGTCCACGGTCAACGGTAACGGGAAGCCCGATGCGCTCGTTGTCAACGCGGCGTTCATCGCGCGGTGCTGGTCCTGCATCGCGCCGATCTCGCGGAGCGCCCGCATCTCGTGCGGGGAGACCGCAGGTGCCCCTGCTGAGGGTCCGCCAATATCTTGCCGAACGCGCTGCTGTAGGCCTGATCGGCGACCGCGCTGAGATATCACGCGGTCATGCCCTGCGGTCGCCGCGGCGCAGCACGTTGTCCAGGCTGTTCGCGGCGGCCGCGTTCAGCACCCGGCGGGCCGAGTAGGCCTGGATCGCGTTCATGCCGGCGGTGCGGTACGCGGATACGCGGGGGTCCGTGTTCGGCGTCGACCAGTCGCCATGCGACGCCGGCGGTAAGCCCGGCGACGGCGGCGTGTTCGGCGGCGAGAGCGGCTACGGGACACCCGGCCCCTCCATGCCGGAGTAGTCGCCGGCTTGGGCGCGGGCGATCGCATGCTGATTGAGCCGGACGCCGGCGATGCGTTGCTGGACGACGTCCATCTCGATTCTCTGCCTGGTCGTCGGCCGGTCGAATGCGGTTAGTTGCTGGCGCCGCGCCTCAAGGGTCGCGTAGTCGGCGTCACGCAGGGCGGTCTGGATCTCTGAACGGTAGGACGATTACAACTCTTCAGTAGTGGCACGGTAACTGGTCATTGCGAGGAGCTCCGGGGCGCGCGTGGGGATAAGACAACGCGTCTCGGAGGTGCCTGTGCAAACTGGCCTCTGCCGCGCCGATTGGCTGCGAGCCGCGAGGCTACGTGCGCTGGGACGCCGATTTGCTGCCCAGACAGCGCCCAGACTACTACTCGGCGGCGTCCTGATCAGGCAGGCGCATGTTCTTACGGTCCACCATCGACATCTTGTTCCCGGCGAACACGAGCGCTACTTGCCGGCCATTCATCGCGTCATCGTGTCGATCGCGTTCGGGCGCGCCCGCACGTCGAGCATCGCCTTGGACCAGAGCTCCATCATCTGGGCGACCGCTGCGAGCAGTAGCGGGTTCACGCCGTCGAGGCGGCGGAAATACTCAGCGAGCTGGTCCCGGTCGACGTCATCCGGGTCCGCTGGAGCTTCAGGATCGCTACGAGGTCTCCCAGGGATCGGCGCCGACTCGGGAACAGTCTCGACGAGCTGCGGACTGTCGAGATCGAACGGGTCGAATATGAACGGATAGTAGGCCTGCTGGTGCTCCACCGGCATAGCCAGGAACGCCTCCACCCGGTCCGCCCGCGGCTGGCAGTAATGCGCATCGTACGCCGAGCACGCCGAACCGACATCGAACGGGAACGGTAGTCGCACGGGCGGCCATCCGGCGTGCCGGAACGGTTCACGTACGCCGCTTCGCGGTCCTCGAAGTCACTCACGACTCGCGCTCCTCGTCGTCGAGCAGCGCGGCCATCCGCGCTTCCAAACGCAGCCGCTCACCCTCCAGTCACTCCAGATGCGCGGCCCTACGATGTCTCGCGCAGCAGTCCAGCCCGTAGTGCGGCTCGATCGCCAAATGCTCGCGATGTCGGCGGATGTTCTTCTCCGCCGCCTCGACCGCCGCCTGCGCACGCCGTAGCTCGTACTCGGTCGCGCGCCGGCAATCCGTCGAGCAGTAGGACGCCGGCGTCCCGCACTCTCACGCCCAGCCAGCTCGAGTCGCACTTCCGGCACGTTCGGGCGCCGATCACTGTCTGTGAGATTTCTCAGCCTAGCGGGTCTTGGAAATTCGTGGGCGAGTGAGCTGCCACGGCAAGGCGGTCTGGGAGGTTTGCGCGACACCGGATCGACCTGGCCCCCGGGTGGTGGTCACTGCCGGTCACTGTCGCCGAGTGCGCGGGCGATGTCCTCGTCGACACGGGTGCGGTGTGGCTCCCACGCAGCAGCGAGCGAGTGGGTGCGGCGATCGGGTCAAGAGGCAGGCGGCACGAGATAGCCGTGGCTCTGGACGTCCAGCCGGCGTCGACGAGTGCGGCGTGTCGTGCGTCGGTGGTGGTGGTCATGCGCTCACTGTGCCGGGTCGTCGGGGTTCACAAGCGCAGGATAGGATGCACGCGAGGGCAGTCCGGGTAGTGGCCGACGTGACGACGCGTCAGTGCGCCGACGCCGGAGAACACCGAGGCCGGGCCGATGCAGTCGGGATAGGCGAGGCTCACGTCGTGCCCGTTGTCCTTCCCGATCAGCCCATGCAGGTCGTCGAAGTCGCGGTCGATCCAGATCAGTTCGGTCGTGCTCGGGTCAGTGGTCATGGTGATCCTTCCTGTTGGGTCGCCGGCACGGTGTCGGCGATGTGCTTGTCGACGTCGGCGTCACGCTGCTCACGCGATCGGCGCGTGGTACCCCACCTGCACGGCGAGCACGCGGCGCTGTAGCCGGCCGTCGTGATGCACTTGCGGATCCAGTGACCGGAGGTGCTCACCGGCGGCGGGACGGGCGGCTCGGCGCGCGAATCAGTGACGGCGCGCGCCGAAATCTGCAGGAAGCAAATCTCCGAGTCTGGGAGATTTGCCTTTGCCTAGTTGAGAGTCGGCGCCGAAATCTGCAGATGATCATGACCCGCCTCCGAAGCGCGAGAATGGCCGCGGTGCTCGCGCGCGCGGTCTGTAGTCGCCAGCGGTAGCCGACTGAGCTGGAATAGGTGCGTGCTCTTGCCGCCCGTCAGGTGACGCGACAGCGGCAGACGGGTCCCGCGTGACTTCTCGTCGGCGCGCTCTTGCCTTTCGTCTTTGGCCGTGACGCGAGTCTCGCCGTGGTCGTCTCGCCGTTCGCGTGTTCTGTCTAGAGCCACGTGCTCGCTTGCGCTCGCTCTATCTTTTATTGAATGACTCACCACGTGAGTCACAACTTCGCCGAGTTGTGATTGAGCCGGTGAGTGACAACTTCCGAGTTGTGTGCCATTAATGAGTCAGAACTTCCCGAAGGGACAGCCGCGCGGTAGACCCCTCGCCGGCCATGCCCGCCCCGGACTACTTGGACGAGCCAACCAGCGCTGACGGCTCGCGCAAGATGCCGGGCAAGCGTCTGCCTGAGAACGCCGGTCGATCCGATCAGGTCGTCCTGCCACTCGGCGATCTGCCCGTCCGGGCTCATCGGCAGCGACAGCAGCGTCGCCTTCACCGGCCGCATCCCGACAGGGAACACCGTTGCGCGCACGGCTGCCTGCCACGTCGCCCGGCGCGTCACCGCCCGACTCGCTTCGCCGGCATCTTCGGCAGCCGGCGGCGGTACGGCGGCATCCGGTACGCGCAGCGTTTGCACCGCCACCCGTCGCGGGTCAACACCGGGCCCTGCGGTGGCAATGCAGATTGCTGCACCAGGCCGGCGCCGTCACGGAGCACCGCCCTCGGTGATTTGCCCGGCCTCGCGTGCCGATTCCCCGGTGATGGCGGGGGTTTGTTCGGCGCGGTACTTCGCGACCGTCTTGTGGTCGAAGCCGGTGAGCGCCGCGATCTTGCGGTCGGACGCTTCGGGGGCCTGTGTGATCGCCCGCAGGATCAGCGTGCGCCGCCTGTCCGCCCCAGTGGGGAGAGCTAGCAGCTCTTTCGCGGCGTCGCGGGACGGCTGCCACGTGCCGATGCCGAGCTCCCGGAGGCTCAGCGGCGGCATCAGCGCCTCGGCGGACGGCAGCGTCTCGACCAGCGTCTTGGCCTCGTCGCTTTCCAGGCCGCCGACGATGAGTGATTCCTCGAGGCCAGCGCGCGCTGCTCGATGCCCTTGTTCGCGCCAGCCCGGAGCGCGGCGAGCCTGGTGTCGGCGAGCTTGCGGGCCTCCGCCTTGGCCGCATCGGTGCGCGCGTCGGCCCGCGAGTAGTAGGGCAACTGCGCCTGCGGGACGTGCCGATCGTCGTAGCCCATCAGCCGAGCCTGCTGGCGGATCTCCTCGTTGACCTTGCGGAGCGCTTCCTCGGCCATCGGGACTAGCTCGGCCCGCACTTCGTGCGGAGGCGGAACTCGGCCGTGAGCTGTTCCTCGATCTCGACCCGCAAGATTTTCTCGCGCTCGATGGTCTCGGTCTTGGCCAGCCTCGCCCTGCGCCGGACGATCTGGATGAGTGCTGTCCGGTCGCTCGCGCCAGCCGGTGCCGGGGATTGTCGGCGGATTGACGTACGATCGGCTTGCCGTCGTCGTGGTCGGTTCTGTCTTCAGCGCTCTCGGTTGTCAGCCGGGGGCGCTGTTGCTTGCCCGGCGGATGGTCTGGGCTCACGACGCACGCAGCAGGGCGGCGAGCTGGTCGCGCTGCTCTTGGGTGAGCGGCGGCCACTTGGCGATCTGGGCCTCGATGTAGGCGGTGATCTTGGCGACGGCCAGCTCGCGCTCGCGTTCGGGGACTCTCTCGGGTTCCAGCCGGTGCGCTCTGGCGAGGTTGGCGGTAGCGACCAAGACGGGCGACGGGGACACGGGGCGGACTCCTGGGGCGTGCGGAGTTCGCTCACCGTTGTGGGCGAGCCTGCCCGGCGTCTTGAAGGCACGCCGGCTAGCCGATACCGCAAAGTCAGCCGGGTAGCGTCGAGATATCGACCGGGGACGCGCCGACGTGTCGGAGAGGTGCCAGCGCCGCGGTCAGCGCCGTCATCCGGGCTGCCGTCAGCCGCACGTCACGCCGGCACGTCGGGCACCTGAACACGAACGTCCCCGACGAGGTTGTCGACGCGGCGGTGACGTCGTGCTCGGTGCACGCCCGCCCGCCGCGGTGCACCCCGTCCTCGTCGACGTAACGGAAGTCCTGCAGCCACTTCGCGGCGAGGCTCACCCCGCCGTCCGCGTCGACGGCTACCTCACCCACTCGCCGCGGGGCGTGCCGGCGCCTGTCGGTGCACACGAACTCGACGCGCTCGGGGATCATGACGGGCCGTCCTTCGGGGTGATCGTCACCGCCGGCCGCGCGAGATCGAACTTGTGCCCGCGCTCAGCGTGGTCGAGCCGCAGACGGCGAAGAACTCGACGACGGCACGCTGCGTCCCGAGCGGGGCGGCATCGAACGCGGCCACCGGGTCCGGCGCGTTGACGATCGACGCCGCGCCCGTGTTCGGTGCGAGACGGGCCCACGCCCCTCGGCGCCCGCCAGCTCGACGCGCACCTTCCCGGTGCTGATCTTGTAGCGCCGCCCGTCGATCAGGCCGGCGTCGTAGTCGGCCTCGATCCTCACCAGCCGGGCGCGCAGCCGCTTGATCTCGTCGGCGGCCTTCCTGGTCGCGGCATCGTCGCTGACAGCGAGCACGTCGGCCAGGTCCGGGCGGCCAGCCGGGCGCGAATGTGCCGCAGCACGTAGTCGTCGACACCCGCGGTCACGCGGATCACGTGACCGCCCGCAGGGCAGCGGTACCGGCCGCCCGAATGCGACCTCACCGGCCGGTCGCAGATCCCGCACAGGTACAGCGACGAGCCGAGGTACTTCCGGTCGGTGCCCACCTGGCTGCGGCGCCGCTTGTCGCCCAGCGTCTCGCGGACGATCTCGAACGTGGACTCGTCGACGATCGGCGTCCACCTGCCGGTGTGCCCGTTCGTCTGGCCGCAGTAGACGGCGCGGCCGGCGTATCTCGGGTTGAGCAGGATCGACCGCACCGAGCTGGGATTCCACCGGCCGCCGTGCCGCGTGACGACGCCCTGCCCGGTCAGCCAGACGGTGATCCCGCGCAGCGAGTCACCCGCGGCGAAACGCTCGAAGATCGCGCGGACGATCGCCGCCTCGTCGGGAACCAGGTTCCCCTTGACGTCGTACCCGGTGAGCCGCACACCGAGCGGGGCCGGCCCTGCTCGGCCCGCTGCGCGAGTGCCCGGGTCTGCCGTGCGGACTTGCGCTCGACCTCGCTCTTGGCGACGGCCAGCTTGATCCTGGCGAACAGTCGCCCGTTATCCGTCGACAGGTCGGCCTCGCCGTTCGCGGTGACGATCACGAGCCCGCGATCTTCGGCGGCGTCGATCCAGTCTTCGAGCTGCCGGGCTGACGGCTGAGCCGGTCCAGATCCCAGCAGATCAGCGCCTCGAACTCGCCCGCCTCGAACGCCTTCACGAGCTGGTCGACGCGGGCCGGTCCTTGCGCTTGTCACTCGCGCTGATCGAGTTGTCGACGAATTCGCCTACGATCGTCCAGCCGCGGGCGGCAGCGATCTTCACGCAGTCCTCGCGCTGCCGGGTGATCGCGCCTGGTCGCCGTTCGCGTCGAGACTGATCCGCAGGTACAGGCGCACCGGGTGGATGCTGTGTTGTGTGAGCGGCGCGCGGTCTTGGTGGTCATACGTTTTATCGTTCGCAATGTCGTCGAGTTCCGCTTCAACGTATGACCGGCGCGGGCGACGCCCGGCACGGGCACACCCGCCGCCTCGAGCTGACGGACGCGAGCGTCCGGGAATGGGAGGCCACGGTCCTCGCCATCGACGAGGAGCGGGGCATCGTGCTGGACCGATCCGCGTTCTACCCTGGCGGCGGCGGCCAACCGCCGGACGAAGGGGTGCTGCTGTGGGGCGGCGTACGCACCCGGATCGTCGGAGTTCGCAAGGGCGACGACCTCTACCTGGTGCCCGCCGAGGAGGATCCGGTGCCGCCGGCCGGCACGACGGTGCGCGGCGCGCTGGACGACGAGCGGCGCACCGCGCTGATGCGCACCCACTCCGGGCTACACGTACTCACCGGCGTGGTGTTCCGGGACTTTGGTGCGCTGGTCACCGGCGGCAACATGGAGCCGTTCACCGCACGGATGGACTTCGATCTCGCCGAGGTGCCGCCCGACTTCAAGGACCGTGTCGCCGCCGCCTGCAATGCCGAAATCGGCGTGGATCGGCGCATCGAGGTCACCACGATGCCGCGTCAGGAGGCGTTCGCGATTCCCGACATCATCCGGACGGCCACCAACCTGTTGCCGCCCGACATCGAGGTCGTCCGCATCGTCGACATCGTCGGGCTGGACACCCAGGCCGACGGCGGCACCCACGTCGCGTCCACGGCACTGATCGGCCGCATCGATGTCGTCAAGATGGAGAACAAGGGACGCGGGTTCCGCCGGCTTCGCGTACGCATCAGCTGAGCGAGCCGCGCTGCTGCGACACCAGCTCGCGGACACCCGGCGCGACCTCCGCCGCGAACCTTCGCAGCGTCGAATCGTCGTCGGAACCGGCATTGCGCTCCAGCCCATCGTCGCCACCGCCGACAGGGACAACCGTAGCCAGGCGAGGCACCCATAGGCTGAGCCCGTGACCGCAGTGCCGCGCGTGACGCCAGTGACGCGCTGGCAGGCGCTCGGCGCGTTCGGCGCGCGCTGGTGGCGATTGGCAGCCGGCGCGCTGTTCTGGCTGATCGTCCCAGCGTTCTGCCTGATCTTTCTCGGGCTCGGCGTCGACCAACTCGTGCGGCACGTGAACAACGTCCCAGCGGGCACCCGCGGCTACTTCGCGGTGACCAGTCGCAGCTGTCACGGGGAACTGTGCCTGACGGCCGGCACGTTCACCTCGAAGGACGGCAGGCTCGTCGTGCCCAACCTGCTCGGTGACTACCGCTGGCACCCGGGCATCCGGTACGGGGCGGTCTACGACGCCAGCGCCGCCGAGGTGATCCCGATCCCGAGCTGGGATCCGAGCCCGACAGCTTTGGGTATAGCGGGCGCCGTGGGCTACCTCGCAGTGTGGGGCTGGGCTGTGCGACGCCGTTTGGTCGGCGCTGCGGTTACCACCAGGTAGACTCGGTACCGCTGCGCGCGCTGCTTAGCGTGACGACCGTCTGCGCAGCCGCAAACCATCGGCGCCACAGCGTCGGGCTCGTGCCAGAACCGCGATCGCGCGGACTTACCGGGACGCGCCACCGTCCCGAAGGAATATCTGTGTCTCGCTCCACCACGCCTGCCCGCGCGCCTCGGATCCCCCGTTCGCGCTGGGACGATCTGCCGGTTCAGGTCGTCCCCACCGACAACCTGCCCGGCTTCCGCGAGCTCGGGCTGCCCCGTGCTCTCGTCAGCGCGCTCGACCGGGCTGGCATCACCGCGCCGTTCCCGATCCAAGCCGCGACGATCCCCGACGCGCTGGTTGGCCGCGACCTGCTCGGCCGGGCCGCAACCGGATCCGGCAAGACGCTTGCCTTCGGCCTGCCGATGATCGCGCGGCTGTCCGGCGCCGCGAGTGCGCCGCACCGTCCGCGTGGTCTCGTGCTGGTGCCGACTCGCGAGCTGGCCATGCAGGTCACCGATGCGCTGGCCCCATTGGCGGCCGCGCGGTCGTTGTCGGTACGGCTCGTCGCGGGTGGCCTGCCGATCAACAAGCAAATTGCGGCTCTCGCGCGTGGTGTCGACGTGCTGGTCGCGACGCCCGGCCGCCTGGTCGACCTGATCGACCGCCGGTCGTGCTCGCTCGCCAATATCGAGGTCACCGTGCTGGACGAGGCCGACCACATGGCCGATCTCGGCTTCCTGCCGGTTGTTCGCCAGCTGCTCGACATGACCCCGCGCTACGGACAGCGGCTGCTGTTCTCCGCGACCCTCGACGGCGACGTGGCGACCCTCGTCGATCAGTACCTGACCGATCCGTCCGTCCACGCGCTCAACAATGTGGCTGCGTCGATCGACACGATGTCGCACCATCTGTTCCGCGTCACGCACGCCGCGAAGCTCGACGTCGTCGCCGAGATCGTGGCCCGCCCCGGACGCACGATCTGCTTCGTACGCACGAGATACGGCGCCGAGCGACTGGCCAAGCAGCTCGGCCGGATGGGGGTCAGCGCCGGAGCCCTGCACGGCGGCCGCACCCAGGCGCAGCGCAATCGGGCACTGGCTGCGTTCCGCGACGGCGCCGTGCCGGTGCTCGTCGCCACCGACGTCGCGGCGCGGGGCATCCATGTCGACGACGTGTCGCTGGTGCTGCACGTCGACCCGCCCCAGGACGGCAAGGACTACCTGCACCGCTCCGGTCGTACCGCCCGAGCGGGGGAGAGCGGTGTGGTCGTGCTGCTCGCGACGTCCGCCGAGGAGCGGGCCGTCCGGCGCCTGCTGGCCGAGGCCGGAGTGCGTCCGCAGCAGCGCGACGTCGTGCCCGGTGACAGCCACGTCGCCTCGCTGACCGGCGCTCGCCGGCCGAACGGCATCCCGGTCGCGGCCGCCAGGCCCCCGCAGCAGACACGCCAGGCGCGGCCGGCCGGTCCGCACCAGCCGTCGATGCGCCGCCGTCCGCACCCGTCCCGACGGCCGCGCACCGGCGCCCGATGAAGCACACCGATCTGCGCAGGCCCCGGGTTGCGAGTCAGTCGGCGCTGCCGCGGGGGACGATCCAGTGGTGCGCAAACCTCGCGTCGACCTCGCCAATCAGCTCGAAGTCGCGGTCATAGTGCAGGACGACAGTGGAGTGTGCTACGGCGGTGGCGGCGAGAATCAGGTCGGCCACACCGGGCCCGCGGTGATGCCCGCGCCGAACCAGCGCCCGTTGCAACGCCAGCGCAAGGTCCAGCGTTGCCTGGTCGATGTCCAGCAACTGGTACCAGCCGAAGTCGGCCATCATGCGGTCGTAGTGCTCGGTGTTGGTGGCAGACCATCCGAGTTCCAGCAGGACGGTGCTGCAGGTGGCGAGCTGGCCGAGATAGGGCATGAGCGCGGCCGACACGGCGGGCTTATCCAATCGGGCGAGCACGGACTTGTCGAGCAGGTAGGCCGCTACCGCCATGCGTCCTCGCCGGTAGGCAGGCTGGCGTAGGTGCCGTCCTGGGCAGCTCGTTCCACCATCTGCCGCTGCCGGTGCTGCCGCACGACCGACCGCAACGCGGAGTTGACCGTGTCGACCTTGGTCTTGGTGCCCAGGACCTGCGCAGCCTCGGCCAGTGTCCGGTCGTCCAGGTTGATCTGAGTGGTCGCCATCCAGGCTCCCGGCACATGTATCCGATTGACAATGTCAGCATACTAGCAGGGCTTGTCGCTCGATATCTCGATTGACGCGCAGGCATACCTCCACGTCTTGGCCCCCAGATGGTCGGCCTTCGAGTTCCAGCAGCGTTTGCCGGTCTGGGTCGCACGGGATCGTGAGGCATGGGGTTGCGAACCGTGAACCGGTGGAGTGGCGACGGCGTGGCTTCTGCGATCCGGCGGCCGTCGTCGTTAGCCTGCAGCCAGGCACGGCACGGAAGAGGGCATCGCATGCTGGTCTTGCACGCGTTCTGGTCCACGAGGGGCTTCTGCATCTGGGGCGAGGATTCCGAGCGACCAGTCAAGAGCCCGAGCCAGGCACTGCGCTCGCCCCGGCCGCACCCTTTCGCCGTGCCCGCGGATGCGCTCGGCACGGTCCACGCTGGCAAGCACGCTACGACCGCCGTGCTGCTGCCGTCGCTTCGTTCCGCGCCGCTGGACTCCCCGGAACTGGTCCGCGTCACGCCGCGGCCGGTACCCCGTTCGGAGCCGGCCTTGCTGCCGTGGACGGTTCCGGTCGTGTCGATGGATCCCGCGTCCGCGCTTGCCGTGTTCGACGAGCCGGTCGAGGACATTCGCTACGGCGCGTCCGTCGCCTACTTTGCCGAGCTTGCGGCATACGCGGGTGAGCTCGTCGCTCGCGGACGGGCGGTGCCCGCCGTCGGCCGGGACGAGCACGGGGCGTTGGCGTATTGGCGTCCTGTACTCCGGGGGCCTGACGTCGTCGCCATGAACTCGCTGGTCGCCGCGATGCCGCCGGTGTGCCGGGCCGAACCGGGTGAGAACGACGGGCACGAGCTGGTCATGTCGGCCCTGCAGGCGATGGTCGACGCCACTGTGCGTACGGCGCTGCCTGCGGGCATCGAGCTCACGCCGCCACGGCGCGGTCGTCGTCCGAATCGGCTGCCTGCCGCCGAGGCGTGGCTGATCGCGCTGACCGTCCCGGACGGCCGGTTCGACGCGGACCCAGATGAAGTCGACGCGCTGCGTCAGGCGCTGCGGCCATGGGAGGACGTCGGGGCCGAGAAGATCGGCCCGGCCCGGGCAATGTTTCGCCTGGCCGAGAGCGAGCCAGCGGCGCCCGATGACGTCGAGGCGATGCGGTGGCGGCTGGAGTTCCTGCTGCAGTCCAGCGAGGACCCTAGCCTGCTGATCCCCGCCGAGCAGGCCTGGAACGACGACGGCAGCCTGCGCCGATGGCTGGAACGCCCGCAGGAACTGCTGCTCGCCGAACTCGGACGGGCCAGCCGGATCTACCCAGAGCTGGCGGCCGGCCTGCGTGCGGCGTGCCCGTCCGAGCTCGACCTGGACGCCGCAGGCGCCTATCACTTCCTGTCCACCGCAGCGCCACAGTTGGACGAAGCCGGGTTCGGCGTGCTCCTGCCGTCCTGGTGGGACCGGCGCGTCAAGCTCGGGCTCGCAATGTCCGCGTACACCCCGGTCGACGGCGTGGTCGCCAAGGCCAGCAAGTTCGGCCGTGACCAGCTGGTCGAGTTCCGCTGGCACCTTGCGGTCGGCGACGACACGCTCACCCAGGAGGAGATCGCCGCGCTCGCCGAGACCAAGGCCCCGCTGATCCGGCTGCGCGGCCAATGGGTGGCGGTGGATCCGGAGCAGCTGCGGCGTGGCCTTGCGTTCCTCGAGCGTGAACCGACCGGGCGCAAGACTGCCGCCGAGCTCCTGGCGCTGGCGGCCAGCCACCCGGACGACGTCGACATCCCGCTCCAGCTGGCCTCGGTGCGCGCCGACGGTTGGCTGGGCGACCTGCTCAGCGGTGCCGCCGCGCAATCGCTGCAGCCGCTCGAACCGCCGGCCGGGTTCGTCGCGACGCTGCGCCCGTACCAGCAGCGCGGGCTGTCCTGGCTGGCGTTCCTGTCCTCGCTCGGACTGGGCAGCTGCCTGGCCGACGACATGGGTCTGGGCAAGACCGTGCAGCTGCTCGCGCTGGAGACCCTGCAACGCCACCAGCAAGCGGGTATCGGGCCGACTCTGCTGCTCTGCCCGATGTCGCTCGTCGGCAACTGGCAGCGAGAGGCGGCCAAGTTCGCACCCGGCCTGCGGGTGTACGCCCACCACGGGGGTGCGCGGTTGTGCGGCGAGGCACTGCGCGAACGGCTCGCGGACACCGACCTCATCGTCACCACGTACGCCACCGCCACCCGCGACATCGAGGAGCTGGCCGGATACGAGTGGCACCGCGTGGTGCTGGACGAGGCGCAGGCGGTGAAGAACAGCCTCTCCCAAGGGGCCAAGGCGGTGCGGCGGCTTTCGGCAGGGCACCGGATCGCGCTGACCGGAACGCCGATGGAGAACCGGCTCGCCGAGCTGTGGTCGATCATGGACTTCCTGAACCCCGGCATGCTGGGGTCGTCGGAGGTGTTCCGTACCCGGTACGCGATCCCGGTCGAGCGGCACGGGCAGACCGAGCCCGCCGAGCGGCTGCGTGCGATCACCCGGCCGTACGTGCTGCGCAGGCTCAAGACCGACCCCGCGATCATCGACGACCTGCCCGACAAGATCGAGATCAAGCAGTACTGCCAGCTCACCACCGAGCAGGCCTCGCTGTACCAATCGGTCGTCGACGACATGATGGACAGGATCGAGAACTCGGAAGGGATCGAGCGGCGCGGCAACGTGCTCGCGGCGATGGCCAAGCTCAAGCAGGTCTGCAACCACCCGGCGCAACTGCTGCACGACAGGTCGCCCGTCGGCAGGCGGTCCGGGAAGGTGATCCGGCTCGAGGAGATCCTCGAGGAGATCCTCGCCGAGGGCGACCGGGTGCTGTGTTTCACCCAGTACACGCAGTTCGCGGAGATGCTCGTGCCGCACCTGGCCGCGCACTTCGGCCAGGACGTGCTGTACCTGCACGGCGGCACGTCCAAGGCCCGGCGCGACGAGATGGTCGAGCGCTTCCAGTCCGGCGACGGGCCGGCGATCTTCCTACTGTCGCTGAAAGCCGGCGGTACCGGGCTCAACCTCACCGCCGCCAACCATGTGGTGCACCTGGACCGATGGTGGAACCCGGCCGTCGAGAACCAGGCCACCGACCGAGCGTTCCGCATCGGCCAGAAGCGCAACGTCCAGGTCCGCAAGTTCATCTGCACTGGCACGCTCGAAGAGAAGATCGACGAGATGATCGAGGAGAAGAAGGCACTGGCGGACCTGGTGGTCAGCGACGGCGAAGGCTGGCTGACCGAGCTGTCCACCCGCGATCTGCGCAGGTTGTTCGCGCTGTCGGAGGGGGCCGTCGGTGAGTAGGTGGTTCCCGGCACCGTCACGTCCTCGTGCCGTCGAAGGTGGGCTCAAGGCACGCAGCACGCGAGGCGCGATCGCCCAGACGTGGTGGTCGGAGCGGTTCATCGAGGTGCTCGAAGACATCGGCATGGGCAATCGGCTCCAGCGCGGACGAAGCTATGCGCGCAAAGGGCAGGTGATGTCGCTGGACGTGGCTGCGGGTGCGGTCACCGCCCTCGTGCAGGGCAGCCGGGCCCGGCCCTACCGGGTGCGGATCGGGATCGCCGCGTTCGGCAAGGCCGAGTGGGCGCGCGTTGAGAGCGCACTGGCCGGCAACGCCTGGTACACCGCCAAGCTGCTTGCCGGGGAGATGCCCGGCGACATCGAGGAGCTGTTTTCCGGCCTCGGCCTGTCGCTGTTCCCGGCTACCGCGCGCGAGTTCTCGTTGGACTGCTCCTGCCCGGATTCCGCAGTCCCGTGCAAGCATGTTGCCGCGACGTTCTACCTGCTCGCCGAGTCGTTCGACGACGATCCGTTCACCATCCTCGCCTGGCGCGGGCGGGAGCGGGACGACCTGCTGGCCAACCTGCAGGCTGCCCGCTTCGCCGGCCCGCCGGCCGCCGATCGGGTCGAGCGGTCAGGCATCGCCCTTGCTGACTGCCTCGACTCGTACTTCGCCGCGCAGGCCGAAATCCGTATACCGAGCCCGCCGACCACCTCGTCCACAGCGCTGCTCGACCAGCTCCCCTACGTCGCCGTCGCGGTGCGGGACAGGACGCTGACCGAGCTGCTGCGACCCGCCTACCTGGCAATCGGCCACACCACAGCTGACCACCTTCCCGGATAGCCGACCGCCGAGTTTGATCGGGATCGCCGCTGCCAGCCCAGACTGCGGTCCACCTGTGACGCGCAGTGTGAGCGCCGCGACGTTTCTAAACGCCGTCCAGCTGGGTGCCGGCGGTGGGTGCAAGACGCCAGCAATGGGATGCGACTGGTGTAGCCCTCGGGCTCAGCTGCGCGGCAAGGCTTGCATTCCCTCACCCTGCTCTTCGCTCGGCGGTCGCCTGCACCCACCGTCGCCAACGGTACTCGGGCCCTGACGCCAATCAACAGGCACGCCTCTACCAAGCGCCGACTCGCCGACCGTCTAGTCCCCGGTGTGGTGCTCCGTAAACTTGGTGCCTCGAGTCGAACACGAAATGGAGTTGCCACGTGGCGATCAGACAGCGTGACAGTCTGCGCAACGTGGCGATCGTCGCGCACGTCGACCATGGCAAGACGACGCTCGTCGACGCGATGCTCTGGCAGTCCGGTGCCTTCGGCGCCCACGATCACGTCGCCGACCGTGTGATGGACTCGATGGATCTCGAGCGCGAGAAGGGCATCACGATCCTCGCGAAGAACACGGCCGTCGACTACCAGACGCCCGCCGGCGAGCGCGCCACGATCAACATCATCGACACACCCGGGCACGCCGACTTCGGTGGCGAGGTCGAGCGCGGGCTGTCGATGGTCGACGGCGTGGTGCTGCTTGTGGATGCGTCCGAAGGACCGTTGCCGCAGACCCGGTTCGTCCTGCGCAAGGCGCTCGAAGCCCGCCTGCCGGTCGTCCTAGTGATCAACAAGGTCGATCGTTCCGACGCGCGGATCGCCGAGGTGGTCGACGAGACGTACGAGCTGTTTCTGGACCTGGACGCGTCCGAGGAGCAGATCCAGTTTCCGATCGTGTATGCCTCGGCGCGGGCGGGGCGGGCGTCGCTGACCCGTCCGGCCGACGGCACGATGCCCGACTCCGGCGATCTGCGGCCGCTGTTCGCAACGATCCTGGCGGCGATTCCGGCACCGTCGTATGACGAATCCGCGCCACTGCAGGCACAGGTGACCAACCTCGACGCATCGCCCTACCTCGGCCGGCTCGCCCTGTGCCGGGTGCACAACGGCACGATCGCGCGCGGCCAGACCGTCGCCTGGTGCCGCACCGACGGAACCGTCGAGCGCGTCAAGGTCAGCGAGCTGCTGATGACGCACGCCCTGGATCGCGTCCCGGCCGACTCCGCCGGCCCCGGCGACATCATCGCCATCGCCGGCATCGCCGAGATCACCATCGGTGAGACGCTGACCGGCGCCGACGACCCGCATCCGCTGCCGTTGATCACCGTGGACGAGCCGTCGATCTCGATGACGATCGGGCTCAACACCTCGCCGCTGTCTGGCAGGTCGGGCTCCAAGCTGACGGCGCGGCTGGTCAAGAACCGGCTCGACGCAGAGCTGGTTGGCAACGTGTCGCTGCGGGTGCTCACCACCGAACGCCCGGACACCTGGGAGGTGCAGGGGCGGGGCGAGCTGCAGCTCGCGGTTCTCGTCGAGCTGATGCGTCGCGAAGGCTACGAGCTCACGGTCGGCAAGCCACAGGTCGTCACGCGCGTGATCGACGGGCGCCTGCACGAGCCGACCGAACGGCTCACCATCGACATCCCCGAGGACTACGTCGGCGTGGTGACCCAGCTGCTCGGGCTGCGCAAGTCTCGGCTGGAGCAGATGGTCAACCACGGCACCGGCTGGGTGCGGATGGAGTACCTCGTGCCAGCCCGGGGGCTGATCGGGTTCCGTACCGAGTTCCTGACCGAGACGCGGGGGACCGGCCTGCTGCACCATGTGTTCGACGGTTACGAACCGTGGGTCGGCGAGCTGCGTACGCGCCCGACCGGCTCGCTGGTGGCTGACCGGCATGGGCCCGTCACGGCGTATGCCCTGTTCAACCTGCAGGAACGCGGGACGCTGTTCGTCGCGCCGGGTACCGAGGTGTACGAGGGCATGATCGTCGGGGAGAACTCGCGCGCCGACGACCTGGACGTGAACCCCACCAGGGAGAAGAAGCTGACCAACGTCCGCTCGTCCACCGGCGACGAACTGGTGCGGCTGATCCCGAACCGGCAGCTGTCGCTCGAGCAGGCGCTGGAGTTCTGCCGCGAGGACGAGTGCATCGAGGTCACTCCCGCCGCGGTGCGCATCCGCAAGGTGACCCTGTCGGCTCAGGAGCGGGAAAAGCAGCGCGGCCGTCGAGGCAAAGCCGGCCCATAGCTCGCGTGACGCTGCGAACTCTCGCTACCCCTGTTTGCCCCTGCCTGACACGCTCGCACGGCGCTTTGCCTGTCGAAGCAGCGTCCCGCGGCCGCCGCCGCACGTATCCGACAGACAAAGCAGCGGACGAGCGGGCCAGCGTGCCTTACAAAGTCTCGAGTGACGGCACGACGAACCGTGGACGAAACCGTGCGGTCCACCGTCGGTCGGCCGCGCTGCGCCGCCCGGCACGCGCGAACGCGGCGCGCAGCCGCTTCTCGAGGATGTCCATCCGGTCAAGGTCGCCCCAGCCCCAGCGGACGACGACCAGGCCAACATCCTCTAGCCGCTCTTGGCGCAGCTTCTCCCGCCGCACCGCGTCGAAGCCCTGATCGTATTTCTCGGTGCCGTCGGCTTCGCCGACCACACCCTCGTCCCAGTAGAAGTCGACCCGCGCGATGATCCGCCCGAGGGCGTCGAGAATCACTGGCCGAAGCTCCGGCTCGGGAAGCCGGCGCTCGCGCATTCGCAATCTGCTGAGGCTTTCGAGCGGTGACTCAGCGCGCGAGTCGAGCATGCGCAGCATCGCCCGTGCAGCGCGCAGACCCGGCCACCCGGCGCAATCAACGACGGTGCGCCCCAGCGCCGACTCGTCAGTGAGATCGCGGTGCAGGGCAGCATCGGCGGTGACCACGCTGGACGCGAGCCCACCCTCCCGGGCTAGGTCGACCACCGTGCGCTCGACGGTCGTGCACGGCACCCCGATGTCCGCGAGGTGAGGTTTCGGCAGGGTCGCCCGACGGACGTGCGCGCCGCTCAGCTGGCCGGTGTGCCCCGGCGCCACCGTCACGCACGGTCGCGTTGGCAGGGCGAGCACCGGCAGATCGAGCAGCACGGCCGCAGACGCGTGGCTTGCAACGGCCGCTTGGTTGCGCAGCAGGAATCCGACGGTTTCGGTCGCGTGCTTGTGGCGCGCCGCGGCGAAGGGGTCGGTGGCTGGCTCGGCAGGAATCCGGTAGACGCCGCGGCGTACCCGCTCGATGCGTCCCGCCCGGACGGCCCAGGCGAGGGCATCCGGCGACCAGCCGTCGCGCACGGCTTCGGCTTCGGTGAACACGCCAAGCCGGCATCTGCTCTCGACCGGGGGCTTGCGCATCGCGCAATCCGACCTCACCAAACAGCACCGGTGGCCGGAGACGGCGGATCTGTGGACGAGCCGGATCGCCTGTGGATGACCGCTTTGCCTGCCGTCGCCGCGCCGTGCTCCGGGCATTGCCCCGCTCCGGCAGGCAAAGTGCGCGGGCTGCGACCGTCGGACGGCTAGGCTCGAGCGGTGAGCATCGCCGACCCGCTCGTGCAACGGATACGCGGGTTCGGCACGACGATCTTCGCGGAGATGTCCGCGCTCGCGGTGCGCACCGGCAGCATCAACCTGGGCCAGGGTTTTCCCGACACGGACGGGCCGGCGCAGCTGCTGCAGGCCGCTGCCGACGCGATCACCGGCCACATCGGCAACCAGTACCCGCCTGGTCTCGGCGTCCCGGCGCTTCGCGAGGCGATCGCCGCCCACCAGCAACGGTTCTACGGCCTCACGTTCGACCCGGACACCGAAGTTCTCGTCACGGCGGGCGCCACCGAGGCGATCGCCGCCAGCCTGCTCGCCCTCACCCAAACCGGCGACGACGTCGTCGTCTTCGAGCCGTACTACGACTCCTACGCCGCCTGCATCGCGCTGGGCGGTGCGCGACGCAGGCCCGTCACCCTGCACCGCGACGGCCAGCGCTGGACGTTCGACCCGGCCGAGCTGCACGCGGCGATCACCAAGCAGACCAAGGCGATTCTGCTCAACACGCCGCACAACCCGACCGGCAAGGTGTTCGACCGGGCCGAGCTCGAGCTGATCGCTGCAGCGGCTACACAGCGCGACCTGATCGTGATCGCGGACGAGGTCTACGAGCACCTGACATTCGACGGCCGGCACATTCCCATCGCCACCTTGCCCGGCATGCGTGAGCGCACCGTCACCATCGGCAGCGCGGGCAAGACGTTCAGCGTCACCGGCTGGAAGATCGGCTGGGTCTGCGCGCCCCCGCAACTCACGAACGCGGTGCGTACCGTCAAGCAGTTCCTGACCTACGTCAACGGCGGACCGTTTCAGCCCGCCGTGGCCGAAGCCCTCGCCCTACCTGACGACTACTACGCGACGATCGCCGCCGCCCTGCGCAACCAGCGAGATCTGTTCTGCGACGGGCTGGCCGACCTCGGCTACGACGTGATCCGGCCGCAGGCCACCTACTTCGCCACCGTCGACGTACACACCGACGCCGTGGAGTTCTGCCGACGGTTGCCCCGCGAGCACGGCGTGGTCGCCATCCCCAGCAGCGTGTTCTACGACTCGCACGAGGGCGACCATCTCGTCCGGTTCGCCTTCTGCAAGCGTCCCGAGGTGCTCGACGAGGCGCTCACCAGGCTGAAGGGCACACGTTTATGAAGGTTGCCGCCATCCAGCACGACATCGAGTGGGAGAACGGCGACGCCACTCGCAAGCATCTGGTGCCGCTGATCAACCAGGCGGCTTCGTCCGGTGCCCGGCTGATCGCGGTGACGGAGATGTACGCGACCGGCTTCTCCATGGACCCGGCTCGCATCGCCGAGGACGAGGGCGGCCCGAACGAGCAGTTCCTGATCGATCAGGCGCGCGAGCACGACGCCTGGCTGGTTGGATCGATCGCCCAGTTCGGCCGGGACGGCAAGGCGCGCAACGTCGCCGTGCTGGCCGGGCCGCGTGGCGAACTGCACCGATACGCCAAGATCCACCCATTCAGCTACGCCAAGGAAGACGAGCAGTACGCCGCGGGCACCGACTTCCTGACCGTCGACGTCGAGGACCTGCGGGTCAGTGTCTTCATCTGCTACGACCTGCGCTTCGCGGACGAGTTCTGGGCGCTGGCCCAGGACACTGATCTATACGTCGTGGTCGCTAACTGGCCCGAGCCCCGACGGGAGCACTGGCGCGCGCTGCTGCGCGCCCGGGCGATCGAGAACCAGGCCTACGTGCTGGGCGTCAACAGGGTGGGCGTGGCCGACCAACTGAACCACACCGGCGACAGCGCGATCATCGACCCGCTCGGTCACACCCTGGCCGAGGCGTCGCTCGTTGAAACGGTACTGGTGGCCGACGTGGCTGCCGACCAGGTCGCCGACGTGCGCTCGCGCTTCCCCTTCCTCGCCGATCGACGGTGACCGCGCCGAGCCAAAGCCCGTTACCCTGAGCGTCGGTCTGATCACCGGAAGTGCGCCGCCTCCGCCAAAGAGATCTCGTCGGCCATCCGCAACTGCAGAAGAGATCTGCATCCGGCAACTACCTGATCACGAATCCGCAACGCTTGGCCTGCAGTGCAGATTTCCTCTCAGCCCCTGCATAAGGTAAGTCGGGCTCGAACGGTGCGTCGGTGGCTCAAGCACGGTCGCGGGGCACTGGCAGGGCCGAGTGATGAATCGAGCGGCAGAAGGGTCACGATCTGGCGACGACCGCCTCACGAGTTTCCGCTAACCGGCGGTGAAGGCATAACCTCCATCGCTAGCTATAAGGTGCGTACGGCCAGCACAACCCCGCTGGAAGGCATGAAGGAGGTTCGGGCTGCTATGACGACGCCAATTCAGGGCCTGGACACCGAGATCGAAGTTGACGAGTCAACCGCGGAGCTGACCACCGGAGCAGCCGAGAAAGCCATCGCGGGGCGCTCGCCCTGGCAGATCGCCTGGTTCCGGCTGAAGCGGGACAAGGTCTCGATGGTCGCTCTCGTTGCCGTCATCATCGTGATCATCGCTGCTCTTTCCGCTCCGATCCTCAAGAGCCTCGGCGTCATCGACCCCTACGCCTTCCACAACGACCTCATCGGGGGCCTGGGCTCCATGCCGACCGGTTCCTATGGCGGGATCTCGCTGTCCCACCCATTCGGGGTCGAGCCCGGCACCGGTCGCGGCGTCTTTTCCCGGGTACTGCTGGGCGTCAGCTTCTCGCTGTTGATCGCCACCTCGGCCACGCTGATGAGCCTGGTGATCGGCAGCATCCTCGGCATCATCTCCGGATACATGGGCAAGGCCACCGACTGGTGGATCAGCCGTTCGATGGACCTGGTGCTGGCCTTCCCGCAGCTGCTCATGCTGCTGGCGCTCTCTCCTGTGCTGAAGGACCGCATCACAGCGCTGGGCGTCCCTGCCGGGACGGCCACCAGCGCCGTGTACCTCATCATCGTGCTGGGTTTCTTCGGCTGGCCCTATATCGCCCGCATCATCCGCGGGCAAGTGCTCAGCCTCCGCAATCGTGAGTTCGTCGAAGCCGCACACAGTCTGGGTGCCAAGCGCCGCCGCATCTGGTTCCGTGAGCTGCTGCCAAACCTCTGGGCGCCGATCATCGTGTATGTCTCGCTGACCCTGCCGCTCAACATCGCGGCCGAGGCGGCGCTGTCGTTCCTCGGGGTTGGGCTGCAGGCCCCAACGCCAAGCCTGGGGAACATCCTCAACAACTCGGTCAACTACCTCGACCCCGATCCCGCGTTCTTCTACATTCCCGGGGCAGTGCTGGTGTTGATCGTCTTGTCGTTCAACATGCTCGGTGACGGTCTGCGAGACGCGCTCGACCCCAAGTCGATGCGATAACCGACCTGCGGGACACCCGTCCCGCAGCAACACGTGTGCCGCATGCGGCGGCATTCGAGAAAGAGGAAGATTGCATGGCCAGTATCAAGAAGCGAACGGCGGTCGTGGCGCTCGGCGTCGCGCTCGCCCTCACCGCTGCCGCGTGTAGCTCGTCCAAGAAGGGTGGCGGCGCGAGCGCGTCCGGTGGCGCCGGTTCCTCCGCGGTGTCCACCACCAAGGGTGGGACGATCTACTACCTGACCAAGCGGAATGTCGAGCACTGGGACCCGCAGCGCACCTACATCGGCCGTGACCTCGCTAACGCGTCGAGGATGTTCTACCGCACGCTCACGATGCTTTCGCCGGACGGCAAGCTGGTCCCAGATATGGCCACAGACACCGGCACGGCGAGCAATAGCAACAAAACATGGACGTTCACCCTCAAAGACGGCATCAATTGGCAGGATGGCACACCGGTGACCTGCGCCGATTTCCAGTACGGTACGTCCCGGACGTTTGCCACCGACGTGATCACTGGCGGACCTAACTACGCCATCCAGTTCCTGGACATCCCGACCAACCCGGACGGCAGCTCGGTGTACAGCGGCCCGTACACCAAGAAGAACCAGGCCGACTACGACAAGGCCGTCACGTGCTCCGGCAACACAATCACTTACCACCTGAAGAAGCCGGTGGGTGACTTCAACTATGCAGTGTCCGGGGCGCTGGCCGAGTTCGCCCCGTTCAAGCCCTCGCAGGACAAGGGCGCCCAGTCTAACTACCAGATCTTCTCCGACGGTCCGTACATGCTGCAGGGTGTCTGGCAGCACGCCAAGGGCGGCACCTGGGTACGTAACCCGAACTACGACCCGAAGACCGACGACACGAGCATCCGCCGGGCGCTGCCGGACAAGATCGTTTGGCAGGAGGGCATCGCGGTGGAGACGGTCTTCGACCGGCTGCTGGCCGACGCCGGGCCTGACAAGTTCGCCGTTACCGACCGCTCGGCTCCGCCCGCCTATGCGGCGCGAGTGGTAGCGCAGAAGTCGCGGGCGACGAACCCGGACACGCCGTTCGTCGACTACCTGCTGCCGAACTTCCGCAAGGTGACCAACCCGTTGGTGCGTCAGGCGATGGCTGTCGCAGTTGACAAGACCAGCTGGATCACCGCCTACGGGGGTCCGGCGCTAGCCAAGCCGGCCAACAGCATCATCCTGTCGACCGTGGCGGGGTACAAGGACTTCGGCAACGCGTTCAACACCCCGGACGGCGGTGACCCGGCCAAGGCCAAGTCGTTGCTGCAGCAGGCCGGCGTGCCGATCCCGTACCCGATCCACTTCACCTACAGCGGTGGCACGCCGACGACGGACGCGGAGGCCTCGGCGTTGAAGGCGGCCTATGAGAAGGCGGGCTTCAGCGTGACGCTGGAAGGCCTGTCCGACACGTACTACGACGTGATCCAGAACCCGCACAACGCGTCCAAGTACGACCTCACCTGGGCCGGCTGGGGTGCTGACTGGCCGAACGCCTCGACGGTCATCCCGCCGCTGTTCGACGGCCGGGTGAACCTGTCCGCGGAGTCGAACGGTAACGACTACGGCTGGTACAACAGCAAGGCGACCAACGCCGCCATCGACGCCGCGTACGCCGAGCAGGACACGTCCAAGCGGAACGCGGCTTGGGGCGACCTCTCCGAATCGCTGGCCAAGGAGGTTGCCTACGTTCCGCTCGACATCGAGAAGTTCCTGCGGCTGCACGGTTCCAGCGTCACGAACTACGAAGAGGACGCGGCATCGAACGGCTACCCGGACATGGGTCAGATCGGCGCGGCCTCGTAAACCAGGTAGATCGGCTGGCACAGGCACGTGGGTGGGGACGCGAGAACCGTCCCCACCCACGTGCCGCTCCTTGATGGCGGCGCGAAAGGGTGAGACGCTCGGCACCGGGCGGTGGATATGTTCTTCTACACGATCAGGCGCCTCATTGGTGCGGTGTTGATGCTCCTCGTCATGAGCATGGTCACGTTCCTGCTCTTCTATGCGACGCCCACCGACCCGGCGCGCCTCACCTGCGGAAAGAACTGCACGCCGCAAGGCATCGAGCAGAACCGCAAGTACTTGGGCTTCGACAAGCCACTGACCACGCAATATGTCGAGTTCGTCCGCGGGCTGTTCCGCGAGCGCCAATTCCCCGATGACGCTCAGCTTAAGGCGGCGCGCCCAGACCTGATCGTCCACTGCGCGGCGCCGTGTCTTGGCTACTCGCCGCTGCAGAACGAGCTTATCTGGAGCTATTTGAAACCCAGGATCCCGGTATCGGCCTCGATCGTCATCGGTGGATTCATCATCTGGATTACCTCTGGCGTCTTACTCGGGATCGTCGCTGCCCTGTTCCGGGGCCGATTACTCGATCGATCCATCGTCTCCGGGGCCTTGGTCTTCTATTCGTTCCCGACGTTCTTCATATCCCTGCTGCTGCTCCAGCTGATTGTCTTCCAGCTCGGGTGGATGACGACGCCGGCGTACGTCTCGCCCTCGGTAAGTATCAGCTCCTGGGCGTATAACCTGATCCTGCCCTGCCTGACCCTCGCGCTGGTGTATGCCGCCGCCTACATCCGGCTGACCCGCACCTACATGCTGGAGACGATGGGCGAGGACTACCTGCGCACGGCACGGGCGAAGGGCCTCAAGGAACCCAAGGTCATCTTCAAACACACCCTCCGGGCCGCCCTGACACCGATCGTCACCATCGCGGGCCTGGATCTCGGCGCGCTGCTCGCCGGCGTCCCGATCACCGAGACGGTCTTCAACTTCCAGGGCTTGGGCACCGCCACCGTTCAGGCGGCCACCACGTTCGACCTGCCGGTCCTGGTCGTCATCGTGTTGCTTGCGGCGGTCTTCGTCATTATGGCCAACCTGGTGGTCGATCTGCTCTACGGGGTCATCGACCCGCGGGTACGGTACTGAGGACATACCATGACAGTTGCCGTGACCGAGATCGACGCTTCCGCCGCCGGGTCGAAGCGTCCCTTTCTTGATGTCTCCGACCTGAAGGTCCACTTCCCCACCGACGACGGTCTGGTGAGATCGGTCGACGGCGTCAGCTTCTCCGTCGAGCCGGGCAAGACACTCGGCATTGTCGGCGAGTCCGGATCGGGAAAGTCCGTGACCATGCAGGCGGTCTTGGGTCTGCACCGGCGGTCGCGGGCCAAGATCGACGGCCAGGTCTGGCTGGACGGCGTCGAGCTGCTCGGCGCGAGCGACGAGGCCGTGCGGCGGCGCCGCGGGTCGACGATGGCGATGATCTTCCAGGATCCGCTCTCGGCGCTGCACCCGTACTACACGGTCGGCAATCAGATCGAAGAGGCCTACCTGGTCCACAACAAGGCGTCGCGCAAGGCCGCCCGAACCCGCACCGTCGACATGCTTGACCGGGTTGGCATTCCGAACGCCGCACGGCGCGTCGATCAGTATCCACACGAGTTCTCCGGCGGTATGCGCCAGCGCGCCATGATCGCGATGGCCTTGATCAACAACCCCAAGCTGCTGATCGCCGACGAGCCCACGACCGCGCTGGACGTCACCGTGCAGGCCCAGATCCTTGAGCTAATGAAGGACCTGCAGCGCGACTACGGTTCCGCCATTGTCATGATCACCCACGATCTGGGCGTGGTGGCCGACATCGCCGACGACGTGCTGGTGATGTACGGCGGCAAGGCGGTCGAGACCGGCACGACCCTAGAGGTGTTCTTCGAGGCCTCACACCCCTACACCTGGGGGCTGCTGAACTCGATGCCCCGGATGGATCGCGAGCGGGCCGACCGCCTCGATCCCATTCCGGGTAACCCACCATCGCTCATCAACCTGCCGAGCGGATGCCACTTCCATCCACGTTGTACGTTCGTCGAGGTTGTCGGCGGGAATCGCTGCGCGTCCGAGCGGCCGGACCTCTATTCGGTGGGTCCACGGCATAACGCCCGGTGCTTCCTCACGGCGGAGCAGCGCGCCGACGGTGCACTCGGTTGCCCGACAGCGAGAACGGCAGGAGGAGAGCGTATGACCGCGTCGGCTCCCCCGGCATCGCAGGGCACGCCGTTGCTCGACGTCGAGGGGTTGCAGAAGTACTTTCCCCAGTACACACAGACCCTGATCAAGCGCAAGAGCGCACCGGTCAAGGCGGTCGACGGCATCTCCTTCTCGCTCGAGGCCGGTGAGACGATCGGCCTGGTCGGGGAATCCGGCTGCGGCAAGTCGACCGCCGGTCGCACGCTGCTGCGGCTGATCGAGCCGACCGGCGGCTCGATCAAGATCGACGGTGAGGACATCACCCACGCCAAGTCCAACCGGCTGCGCGAAATGCGACGCGAGCTGCAGATGGTGTTCCAGGATCCGATCGGCTCGCTGAATCCACGCCATCCGGTCGGCTCGGTCATCGCCGCACCCTTCCAGATTCAGAACGTCAAGCCGACGGGCGGGGTCAAGGCCGAAGTCCAGGGGCTGATGGAGCGGGTCGGCCTCAACCCCGAGCACTACAACCGATACCCACACGAGTTCTCCGGCGGCCAGCGCCAGCGCATCGGTATAGCCCGGGCGGTCGCGCTCCGTCCCAAGCTGATCGTCTGCGATGAGCCGGTCTCCGCTCTGGACGTCTCGATCCAGGCTCAGGTGATGAACCTGCTCGAGGACCTGCAGAGCGAATTCGGCATGGCCTACGTATTCATCGCCCACGACCTGTCCGTGGTGCGGCACATCTCCGACCGGGTCGCGGTGATGTACCTCGGCAAGATCATGGAACTGGCCGAGCGCGACACCCTGTACGGCAAGCCAATGCACCCGTACACCCAGGCCTTGATGTCCGCGGTTCCAGTGCCCGACCCGCGCAAGGAAGGCAAGCGCGATCGGATCCTGCTCACCGGCGATCTGCCCAGCCCGATCAACCCGCCCCCCGGCTGCGTGTTCCACACCCGGTGCCCGAAGTACCGCGGTGAGCTCGACGAGACGCAGAAGGAGCAGTGCCGCACGGTCGTCCCGCCACTGGAGGAGAAGCAGCCGTGCACTTCGCGGCGTGCCATTTCGCCGAGGTGCGGCTGGATCTGGCGACCGCGACCCGTTCTGCGGATGGCAGCTTGACCGCAGCGCGACGACGGACATCGGCGAGCTGCCTGCGTCGCCGGAGCGTCTGCAGCTCTGAGCCGTGCCGACCGCGACGACTGCTGCTGATACATGCGCACCCGGACGACGAGTCGATCGGGACGGGCGCCACGATGGCGCACTACGCCGCGGCGGGCGCGCAGGTGACCCTGCTGACGTGCACACTCGGCGAGGAGGGCGAGATCCTCGTCCCGGCGTTGAGCCAGCTCGCGGCCGACCAGGCTGACCAGCTCGGCGGCTACCGGATCAGTGAGCTAGCAGCGGCGATGACCAGGCTCGGCGTCACTGACCACCGCTTCCTCGGCGGCGCGGGGCGGTTTCGCGACAGCGGGATGATGGACACGCCGGCGAACAAGCACCCGCGGGCGTTCTGGCGGGCGGCGAACGATCCCGCGGTGTTCGACGAGGCGGTTGCCGCAGCCGTGGGCGTGATCCACGAGGTCCGTCCGCAGGTGCTGGTGACCTACGACGAGAACGGTGACTACGGCCACCCCGACCACATCATGGCCCACCGGGTGGCGATGGCCGCCGTGGAGGCTGCCGCGTCCGAGCCGGACCCGTGGCAGATCGCCAAAGTGTACTGGACCGCCGTGCCGCGCTCGGTGCTGCGAGGCGGCTTCGAGGCGATGAAGGAACAGGGCAGTGACTTCTTCGGCGTCGAGCGTTTCGAGGACCTGACCATGGGCGTCGACGACGAGGTGGTGACGACCGTGATCGACGCGAGTCGGTTCGGGGCGGCCAAGATGGCCGCTCTCGCGCAGCACGCCACGCAGATAACTGTCGACGGGCCGTTCTTCGCGTTGTCGAACAATATCGGCCGTGAGGTCATGGGCATCGAGTACTTCCGGTTGGTGCCGTGGCGAGCCGGCAGGCGAGCGTGACGCGGACGGCCGCGAGACGGATCTGTTCGCCGGAGTCGACGGATGATCGAGCAGCACCTGTCATCGCCGGAGACGACCGATGACAGCAGACCCGACCCGTCCACCACGAGTTGTTCGACCCTCGGAGCCCCCTGGCCCATCCGAGGTCGAACAAGTCGGGGCAGAGCGAGGCGGGGGCCGGGGCATGCTGGTGCTGGTCGGCATCGTGCTGTGCTGTGTCAGTGCGGCATTGGCGGCGGTGATCGCGGTGCTGCTCACGCCGTTCTACCTGGGCTCGGTCATCGTGCCGATCGCCATCCTGGTCGCGATCGCCAGCAACGTCGTGCTGCCCTTGATCGCTCGTAATCTGGCTGGCTCGACGCTCCTCGCCGCGCTGCCACTGATCGTCTGGATCGTCGTGGTGGTGGTGCTCAGCCTGCCGCGGCCCGAGGGAGATGTGCTGCTTCCCGGCGGCAAGGGCGGCCAGCTGGCGGTTTCGTACGGCGTGGTGCTGACGGGCGTGGTGGCCGGAATGGTCACGCTCACCCTGAGCAGCCCTCGCCGGACTGCGGTGGTGCGGCGCGAGGTCAGCTCGCAGAGTCGGTGAACGGTGCCCGATTGGCCTCGGTGAGCGCCTCCTGTACCGCAATCGACCGCGGCCGGTGGCAGGTCGGTCTCGACGAGCGCTGCACCCGGGAAACGGGCCAGCTCGCGCTGGAGATCGGCCAGCGAGACGTGGCTGACCAGCAGAGCGAGCCCGGTACGACCGGGCGGCACGGCCGTGCGTAGTTCGGCGACGGTCTCGTCCTTGATGCCGGTGTCCCGCAGCCTGGCGTATAGCGCTCCACCCCCGGCGCTGGCCGCTCCGACCACCAGGCCGCCGAGCGGGCCACCGAACAGGGTGCCGAGCAGCAGCCCCCACACGCCGCCGCCCAGCGCGCCACGGCCCGGCGTGATATCGGTGGTCTCGGTGACCCGCGAGCTGCCGTCCTCGCCGCGATGGACGAAGACGGCGTCGTGCATCTGCAAGTCGCCGTTCTTCTGCAGCCGCACCGTGGCGAGCAGGAACTCCTGGGCCTTGAGCTGGTCGTCGAAGGATATGACCAGGAGTTTCTGGTTGTCTGGCATGAGTGCAGTCTAGGGCTGCGTGCGGTACCGGTAGTCGTGGTGGTGCCAGTAGCCAAGGCCTTGGTAGAGGGCCAGCGCAGCGCTGTTGTCGCGGGACACTTGCAGATAGCTGTGCGTCGCGTCGTGTGCGTGCATCGCCCAACGCCACAGTCCGCGCATGATGGCCGAGGCCAGGCCTTGTCGGCGAGCTGCCGGATCGACGTGCAGCGCGGTGACCCCGAGCCATCCCTCGTCGACCGCCCCGCGGGCGATGGCCACGGGTTCGTCGCCGCGGCGGATCGACGCGAAGCCGACCCGAGGGTGCCGGACCAGCAAGTCGCGGCCAGCCGACGGTACTTGGCGCCCGTGGTAGTCGCATCGAGCCAGCCAATCCTGGGTGGGCAGATCGGTGATCTCGACCGGCGGAGCATCGGCCGGCGTGTCGTCGAGCCGTCTGGCCAGCACCGCGACGTCCACGTCGGCGTGGAATCCGCGCTCGGCCAGCGCCTGGTCGAGCACGCGCCGGGCCGGTAGCGCGAGCTGGAAGCCAAGCTGCAGCCCGCGTTCGCGATACCACGAGCGGGCCGCCCCGATCAGCTCGTCGAGGGGACGATCCGGTTGGCGGAGCGGCAGCACCGTGTTGGCGCGCCCGGTGAAACCCTGGTTCGCCCGCAGCAGCCAGCCGCCGATCTCGGCACGATCGGCCGCCCGCCAGCCGCGTTCGGTGATCGCCTCGAGCGCGAGGATTTCAGCCCGCGAAGGTTGGACCAGCTTGGCGATCGCCACCTGGCCCACAGCAACCGTGACCGGGCCGGTGCGCGTGTCGAGGACCGCAACCGCGTCGTCGAGGGTGAGCAGCTCGCCTACCACATCGGTGAATCGGGGCCGGCCCGTGCCGACGGGGCCTAGGGCTTGCCGCAGCACGATTCGTCGGCCCACCCACGTCGCATCGAGCACGAGCGGCATACTAGGTTCTGTAACGCTCTGGAACGAGATCGCTCAACCGCCGGAGGACCCGCAGTGACTTACGTGATCGCCGAGCCGTGCGTCGATGTCCTTGACAAGTCATGCATCGAGGAGTGCCCCGTCGATTGCATCTACGAGGGTGGCCGGATGCTCTACATCCACCCCGACGAGTGCGTCGACTGCGGCGCGTGCGAACCGGTGTGCCCCGTCGAGGCGATCTTTTACGAAGACGATCTGCCGGACAAATGGCGCGACTACACCCAGGCGAACGTCGACTTCTTCGACGAAATCGGCTCGCCGGGCGGGGCGTCCAAAGTCGGCAAGATCGACAAAGATCCCGAGCTCATCGCCTCGTTGCCGCCGCAGGCCGGCGACGACTAGCCGCCGGCAGAGCGACGCTCGTCGGCCGCTCGCTCACGGGACGTGGGGAACGGCTACCACGGCGCCCGCCGGCGCCTTCGGGTCGTCCTTCCAGCCCTTGGCCCGATCCCAGGTCTTGCCGTTGTAGCTGACCGTCTCCAGCCCTAGGTTGTCGCCGTTGGCGACCAGCCAGGCCGCCGTCGGCCAGGTCGCTCCCGGCACGGTCAGCATCGTACCGCTGACCGTTGGCGTCTTGATCGGAAGATCCTTGGCGAGCCGGACCGCGACGTCGGAACTGGTCGCGACCCTGATCGGCTTCGGGTAGCTGCAGGAAATGCCTGCCGGGGTCTTGCCGGTGAACGCGTCGGCGAGCGCCTGCGCCTGGCCTTCCCATCGCGCATAGCCCTCCGGGACGGCCGAGATCTGCACCGCCTGGACGACGTTGGTGAGTGGGTCCGTCTGCCAGTTGGCGACCTTGATGACGTGGTCTAGGAAGACCCCCGTGGCGTAGTGCACGTCGTTGAGCTGCTCCTCGCTGCCCCAGCCCTGGGACGGGCGCTGCTGCAGCACGCCGACGGAATCCCGATCCCCCTCGCCGGAGTCGAGGTTGCGCAGCTTGCTCTCCTGCAGCCCCGCGGCCAGCGCAAGGACGGCGGCTCGCTCGGGCAGCCCGCGATTGATCACCACACCGACCATCGTCGAGGCGACCGCAGCCTGATCCGGGTTCACCGAGTATTCGCCGACCGTGCAGGTCTCGGCGATGCCGTGCCGCTGGGTTGCTTTCCAGATCGCGACCACGCCGACCACGACGACGGCGAGCGCCACGACAACCACCACGAGGGCGATCAGCGCCCGGCGAACGGCCACGGACATCGACTTCAGGCGTTTGCGTGCAGCGCCGTGTTGAGCTCGACGCCCGTGCCTTGACGCGGGTTGGCCTCCAGTGCCCCGGTCACGCTGTTGCGCCAGTAGCGCATTCCCGCTGCACCGGACAGCTCCGCCGCCCGCACCACCGTCCCGTCCGGACGGGTGAGCTTGGAGCCAGCGGTGATGTAACAGCCGGCCTCGACCACGCAGTCGTCACCGAGGCTGATGCCCACTCCGGCATTGGCACCGATCAGGCAGCGCTTGCCGATCGAGATGCGTTGCGTGCCGCCTCCGGACAGCGTGCCCATGATCGACGCGCCGCCGCCCACGTCGGTGCCGTCGTCGACGACCACGCCCGCCGAGATGCGTCCTTCGACCATCGAGGTGCCGAGCGTTCCGGCATTGAAGTTCACGAACCCCTCGTGCATGACCGTGGTGCCGGCGGCAAGGTGCGCACCAAGCCGGACCCGGTCGGCGTCGGCGATCCGGACGCCCGTCGGCAGCACGTAATCGGTCATCCGCGGGAACTTGTCCACGCCGAGAACATGCACCGGGCCCCGGCGCCGCAGCGCCATGCGCGTCTGTTCGAAATCGTCCACCGCGCACGGCCCGACGGACGTCCAGACGACGTTGTTGAGCACGCCGAAGATGCCGTCAAGGTTGCACCCGTTCGGCGGGACGAGGCGGTACGAGAGCAGGTGCAGGCGCAGGTAGGCGTCCGGGATGTCACCGGGCGGGATGTCCAGATCGATCTCTCGCTGTACCACATCGAGCCGGATATTCCGGTCACCGGTCGCCTGGGAGGACCCGGCCAGCTGAGCAAGCTCACGAGGCGGGGCGGCGGCACGCGGGGCGTCGCCGAGCGCCGGCTCGGGATACCAGGTATCGAGCACGGTGCCGCTCAGCGTGCTCGTGGCGAGGCCGTAGCCCCAAGCGGTCCTGCTCACGCGGACCACACTAACCGGCCCAGTTGTGGCACCCGCTTAGCTCTCACCTTCCTCCCCGGGCTCTCCCCAACCTGTTCGACCATAGGCGCGCTGCGGGCCGGCGTGGGTCGAACAAACTGGGAAGATGGGCGGCGGCCGTATACGGCGAGCATTGACAATGGCCTGCGGTTCGCCAGCTGCGCGCCTGGCAGCGCACGCAGCTCGCCCTGCAGCCCGGCGAACAACTCGTCGATGTCGGCTGCGGACTCGGCGACGACGCCGAGCATGACTTCGCATCGATCGGCGACGTCGGCACCATCCTCGGCCTGTGGGCCCACCCTGACGACGAGGCATGCCTGTCGGCCGGGTTGATGGCGCGTGCCGCCGCCGCCGGCCGCCGGGTGGTGTGCGTCACGGCCACCGCAGGGGAGGCCGGCTTCCCGGACGACGATCCTCACCCGCCCGACGAGCGCATCGCTGTGCGGCGGGCCGAGATGGAGGCGAGCCCGGCCGAGCTGGGCGTCACCGAACACCATTGGCCCGGATACGGCGACGGCCACTGCGCCGATGTGCCCGATGACGACGCCGTCGAGGTCCTCGGACGGCTCATCGCCGACGATCGGCCCGACACGGTGCTTACGTTCAGCCCCGACGGCGGGACCGGTCACTCCGACCACATCGCGGCGTGCCGGCGCTCGACGCTGGCGTGCACCCGCTCTTCGTCGCCGCCGAGGCTGTTGTACGCCACCAAGTCGCCCGAGTGGATCGCGGCGTTCTTCAGCCAGATCGACGCGACCCAGATCATGATGGTCGACGGCATGCGGCCCGAAGTCGTACCGACCACCGAGTGGCGGTCTGGCTAACCTGCGGGGGCGACCTTCTGGACCGCAAGGTCCGGGGCTCCTCGCGCAGAAGAGCCAGGTCGAGCCACTGGTGACCGGCACGGGATCGACAGATTCCGGAACTTCATGCGCGAGGAATTCTTCCGTGAGCCCCGGGCAACGGACCCGGCCTGGTGAACCCCGACCGCGGGACGGATCTACCCGGAAGAACCGCGGTCAAGGCAGAGGCTGTCGAGTCAGATCGTTCCTTCGATTGCGTCCTCGTCGAGGATGCCCGAGCGTTCGTCGAGGCGGTTGGCATAGTTCGTGAGAGCAGCTGCGACCAGCTGGATCTCTGTGCTCGGTAACGGACGGGGCAACAGCTTCAACACACTCGTCCCAAAGCAGTGTTGATCGCCAGCGTCCTGCACTGCGTCGAGATAGACCGACGCCGTGGGGTGCTCCTCCCGAGCCGTCAGTTCATCGACCCCAGTTACGATGACAAGCTCGACGTCGAGGAAATTCAATACCGTCGCCAGGGCAACACCGAGACCGCGCCCCGCGCGACTAACGGCATCGAAGGCCGTCACCACCGCCTCTGACCGGTCGCCTTGTTGGTATTCACGAACAAGCCCATCGAGTCGGCTAACGTCATACCACCCGAGCTCCTCGCTTATAGCGTGCGGCGTTGCGATCGTCTCAAGGCAGCCCAGGCGGCCACAGCGACACAGCCGTGCTTGTCGGGCCGTGCCGGCAGTGGTGTTCGTCGTGTCGAGTGTGTCGCGAGCGTCTATCGGCAGATGTCCGATTTCGCCGGCTGCTCCTCGACCGCCCCTGAGGAGGCGGTCGCCCTCGATGATGCCCCCGCCGATGCCGTCGGCCTTGAGCAGCACAACGTAGTAGCTGTGTTCGGTACGGCGGCCGAACCACCGTTCGAATAGGGCCAAGGCGTTAGCGTCATTCTCAAGGGTTGTCGGGAGTCCTGTCTTTCGTTCGAGTGCGGCCTTCCAGTCGCGAAGGGGGTGGACGGCGCCGGATGTGTCGCCCAGGTTGGGCGAGAACTCCAGCTTGCCGTCCCTAATCTGCCCGCCCACCGTAACGGCCATCCCGAGCCACTGCACCTCGTGGTGCTTGGCGATCAGCTGCCTGGCCACCTTTGCGATCAGCTCGACCAGGGTCTCGTCGTCCGGTTCATCAACCGCCTCGACGTCGATGGGCTCCTTGACCACTCCATTCAAACCCACCGCTGCTGCTGTCACTTCGGTCGCGTGGCTATTGCCAGAGGGCGAGCGGGCATCAGCCAGGAAGACCGCGAGTACCGCTAGATTCTCGTTCACCCGAAGCGGTACCGGGCGCCTCCCAGGTGCGGGGCGTTTCCATCGCTCGGCTTTTCCCTCAACCAACAGCCCTGAATCGAGGAGGGCGCTGGTGACCCGGCTCAGGGTCGACGGGGAACGGCCGCCGCCGGCAACGATCGAGGGCGACCGTTTCAGGAAGCTCGCCAACGTGTGCTGGGTAACCGGCGGGACATTCGAGCGCCCGCTGTACCGGGCAACGTGCGCCTGCCGAATGACTTGAGTCATCAGCCAGCGGTCGAGGCCGTCGGTAATGCCGTCGAGGCCGGGATGCAGTTCAACGGAATGACGTCCGGACATGCGGACACACCTCCTGTGTCAGAGCAGCGTCTTGGCTTCAGCCCGAAGCAACCAGTGGATCAAGTTTCAGCCGCGAACGCAACTAACGCCACCCGCCGGTTTGCAATCAGTTTAGTGCCACCCACGTGATTTGGCCGGACTTTACTTTCCGCAAGCCCACGAACGGAGGTTGGCCTCATCTCTGCAATCATTGCATTGCTGCACAGAATTGCTCTACCCTGTTATTGAACGACGACACGAGGCCAGCTCCCGAAGGGGTGCGAGCGTCCGATCGTGGAGGCACCGATGAAGCGGATCCCCAAGGACAGGGGCCGACGCCGCGGACGATCTCTGTTGCTGCCGAGGTCGGTCCGGCCTCTCGCCCGAAGCTCTCGCGCGGGTGGTGATGGATATGCGTGACTTCGGCAGCATGGTCTTCCTCAGCGTGCTTATCTCATGCGGCATCGTCGCGATGTGGCGACAGATCCTGACCGCATGCATCATCGTCTGTCTTGCCATCACGTTCGTCGGCCTCTTTGACATCATCTCGGAGGTTCACCGCCTGTTTCTCCATCGTGGGTGACCAACGGCATTCCTTCAATGTCAGCCGTAGGTGCCGTTTCGGCTGCGTACTTGGCACCCAGCCGAACACAACCGGTGCGTGCCGACACCGGGGCTCATCGGCGGTCGAACGCCAGAACGTGCGGTGCGGACGGGCGGCGCGACAGCCCAGCCGCTTGACTCAATACCAAGCCCACCGCGGCCGCCAGCGTCACCAACCGCCGGCAGTCGATCATCAACGCCCTCTTCGCCGACGTAGTCGATGGCGCTGGCCCATCAGCCCTCAAGCCGCTTCGCCCGCGAACAGCGCATGGGTTATCCGCGCGGTGATCACCCACCTGCTGCGAGCCGTCGGAACTCTCGCCGGTGACCCGCACGCTGTGGCCGCAACCTTCCGCCGCCACATCATCACCGTCCCCTCGGCGCCTCGCGCGATTTGGGCAATGGGTCCCGGTGCTCGTCAGGGTGGTGTGGATAGCCCGGGATGGTTGATCGTGTTACGCCGTGGCGTCCTTGTGCGGTCCAGCCAGGGCGGGGCGATCCAGTGCGGCACGCCGTCGATGATGCGGCACTCCCACTCGCGTTTCTCGAACTCGCGGTGGTGGAACCGGCAGACCAGGCAGCAATTGTCGAGGTCGGTGCGCCCACCGAGCAGCCAGGGCACGATGTGATGCACCTCGGTCCATTGCGGTGGCCGGTCGCACCCGGGGAAGCAGCAGCCCCTGTCCCGGGCGATCAACACTTGGCGCATCGCGGGTGGGGCGATGCGTTTGCTGCGCCCGTACGCGAGCACGCCGCCCGTGTCATTCAGCACGACGGGGATGATCTCGGCTTCAGTGGCCAGGCGGAGCGCCTCGGTGACGCTGATGGGGTCGCCGTGCGAGTTGGTGGCCACCCCACGACGGGCGAGGAGCTGGTCAGCAGTCATGGTGACAATAAGGGTCACCGGCAGGCCACCGCAGTCGGGCAGCTCGCCGGCCCGCATGGCACGTCGTCCGACTTCTTCGAAGGCGTCGTAGCGGCGCTGTCCTGCCGTCCGGGTATCGACGACGTCGTCGGTGGATGGAACGGGCGCCGCTAGCGCGTCCAGCCATGCCTCGGTAATGGCAACACCCGTAGGCGTCAGCTCGATCGTGGCCTTGCCCGAGCCGTCACTGCGCTTAAGCATGGTGAAGTCGCGCCGCCGCTCGTGATCACGATCGTTGCCAAGGGTGCCATCCGGGTCAAGGCAATCGACCAACCGCTTGGCAACGATGCCGAGCTGCCGAGCAGAGAGCTCACGGGCGTGGTCGGTCAGTACCTGCTCGACCGCATCCTCGTGCTCGAGGCGAACCGCGTCGGGCAGGTCGCGGATGGTGCGACAGATCAGCGCGGCCTGCCGATCTGACACTGCTCCCTCCGCCTGCGCTGCGGCCAGCACTGGGCGGAGTGGTTCGACCGGTGCCCCAGTCATCGCGCGACGGTCACCAAGCTGCTCCGCGGCAACGATCCGGCCTGCGGCCTCGTCAGCCGACAACCGCAACAGCTGCACGAGTAGATCCCGGGTCGAGGGTCGGCACAGCTCGCCGGCAACACCACGCCAGTCCAGCTCGCTGATCAGCCGATGGTCGGCAACGGGCAGCCGGCGACGCTGCACCTCGACACCCTGTGCCAGCTCAAGCAACTCGTCGCGAGAGGCGGCCGACAGGTCGACGGCCAGCAGCGTGTCGATGGCATCCGTGAGCTGCTTGAGCGCGACGTCCACCGTCACGAGGGCTTCAGAGGTATCGCACACAAGTTCGATCGTACTTTGGCCACAACCAGAATGTCAATAGAGAATTCTCAGCAATACCAGCAAGATCTAACATCGAGGCGTTGGCGAAAGGAGGCAAGCAAGATGGTTGACCGGGCATCGCCAATGGGATGCAGCGCGGCAGGGACCTATGGTCTTCAGGTATGGACCAGATCAACCTGAACGATCTCGCTCAACCGTGAGCCACCACGCGCTCGATCTCAGCGCGGACGCGGGTTCCCTCACCGCCGCTCTCGTCGACGTGCAGTCCGTCTCGGGCAACGAGTCGCAGATCGCCGATCTGGTTGAGACCGCGTTACGCGGCTATCAGACCCTGCGGGTCGAGCGGGACGGCAACGTGGTCCTCGCCCGGACCGAGCTGGGTCGGGATCAGCGGGTCGTGCTCGCCGGGCACCTCGACACGGTGCCGGTCGCCGGCAACCTGCCGTCCAGGCGGGACGGTGACCGGCTGTGCGGCGTGGGGACGACCGACATGAAGTCCGGCGTCGCGGTGCAGCTGCGGATCGCCCACCTCGTGGGCAGCGGCCAGCTCCTGCCGGGCGTCGACCTGACCTGGATCTGCTACGACTGCGAGGAGGTCGAGGCGGTCCGCAACGGCTTGGGCCGCCTTGCGCGCGAGCGCCCGTCAGCCCTGCACGCCGACCTGGCGATCTTGCTCGAGCCGACGGACGGCGTGGTCGAGGGCGGCTGCCAGGGCACCCTGCGCGCCGTGATCCGCACGACCGGAAAGCGCGCGCACAGCGCACGATCGTGGCTGGGCGAGAACGCCATCCACGCCTTGGCACCGGTCTTTGATCGGCTGAACGGCTACCACGCACGCGCGGTCGAGGTGGACGGGCTGACCTACCGCGAGGGCCTCAACGCCGTCCGAGTCGGGGGAGGGGTAGCCGACAATATCGTGCCGGACGACGCAAGCGTGACCGTCAACTACCGCTTCGCGCCGGATCGCAGCGAGGCCGAGGCGGAGCGGCATGTCCGCGAACTGTTCGACGGGTTCGCGGTCGAGGTCGTCGACTCGGCTCCGGGCGCGCGACCAGGCCTGGACGGCCCGCTCGCGAAGGCCGTGGTCGCCGCGGCCGGGGGGACGCCCCGGGCGAAGTACGGCTGGACGGACGTGGCCCGGTTCGGTGAGTTGGGCATCCCCGCCGTCAACTTCGGGCCGGGTGACCCGAACGTCGCACATACTCGCGAGGAGTACGTCGAGCTGCCCCGAGTCACCGCCGCGGAGGGCGCTCTGGTGCGCTTTCTCGCCCAGTAACGTCTGCGGTTGTGACCGACCACCAACCGCCCGCGGAGCGACACCGCGGGCCGGCAACCCTGCGCCGCGGCCAAATCGCCGCAGGCACCACGGACCAGCGACTGCTCGACTCGCGCGGGCCTACGGATTGGGTGCACACCGACCCGTGGCGGGTGCTGCGCATCCAGGCCGAATTCGTCGAAGGATTCGGAGCGCTCGCCGAGCTGCCGAAGGCGGTCTCTGTCTTCGGCTCGGCGCGGACGCCGACCGATCATCCGGAGTACGCGGCCGGCCTTGCGCTCGGTGGCGCGCTGGCCAAGGCCGGCTATGCGGTGATCACCGGCGGTGGCCCCGGGTCGATGGAGGCCGTCAATCGCGGCGCGTCCGAGGCCGGCGGGGTGTCGGTCGGGCTCGGTATCGAGCTGCCGTTCGAGCAGAAGCTCAACGACTGGGTCGACCTCGGAATCGACTTCCGCTACTTCTTCGCGCGCAAGACGATGTTCGTGAAGTACGCACAGGCTTTCGTAATCCTGCCGGGCGGATTCGGGACGCTGGACGAGCTGTTCGAGGCGCTCACCTTGGTGGAGACACACAAGGTCACTCGGTTCCCAGTAATCCTGTTTGGGTCGAGATATTGGGCTGGTCTAGTGGAGTGGATCCGATCGACCGTCCAGGCCGAGGGCAAGATCGGGCCGGCGGATCTCGGGCTGCTGCAGGTCTGCGATGACGTCGAGAAGGTTGTTCAGATCATCGTCGAATCCAACAACGTCGCCTGATGGCGGCCGTCTGCGTGTACTGCTCGTCAGGCAACGACATCGACGGTGCGTTTCTGGCGCTGGCCGAGCAGGTGGGCGCACGCCTCGCCGCTGGTGGCCACTCGCTCGTGTCGGGCGGCGGACGGGTGTCGATGATGGGGGCGGTGTCCCGCACGGCCCGCGCCGGCGGTGCGCACACGCTGGGGGTGATCCCGCGCCGGCTCATCGCCGCCGAGATCGCCGACGTCGAGGCCGACGAACTGGTCGTGGTCGAGTCGATGCGCGAACGCAAGCGGGTGATGGACGAGGCCGCTGACGCCTTCTTGGCACTGCCGGGCGGCCTCGGCACGCTGGAGGAACTGTTCGAGGTGTGGACGGCCGGATCGCTCGGCATGCACGCCAAGCCGGTCGTCCTGCTCGACCCGTCCGGTCACTACGCAGGACTGTGGACGTACCTGGAATCCCTGCGCGACAAGGGATTCGTCCGTCAAGGCGCCCTCGACCGCCTACACCGAACGGCCAATGTCGACGAGGCGTTCGCCGTCATCGAGGCTTAGCGTCGCGCGGCCCAGGGTCGGGGGCTGCTGAGCGCTGCGCGATCCACTCCTGGCGGGCGGCCCACAGGGGTGCCAGGTCGGACACGAGCGCCAGCCGGATCTCCGGCAAGGGCACGCCGCGCGACAGCACGGTCACCAGCGTCCCCGGTTCGCCAGGCAGTTCGACTCGGCCGGCCCAGACGTCGTCCTCGCTGCGCATCGTCGAGGCGAGCTGGCCACCGTCGACGAGCAGCTCGGCGATGCCGGTGCCGACCTCGGACGGATCCGGCTCGTCGATCCCAGCGTGGTCGTAGAGCCTGTCTCGCTCAGCGGCGAGCAGGGCCTGTAAGGACGGTTCGTCCTGGGCTGGCAACGCGCTCGTCCGGACGGACACGAAGGGACCGCGCGGTTCGGCCCGCGGGCCATAGCACAGCGTCACGGTCGTCGCGCCGTTGCTGGTCTCCCAGCTGGCCAGCGCCGCGGGGGTGAGCGCTGGCGCGGCCAGCCCGACGACGGTCACGTCATCGAGCTGGGTGAGGGCGACGCCCGCGTACACGGCACCATGATGGCTCGCGCCCAGCTAGGCATGCCACGATCGGACCGTGACGTTCCTCCTGTACGCCCTGCTCGCGATCATTGTGATCGGCGTGCTGTTCCTGCTGGCGGCGTTCCTGCTGCCGAAGGGCGAGCAGATCTCACCGCCGACCCCGGACGTCAAGCCGTGGGCCGCACTGCCGGACCGGCGCGTGGAGCCTGAGGACGTCGTCGCAATCCGGCTGCCGGTGGCCCTGCGCGGATACCGGTTCGCCGAGACCGACCGGCTGCTCGACCGGCTCAGCGAGGAGCTGCGCGGCCGCGACCAGGAGATCGCCCAGTTGCGAGCACGGTTCTCGCCGGCGGACGAACAGCCGCAGGGCGTGGACGCCGAGCCGGATGGCTGAGCTGCGACGCTGCGGGTGGGCCACTTCCGCGCCCGAGTATCTCTCCTACCACGACGACGAGTGGGGCTGCCCGCTGCACGCAGAGCGGGAGCTGTTCGAGCGGCTGTCACTCGAGGCGTTCCAGTCGGGGTTGTCCTGGCTGGTGATCCTGCGCAAGCGGCCGGCCTTCCGGGCCGCGTTCGCCGACTTCGATATCGACGCGGTCGCATCCTTCGGACCGACCGACGTGCAGCGGCTGCTCGCCGACGCCGGCATCGTCCGCAACCGGGCCAAGATCGAGGCGACGATCGGTAACGCGCAACGGGCGCGCGACGCCGTTCCTGAGGGCTTGAACACCCTGCTGTGGTCGTTCGCGCCGGCTCGCCATCGGCGGCCGAGGCGGTTGTCCGAGGTGCCGTCGACGTCGCCCGAATCCATTGCGATGTCCCGTGACCTGCGCCGCAGGGGGTTCCGGTTCGTCGGCCCGACGACTGCGTACGCACTCATGCAGGCCACCGGCATCGTGGACGACCATGTGACGTCGTGCTGGCGCGCTACCGCCCGATGAACGTCGGTTTCTGTTTGGCCAGGAAGGACGCCACGGCCGTCCGGTGATCTGCGGTTGCGCCCGCCTCGGCCTGCAGCTGCGCCTCCTTGGCCAGCGCGTCGGGGAAGCTGCTGCTCGCCGCGTAGCCAAGCTGGGACTTGATCGCCGCGTAGGCGGCGGTAGGCCCAGCGGCCAGCCGGGTGGCCAGCTCCTGCGCGGCGGGCAGCAGCCGGTCCGGCTCGACGACGGCGTTCACCAGGCCCATCTCCAGAGCGGCCTCGGCGGTGACCGGCTCGGCGAGCAGGCACATGGCGGTGGCGCGGGCGTACCCGATGAGCCGGGGCAGCGTCCAGGAGGCGCCGCTGTCCAGGGCGAGCCCCGCGTTCGCGAAGGCCATCAGGAATCCAGCGGATTGGCTGGCCACCCGGAAGTCGGCCGCGAACGCGAACCCCGCGCCTGCGCCCGCAGCCATGCCGTTGACGGCCGCGATCACCGGCTTTGGCATGGTGGCCAGGCTCGTCACGATCGGGTTGTAGTGCTCGACCACTGTGTGCAGCGGTGCACTGTCGCCCGCGGCCAGCAGCTCGCTGTGCTCCCGCAGATCCTGGCCAACGCAGAAGGCCCGGCCGGCGCCGGTCAGCACCACCGCGCGCACCGTTTCGTCCGGGGCGAGCCCCGCGAGCGACGTGACGAGTGCTTCCTTCAGCTCGAGCGACAGCGAGTTCATCGATTCGGGCCGGTTCAATGTCAGCGTGGCGACGCCGCCGGCACGCTCCGTCAGCAATATCTCGGTCACCTAAGGGCCTCTCCGTCCAGTTCACAGTCCCTCGACTTTGGCACAGATCGGTTCGTGCGGGAGAATGGATCACCACTGATCGACTGACCACTGCGCGGGCTGACTTGCGCACTAGAGGAGGCACGAATGGCGGCCATGAAGCCGCGGACGGGCGATGGCCCGCTCGAGGTCACCAAAGAGGGGCGCGGCATCGTCATGCGCGTACCGCTCGAAGGCGGCGGGCGACTCGTCGTCGAGATGTCTGCCGACGAGGCCACCGCGCTCGGTGACGCGCTGAAGTCGGCCGTCGGCTGAGCAGCTGCCTCAGCGCCGTCACGACATTGCCCTCCGGCCCCGGAACACCCGCACTGCGGGGTCCGGGGCCGGACGCTGTCCAAGGACGGCGGACATGATCGACGTCCGGATCGGCGTACCCGACGCAACCCCAGACGTGCTGGCCGTGTGCTGGGACGCTTTGGGCACCGCTGGACTGCCACGGGCGCATCTGGACATCGCGGGGCCCGCTCGGGCCGCCGCCTCCCGCGGCGCGACAGACTTCGGCGCCAGCCTGCTGGCGCGTTCCATCAGCGAGCTGGGCTGCCGTTCATCGTGCGGATCGAACAGGACGCCCCGCCGACGCGGACCGACGCGCTGGAGGCCGCCGCACGTGGGGTGCTGCTGATGCTGACCGACGGACGAGCCGACTGGCACGACGCCGACACCTCCTGGGACGGGCCGCAAGGTGGTGCGCCGGGCCCGCGGCGCCGAGTGGCAACGCGTGCTCGGCCTCGACGGCCTCAGCGTCTTTCAGGCAACGGCGCAGCTGCGGGTCTTCCCGCCGATCCCGGTGGACGATTGGCCACGCGATCTGGCCCGGCTGCAGGTGGGCGGTACACAGCTGTCCGATCCGGTTGCGCCGCCGCCGGTCGGCACCTCGGCAATGGGCTGCCGCGCTCGAGTCGGGCGCACCGGTCGTCCACGACGCAGGATTCACCGAGGTCGAAGCCGACGCGCAGACCGCGCTCGCCGTCCTGCCATGGCTGGCCGGGCGACCCGCGCGCTACCGGGCCAGCACCGAGTTGTACAGCTGAACCGTCTGCCGAGCGACGGCGCCCCAGCCGAACTGGTGCACCGCCCGATCCCGGCCCGCGGCGCCCATCGCGGCGGCCCGGCTGGGGTCGTGAGCCAGCGAGTTGACTGCGGTGGCCAGGCCGACCTCGAAGTCGGCTGGCGCCTTTGCGTCATAGCGCACCAGCGTCCCGGTGACGCCGTCGTCGACCACCTCCGGGATGCCGCCGACATCGCTTGCCACGACCGCGGTCGCGCAGGCCATGGCCTCGAGGTTGACGATGCCGAGCGGCTCGTAGACCGACGGGCAGACGAACACCGTGGCGTGCGTGAGCAGCTCGACCACCTCCAGGCGGGGCAGCATCTCATGCACCCAGACCACGCCGGACCGGGTTCGCCGTAGAGCGGCCGCCTCCTCCGCCGCCTCGGCGGCTATCTCGGGGGTGTCCGGCGCGCCGGCCAGCAGCACCAGCTGCACCTCGGGGTCGAACGACTGCGCAGCCCGCAGCAGGTGGATCACGCCCTTCTGCCGGGTGATCCGGCCGACGAAGATCGCCGACGGACGGTCGCGGTCGATGCCCAGCCGGTCGGCCACCTCATGCGACGTCGCCGGGGCGTACAGTGAGGTGTCGATGCCGTTGTGGATCACGTGCACCTTGGCCTGGTCGACGAAGGGGTAGGCCGCCAGAACGTCCTCGCGCATTCCGCGGCTCACCGCAATGATCGCGTCGGCACCGGCGAACGCTTCCCGCTCCGCCCAGGACGAGATGCGGTAACCGCCACCCAGCTGCTCGGCCTTCCACGGCCGGGCCGGCTCCAGCGAATGCGCGCTGAGCACATGGGGCAGGCCGTGCAGTTTCCCGCCGAGCACGCCGGCCATGTTGGCGTACCAGGTGTGCGAATGGAGCAGGTCGGCTGCGCCCACCGCGGCTGCGATCTCCAGGTCGACGCCGAGCGTCTGCAAGGCCGGGTTCACCTGGGTCAGCCCAGCCGGCGTCGGATACGCGCGCACGCCCGGCTCGTCGCGCGGCGCGCCGAAGCAGTAGACGTCGACATCGACCAGTGGCCGCAGCTCGCGCACCAGGAATTCGACGTGCACCCCGGCTCCCCCGTATACCTCGGGGGGGTATTCGCGGGTGAGGATTCCGACGCGCATGGCGCTGACCCTAGCCGCGCCGACGGAACTTCACGACTGCCCGTAGTCGCTACTGTATGGCTATGGCTCGGGAACCTCGCGTGCTGGGCATCGTCCTCGCGGGCGGCGAGGGGAAGCGTCTATGGCCGCTCACCGCCGACCGCGCCAAGCCGGCCGTCCCGTTCGGCGGCACCTATCGCCTCGTCGACTTCGTGCTGTCGAACCTGGTGAACGCCGGCTACCTGCGCATCTGCGTACTGACCCAGTACAAGTCGCACTCGCTCGACCGGCACATCACGCAGACGTGGCGGATGTCGAACATCCTCGGCAACTACGTCACCCCGGTGCCCGCGCAGCAGCGGCTCGGTCCGCGCTGGTACACGGGCAGCGCCGACGCGATCCTGCAGTCGTTCAACCTGATCTTCGACGACAAGCCCGAGTACGTCGTGGTGTTCGGTGCCGACCATGTGTACCGCATGGACCCGCGGCAGATGGTCGCCCAGCACATCGAGTCGGGCGCCGCCGTCACGGTCGCTGGCATCCGAGTGTCCCGGGCCGACGCCACTGCGTTCGGGGTCATCGACGCGAAACCGGATGGTGCAGTACTGCAGTTCCTGGAGAAGCCGGCGGATCCACCAGGCCTGCCCGACAGCCCCGACGAGTCCTACGCGTCGATGGGCAACTACGTGTTCACGACCGAGGCGCTGCTCGAGGTGCTGCGCGCCGACGCGGCCGACGAGGACTCCGTGCACGACATGGGCGGCAGCATCATGCCGATGATGGTCGCCGAGAGCTCGGCCTACGTGTACGACTTCAACAGCAACGAGGTGCCGGGCGCCGAGGAACGGGACCGCGGATATTGGCGCGACGTGGGGACGATCGACGCCTACTACGACGCGCACACGGACCTCGTCGCCGTCCACCCGATCTTCAATCTGTACAACCAGCAATGGCCGATCTACACCAACCAAGCGGCGCAGCTCCCCCCGGCGAAGTTCGTGGAAGGCGGGCTGGCGCAGGAGTCGATCGTCGGCTCCGGGACGATCGTCTCCGGAGCGACTGCGCGGCACAGCGTCATCGCGCCCGGGGTCCGGCTCAAGGCTGGGGCATACGTCGAGGGCTCGGTGCTCATGGACAACGTCCAGGTCGGCCGCGGGGCAGTTGTGCGGCGGGCGATCCTGGACAAGAACGTCGTTGTGCCGGACGGGGCGAATCTGGGCGTCGACACCGAAGCCGACCGGGAGCGGTACCACGTCACGGAATCGGGCATCGTCGTACTCGGCAAGAGTCAGCTTGCTCTGCCGTAACCTCGACCCCTCCCTCGGACCTGTTCGACTGGCGACGCGGTGGGACACCGCGGGGGTCGAACAACTGCGCTCGGTGAGCGCGTCGGGTGTGGCCTGGGATGACGATCCGGTCGTCGCGTCGTGGCCCGGGTTGCCGCCGTTACCTGGTGGCCGCACGGCCGACGCCTGCGTGGTCGGCCTGGGCGGTTCGGGGCTGGCTGCCGTTGACGCGCTGCTCGAGCGCGGCCTCACCGTGGTCGCATTGGACGCCGGCCGGGTGGCAGCCGGCGCCGCGGGACGAAACGGAGGTTTCCTGCTCGCGGGTGCCGCGGCGTACCTGCACACCGCGATCGAGCGATGGGGAGCGGGCGCGGCGGTGGGGCTGTACCGGGCGACCCTCGCGGAACTCGACCGGCTGGTGCAGACGCTGGGGCCAGACGTGGTGCGCCGGGTCGGCTCGATCCGGCTGGCCGGGTTGCCCGGCGAGCCGCGGGATGCCGCCGAGGAGGTAGATCGCGTCGCCGAACTGGCCGACTGCACCGCCCACGCCGCGGCGCTGCGGCGGTACGGCTTCGCGGTGCGCGACTATGACGGGCCGCTGGGCCGTGGATTGTTCCTGCCCGACGACGCGGCGATGAATCCGGCGCGGCGGGCGCTCCGCCTCGCCGCGCTGCTGCGGGACCGGGCCGCCCTGCACGAGCAGACCCGGGTGCGCACCGTCGAGGCCGGCCGGGTGGTCACCGAGTACGGCGTGGTCAGCGCTGGCATGGTGATCGTGGCGGTCGACGGCGGGCTCGACGTGCTGCTACCCCAGCTGGCCGGCACGGTGCGCACCGCCCGGCTGCAGATGCTGGCGACCGCGCCGCTCCCCGCGCGGCTGCCGTGCCCAGTCTATGGCCGGTGGGGATACGACTACGCCCAGCAGGACGCGTCCGGGCGGCTGTTCGTCGGCGGCGGCCGGGATCTGTTCGCCGCTGACGAGTGGACGACCGACACCGCACCTACCGGGCCCGTCCAGGCATGGATCGAGCAGGCGGCGTCCCGGCTCGCGGGCGGACCGGTCCAGGTGACCCACCGCTGGGGGGCGTCGGTGGGCTTCACCGGCGACGGCTGGCCGGTGTGCACCCAGGTGATGCCCGGAGTCGTGGCGTGTGGCGGCTACAACGGCACCGGGAACCTGGTCGGCCCGGTCGCCGCCCGGTCTGCCGTCGCGCTCGCCCTCGACGGCACACCGCCACCGTCGTTCCTGGCGCATCATGATGTACATACGTGATGATATGATGCGGGCGTGCGGACGACGGTGAACATCGACGAGCACCTGCTCGCCGAGGCGAAGGTGCTCGCCGCTCGCCAGCATCGCACGCTGGGTGAGATCATCGACGACTCCTTGCGGAGAACGCTGGCCCGCATGGCAGAGCCGAAACGCCGCCCCATTCGAATCGTGCTGCCGACCGATGGAGATCCAAACGCCGAACCCCTCGTCGACATCAATGACAAGGAAGCCCTCGCCGAGGCACTTGGCGATAACGAGTGGCCACGGCGTGACGACTAGTGCTCATCGCTGACGTCAACGTCTTCATCAAAGCCCGCCGCCGCGATGCGCGAAATCACGGTGAGTACCGCCAGTGGCTGGAGAGACGTCTAGCCGGGCCCGAGGTATTCGGCGTGAGCGAACTTGTGCTAAGCGCCTTTATCCGCATCGTGACCAACCACCGTCTCTTCTCGCCGGCGACACCGCCCGACGGGGCGCTTGACTTCTGCGAGACCGTTCGCCGGGCCCCTGCCGCGACCATCGTCGCGCCCGGACCTCGGCACTGGGAGATCTTCGCCGATCTCGTGCGCCGGGCACAGGCGCGGGCGAACGTCGTGCCCGACGCGTACCTCGCGGCGCTAGCGCTCGAGAACGGCGCCACCCTCGTCACGATCGATCGGGGTCTTGCCCGGTTTCCTGGGCTGCGGATGCTCGATCCGCTCACCGAGTGAACCGGGTGCAGCAGAATGGATCGGGTGCTTGCCCCGTTCGCCGATGCCCTGCGGCGTGCGGGCATCGCCGAGGTGGACGATTCGCCCCGGCGGCGTGCCGAGTATTCGTCAGACGCGTCGAACTATCGCGTCGTGCCGGAGGCGGTCGTCTTCCCGCGCAGCGTGGACGAGGTGCTGGCCACGCTGGCCACGTGTCGTGAGCACGGCGTGCCACTCACCGCTCGCGGCGCCGGCACGTCGATCGCCGGCAACGCCATTGGGCCCGGCGTCGTGGCGGACTTCTCTCGGCATTTGAACCAGGTGTTGCAGGTCGACCGCGATGCCCGGACGGCGGTCGTACAGCCAGGCGCGATACTCGACGCGATCACGGCGGCCGCTGCGCCGCACGGGTTGCGGTTCGGTCCCGACCCGTCCACGCATGCGCGCGCCACCATCGGCGGAGCGCTGGGCAACAACGCCTGCGGATCCCGCGCCCTGCGCTACGGGCGCAGCGCCGAGAACGTCGTCGACGTCGAGCTGGTCACCGGCTCCGGGGAGCGAATTACCGCTCGCCGCCATGGCCAGGAGCCATTGCCGATCGACGGCCTGGACGGGGCCGTGCGCGACCGCCTCGATCTGATCAGGACCGAGTTCGGCCGGTTCACCCGGCAGGTGTCCGGCTACTCGCTCGAGCACCTGCTGCCAGAGAACGGCGGCGACTTGGCCAAGTTCCTGGTCGGCACGGAGGGCACGCTGGGCGTGATCCTGCAGGCTACCGTCCGTCTTGTGCACAGCCCGGCGGCAACGGCGCTGGCGGTGCTCAGTTACCCGGACATCGCGGCGGCTGCGGACGCAGTGCCTGCGCTGTTGCCGCACGGCCCGGCAGCGCTCGAGGGCATGGACGCCAGGCTGGTAGACGTCGTTCGAGCCCGTCGCGGTCCGGGCGCGGTGCCGGACCTGCCACGCGGCGCGGGGTGGCTGTTTGTCGAGACGGCCGGCGAGACGCTCGACGAGGCGCGGGCCGCAGCCGGGAGGCTGATCGCCGGCGCCGGTTGCCTCGACTCGGCCGTCGTCGTCGGCGGCGAGGCCGCAGCGCTGTGGCGCATCCGCGAGGACGGCGCCGGTCTCGGCGGCCGGACGCCCGCGAACGAGCCGGCCTGGCCCGGCTGGGAGGATTCCGCCGTCCCCCCGGAGCGGCTCGGCGGCTACCTGCGCGAGCTACGCGGATTGCTGGATCAGTACGGCCTGGACGGGCTGATGTACGGCCATTTCGGCGACGGCTGCGTGCACGCGCGGATCGACTTCCCGCTGGCGGAGCGACCGCGTCGGCTGCGCGATTTCGTCACGGACGCCGCGCGGCTGGCCGGCAACTATGGCGGCTCGATGTCGGGTGAGCACGGCGACGGCCGCGCCCGCGGCGAGCTGCTGCCGCACATGTATTCAGCCGAAGCCATCGGCACGTTCGCCGCCGTCAAGCAGCTGTTCGACCCGGACGACCTGCTGAACCCTGGCGTGGTCGTGGCACCGGCTGCACTGGACGCTGACCTTCGAGTGCCGGCGGCTCGGCCGCTGCGGCGCGACCTGGCGTTCGCGTACGGTCAGGATGGCGGCGACCTGACCGCAGCGGTGCATCGCTGCGTCGGGGTCGGCAAGTGCCGGGCCGACACCACGTCCACCGGTGGGGTGATGTGTCCGTCGTACCTGGCGACGCGCGACGAGAAGGACTCGACTCGCGGCCGCGCGCGGGTGCTACAGGAACTCGCGAACGGCTCGCTGGTCAAGAACTGGCGTTCCGTCGAGCTAGCCGAGTCGCTCGACCTGTGTCTCTCGTGCAAGGGCTGCGCGAGCGACTGCCCAACCGGTATCGACATGGCCACTTACAAGGCCGAGGTGCTGCATCAGCGGTATCGACGACGGTTGCGGCCGCGGTCGCACTACGCGCTCGGCTGGCTGCCGCGCTGGGCCAGCCTCGCGTCTCGTGCGCCGGGGCTGGCGAACGGCGCCCTTCGCCCTCGTCCAGTAGCGGGCGTGGCGAAATGGCTCGGCGGCATCGACGCCCGCCGTCCGCTTCCCTCGTTCGCGCCGCACACCTTCCGGCAGTGGTTCGCGAATCGTCCTGCCACGCAAGGGAATCCGGTGCTGGTCTGGGTGGACACCTTCACCGATCACTTCTCGCCCGCGGTCGGTGTCGCGGCCGTGCACGTGCTGGAAGATGCCGGCTATTCGGTGCGGATCCCCGATCGTCCGGTCTGCTGTGGACTGACGTGGATCTCGACTGGCCAGCTCGACGGCGCGCGCAGGCAGCTACGGCGGACACTGGACGTGCTGCCCGCCGACATGCCGATCGTCGGGCTCGAACCGTCCTGCACGGCCGTATTGCGCCACGACTTGACCGAGCTGCTGAGCGACGATCCTCGAGCCGCGGGGATCGCCGGCGCGACGCACACCCTGGCCGAGCTGCTCCAGGCCACGCCGATGTGGCGGGCGCCCCGTCTCGACGATGTGCGCGGTGTCGCCCAGCCGCACTGCCACCAGCACGCCGTTCTCGGCTGGGACGCCGACGCGGGACTGCTGGCCGACGCGGGCGCGTCGATCGACGCCGTAGGCGGCTGCTGCGGGCTGGCCGGCAACTTCGGCGTCGAACTCGGCCACTACGACGTGTCGGTGGCGGTCGCCGAGACGGCGCTGCTGCCGGCGGTCCGCGCTGCGCCGCACGACGCCGTGGTAGTTGCCGACGGCTTCTCCTGTCGCACCCAGCTCGACCAGCTGGCCGGACGGCGAGCCGTCCACCTGGCAGAACTGTTGGCCGACCACCTGCCGCCGAGCTTGGCCCCTGAGCAGGGCGACACGCCGCAGCAAACCCTGCAACGGGGCCAAGACCCAGGGTAAGGAGTGGGCCGATGACCGGATTCGTTCCGCCGCCGTACCCGTACGAGCGGCTCGACGAGGTGATCGCCGTCGCCGCTGGGCACGACGGGGGCGCGGTCGATCTGTCGATCGGCACGCCCTGCGATCCGCCGCCCGCCGAGGTGATCGCGGCGCTCGCCAGCGGCGAGACGGCCCGTGGCTATCCACCCTCGATCGGGACGCCGGCCTTCCGGGCGGCCGCCGCACAGTGGATCGCGCGGCGGCTCGGCGCCACGGTCGACCCGGTGAGCCAGCTGGCGGCTTGCGTCGGTACGAAGGAGTTCGTCGCGTCTGTCCCGCACTACCTCAAGCTGCGTGATCCGTCGCGCGACACCGTCCTCTGCCCGGCGATCAGCTACCCCACGTACGAGATGGGCGCGACCCTCGGCGGCCTGCGGGCGGTGCCCTACCAGGCGCTGGCCGAGGTCGCCGATGCGGACGCCGAGCGGGCGCTGTGCGTTTGGGTCAACTCGCCGGGCAATCCGACCGGCGAGCTGCGCGACCTCGGCGCGGCGGCGGCCTGGGGGCGGGCGCGCAGCGTGCCGGTGCTCTCGGACGAGTGCTACGTCGAGTTCAGCTGGGCGAGCCCGCCGACGACGATCCTTGCGCACGGCACGGAAGGCGTCCTGGCAGTGCACTCGCTGTCCAAGAGGGACAACTTCGCTGGCGCCAGAATCGGCTTCTACGCGGGTGATTCCGAGCTGGTGCACTACCTGCGCGAGGTGCGCAAGCACGCTGGGCTGATGCCGCCGGGGCCGGTGCAGAACGCTGCCGTCCTCGCGCTCGGCGACGACGCCCACGTCGAGGCGCAGCATGGGCGGTATCTGCGACGGTTGCACCGACTGCGGCAGATCCTGGCGGCGGCTGGTTACGTCGCGGACCTGCCGGGCGGCGCGTTCTACCTGTGGGTGGCCGTCCCGGACGGCGATGCGTGGGCCGCGGCCCATGATCTGGCCAAACGCGCCGGGATCGTCGTCTCGCCGGGCGAGTTCTACGGCGCCCGTTCCGCCGGCTTCGTCCGCGTCGCTGCCGTACAGCCGGACGAACGTATCGAGCTCGCCGCCGACCGGATAGGCGCTTGACAGTTCGGACCGGATCGGGGGGACACACTGCCGACACAGTTCCGCCATACGATCTCTCAGGTGGGCGACCTGTTCGACGACTACCGGCTTGGTGCGGCGTGGGACGAGATGATTGGCGCCGCCGGCGAAGCGCGCGCACCGTACCGGGCCCTCTACGAGTCGCTGCAGCGTTCGGGCACCAGCGAGCTGCGTTCGAGCTCGGAATCCCTCGCTCGTGCCTACCTCAATCAGGGCGTCACCTTCGATGTCGGGGGAGAGGAGCGTCCCTTCCCGCTCGATATCGTGCCGCGCGTCATCGACGACGACACCTGGCAGACGATCGAGGCGGGCGTCCAGCAACGAGTGAAGGCGCTCGAGGCGTTCCTCGCGGACGTGTACGGCGCGGCTCGGGTGGTCGACGACGGCGTCATGCCGCGCCGGGTGGTCACGTCGTCGCGCCACTTTCATCGCCAGGCCTACGGCATCGAACCCGCGAACGGCGTTCGGGTGCATGTGGCGGGTATCGACCTGATCCGCGACGAGCAGGGCACCTTCCGGGTGCTCGAGGACAACGTCCGGGTGCCATCTGGCGTGAGCTACGTGCTGGCCAACCGCAGTGCCCTGCGCCCACAGTGGGCCGACACGCTGCACAAGGTCCGGTTGCGCCCGGTTTCCCATTACCCGCAGCGATTGCTCGCCGCCTTGCGCAAAGCGGCCCCACCCGGCGTCACCGATCCGTGCGTCGTGGTGCTGACGCCGGGCGTCTACAACAGCGCCTACTTCGAGCACGCCTGGATCGCCCGGACGATGGGCGTCGAGCTGGTCGAAGGCCGCGACCTGATCTGCTCCGGCGGCACGGTGCGGATGCGGGATACCCGCGGCGAGCGGCGCGTCGACGTCATCTACCGGCGTGTCGACGACGAGTACCTCGACCCCGTGCAGTTCAAGCACGACTCGATGCTGGGCTGCCCGGGCCTGCTGACGGCGGCGCGAGCCGGCAACGTCACGATCGCCAACGCGGTCGGCAACGGAGTCGCCGACGACAAGCTGATCTACACCTACCTCCCGGACCTGGTGCGCTACTTCCTCGCCGAGGAACCGATTCTGCCCAATGTCGAGACCTGGCGGCTGGAGGATCGCGGCGCCCTCGAGGAGGTACTCGACCGGCTACCCGAGCTGGTGGTCAAGCCGGTCGACGCGTCGGGCGGCAAGGGGCTGGTGGTCGGGCCGCAGGCGAGCTCCAAGGATCTCGACCGAGCCCGCAAGGCGCTGCGGGCCGATCCACGGGGCTGGATCGCGCAGCCGGTCGTGCAGCTGTCGACCGTTCCGACGTTGAGCGACGACGGGCTAGCGCCGCGGCACGTCGACCTGCGCCCGTTCGCCGTCAACGACGGCAACGACGTGTGGGTGCTGCCGGGCGGGCTGACCCGGGTGGCGCTCGTCGAGGGGTCGCTGGTCGTCAACTCCAGTCAGGGCGGTGGCGCCAAGGACACCTGGGTGCTCGCCGGCAACCGGGTCCCAGGTGCCGTACCCGACATCCCGGCGCGATCACCGGACCGGTCTGCGGGTCACGAACACGGCGCCCTTCCGCAGCAGGACGCCGCGGTGGACGTGGAGATCCGCCAGCAGCAGCAGCAACAACAGCAGCAGCAGAGCCGCGCGTGCTGAGCCGCATCGCCGAATCCCTCTATTGGATCGGTCGTTACGTCGAACGGGCCGAGGAGACCAGCCGCATCCTGGACGTCCACCTCAGCCTGCTCATCGACGAGCCGTGGGCATCTGAGGGCGTGATCTGCGCATCCCTGCTGGCCGCCATGGGCAAGGACGCGGAGCGTCCCGTCGGCACAGACGAGGTCCTGGACCTGCTCGCGTGGGACCGGACCAATCCGGCCTCGGTCATCGGCTCGCTCGGCGCTGCCCGGGAGAATGCCCGCCGTTCGCGAGAGATCATCTCGACCGAGCTGTGGGAGAGCATCAACGTCACCTGGCACGATGCGAGCCGGTCCAGCCGCCGGTCGCGCCCGCACTCGTTCTTCACCTGGGTCCGGGAGCGGTGCGCGGCGTTCAACGGCACCGCCGACGCCACGCTGTCGCGCGACGAGGCCTACCAGTTCCTCGTCCTCGGCCGCAGCATCGAACGCGCGGACATGATCGCCCGGCTGGTGGCAGCGCGCGCCCTGGCGGGTAGCGCGGGGCCGTCGTGGGTGACGCTGCTGCAGAGCTGCGGTGCCTACCAGGCGTTCTTGCGCAGTTCGCACGGTGTGCTCGACGACCGGCACGCCGTCGAGTTCCTGCTGCTGGACCCGCTGTTCCCCCGTTCGCTGATGACATCGCTCGTCACGGCCGAGCGGTGCCTGGACGAGCTGTCCGGGCCGTCCGAGCGGGTGACCCGCGGTGGCGGCGAAGGGCAGCGCACCCTCGGGATGATTCGGTCGGAGCTGGAGTTCGCACCGATGGCCGAGCTGTTCGACGACCTGTACCACCTGATGGAACGCGTGCAGGGTGCGTGTTCGGTCGCGAGCGACGTGATCACCCAGCGGTATTTCCCGCGCGGCCTGGTCACGTCCTGGATGGTGTCGTGAGCGTGTTTCCCACCGGCCTCCTCGCTGCGCTCCCGCGGTGTGCTCTGTGCACCCCACGAAATCGCTGGACGATTTCGCGGGGACCCCGCGCCTCGGAGGCCGGCTCATGACGCTGCGGCTGCGTATCACCCACACCTCGCACTTCACCTACGACCGGCCCGTCACGGCGTCGTTCAACGAGGTGCGGCTGACTCCGTTGGGAACGCCGTGGCAGATCCCGCTGGAGGCCGTCTTGCGGGTGGGCGAGGCCACCTGGCAGTACCAGTACATCGATTTCTGGGGCACGCACGTGCAAGTGTTCGAGGCACAGAACCCGCACCGTGAGTTGCTGGTCGAGTCCACCAGCCTGGTCGAAGTGGACGGCTCGGGCTGGCCCGCTCCCCGCCTTGACACCACCTGGGCGGACCTGTCGGCGGACTGGGTCCTCGACCGGTTCGCCGAATACCTGGTCCCGACGGAGGCGAGCGCCGCGAACCCGGACCTGATCGCCATCGCTGACGAGTGCGCGGTAGATCGAGGCCCGCACGAGGCGGCCCTGGCCCTGAGCACACGCATCAACGACGAGATGACCTACCTGCCCGGCTCGACCGGCGTGCAGACCGTGGCCCGCGAGGCGTGGCTGGCGCGCAGCGGCGTCTGCCAGGACTACGCGCACTTGCTCATCGGCGCCCTGCGCCACCTCGGCATCCCGGCACGCTACGTGTCCGGCTACCTGCACCCGAGCAAGCAACCCGTCGTGGGCGAGGCAGCGGTGGGCGAAAGCCACGCCTGGGTGGAGTGGTGGCTGGGCGACTGGGCCGGGCACGACCCGACCAACGATGCGCCGGTCGGTGAACGGCACGTCATCGTCGGGCGAGGCCGTGATTACAACGACGTGCCGCCGATCTTGGGAATCATCGGTGGGTCCGCGAGCTCCGACCTGGACGTCCGGGTCGAGATCACCCGAGTCGCCTAGGGCTGGAGACCGCTCGTAGATCACGTTTTCCCCGCAATTGTGTGCTGACGCCGCCCGACAGCGTCGATTTGCGGGGAAGACGTGATCATCAGGGCGCGGGCGGCCTCGGGGTCATCTCCGGGTGGAGTCCGGGCGGTACCGGATGTGCGGCGGCCTCCCGGTGCGCATGATCGATGACATGAATACGACCCGATACGAAACCCCCGCTTCCCAAGCCAAGCTGCTGCGCCGCAGCGCCGACGACAAGTGGATCGCCGGCGTCTGCTCCGGCGTCGCCCGCTATGCCGGAATCGACGTGGTCCTAGTGCGCCTGCTGCTCGTCGTGCTGACCGTCCTCAGCTTCGGCACCGGCGTGCTCGCCTACCTCGTCGCCTGGATCGTCATCCCGCGCGAGAAAGCACTCGACCCCCGCCGAGGCACGCCGGGTCGACCACCTGGCAGACGAGTGAGATCAGCCGAACTCGACGCCCTGGGCCAGCGGAAGCTCGCCCGAATAGTTGACCGTATTGGTGGTGCGGCGCATGTACGCCTTCCAGGCGTCCGAGCCGGATTCGCGGCCGCCGCCGGTCTCCTTCTCACCCCCGAACGCGCCGCCGATCTCGGCGCCGGACGGCCCGATGTTGACGTTGGCGATCCCGCAGTCCGAACCGTCCGGCGCGGTGAACCGCTCGGCCTCGCGCACGTTCAGCGTGAAGATCGAGGACGACAGGCCCTGCGGCACGTCGTTGTGCAGCGAGAGCGCCTCATCGAATTCGTCATACGTCAGCACATAGAGGATCGGCGCGAACGTCTCGGTGCGCACCACATCGGTCTGCGTGGGCATCCGCACGATGGCGGGCTGCACGTAGTAGGCGCCTGGGGCCTCGTCGGCCAGCACCCGCTCACCACCGGCCACGACCTCACCGCCATCCGCGCGAGCCTTATCCAGCGCGGTGGTGAAGCCGTCGTGCGCAGCCGGGTCGATCAGCGGGCCGACCAAGGTTCCATCGGCCAGCGGTGAGCCGATCGGCAGGGTCTGGTAGGCGGCCGTCAACCGGGCGACCAGGTCGTCGGCGATCGCGGTGTGCGCGATGACCCGTCGCAGTGAGGTGCAGCGCTGCCCGGCGGTCCCGGCTGCCGAGAAGACGATGCCGCGGACACTGAGGTCCAGTTCGGCCGACGGGGCGACGATGGCCGCATTGTTGCCGCCGAGCTCGAGCAGCAGCCGGCCGAACCGGGTCGCCACCCGCGGCGCGACGGCCCGGCCCATCCGGGTCGACCCCGTAGCGCTGATCAGGGCCACCCGCGGGTCGTCGACCAGCGCTTCGCCGACGGCCACGGCGCCGAGGACGACAGAGGTGATCGCCTCGGGCGCGCCGACGCGGCGCGCCGCCTCGGCCGCCAGAGCCTGGCAGGCCAGCGCGGTGAGCAGCGTCTTCTCAGACGGCTTCCAGACCACCGGATCGCCGCAGACGAGCGCGAGCGCGGCATTCCACGACCAGACCGCCACCGGGAAGTTGAACGCGCTGATCACCCCGACAACACCCAGCGGGTGCCACTGCTCCATCATCCGGTGGCCGGGACGTTCGGACGCAATCGTCAAGCCGAACAGCTGGCGGGACAGCCCGACCCCCAGGTCGCAGATGTCGATCATCTCCTGGACCTCGCCCAGACCCTCGGAGCGGATCTTGCCCGCCTCGATCGAGACGAGCGCGCCCAGGTCGTCCTTGTGCTCGCGCAGTAGGTTGCCCAACTCGCGCACCAGCTGGCCACGGACCGGCGCCGGAACTGTACGCCAGGCCAGGAACGCGTCCTGTGCCCGTCCGACGATCTCGCGCACCTGTTCGGCGGTGTGTGACTGCACGCGGGCGATCTCGCCGCCGGTGATGGGCGAGCGTACCGCCAGATCGCCGCGGGTCACTCCGCTTGTAACGCCGAGCCGACGCAGGATCGCGCTCGTCTCGGTGACGATCGAGTCGTGGGTGGGCAGGGTCATGGTCACACCGTTCCTAGTTCGGCGAAGCGAGCGCCGTTGCGCGTCGCGAGCAACGCGTCAAAGGGGATCTCCTCTTGCTGGATGAAGCCGCGGGCCGGCAGCTGCCCTCCGGCCACCAGCTCCACGACGCCGGCAGCTGATGCGGCCGTGGTCCACGAAATGGCCCGCCACAGACGTCCGTTGATCTTCAAAGGCTGGTAGGCGCGGACATATTGCTTGCGGGTGAGCTGTCCGGGCGCGGTGTCGCCGTCTCCCGTGGCGAGCCCCTCGACGGCGGCGTACAGGTAGACGACGTCGTCGTCGACGGGTGGCTTGGCGTTCACCAGGATCTCGCCGGCGAGCTCGCGCCTGTTGCGCAGGCCCAGCTCGTCGAAGAAGAACCGCATCAGCGTGAAGTGCCCGGGGTAGCGCATGGTCTTGTAGTCCAGCCGCTGCACCCGTCCCTCGAACGTCTCGCACATGGTGCCCAGGCCGCCGGAGGTCAGCGCGGCCTCCAGCTCGTGCCCACCGATGACGACCCGTTCCAGTTCGGTCATCGCCGGCACCATCTGCCGGACCCCGCCGCGCAGCACCTCGCAATCGTTCAGGTACTCGTTGACGACGCCCTCGGGTGACCAGTTGAAGGCATACCCGAGCAGGCCAGCCGGGTGGCGGGGCAGGGCGCCCACCTTGAGCTCGATGCTGCGGATCTCGTCGAACGGCTTCGTCAGTGCAGCGCCGATGATCCCGATGAGCCCTGGGGCTAGACCGCACTGCGGCGCATAGAGGAGCTCACCTCCCTTGGCGGCGAGCTCCTTGACCCGGTTCGTGGTGGGCACGTCCTCGGTCAGGTCGAAGTAATGAACGCCGATGTCGTGAGCCGCCTCTGCCACACCGAGGTTGAGGTGGAACGGCAGGCACGAGACCACGGCGTCGGCGCCCGACAGCGCCCGGCGCACGGCCGTGTCGTCGCGCACGTCGAGCTGGGCCGACTCGAACGGCAGACCAGTGCGGGGCCGGGCGTCATAAGCAGTGACGGTGAAGCCCGAGTCACACAACAGCGTGGCCACTAGCTCGCCCACCTTGCCCAGGCCGACGACGCGGACCGAATCGATGACCATCTCCACCCCTCACAGCGCTGTTAGCGACCAATCTGAGTATGCCGTGTGCCGATGGCCAACGGGGCCGAGCAGACTGCGGGCATGATCCGGATCAGGCCCCTGACGGAGGGGGATTGGGCGTTGCTGCGCGACGTTCGCCTAGCCGCGTTGCGCGACGCGCCCTCGGCGTTCGGCTCCACGCATGCTCACGAAGCCGCGTTCGACGCGTCGACCTGGCGCGAGCGGGCGGCCCGGCCAGGCAGGTTCGTCGCGGTTGACGGCGACGAACCGGTAGGGCTGGCTGCGGGCCTGGCGTTCGACGAGTTGCCGGCCGACGAACGGCACCTGGTCTCGATGTGGGTGGCGCCGCGGGCGCGCGGCCAGGGCGTCGGCGGGCTGCTAGTATCCGCCGTCGTCAGCTGGGCCCGCTCCGAGGGCGCGGCGCGGCTGTCGTTGTGTGTGGTGGTCGACAACCAGCCCGCTCGCGCTGTCTATTCGCGCGCGGGCTTCGTGCCGACCGGCGACATCCGGCCGGTGCTGCCCGGCGAACCCAACCGGCTGGAGGAGCGGATGGTTCTCGATCTTGATGCGGATGATGCGCTACCCTGAGCATCATGCGCACCACGGTGAACGTCGATCAGCACGTGCTCGAGAACGCCAGGCGGCGGGCCCGGAACCGCGGCATCACACTCGGCGAGCTGGTCGAGGATGCCTTACGCCGTGAGCTGGCAAGCTCGGCTGGCGGGCATGAGCGACCGCGAATTCCGGTCTTCCGAGGCGGGACCGGGATGCGGCCGGGCATCGACCCGAGTTCGAACCGGTCGATGTGGGAGGCGCTCGACGAGGCCTTGCCTGCAGAGAAGCTTCGGTGATCCTGCTCGACGTCAACGTCGTCGTGGCGATCCACCGCGAGGATCATGTCCATCACCAGGCGGCGTTCGCCTGGTTCGACGGACTTTATGACCGCCAGCAGGTCTTCGGCATCCCGGCGGTCGTGTGGGCATCGTTCGTCCGGCTGACGACCAACCCGAGGATCTTTCCGATTCCAACCCCAATCGCCGAGGCCTTCGACTTCGTCACGCGGATACGCGACCACGAGTTCCATCTGGCCGCTGAACCTGGTCTGGCGCACCTCACGATCTTCGATCGCCTGTGCCGCGAGTCGTCCGCGACCGGAGACCTTGCAGCGGACGCCTACCTCGCCGCGATAACCGTCGACCTCGGCGCCGAGGTAGCCACGTTCGACCGCGACTTCGCGCGGTTCCCGGGACTGCGCTGGACCGTTCCGGCAGCCAGCTAGTTACTTCGACCTGAAAAAGTCGGGCGTCGGTGAGTGTGGTCGTCGGGCGGCTGGCCGGCGGGTGGGTCGGATGGTGTTGATCGTCGCCGGTGGGTGGTTTCAGCTGGCGAGGTTGCCGATCTTGACCAGGTTGTGGGTCAAGACCCCGTGGCCGGCCCAGATCCGGGCTCCCTGGGTGCCGTCGAGGCGGGTGCGGTCCCATCCGTACCCGCGTTTGAGGCTGCTGATCCGGCCTTCGCTGCCGGTTCGCCATTTCACGGTCCGCCGGAACGCGGGCCTGCGTTCCTCGGCCTGGCGGGCCGTGCCGGGTCTGCCTTTGCGGGGGATGACGACGGTGCGCACACCTTGCGCGTGCAGGTCGTCGTCGACCTTCTTCTCTCCGTAGCCGCGATCCGCGGTTACCGTGCGGGGGCGGCGGTTCGTACGACGGATGACGCGTCCGACGGCGGGGGCGAGCTGCGGCGCGTCGGCGGGGTTGCCAGGCTCGACGGTGTGGTCGAGCACGACGCCGTCGTCGTTGTCCACGACCTGGCCCTTGTACCCGAACTCGACCGGCTTGCCGAGGCGGCCCTTGGCGATCGGGCGGGCGTCCGGGTCGTGCAGGCTGACCCGCCGTGTCGCCCCATCCGGTGTTGTGCCGGCGACGCGTTGCCGGGTCTGCGCGGCGATGCGCAGGGTCGCTTCCAGCAGCTCGACCAGGTCATTCACCGCCCGCCGCAGTCGTCCGCGGCGCCGGCCCGCCGCCGCGTCACGCACCCCCACTGCCGCAAGCCGTTCGGCCTTGAGCTGGGCACCGCGCAGCGCCCGGCGGGCGTTGCTGAGCAGCCGCTCGGCGTCGCGGGCGGCCTTCTCGGCCAGCCCGGCCAGTTCCCCGGTGATCCGCCGCACCGTGGCCTGCGCCTCGTCACGCCCCGCCGCGGCGCGCAGGCGCAGCTTCGCCGCGATCCCGTGCGCCCGTTTGCCGGCCACCCGGGACCGGTCCCGGACCTTGGTGCGCGTCGCGCCACCAGCGGCCTGGATCCGCCGGCCGGTCGCCGCGATCCGCCGCACCGCCTTGGCCAACAACCCCGAATCGGTCGGGTAGGCGACGTTCGCCGGCACCACCGTCGTGTCCGCGCGCAGCCGCGTGGTGCGCAGCAGCTTCGCCTCGGCCGCCTTCGCCAGCAGCGCTTCATTCAGCCCATCCACTGCGGCCGTGCCGCAGCGCGTCGTCAGCTTCATCAATGTCGTCGGGTGCGGCACCGACCCATCCAGCGGGATCCGGCAGAACCGCCGCCACGTGATCGAGTCGGTCACCTCCCGGCACAGCGACTCGAAGCCCAGCCGATACCGGAACTTCAAGAACATCAACCGCAGGTAGGTCTCCATCGGCGTAGACGGCCGGCCCACTCGTGGGTCGAAGAACGCCACGAACGGCGCAAAGAACGCCGGGTCATCGAGCAGGCGATCCACCCGTGCCAGCTCCTCCGGCAGTCGCCGCACCTGCTCAGGCAGCACCGCCTCCCACAAGCTGACCTGCTCCGCCCGCGTCCGCAGCATCCGCACTCCCGGCTCGACCCGACCACCGCCGAGACCATGATCCCGCAAGACTAGACCTCCAACCCGACGGCACGCCGAGCCGAATCCCCTACAAAACAAGGAGATCTGATCAGTAGCCGGACGGAGTCGAGCCGGTTTCGGCTGACCCAGTCGATGAGATCCGCGCCGACTTTTTCAGGTCGAAGTAGTTAGACCTTCACGGCGACCAGCAGGCCGTCACTCACCGGGAGCAGCGCGGGGACGAGGCGCTGGTCGTCGCGCACCGTCCGCACGAGTTCGCGGGTAGTGATCGTGGCGGCGTCCCGGGCGGCCGGGTCGGCGACCTGGTCGCGCCGCAGCGCATTGTCGAACGCCACCACGCCGCCCGGACGCAGTAACCGTATCGCCTGCGTCAGGTAGTCCAGGTAGCCGGTCTTGTCGGCGTCGACGAACACCAAGTCGTACGCCCCGTCGGTGAGCCGGGGGAGAACGTCCGAGGCCGACCCGTTGATCAAGCGGAATCGGTTGGCCGGGATCCCTGCCGCGAGGTACGTTTCCCGGGCCAGACGCTGGTGCTCGGACTCGATATCGACGGTCGTGAGCACCCCGTCCGGACGCATGCCGCGCAGCAGCCACAGTCCGGACGTGCCGGCGCCGGTGCCGACCTCGACCACCGCCTTGGCGCCGACTGCGGCCGCCAGGAACCGCAGCACCGCCGCCCCGCCCGGGCCGATCGGCACGCAGGTGCCGAGTTCGGCCGCGTGGGCGCGTGCGTCGACGAGCGGTTCGTCCTCGTCCAGCCAGTTCTCGACGAACGCCAGGCTGGCGATCCCGATCATGGGTTCGGCCATGCGGGCAGACTAGTGCGCGTACCGCATCGAACCATTACCAGGTCTGTCCCGTGCTGCACAGCTGATGCACAGTTCTTGCCTAGGTTCGCCATCGCCGCGTCCACGACGCTGTGCAATTCGGATCGACCGCTCGGGAACGTGAGGAATCGCTGAGGCGTTCACCGAAACGTAAGCCGAGGCTGGTTGCCTGGTTGCACACGGGTGCCGGTGTCGGCAGATGGGGTGGGTAGGCAGTGGCAGCACACGAGAGTTCCGAGGGCGCCGTCCAGACTGGCTGGACGCCGCCGACGTGGGACGAGGTGGTGCGCGAGCACGCAGACCGCGTTTACCGACTGGCGTACCGCCTGTCGGGCAACCGAGCCGACGCCGAGGACCTCACTCAGGAGACGTTCGTCCGGGTGTTCAAGTCCCTCGCCGAGTACCAGCCCGGGACGTTCGAGGGCTGGCTGCACCGCATCACCACGAACCTGTTCCTCGACATGGCCCGTCGCCGCCAGCGGATTCGCTTCGATGCGCTGCCGGAAGACGCCGGTGATCGGCTTGCGGCGACGTCTGCCGGTCCCGAGCAGGCGTACCACGAGCTGCACCTCGACCCGGAGATCCAGCAGGCTCTCGACGCCTTGCCCGCCGACTTCCGCGCCGCTGTGGTGCTCTGCGACTTGGAGGAGCTGTCCTACGAGGAGATCGCTGCGACGCTCGGGATCAAGGTAGGCACGGTTCGGTCGCGCATCCACCGCGGGCGGGTGCTCCTGCGGGAGGCGCTCGCCCACCGGGCACCTGGCGTGCGGCCGGTCGAGCCCGGAGTTCCAGTGCTGGGAACGACATGAGTCGTCCAATGCTGCCCAGCCAGCACCTGTCCGACGAGGCGATTGCCGCCTACGCCGACGGGATGCTCTCTCGCGTGGCCCGCGAGCGGGCGCAGCGGCATTTGCAATGCTGCCCGGACTGCGCGCACGCCGTCGCCGTACAGCGCGAGGCCGCCTTCGCGTTGCGCGCCGCGCCGGCGCCTGCACTACCCATCGGGTTGCTCGACCGGCTGCGTGCCGTCCCGGTGACGACGCCGCTGCCCACGTCCGCGCTGGCTCTCGACCCGAGCGGTGCGGCCGTATTCCCCGCGTACGGCACCCAGCCCGATCCGCGCAACGACGCTAAGCACCTCCCTACCCGCTTGATTGGGCGACTCGGGGGCCGCTGAGGCAGACTCGAACCCGACACCTGGCGATGTGAAGGGCGAGCGAGTACATGGGCGACGACGTCACCGCCGGCTGGCCGGATCCGGCCGATGCCGACGACGCGGCGTTCGCCCGGCCGCCCGGCGTCGCTGAATCGTTCGCACCGCGCGACTCGCAGCCGGCCTACTCCCCGCCACCGCCCACCGTCTCGCCCGAGGAGCGGGCCGAGTTCGGCCGCCCGAGCGGATCGGCCGAGCCGTTCGCGCCCAGGCCCGGTGAGCGGATCCCCCCGGTACACGCCGAGGTCGCCCCGCCGGTCCACCCGCAGCTGACCGCAGCGTTTGGCCGGGTCGGCGACGGCAGTTTCGCGCCTGCGCCCGGCAGTCGCATCGTGCCGACGCTGTATCGGCAGGAGTCGCCGTGGTGGAAGCCTGACGCGCAGCGCGACCCCTGGCGTGACCCGAACTCGCCCTTCTGGCTGGGTCGCCCGGCCGTGTTCCGGGCCGGCCAGCCCGCGCAGCTCGACCCCGACGCCGACGTCGAACAGCTCGACGCCGACGAGGCGCTGGGCGTCGAGGAGTCGGCCCCGGCAGACACGGCGCGTCGACGCGGCCGGTTCGGGCTCAGCGCGCTCGTGTGGGGCCTGCTCGTGGCGCTGCTTGCCGGCACCCTCGGCGGCGGAGCCGGGTACTGGCTGGCCGACCGGGCCAACCGCGCCCTGCACAATGGCGACGTCTCGCTGGCCAACACCGGCACGCCCGCCAACCGGCCACCCGGCTCAGTTGCCGACATCGCGCAGCGTGTCTCACCGGCCGTCGTGTCGATCGACGTGAGTACGGCCGACGAGTCGGACACTGGCTCGGGCGTGATCATCGACAAGGGCGGCTACATCTTGACGAACAACCACGTGGTCTCGGCTGGGGTGACTGGCGGCACGATTCGGGTGACGTTCAACGACAAGTCCAGCCAGGTGGCCGCTCTGGTCGGGCGCGACACGCAGACCGACCTGGCGGTCCTCAAGGTCACCACGCCGAAGCTAACCGTCGCGTCCCTCGGCGACTCGGACAAGATTGCGGTCGGCGACCCGGTCGTGGCGATCGGGTCGCCGCTCGGGTTGCGAGGCACGGTGACGACCGGGATCGTCTCGGCGCTCGGGCGCCCGGTGCACCTGTCCGGCGAGGGCAGCGATACCGATGCGGTGATCGACGCCATCCAGACCGACGCCGCCATCAACCCCGGCAACTCCGGTGGTGCCCTGGTCGACGCGTCCGGCGCGTTGATCGGTATCAACTCGGCGATCGCCTCGTTGCCCACGCAAAACGGATCCGGGACGAGTGGCAGCATCGGGCTCGGTTTCGCGATCCCGATCAACGAGGCGCGCTCCATCGCACAGCAGCTGATCCGCACCGGCAAGGCAGTGCACGCGTCCATCGGCCTGGCCACCCGCAGTGTCACTGACGGCAGCCGCGAAGGCGCCTATATAGTGCAAGTGTCCCCCGGCGGGCCCGGCGACAAGGCGGGCCTCAAGGCCGGTGACGTGATCACCGTGCTCGACACCACACTCATCGATTCCGCGGACGAGCTGACGGTGACCGTCCAGGCCCGCGCACCCGGCGAGACGGTGGCGGTGCGCTACTTCCGCGGGAACAAGGAGACGAGTGTCAAGGTCGTCCTGGGCAGCAGTTGACCCGCCGAACTAGACTCGGGGAATGTTCAACGTCGGGCCGATGGAGCTCGTCGTGCTCGCGCTCGTCGGCTTGATAGTGCTGGGCCCGGACAAGCTGCCCGGCCTGGCCCGGGAGGCGGGCCAGATGCTGCGCACTCTGCGCGACCTGGCGACCGGCGCCCGCAGTCAGTTGAAGAACGAGCTCGGCCCCGAATTCGCCGACGTCGACCTGTCGGCGCTGAACGATCTGCGTTCGCTCAACCCGCGAACGGCCATCACCCGGGCACTGTTCAGCGACGACGAGGAAGCGCCGGGCCAGATTGCGGCGGATCGCAACCCGGCTGCTGCGCCGCCGCCACCGGCGCAACGACCGCTGGGACGTGGCGAGCGGGCGCCATTCGACGAAGATGCCACCTGATCGCGTTCTCACTGGCTCCTCGCCGGCCAACCGCCGAGCGCTCCTGCCGGAGCTGCAGCGGGAACGCCAGTGACAGCCGCTGGCGGGCGAAATCCGGTTGAGGCCGCGTGGCGCAGGGATCATGATGGCGTCATGTCTGCCAGCCCGCCACTGTCGCTGACCGCCGTTGTCATTGGCGTAACGGTCCAGCAGGCCGGCCGAATCTGGAGGTCGATCTCCGCGATCTCATGACTGCGGGCCTGGTCGCGGGCTTGCTCGCGGGTTGTGGCATCGCCTTGCCCGTCGGTGCGATCGCGACGTACCTGGTGGCACTGACGGCACGGACCTCACTGCGAGTCGGCTGCGCCGCCGCGGTGGGAGTGGCCAGCGCCGACGGGCTGTACGCCCTGGCTGCCGTCCTCGGCGGCGGCGCGCTGGCCAACCAGCTCTCGCGGTACGCGACGCCGATGCGCGTGGCTGCAGCCGGGGTACTCATTGCGGTAGCCGCCCGCACCGCGATGCGCGCATTGCGCCTACACCGTGCGCCCACGTTCGCGCAGGTCGTCAGCTCGGGCGGGCGGCTCGGTCCGTCGCAGGCCTACGCCGGTCTACTCGGTCTCACCCTGGTAAACCCGACGACGATCGTTTACTTCACCGCGCTCATCGTTGGCAATCGGTCCGCCGCCCTGGGCCAGCCGCTGGCGCAGGCGCTGTTCGTTGTCGCTGCGTTCGCCGCCTCGGCCAGCTGGCAACTCGTGCTTGCCGGAAGCGGGGCCGCACTCGGTCGCATGCTCACCGGCCAACGAGGGCGGCTAATCAGCGCGCTGGTGTCCAGCGTGGTCATCGTCGCGCTTGCGCTGCGACTTCTGCTTGCCGGCTAACTGGGCTTAAGGTCTGGCAGGTGGTCCCCGCCGCTGTCGTCGCTGGCCCGGTGGTCGACGCCGTCGGGGTGACGTTCCGGCTGCCGGACGCACACCGGCGGCTGCGTGGCGTGCGGCTTGTCCAGGACGTTCGTGTCCCGGACGATCAGCTCGACTTCGGATATCGCCGGGGTGCCTGGAGGTTGCGGTTGACCCGCCCAGCAGTGGACCGGATGGAATACCTGCTCGAACTGGCGCACCACGACGGCGGACGGCAGACGATCACCGATCCCGCCAATCCCGAGCGGGTCCCAGGGGCGTTCGGAGACAAGTCGCTGATCGAGTTTCCGGGCTACCTGCGGCCGGCGTGGCTGGACTGGCCGGCCGGTCCGTCGACGCGGGCGGAGGTGACGATCGTCAGCCGGCAGCTGGGGGCAACGGTGCACGCGGAGTTGTGGGCTGACGAAGCCCTCGGGCCCGACGAGCCGGCGCCACTGCTGATCGTGCACGACGGGCCGGAGTACGCGGCACTGGCGTCGTTCGTCCTGTACGCGGCCAGTCAGGTGGCGGCTGGTCGGCTCCCCCCACTCCGGGTGGCGTCGCTCGCGCCCGGCGACCGCAACCGGTGGTACGCGGTCAACCCGGCGTACGCGCGGGCGTTAGTGCGCGACGTGCTGCCGGTGCTCGACGAGATCGCCCCGGCCAGCAAGCGAATCGGCGTCGGCGCCAGTCTGGGCGGGCTGGCCATGCTGCATTCGCATCGGATGTTCCCCGGCGTGTTCGACGCCCTGTTCCTGCAGTCGGGGAGCTTCTTCCATCCCGATCTTGATCCCCAGGAGCGGCGGTTCTCCCGCTTTGGTCCGGTCACCCGCTTCGTGCTGGGCCTGATGCGGGCCGCCAGTGATCCCGACCCAGTGCCAGTCGTCCTCACCTGCGGCCAGCTCGAGGAGAACCTGGCCAACAATCGGCTGATGGCGCGGACCCTGCGCCGATTCGGCTACCCGGTGCAGATGCGTGAGGTGCGCGACGTGCACAACTACACCGCCTGGCGCGACGCCCTCGACCCGTATCTCACCCCATTGGTTTCCGCCGCATGCCTTGGCGCGGGGGGCGAGCCGCGTGGCGGATGAGCGAACAGCACAAGTGCGCACCGCCCGTCGCCGTCGAGTTAGCTTCCGGTATCGGCGCCACCGCGGGCCGACACGCCGCGCAGTGACCCGGAGCGCGCCGCTGCCCCGGCCCAAGGCACAGCCGTGAGGCGTGAGCAGGTCGAGCTCGGCTGGCCCGAGCTGCATGGGACCGTCATCGCGTACGGCCATTACGGCCGACCGGCGCTCGTCTTCCCGTCCGAGCAGGGTCGTGCCTGGGACTTCGAGAACAACGGCATGGTCGGCTCCGTGGCCGGTCTGATCGACGCCGGCCGGGTCAAGCTGTACTGCGTCGACAGCTTCGACGCGGGCAGTTGGGCGGACCGCAGCGTGCCCATCGAAGAACGGGCCCGGCGGCACGGCGGTTACGAGGCGTGGATCGTCGAGCAGGTCGTCCCGTGGATCAGCCAGGACACCGGTGGCGTCAGTGAGATCATCACCCTCGGCTGCAGCCTGGGCGCCTACCACGCGGCGAACTTCGCCCTCAAGCGCGCCGACCTATTTCCGCTCGCGATGTGCTTCTCGGGCAACTACGACTCGTCGGCCTGGCATGCCTGGGGTGAACGCGGCGACGCCACCTATTTCAACAACCCGATGGACTACGTGCCCAACCTGCACGGCGACCACCTCGACTGGCTGCGACACCGAGTCTCGCTGCTGCTCGTAGTCGGTCAAGGCGCCTGGGAGGTAGACCCAACCGGAGCGTTGCCGAGTACCCGCGAGTTCGCCCGCCGGCTCGCCGACAAGGGCATCCGCCACGAGCTGGACGTCTGGGGTTACGACATTCCGCACGACTGGTCGTCCTGGCAACGCCAACTGGCTCATCACCTGCCGAGATTTTGCTGAAACGGGACCCATGACCCATACCCACTTGATCGGACTGCTGCTCGGCACCGAGGAGGACTGGCCGACCGCCTTCGAGTCCATCGTCCGACGGCTGGGCCAGGTCAGCGACGGCGCCGGCGTTGTGCACGAGTACCAGGTCGAACGCATCACCGTCGAACCGTTCGATCTGCGTTACCGGCCGAGCTACGACCTGGTGATCGATCGCCTCGCGTACTGGTACTACCACCCACGGGAGTGGCTGAAGAAGGCCGCCCTGATGGACGACCTATATCTGCTCAACAGCCCGTTCACGTTCCAGAGCATGGAGAAGCACGCGGCGTACTGCGCGATGATGCGGCTCGGCCTCAAAGTGCCGGAGACGGTCCTGGTCCCGTACAAGAACCCACCGGAGAACGCCAGGTACGCCTACACCGCCGCCAAGTACAACCGGCCCTTCGACCTCGACTCGGTCGCCGGACGGATCGGCTACCCGCTGTTCATGAAGCCCTACGACGGCGGGGCCTGGGTCGGCGTCAGCCAGATCCGAAACCGTGACGAGCTGCATCGGGCCTACGACAGCTCCGGGCAGCGCCTCATGCACCTGCAGCAGGCGATCTCGGGCTACGACGTATTCGCCCGCAGCCTGTCGATAGGCGCCGAGACGATGGTGATGAAGTTCGACCCGGACCAACCGATGCACGCCCGCTACTCGGTCGACCACAGCTTCCTGGACGCTGGAGTCGGCGACGAGGTGGTTACGATCGGGCGGCTCGTCAATGCCTTCTTCCGGTGGGAGTTCAACTCCTGCGAGACTCTCGTCAAGGGCGCGGACGTGTACCCCATCGACTACGCCAATGCCTGTCCGGACGTTGCGATCACCAGCCTGCACTACTACTTCCCGTGGGCGATGAAGGCCCTGGTCAAGTGGTCCGTCTTCTGCACTGCCACCGGGCGCGCGCCGCGGTACGACCTGGACACCCGTCGATACTTCGATATCGGCGACCGGACCGATCTGTCTTACGCCGATAAGCTGACGGCCTATCGTCGGCTGGCCGACGACTACTTCGACGTGGAGCGATACAACGACTTCTGCGCCAGCCGGCTGCCGCACCTGGACGATGCTGTTCTGGAGTGGGTCGAATCAGCCGAGTTCGACGGCCTGCTCGTCGATACCGTGCGCTCGACGTTTCCCCCGCACGAGCACGACCAGTTCATCGCCCACTACCGCGGCTTGCTGGGTGCCTGGGCGAGTGACGAGCGTTCGCGCCTGGCGGCGCGTTAGCCCCTCCACACTTCGGGAGTATCTGGAGCGGCAGGCGGACCAAGTACTCCCTACGTCGTTAGCGAAGCGGCCAGGTGTGGACGGGCTCGTTCGTGTGCATCAGCTCGACGTAGCGGCGGACCATCTCGCGCAGCGCATCGCGGCGGTCGTGCGGCTGCAACGTGTCGTCGATGTGATGGAACATCGCCGCCTGCCACTCTGCTCCGTTGACCTGCCGGAGGCAGCGTTGCTCGATGATGCCCAACAACCGGTCCCGCACGTCAGCGTCCACACCCCAACGCTGCAGGCCTTCGTGGGCCATGGGCAACAGCCGCCGCAAGACCAGTTCGGTGGCCGGCACCTCACCCAGACCCGGCCAATAGATCTGGGCGTCGATGCCGCGTTTGGCGCCCTGATAGAAGTTGTCCTGCGCGGCCTGGAAGGACATCCGCGTCCAGACCGGCCGCTCCTCCTCGGCGAGCGCTCGCAGCATCCCGTAGTAGAAGGCGCCGTTGGCCAGGATGTCGACGACGGTGGGGCCGGCGGGCAGTACCCGGTTCTCCACCCGCAGGTGCGGCATCCCCCTGAAGAGGTCGTATACGGGGCGGTTCCAGCGGTAGATGGTGCCGTTGTGCAGCCGCAATTCCTGCAGTGCCGGGGTATCGCCCCGTTCCAGGACCTCGACGGGGTCCTCCGTATCGCAGATGGGCAGTAGCGCCGGGAAGTAGCGGACGTTCTCTTCGAACTGATCGAAGATCGAGGTGATCCACCGTTCGCCGAACCACACCCGCGGCCGAACCCCTTGTGCGCGCAGCTCCTCCGGGCGGGTGTCGGTGCTCTGCTCGAACAGCGCGATGCGCGTCTCGCGCCACAGTTCCTTGCCGAACAGGAAGGGAGAGTTGGCGCCGAGCGCGAGCTGGACGCCCGCAAGGCTTTGCGCCGCGTTCCAGTTGTCGGCGTACTCCTTCGGGCTGACCTGCAGGTGAAACTGCACGCTGGTGCAGGCTGCTTCCGGAGCGATCGTGTCGGCATAGGTGGACAGCCGTTCCGGACCGTCGATCACGATGTGCAGGTCTTCACCGCGTGCCGCAAAGATCTGCTCGTTGAGCAATGCGTAGCGCGGGTTGGCACTCAGTGTCTTGAGCTGCAGCTTGTCGGCGGTCAGGGTCGGCAGGATGCCGATCATGACGATGTGCGCGCCGACCCCATGTGAGCGTTCCTCGGCATCGTTCAGGCTGGCTCGCAACGCGGCCTCGAGCTCCGTCGCCGCCTCACCGGCCAACGAGCGAGGCCGCACGTTGATCTCGATGTTGAACTGACCGAGCTCGGTCTGGAAGTCGTCGTTGGCGATCGCTTGCAGCACCTCGGCGTTGCGCATGAGGGGATATTGCGCTTCGTCGACCAGGTTGAACTCGATCTCCAGGCCCGTCATCGGGCGCTCGAAGTCGAATCGGGACTCCGCCAGCATGCGCGCGAAGACGTCCAGGCAACGGCGCACCTTGGCGCGGTATAGCTGCCGGTCCTGATGGCTGAACTTGGTCGCGGCAACGTCGTCACCCATCCCGAGCCTCCCTGCCGAACCGCATCACCCGAAGAACCTGCGCAGCCAACCGCGTCGCGGCTGCCTGGCGCTCTCCGGTCCCGTGCACGCGGGACAGCCGGGTCGGTCGCACGGGTCCGGATACGCCTGCGTCATTGTGTGCATCGCGTCGTCCAGGTATTGCTCGACCAGCTTGCCGACGAGATCCTCCCGGCCCTCCTCGATCGCCGCATTCACCTGCCAGACATAGTCGTCGTGCAGCTCGCGCAAGGCGCCCGTCAGATCTCTCGGAGCAGCCACTCGTTCTCGCCTCCGCGGCAGCCACCGCCTCGCTACTCACCGCAAAGTGTTCCCGCGAAGGCCAATGATGTCGAGCGTGGTCAGTGCACGGGCGCGAGTCCGAGCGACCGACCGACCAGGCTGTGTTGCCGCTGGGCCAGCGCGTCGGCCACCCCTCGCAATGCCGACGCCGCCGGGGATCCCGGGTCGCTGAGCACCACCGGCACGCCGTCATCGCCGCCCTCGCGGACCCGCTGGTCGATCGGGATCTGGCCGAGTAACGGCACCCGGGTGCCCGTCGACGCGGCGAGCGAGTCGGCCACCGACTGACCGCCTCCTGAACCGAACAGCTCCATCCGCGATCCGTCGGGCATGCCCAGCCAGGACATGTTCTCGACGACGCCGACAATCTGCTGGTGGGTCTGCAGGGCGATCGATCCGGCTCGTTCGGCTACCTCGCGGGCGGCTAGCTGCGGTGTCGTGACGAGGAGCAGCTCCGCGGACGGGACGAGCTGGGCCACGGAAATCGCGATGTCGCCCGTCCCGGGAGGGAGGTCCATCAGCAGCACGTCCAGCTCCCCCCAGAACACGTCGGCGAGGAACTGCTGCAGCGCGCGGTGCAGCATCGGCCCGCGCCAGACGACGGCGGTGTTGCCTTGGGTGAACATCCCGATGGAGATCACCTTCACGCCATGCGCGACTGGCGGCATGATCATCTGCTCGACCTGGGTAGGCCGGCCCTCGACGCCGAGCATGCGGGGCACCGAGAAGCCGTAGATGTCGGCGTCGAGAACCCCGACCGAGAGCCCCCTACCGGCCAACGCCGCGGCTACATTGACTGTGACGGACGACTTGCCGACCCCGCCCTTGCCGGAAGCCACCGCGTACACCCGGGTACGTGAACCGGGCTGGGCGAACGGAATCTCGTTCTCCGCCGCGTCGCCGCGCAGCTGCTGGCGCAACGCGGTGCGCTGCGCGTCGGTCATCACGCCGAGCTCGACCTGGACACCTGTCACGCCCTCGACGCGCGCGACCGCGGCCGTGACGTCCCGCGTCAGCTGAGCCTTCATCGGGCAGCCAGCGACGGTTAGCAGCACCCCCACCCGGACCGCGCCGGTATCGGACACCGAGACGGACGACACCATGCCCAGATCCGTGATCGGTTTGCGGATCTCGGGGTCGAGCACGGACGCCAGCGCGGTCGTGACGGTTTCGCTGGAGGGGAGGCTCATGGCTTCGATGCTACGTGGCGGACCACTTACACTCCACGCGCATGGCCCGCTCGAGCACCTCGATTCGCCCGAACGACTGGCGGCTGGCAGTGTGGCGGGCCTTTCTGCGCACGCACAGCGCGGTCCTGCGCCAGCTCGAGCGTGACCTGGCCTGCGAGGCCGGGATGCCGCTCGCCTGGTACGACGTGCTGCTGCAGCTCGCCGAGGCGCCCGAACGCCGGCTGCGGATGGCCGATCTCGCCGAGCGCGTTCTGCTGTCGCGGTCGGGGCTGACCCGCTTGGTCGATCGCCTGCAGGCCAAGGGCCTGGTGGTGCGCGAGCCGTACCCGGACGACGCCCGCAGGACCTACACCGTGCTCACTGCGGCGGGTCTGGACCGGCTGCGGGCTGCGGTGCCCGTCCACCTGGCAGGGGTCGAGGAGTACTGGTTGTCGAAGCTCGACGACGACAGCCTGCGTGAACTGCAGCGGCTGCTCGACCGATTGCAGCAGGAGGCGTGCCTTGACGATGGCGCCGACTCGCCTCGTGGTGCATGAGCCGTGACGACGGCGCCCGCCGTCGTGCGGTAGTCCGCGACTCGCTCGGTGTCGGCTTCGCAGTCGGGGCGTACGGGGTAGCATTCGGGTTGGCCTCGGTCGCTGCTGGCTTGTCGGTGCTGCAGACCGTGCTGCTCTCGGCGCTGGCGTTCACCGGCGGGACACAGTTCGCGGTGGTCGGCGTCGTCGGCGGCGGGGGGACCGTGGGCGCGGCGCTCGGCAGCGGCTTGCTGCTCGGCGCCCGCAACACGTTATACGCGATGCGCCTGGCCCCAGTCCTGCGGGTCCGCGGCTGGCGGCGGCTGGTGGCAGCGTTGGGCACGATCGACGAGTCGACGGCGATGGCGGTCGGGCAGGCCGAGCCGCCGCACTCGCGCTTGGCGTTCTGGTGGACGTTCGCGGGCGTCTACACGTTCTGGAATCTCTCGACGCTGATCGGCGCCGTGGGCGCCAGCGCGTTGGGCAACCCGACGAAGTTCGGCCTGGACGCGGTGATCCCGGCGGCGTTCCTCGCGCTGCTAGCCCCCAGGTTGCGCAGCGGCTGGATCGAGCGGCGGGTCGCGATCACCGCGGCGGTGATCGCGGCCGTCTTGATCCCGGTGACGCCGCCGGGCGTGCCCGTGCTGGCCGCGGCCGCGGCCTTGCTGCTGTCCGGGACGATCCGCCGGCGACCGGCATGACGCTGTGGGTGCTGGTCGGTGGCACCGTGGTCGGCTGCTACCTGCTCAAACTTGTCGGCTACCTGGTGCCGGCGCGAGTGCTGGCGGCGCCCCGCATCCGGCCGCTGGTTGAGCTGTTGCCCGTCGCGCTGCTCGCTGCCCTGGTGGTGGTCGAGCTGCTGGCCGACGGGCGGCACCTCGACCTGGACGGGCCGCGGCTGGCGGGGTTCGCCGTTGGGGCCGTGGCCGTCTGGCGCCGGGCGCCGTTTCTGGTCGTTGTCCTTGCCGCTGCGCTGACCGCAGCGCTCATCCGGCTGGCTTGACCCGCCGGGGCTCCTCGTCCGGCTCGTCTGGGCGCTCCATCCGGGATAGTTCGGAGCGCAGGAAATCGCGGGTCACCACCTCGCCCAGGGCGATCCGCACGGACGCGAGCTCCCGAGCGAGGTACTCGAGGTCGGCGCGGGCCTGGCGGGTCTGGTCGCGATCCTCATCCAGGTTGATCCGGTCGCGGTCGTCCTGCCGGTTCTGCGCGAGCAGGATCAGTGGCGCCGAGTAGGCAGCCTGCAGCGAGAGGATGAGCGTCAGGAACAAAAACGCGTACGGGTCCCAGTGCGGCAGTGCGGGAATCGCGTTCCACGAGACCCACAGGATGATCACCACCGTCTGCACGATCAGGTACCGGCCGGTGCCGAGGAATCGCGCGATCCGCTCGGTCAGCCGGCCGAACGCCTCCGGGTCGTAGCGTGGCCCGATCGCCCGGCGCGCCTCGAGCGGGAGGTCGAGGCGGTCACGGCGCTCGCTGCGCGAGCGGCGGTTAGCCACGGCGAGTCTCCTCGATCGGCTGTTGGCTGTCGATCTCGCGCCAGTCCTCGGGCAGCAGGTGGTCGAGGACGTCGTCGACTGACACCGCGCCGAGCAACCGCTCGTTATCGTCGACCACCGGCACGGCGACCAGGTTGTAGGTGGCCAGGTGCCGGGTCACCTCGGTGATCGGGCTGTCCGGGCGCAGCGACGCGGTGTCCTTTTCGGCGACACCGCTCACCAGCGCCGAGGGAGGTTCGCGAAGCAGAGCCTGCAGATGTGCCGTGCCGAGGAACCGCCCGGTCGGTGTCGCCTGCGGTGGGCGGACCACGAAGACCTGCGCGGCGAGGGCCGGGGACAGATCCGGCGTGCGGACGAGGGCGAGGGCTTCGGCAACTGTGGCGTCCGGCAGCAGGATGACCGGCTCGCTGGTCATCATGCCGCCGGCGGTGTAATCGCCATATCGCATCAGCCGCCGCACCGGGGCTGCCTCGTCGGGTTCCATCAGCCGCAGCAGCCGCTCCTGCTCGTCGGCGGGCATCTCTCCGAGCAGGTCCGCCGCGTCGTCGTCGTTCATCGCCTCGAGAACGTCGGCCGCCCGTTCGTCCGCCAGCGAGGTCAGCAGACTGACCTGGTCGTCCTCGGGTAGCTCCTCGAGGATGTCGGCAAGCCGCTCGTCGTCCAGCGCCGCGGCGACCTCACGCCGCCGCTTGTCGGGCATATCCTGCAGCGCGGACGCGACGTCCGCAGGGCGCATGCCGGCCAGGACCGAGAGCAGCGTCTCGGTGCCCTGCGCCGACTCCGACAGCGACAGCCCGTCGACCTCGTCCCATTCGACCTGCAGCAGCTCACCGCGACGGCGCGGGAGCCGGCCGCCCTTACGCACCGCCAGCCGGGTGATCACCCAGTCCTTCGTCCGGTTCTGCTCCATGGCCGCGTCGACGATGCTGACCCGCGATCCGTCCTCGGTCAGCGTCACCGTGCGGTCGAGGAGCTCGGCGAGCACGAGCAGTTCGTTCGGCCGCTTCTCGAACCGCTTCATGTTTACCGTGCCGGACGACAGGACGACCGCGTCGGGCTCGATGCGGGTCACCCGTCCCATCGGGACGAAGATCCGATGCCGGTGTGGCAGCTCGACGACCAGCCCCAGCACCCGCGGTGGCTGGCGTCCGATCCGGAGGGTGGCGGCGGCTTCGCGGACGCGGCCGAGCTGGTCGCCCTGCGGATCGAACACGCCGATCCCGCTCAGCCGGGCGATGAATACCCGCGATGCCCCACTCACGCACGCAGCCTAATAGTTGCGGGCCCGCTGGCAGGATCAAACAGCATGGGCCGCGTCGAGGAGTCGCTCGCGGCTCCGACAGGAGTCGACGGCCTCTTGCTGATCATCGCGGTGACCGGCGTGTCGTTCTCCGGCCCGCTCATGGCAGCTACCGCCGCCCCAGCGCTCGCCATCGCCTACTGGCGCAACGCGATGGGCGCGACGGTTACCACCGCGGCCGCGGCGCTGCGCGAAGGCCGTCGGTTACGCCACCTGTCGCCGAGCTCATGGCGGCTGTCGGCGCTCGCCGGGGTCGCCTTGGCGGCGCATTTCGGCACCTGGGTTCCGAGCGTCACGATGACATCGGTCGCGTCATCGGTCGCGCTCGTCTCAACGCAGACGGTGTTCGCGGCACTGATCGCCCACCTGCTCGGACGACGGCTTCCGCGCCTCGCATGGATCGGGATCGTCACCGCCACGGTGGCCGTCGCCCTCATCACGGGTGCCGATGTGAGCCTGTCGGCTCGATCGGTCGCCGGCGACCTGCTCGCCGTCGTCGGCGGGCTGTGCGCGGCCGTCTACGTCACGATCGGATCGGCCGCACGTACTGCGCTGACCACCGCGACCTACACGGCGATCTGCTACACGACCTGCGCGCTGCTGCTGCTCGGGGTCTGCCTGGTGAGCGGGGTACGGCTGGGCGGATACTCCGCCGACGCCTGGCTGAAGATCGCCCTGGTCACCGTCTGCGCCCAGCTGCTGGGCCACACCCTGATCAATGTGGTGCTGCGCTCTACCAGCCCGACCGTCGTCAGCATGGTGATCCTGCTCGAAGTGCCCGGTGCCGCTCTCGTCGCACTCATCTGGCTGGATCAACGGCCACCCGCGTCAGCGCTGCCTGGCCTCGCGCTACTGCTCGTCGGGCTGCTGCTAGTGGCCCGCAGTCGCGGCCGGGAGATCCCGGTCGAGGCCACAGAGTAGAGCGACTCGATCGCGCCGGAAGGAGCGATCGGGCCGACTCTCGCCGGCGCGGCTGCGGGACGCTCGACTCACCAGGTGGTCGCCCAGGTGCACAGCCGCAAGATCGCGCCGGAAGGAGCGATAGAGCGACTCGACCGCGCCGGAAGGAGCGATCGGGTCGGCTCTCGCCGGCGCGGCTGCGGGACGCTCGACTCGCGAGGTGGTCGCCCAGGTGCAGCGATGTGGTCGACTCTCGCCGGCGCGGCTGCGGGACGCTCGACTCACCAGGTGGTCGCCCAGGTGCACAGCCGCAAGACCGCGCCGGATGCAGCGATAGAGCGACTCGACCGCGCCGGAAGGAGCGATCGGGTCGGCTCTCGCCGGCGCGGCTGCGGGACGCTCGGCTCGCGAGGTGGTCGCCCAGGTGCAGCGATGTGGTCGGCTCTCTCCCCATCCCGCTTCGCTACGGCTGTGACCATCTCGCGGCCGTCTAGCCGGTCGCAGCCGTAGCGAAGCGTGGAATAGCGGGCCGAGCCGAAATGTGAGTGCTCCGACATTGCGCTTTGCGGAAGCGCTCCCGAGTCGGCATGCTCCTGTCATGGCTGGTCAATTACGTCCTCGTCGTTCCTGTCTCGCCGTGCCGGGATCCAACCCGCGCTTTCTTGAGAAGGCGAAGGGCTTGCCCGCCGACCAGGTGTTCCTCGACCTGGAGGACGCCTGCGCCCCGCTGGTCAAGCCCGAGGCGCGCAAGAACGTCGTGGCGGCGCTGAACGAGGGCGGCTGGGGCGACAAGATCCGGGTCGTGCGGGTGAACGACCTGACCACCCACTGGACGTACCGCGACGTGATCGAAGTGGTCGAGGGGGCCGGCCCGAACCTCGACTGCCTCATGCTGCCCAAGGTGCAAAGCGCCGCCCAGGTGCAGTGGCTGGACGTCACGCTCACCCAGATCGAGACCACGATGGGCTTCGAGGTCGGCCGCATCGGCATCGAGGCACAGATCGAGAACGCGCGCGGCCTGGTCGCCGTCAACGAGATCGCCCAGGCTTCCCCCCGGGTCGAGACGATCATCTTCGGGCCGGCCGACTTCATGGCGTCGATCAACATGAAGTCGCTCGTGGTGGGCGAGCAGCCTCCCGGCTACGAGGTGGGCGACGCCTACCACCACATCCTGATGTCGATCTTGATGGCGGCCCGGGCCAACGGCATGCAGGCGATCGACGGGCCGTACCTGCAGATCCGCAACGTTGACGGGTTCCGCCGGGTCGCGTCCCGGTCCGCCGCATTGGGCTTCGATGGCAAATGGGTGCTGCATCCCGGCCAGATCGACGCCGCCAACGAGATCTACGCGCCGTCTCAGGAGGACTACGACCATGCCGAGCTCATCCTGGACGCTTACGAGTGGGCCACGTCCGAGGCTGGCGGCAAGAGGGGCTCGGCGATGCTCGGCGACGAGATGATCGACGAAGCCTCGCGCAAGATGGCACTGGTGATCGCTGGCAAGGGCCGGGCGGCCGGCCTGATCCGCGGGTCGACGTTCACCCCGCCGGAGGAGGGGACCTGATGGCCCGTCTGGCGCAGACCCCCGGCCTGACCGACGTCCAGGCCGAGATCCTGGCAACGGTCCGTTCGTTCGTGGACAAGGAGATCTTGCCGTACGCCACGGAACTCGAGCACAAGGACGAGTTTCCCGACGCGATCGTCGATGGCATGAAGCAGATGGGTCTGTTCGGCCTGACCATCGCGGAGGAGTACGGCGGGCTGGGGGAGTCGCTGCTCACCTACGCGCTGGTGGTCGAGCAGATCGCCCGAGGGTGGATGTCGGTGTCCGGCGTGATCAACACCCATTTTATCGTGGCGTACATGGTCGCGCAGCACGGCACCGAGGAGCAGAAGCAGCGGCTGCTGCCCCGCATGGCGACGGGTGAACTGCGCGGCGCGTTCTCGATGAGCGAGCCCGCCTGTGGCTCGGACGTCGCGGCGATCAAGTCGCGGGCAACGCCAGACGGGGACGACTTCGTGCTGAACGGTCAGAAGATGTGGCTGACCAACGGCGCGCGCGCCGGTGTCGTCGCCACACTCGTGCGCGACGAACTCGGCGCCGACTCGGTGTACAAGAATATGACGACGTTCCTGGTCGAGAAGGAGCCCGGATTCGGCGAGACGCGACCCGGGCTCACCATCCCCGGCAAGATCGACAAGATGGGCTACAAGGGCGTCGAGACCACCGAGATGGTGCTGGACAACGTCCGGGCACCAGCCTCGTCAGTGCTCGGGGGACCAGACGGGCGGGGCCGGGGCTTCTACCAGATGATGGACGGGATCGAGGTCGGCCGCGTCAACGTCGCCGCCCGGGCCTGCGGAATCTCGATCCGCGCGTTCGAGTTGGCCATCGCGTATGCCCAGCAGCGCGTCACGTTCGGCAAGCAGATCGCCGAGCATCAGGCGATCGCGTTCAAGTTGGCCGAGATGGCTACCAAGGTCGAGGCCGCCCACGCTCTCATGGTGAACGCGGCGCGCCTCAAGGACGCCGGCGACCGCAACGATGTCGAGGCCGGGATGGCGAAGCTGCTCGCGAGCGAGTACTGCGCCGAGGTCACGCTGGAGTCCTTCCGGATCCACGGCGGCTACGGCTACTCGAAGGAGTACGAGATTGAGCGGCTCATGCGCGAGGCCCCGTTCCTGCTCATCGGCGAGGGCACGTCCGAGATCCAGAAGACGATCATCAGCCGCGGCCTGATGCGGGAGTACCGAGTCTGAGCGTCCAGCCGGCTCCATCCTGGTGCTCTTGAGGCGCACGTCGAGCTGGGACTCGATGTGCGCCTCAAGATCGACGTAGCGCCGCGGCGCACGCTACGGTGGCGGAAATCGCTGGACGAGGAGGCTCCGCATGCCCGGATCGGTCGCTACCAACCCCTACGAGGCGCTGCCCGAAGTCCCGTCGTTCGAGTTGCGCAGTGACGACATCGCCGACGGCGTAACGCTGTCGAAGCCGCAGGTGAGCGGCGTGATGGGGGCGGGCGGGGAGGATCGGTCGCCACACCTCGCCTGGAGCGGGTTCCCACCGCAGACGCAGAGCTTCGCGGTGACCGTGTTCGATCCGGACGCCCCGACCGCCAGCGGGTTCTGGCACTGGGCGGTCGCCGACATCCCGGCCTCGACGACCGAACTCCCGTCCGGGGCTGGTGCGCCGGGCGGCAGCGGCCTGCCGGCAGGTGCGATCATGCTGGCCGGTGACGCCGGTGTACGCCAGTATCTGGGGGCCGCACCACCCCCTGGCCACGGTCCCCACCGGTACTTCACGGTGGTACATGCGGTGGACGTGCCAAGCCTCGGCCTGCCCGAGGATGCCCGGCCGGCCATTCTCGGCTTCAACCTGTTCTCCCACACGCTCGCCCGGGCGATGCTGGTGCCGATCTACGAGAGCTAACTGCGTATCGCTTGACAGGCATATAGCTGTGAGCCAGCCCGCGATATCCAAGCACCTGCGTGTGCTCCGGGACGAGTGGCTGGCGCCGTACCGCGAGCTGTGGCGGGCCGCCCGAGTCCCGCTAGCTGCCGGAGCGGGTACGCGAACCACCGAAGATGAGGGTGAGCACGAATAGCACGCAGGCGATGAGGAATAGCCAGAACAGGCCCTTGACCACGAAACCGATCAGGCCCAGGACAAACCAGGCGAGGATGAGAAGGAGGAAGAACGTGAGCATCGGTTACCGCCTCTCCACGGCTTGCGCATCCGGCGGCACGGCGCCGACACCATCCTTACTATGACGATAACCGGATCGTTTCAAGCGAGCTGCCCGTACCGTCTGACGGGTGCGGACGACAGAGGGAGCCGGGACGTGACGGAGCGGTTGGACGGGACGGTCGCGCTGGTCACCGGGGCGAGCAGCGGCATCGGCGAGGCGACGGCGCGGGTGCTGGCCGGGCACGGTGCGTCGGTCGCGGTGGTCGCCCGGCGCAAGGACCGGCTGGAGGAGCTGGCCGACCAGCTGGGTCGCGGCGGGGTGCGGGTGCTCACCATTCAGGCCGACATCACCGACCAGGATCTCGCGGTGGCTGCGGTCGAGGAGACGGTGACGGAGTTCGGCCGGCTGGACACCGTCGTCAACAACGCCGGGGTGATGCTGCTCGGTCCCATCCTCGACGCGCCCACTGACGAGTGGGACCGGATGATCGCGATCAACCTGCGCGCGTTGCTTTACGTCACACACGCCGCCGTGCCGCATCTGCTCGCGGCGGCGCAGGACTCGCCGCGTCAGGTGGCCGATCTGGTCAACATCAGCTCGATCGCCGGCCGGCAGGTTCGGCTCGGCAGCGGCGTGTACAACGCGACGAAGTGGGGCGTCGGCGCATTCTCCGAGTCGCTGCGCCAGGAGATCACCCAGCGTTACGTGCGGGTCTCGCTGGTCGAGCCGGGCGCCGTCGACACCGAACTCACGACACATCTGCGCCCCGAGATCCGCGAACAGAGCCAGGCCCGGTTCGCCGACACCGTGCGGCTGCGGGCCGATGACATCGCGGATGCCGTCGGCTACATCGTCACCCGCAATCGCGAGGTCGCGATCAACGAGGTGCTGATTCGTCCCACCACGCAGGGCAACTGATCCCGTGATAGCGGTCGTCGAACGCGAGGTCCGCTCCGGCGACGTACGGCTCAATGTGGCGCAGGTCGGCGACGGTACGCCGGTGATCCTGCTGCACGGTTTCCCCGACTCGTGGCGGCTGTGGCGGTATCAGGTCGAGGCCCTCGCCTCAGCGGGTCATCGGGTGCTGGCACCGGACCTACGCGGCTTCGGGGCGTCGGACCGGCCGGTCGATGTCGAGGCGTATCGCATGCCGCTGCTCGTCGGCGACGTCCTCGCCGTGCTGGACGAAGCTGGCATCGAGCGTGCCGCCGTGGTCGGGCACGACTGGGGAGCGGGCTTGGCCTGGCAGGTGGCACTGCGCCGGCCCGAGCGGGTCGAGCGACTCGTGGCCGTGTCGGTGGGCCATCCCGACGCGAACGTCCGCGCTGGCATGCAGCAACACCGGATGTCCTGGTACATGCTGTGGTTCCTGTTCCCCGGCGTGGCCGAGGGCGTCCTGCCGCGGGACGACTGGGCGTTCTTCCGCAAGTGGGCCTGGGGCGGCGCCGAGCGAGGCGAGAACGCCGACTGCGAACGGCAGATCGACGAGCTGTCCCGACCGGGCGCGCTGACCGCGGCCCTCAACTGGTATCGGGCGAACATCCGCGCCGAGCGGTACGTGCTGGCCGATCCGCCGCCGGGGCGTCCGGTCCGCTGCCCGACGATGGGCGTCTGGTCGTCGGCCGACCAGTTTCTCGGCGAACCGCAGATGGCGCGCTCGGGCGACTACGTCGACGGTCCCTGGCGTTACGAGCGGGTCGCCTGCGACCACTGGGTGCCGGTGCACGCCGGCGATTCGCTGAACCGGTTGCTGATGGACTTCATCGGCTGACCATGCGGCGAGCCGCCTGTTCGATGTCGTTCTCGCTGAGCAGGACCAGGTTTGCGGCGTCGCCCAGCGGGACGTAGCTGTCGACGCTTGAGACCCGGGCGATTGGGCCGCTGAACCCGTTCTCGACCAGCACCGCGATCATTCCCTCGCCGACACCGGCGTTGTGCCGCGTCTCATCGGCGATCACAACCCGGCCCGTCGCAGCGGCCTCGCGCAGCATGTCCTCGACCGGCAACGGCGCTATCCAGCGCAGGTCGACGACCCGCGCGGCGATCCCGGTGGCCGCGAGCCGGGCGCCGACGCGCAGGCTCATCCGCAGGCCGTTGCCGAACGTGAGGATGGTGAGGTCACGGCCGTCCCCGTAGGTGCGGGCGCGGCCGATCGGGAGGTGGACGTCGGCGGAGGGGTAGCCGCCCAGCCAGCCCCGGTCGCCCGGGTCGTACAGATCGCGCTCGTGGTACAGGGCGATCGGCTCCAGGAAGACGCTGACCTGGCCGTCGGTGACCGCGGCTGCCAGGAGAGTACGCAGTATCGGGCCGGCGTCCTCGGGGCGGGACGGCACGGCGACGACCAGGCCGGGGACGTCGCGTAGCACGGCGACCGCGTTGTCGTTGTGGAAGTGACCACCGAAGCCCTTCTGGTAGGCGAGCCCGGCAATGCGCACGACCATCGGGTTGCTGAACGTGCCGTTGGCGAAGAACCGCAGGCTGGCAGCCTCACCGCGCAGCTGGTCCTCCGCGTTGTGCAGGTAGGCGAGGTATTGGATCTCCGGAACCGGCAGCAGCCCGCTCACCCCGCAGCCGAGCCCCAGGCCCAAGACGGCCTGCTCGTCGAGCAGCGTGTCGAACACCCGGGATGCGCGGAACGTCTGCTGCAGCCCGCGGGTGATCCCGTACACGCCGCCCTTGCGCCCGACGTCCTCACCGAAGACGAGCATCTCGTTCCGCGCAGCCATCGCGTCGACGAGCGCGGCGTTGATGCTCTGCGCGAGGGTCAGCGGGCCGGCCAGCTCCGGCAGCTGCCTGCCGAAGACGCGCGCGCGAACCTCGGGGGCAGCGGTGCGGCGGGCCTCCGCTGCGATCTCATCAGGACGGCTCGGCGCCAGCGGTTCGACGATCTGCTGAACCGACTCGAGCGTCGGCGTGTTCAGCAGCGCGTCGGCGATGCCGGCGACGAGCTGGCCGATCTCGTCGTATCGGGTGGCCAGGTCTGCCGTGCCGATGCGCCGCGCGAGCGCAAGCAGCGGATCCCGGGCCAGGTCGGCGCTGATCGCCCCGGTCGTCCGATAGCCGCTCTCCACGTCGCTCCCGGCGTGACCGAGGTAGCGCACCGTGCGCAGGTGCAGCAGCGCGGGCTGTCGAGTCGACCGGATGGTCTCCACGGTCTCCCTGACGGCGAGCTGGACGAGCTCGGCGTCTTCGCCGTCGACGGCCATGTACTGGATGCCGGGCCGCCTGGCGATCTCGGCGACCCAGCCGCGCGGCGTCGATACCGAGATGCCCAGCCCGTTGTCCTCGCAGACCAGCAGCAGCGGCAGGCCCAGGCCGAGCTGGACGCAGTAGCCGGCGGTGTTCAGCGCACCGACTGCGGTCGAGTGGTTTAGCGACGCGTCCCCGAAGCTGCACACGGTGATCGCATCACGTGGCCATCGCGTTGGCACGCCCAATCGACGGGCCCGGTCGATGGCGAACGCCACACCGACCGCGCGCGGCAGGTGCGAGGCGATCGTCGAGGTCTGCGGGATCACCGCCAGGTCGGGGTGGCCGAAGACTTTGTGCCGCCCGCCGCTCGCCGGATCGGCCACCGCGCCGACCATGCCGAGCAGCACGTCGCGCAAACCGTCCTCGAGTTTGCGGCCGGCGGCCAGCGACCTGGCCAGGTAGAAGGCGCCCGAGCGGTAGTGCAGGAGTGCGGGGTCGCTCGCCCGTAGGGCGGTTGCCACGATCGCATTGGACTCGTGACCCGCCGAGCTGATCGTGTAGAACCCCTGGCCGCGCTCGCGCATCCGTCGCGCGTGAATATCGAGCTGGCGGCTGCCGGCCATCGCGTCGAACAGCACGAACAGGGCCTCGGGGGGCGGGCTCGCGCCGGGCTTCAGCGCGGCCAGGGTCGTCCGCACCCGCTGGTCGAGCTCGTCGTAGTTCATGCACCCGCTCCGTCCTCGATCATGCAACCTCTTACCGTCTCAGACGACACGAGGATGCGCGATCTCGGGCGAGTCAGGCGGGTCTCAGGCGCCGCTGCACGCGCGAGCGAAGCTGTTCGATCAGCGCCGCGTCGGCGGCGGAGTCGGGCAGGTAGACAACCATGCGGCAGTCGAGCGTGCCCGGGATCGGGAAGCCGGACGCGCGAACGCGCACGGTGCCCAGCCCGAAGCACTTGAACGCCTTGGTGACCGGCAGGCCCACCGGATCGGGGATCGGGTGTGTGTCCCACATCTGCGCGAACTGCGGATTGGCGGCGCACAGGGCTTCGATGAAATCGGTCCAGGACAGGTCGCCGAGGTGGTTGGCGTAGTTCGCGCGCAGCCTGGCCACCATGGACGCGCAGACGTCCTCGTCGGTCACCGGCGAATTGCCGTTCGGGTTTGCGTAGATCTGCCAGAGGGCGTTGCGCTCGATACCCGTCGCGGTGACCAGCCCCGGAAACAGCGCCGCGTAGGACTCGTTGGACGCCAGCAGGTCGTACTTGCCGTTGTAGGCCGCCGCGGGCGCTGGATCCAGCGCGTCGAGCACGGACACCAGGTCGCACGGCAGCGTCTCGTTCGCCAGCGGCCGGGGAATCCCCGGAACCTCGGCCAGCCGGTACAGATGCCAGCGTTCGGACGGGCGCAGCTTGAGCACCCCGGCGATCGCGTCTAGAACCTGGACGCTGGCGTTGATCGGCCGGCCCTGCTCGAGCTAGGTAAACCAGGTCACTCCGACGCCGGCGAGCTGAGCAACCTCCTCGCGCCGCAACCCGGGGTGCGGCGGCGCGGGCCGGGTGCGAGGCCCACCTCGACAGGGGTGACCCGCGCCCGCCGGCTGCGCAGGAACGAGGCGAGCTCTTCTCGTCGGGCCTTGTCCAAGGTGCCGTCAATCACGCTCATCGCCTAACCTCTTCGCGCAAGCGCTCATCGGTCGCTCGTTCCGCTGCTCGGCGCTGGCGCGCCTGCGATGCTCGCTCCCTCACGAGTAGAGCCTCCGCCACCGACAAGGTATCTGCCAGGTATTTGCAACACCATGACCACGGGGCTCTCAATCCCCGGCTCCGTTCTTGGCCCACGGTGGAAGGCATGACCGCCACTGCCTCGCCGTCAGTCGTGACGCCACCTCGCCCGTCTGTCGCCTGCCCGCTCCGGGGCGATCCTCGCTGTGCTGCTGAGAGGGCAGTTCATGGCGATCCCCGACTGTATTGCCCGATCATCAACGCTCTAGGACCGACGCACAGCCAAGATCTCTTTGGGGACGTACCCGGTGGCCGCGAGGCGTGCTGCACGACCGAAGAAGGGCTCGGAAGCCGAGCTACCGCGCGGTGCGGCGGGCGTGGACCGTATCGACCGCGCGGCGTGATCTTCGAGGACGATGCCGAGCGCGACGCCTTCACTCTGGAAGGCTTCTCCATTTTTTTGCCAGCTAACCGGCTTGCCGACTTATCGCCGACGAAACGAGCCAACCGACCAACGCCGCTCTCACGTCGTCCTGAAGCCTTCCTCAATTACTACGTTACTCCGGTTTCGCCGGATCGAAAAGTCTTGAATTGTCGAAAATTGGTGTGATATCCTGGGCGCATGAAACTCGATGAAATCCCGTTCGTCGCTGGTATGCCCTGCATCATTCTCGACGACGACGGCAAGCCCTACGCCGCTCAAGTGGAGAATGTCGTCTCTCCAGACGAAGGCAAGCCCAAAGACGCCCACTTGGTGACTTTGCGCGTCTACTCACTGCGCAATGTGCTGACGTTGGCGGAAACGCACGGCACGATTTTTGACACCTAAGCCGCCGCACTCCGCCGGAGAATCGGCCGTACCGTCCCGACATCCCCTGCCACACCCTGGGCGTTGGTACTCCGGCCATTTCCAGCTTAGCCGCGATAGCTCGGATGCTCAGCCCGTCGTCCGCATAACAGGCTATGCAATCCACGGTCCCCCTTGTCCACGACTCTAGGACGCCCCAATCGCACGCCTGCGGCCCTTTTCTCAGCTAGCGCGTCCTTCGTCCGCTGCCCGATGACCCGCCGCTCCCACTGGCGACCGACATCATGACATTTGGCGACCAATTCACCGACCGGCGTGCCAGTGTCGACGCCGACATCGCAGCCGAGCGAGAGATAGCAGGAATGTCAGTCATCACCCTGGAGTTGGTAACGCTAAGCGCATTGACGAAATAATCCGACTCTGACAACGAAACGTGCGATTCCTCCGACAGACGTTCACACGCTACCAGAGGACTGATCAGGGTCGATTACTTAAGTAATCGCATTAATGATCCTGTATCACTTGATCTTGTATAGTCCTGTCACTCTGCCCTATTGCCTGGGTAGGGCATGACCTTGGGGCGGCGCTGATGACGCCGCAGGTGATGAGCCTGATCCAGCGCACGTTCACCGGCGCGCTACGCGCCCGAGCGTTGTCGCTGTACGCGGCCGTCATCGCATGCGGCGCGGTGGTGTGGCAGGTGCTCGGCGGCGTGCTCGTCGGCGCTGACCTGCTCGGCACCGGCTGGCGGCCGGTCTTCCTCGTAAACGTGCCGATCGGAATCGCGCTCGTTGTGCTAGCCCGGTGATGGCTGCCGGGCGGTCGCGGAGAGCGCCCTCGCCAGCTCGACCCCGGCGGAGTGCTCACGCTGTCGCTGTCGGTGCTGCTGCTGGTCGTGCCGCTCGTCCTGGGCCACGAGGAGGACTGGCCTCTGTGGGGATGGGTGTCGCTGGCCGCGAGCGTCCCGATGTTTACGATCTTCGTGCTGGTCGAGCGGTCGATTGCCCGCCGCGGCGGCTCGCCACTGGTGTCCGGCCGGGTGCTCCGCGCATCTGGGCTGCTGATCGGCTGGGGTGCCTTGTTCGTCGCCATGGTGAACCACGGCGGCTACCTGTACGCGATGGCGCTGCACCTACAGTCCGGGCTGGGCGAAGGGGCCGCCCGCGCGGGGCTGGTCTTCGCGCCCGCAGCCATCGGGTTCGCGGTGACCGGTCTCACCTGGCGCCGACTGCCCGAACGGTGGCACGGCGCGGTCATCCCTTCGGGCCTTGCTGCGGCAGCACTCGGCTACCTGCTGCTCGCGCGGATCCTGCATGCCGGCAGCCATGTAGGTGGCGTGCTGGAGCCAGACCTGCTGGTGATCGGGCTCGCTCTAGCTTGAGCTTCCGATGATCACGGTGTTCTGAGGCCCGGCCGCGGACGGCCTGTCGCGTTTTCCCTTCCGACACACCGGTGTTGGTGTTTGACTGAGGTCGCATCCGTGTGTATGACCTAAATTGTGACGAGTCTGTACCCGAAGAAGATCGGCGGGAAGACGTACTGGTACCTGCGGGAGATGGCCCGCGTCGGGGGCAGGCCGAAGATGGTCTCCGAGCGCTATATCGGCTCCGCCGCGGATGTGGAGGCGCTGCTGGATGCCCGCGAGCAGGCGGTGCTGCCCGACCGCACCCGGCACCTGGGGTTCGGGGACGTCGCCGCGGTCTGGGGGATCCTCGACGAGCTTCGGGTGGCCGGGCTCATCGACGAGGTGGCCGGGCCCGGCCCGGCCGGGCTGCCGCTGTCGGCGGGCACCTACCTGGCGTTGGCCGCGCTGAACCGGCTGGTCGCCCCGTGTTCGAAGGCGGGCATCGCCGCCTGGTGGAAGACCACCGCCGCCGACCGGTTCACCAAGATCAGCGCCTCGGCGTTGGACCACCGGCGGTTCTGGGACGCGATGCACGCCGTCTCGCTGGAGCAGCTGGAGCAGATCAGCCAGGCGGTCGCGTTGCGGCTGATCGAGGTCTCCGGAGTCGATATCTCCTCGGTGGCATTGGACATGACCAACTTCGCCACCTTCATCGCCACCGCGAACGACAAGGCCCCGGTCGCGCAGCGGGGCAAGGCGAAACAGAAACGTGCCGACCTGCGCCTGGTCGGTCTTGGGCTCGTGGTCACCCGCGACGGCGGCATCCCGCTCGCCTGGCACGCCTACCCCGGCGACCGGCCCGACGTCACCCAGTTCCCGACGATGATCGACCAGCTGCGCGGCCAATACCAGGCGATCACCACCACCGCCGGGCACGCAGCCGACAGCGACGACACCGACAGCGGTGAGGCCGACAGCGGTGAGGCCGACAGCGGTGAGGCCGACAGCGGCGACATCGACATGACGGTGGTGTTCGACGCCGGCCAGAACAGTCAGGACAACTTCGCCCACCTGGCCGAGCAAGGTCTGCACTACATCGGGTCGGTGCCCGCCAGCGACTGCCCGGACCTCACCGCCCTGCCCGCCTCCGCGCGCGCCGTGGTCGACCCCGACCGCTTCGGCGGGCTGAGCGCGTTCGACACCCGACGCGAGACCTACGGCGCCCAACGGCGGGCGATCCTGACCCACTCACCCGAACTGCACCAGGCCCAGGCCCGCGGCTTCGACGGCACGACCCTGGCCAAAGCCGGCCGCAAGCTCGACGAGCTGGCCGCCACCCTCGCCCGCGGCAAGACCCGCCGGACCCGCCAGAAGGTGGAAGCCGACATCGAGCAGATCACCCGCAAACCCTGGGTACGGCGCGTGGTCAGCTGGCGGCTCGACGGCGAGCAGCCCCAAGACCTACGCCTGACCTGGTCGGTCGACCCCGCCGCCCGCGACACACTGGAAGAAGAACTGTTCGGCAAACACGTGCTCATCACCGACCACGACCACTGGCCGGTCGCCGACGTCGTCGCCGGCTACCGCTCCCAGTCCGAAGCCGAGTTCTCCTTCCGGCAAATGAAAGACCCACACGTCGTCTCCTTCTCCCCGATGCACCACTGGACCGAACACAACATCCGCGTGCACACCTTCACCTGCGTGCTCGCCCTGCAAATCGCCCACCTGATGCGGCACAAGGCCCGCCAGGCCGAACTACACCTCAGCGTCCGGGCCCTGCTCGACGAACTCGCCCGCATCGGCGAAACCGTCCTGCTCTACCAAGGCGAGAAAGGCCGACCCAAAGCACGCCGCATGCTCACCGAAACCAGCCCCACCCAGGACCGGCTCAGCCAGCTCTTCGGGCTCGACCGTTACGCACCTCAGCGCCGGGCGACCGACAGCCAACACAGCCGCGGTTAGGTCATACACCCCTCGAGGCCCACAACCCCCGCGATACAAGGGAAACCAGCAGTCCGCACCCATGATCATCGGAAAGTCAAGCTAGGTGGCTGGTGTCGAATGGCTGTCTGAGGGTGACCGCTGACGGCGGAAGTGCCGATGGGCCGGTGTCGCGGCGCCTGGGCTGACATGAGCGCGACTTGCGATCGGTGCTGCTGCGAGCGGCTTGCCGCCTATGACGTCGTCGTGGCCGCTGTCGGCTGCTGTGTGAGGCGTTCTGCGGCCCGGACTGCCTATCCGGCCGCCGTGGCCCATCCCCGGTGCGGCGTGCTGGCCACGGCGAGCACGGCCAGGCGTGCGAGGTTGACGGCGGCGGCGAGCAGGGCGAAGTCGGCGGCGACCTTGGTCTGTCCGCGGACCCGGGCGCGGCGCCCGCCGTGGTGGCGGCGCATCAGGTGCCCGATCTTACGTTCTACTTTGGGTCGGGTAGCCCGGTAGTCCGCGACCCAGTCCGGGTCGCGTTGCCGGGCGCGGGCGGCGGCGAGCTGCTTCTCGTGCGCGCCGATGCTGATGCTGCGTCCGCCGGCGGCTTTGGTGCACTGCTCACGTAGCGGGCAGCCGGTGCAGGCGTCGCCGTAGCTGGCGGTGCCCGCCCCGTCGGCGCCGCGGCGGATCGGCGCGCTGTTCCCGGCTGGGCAGGTGACCGTGTCGTCATCGAGGTCGATGTCGAACTGGTCCTTGGTGAACAACCCGCCCGCGGTGGTCGGTTGCTGGGTCTTGCACTTGGACTCGATCCCGGCCTGGTCCAGCCGGTCGTGGAACTGCCCGGTGCCGTAGGCGTTGTCGCCGTAGACGCTCGCCTGATCGGCGGTGCTGCGCCCGCCCGCATCGGCGGCATCATCAGCCCGTCCGCTCTGCACGCCCGACCCGGTAGCGCCGTCATCGGTGTCAGCGTCATCGGGAGCGCCGTGCTCGGCGTCCGGGTGCTCGTCGTCGGTGTCGAGCAGGTCGCTGATCAGGTCTTCGGCGGCGCTGGCGTCCCCGGCGTTGCCGGCGGTCACCGTCGTCGAGGTGATGATCTCCGAGTCGGGGTCGATGCCGACATGGCCCTTGTAGCCGTCGAAGCCGCGCGCCGCGGTCTTGTGCCCGTGCCGGGTCTCGGGGTCCACGGTGGAGATCACCCGGTCTTTCGCGACCCGCCGCGCGATCCGGAACACCCCAGCCTCGTCCTGGTCGAGGTCCTGGCCGAGCACGGCGGCCAGCAACGCCGCGGCCTGACTCACCGCGTCGGACAGTTCTCTGCCGTCCAGCACGCCCAGCACAGCCATGCCGTCGCGGGCCAGCGCGTCGACCAGCTCGACCCGCGCGTCCGCATCGTCGTAGTCACACACCGGCTTGCCCGCCGCGGCGTAGCCGTCCTCGCGGGCCAGCACCGCCCGCAGTTCGTCGGCCAGCTCGCCGCCGGCGCACTTGAGCAGGCCCCGGACCGCCGAGCGGACCAGGGTGACGGTGTCCATCGTGGCGACCGCGTCATACAACGGGGTCGAGTCCAGCACCCGCCGCCGCCCGACCAGCCCCGCCGCGTTGGCCACCTCCAGCACCGTGTCGAAGATCCGGTCCGGAGCCTCGGATCCGGCCAGCCGGGCGCGCATGTCCACCAGCACCGTGTGCACGAACCCCGGGTAGTCGAAATCCAGCCCACCCGCCGCGTACTTCCACCGCGCGTCGAAGGCGAACCGCTCGGTCGCTTCCCGATCCGAGCAGCCCTCGATGCGCTGCAGCACCATCACCACCGCCACGATCATCGGCGGCACACTGCGCCGGCCCACATCGGTGAACAAGTCCGCGAACATCTCATCGGGGAACAACCGGTGACACTCCCGATGCAGCAGCCCATAGACCGAGCCCGGCGCCACCCGCCCGTCACAGAACCCCGCCGTGGACCGGAACAGATCCGCCTGCCTCGGCGCCAACCCCAACGTCACGACCCACCCCGGCAACCACGTCCCCGCGTCATAGGAACATGCTCCCGGAAATGATCAACAAAAGGCTGGACCGCCACGCGGCGAAAAACACCAGCCACCTAGGTCTGGCGTTCAGCCCAATTCTGACCGTCGCGCTGCAACATGTGCCGCTGGCTGACGCCGCCGACGCGAGTGGCGTCCTGGTGACCGTCTTCCAGCTCGGCCAGGTGGTGGGCGTGGCGACCCTCGGCACCACCTACCTGTCGCTGGTGCACGGGCCAGGCGCCCAGGCTTCGGCACATGCGATCGTGACGACGCTCGTCGTCACGATCGCCCTCAGCGCACTGCTTGCAGCCGGGCTTGCGCTGGTCTTGGCGCGCCAACGGGCCGTCGCCATCGGGTAGACGCTTGGCGCGCGTCTGCGTTTCCTGCACCTGCAGGATCCACGTGGCTTCCGCCGTTGGCCACCGGCTGCTCGATGGCTCGGCGATCGTCGCCATTCGTGCGCAGCCGAAGGCCTGTTCGTTGCTTCATCCGCGCGAGGGCGTCTGGCTCTGACCGGCTCGGCGTCACCCCGGCCCAGATCTACCCGGGGACATCACTTGGGGGACTCGCGCAACCTGCGTCGGGTTTGGGTCAAGCATCGCCGTTCGCCGAGAGCGAGATTCCACTTATATTGCTGGCGATTCTCGCTTGTGTCGTGTCGTAACCGGCTGATAGAATCAAACACATGTTCGAGAGTCCAGCGGCTGCGGTGACCGTCGAGGTCGCCGTGAAGCAGCTGGCCGACGCGGTGGACACGCTGCTCGCGGTGGACCTGACCGGCGCGTCGCGGGGCGAGCTGCTGGAGCTGGCCCGCGGCCTGGAGACCCAGCGGCGGCGGCTGCCGGCCGCGGACCACGCGTTGATCGGCGAACTCGAGTCGCGGGGAGTGGCCGGGGAGTTGTGCTGCCCGTCGAGCGGCTACCTGCTGGCCCGGCTGCTGCGGCTGGCCCCGGGGGAGGCGCGGGCCCGGGTGCGCGCGGCTGGGGACCTGGGGGCGCGGCGCACGCTGACCGGCCAGCTGCTGCCGCCGGTGTTCCCGGCGGTGGCGGCGGCGCAGGCCGAGGGCGCCATCTGCGACCGGCACGCCGCGGTGATCCGGTCCACGGTGCACGCGCTGCCCGCCGCCGCGGCCGAGCAGGCCGAGCAGGTGGAGGCGGCGCTCACCGGGCACGCGCACACCCTGGACCCGGACCAGCTGGGCAAGGCGGCCCGCCGGCTGCTGGCCTGCCTGGACCCGGACGGCACCCGGCCCGACGACGCGGACCACGCCCGGCGCCGCGACCTGACGCTGCACCGGATGGCGGACGGGTCGGCCCGGCTGACCGGCTACCTCACCCCCGGCTGCGCCGCGGTCACCGAAGCCTGGCTGGACGCGTTGGCCGCCCCGGTGCCCGCCGCGGACGGCCAGCCGGACCGGCGCAGCGGCGGGCAACGCCGCCACGACGCGCTGGAAGACATCGGCCGCCGCGCGCTGCGCACCGGTGACCTGCCGGACTGCGGTGGCACCCCGGCCACCCTGCTGCTCACCATGACGCTGGCCGACCTGGAGTCCCGGCTCGGTGTCGGCGACCACCGCGCACGGCGGGCCGATCTCCGTCCCGGAGGCGCTGCGGCTGGCCGGCGAAGCCGACATCATCCCGGTCGTGCTCGGCGACGGCGGCGGGATCCTGGCCCATGGCCGCAGCCGCCGGGTCGCCTCATCTGGACAGCGTCTGGCCCTGGCCGCCCGCGACCGCGGATGTTCCTTCCCCTCGTGCGATCGGCCACCGAGCTGGTGCCAAAGCCATCACATCGTGCCGTGGATCGACGGCGGGCCCACCGACCTGGACAACCTGACACTCGTCTGCGGGTTCCACCACCGGGAGTTCGCCAGGCGCGGCTGGGCCTGCCGCATCACCGACGGCCTCCCCCACTGGATCCCGCCAGCTTGGCTCGACCGCGATCAGCGACCCCGCCGAAACAGCGCCCACGACATCGACCTGGCCTGACGCCGCCGTATTGTGCCCCGCCATAGCCAGGGCCGGGCACCCGCGGCAACGCTCGGATCACCTGGCGACGCGCGGATCACTTCTCGGGTCCCAAGCTCCCCTCGTAAGCTTGCGGCTTACGCAGACCGATGCCAGAGCGCAATGGCTGCGGCTGCCGTCGGCGTCGATCCGCACCACCACCGACTCGTTCGGCGCGCCGTGCCCGACGACGGTGCCGTCCTCGTCCGGCGTCGACACCGATGCGCCGATCACCGGGGTCTTCCGGCGTAAGCGCGGCTATGGTCACAGCTGTGGCGCGCCCGGTTCACTTCGAGATCCATGCCCTCGATCCGCAGGCGGCGCGGGCCTTCTACGAGACGGTCTTCGGCTGGCGCTTCCAACAGTGGGGCGACAAGCCGTACTGGCTCGTCATCACGGGCGACGGCGACCCCATGTCCGGGCTACCGCACTCCCAGCCCGGCATCGACGGCGGGCTGGTGCCACGGCAGGAGGAGGAGCAACCAGTCGAGGGGCAGCCGGTGAACGCATTCGTTGTCACGGTCGACGTTCCCGACTGCCAGGAGTACGTCGATCGGGTAGTCGCCGCTGGCGGTTCGGTCGTGGTTCCTCCTGCCGCCACGCCGGGTATCGGCTGGCTGGCCTACGTCAAGGACCCAGACGGGAACATCCTCGGGCTCATGCAAACGGACCCGACAGCGCAGTAGTAACTCAGGACGAGCCGAGGAGCGACGGCGTGGGGATCCTGCCGTGACCCGCATCCAGGTCATTGGCAGACTGGACGGCCCAGCGCGTGACGGCCGCGACGTCGATTCCATATGGATCGTCGCCGAGGTAGGGGTGGATCGCCTGCGCGCCGCGCCGCAGCAATGCCGCCCCGCCGGTTGCGTTGCCGCGGGCCGCGTGAGTGATTCCTACCGCGAGCTGCGCGAGACCCCGCCAGAGGGCGCGTTCGTCCCCGGCGGCTGACTTCCACGCATCCTCGAATACCTCATGGGCGTGGAAGGGCCGCTCATCGTCCAATAGTTGCTGGGCCTGCCGGATGGTCTGTGCCGGTGAGCGGCGAACTCCTTCGGGCGCTCGCTCGACACCTACTGCGTCGTACGGCAGCGGCCGTCCCAGGCCATCGCGTGGGCGGGCGTTACGCGGGCGTCCTGCGGGGTCCCTATCGCGCTGCTGGTCTGGTCTGGACGCCCGGGTCATACGACGATCCTCCACCGCGACAGCGCGCCGCGCGGATTCATGGACGGCTAGCATGCCGAGCTGCACCATCTGCATTCGAGCCGCCTCAGGATGCCGATCGACGGCTGGCTCGGGGCGGCCGGCGCACTGCGATCGGCACCACCACACCCGCCTGGGAACGGGCGGCCACCACCCAGCGGTAGTGCTCGACCAACTGGTCGGCCACGACCGCCCAGGTCCGGCCGAGCACGGAGGGTCGGGCGCGGGAGCGCACCGCGGCGAGCCCGGCCCAGTCTTCCCGGATTTCGGCCACCTGGGCGGCCAGCACCTTCGGGTCACCGCCCGCCCACAACCAGCCGTTCTCGCCGTGCCGGACGAGGTCGAGCGGCCCACCCGACGCGGCCGCGACCACCGGTACACCCGCACACAGGCTCTCCTGCACGGCCTGGCAGAAGGTCTCGTCCTGCCCAGGGTGGACCAGCAGGTCCAGGCTGGCCACGATCCGGGCGAGGTCCACGCCGGTGCACAGCCCGAGGAAGCGTGCGTCCGGCATCGCCCGCTCCAGCGCCGCGCGGCGCGGCCCGTCGCCGACGACGACCAGTCGAACGCCCGGTTCCCTAGACAGCGGCTCGAGCAACTCGACCCGCTTCTCCGCAGCCAGCCTCCCGACGAAACCGACAAGCAGGTGGCCAAGCGCGTGGCCGAGGAGCCGGTTACGCAGCTGCTCGTCGCGCCTGGCGGAGTGGAACAGCTCACCGTCGACGCCACGCGCCCAGATGGCTACCGGTCCGACGCCGTGGCGGCGCAGCTGGTAGGCGGTCGCGGTCGACGGCGCCAGGGTCAGATCGGCCCTATTGTGTAGGCGGCGCAACCAGGACCAAGCGGCGGTGCTCCGGAATCCCAGGTGGTAGAGCGGAAGTTAGCTGGCCAGGTCGGTCTGGAAGGCGGCCACAGCCGGGATGCCCTGTACGTTCGCCGCGCGCACGGCGGCCCAGCCGAGCAGAGCCGGTGAGGCCAGGTGCACGACGTCCGGCGCGATGTCGGCCAGGATCGGGCGCAGGTCGGCGCTTGGCCTGGTCACCCGTAATCCCCGGTACCCGGGCACGGCAATCGACCGGACACGCACGACGTCAACACGTGGCCCTGATCTGGTGCGGAACGCCTGCCCGGTGGGCGCGATCACGACGGGCTCGTGGCCCCGCTCGACGAGCTGGTCGGTGATGCGCAGCACGCAGTTGACCACACCGTTCACCGCCGGCGAGAACGTCTCGGCCACCAGGGCAACCCGCACGCTCCGACGATGCGCGGATCACGCGACGGGACGGCGATCGTGACGCGACGGGCCGATGAAATCTACCCCACTGGCGGGTGTCGCCGACGCGGCGCGCAGGAACTGCGGCCCCGGTACGCCATCAGCCCATCGAGTGTCTATTCTGCAGGTGACACTGCGCAGCGAGCGGTGTCAGGCGGCACAGCGCGATGGCTGGCGCACCTGGAGCGGAGGCACCGTGACCACGACTGTCGAACCGACCACGGTGGAAGCCGAGCCGGTTCCTCGACCGATCGTGAGCCGGCCGTTCCCGGTCCACCAGGCCGCCAAGGGCTCGTTGTTCGGGCAGCTACTGCGCACCACCGATCACAAGATGATCGGCAAGATGTACCTCGCCACATCCTTGGCGTTCTTCATGTTCGGCGGCATCCTCGCGCTGCTGATGCGCGCGGAGCTGGCGCGTCCCGGCATGCAGTTCCTGTCGCCCGAGCAGTACAACCAGCTGTTCACCATGCACGGCACGATCATGCTGCTGTTCTTCGCGACGCCGATCCTGTTCGCGTTCGCCAACCTGGTGTTGCCGCTACAGATCGGCGCCCCCGACGTCGCGTTCCCGCGGCTGAATGCCCTGTCCTACTGGCTGTACCTGTTCGGGGCGCTCACGGCGAGTTCGGGCTTCCTCACCCCCGGGGGGGCCGCCGACGGCGGGTGGACGTTCTATCTCCCCCTGAACGACGGTTTCAACGCCCCCGGCGTCGGCGCCGACCTGTGGATCGTCGGGGTGGCGCTGTCGGGACTGGGCACGATCCTCGGCGCCGTCAACATGATCACCACGGTGATCACGCTGCGGGCGCCCGGCATGACGATGTTCCGGATGCCGATCTTCACCTGGAACATCCTGGTGACTAGCGTGCTCGCGCTGCTGGTCTTCCCGATCCTGACCGCGGCCTTACTCGTCCTCTGGGTCGACCGGCACATGCATGCGCTGGTGTATGACCCGTCCAATGGCGGCGCAATCCTGTACCAGCACTTGTTCTGGTTCTTCGGCCATCCCGAGGTCTACATCGTGGCGCTGCCGTTCTTCGGCATCATCACCGAAGTCATCCCGGTGTTCAGCCGCAAGCCGCTGTTCGGCTACAAGGGCATGATCATGGCCACCCTGGCAATCGCGGCGCTGTCCAGCGCCGTCTGGGCGCACCACATGTTCACCACGGGCGCCGTCCTGCTGCCGTTCTTCTCGATCATGACGTTCCTGATCGCCGTCCCGACCGGCATCAAGTTCTTCAACTGGATCGGCACAATGTGGCGCGGGTCGATCACGTTCGAGACGCCGATGCTGTTCGCGGTCGGCTTCCTCGTGACCTTCCTGTTCGGTGGCCTGACCGGGGTGCTGCTCGCCAGCCCGCCCCTCGACTTCCACGTGTCCGACACATATTTCGTCGTCGCCCACTTCCACTACGTGCTCTTCGGCACGATCGTGTTCGCCGTGTACTCCGGCATCTACTTCTGGTTCCCGAAGTACACCGGCCGCTACCTGGACGAGCGGCTCGGCAAGCTGCACTTCTGGCTGACGTTCCTCGGCTTCCACGGGACGTTCCTGGTGCAGCACTGGCTCGGCGTCCAGGGCATGCCGCGCCGCTACGCCGACTACCTGCCAACCGACGGCTTCACCGCGTTGAACACGATCTCGACGGTCAGCTCATTCGTGCTCGGCGCGTCGATCCTGCCGTTCGTCTACAACCTCTACCGGTCCTACCGTTATGGCGAGGTCGTGACGTCAGAGGACCCGTGGGGCCACGGGAACTCGCTGGAGTGGGCCACCTCGTGCCCGCCGCCGCGGCACAACTTCACGTCCATCCCGCGTATTCGTTCCGAGCGGCCGGCGTTCGAGTACCACTACCCACACCTGCTCGAACGGCTCGAGGCCGAGGCGCACACCGGCAGGCGACACGACGCGACTCCGGCGAGCGTACTGACCGGGGAGCACGCCGGTCGGCGCAGCGCCCGGGACACCGACCCCGGGTCGTAACCGCCTACAAGGTCCGGACGACGGGTTCGCCGAGCACCGTCACGCCAGCGTCGCGAAGCTGGGCCAGCGCGTTCTCGACCGTGGCCGGCGCAACACCAGCGGTGAGATCGAGCCGAACCGTGGTAGCGAACCCGTTACGTGCGGCGTCCAGGGCGGTGGCCCGCACGCAGTGGTCAGTCGCGATGCCGACCACTTCGACCTCGTCGACTGACCGCTGGCGCAGCCAGTCAGCCAACGGCACGCCGTTGCACGCTCCTTCGAAGCCCGAGTAGGCGGCCCGGTACTCGCCCTTGTCGAATATCGCCTCGATTCGGGACCGTGTCCAGGTCGGGGTGCAATTCGGCTCCGCGCGTGCCGACGACGCAATGCGGGGGCCAAGAGTCCACGTAGTCGGGCGTTGCGGAGAAATGTGCCCCCGGTTGGATGTGGTGGTCGCGGGTCGCGACGGCGTGGTCGAAGCCGCCCGCGCGGAGTCGCTGGCTGACCGCACGGGCTACCGCACTACCGCCCGCGACAGCTAGCGAGCCTCCTTCGCAGAAGTCGTTCTGCACGTCCGCGACGATGAGGGCCCGGGTCACGCCCCGATTGTGCAACAGGTCAGACGACCCGGGTGGCGATCGCCGGCTCCCCGTGCGACAGCTTCAGCCCGTCCCAGGGCAGGGTCACCATCGCGGCACGCAGGTGTGCACGCGATTCGTCCAGGTCCGGCAGGTCCTCGACGACCTTGCCGTCGCGCAGGAACGGACGTTGCAGCAGCCGCTCGTGCTCACCCAGCTCGGCGACGGGCCCACTGACGACGACCTCCTCCAGCGCCGTTCCGCTGGGCTTGTGCTCGCGGTAGGCGGTCTTGCGGCCGCCGTGGCTGGCCTTGTCCTGTGACCGCTTCGCCACCGCGCGTCCGTCGACCTCGACCAGTTTGTAGACCAGCCCGGCGGTTGGCGCGCCCGACCCGGTCACGACGGCCGTCCCCGCGCCGTAGCTGTCGACGGGCGCAGCGGCCAGGGCGGCGATCGAGTACTCGTCCAGGTCGCCACTGACCACGATGCGGGTCTCCTTCGCGCCGAGCTCGTCGAGCTGGGCGCGAGCCTGTCGGGCCAGCACGCCGAGATCGCCGGAGTCGATCCGGACCGCGCCGAGCTGCGGGCCGGCCACCTCGATCGCGGTCGTGATCCCGCGGGTGATGTCGTAGGTGTCGACGAGCAGCGTCGTGCCCGCGCCCATCGAGGTGAGCTGGGCCCGGAACGCGGACGCCTCATCCTCGTGCAGCAGGATGAACGCGTGAGCCGCGGTCCCCGCCGTTGGGATGCCGAATCGCTGCTGTGCGGCCAGATTCGAGGTCGAGGCGAAGCCCGCCAGGTATGCGGCGCGGGCGGCGGCCACGGCCGCCTGCTCGTGCGTGCGCCGCGAGCCCATCTCGATGATCGAGCGCCCCTCGGCGGCGCTCACCATGCGCGCCGCCGCGGACGCGACGGCCACGTCGTGGTTAAGGATCGAGAGGACGACCGTCTCCAGCACGACGGCCTCGGCGAACGTGCCCGACACGGTCAGCAGCGGCGAGTACGGGAAGTAGAGCTCACCTTCGGGGTAGCCGTCGACGTCGCCGCGGAACCGGTACGCCGCCAGGTACTCGGCACCTCGCCCGCCGACGACGCCGTCGGCCCGCAGCGCGGCGATCACGCCTTCGTCGAACGTGAAGTCGGCGATCGCGTCGAGTACTCGAGCGGTCCCGGCGACCACGCCGTAGCGCCGGCCGTCCGGCAGTCGCCGGGCGAAGGCCTCGAACACGCAGGGTCGGTCGGCCGCGCCGTCGCGCAGCGCCGACTCGAGCATTGTCAGTTCATACCGATCGGTCAGCAGACCTGTGCTCATCGCCTGATCGTTCCGCGCGGTGTTGTCAGCGGCCGCCAGCGGCCGTGCCATGCTCGCTCGCTGTCGTCTCCGGTGCTCATCGGCTGATCGTGTCATGCCACCATGGAAGGCATGTCTGGCACACTCGCCCCGCAACGCGAAGAACAGGCGGGCGTCGAATCGCGGTCGGACCCCGATCGCCCATGGGTGACGATCGTCTGGAACGACCCGATCAACCTGATGAGCTATGTGACGCACGTGTTCATGACCGTGTTCGGCTACCCAAAGGCCAAGGCTGAGAAGCTGATGCTCGACGTGCACCAGAAGGGCAAGGCCGTCGTGTCGTCCGGCACTCGCGAGCGGATGGAGCTCGACGTTGCCACCCTGCACGGCCACGGTCTGTGGGCCACCCTGCGGCACGACGAATGAGCGAGCGTCAGCGCGCGAACAGCTGTGTGGACCAGTGAGGGTTACCCGCCGCCGGGGTGCCATCCGGATGCAGCTGGAGCCCATCGAGTCGCAGGTGCTGAGTGGCCTCTTGGATGACCTCGATGCGGCGCTCGACTCGTTACCTGACGACGATCCGGTGCGCCGACGGCTGTTCCCGCTCGGATACCGGGACGACGAGCAGGCGGCGATCGAGTTTCGGTCGCTGACCGAGTCGGCACTGCGCGATGGGCGATCGGAGCGGATCGGCATCTGCCGAGCACAGCTGCCCGGCGACGGTGGGACGGTGGAGCTGGACGCCGAAGCGAGCGAGCGATGGCTGACCGTCCTCAACGACCTGCGGCTCGGGATCGGCACCCGGCTGGACGTGCACGAGGACGACGATCCGGTGATCGACCCGGCCGACCCCGATGCGCAGACACGTGCCGTGTATCAGTGGCTCACCGCACTGCAGGACTCGCTCGTCCGGGTGGCGATGCGTCTCGGCTGACCCGGCCGGCGCTGTCGGGCAGCGACGTCAGGAGGGTGGGACGAGATCGCTGATCGTGATCTCGACATGGAACGGTTCCCCGATGTGCGCGATCTGGCCGGGCACCCATGTCCCGAGCTCGGCATAGACCGATTCCCCGCCGCGCAGGACGTAGGCGGCGAGGCTGACCTCGGGCTGTGTCTCCACTCGCCAATAGGCGCCGATGCCAGCAGTCGCGTATTGCGCCGGCTTCGTAATGCGGTCCGTCGTCACCGACCCCGGCGAGACCACCTCGACCGCGAGCAACACGTCGTCGGGACGCGCGAGCTTCCCGCCAGCGCGGAAAGCGTCCAACGGCAGCACGACCAGGTCCGGGATTCGGTAGGACGGATGCAGGTCGACTGTTATCGGTCCGACGACCTTGAATCCGGCCGGGAGCGCCGACATGATCACTGCCCGGATCTGGCCGCTGACGAACTCATGGTCCAGTGCTGGCCCGGGGCTCACGACAAGCGCCCCGTCGACGATCTCGTAGCGTCGCCAGTCCACGTCCTCGGGCAGCGCCTGCAGGTCCTCGAATGTCCACGTCTGCTGCAGTGGGACCGTCGCCGAGCTCGCGGACACGAACACCACCCCCTTCGCGCATCCAGTCTGAGCCACACCGAGTCAGCCTGGCCAGTGGGACGACCCGCGCGCAGCCAACGTCTGCGAGCTGTGGATGGGCACAGGCCTGTGGATGGGCACGAGCCCGATTGGCCAGCCTCGGCTAACCTTGAGGGTCGTGCTGACCATCGACCGGGCGACGCGCGACGCGATCGTTGCCCATGCGCGCCGGGACCACCCGGACGAGGCGTGTGGCATCGTCGCCGGGATCGTTGGCAGCGACCGGCCGACCCGGCTGGTCGAGATGGTCAACGCGGAGCGGTCGCCGACGTTCTATCGGTTCGATTCCGTCGAGCAGCTGAAGGTCTGGCGGGAGATGGACGAGGGCAACGAGGAGCCGGTGGTCATCTATCACTCGCATACGGCCACCGAGGCGTACCCGTCGCGCACCGACATCTCGTACGCACAGGAGCCGAGTGCGCACTATGTGCTGGTCTCGACGCGGGAACCCGATGCCGCCGAGTTCCGGTCGTTCCGGATCCTGGACGGTGCCGTCACCGAGGAGCCGGTCGAGGTGGTCGCGCGCTATGCATAGCATCCTGATCGAGCGGGTTCTGCTGGGTCACACCCCGGCGGACGTGGAGTACGACTGTTGGTGAGCTCCACCACCCGCGGCCCGCGGTGGGACGATTCCCAGTAGGGCACCGCGTTTCCCCAGATCAACCCAGAATCCGTATGACAGGAGCACGACCGACAATGGCCATCGAGGTTAAGATCCCGACAATACTCCGCACTTACACGGAGGGTGCGAAATCCGTCAAGGCGTCCGGTGACACTCTAGCGGCGCTGCTCGACTCTCTCGACGCCGATCATCCGGGTCTCAAGGGCCGGCTGGTCACCCAAGACGGCGGGCTGCACCGCTTCGTCAACGTGTACGTCAACGACGAGGACGTCCGCTTTACCGGCTCGCTCGACACCAAGCTGCAGGACGGCGACGCGGTGACGATCCTGCCGGCGGTCGCTGGCGGCTGAGAATGCGCTACGACTCGCTGACCGAGGCGGTCGGCGACACTCCACTGGTCGGCCTGCCTCGGCTGTCGCCGCGGTGGGATGGCGACAATCCCGTGCGGCTGTGGGCGAAGCTCGAAGATCGCAACCCAACGGGATCGATCAAGGACCGCGCCGCGCTGGCGATGGTCAGGGCTGCCGAGGACGACGGCCGGCTGACGCCCGGCAGCACGATCCTCGAACCGACCTCCGGCAACACCGGCATCTCGCTGGCCATGGTGGCGAAGGTGCGCGGCTATGGCCTGGTCTGCGTGATGCCGGAGAACACCTCGAGCGAACGCCGGCAACTGCTGGAAATGTTCGGCGCGCGCATCGTCTTCTCCCCGGCGGCGGGCGGGTCGAACCAGGCCGTCGCGATGGCCAAGCAGATCGCGGCCGAGAACCCCGAGTGGGTGATGCTCTACCAGTACGGCAACCCGGCCAACGCGCGAGCGCACTACGAGACGACCGGGCCGGAGATCCTGCGCGACCTGCCGACGATCACCCATTTCGTGGCGGGCCTGGGCACTACCGGCACGCTGATGGGCATCGGGCGTTATCTGCGGGAGAAGGTTCCCGACGTTGCGATCGTCGCCGCCGAACCCCGCTACGGAGAGCTCGTCTATGGATTGCGGAACATCGACGAGGGGTTCGTGCCCGAGCTCTACGACGATTCGGTGCTGACGACGCGGTTCTCGGTGACGTCCTACGACGCACTGCGGCGCACCCGCGACCTGATCGAGCACGAGGGGATCTTCGCCGGTATCTCCACCGGCGCCATCCTGCACGCGGCCTTGGCCATCGGTGATCGGGCGGCGGCAGAGGACGAGAGGGCCGATATCGCGTTCATCGTGGCCGACGGTGGCTGGAAGTATTTGTCTACCGGCGCCTACGAGGGATCCCTGCAGCACGCCGCGGAGCAGCTGGAGGGCCAGCTCTGGGCGTGACACGGTCGCCGGCCACCTCGTCATCGCTTTGCCTGTCGACGCGGGGTTGACGGTCCGGACTTGGCCCGCTGCGACAGGCAAAGCGCGCGGTAAGGCGCGTCCGGCCGAAGCGATTTCGTCGCGGACTCGTAAGACCCGGGTGCCCGGTGCCGGGTGAAGATGGGCTGGTGCGGGGTGTGCCGGAGCGCCTGGACCTACGGTCCGCGCGCCCGCGGGCCGGGGTCGGAGCCCTGGTCGGCGTGCTCGCGGCCGGGGCGGCGGTCGGCGCCGGGGAACTGGCCGCGGCGTTCTTCCGTCCGGCCGCCTCGCCGATCGTGGCCGTCGGCAACCGGCTGATCGACCTCACCCCGGAGTCGATCAGGCGCTGGGCGATCCGCGACTTCGGCGGCAACGACAAGCTCGTGCTGCTGAGCGGGATCTACCTGGCGATCGCCCTGCTGGCCATCGTGGTCGGCATCCTGGCCGGCTACCGGCCCTTGTTCGGTGTCCTCGGGCTTGCCGTGTTCGGCGCCGTCGGCTGCTACTGCGCGCTGACGGCGAAGGCGCACCGCGGCTCCGACGTCGTCCCGGCAGTCGTGGCCACCGCCGTAGGCATCGCGGTGGTGCTGCGGCTGACCCGGCTGGGGGACGAGACGCACGGCGACACATCCACCGACCGCCGCTGGTTCCTGCTTCTCAGCGCCACAACCGCGGGGCTAGCCCTCGTCGCCGGTGTCGGCGGACGGTTCCTGCAGGCCCGCCGGGCAGACGTCTCGAAGGCCCGCGCCGCGGTGCGGCTGCCCGCCCCGCGATCGGTCGCGCCCGTACTGGCCACCGGCACCGACCTCGGCAAGAGCGGGGTGCCGTTCGTGACCCCGGCGAGCGACTTCTACCGGGTCGACATCGCGCTGACGGTGCCGCAACTCGATCCGGCGGCCTGGAAGCTGCGCGTCCACGGGATGGTCGACCACGAGCTGACGCTGACCTACGACGACGTCCTGGCCCGGCCGCTGATCGAGCGCTACCTCACGCTGAACTGCGTCTCCAACGACGTCGGCGGGAATCTCATCAGCAACGGGCGATTCCTCGGTGCGCGGCTGGCAGACATCCTGCGCGAGGCGGGTGTGAGCCCCGAGGCCGACCAGCTCGTGGCCAGCGGTGCGGACGGCATCACGATCGGCACGCCGACGGCCGTGGTCATGGACGGGCGCGACGCGATGCTCGCGGTCGGCCTGGACGGAGTGCCGTTGCCGACCGCGCACGGCTTCCCGGTCCGGATGATCGTCCCAGGGCTGTTCGGCTACGTATCCGCGTGCAAATGGATCGTCAGCCTGGAGGCGACGACGTTCGACGCGGTGGAGGCGTACTGGGTGCAGGGCGGGTGGGCGCGCGAGGGGCCGGTGCGGGTCGCATCCCGCATCGACCGGCCGACCGCATCGCACGCGGTGCGGGTGGGTGAGATGGTGACCGTGGCCGGTGTCGCCTGGGACCAACACGTCGGAGTCAGCAAGGTCCAGGTCCAGGTGGACGACGGCGCCTGGCAGGGCGCCCGCCTGGCGCCGGTGCCGTCGATCGACACCTGGCGGCAATGGGTCTATCCGTGGACGGTCGAACGGCCGGGTAAACACACCCTGCAGGTGCGGGCGTTCGACACAGCCGGCCGCGGCCAGGACGAGACCCGGCGCGATCCGTTCCCGTCCGGTGCCACTGGCCTGCACCGCATCACGGTCCGGGCCACCTGACCACCTCGGGAGTATCTGACCCTGCGGGTGGATCGGATACTCCCCAAGTTGCGAGGACATACCCTGGATGGGTGACCACCCCGGACAGCGACTCGACACGCCGCCGGCTGGCGCTGCCCTCGCCGAGCACTGCCGCCGAGGAGCCCGAACGCAGGCGGCGCCTCGACACCGGCACCTGGGGCGGCGCGCTCGCCTTGATGGCTGTCATCGCGGCGCTGCTGTTCGTCGTGGAGGCTTTCGACGCGGCGAGTAACCACCGGCTGGACCGATTCGGGCTCAAGCCGCGTGAGGTCGACGGGCTCTGGGGCGTGCTCACGTCTCCATTTCTGCACGCCAGCTGGTGGCATCTGATCTCGAACATGGCACCGTTCGTCCTACTCGGCTGGGTCGTGCTGTTGTCTGGTCTGCGCACCTGGCTCGTCGTGACGGCGATCGTGATGTTCGGCGGCGCCATCGCCACCTGGCTGATCGCGCCCGCGGGGTTGATCGTCGGATCCAGCGGGGTCGTCTTCGGCTGGATGGGGTACCTGATCGCCCGGGCGTTCTTCGCGCGCCGGCTGCTGTGGATCGTCATCGCCGTCTTCGTCGCGTTCTTCTTCAGCGGACTGTTCGCCGGGCTGTTGCCGTCGATCAGCTCCAACGTCAGCTGGCAGGCGCACGTTTGCGGGTTCGCCGCCGGCGTGGGGGCCGGGTGGTTACTGCATCCGCGCACGCCTCGGCGCACGGGCAGCACCAGCTCCGTATCCTGACGCAGTGCCCCATCCCCTGGCCGGCGGTCGGCTGGCACCGATTGGCATGGTCGACTCCGGCGTCGGCGGCCTGACCGTCGCACGCGCCGTCCTCGACCAGCTGCCGCACGAAGCGCTGCACTATGTGGGCGACACCGCACACAGCCCGTACGGCCCGAAACCGCTCGCCGACGTGCGCCGGTACGCGCTGGCGTTGCTGGATCAGCTCGTCGAGTCCGGCGTCAAGGCCCTCGTCATCGCATGCAATGCCGCTTCCGCTGCCTGCCTGCGGGACGCCCGCGAGCGCTATGACGTGCCGGTCGTCGAGGTGATCGTGCCCGCGGTGCGGCGCGCCGTCGCTGCCACGCGCAACGGCCGGGTGGGCGTCATCGGGACGGTCGCCACGATCACCAGCGGCGCGTACGAGGACGCGTTCGCCGCGGCCGCCGGGGTCGAGGTCTACAGCGCCGCCTGCCCGCGGCTGGTCGACTTCGTCGAACGCGGGATTACCAGCGGGCGCCAGCTGCTCGGCCTGGCCGAGTCCTACCTCGCCCCGCTGAACCAGGCGGGCGTCGACACGCTGGTTCTCGGTTGCACACATTATCCGCTGCTCACCGGCCTGATCTCGGTGGTTATGGGCGACTCCGTCACGCTGGTGTCGAGCGCCGAGGAGACGGCGAAGGACGTGTACCGCGTGTTGATGCAGGCCGACCTGCTCCGCCCGGACGACGCCCCGGCACCGGTGCATCGGTTCGAGGCGACCGGGGAAGCCGTCCGATTCGACCGGCTGGCCCGTCGGTTCCTCGGCCCGGGCGGCGTCGACTTCGTCAGCCCAGCTATGGGTGGCGCCGCATGAACCACTCCCCACAAAACCAGCCCACGAAATCGCTTCGCGATTTCGCAGGGACCCCGGATCGCTCCGCTGGCGCTGCACGATTTCGCGGGGGCCCCAAGTGAAGCTAATCGTGCTGGGTTGCTCGGGCAGTCTGCCGGGACCTGACTCGCCCGCGTCCGGGTACCTCCTCGAAGCCGAGGGCTTCCGTCTCGTGCTCGACCTGGGCAGCGGGGTGATGGGGACGCTGCAGCAGCACGTGGCACCACCCGAGGTCGACGCGATCGTGCTCTCGCACCTGCATCCCGACCACTGTGTCGACCTCGCGGCTTTCCACGTGGCGCTGCGTTACGGCCCGGCCAAGGCGCCGGCCCGTATCCCCGTCATCGCTCCGTCCGGCACCCGCGGACGCATCGAGGCAATCATCGACCCGCTGGCCCGCAAGCACGGCCTGCACGAGCTGTTCGAGTTCTCCACGCCGCGCAGCGGCGAGCTGGGACCGTTCGTGGTTTCCTTCGCCGAGGTCAACCATCCGGTGCCCGCGTACGCGATCCGAGTCACCGACGGCGAGCGGACATTCGTCTACTCCGGCGACACCGGTGAGAGCGATGCGCTGACCTCGTTGGCCCACGGCGCCGACGTCCTGCTGTGTGACGCCACGTTCGGACCCGACGAGCCGTACGTGCCGAACCTGCACCTGACGGGACGCCAGGCCGGCGAGCACGCGGCGCGGGCCGGGGTCGACCGGCTGATCGTGACCCACGTCCCACCATGGGGATCGCGGGCGACTGCGGTAGCCGAGGCATCCGCGGCGTTTGCCGGCTCGGTCGAGGCAGCCCAGCCTGGCGCCGAGTACTGGATCTGAAGGTGACCGACCCCACCCCTACCCGATGCGGCGTTCACCCGTTATAAACCCGGCTGAAAGATCTGCCCGGCACCGTGGAGGGCGTCCGAATAGCCAACTCGGGTGGGGAATCGTGACCGGAACAGAGCTCGACGAGTACGTTTCCAAGGTGAACTGGCTGGTGGCACGCGGCCGGGACGACCTGATCGACGAAATCGCCGATGAGTGCGAGCGGCGCATCGCGTCAGCGCGTCACGGCGAACTGCGCCACCCCGACGCCGCATAGCGCTTCGCCGCGCCTCCCGGGGTCGGCCCCGGTGCAGCCCTACCTTTTGGGACGTGAACAGGCGCGGGTTCCTGTTGCTGGCGGCCGCGGGGACGGTCGGCAGCCTGGCTGCGCTCGGGCGGCTTGCCGACACCCCTCCGAGTCAGCCGGCTACGTCGCCCAGCTCGCCATCGGGCGACCCGGGGCGCGGCAAACTGGGGCTCGCCGGGGCACCTGGCGCCGAGAGCTACGTACCAGCCTCGGTCATCGACCGGCTCCCCGGTGCCTACCGGCAGCTGGCGCTGACGATCGACGACGGCGTCAGCAGCGACGTCGTCGCCGCCTACATCCAGTTCGCCAAGGACACCGGCGCGAGGCTGACGTTCTTCGTCAACGGCATGCGCCCGTCGTGGACCGTCAATGCACCGGCACTGCGGCCGCTGGTCGACAGTGGGCAGATCCAGCTGGCCAACCATACCTGGTCGCATCGGAGCCTGCCGTCCCTCTCCGACCGCCAGATCGCGACCGAAATCGACTCCAACGACAAGTTCCTGCAACGGGCGTACGGGATGAGCGGACGCCCGTTCCTGCGGCCGCCATACGGCCAGTACGACGACCGGACTCGGCGGATCGCCACCGACTACGGGTACTGGGTCACCACGATCTGGTACGGCTCGCTCGGTGACTCGGACCCGACGATCACCGAGGCACAGCTGCTGGCCAACGCTCGGAAATGGCTGCAGGCGCAGCGGATCGTGATCGGACACGCAAACCAGCCGCCGGTCACGCACCTGTACGGTCAGCTCGCTGACATCATCCGCGAGCGCAATCTGCACATGGTGACCCTGAACGACGTGTTCAGTACGAGGTGACCTCAACCGGCCAGGAAGCTGAGCCGGACGCTGCGGCGGGTGTTGTCGACGTTGGTGTCGACCAGACAGATCGACTGCCAGGTACCCAGCTGTAACCGCCCGCCCACGACCGGCACGACGATCGACGGCGCGACGAGTGCGGGCAGCACGTGGTCACGGCCGTGACCTGGCGAGCCGTGGCGATGCCGCCAGCGATCGTCGGGCGGCAGCAGCGCGTCCAGGGTCGCCAGCAGGTCCTCCTCGCTGGTCGCGCCGGTCTCCATGATCGCCACGCCGGCGGTGGCGTGCGGCACGAAGACGCTGAGCAGCCCGTCCCCGCCGTCGCGGGCGAATCGGGCGCACGCGTCCGTGATGTCAGCCACGGCCGGCCGCTGGCCGGTGTCGATGGTGATCGTCTCGCTGCGCATGACGTCCATCCTGCCCGCCGGGATTTGGGACAGTGGAGGCATGCAGGTCGGCGTCAATCACGTTTTCCCCGCGATTGGTCGTGGCGGGACGGTCAGCGCGCTCATTTGCGGGGAGAACCCGATCGAGCACGGCGCTGACATCGGCTGGCACGGCGCTGTCACAATCGCGGGACGGGGCGGAGGCGCCCGGATAGGCTGGCCGGTATGTCCCGTCCAGACGACCGTGCCCCCGATCAGCTGCGTCCGATAATGATCACCCGCGACTGGCAGAGGTACGCCGAGGGGTCGGCGTTGATCGAGTTCGGCGAGACGAAGGTGCTGTGCGCGGCGTCGGTGGTGAAGGGCGTGCCGCGCTGGCGCAAGGGCAGTGGCCTGGGCTGGGTGACTGCCGAGTACGCGATGTTGCCGCGTGCCACGCTCACCCGCAACGACCGCGAGTCGGTCAAAGGGCGGATCGGCGGACGGACCCACGAGATATCGAGGTTGATCGGACGGTCGTTGCGTGCGGCTATCGACCTGTCGGCGCTGGGTGAGAACTCGATCTCGATCGACTGCGACGTGCTGCAGGCCGACGGCGGCACCCGCACGGCGGCGATCACCGGCGCCTACGTCGCTCTGGCCGACGCCGTCCGATGGCTGGATGCTCAGCAGGCGCTCGGCAAGGCCAACCCGATCGTCAACTCGGTATCCGCGGTTTCGGTCGGCGTCATCGACGGCGAGCCCCGGCTGGACCTGATGTACGAGGAGGACGTGCGCGCCGACACGGACATGAACGTCGTCGTGACCGGCGATGGCGCGTTCGTGGAGGTGCAGGGCACCGCTGAGGCAGCTCCGTTCGACCGCGTCGAGCTGGACGCGATGCTCGACCTCGCCCTGGCCGGCTGCGCGACGCTTGCGAAGCTGCAGGCCGAAGCGCTCGGCTGATGGCACGGGTGCTGCTCGCGACACGCAATGCGGAGAAACTGGCCGAACTGCACCGGATCCTCGACCCGTTGGATGACGTCGAGGTCATCGGCCTCGCTGACGTCGAGCCGTACGACGAGCTGCCGGAGACCGGCGCGACCTTCGCCGAGAACGCTCTGATCAAGGCGCGGCGCGGTGTCGAGCAAACGGGGCTGCCGACGTTGGCCGACGATTCAGGGATGACGGTGGACGCGCTGAACGGCATGCCGGGCGTGCTGTCGGCACGTTGGGCCGGCGGGCATGGCGACGACGAGGCAAACCTCCGGCTCATCCTGGATCAGCTGGCCGACACCCGAGAGGACCGGCTGGGTGCGGCGTTCGTCTGCGCCGCTGCGCTGGTCACGCCCGACGGTGGCGAGATGGTGACCGAAGGCCGGATGGCCGGCCGGCTGGTTCGCAAGCCCCGCGGCACCAACGGGTTCGGTTACGACCCGATCTTCGTTGCCGATGGCAAGACGCTCACCAACGGCGAATTGCCGCCCGAGGAGAAGGACGCGATCAGCCACCGCGGCAAGGCGTTGCGCGCGCTGGGCCCGCATATCATCGCGGCCGTGAGCCGAGGTGACTGAGTTTCGCGAGCCCGACGACGCGCGTGTCTACGCACGGGAGGTGCTGACAGGCGAGCTGGTCCGGTTACGTGGCCTGCGCGACGACGACCTGCCGGCGCTGACCCGGTGGTACAGCGACCCCGCGTTCACCGTCACGAACTCATCGTGGGTGGTGCCGCAGTCGGAGGCGGCGGTCAAGGCCCGGTTCGCGGAGTGGAGCGCCAACCAACGTGACGATCTGGGCTTCGCGATTGAGACGCTCGACGACCCGCCCGTCCTCGTCGGGCACGTCGGACTGTTCGGCGCCCGGCCCAAGGACAAGTGCGCGACCATCGGCATCGGACTCGGCCTGGAGCACACCAACCGGGGTTACGGCTCGGACGCCGTGCGGGTGCTCACCGACTACGCATTCCGCGAGATGGGGCTGCACCGCGTCCAGCTCGAGGTCTATGCCTTCAATCGGGGGGCAGTCCGTGCCTACGCCAAGGCGGGCTTCGTCGAGGAGGGCCGTCGCCGCGCGATGGTGTTGCACGACGGCCGTTGGTACGACGAGGTGCTCATGTCGGTGCTCGACTCCGAGTGGTCGGCGCGACGGCCGGCCTAGGGCGTGCCCACGCCGCACATCATCGCCACTTGTTCGACCGAGGGCGCGCCTGCGCCCGCCGAGCGCCGAACGAGTCGGGATGGGACGGGCTAGGGGGTGCCCGGCCGAGGCGCGGGTTCGCCGTGCGGATGCCGGTGCTCCAAGGCGATCTCGTCGGCCCCGGTCATGCCCCCCCGGCAGGTCGATCGTCGTGCGTGGCCCCTTGAACCAGTTCTTGACTGACACGTGCCAGGCGATCCACAGCAGCAGCAACGCTCCGGGCACCACCAGGATCCTGTAGTTGACGTAACGCCAGGCGAACCCGTCGTTCCACGGCAGACCGCCGCTGGACGTTGGAAGCAGCGCGACGATCGAGGTGATCACGATCTCGACGACCGCCACGATGCACATCCACTTGTACTTCGCGCCGAGCGTCCAGTTGCCCGGCTGGAATCTCGATCCAGCCCTCCAGCGGAGGAAGATCGGCACCGCGAACGCCACGTACAAGCCGATGACCCCGATCGAGACAACCGCGAGGAAGGCAACAGGCACCGGGGCGCCGTTGATGTCGACCTCGACGAGCGCGGGAAGGGTCAGCAGCACCGCGATCACGGCCGACACGACTACGCCGTAGACCGGGACCTTGTTGTGGTTCAGCCGTGCCCAGTACTGGGCGCCCGGGACCGCGCCGTCGCGGCTGAACGCGAAGAGCATGCGGGTCGTGCTGGTCATGCAGGCCACGGTGCAGAAGAACTGCCCGGCCGTGGAGATCAGCAACACGGTGCCCCCCAGTTCGACGACAGCGCCTGGCTGACGATCACCGCGACGGCCCCGCCGCCTTGGTCACCCCGTTCTCGTCCTGAACCGCGAACAAGAACGTCAGCAAGAGGATCCAGCCGCCGATCGCGGAGTAGAAGATCGAGCGCCACATGCCCTTGGCCGCCGAGTTCGCCGCGCGGTGCGTCTCCTCCGACAGGTGCGCCGAGGCGTCGTAGCCGGTGATCGTGTACTGAGTCAGGATGGCCGACAACGGGAGGAGGTAGAGGATGAAACCGAGTCCGTGGGTCTGCCCGCCGAACAGTCCGGTGTTGTTGACCGTGTGCGTGAACACCGATCCGGCGCTGGCGTGATGCTTCGGCACGAACAGCAAGATCCCCGCGACCGTCGCCGCGCCGAGCACGTGCCACCACACCGAGATGTTGTTGAGAATGGCGAGCAGGTGGCTGGAGAAAATGTTGACGAGCGCTACCAGCACGAGCACGACCATGAAGATGACGAAGACGCGCTTAAGGCTGTAGTGCGCCGCCCACGAGTCGCTGAGGGTATCGAGAGTCAGGTCGAAGAACGTCGCACAGCCGTACGCGACGGACGCGTCGATGGCGAGCAGCACGATCAGGTTGAGCCAGCCGGTGTAGTAGCCCGCCTTCGCGCCCCCGAGCTTGGACGCCCACCAGTAGATGCCGCCGGACGTCGGGAACGCCGATACCAGCTCGGACATGCACAGTCCGATGACCAGGATGAAACACGAGACGATCGGCCAGCCCCAGGCGATCGCGGCCGGGCCGCCGTTGTTCCAGCCGACGCCGAACGTCGTGAAGCAGCCGGCCAGGATCGAGATGATCGAGAACGAGATGGCGAAGTCGAGAATCCCGACCACGATCGATGCAGTTCCTGCTTGTAGCCGAGCTCGGCGAGTCGGTGTTCGTCCTCGCTCAGCTCATCCAGCACGATTCCCTCGGGCACCTGTTCTCCGTCAGCTCGTCACGTCTGCCAACAGCCGGGCCAGGTCCGGCCAGTCGAACTCAGCCATTGCACGGTCGTATTTCTCCATGCCCCATGACCAGAAGTCGAACTCGATGTCGCTGACGGCGTCTTGAATGGACGCCCAGAGCGTCCAGCCGTATTTGGACATCAGCCCGTAGAGCCGGGCACGCGCCACCAGGGACGGCTCGGGTGAGCCGTGATAGAGCCCGACGATGTCGTCCAGGCGGTCGATCGGCAGGCTGGCCTCGCTCCACATGTTCCCCAGCTCGAAGTACGGGTCGTTGTTGCCGGCGTACTCGTAGTCGATGATCCAGACCCGCGTGCCGCCGTCGATCAAGTTGCTGGCAAGCAGATCGTTGTGGCAGGGGATCGTCGGCTGGGCGTGGACGGCGAGGGCCGCCTCGATCTCCGCGACGAGCGGCATGAAATCCAGGTATCGGGCGGGTAGCCGAAAGCCGTGCTCCTGCACCAGAGCAAGATATCGGCGCTGGACGGCGAACATGTCGAAATCGCCAGCGAAACGCGGCGCGGCGTGCAGCCGCCGGACAGCGGCGATTACTCGGGACAGGACGCCGTCGTTGGCCAGATCGGCGGACCCCAGGGTGCGGCCGTCAACCCAGTCGATGACCAGGAGACCGCCACTGGGTACGTACTCGACTACGCCCGGCCCGGCCCCGACGGTGGCGGCGATCAGCGAGTTGCTGTACTCGGCGTCCCGGTCGATCGCGAGCAGTTCGCTGCTGGCCGACGAGAGCCGTGCTACGTATCGGCCATGCTCTGTCGTGACCTGGTAGTTGTGGTTCGTCAGGCCCCCGGGCAGCTGCTCGATCCGGCGCGGGCCAGCGAGCACGGGTATCGCGTCGAGGGCAGCTGTGAGTTCCTCGTCCATGGCTGGGGTGGACGCGCGACTGTCGCAGGCGATCGGCACGCGCACTCCTCTCCTGCGAGGCGCCGTGGGCAGACACCGTGGACTTCACGGATGCTAGGCCCGCCAAAGGGAAATGGGCTAGTCCCCACTCCTTTGGGTTCGGCGCGTCGCGGGCTGCTAGCGTCGCCGAGTCCGGGTCGCGGCCACCGGGGGAGATGTGATGCCAGCAGATCTGCCCACCTCGTCGCGGATCGTCGTCATCGGCGGGGGAGTCGGCGGGGCGAGTATCGCCTACCACCTGACTGAGCTGGGTGAACGTGACGTGGTGCTCGTCGAGCGATCCGAGTTGACGAGTGGCTCGACGTTCCATTCGGCCGGCCTGGTGGGCCAGCTGCGCGCCGACCCGACGCTGACCCGGATGAACATCCACTCGGTCGAGTTGTACCGGCGGCTCGGCGACGCGGTTGGCTGGACCGAGTGCGGCGGCATCCGGCTGGCGTCCAGTCCCGATCGGCTGGCCGAGATCCGCCAGCAGATCAGCTGGGCACGCACCTTTGGCCTGCCGCTGCAGGAGATTTCGCCGCACGAGGCTCAGGAGCTGTTCCCGTTGATGTCGACCGACGGGGTCGTCGGCGCCGCGTTCCTGCCGTCGGACGGCTATCTCGACCCGTCGCAGTTGTGTTATGCGCTGGCCGGATTGGCTCGCGGAGGTGGCGTGCGCATCGCGTCGCACACCCGGGTCACCGGGATCGATGTCCGAGACGGCCGGGTGTATCGGGTACGAACGGATCGCGGCGATGTCGACTGCGAGGTGGTCGTCGACTGCGGCGGAATGTTCGCCCCGCAAATCGCCCGGATGACCGGAGTACGGCAACGAGCCGGTGCGGGTCGGCTCCCGGGTCGCTGGCCGTGTGACGTCCGGGGGCTACGGCTACACGGTGGGAGCCTCGATCGCGTATGCCTACCTGCCGGTGCCCGATGCGACGCCCGGCGCTGCGGTCGAGGTCGATCTTGTTCGGCGAATGGGTGCGCGGCGTCGTCACGCAGGAGCCGCTCTACGACCCCAAGGGCGAGCGAGTCCGGGCCTGACGCAGCCGGTCAGGCTGGCGAGGACGGCCTGAACCCGAGATCGCGCGCCGCGGCCAGCAGCCGCTGGTCGTACGCAACCACCACGTCGGCGTCGACGAGTAACGCGGACGCCAGATGGATCGCGTCGAGGCTTCGCAACATGCGCGGCGTCAACCGCCGCGCGAGCGCGACGACCTCGGCGTCGATGGGGATCTCGAGTATGCCCGAGAGCGCGAAATCACTCAGCTCGAACGCCGCCACCTCGTCAGGGAGACGTGCACGCAGTGCTCGGGTCACCTCGACCCAGGCGAGTGACGAGGAGACTTGTGCGTCACCCCGCTGCACTCCGACTGCAGGCTCGCCACCAGCGCGCTGGAGTGGTCCTCGTCAACCACCCGCTTTAGCAGCGCGCTGCTGTCGACGTAGACACGCACGCTAGACGCGGTCGTCGCGGTCGAGTAGGTCGAGGGTGGTCACGCCATCGGGCAGTGAGATGAGTCGGTCTGCCTGGCGAAATTGGGATCGTGCCGGCCGCACGATTCCGGCCGCGATCAGCGCGGCTGAGTCTGATTGCGGCGCCGTTGCCTTGTCTAGGCCGAGGTATCGGTCGACGGCCTCGCGAATCAGTCCTTGTTGTGACTGGCCAGTTCGCGCAGCCGCTGCTCGAAGCGCCTGCTCGGCCTCGGGGCGTAGGCGGAGGTTCGTCGCCATACCAAGGATGGTACCATCACTGGTACTGAGGTTAAAGTGTGATCCAGTCGGTGAGCACCGCTTCACCCTCGGCGGGCGCGCAATAGAGCCGGAACCTGCCTGGGGGCAACGGGGAGACCGTGAAGTAGCCGAGGTCGTTCACCTCGACAGACGGGGCTTCCCCGTCAGGATGGCGCACCTCGACCGTCCCCGCATGGGCCGGGACGAGCTGGCCGTGCAGCACGTCCTCGATGATCTCCAGCTCGATCGTCAGATTCTCGGCGTCGAAGGTGAGCGACCGCAGCGACGCTGGCTCAGCTCGGGTGCCCGCGCCGGCCAGCGCGTCCCGTGCCGAGTCGTAGGTCAGCTCGGCAAGCTCGGCATCGATGTTGTGCCAGGTGAACGCGGCCTTGCCCGCGGTGATGAAGCTCTCTGGCACCGGCTCCAACGCTCTGCGGACGGTCGCCGCGAACTGCTCGTCGTCCAGCCACCATGCTGCGGTCATGTCAGCCACCCATTCCCGCCGCGGGCGTGCGGCTCTCG
>CAWIXH010000002.1:0-250933 GCA_963839995.1 uncultured Actinomycetota bacterium | reverse complement strand
GGCTGCTCCGCGAATTTCGGACATGTAATTGGTGGTGTTTCTTACGCCGCGGAAAGAGATCCGCGCTTGTTGATGTAGTCGTTGTAGGCTTCGTGTGGTGTCCGATAGCCGAGTGCCGAGTGAAGCCTGCGACGATTATAGCGGAATTCGATGTACTGCACAATATCACGTCGTGCGTGTTCTAGGGTTGGATATTGGGTGAGATTGACGCGCTCGACTTTCAACGCGGCATTGAAGGATTCGGCGAGCGCATTGTCGTAGCAGATACCGGTGCGGCCGACCGAGCGGCGAATACCCAGCGCGGTAGCGTGTTTCGCGAACTGGTCGGACTCGTATCGTGTTCCGCGATCGGAGCGGAATATACACTCGTCGGCGAGGTCGTAATTGCGGGCGGCCATGTCCAACGCGTCCACGACGAGGTCGGTGCGCATGTGCTCGGCGACCGCCCAGCCGATGCATGCCTTGGTGTGGCAGTCGATGACGGTGGCCAGGTAAGCCCAGCCGCGCCAGGTGGGAATGTAGGTGATGTCCCCGACAAGCTTGCTGCCCGGCGCGGCGGCGGTGAAGTCGCGGGCCACTAGGTCCGGTACTGCACTTGCGTCGCCCGGGGTCGTGGTGGTGGGCCGGAAGGGCTTGGGCTGGCAGGGGTACAGGCCGAGATCGCGCATCACCGCTCGCACCAGCTCCGGGCTGGCCGGGACCTGCCCGCGGGCCAGCTCGGCATGCACCCGCCGGTAGCCGTAGATGCCGTCCGCCTCCTCGAACACGACGGCCACGAGGACCTCCAGCTCACGCCGGCGCTCGGCGGTCGCCGACGCCGGCCGCGACCGCCAGTCGTAGTAGCCCGACGCCGAAACCTGTGACCACCGGCACATCGACCGGACCGGGTAGAACGCCTTCTGCGCATCGATGAACTCGTACCGCTCGCTCACCGATACTCCTGGGCGAAGAAGGCCGCCGCTTTTCCCAGGAACTCGCTCTTCATCCGCAATTCCCGAACTTCCCGCTCCAATTCTCGCAGTCGCGCCCGCTCCGTAATATTCAACGGCGGCTCGTCCTCGACGTGCTCGGCCCGATACTTCGCCACCCAATTACCCAGGGTGGTTTCGTTCAGGTGGATCTCCCGTGCAACATCGGCGATCGGCCGAGATGACTCGATCACCATCTTTACCGCCTCGTCCTTAAACTCGGGCGAATACTTCCTGCGCCGTTCTGACATTTCCCATCCTCCATTCCGGTCCGGACCCTATAAGGGCCGGTGTCCGAAATCTGGGAGGCAGGCCAGTGCAGTTCGCCGCGCTTGACACGCTGCAACAGGGTCTGGCGGGACACGCCGTAGGCGAGGGTGGCTTCGAGCATGGCCAGCCAGCCGTCGGGGGCGTCGTCGACGAATAGGGCACGGATGTGGTCGGTGAGCCGGATCCGCCAGGGCGCGCCGGCGGTGAGTTGTTCGCCGGCGATGAATCCGTCGCCCAGCCAGCGGTGCAGGGTGGATGGGGCCAGGCGGAGTTGCGCGGCGGCGTCGGCCACGGTGAGCAGCTCTCCTTCGGGTCCGGTGGTGCCGGGCTGGTGGGCGTCGATGTGCCAGTAGTGCCGCAGGCCCTGGACCCTACTGGCGGTGAACGACATTCCTCGGGCTGTGCGGCGTCCTTGCCGGTTGAGGATCCCGGCGATCGTCGCGTCGGGGTAATGCACGGCGAGCCGGCGGGCGAGCTCGACGGTGTCCTCGTCGGTGCGGATGGCGGGTGGTTTGCGTTTGATCGGCACGCTCAGTTCGCTGATCGCGCCGCCTTTGAAGCGCAGCAGCAGCTCGGCGTGGCCGTGTCCGTGGTCGCGGTGCACGCTGATGTTGACCTCGTCGAGCAGGGTGTGCAGCAGTTGCTTGCGGTCCTTGTCGGTGGTGGTGGGCGCCGACCACACTTGGTCGAGGTCGTCGCCGAGCGCGAGGACGGCGGCGCGGTCGGCGGCGCTCAGCGTGGTGGGTCGGGCGGCTTCCCGGCGGGCGAGTTCAGCCTCGGCGTCGGCCAGCGCGGCGAGCGCTTTCTCCCAGTCGGCTTCCAGCCCGCGGGCCACCAGCCGGTTGTCCGGGTCGACGGCCCGGTAGCGGCGCTCGGCCTTGCTCGCGTCGTAGCGGGCGCGTTGCACCTCGCGCCGCCACTGGGCCAGCGCGCTGTCGTGTCCGTTCTCGAGTTGCTCGGCGGCGGCCAGGCAGGCCTGCAGGGCGGCCGGGGCGAGCGCGGCCAGGAACGCCTGGCCGACCGCGGCGTCGATCGCGACGCCGCCCACACGCAGGTGCCGGGTGCCGCGCCCGTCGACGAGCTGACCGGTGCCGGTGCAGTAGTAGCCCGGGGTCGCCTTGTGCGGGCCGTCGTAGTAGACGGCCAGTTTGCGGCCGCAGACCCCGCAGCTGGCCAGGCCCTGCAGCAGCGCGCAGCCCTCACGCACCGCGCCGGTGCCCGGCTCGTGCGCGACCGGGCGGGTGTTGGCGCGCAGCCGGGCCTGGTTGGCCTGGTAGGTGTCCCAGTCGATGAACCCGGGATGGTGGTCGGGGATGAGCACCTCCCACTGATCCTGCGGTAACTTGCGGCGGCGTACCCGCGGCACCCCACCGGCGTCGACGTAGCGGTGTTGGCGGGTCTTGCCGAACACGTACGCGCCGGCGTAAGCGGGGTGGGTGAGCACGCTGTGCACCGCATGGTAGGTGGGCTCGACCCAGATGATCTGTTCGCCGCGCAGGTAGCCGGTCGGTTGCAGCGGGAACTTCAGCTGCTGTTCGCGCAGCCACAGCCACACGCCGCGCGCGGACCCGCAGGCGGCGAACCGGGTGAAGATCGCCGCAATCAGCCCGGTCACCGCCTCGTCGGGGTGCAGCAGGATCTGTCCGTCACGCTCGCCCCAGACCAGCCCGACCGGCCGGCCGCGGCGCAGTTCACCGCGGGCGGCCTTGGTGCGGATCCCGCCGTCGAGGCGGGCCCGCAGCACGTGGATCTCGGCCTCGCTCATGGTCCCCTTGAGCCCGAGCAGCATCCGGTCGTTGAACAACCCGGGATGGTAGATGCCGTCGGCGTCGCCGATCAGCGTGTCGGTCATCCCGGCCAGGTCCAGCAGCCGGTACCAGTCGCTGTTGTTGCGCGCCAGCCGGGAGACCTCCAAGGCGAGCACGATGCCGACCTGCCCGAGCCCGACCAGGCTGGTCAGCTCACCGAACCCGGAGCGGGCGGCCGCGCTGGTCCCGCTCAGGCCCAGGTCGGCGTCGATCACCCGCACCGCCGAGCGGGGCCAGCCCAGAGCCACCGCCCGCTCGGCCAACGCGTACTGGCGCCGAGTGGACTCCGGATTGCGTTCGAGCTGACCGGGAGTCGATTGCCGGAGATAAACGATCGCCAGCCGAGTGAGATGCCCGACGCTGAGCTTGCTGGTCTCACTCATCACCGGCCTCCCCGAGATCGGGTCCGGCCACCACCGCTTTGGCGATCAGGCCGGCCAGCACGGCGACCGCGGCCGCGAGCTGGGCTTCGGGGAACTGACCGAGCAGGGTGGCCGGTGACGCCGGCAGCTGATCGGGCATCAGACTGAGCTGGGTAGGTTGCACGGTTGTCCTCCTGACACGGTGACTGCCGTGCAGCCTGCCCCTCGCCTTCGCTGATTCGGGCAACAACGACAGCCAGCACCGCTGTGGCGTGCAGCAGGTCGCGCAGCGACCCCAACGTCGCCGCCGCGGGAGCGTCGTCGCCGGTGGACCGCTCGGCATCGCCGGCGTCGGTCCAGCCCGCGGGCAGCAACGTCTTGCTCCCGTCGGGCAGCACCACCAACAGCTCCACCCGGCCGTGGCGGCGCATCCGGCCCAGCACCGGAAGCAGTTGCCCGGCCAGCGGATGCCGCGCCCGGGTGACCCGCACCGAACCCACGCCGGCCACCGTCCGCGCTGGCGACGGCGGCTGCGCGCCGCCGAACCCAGGCGCCCGGCGTCGCGCGTTCACCGCTGCACCCGCATGCCGAGCACGAACGGCACCCGCCACGCGTCCAGGCCGCCCGTGTGCGCCACCGCCTCGCCGACCAGCACCAGGTTCACCTCGTCCAGGCAGGTCACCGCCCGACCGAGATCGACCGCGCCACCGCCCGCGAGGCTGGCCGCGATCCGCAGCATCGCCGCCTCACCCCGCGAGCATGCCAACACGCCGGCGTCCAGCGCGGCAACCGCGGCCGGCCAGTCAACCTGCGCCACCGACACATCCCCGCCCAGCATCGGATCGGCCGGCCACACGGTCACGAACGCGTCGACGAAATCAGCACGAGTCAGCCAACGCCGGTGCCCGATCAGCAGCTCAACAGCCGCCTCCGTGGCGCAGACGCCCGTCGCGTACGCGCGCAACGCGACCGCGAGGTCCTCGACACGGGTAGTGAGTCGGGGCTTCCTTCGACTGCCTGGAACACGAACCTGTACCTGCTATCGATGTACATGAACGGTGCAGACATCGGGGCACACAGCAATTGGACCCCGTAGCCCAGAGACTCGTAGAGGTCGAGCCAAGCCGGTACGAGATCGACGAAGCTGATCCCGGGATCATCGAGCACGACCAGCGTTCGGCTGTCCCAGTTGCGGAAACGCGACGGGCCAACGCGCTGTGACGGTTCCGGTTGCCGCGTGTGAAAGTAGGTTTGCGGCAGGGGCTCAGTCCAGGCGGGGTCGTTCGGCCGCACAAAGAGCTCGGTGATGACCACCGGATCGCCGACCATCACGACGAACAGGTCCTGGAGCGCTCGCATTGGACCATCGATGAGATCCCGTAGTCCGGTCGGTGGACCCTCGATTTCCATCTGCACTTGCTGGTCGAGGTGAACGTCAGGGCCCTACCGGCCCTCCGGGTACGCGCGAAGTCGGATGATCCAATCGCGCCAACGCGTTTCGGTGAGCGTCGTGGGCTCGACGGTGAGGACGGTTCGGCCGTTTTCGAGCTCGCGAGTCAACGGTTCCGGGTTGGCCCAGCCATTCAGCACGTCGGACGTGCACCGCGCTGTAGCTCGAGGCGTTGGTGTGCCCTCCGATGAGGACAGCGTCGAGGTCGAACCGTTCCGAATCCCGGACACCGGGAGCTCGATTCACGAAACCGGCAACGCCCAGCAGTGTCGCGTCTTGACCGTCGAAGAACTCCGCATACACGCGGTCACAGTGGACACGGTGCGGCCCGCCACGAGCAATCTGCCCTGCCCCGAGCGGTTCACTGAGAGGCTGAAACGCCGTCAGTCGCAGCCCCTCGGCGTCCAGGACGAGTTCGCCAGGAACCCTCCGGTCGGGTGCGCTCGCGAGCCAGAAGACTCCGGACTTGGTGAGCGGCTGCATGGCCCGATGCTCGCAGCCACCTCCGGCGGCCGACACCGCCCGTTCGCCGCAACCCGAGCCGGGCCGCACAGAACGTCAAAGACGCCGCCCGCGAGCAAGCACGCGGTAATCGGCGATATCGAACGGTTCCGCCGTCGCGTCAGCCGACGTTCCAGCACAGGCGTCGCGCTACGGACTCGCGCGTACGCCTTGAGACCTGGACCCCGCATCGGCCGCGCGCCAATCGGCTGGCAGCCAGCAAGGTCCAGCCCGCCGACTCGGCATCAGCACGATAGAAGTTGATCTCCGTCGGGCAACACTGGGGCAACAAGAGGTTCGTCGATAGCCGTTTTCGGCCATCGACGACAAACGCTGAATCCCCTTACGCAGCAACGGTTTCAGTCATTGTCAGCACCACTCATTCATCCTTTTTTCGCTCTCCGGAGGCGGGAGGCTCGCACCAGGAGCCGCCACGTGACGTCGACCGCGAGGCCGCCGTTGAATTACGCCGCAATCAGGACCAGGCCCTCGTGGTCGACGAAATCCTGGAAGTCGCCGACATTCAGGGTCGCGAGCGGCAGGTCGAACGTGAGGCAGCAGGCCGCGATCCACGTGTCGTTGATCGGCCGTGGTCGGCCCCGCTTCGCGGCGTAGGCCGAGATCTCACCCCAGGTCCGTGCCACGTCGTCCGTGACCGGAATCGGCGCTTGCGCGGCGATCCACCGCTCGAGATCTGCTCGCCTTGGCGCGCCCCAGTTCCGCATGACCGACCACTTGGTCAACTCACCGCGAGTCACGAAGGTGACCGCGCTCTGCATCCCAGTGATCTTCATGGCGAGCGAAGCTGGCAGACGCTGCTTGATGATCAGAGATGCGACGTCGGTGTCCAGGACGACTCGAGCCATACCCGATCAGGCGAGGTTGGCGTTGCGCTCCGCGCGCACCCACGCCAAGAACTCGTCGAGCTCGTCGTCGCTCTCGAACACACCCGCCGCGGCAAGGTCGTCGATCGAGCCGATCGGCTTCACGTCGCGGAACAGCTCGTCGATGCCAGCGCGCCGGCGTGCATCGGCGGATGCGACCGAGTCGGGGCTGCTGGTCACGAGGGTTCCTCCAGTCGTCGTCTGTCCTGAGTGTGCCACCGCGAGGCCCGCTGCGGCCGCACGGCACACGGCGACTCGCCTACCTCAACTGAAATTGATCTACAGTGCTGCCCCGAATTGATCTTCGTGATTCCGCAGGGATTCCGCAGGAGATTCGCTACAGGTCGTCATCAGTCATCGACGATCAACGCTGGAGGTCCCAGAAAATGGGGGCCTCCAGCGGTTACCAACTGCGGCCAATCACCCCGGAATAGTTCGAGCTCTACTACGACGTGTGAGCTGTTCAAACGACGATCATCTTGGTTCAATCCGCAAGAAGTCCGCATGATCTTGGACAGATTTCCGTGATAGCGAATACCTTGCCGTCGAGATTTCTCGTGAACGACCCCGACGGCGTTCCGTCGGTCCGGTCGCCGGACCCGGACGATGACTACCTGATCGGCCTGGCCGAGGCCTCCTGGGCGGTGATCGTGTCCGGCGACACCGATATGCACGGCCTGGCCCTGTAGATCCCGGTCTACACCCCAGCGGTCTTCCTCGCCCTGCTGTAACCCTGCTAGTCCGGGCCTACCGGCTGACGTCCGGCACCGGCCGCACCGCCGCCGCAACAGCCTCCGCCGTGTTCGTCACCCCCTCTCTTCCCCGGCAAACGGGGCCGGATAGTCCATGATCGGTGGACGCCGAGGTGGTGATGGGAATCCTGCGCGAGGGGGCGCTGTTGCGCTTCGAAGATGGGCATCCGCTCACGGTGCGAGCGGGTGATCGTCTGGTTACGGTCCGTCCGGCGGCGTCGAAGGCAGGCAAGGGCAGCTGAGAATTGGCCCGCGCAGCCAGAAACGTTGTCGCACCCGAGTGAGACAATCAGTGTGATGCCTGCCATCGTCGACACGGAACTGCACGCCGCTCCGCGCACCGCTGTGGTGCCTGCGCAGCGGCGTTTCGGCGGCCTGCTCCCGCACCGGCTGCTGCGCTATCGTCGTCCGCTGTGGTGGCAGGAGCTCGCCATCATCGCGCTGAGCTACTGGCTCTACGATCTCGGCCGCAACTCGATACCTGAACAAGCCTCGATCGCACTGCGGCACGGCGTCAGCGTCCAGCACCTGCAACAAGTCCTGCATCTGGACTTCGAGCTGTCGGTCAACAAGTTCGTGGCGGCGCACGAAGCCCTCGCACAGGTGATGGACTACTACTACGCCACGCTGCACTTCGTCGTCACCGGCGGCGTGCTGATCTGGCTGTTCGTCCGGCGCCAGCGGGTGTACCGCGGCGCCCGCACCGTACTGTTTTGGCTGACAATCACCGCGCTCGCCGGCTTCTACCTGTACCCGCTCGCCCCACCCCGGCTGCTGCCGCAGTACGGATACATAGACACTCTCGTCAAGTTCCACACCTGGGGTTCGCTGGCCGACCCGAAGATCGCCGAGCACTCCAACCAGTTCGCCGCGATGCCGAGCCTGCACATCGGCTGGGCGCTGTGGGCCGGCATCGCGATCGTGATGTGCGCCCGCCGCACTTGGGTTCGGGTGCTCGGCGCGCTCTACCCGATGGGGACGCTGCTGGTCATCGTCGGCACGGCCAACCACTTCGTCCTCGACGCGGTCGGGGGGGTGCTGATCGTCCTGGTCGGATTCGGCATGCAATGGCTGCTGTCCGGCCATGGCGCCTTCCGGCAGGTCGTGGACCGCCACCCGCCGGACGAGAGGATCGAACGGATCGCTCAGCCGGTCGGCTCGTAGAAGACTCTCTCAACCACGCGTCGGGCACGCCGCGCCGTGCGGCGGTAGTCGTCGACGAGCAGACCGGGGTCGAATCCGGCCGGGTACCCCATCGTCCGGCCCACCCCAATCAGGGCGGTGCCGGTCGTCGGCAGCTGGTCCTCGGCCTTGTCACGCACCAGCATGATCGCGTTGCGTGCCTGGGTGGCGAGCCGCCACGCCGCCTCAAGTGCGCCTGCGTCGTCCTCGCTGACCAGCCCCGCCGCAGCGGCGCCGCGAAGCGCGTCCAGCGTCCGCGGCGTGCGCAGGCCCTCGACGGCGTGCCCATGAGCGAGTTGCAGCAGCTGGACCGTCCACTCGACGTCAGCCAGCCCGCCGCGGCCTAGTTTGAGGTGGGTGGATGAGTCCGCGCCGCGTGGCAGCCGCTCGCTGTCGACGCGTCCCTTCAGCCGGCGGATCTCCACCAGATCCTCGGCGGCGATGCCGTTCGGCGGGTAGCGCACCGGATCGACCAGCCGGACGTAGCGCTCGCCGAGCCCCGCGTCGCCCACGCAAAATCGTGCCCGCAGCAGTGCCTGTGCTTCCCACGCCGAAGACCACCTTGCGTAGTAACGCTCGTAGGACCGCAGCGAACGCACGAGGGGTCCGTTGCGCCCCTCCGGGCGCAGATTCGCGTCGACGCCGAGCGGCGGGTCGCTGGATGGGGCGCTGAGCAGCTTGCGCGTCCGCTCGGCGATGTCGTGGGCAATCCGAGCACCGGCCTCTTCGGGTAACCGAGGGTCGCGAGGCTCGAATACGAACACGACGTCCGCGTCCGAGCCGTAGCCGACCTCGCAGCCGCCCAGCCGGCCCATAGCGATGACGGCGAACTCGATCGGCACCTCGGTGCGCCCAAGTTCCGCCGCGACCGACCGGCGGGTCACCTGCAGCGTGGCATCAAGTGTCGCCTCGGTCGTCGCACTGATCGCCTCGCCCACCTCGGTAACGTCGAGCCGGCCGAGCATGTCAGCGAAGGCGATTCGCAGCAGCTCCCGACGGCGCAGCCCACGCACGACCGCGACGGCCGCGGTGTCGTCCGGCTGGCGCAGGGCGGCCTCGACCATTGCCGTGTGCAGCTCGTCGGAGGGTCGCGGTACCAACGCGTCGTCGTCGGCGAGCAGGGCGAGCGCTTCAGGCGCGCGGACCAGCATCTCGGACACGTAGCGGCTGGTGCCCAGCACGGAGGCCAGTCGCGCCGCCACGGCCCCCTCGTCGCGCAACAGCCGCAAGTACCACGGCGTCGCCCCCAGCGCGTCGGAGACCCGCCGGTACGCCCGCAGCCCGGCATCCGGCTCCGGTGCCTCAGAGAAGTAGCTGAGCATGACGGGAAGCAGCGCACGCTGGATCGCGGCGCGCCGAGACAGACCGCGTGTCAGGGCGCCGATGTGGTGCAGCGCCCCGCGCGGATCGGCGAAGCCGAGTGCCGCGAGCCGGCGCCCCGCCTCGGTTGTGGTCAGCCGCAGGTGCTCGGACGGAACGTGTGCCACCGCGTCGAGCAGCGGCCGGTAGAACAGCTTCTCGTGCAGCCGGCGCACCTCGCGCGCATGCAGCGCCCGCTCGGCGTTCCAGACGTCCCGCGCGTCACCCCGGGCGTCGGGACGATAGCCCATCGCCCGGGCCAGCACCAACAACTCGGCCGGATCGTCGGGGACCAAGTGCGTGCGCCGCAATCGCCTCAACTGAACGCGATGCTCGGCTGCGCGCAGAAAGCGGTAGGCGTCGCTCAGGCTCAGTGCATCGTCACGCCCCACGTACCCGCCGTCGCGCAATGCGTCCAGCGCCGGCAGGGTGGCGGCAACCCGCAGCGTCTCGTCGCCGCGTCCGTGTACGAGCTGCAGCAGCTGGACGGCGAACTCGACGTCGCGCAGCCCGCCCGCTCCGAGCTTGATCTCGCGGGCCGCTAGGTCGGAACGGACGTGTGCGACGACCCGCCGGCGCATGGCCTGCACGTCGGCCACGAAGCCGGGACGTTCGGCGGCCGTCCACACCAACGGAGACACGGCCGCGATATATCGAGCGCCGAGGTCGAGATCGCCAGCGACCGGGCGAGCCTTGAGCAGCGCCTGGAACTCCCAGGTGCTCGCCCATCGGCGGTAGTAGGCCTCGTGGCTGGCGAGTGTGCGGACGAGAGGCCCAGCCTTGCCCTCCGGGCGCAGCGCCGCGTCGACCTCCCACGCCACCATGCCGCAGATCCGCATCGTCTCGGCGGAGAGTCGGGTCGCCGTCGCGAGTGCCGCGGCCTCGTCCCCACCGGGATCGTCGGCCCCGGCGACGAACACGACGTCGACGTCCGAGACGTAGTTCAGCTCCCGACCACCGGCCTTGCCCAGCGCAACGATCGCGAGCCGGCAGGGTGCGGCCTCGCCCGGCAGCGAGGCCGCCGCGACGGCGACCGCGGCCTGCAGGGTGTGCCCAGCGAGGTCCGCAAGACTCTCGGTCACCGCACGGATGTCCAGGTCGCCGGCCAGGTCGCGCGCGGCGATCGAGGCTAGCTCGCGACGATAGGCCCGGCGCAGCGCTGGGATCGCATCGTCGGCGGCGAGCTTGGAGGGCGCGCCTGCCGTCCCGACTACCGGCGCCGCCGGGTCGGCGCCGACCGCCTGCAGCAGCCTGACTGGCACGCCGTCGGTGTCACGGTCGCCGAGCAGCACGCGCCAGTCGTCCGGATGCTCGGCGAGGTGGTCGCCCAGCGGGATCGATGTGCCGAGCAGCGGGATCAGCCGCGCACGCAGCGGGCTGCTGGCTTCGAGATCCGCGCGCAGCGTGGCGCCCTGCGCAGGTCCCGCCCGCGCTACTAGCTGCTCGAGTGCGCGCACTGCCCGGTCCGGGTCCGGCGCCCGGCCCAGCGCGGCTACGACGGCCGCGGCGGCGTCATCGGCCGGACCGTTGGCCGCCGCGTCCCACCAGCGCAGCGTGTCACCGGAGAGCAGCTCGCCAGCCGCGGCCGCGTCGGCGAACCCGAATCGCGACAGCCGCTTGGCGATGCGGATGTGTGGCGCGGTTTCCGTCATGAGCCGGCCCCTCGAGCGTCGTGGCCCGGTCATCGATCAGGCGTCGGCTGGACCGGCCGCGCCAGCCGGGACGCTTCAGGGTGGCCGTGTGCGGCCTGCATCTGCGCGGCAAGAGCGGCGCGGATCTGCGCGGGATCCGTGATCGGCGCAGCCAGGGTGACCGCCATCGGCCGAAGGGGCCGCACGGAAGCAGGATCGCGCACAACCTGGGCGAAGGCCGCCGCAAACGGTCGCCACGTCTCGGCGACGTCGGCGTGCACCGCATCGGTGCGTGCCAGCAGGCCGCGCAGGTCGTAGTCGTACTCGGCCAGGGCGCCCGCGTCCTCGTCGGCCCAGGCGCGCACCGTCGCCGGGGTCGTCTCGATGTGGAACTGGACGCCCCAGGCGAGCCGGCCAATCCGGAACGCCTGCACCTCGCAGGTCGGTGAGGTGGCCAGCACTGCCGCGCCCGCCGGCAGCGCGGTAATTGCGTCCTGGTGCCACTGGACCACGTCGGGCGTGATCGGCAGCGGCCCGAACAGCGGGTCAGTCGCGGCGGCCGCGCGCTTGGCCACCAGCTGTGCGCCGAACTCCGGCCCGTCCGGATTCGGCCCGACCCGGCCACCCGCGGCAACGGCCAGCAGCTGCCCGCCGAGGCAGATGCCGAGTGTGGGCACTTCCTGCGCCAGCGCGTCCCGCAACAGCGCCCGCACACCCGGCAGCCAGGGCGCCCGGGTATCTTCCCAGGCGCCCATGCCGCCGCCGAGGACCAGCAGACCGCCGACGCGGTCCAATGCGGGGGGCAGCGTCGCTGCGGCGGAAAGGTCGCGCACATCGAGAGTGGCTCCGGCGTCGGTCAACCAGTCGCCGAGAACGCCGACGGGGTCGCTCGGATCGTTCTGGACGACCAGGATCGGGTCTGCTGCCACGCCACTTAGCGTACTGAGCGCTGCGCGTCCGATCTTGAGGGTGAGGTCGAGCCCCGGAGCCTGTTGCATATTCGGCAATCGATGACGTCGAGCAGGATTTTCGCCGATCCAGCCCCGCCACAGGTTCGCGGAGCCGTGACGTTCGGCCGGGAGAAGCGACTTGGGAGCTTCACTCCGAGTTCACTGATCATCGCGATCCGATTACGCAACAGGCTCCCCGGGTCAAGAAAAGCCTCAAGATCGCGCCGGAAGGACAGCGTCGAGGCGGCAACGGCTGCTTACGGCGCAGCTACAGCGAGGGCAGGTAGCGGCGCAGCTCGAACGGCGTGACCTCGGCTCGGTAGTCGATCCACTCGGCGCGTTTGTTGCGCAGGAAGAAGTCGAAGACGTGTTCACCGAGCGTCTGCGCGACCAGCTCCGACTCCTCCATGACCCGCAACGCCTCGTCGAGGTTGTGCGGCAGCTCGTCGAACCCGAGGGCCCGCCGTTCGGTGTCCGATAGCGCCCACACGTCGTCGGTCGTGCCAGGTGGCAGCTCGTACCCCTCCTCGATGCCCTTCATGCCGGCCGCGAGCAGCACGGCGAACGCCAGGTACGGGTTGCAGGCCGGGTCGGGTGAGCGGATCTCCACCCGCGTCGCGTTGGCCTTGCCCGGCTTGTACATCGGCACCCGCACCAACGCAGAACGGTTCGCGTGCCCCCAGCAGACGAAGGTGGGTGCCTCGACCAACTCGCCCGGCGCCGCGTACCCGAACAGCCGCTTGTAGGAGTTCACCCACTGGTTGGTCACAGCAGTGATCTCCCGGGCATGCCGCAGCAGCCCGGCGATGAACGCCCGCGCCGTCTTGGACAGATTGAACTCGTCCGACGGGTCGTGGAACGCGTTGTGGTCGCCCTCGAAGAGCGAGACATGGGTGTGCATGCCGCTGCCCGGACGGTGCCGGAACGGCTTCGGCATGAACGTGGCGTGGCTGCCCTGTGAGACGGCGACCTCCTTCACCACGTGCCGGAACGTCATGATGTTGTCGGCCATCGACAGCGCGTCCGCGTAGCGCAGGTCGATCTCTTGTTGCCCCGGCGCGACCTCGTGGTGGCTGAACTCCACCGAGATGCCTAGCTCCTCGAGCGCGGTGACCGCATCACGTCGGAACGAGTGCGTGCTGTCGTGGCTGGTCATGTCGAAGTAGCCACTCGTGTCGATTGGTTCCGGCTCGCTGCCGTCAGTTGGACGGTCCTTGAGCAGGAAGAACTCGATCTCCGGGTGGGTGTAGAACGTGAAGCCTCGCTCGGCCGCCCGGCTGAGCGCCCGGCGAAGGACGTAGCGCGGGTCGGCCCACGACGGCGACAGGTCCGGCATGGTGATGTCGCAGAACATCCGTGCGGAGTCGGCGGGCCGCCCATCCGACTCGGGCAGCACCTGGAAGGTGGCCGGGTCAGGGCGGGCGAGCATGTCGCTCTCGCTGGCCCTGGCGAAGCCCTCGATCGCCGAGCCGTCGAAGCCGATGCCCTCCTCGAACGCCCCGTCCAGCTCGGCCGGAGCGATCGCAACCGACTTCAGCGTGCCCAGCACATCGGTGAACCACAGCCGCACGAAGCGGATCTGGCGTTCTTCAAGCGTACGAAGGACGAACTCCTGCTGACGGTCCACGAGCCTCCACTCTTGCCGCCGGTAATTACCGGGATGTTTCGCCTGCGATCGTAGAGCGCTGCTGGCTGCGGGGTTAGTGCAAGGCGCTGCCCTGTACCCAGGTCGCCCAGGGAACCGTCCAGTCGCCGGAGTTCCACACCTGCAGCCGCTGCGGGGTTCCCTCGACGTCGACGATGTCGCCGGGCTGGCTGAAGGTGTAGAACCACGCGGAGTTGTCCGGCGACACGTTCAGGCAGCCGTGGCTGGTGTTGGTATTGCCCTGCGCCCAGACCGACCACGGCGCCCAGTGCACGTACTCACCGTCGGCGGAGACCTTCACGCCCCACTTGATGAAGATGTTCGCGTAACCCTCGGGGGACCGCGACGACAGTCCGAACGAGTCGGAGTTCATCTTGAAGTCGTGTTCCTTGTCGATCACGATGTGCGGTCCGCTGTTCGTCCACAGCGAGATTTGCTGGCCATGGGTGCCTGCGACGTATCCACCCTTGCCCATGGACGTCGGCATCTGCTTGACCAGCCTGCCGTTGTCATAGACGTTGATGATCTTGCTGGTGTTCTGGACCTTGGAAATGTGAGCGTCACCGATCTTGAACGTGACGCTGGTGTCACCCTGCCCGTACAGGCCCGGGCCCACCTGCACGCCGTACAAGTTCGCGGCCACGGTCACCGTGGTGTGCGCCAGGAAGTAGTTCTTCGGCCGCCAGTGCACGTTCTGGTCGTCGAACCAGTTCCACCCGCCAAGCTGCGGCGGATTCGTGGTCACCTTCAGCGCCTTCTGCGCCGCGGCCTTGTCCGGGATCGGCTCGTCGAAGTGCACGTCGATCGCCTGGCCCACTCCATACGTCGTCGACGAGTCGAGCGCATACCCAGCCGCGGTGTCGATGTAGGGCATGGTCATGTTGCCGGGCGTCAGCGTGCCGAACTTCGAGGTCTCGCTGACCAGCTTGCCTTCGGCGTTCTCGCCCTTGGCCGTCAAGCTGTAGCTCTTGCCGTAGCCGAGGACCTCGGTGGCCTTCCAGGACGTCTTGTCCGCCGACAGCGCACCCGCGACCGCCTTGCCTTCCGCGTTGGTCAGAGTGACCGCCGTCAACGTGCCGTTGGCGGCCGACACCGTGATCGGCGAGACCGGATTCACCGACTCCGCGCCGTTGGCCGGGCTCACCCGGAGGGTGGCCGGGGGCGCCGCCGGGGTCGTCGACGGCGAAGCACTCGTCGCCTGGCCCGCGCCGGTCGCGAGGGGCGCCCCAGCGGCGCCCTTGCCACCGCTGTTCGCCGAGCAAGCCGCGAGCACGAGCGCGACGCCGATCCCTGCGGCGGCGATCCCCCACCGCCGCCGTGCTGCTGATCCCACTACGCCTCCCGAAGGGCCACCGTCAAGGTCACCGTCGGAGATGACCCTGCACCGCGCGCTCGTATTGTGACTGACCTTGCTGAGAGATACCGTGAGCGGCGCGTCACGAATCGCTCACGGAAATCTTGGACGTGCAGCCCCACTCCCCCGCGCCGTGGCCATCGACGATTGTGCCCTACGCACCGGCCTGACGGTCCGCGGGACACTGGATGCGTGAACGACACCACGCAATTGCGCGTCGGCCTGGCGCAGATCGACCTGACCGTTGGGGACTTAGCGGCGAATGCCGCTCTTGTCCGTGCCCGCACCCGGGAGGCGGCTGCGGGCGGCGCGCACCTGGTGGTCTGCCCGGAGATGGCGCTGACGGGGTACCCGCCCGAGGACCTGGTGTTCCGCCGCTCGTTCCGCGCGGCGTGCTGGGCAACGCTGGAGCGGCTGGCCACGGATCTCGCCGAGGACGGCCTGGGCGCGGTCGCCGTCGTCGTCGGCTATCTCGACGACGCCGACGGCCCACGCAACGCGGCTGCATTCCTGCTCGATGGCCGGGTCGTGGCGACCTACTACAAGCACCACCTGCCCAACTACGGGGTGTTCGATGAAGCCCGCTACTTCGTGCCCGGCGATCGGTTCGTCGTGGTGCGCTATCGAGGGGTCGACCTGGCCTTGACGATCTGCGAGGACGTCTGGCAGGACGGCGGCCCGTTCGCGGTAGCCAGCCACGCCGGCGTCGGACTGGTCCTCAACATCAACGGCTCGCCGTACGAGCGGGCGAAGGACGACATCCGCCTGCCGCTGCTTCAGCGGCGTGCACGCGAGGCCGCCACCAGCGTCGTGTACGTCAACACCGTCGGAGCGCAGGACGAGCTGGTCTTCGATGGCGACTCGTTCGCGGTGAACGCGCAGGGCACCCTGCTCATGCGCGCGCCGCAGTATGTCGAGGGCCTGTTCTACGCCGACCTCACGCTGCCGGCTGCCGCTTACGCACCACCCGCAGATCCAGGCGACCTGCCGATGACCATCGAGCGACACGACACCGGCACGGCGCCGGTCACCCCGTATGACCCGCAGCCGGCGACAATTGCCGATCGCATCCCGGACGAGGCCGAGGTGTGGGGGGCCCTGGTGCTCGGCACCCGTGACTATGTCCGCAAGAACGGCTTCCGCTCCGTGGTGCTCGGCATGTCCGGCGGCATCGATTCGGCTGTTGTCGCGGCCGTTGCGGCCGACGCGATCGGCGGCGACGCGGTGTATGGCGTGTCGATGCCCAGCTCCTACTCGTCCGAGCACTCGAAGTCCGACGCGGCCGACCTCGCGGAGCGAGTCGGCGCGCATTACCGGGTGGTTCCGGTCGCGCCGATGGTGACCGAGTTCGTCGAGGCGCTCAAGCTGACCGGGCTCGCCGAGGAGAACGTGCAGGCCCGGGTTCGCGGCACCACGCTGATGGGGTTGTCCAACGCCGAGGGGCACCTTGTGTTGACTACCGGCAACAAGAGCGAGTTGGCGGTGGGCTACTCGACGATCTACGGCGATGCGGTCGGCGGATTCGCGCCGATCAAGGATGTGCCGAAGTCGCTGGTGTGGCAATTGGCGCGCTGGCGCAACGCGCAGGCCGAGGCCGCAGGCCAGGTGCCGCCCATTCCCCCCAACTCGATTTCCAAGCCGCCGTCGGCCGAGCTGCGGCCGGGGCAGCTGGACAGCGACTCGCTGCCCGATTACGGCGAACTCGATGCGGTGCTCGCACGGTATGTCGACGCCGACGCAGGTTTCGAAGCTATCGTGGCTGACGGCTTCGACCCGACGCTGGTCACACGCGTGGCCACCATGGTGGACACGGCCGAGTGGAAGCGCCGCCAGTACCCGCCCGGTCCGAAGATCAGCTTCAAGGCTTTCGGGCGTGACCGGCGGCTGCCGATCACGAATCGCTGGAGGGAATCCGGACCGCTTGGCTGATCCGCGACGCGGATGCGTCAGCGTGGTGCAATGCGCGTCCGTGCGGATCGCCCTGGCGTGGCATTGGGACGAATTGGTGTCATTGGTCGGCGTTGGTAGGGCCGATGCTGCTGCCCGCGAAGGCTAGTGGCAGTTCACATCGCCGTCGCGCTCAGCCTGCTCGCCACGGTCGCCATTGCCCACCTCCCCGCAACCATCAACTTGCGAGCGATCCTGCAATCCGGGCAACGCGTACGACTGCGCGGCATCACCGGTCGATCGCCCATGACCGCACCCAGGCAGGCGAGCTAACTGCGCTCGCAGGCCGGTCACGCGTCCGTGCCATCAGAGAACGGTTCGACGTGTGCGCCGATCGAGTTGAGCCGCTCGGCCAGGTCCTCGTAACCGCGCTTGATGACGTAGATGTTGCGTAGCACGGACGTGCCCTCGGTGGCGAGCATCGCGAGCAGGATCACGACGGCTGGGCGCAGAGCCGGCGGGCACATCAGCTCGGCCGCTCGCCAGCGCGTCGGACCCTGGATGGACAGGCGATGCGGGTCGAGCAGCTTCACGTCGGCGCCGAGCTTGGCCAATTCGGTGAGGTAGATTGCCCGGTTCTCGTAAACCCAGTCGTGTACCAGCGTGTGGCCCTCGGCGATCGCGGCGATCACCGCGAAGAACGGCAAGTTGTCGATATTGAGACCGGGAAACGGCATCGGATGGACCTTGTCGATCGGGGCACGCAGCGTCGACGGTTGCGTCGTCAGGTCGACGAGCCGGGTGCGCCCGTTCGCTGCCGGGTACTCGTCGGTGCAGTCGTACCGCACGCCCATCTCGCAGAGCAGGGCCAGCTCGATCTCCAGAAACTCGATGGGCGCCCGCCGGATGGTCAGCTCCGAGTTCGTCACGATCCCGGCGGTGATCAGGCTCATCGCCTCGATGGGATCCTCGGAGGGCGAGTAGTCGACATCGCAGCTGATCTCTTCGACGCCGTGCACAACGAGCGTCGTAGTGCCGATGCCGTCGATGCTGATGCCGAGCTTGGTGAGGTAGAAGCACAGATCCTGCACCATGTAGTTCGGGCTGGCGTTGCGGATCACGGTCGTCCCGGGGCGGCGGGCGGCAGCCAGCAGCGCGTTCTCGGTCACCGTGTCGCCCCGTTCGGTCAGCACGATCGGACGGGTCGGCGCGACGCCGGAGTCGACCTGCACGTCGTAGAAGCCGCCCGTCGCAGTGACCTGCATGCCGAACGGGCGCAGCGCGACCATGTGTGGCTCGACAGTCCGCGTGCCGAGGTCGCATCCGCCCGCGTACGGAAGCTGGAACTTGGGATACTCGTGCATCAGCGGGCCGAACAGCATGATCATGCTGCGGGTGCGCCGCGCCGCCTCGACGTCCATCCGGTCCAGGTCCAGCTCGGCTGGCGGCACGATCTCGAGGTCGCTGCCGCCGTCGAGCCAGCGCGTCTGCACGCCCATGCTCTCGAGTACCTCGAGGATGCGGTTGATCTCCTCGATCCGGGCCAGCTTGCGCAACGTCGTCCGGCCCTTGGTGAGCAGGCTCGCACACAGCAGGGCGACCCCCGCGTTCTTGCTTGTCTTGGCGTCGATGCTGCCGGAGAGGGGGTGTCCGCCCTCGACCCGCAGGTGCACCGGCCCTGCGCCGAGCGTGACGAGGGTGCTGTCCAGCGCTTCGCCGATGCGGGCGAGCATGTCCAGGCTGAGATTCTGGTGACCACGTTCGATCCGGTTCACGGCGCTCTGACTCGTTGCGAGCGTGTCGGCGAGCTGCGTCTGCGTCCAGCCGCGCTGTTTGCGGGCGTCGCGGATCAGACCGCCGATCGTGTTGCGGTAGTAGGTCGTCGCCACGTGGGCGGACCCTATCTCAGATATGAGATAGGACTTGGAGGCACGCCCGGTGATCGGCCTCATATGGACCGAGCGTTCTTCCCGCGTGATAATTAGTGCGTCCACACACACAGTGCCCGGGGACCGGCGAGCCGGCCTCGAGGAGAAGGTGGGTTCGTTATGGGCGAGATCCTTTACGGCGGGATCACCAATCGGCGGATCACCATCCGCGACCTGCAGGCGGCTACGGACGCCGGCGAGCGGTGGCCGATGCTGACCGCGTACGACTACTCGACGGCGCGAGTGTTCGACGAGGCCGGCATCCCCGTGCTGCTTGTCGGCGACTCGGCAGCCAACGTCATCTATGGCTACGACACCACGGTCCCGGTCACCGTCGACGAACTGCTGCCCCTCGTCCGCGGTGTCGTCCGGGGGACCCGTCGGGCGCTCGTGGTGGCCGACCTGCCGTTCGGCTCGTATCAGGCCTCCGCGCAGCAAGCGCTCGAAACGGCGGCGCGGTTCATGAAGGACGGTGGCGCACAAGCGGTCAAGCTCGAGGGCGGCCAGCGCGTGCTGCCGCAGGTCGAAGCGTTGGTCTCGGCGGGCGTGCCGGTAATGGCTCACCTCGGCCTGACACCGCAGTCCGTCAACGCACTCGGCGGATACCGCGTGCAGGGTCGCGGTGAGGAAGCGGCGCATCGTCTGCTGCAGGATGCCAAGGCGCTCGAGCACGCTGGCGCATTCGCGGTCGTGCTGGAGGTCGTGCCGGCTGAGGTGGCGCGTGCGGTGACCGCACAGTTGCGTATTCCCACGATCGGCATCGGTGCGGGCGCCGAATGCGATGCCCAGGTGCTGGTGTGGCAGGACATGGCGGGCCTGCGCACCGGCGAGCACAAGCCCAAGTTCGTCAAGGAATTCGCCGACGTCGCCGGTGTGCTGCGCGACGCGGCGCAACGCTTCGCCGGTGAGGTACGGGCCGGCAGCTACCCGGCTGCGGAGCACTCCTACAGCTGACTTGCTCAGGCCCGCTCGAAACGAACCGTACGGGTCGGCACGTCCGCTTGCAGGAGCCGGACCGAGACCCGCTCGCCTACCGTGAGATCGGTACCCGAACAGCGGGCCCGGACGGCGGGTTCGTCGATTGCTACCGTGCCGTTGCGGTCGTCGGCCTCAAGGACGACTGCATCGAACGTCTCGCCGATACGGTTGCCGAGCAACCATGCTTCGGTCATGTCGACCGCGGCGCGGTCGATCACCCGGGCCAGCCGGTCGGCACGCTGCATGGTGTCGGGTAGTTCCGGCACTCGCGCGCGCACCCAGTCCGGGATCGGTTGACGTGCTTGTGCGGCAAGGCATATCTCGCCGCCGTAGCGATCGACCAGACGGCGTAGTGGCGCGGTGACGTGTGCATAAGGTGCGTTGAGTCCCGCATGCAACGGTTGCCCGGGTGCGGCGCCGTCGAAGGCCGTGTACGCCGACCCGCGCAACAACGCCACCGCGTGTTCGACGAACGCCGCATGGCGGGGATCGGCTCGGTCGACGGTGGCGAGCACATCGCCGGGTTGCGCGCCGTCCGGCCACGTCACGCCGAGCGCAGGGGCAACGCGACGCAGCGCGGCAACCGTGCGCTTGTCCGGTGGCGGAACCGTGCGCAGGATGCCGAAACCCGCTGCCAGCATCAGCGACGCCGCGCAGGCGCCGGTCAGCAGCGAGATCTGCGCGTTGTACGCGTCGACCGGAAGCGGGCGGCGGAACTCCAGCGTCCAGCCGCGTTCGGCGTCGCTGGTGACCTGCTGTTCCGGCAGGTCGAGGTTTATCGCATGCCGTTCGCGGCCGAGCGCGAGCCGCAGCTCGCCGACTTGCGGCAGCAACGCAACCGCCTCGGGTGCGCTGCCATCCTCGAGCGATCGCTGCAGGCCGGCATAGTCCAGCTGCTGCCGGCTGCATACGAACGCACGCCGCACGTCTACGGACGCGACCTCGCCGGTGCCGTCGAGTTCGATCTGCCAGAGCACTGCCGGACGATTCTGGCCAGGCAGAAGACTCGCGGCGCCCTCGCTGAGCACCGTCGGATGCAGGGGGACACGCGCGTCAGGGAAGTACAGCGTCTCGCCGCGTCGCTGCGTCTCCTCGTCGAGTGCGGAACCCGGCCGCACGAACGATGCAACGTCGGCGATCGCATAGCTGACGACATACCCACCGTTCGCCGTCGGCGCGATGTGCACGGCTTGGTCGAGGTCGAGGCTGCCCGGCGGATCGACTGTGACGAAAGGGATCGCGGTCTGATCGTCGTCCGGCAAGACAGGCGAGTCAGCCGCTTTCCGCGCCTCGTGTAGTACCTCCGACGGAAACTCGCCGGGCACCGCCAATTCGTCGCGCAGTACAGCGAAGTCGAGCGGTGCGCCGGCGAGATGATGCGTGATCACCGTTCAGCGTGACCGGCCAGGCGAACCAGCGAGCCTAGCGGGCGGCCGCCTTGCGTGCTGTCGTGCGCTTGGCGGGCGCCTTCTTCGCAGCAGTCTTGCGCGCGGTGGTCTTCTTGGCGGGCGCCTTCTTCGCCGCAGTCTTGCGCGCGGTGGTCTTCTTGGCGGGCGCCTTCTTCGCCGCGGTCTTGCGCGCGGTGGTCTTCTTGGCGGGCGCCTTCTTCGCCGCAGTCTTGCGCGCGGTGGTCTTCTTGGCGGGCGCCTTCTTCGCAGCGGTCTTGCGCGCGGTGGTCTTCTTGGCGGGCGCCTTCTTCGCGACGCGTTTGCGTGGTGCAGTCATGCGGTGCCTCCTCATGGGCAACGTTATGCAGAACGTCGTTGATCAGTGGACGATGCAACACCGTTGATCGTCAATACGCCACGCCGACTTCTTTATGGCCGTCGTTTGCAAGTCACGTTGCTCAGCGCGGGTTCACTCGCCGTCTTCCCAGGCAGAATCCTCTTGTTCATAACGCTTTTCTCGATCGGCAATGGTCTGTAGAGCGCTTGCTGCAGATTGTTCGTCGTGGAACGGCCCGATACGGTCATGGCTGTCTGTTGCTTCGAACTGCTCGACGCGATGATGTTTGACGCAGTACCAGTACGTACCGGCGAGGTCCTCGCTCACTGTCAGTTCCCTTCGCGTTGTTGTCGATGGGCGGCGGACGAGTCGGCCTGTAAGCCGGGTCCTGTGTGCGACGCTCGCGCGTCGCACGGCGGCCATCCATCTCGGCCTGTCGTCGCCGACAGGCTCTAGCGGTCAACCCGCAGGCTCGGGCGGGCCGCCCTCGATCACCTGCGCGGATCGGCTGGTTGCCCGGCCGATCCTTCTCGACCTTGCTCCGGGTGGGGTTTACCGAGCCGCCCCGGTCACCCGGGGCGCTGGTGGTCTCTTACACCGCCGTTTCACCCTTACCGACAGTCGGAAACTGTCGGCGGTCTGTTTTCTGTGGCACTGTCCCGCGGGTCGCCCCGGGTTGCCGTTAACAACCACCCTGCCCTGTGGAGCCCGGACTTTCCTCGGCAGGAGTCCTGGTGAACTCCCGACGCGGCCGCCCGGTCGGCTCGTCCGCCGCGATGACGATGGTACGCGGAGTGCGACGTCCGCAGCTGCCGATTGCACCGCTGCGGGCGGTGGCCACGTGCAAGAGGCCGATGTCGGTGCTACCCGGCACGAGCTGCCGGGCGGCGACGATGCAGGACGTCCAGGCGCCGAGTGCTGCGACAGGCAGCAGCACCAGAACCGCCGGTGCCAGGGATACCGCGCCGGTAGCCACGACAATGCTGGCGGCGGGTATTGCTGCTACCGCCTCCGGCCACCCCTTGGGCCGCAGACGGCGAATGCCAGGACTGCGAGCAGTAGCCCGATGGATAGCGGTTCGGATACGGCGGAATCCACGTCACCCGTCCGCTGGCTGCCTCACGAGTGTGACCACTACGCGGGCTCCAGATGGCCGGTGTCGTTGACGAGCCGCACCGAGGTCTGCCCGTCGGCGTAGTAGTCGGCGATCGAGATCGACGCCGGGTCCAAGTGAATGCGATACATGGTCTCGGGAGGTGCCTCGAGGGCGAGCCGCAGCAGTGTCTTGATCGGAGTGACGTGTGTGACGACGACCACGATCCCGCCCAGGTGGGCACTGATCAGGTCGCTGCGCGCTCGGCGCACCCGGCGCTCCACGTCAGCGAAGGATTCCCCGCCGCGTGGGGCCGCGTCCGGATAGGCGAGCCAGGCATCGAGTTCGTCGGGCCACAATGCGCGCACCTCGTCGAGCGTTTTGCCTTCCCACGAGCCGAAGTCCTGCTCGACGAGTCCTTCCAACTGCCCGACGTCCAGCCGCAGCGCCGACCCGATCACTGCAGCTGTCTGGCGGGCGCGGCGCAGTGTCGAAGTGACGACCGCGTCGACCGCACCGAAGGACGACGACACGCGAGCGGCGAGGGCTGCCGCCTGCCGCTCGCCCGCGGCTGTCAGTGGCAGGTCGTTGCGTCCGGAGAAGCGCCGGTCGGCGCTGTGTGCGGTGGGCGCATGCCGGACGAGGATCAGACGGCTGGGCGTGCCGGTTGGCAACGTCCACGATGGCCGGGGCGACTGGCTGGTGAGCTGGGCCGCGGCGTCCATTGCCTCATTCGCCAACCGGTCGGCGTGCCGGTTCTGGTCGCGCGGGACCCACTCGAATCTGACGTCGTCGAAGCGGGTACGCAGGTCGTTGGCCTCGCGCGCCAACCGGCGCATCGAGTCGTTCTTGACCTGCCAGCGTCCGGACATCTGCTCGACGACCAGCTTCGAGTCCATCCGCACGATCACTCGCGTTGCGCCGAGTTCGGCGGCCGCCTGCAGCCCGGAGATCAGCCCGCGATATTCGGCGACGTTGTTCGTGTCGGTGCCAATGGCCTCCTTGCGCTCGGCCAATACCACGCCGGTCGCCTCGTCACGGACGACGGCGCCGTAGCCGGCCGGGCCGGGGTTGCCCCGCGAACCGCCGTCCGCCTCCACGACGACTCGCATGCTCGCTCACAGGCCCGATTCGGCCGTGCGCACCAGAATGCGGCGGCAGTTCTCGCACCGCAGCACGGCGTCTGGGGGCGCGGCGCGGACGCTGCTCAGCTCGTTACCGGCCAGCTCGATGCGGCACCCCTCGCAGCGCCGCTGACGAAGCGCCGCCGCACCGACTCCGCCGTTGGCGGCGCGCACCTTGTCATAGAGCCCAAGCAGGTCCGCGGGCAGTTCGGCGGCGACGGCGCTGCGCTCGGCGGTGCGCTGCGCCACGGCAGCGTCGATCTCGGCGAATGCCGCATCCCGCGCCTCGATCAGCCTGGTGCGCTCCGCCTCGAGCGCTTCCTGCTTCTTGGCCACTGCAGAGATCTCCTGCTCCATCTGCTCGCGCTGTTCCATCAGCTCCAGCAGATCATCCTCGAGCGCCGATTGCCGGCGGGCCAACGTGGCGATCTCGTGCTGCAGGCCCTCGAGTTCCTTGGCGGGCAGCCCTCCGGAGATGAGCCGCTGGTCGTCTCGCGCGGAACGCGCGCGCACGGTGTCGATCTCGTTGGCGAGGCGGCGCTGGTCGCCATCGATATCGTCGCAGCGGGTACGCAGGTCGACTGCCTGGGTCTCGAGATCTGCCGCGCGAGTGTCGTTGTCCGCGATTGCCGCGAGTTCGGGCAGCGTCATGCGCCGGTGCGCGCGTTGGGCCAGCGCGGTGTCTGCAGCTTGTAGGTCGAGCAGCCGCAGCTGGGCGGCAGGGTCGGCATTCACGGTGTGCGGGGGCTCGATTCGGGCGATGGGACATGCAGCGTCCACGGGTCGGTGCGTTGCGCGGACACGGTCACCCTAAGGCCCGTCCCGTCGAACCGCTGCCGAAGTTGGCCGGCGACGAGGTCGAGCCACGGTGCCTCGGTTGCCCAGTGCGCGGCGTCGAGCAGTGCCATGGCGCCGGGGTCGCGTTCCGCCACCGCCTCGCTCGTGTTGTGGTGCTTGAGGTCGGCTGTGAGGAAGGCATTCGCGCCGGCCTGGCGAGCTTCCTCGATCAGCGAAGCACCGGAGCCGCCACACACGGCGGCCGTCCGGACCGGTCGGGCCGGGTCGCCGGCCGCGCGGACCCCCCAGGCCGTCGCGGGCAACGCTGCGGCGACGAGCTCGACGAACTCCCCCAGCGGTACATCCTGCTCGAGCTCGCCGATCCTCCCGGTGCCACGACGGCCGGCCAACGGCACCCGGTTGAACAGGTCGAACGCCGGCTCCTCATACGGGTGCGCGGCGCGCATCGCCCGGATGACCGCCTCACGCCGGGCGGGCGGCACGACCATTTCGACGCGAGTCTCGGGTACCTGCTCGACCGCACCGACTTGCCCAATTGCCGGTGCGGCGTCCGGCCCTGGACGGAACGTGCCGAGGCCATCGGTCATCCAGGCGCATCGCTCGTACGCGCCCAGGCGGCCGGCACCCGCGTCGGCCAGCGCGTCGATCAGCCGCTGCGCGTCGGCGACCGGGACGAACACCACCAACTTGTCGGCGGATTCGCCCGGCTGCGCGTCGAGCGGGCGAAGCTGAGTCAGGCCGATGCGGCGGGCCAGCGCGTCAGACACACCCGGCTGGGCCACGTCGGCGTTGGTGTGCGCGACGTAGTGGGCGACACCTGCGCGGACCATCCGGTGCACCATCGTGCCCTTGGGATCGGTCGCGGCCACCCCGTGAACGGGTGTCAGCAGCAACGGATGGTGGGTCAGCAGCAGCTGCGCCTCCGCGTCGATCGCCTCGGTCACGGTCGCGGGCACGGCATCGACGGCGAGCACGACGTGGTCGACGTTGTCTGCTGGATCCCCACAGACCAACCCGACGGCGTCCCACGACTCTGCCCAGCGCGGGTGGTACCAGCCCTCCAGCGCTGTGATGACGTCAGCAAGCTGCGGCACGATCGAAACGCTACCGGCGCCGGAAGTGTCGGTGGGCAATGGCACCTGCCCAGCGGGCAACGCCGGGTGCGGACATCGTTGTTACGTCAGTTCGAGACTGACGTTGTACTTGTACATGAAACGGCTGCAGATCCTGATCGACGAGGAACTCGATCGCGCTCTGGAGGCCGAGGCGAACCGTCAGCACACGTCGAAGGCGGCCCTGATCCGCGGCTACGTCCGGGCTGGCTTGATCTCCTGCCGCCCTTCATGGAGGACCCACTCAGCGACCTCGTCGGCTCGGTCGACGATTCGTCAGGCACGTTGACGACGTCGTGTATAGATGATCTTCGTTGACACGTCTTTCTGGGTCGCACTCCTCCACCGCCGAGATTCTCGGCACGAACAGGCTGGAGCGCTGATCGGCGCACACGAAAGGGGGTCGCCCGGTGACGACCGACCGATGTGCGTGGGGAAACGTGGACCTTCCTCCGCCGTATCGCCGAGCATGAAGCCGCGGTCCGCTGCGTCGACGCCATCGCAGCCTCACCCGCGCGCAGCTCGCGCGAGTGACCGAGGACATAGCAGAGACCACGTTCTCCCCGAGGCGCTCGCGATCGACTGAGAAGGCGCAGCCTGGCACTCACTTCCCTTGTACTGAGTGGGATGAGCCGTTTAGCAAGTTGAACGCTCCTCCGGCTACTGATCGAGGAGCTGCGAGTCGACGGACGAGCGCGGATCCAGCCCACCTGCCGGCTCGTCACGTCCGAGGCTTGCGCAACGTCCGAAAAGTGGGCGCTGCTGGGATCGAACCAGCGACCGCTCGGGTGTAAGCCGAGTGCTCTCCCGCTGAGCTAAGCGCCCGTGGACCAAGCTGGCCCGGGTCAGGGTACCCGCCCGCGCCGGGCTAAGGCGCCGTACCGTGATCGTGTGCTCGAGACGCTGCGGCAACGCCGGTACGTGGCGCTGTCCGCACTGATGCTCGTTGTCGCGCTGGCGTGCGTCGGCGCGGGGACGTGGCAGATCATGCGCGAGATACAGAAGCACGACGCCAACAGCGAGCTGCGCCACAACGCCCATGTACCAGCGGCATCGGCCGACAGCGTCCTGCCGCTCGTAGGCGCGGGCCCGGGACCGGCCGATCACGCGGTCCAGTACCGGAGTGTGACGGCAACGGGCAGCTACGACGGGGCACACCAGGCCCTGGTCCGGCAGCGCACCGTCAACGGCGACACCGGCTACCTCGTGCTCACCCCGCTGCACACGAGCAACGCGACGCTGCTCGTCGTGCGCGGGTTCGTCTCGGGGACGTCGAGCGAGGTCGTGAGCGCTCCCCCGCCGCCGGCGGGACAGGTCTCGATCACCGGGCGCGTCCAGCCGGCCGAGACGCGCGCCGATCAGGCCGCCGCATTGCCGCGCGGTCAGGTCGAGTCGATCAACCCGGGCGAGCAGGCGACCCGGCTGGCTACACCGGTCCTCAACGGGTACGTGGAGCTGCTGGACGGTCAGCCCGGCACCGCGGGGCTGACGACGATTCCCGCACCGGATCTGTCCAATCCGGCTGGTGGCGCCATCGAACCGCAGCACATCGCCTACATCATCCAGTGGTATCTGTTCGCCGCGCTCGCCATCGCGGCGCCGCTGGTCATGGCCCGTGCCGAGCAGCGCCGGGAGACGCACGAACTCGGCGAGCAGACCCAGCCGGCGAGCGACGCCGAGATCGTGGCAGCCCGGTTGGCCGATCGATACGGCCGGCCGAGAACTAAAGCGACTTGATCGCGTCGAGCCAGACCGCCGCGTCGCGGCCGACGCCCGGCTCGTTCATCTCGGCGAAGCGCACGATGCCGTCGCGGTCGACGAGGAACGTGCCGCGGTTGGCGAATCCGGTCGTCTCGTTGAACACGCCGTATGCCTTGGCGACTGCCCCATGCGGCCAGAAGTCCGACAGCAGCGGGAATTCGTAGCTCTCCCGTTGGGCGAACACCTTGTGCGAGTACGGCGAGTCGACACTGATGGTGACGACCTGCACACGCTCGTTCTGGAACTGCCCCAGGTCGTCCCGCACCCGGCATAGCTCCCCCGTGCAGATGCCGGTGAAGGCCAGCGGATAGAACACGATCAGGACCGCCTTCTGGCCGCGGAACGACGACAGCGTGATTTCCTCGTTGTTCTGATCGCGCAGCGTGAAGTCAGGGGCCTGCTCCCCCACCGGGACCGTCATGAACCGCCTCAGCGTCTCTCGGTACGCGACTTGCGCGCCACCAGCCGCGCCGCTGTCCAGTCCGGCCCGAGGGTGGCCATGGACGTCTGGGACAACCCCGCGGTCGGCGCGGCCTCGGCGATGTCAGACGGCTCGACGTAGCCCGGCCGGCCGCGCTTGGGCGTCGCAAGCCAGATGAACCCGTTGTCGGCGAGCGGCGCGATGGCGTCGACCAGCACGTCGACCAGATCGGCGTCGCCGTCGCGGTACCACAGCAACACAGCCTCGACGATCTCGTCGGAGTTCTCGTCGACCATCTCCTCGCCGGTGGCCTCCTCGACCGCGCCCCGCAGGTCCTCGTCGACGTCCTCGTCCCAGCCGATCTCCTGCACGACCATTCCGGGCTTGAACCCCATCCGCTCCGCCAGGCCCGGCGCCGGCGCGCGGCTCGATGCGGCATCCCCTGACGCGGGGGTCGTGCTCACGGATCAGCCCTCCCAATCTGAGTTCGTACCGCACGTCAAGGTACGTGCGCATCGGTCCCCATGACCGTAGCGCCTGCCGCCGATCGCCTGAGCACCTATCCCTTACCGACGGAGTCTGTGACGGGGGACACTGGTGTCATGACTCGAGACGGATTCAGCGTCATCACCGGTGACGTGCCCAACCAGCTGCCAGACGCCGATCGCGACGAGACCCGTGAGTGGATCGAGTCGCTGGATGCCGCCATCGACTCCGGCGGCCGCCAGCGGGCGCGCTTCCTCATGCTCAAGCTGCTCGAACGCGCCAGCGAACGCCAGGTCGGCGTGCCCGCCCTGCGCAGCACCGACTACATCAACACCATTCCACCCGAGCGCGAACCGTGGTTCCCCGGCGACGAACACATCGAGCGACGCATCCGCGCCTACATCCGGTGGAACGCCGCGATCATGGTGTCGCGCGCGAACAAGACGGTCGGCGTGGGCGGGCACATCGCCACGTACGCCAGCGCCGCGTCCCTATACGAGGTCGGCTACAACCACTTCTTCCGCGGCAAGGACCTGGCCAGCGGCACGGGCGACCAGATCTACTTCCAGGGTCACGCCGCGCCGGGCATCTATGCGCGTGCATACCTCGAGGGCCGCCTGACCGAACAGCATCTCGACGGGTTCCGCCAGGAGCAGTCGCATGCCCCGTTCGGCCTGTCGTCCTACCCACACCCCCGGCTGATGTCGGAGTTCTGGGAGTTCCCAACGGTGTCGATGGGCATAGGCCCGATCAGCGCGATCTACCAAGCCAGGTTCAACCGCTACCTGCACGCCCGCGGGCTGTCCGACACGTCCAATTCGCACGTGTGGGCGTTCCTCGGCGACGGCGAGATGGACGAGATCGAATCGCTCGGCGCGATCGGCGTCGCCTCCCGCGAGGAACTCGACAACCTCACCTTCGTCATCAACTGCAACCTGCAACGCCTCGACGGCCCGGTGCGCGGCAACGGCAAGATCATCCAGGAGCTGGAGACCTACTTCCGCGGAGCGGGTTGGAACGTCATCAAGGTGATCTGGGGGCGGGACTGGGATCCGCTGCTCGCGCGGGACGGGGACGGCGTTCTCGTCAACCGGATGAACACCACGCCGGACGGCCAGTTCCAGACCTACTCGGTGGAGAGCGGCGCCTACATCCGCGAGCACTTCTTCGGCCGCGATCCGCGGCTACGCAAGATGGTCGAGGACATGTCCGACGAGGACCTGCGCCGCCTCAGCCGAGGCGGCCACGACTATCGCAAGGTGTACGCGGCGTTCAAGGCCGCCCGTGAACACGTCGGCCAACCGACCGTCATCCTGGCCAAGACGATCAAGGGATGGACCCTCGAATCCTTCGAGGGCCGCAACGCCACCCACCAGATGAAGAAGCTGACCAAGGCGGACCTCAAGGCCTTCCGCGACCGGCTGTACCTGCCGATCTCGGACAAGGACCTCGAGGCCGAGCTGCCCCCGTATTACCACCCCGGCGAGAAGTCCGACGAGATCCAATACATGAAGGAGCGCCGGGCGACGCTTGGCGGCGCGGTGCCCAAGCGCGTCGTGCGGGCCAAGCCGCTCACGCTGCCGGGCGAGGCGGCGTACGCGGAACTGCGGGCGGGTTCGGGCAAGCAGCAGATCGCCACGACGATGGCGACGGTGCGCCTGTTCAAGGACCTCATGAAGGACAAGGAGATCGGGCCGCGGTTCGTCCCGATCATCCCAGACGAGGCGCGCACGTTCGGCTTGGACGCGATCTTCCCGACCGCCAAGATCTACTCACCGCACGGCCAAGAGTACGAGGCTGTCGACCGCGAGCTTCTGCTGTCGTACAAGGAATCAACGACAGGACAGATCCTGCACGAGGGCATCAGCGAGGCCGGTTCGACCGCGTCTTTGACCGCCGCGGCGACGTCGTACGCGACGCACAGCCTGCCGATGATCCCGTTCTACATCTTCTATTCGATGTTCGGATTCCAGCGCACGGGCGACCAGTTCTGGGCGCTCGCCGACCAGATGGGCCGTGGTTTCGTGCTCGGAGCGACGGCCGGCCGCACCACGCTCACCGGCGAGGGGCTGCAGCACGCGGACGGGCACTCGTTGCTGCTAGCGTCCACAAACCCGGCCTGCATCGCGTACGACCCCGCGTACGCGTTCGAGATCGCCCACATCGTGCGATCCGGACTGGAGCGTATGTACGGCGTGGGCAGCTACGGCACGGCGCTGTCGGAGCACGACGTCTTCTACTACTTGACCATCTACAACGAGCCGATCAGCCAGCCGGCCGAGCCGCCCGACCTTATCGTCGAGGACCTGCTGCGCGGCATGTATCGCTACTCCCCCGCGCTTGCCATCGAGGGCCGACCACGGGCCCAGGTACTCGCTTCGGGTGTCGCGGTGCCGTGGGCGCTGGCTGCGCAGCGGCTGCTTGGCGACGACTGGGGAGTCGATGTCGACGTCTGGTCCGTGACGTCCTGGAACGAGCTGCGCCGTGATGCCGTCGAGTGCGAGCGGGCCAACATGCTCGACCCGTCCGTTGAGCCACGCGTTCCCTTCGTCGCATCGCGGCTGTCCGACGGTGGCGGACCGGTCGTCGCCGTCTCGGACTGGATGCGTGCCGTCCCGGATCAGATCGCCCGGTGGGTGCCCACCGAGTACACGTCGCTCGGGACCGATGGGTTCGGCTTCGCCGACACGCGCGGCGCGGCACGCCGTTTCTTCCACGTCGACAGCGAGTCGGTCGTGGTCGCCGTGCTGGAGCAGCTGGCCAGGCGCGGCGAGGTCAAGGCGGAGGCGCCGCGGGAGGCGATCGAGCGCTACCGGCTCCTGGACGTGACCGGCGCCGGCGCCGGCACGATCGGGGGCGACGCGTAATCAATCCCGGCCCGGCAGATCACGGTCTCTTCGCGCGAGCGCTCATCGCTAGTAGCGCGCACCGACGACCTGCTCGCCGAGCGGATCCAGCGCGGCCAACTCCTCGGCCGTTAGCTGTACGTCCAGCGCGGCGACGTTCTGCTCGAGCCATCGGACCCGCTTGGTGCCCGGGATGGGCACGACGGGAAGGCCGAGCCGTTCGGCCTGACCGTGTACCCAGGCGAGGGCGACCTGCGCCGGCGCCACATCCCGGGATTCGGCCACGGCGCGGACGGCGTCGGCGATCTTCTGATTCACCGTGCCGGCTGCTCCGGCGAAGCGCGGGTTGGCAGTGCGGAAGTCCTTCTCGCCCAGGCTCACGACGTCGATCGTCCCGGTCAGGAATCCCCGGCCCAGCGGCGAATACGGCACCAGGCCGACTCCGAGTTCGCGCATCGTGTCGACGACGCCCGAGGTGTCGGGATCGCGGGTCCACAGCGAGTACTCGCTCTGCACAGCCGTGATCGGGTGCACGGCGTAGGCACGGCGCAGCAGCGCGCCGTCGACCTCGGACAGGCCGAGGTGGCGAACCTTGCCCGCCGCGACCAGTTCCCTCATCGCGCCGACCGTCTCCTCGATCTCGGCGGTCTGCGGCGGCCGGTGCAGGTAGTACAGGTCGATCACGTCCACGCCGAGCCGCAGCAGAGACGCGTCGCAGGCCCGCTTCACGTAGGCGGCCTCGCCTCGGATGACGCGCGCATCGTCCCCTGCGGAGCGGTCGATGCCGAACTTGGTGGCCAGCTGAACCTCGGCGCGCCGGCGTGCGATCGCCCGGCCGACGAGGACCTCGTTGTGACCGGCGCCGTAGATGTCGGCGGTGTCGATGAAGGTCACGCCGAGGTCGAGCGCTCGCTGAATTGTGCCCACCGACTCGTCCCAGTCCGCGGCACCGTAGTACTCGCTCATGCCCATGCAGCCCAGGCCTTGGGCCGAGACGGTCAGCCCGTCGAGAGCGACGGTGTGCATGTCGGTTCTGGCTTCTCAGCGAGCGACGCCTTGGGCCGGAATGACCAGCTCTTGGCCGACCGTAATCAGATCGAGGTTCGCGAGCTTGTTGTAGGCGCCGATGTCGACCCAGCGAAGGCCGAACCTCTCGGCGATGCCGGAGACGGTGTCTCCCGGCTGCACGACGTAGATCTGGTCGCCCGGTGCTTCGTGGCCGCTGAGCTCGATCTTCTGTCCGACCTGGATCAGGTCGGGATTCTCGATGTTGTTCCATTTGATCAGGTCGTCGAGTTTCAGCTGGTACTTGTCGGCGATTGCGCTGAGGGTGTCCCCAGGCTCGACGATGTGCGCTCCACTCATGGAATGTCCCCTGACGTTGGATCCGGACGATGGATAGAAGTCACCAGAGAGACCGTACCAACCTGCGTGCGAGTGTGAGCTACGTCAGGGTCGCAAGGGTGCCCGACTTGGTGAGCAGGTCCACGATGGTGAAGTTGCCGTTGCTGCCGTAGGTCGGTGTCCATTCGGGGTCTTGGCCGAGGTAGGACAGGCTGTCGCCCTCGATCAGGCGGTAGAGGACCTCGGCGACGATCCGCCCGCCCACGGGTCCGAGATGTTCACCGTTGGCGGTGACCTGTGCCTCGCGCAGGATGTAGAACCACAGCGGGGTGCGGTTGTGCAGGTGCAGCGGCTGCAAGTCGGACAGATCCCCTGGCGCCAGCGGGGGTAGCGTCATCGCCTTGGCGATGCTCCGACCGGACGGCACCTCCATGGTGAGGTTACCCAGCAGGTTCCTCGTCACCAGTGACGTCGGGGAACCCGGCGCTTGACCGAGCAGGCTGAAAAGCAAGGACGACAGGACAGTGTCGATCTTCTTGTTCGGCCGCACCACCCGACCGTCACCGAAGTCGAAGCAGGTCTGCCAGTCGATGAACCTGCGCGCCGCGCGGCAGCCACCCCGCAGATCATCCGGGTCGGCAAGGTTGACGGCGCCGGGCTTGAACAGCAGCGCGAAGAACTGCTGGTTGACGTCGGTCGTACTGGTTCCGAAATTGGCGCGATGACTCGGCCGCACCTAGGAATCCCCAAACGCCGCTAGACCCCCACTGGGGCAGCCGCACTGTGTGCTCAGGCTCCATTGATCTCGAACAACAGCACCTGTGCCCCGGCACCGCTCGACACCGTCAGAACCTCCGGCCCGGCCGCACGCAGCGCGTCACCCAGTCCCACCGTTTCGAGGCCCGTGATCGTCACCTCGCCAGCCCCGACGAACAGGTGCAGCAGCTGGGATTCGGCAAGGCTGATCTCCTCGCTGCCTGGACGGAGTGCCCGCACCAAGGCGGCGCCGATGTGCGCCGGCTCGTCCGGGAGCGCATAGGCCGGCGATCCAGGTTCCGCCAGCAGGGTCGCTTGCACCAGGCGTAGCGGCACTGGGTCGTCGTTGCGCTCCTCGTGCCGCACGCCGGATCCAGCGACCAGGTAGGCGAACCGGCCCTGGGTAACGATCTGCTTGTTTCCCAGGGAATCCTCGTGTGTCATGACGCCCGCGAGCACCCAGCTGACGATGTCGACGCCGCGATGGGCGTGCATCGCGAATCCGGCGCCGGGCTCGATGAGGTGCTCGTCGAATCCAACGAGGGGCCCGAGGCGCAGATTGCCGGGGTCGTAGTGTGCGCCGGCCGAAAAGCTGTGGTAGCTGATGATCCCCGGCTGCGTTGTCACGAACCGGTCGCCCGAACGCCGGATGTCAGTGGTCACGGCCGCACGGCGTGGTCGGCCGTCCAGGCCAGCAGCTGATCGGCCGTCCAGGTGTCGATCACGTTCTGGGCAAGCACGCCACAGTCCGCCGCCCGGTCGCAGCCGTACGGCTGCCAATCGAGCTGACCCGGCGCGTGCGCGTCGGTGTCGATCGACACCAAGCAGCCGGCCTCGACCGCCAGCCGCAACAGCCGCTTGGGCGGATCGAGCCGTTCGGGACGGGCGTTCACCTCGACGGCCACCCCGAACTGCGCACACGCAGCGAAGACGAGCTCGGGGTCGAACTCGGACTCGGGGCGACGCCCTCGCCCGCCGGCAATCAGCCGGCCAGTGCAGTGGCCGAGGATGTCGGTGTGCGGATTGGCGACCGCAGCGATCATCCGAGGCGTCATTTGGGCGGCCGGCATCCGCAGCGCGCTGTGCACGCTCGCCACGACCAGGTCCAGCCGGGCCAGCAGGGACGGCCGCTGGTCGAGCGTGCCATCCTCGAGGATATCGACCTCGATGCCGGTGAGGATCCGGAACGGGGCAGTGTTAGCCGAAGCGCCTGGACCTACCGTCGGCGCGCCACCTCCGGTGGCTCTGCTCGCCGAAGCGCCTGGACCTACCGTCGGCGCGCCACCTCCGGTGGCTCTGCTCGCCGAAGCGCCTGGACCTACCGTCGGCGCGCCACCTCCGGTGGCTCTGCTCGCCGAAGCGCCTGGACCTACGGTCGGCGCGCCACCTCCGGTGGCTCTGCTCGCCGAAGCGCCTGGACCTACGGTCGGCGCGCCACCTCCGGTGGCAAACCGCTCGTTCAGCTCGGCCACGACGTCCAGTTGGCGTTCCAGCCGCTCGGCCGACAGCCCGCGGGCGACCTTCAGCCGTGGTGAATGGTCGGTGAGCGCGAGGTACTCATGCCCGAGGTCGCGTGCCGTTAATGCCATCTCAAGGATCGGTGAACCACCGTCCGACCAATCCGAATGGGTGTGGCAGTCACCGCGCAACGCCGCCCGAAGCGCAGCGCCCTCCTTGGCGACCGGCCGGGCGTCCGTCGCGGACAGGCGACGTAGATACCCCGGCTCCTCGCCACGTAGCGACTCGTCGAGGCACCGCGCGGTTACCTCGCCGATCCCGGCCAACTCGCGCAAGGTGCCCTGCACGGCGCGTTCGGCCAGCTCGGCGGCAGGCAATGACTCGGCCACAGCTGCAGCGGAGCGGAACGCTTTGACGCGAAACGTCGGCTCGTTCGCCCGTTCGAGCAGGAACGCGATCCGGCGCAGGTCGGCCACCGGGTCACGCGGCGACTCGGACATGGGTGCACGGTATCGCCGCCGATCACCCGGCCGACGTGGGACGCTGATCCTATGAGGCCGACGCTGTCGGACGAGACGATCCGCCGCATCGAGCACGCTGCCGGCCGGGTGGCCACGCAGAGCGTCGCGCGCATGGACGAGGAGCTGCCGTGGTTCCGGCAACTGCCGGCCGACCAGCGATCCTGGGTGACCTTGGTCGCGCAGGCGGGCATCGCGTCGTTCGTCGAGTGGCTGCGCTCTCCCGACGACGTGCTCCGGCTGACCGGTGAGGTCTTCGCCGCGGCGCCCCGGGCAATGGCCCGCTCGGTGTCGCTGCTGCAGACCGTGGAGCTGGTCCGGCAGACCATCGCGGTAGCCGAAGAGCAAGTGCCCTCGCTGGCCGCGCCCGGCCAAGAGGCGGCGATCCGCGACGAACTGTTGCGGTTCAGCCGCGAGATCGCCTTCGCCGCCGCGCGTGTCTACGCCGGGGCCGCAGAGAGCCGCGGCGCCTGGGATGCCCGGCTCGAGGCTCTGGTCATCGACGGGATGGTGCGCGGCGCCTCGACCGGCAGCGAGCCGCTCAGCCAGATCGCCGCGTTGGGCTGGCGCTCTACTGGGCCGGTGAGCGCGGTGGTGGGTTCGGCACCCGACCGCGCCAGCGAAGATGTGATGGCCGAGGTGCACCGCACGGCTCGGCGCGGGCACCTGGACACGCTGGCCGGGGTGCACGGTGGCAGGCTGGTCGTCGTCCTGGGCAACATCGACGACCCGCTCGACGCCGCGCGGCTTCTGCTGCCGGCGTTCGCCGACGGCCCGGTGGTGGCCGGACCTCGCGCCGAGGACATCAGCGCCGCGAGCCGGGTGACGCGCGCCGCATTGTCTGGCCTGAGAGCGGTTCCTGGCTGGCCCGGCGCGCCGCGACCGGTCAGCGCCGAGGCGCTGCTGCCCGAGCGCGCGTTGGCCGGAGACGTCGATGCGCGCGACGAGCTCGTCGATAACGTCTACCGGCCGCTGGCCAAGGCCGGCGACGTCCTGCTCGACACGGTATCCACCTTTCTCGATTCGGGCGGCGCGTTGGAGGCGACGGCTCGCACGATGTTCGTGCATGCCAACACCGTGCGCTACCGGCTGCGGCGGGTCGGCGACATCTGTGGGGAGGCGCCGACCGATCCGCGCGGTGCCTACGTCGTTCAGGTGGCACTCACCCTCGGCCGCCTGGACAGCGCCCTTAGTTGAAATGCGATAGCAACGTACCGGACATCCGGACAAGTTGCCTGCGTGTTTTGTAGCTCTCCTACAAGGTCTGCCCCGATAACGCTGTATGCGTCGTGCTCGCGTCGCGGCCCCAGCGTCCAGGAGCCTGATAAGCATGATCGCCGTACTGGCGCCCGGGCAGGGCGCCCAGACGCCGGGCATGTTTACGCCCTGGCTGCAGCTCCCGGGCGTCGAAGCACAACTCAGGTCCTACGGCGAACTCGCCGGGCTCGACCTGGTGCGCCTCGGCACGACCGCGGACGCCGAGGAGATCAAGGACACCGCGGTCGCCCAGCCGCTGATCGTGTCGCTCGGCCTCGTCGCGGCCCGCGAGCTCGGGCTCGTGGGGCACGACGGGCTGGTTGTCGTCGCCGGGCATAGCGTCGGTGAGCTCACCGCCGTCGCAGTCGCCGACACACTGAACCCGGATGTCGCGGTGGCCTTCGCCGCGCGCCGCGGCGCGGAGATGGCCGCCGCCTGCGCGCTCGCCCCCACCGGGATGTCGGCCGTGCTGGGCGGCGATCCGGATAAGGTGGTCGCGGGCATCGAGGCCGCCGGACTGACTGCGGCCAACCGCAACGGGGCAGGGCAGATCGTCGCGGCCGGAGCCCGGGACGCGCTGGCGAAGCTCGCCGACGAGCCGCCGGCCGGGGCGCGGGTCCGACCGTTGCCGGTCGCCGGCGCCTTCCACACGCATTTCATGGCGCCAGCCGAAGAGGCGCTCACGGCCTACGTCGACGCACTGCCGTCGCGCGATCCAATCCCGCTGCTGCTGTCCAACGCCGACGGGACGGCTGTGGCGAAGGGCGCCGAGGTCCTCGCCCGGCTGGTGCGGCAGGTCACCCGCCCGGTGCGTTGGGACCTGTGCCAGCGCACAATGCACGACGTCGGCCTCACCGCCGCGATCGAGCTGCCGCCGGCCGGTACCCTGGTCGGCCTGGCCAAACGCGAGCTCCCCGGCGTCGAGTTGCTCGCGGTCAAGAGGCCCGACGATCTCGAGGCGGCCCGGGCATTCATCGGCAGCCGTCCGCTGCACGGGCAGGGTGAACACGTCCCGGACTTCCAGGTGGTTGCGACTCCCATCAAGGGAATCTTCACCCGAGCCGACGGGCTCGGCGAGGGCCACACCATCCCACGAGGTGGCCGCATCGGCACCGTGCGAACGAACCGGGACGAGCAGCCGATCGTGGCGCCCAACGCCGGTGGCCCGTTCGAACTGGTCGAATGGTTGCGGCACGACGGCGACATCGTTGCAGCGGGACTGCCCGTTGCCCGGCTGTACAGATCGGAGCCCTAACCCATGCCGATCAACCCGCTGCCCACCCCGTGCGCCGGCGCGCGCATCCTCGGCCTGGGTCATTACCAGCCGGCGAACGTCGTCACCAACGACGACCTGGTAGCTCGCGGCGTCGACACCAACGACGAGTGGATCCAGGCCCGCATCGGGATCCGCGAACGCCGTTACGCCGACCCGGCCGAGACCGTGGTCGACATGGCCGAGAACGCGGCGAGCAAGGCGTTGGCATCCGCAGGCGTGTCTGCCGACGATATCGATCTGGTGATCGGGGCAACCTGCACCATGCCCACGTCGGTGCCCGCAGCCGCCCCGCAGTTGGCCAGCAGGCTCGGTGTCCCTGCGCCGGGCGCGTATGACGTCAACTCCGGCTGCTCCGGCTTCGTCTACGCGCTCAACGCGGCTGCTGCGGCCGTCCGCACCGGACAGGCCCGCAACGCGCTCGTCGTGGCGTCCGAGCGCTTCTCCGGGTGGATCGACTTCCGCGACCGGACCACCTGCGTGATCTTGGCCGACGGCGCCGGGGCCGCAGTCGTCGCACCATCGGACGAGGTCGCGATCGGCCCGGTCGTGTGGGGCAGCGACGGCGCGCAGGCCGGCGTCGTCACCATCGACGAGGAGAGCCGCTTCTTCCAGCAGGAGGGCCAGGCTGTCTACCGCTGGGCCATCTCGCAGATGACGCCGGTGGCGCTCGAGGCCTGCCGGCGCGCGGGCATCGACCCGGCCGAGTTGGCGGCCTTCGTGCCGCACCAAGCCAACCTGCGGATCGTCGATGTGCTCGCCAAGAAGCTCAACGCGCCCAACGCCATCGTCGCCCGCGATATCCAGGTGTCCGGCAACACCTCGGCTGCGACGATCCCGCTGGCGCTATCGAAGATGGTCGAACGGGGTGAGATCCCGTCCGGTGCGCCCGTTCTGCTGCTGGGCTTCGGCTCGGGATTGGCGTACGCCAGCCAAGTCGTGCTCGCTCCCTAATGCCCGGCCCATTCCAGGCCGGCTAACCCAACCGAAAGGAACCAACGAAGTGGCTGCCTCCCCCGACGAGATCCGCGCTGGACTGGCCGAGATCCTCAACGAAGTTGCCGACGTGAACGCCGACGACGTGTCGGACGAGAAGTCGTTCACCGACGACCTGGATGTCGACTCCCTGTCCATGGTCGAGGTGGCGATGGCCGCCGAGGAGAAGTTCGGCGTCAAGATCCCCGACGATGAGCTTCCGAAGCTCAAGACCGTCGGCGATGCCGTCAGCTACATCCAGTCCAACGGCTGAGCCAGCACCATAGGATCCAGCGAAGGACACAGGATGACCAGCAACGACGAGGTCGTGATCACCGGCCTGGGCGCGACGACGCCGCTGGGCGGCGATGTGGCGACGTTCTGGGCAGGGCTGCTCGAGGGACGCTCGGGCGTCGCCGCGCTGCGCGAGGAGTGGGCTGCCGATCTGAAGGTACGCATCGGCGCGCGGATGGCGGTCGATCCGGCCGAGCAGCTGCCTCGGGTCCAGGCACGGCGGCTGGACCGATCGCAGCAGGCCGCGATCGTCGCCGCGAGCGAGGCGTGGGCCGACGCGGGATTCACCGGCCGTTCGGACGAGATGGGTCTCGAACCTGAACGCGTCGCGGTCGTGATCGGCACCGGCATCGGCGGCGTCACCAGCCTGATCTACCAGCACGACGTCATGCTGGAGAAGGGCCCCGGCCGGGTCTCCCCACTGCTGATCCCGATGGACATGCCGAACGGGCCGGCGGCGCATGTGGGCCTGCAGGTCGGGGCACGGGGTGGTGTGTTCACGCCGGTCAGTGCCTGCGCATCAGGGGCCGAAGCGGTCGCGTACGGGCTGGACCTGCTGCTGCTCGACCGGGCGGACGTGGTCGTCGTCGGCGGCACGGAGGCGTGCATGCATCCACTGACGATCTCCGGGTTCGCGCAGATGCAGGCCATGAGCACCCGCAACGACGAGCCTGAGCGCGCCTCCCGGCCGTTCGACAAGGGACGTGACGGGTTCGTGCTCGGCGAGGGCGCTGGCGTTCTGATCATCGAACGGCGATCGTCGGCACAGGCCCGGGGGCGCGAACCGTACGCGGTGCTGGGTGGCGCGGGCCTCACGTCCGACTCCTACGACATGGTCGCCCCCGATCCTGACGGCAATGGGCAGCGGCGCGCCGCGCGGCTCGCGATCGAGCGGTCCGGGGTCGACAAGTCCGACGTGGTGCACGTGAACGCGCACGCGACCTCCACACCGAGCGGCGATGGCACCGAGGCGAAGTGGATCGCTGGCCTGCTCGGCGAGCAGACGGTCGTCACCGCCACCAAGTCAATGACCGGCCACCTGCTCGGTGCCGCCGGCGCGATCGAGGCCATCGCGACCGTGCTCGCAGTCCGGCACGACGTGGTGCCGCCCACGATCAACCTGGACGACCCCGACGACGATGTGGCCGTCGACGTACCGCGAACCGCCCGCGACATGGCCGTACCTGCTGCGCTCGACGACTCGTTCGGCTTCGGCGGGCACAACGCCGCGCTGCTGTTCCGCAAGGCGTAGGACGAAAGGCCGGCTCATGACAGTGTTCCCCGCCGACCTCCGATCTGCGCTCCTGCTGTGTGCTCGATCGGAGGCCGGCTCATGACGATGACCGTGGACGCACGGTCCGAGGTCGAGCGAGACCCGCGGGACCCGGAACTACGGCTGGAAAGACTCCTCGACCCGGGGAGCCTTCGGCCGCTGCATCCGCGCGACGAAAGCGGGGTGTACGCGGCGCGTGGCCTCGTTCGGGGAGCGCCGGTCACCGCGTTCGCGACCGACGCGCTGAAGATGGGTGGCGCGATGGGCAGCGAAGGCTGCGCGCACATCGTCGACGCGATCGACGAGGCCGTCCGTGACCGGGTACCAGTCATCGGCCTGTGGCATTCCGGTGGCGCGCGGCTTGCCGAGGGTGTCGAAGCGCTGCAGGCGGTGGGCCTCGTGTTCGCAGCGATGATCCGCGGATCCGGACGGGTACCGCAGATCTCCGTCGTCCTCGGACCGGCGGCCGGCGGTGCCGCATACGGCCCGGCACTCACCGATCTGGTGATCATGTCAGCAGGCGGGAGGGTATTCGTCACGGGACCCGACGTCGTGCGCAGTGTGACCGGCGAGAACGTCGATATGGAGTCGCTGGGCGGTCCCGACACGCACGGGCGGCGTAGCGGCGTGGTCCACATCGTCACCGCAACCGACGACGAGGCAATCGCGGTCGCCCGGCAGACGACGTCCTTGCTCGAGCAGCAGGGCTCCTTCGACCCGTCCGCGGCCGGCCACGATCGAGATCTGTCGAAGCTGCTGCCGGACAACCCCAAGCGCGCTTACGACGTGCACCCGCTGATCGACGGCGTCCTCGACGACCGGACGTTCGTCGAGCTGCAGTCGCGGTGGGCGCCCAACATCGTCACCGGGCTCGGCCGGCTCACCGGACGAACGGTCGGTGTGATCGCCAACAATCCGTTGCGGCTCGGCGGCTGCCTGGACTCGGCGTCCGCTGAAAAGGCCGCGCGGTTCGTACGAATGTGCGATGCCTTCGGAGTGCCGCTGATCGTGTTGGTCGACGTACCGGGATACCTGCCGGGCGTCGGTCAGGAATGGGACGGTGTCGTACGGCGCGGCGCGAAGCTGCTGCACGCATTCGGCGAGGCCGTCGTGCCGCGCGTCACCCTGGTGACCCGCAAGGCCTACGGCGGCGCCTATATCGCCATGAACAGCCGGTCGCTCGGGTCGAATCGGGTGTTCGCCTGGCCGGGCGCGGAAGTCGCCGTCATGGGGGCCTCGGCTGCAGTCGGCATCCTGCACCGGAAGAGGCTCGCCGCGGCTCAACCCGGCGAGCGCGAAGCCCTGCACGCGGCACTCGCTGCCGAGCACGAGCAGATCGCCGGTGGTGTCAGCCGCGCCATGGACATCGGGGTCGTCGACGAGGTCGTGGCGCCGGCACGCACCCGGGCGGCGTTGACGGCAGCGCTTGCTGCGGTGCCAGCCGGGCGCGGCGCGCACGGCAACATCCCGCTCTGAGCGCGGTCAGCAGCAGTGCTCGGCCGCCGATTCGCCGATCGAAACCAGGCAGGTCTCGCCCTCGCCGACCGCCTGGCGGCAAGGTTCCACCCCGATGCCGAGTCGATCGTGTGCGCCCTGCCTCGCGGCGGCGTTCCGGTGGCGGTGCCGATCGCCAAGACGCTCGGCGCGCCATTGGATGCGATTCTGGTGCGCAAGCTGCGCGCGCCCTACCAACCCGAGTTCGCGATGGGCGCACTCGCCTGTTTGGGCGCGACGATTGCCGAGGTGCATTACGAGGAGGCCGGGATGGCGGAGGACGTTTACCGAGCCGCCGTCGCCCGGGAGACGGCCGCGCTGGCCGACCTCAACGAGCGCTACCGCGAGAGCCGCCCGGCGCCGGACCTCACAGATCGCAGCGTGGTGGTCGTCGATGACGGGCTGGCCACCGGGTCCACGATGACCGCGGCGGTTCGGCTGGCTCGCACGCTGGGGGCCGATGAGGTGATGGTGGCGGTCCCCGTCGGGTCCGCCAGCGCCTGCCGGGCGTTGTCCCGGGAGGCCGACGACGTCTTGTGCTTGCTCGTGCCGGATGACTTTCGCGCGGTGAGCCTGTACTACCGGGAGTTCTCGCCACCGTCCGATGACGCGGTGCGCGCGGCGTTGCGGGCCGCAGCTGCGACGAGTTAGTCAGACCACTTGGTGCAGCAGGGTAACGGGAGCGCCAGCGCCACCCTGCCGATAGGGCTCGAGCTCGGCGTCCCACGTCGTGCCCAGCAGATCGGCCAGCCCGTGGGCATACTCCTCGGCGGTGCGCGCCCGGCTGAGTAGACCGCGCAGCCGCTCCTCGCCGACGACGACGTCACCGTTGGCCGCGATCATGCTGCGGTGGAAGCCTCGTCCGGGCAGGTACGCCAGCCGCTCGCCGTCCGAGACGCTGGTGCCGTCCTCGGTCACTTCGAAGACCAGCATCGGCCAGGCGCGCAGCGACGCCGCGAGGCGCGCCCCAGTGCCGATTGCGCCGGTCCAGGTGGCCTCGGCGCGCAGGTGCGCGGGCGCCACGGGCTGCCCGGTCCATTGCATGCGAACAGGCCGGCCGAGCACGCCGGCGACCGCCCACTCGACGTGCGGGGCGATCGACGACGGGCAGCAGTGCATGAACACCACGCCGCGGGTCGATGGCCGCGCGTTGGTGACGCGGGCACCAGTCATCGCACACCTCCACTGACTCGGCGGACGGACCCGCCTTCCCCGACGCCCCGTCCGCGGGCCGTGGTGTGTGCGTGGTCATTGTGACCCATGAGGTCCCAGTTACGCCAGTTAGCCGCGGCTGCTCATTGCCGCCCGTGTGTTTGCAGGACGACTTGAGCGAACCGCCGGGACCGAACACGTCGAGGAGCGGCAGGTCGAGGCGCATCTGCGGAGTGGGCACCCCAACCAGGACGAGGGTGCCTGCGAGGTCGCGGGCGTGGAAGAGATGTGGACCGGCTCGTTCTTGCTGAGGCTGACGACACCCTGCACGTTCATTTGCGGAAGCATCCCAGTTCCGGACTCGGTGAGGTGGCGCAGGCCACCCTCCTCCGGTTCGGCAAGATGAGGTAGACAGTGGAGGAGGGACCCTGTCGACCACCCGAGGAGCGCACATGACACGTGACGCCGTGATCGTGGAGGCCGTCCGCACTCCGATCGGCAAACGCAACGGCGGGCTGTCGGGCGTCCATCCGGCGGACCTCTCGGCAACGGTGCTGACCGCGATAGCCGAGCGGTCGGGCGTCGACCCAACATTGGTCGACGACGTGATCTGGGGCGTCGTCGGTGCCGTCGGCGAGCAGACCTTCGACATCGCGCGCACTGCAGCCTTGTCGGCCGGCTGGCCGGAGTCCGTTCCGGGTACAACCGTCGACCGGCAGTGTGGGTCGTCACAGCAGGCGGTGCACTTCGCCGCCGCCGGGCTCATCGCGGGCCACTACGACGTGGTGGTCGCGGGCGGCGTCGAGAGCATGTCCCGCGTTCCGCTCGGCGTCAGCGCCTCGGTAGCCGGCAACCCGTTCGGCGGCACCGGCTGGGCGCAGCGATACACCCGCGTCTTCCCCAACCAGGGCCTCGGAGCCGAGGTGATCGCGCAGCTCTGGGGCCTCAGTCGGCAGCAGCTGGACGAATTCAGCCTCGCCTCGCACGAGAAGGCGGCAGCGGCGCAGGACGAGGGGCGCTTCGAGGGGCAGCTAGTCACCATCGCGACCGAGGGCGGCGTGGTGACCGCGGACGAGGGGGTGCGACGCGGCGGCACGCTGGACAGTCTGGCCGCGCTCACGCCGGCGTTCTCGGAGGACGGCGTGATCACGGCGGGCAACTCCTCGCAGATCTCCGATGGAGCGGCGGCCCTGTTGATGACCACGTCGGAGGAGGCCCGAAAGCTCGGGCTGACCCCGATCGCCCGCATCCACACGGCCGTCCTCGCGGCCGACGACCCGATCATCATGCTCACCGCGCCGATCCCCGCGACGCGCAAGGCACTGGACCGCAGCGGGCTGCGACTCGACGAGATCGGCGCGTTCGAAGTCAGCGAGGCGTTCGCCTCGGTGCCGCTCGCCTGGCTCGCCGAAATCGGCGTGGATGACAAGGCGGTCAACCCCAACGGCGGCGCCATCGCGCTCGGCCACCCGCTCGGCGCCTCCGGCGCCCGCATCATGACCACCCTGGTCCATCACCTGCGCGACCGCGGTCTGCGTTATGGCCTGCAAACGATGTGCGAGGGCGGGGGCCAGGCGAACGCGACCATCCTCGAGCTGGTGTGATGCCAGGTCCGCTTGCGGGCATCCGCATCGTCGAACTCGCGGGCATCGGCCCGGTCCCCTTTGCCGCCATGCTGCTAGCCGACCTCGGCGCCGACGTCCTGCGCGTCGACCGGGTCACAGCCACCGCAGGTCCGGGCGCCTGGGCAAGCACAGCCACCGCAGGTGGCGCGCCGACCGTAGGTCCAGGCGCCTTGGCAAGCACAGCCACCGCAGGTGGCGCGCCGACCGTAGGTCCAGGCGCCTCGGCAAACAGAGACATCGTCTTGCGTGGTCGCCGGTCGATTGCGGTCGACCTCACGCAACCGGCCGGCCGACAAGTGGTGCAGGACCTGGTCGCTGACGCGGACGCGCTGATCGAGGGGTTCCGCCCCGGCGTCGCCGAACGCCTCGGAGTCGGACCGGACGCCTGCCTGGCCGTCAACCCCCGGCTGGTGTACGGACGGATGACGGGCTGGGGCCAGGACGGGCCGCTGGCCCGATCGGTCGGTCACGACATCGGCTACATCGCGCTGGCCGGTGCCCTCCACGGCATCCGGCGCGCCGGCGAGCGTCCCGTCCCGCCGATGAACCTGGTCGGTGACCTCGGCGGAGGAGCCCTCTACTTAGCCCTCGGCGTGGTCAGCGCGCTCTACGAGGCGGGACGCAGCGGCCAGGGCCAGGTGATCGACGCCGCGATCGTCGACGGCACCGCGTCGCTCACCAACTTCATCCTGGGGCTGCGCGCACAGGGCGAGTGGAATGCCGAACCCGGCAACAACCTCCTCGACACCGGCGCGCCCTTCTACGACGTCTACACCTGCGCGGACGGCCGCGAGATCGCGATCGGCCCCCTCGAGCCGAGGTTCTACGCCGAGCTGCTGCGGCTGTCGGGCGTCGAGGTGACCGATGAGCTCTCGCCGGAGGGTCGCGACGACCGCGACGGCTGGCCCGCTGCGAAGAAACGCTGGGCCGAACTGTTCGTCACGAAGACCCGCGACGAGTGGACGGCGATCTTCGAGGGCACCGAGGCCTGCGTTGCTCCCGTACTTGACTGGGACGAGGCACCGGCGCACCCGCATCTCGCCGCACGCGGCACGTTCATCGAACGCGACGGTGTCAGTCAGGCGGCGCCCGCGCCCCGGTTCAGCCGGACCGCTGCGGAATTGGGCCGACCGCCGGCCCATCCTGGCGAGCACACCGACGAGGTGCTTGCCGAGCTGGGTCGATCGCCCGACGAGATCGCTGCGCTGCGCGCCGCGGGAGCGGTCGGCTGACTGCCGTCACTCCAAGCCGCGAACGGCCCGTGCCGGGGGGCGGGTGCCGCGGATGCTCGCCACCATGTCGAGCACCTGGCGGGTCTCGGGGACGTTGTGCGCCCGGAAGACGGCCGCGCCGTGCCAGGCGCAGATGGCAGTCGTGGCGAGCGTCCCGATCAGTCGCTGGTCGAACGGAACGTCAAGCGTCTCGCCGACGAAGTCCTTGTTCGACAGCGATACGAGAACCGGCCAGCCCGGCGCCACCATCTCATCGAGCCGCCGGGTGATCTCCAGCGAGTGGTGGGTGTTTTTGCCGAAGTCGTGGGCGGGATCGATCAGCACCCGGCTCGGGTCGACCCCGATCTCGACGGCGCGGCAGGCCAGCCCCAACGTGTGCTCGATGGCGTCCTGCATCACGTCCTCGTATTCGACCGGGTACGGGTGAGCGCGCGGCGGAACACCGCCCGTGTGAGTGCAGACGATGCCGGCGTTCCACCGCGCTGCGACCTGGGCGAGCAGCGGGTCATGTCCTCCCCAGGCGTCGTTGAGCAAATCGGCTCCCGCAGCGCACACCGCGTCGCCGACCTCGTGCCGCCAGGTGTCGACGCTGATGATCAGCTCCGGATGTGCGGCACGGACCGCGGACACGAACTCGGCGGTGCGGTCGATCTCCCCAGCGACGGTCACCTCGTCACCGGGCCCTGCCTTGACCCCGCCGATGTCGACGATGTCGGCTCCCTGAGTGATCACCTCGTCCACCCGCGCGAGCGCCGCCTCGAACGCGAACGTCGCACCCTTGTCGTAGAAGGAATCCGGGGTGCGATTGACGATGGCCATGATCGCGAACTGACCGGCGGCGAACTCACGTGAGCCGAGCCTCAGCATGCTCGGTACGTTACGGCGACACGATGAATTGCCGAGAGTCGCGGTGAGCGAGCAGCGCGGACGATGACGAGGGGTCGGGCTGAGTGCTGGCTGACGGACATGGACGGCGTACTCGTGCACGAGCAGCACGCGTTACCCGGCGCGGCCGAGTTCCTCGAACGGCTGGTCGACCAGGAACGCCGGTTCCTGGTTCTCACCAACAACTCGATCTTCACGCCGCGCGACCTCGCGGCCCGGCTCGAGCGGGCCGGGCTCCGGGTGCCCGAGGAGGCGATCTGGACCTCCGCCCTCGCCACCGCGCGATTCCTGTCCGAGCAACTCCCCGGAGGATCCGCCTACGTCATCGGCGAAGCTGGCCTGACGACCGCGCTGCACCAGGTCGGCTACATTCTCACCGAGGTTGACCCCGACTTCGTCGTGCTGGGCGAGACGCGGACCTACTCCTTCGAGTCGATCACCCAGGCCATCCGGCTGATCAGTGCCGGCGCGCGCTTCATCGCCACGAACCCGGATACCACCGGACCGTCGCCGGACGGACCCACGCCCGCAACGGGCGCGGTCGCGGCGTTGATCACCCGGGCCACCGGCGCGGAGCCGTACTTCGTCGGCAAGCCGAACCCGATGATGTTTCGCAGCGCAATGAACCAGATCGACGCGCACTCGGAGACAACGGTCATGGTCGGTGATCGCATGGACACCGACGTCGTGGCCGGCATCGAGGCAGGCCTGGAGACGATCCTGGTCCTCACCGGGTCGACGACACGCGACCAGATCGGCCGATTCCCGTTCCGGCCCGGCCGGGTGCTCGACTCGATCGCCGACGCGGTCGCACTGATCTGACCGAGCTGGGCCTCGGCTAGGCTCGGCTAGGCTGACTCCGCCGTTCGCAGCGTCAGATCAGCCAGCAGGGTCAACACCGCGCCGAGCGGGGCCGGTATCCGGATGTCGGCTTCGGTGTCGCCGCGGGTGCGACCCTGATTGACGATCGCGATCGGGATGTACAGCGCGGCAGCGCGCCGCACGAAGCGATAGCCGGACATCACCGTCAGCGACGAGCCCAGCACGAGCAACGCGGCGCTCGACTCGACGAGCGCGTAACAGCGCTCTACCCGGTCACGCGGCACCGTCTCACCGAAGAACACCACGTCGGGCTTGATCGGGCCGGACCCGCAGACGCGACAGTCGACCATCGTGAAGTGGTCGAGGTCGGCATCGGCCAGCTCCGCATCGCCATCCGCGTTGACCGTCGCCACCCGCGCATCGAAGTCCGGATTCGCGTTACGGAGCATCGCGTCGACATCCACGCGGGCCGCGATCTCGCCGCAGTTGAGACAGACGGTGCGGGCCAGTCCACCGTGCAGCTCGACCACGTCCGCGGTACCGGCTGCCTGATGCAGTCCGTCGACGTTCTGCGTGATCACCGCAGTGAGCTGGTCTGCGTCGCGCAACGCGGCCACCGTGCGATGTCCGGCATTGGGACGCGCCGCGGCAATCCGCGGCCAGCCGACGTAGCTGCGCGCCCAATAGCGATGCCGCGCGATGGGATCGCCAACGAAGGCGTGGTACGTCATCGGCGTAGCACGCCGCAGCGAGCCCGTCGCACCGCGGTAGTCAGGGATGCCGGACTCCGTCGACAGGCCGGCGCCGGTCAGCGCGACGACGTCACCCTCGGCAAGCAGCTGCGCGAGATCCCGCAGTGGTCCCGACTCGAGCCGGGACGATGGCGCTGGCACGCGCTCGATAGTAGATCGAGTCTGCTAGACAACACTGAGGTCGGCGCACATCCGCGGAGGCGATGTGATCGAGGTACTGGACCAGGACGGGATCGCGATCGTCCGAATCCAAAACGGCAAGGTCAACGCGCGCTCATGGCCCGGGCAGCGGAGCTGGCGCGAACGCTCTCCCGAGTCGCCCCGGATGCGTACGCCCTCACCAAGCACCAACTGCACCGGCCGGTCACGACTCGCATCGCCGAGCAACAGCCCGACGTCGACGAGGCGGTCACCAGGCAGTGGGCTTCGTCGCGGACGACGGACGCCATCGCCGCATACGTGATCGCCCTGCAGGAACGCCGGCCACCACCCGCCGCCGGCTGAGCACTCGCCCGCGAAGGAGACTCCGTGGAATACCGCACGCTGGGACCCAGTGGTTGCGTCGTGTCGAGCTTTGCGCTCGGCACGATGACCTTCGGCACCGAGACGAACGAGGACGGCGCGCACGCTCAGCTCGACCGGTTCGTCGAGGCTGGCGGCACGCTCATCGACACCGCGGACGTCTACAGCGCCGGCGTGAGCGAGCAGATCATCGGCAGCTGGCTGGCCGCGCGCACCGGTGCGCGGGACCAGGTCGTGCTAGCGACCAAGTGCCGGTTCAACACTGGCGACGGGCCGAACGACGTCGGCCTGTCACGGCGGCATCTGTCCGCGGCGCTGGACGCATCGCTGCGCCGGCTCGGCGTCGACTCGGTCGATCTGTACCAGCTGCATGCGTACGATCCGCTGACGCCGCTGGAGGAGACGCTGCGATTCCTCGACGACGCAGTACGGGCCGGCAAGCTGCACTACCTCGGGTTGTCGAACTTCACCGGCTGGCAGGTGCAGAAAGCCGTGGACATCGCCGACTTCCGCGGTCTGTCAAGGCCGGTCACCCTGCAGCCGCAGTACAACCTGCTGGTCCGCGAGATCGAGTGGGAGATCGTGCCAGCCTGCCAGTCCACCGGCCTGGGTCTGCTGCCGTGGTCGCCGCTCGGCGGTGGCTGGCTCACCGGCAAGTACCGCCGCGAGCAGCTGCCCACCGGCGCGACCCGGCTCGGCGAGGACCCCGGGCGAGGCGTCGAGGCCTACGACCGGCGCAGCCAGGTCGATCGCACCTGGGACGTCATCGACACGGTCCGGCAGGTCGGCGCCGGACGCGGCGCGGCGATGGCGCAGATAGCGTTGGCCTGGTTGGTCGACCGGCCCTGCGTGACGTCGGTGATCCTCGGCGCCCGCACCGTCGAGCAGCTCGACGACAACCTCGGCGCCGCCGGGCTTCACCTGAACGTAGAGGAGACCAGCCGGCTCAATGCCGCCAGCGACCCTGCGGTGGCTGACTACCCTTACGGGGGGCCGGGTGCCGCCCAGCGCGGCCGACAGGTCATCGAGGACGCGTGACGCCGGTCTGCGGCGGCGGGATCTCGATCCACACCGCGGCGGCGCGGCCGAGCTCACGTCCGTTGGCGCCGTACGCGGTGGTGCGCGTGTATGCCTTGCGCCCGGCCCACCGGTCCAGCTCGCCGACGACCACGCAACGCTCGCCAATGGCCGGAACGTCGACGACCCTGGCCGCAATCCGGCCGAGCACCGCCGGGCGCTCCGGCAGGCCGATCGCCCAACCTCCCGGGCAATCCAGCACACCCCATACCAGCGCCCTGCGCCCACCGTCGGTCAGCTGGCCCGGTGTGCGCGTCCGTGCCGGATCGTCGAGCAGGTGTTCCGCGCGCACGACGAACGGCGCCGCTGTCCGGTGCGGATCTGCGTCGACCGGCCCGGCGAACACCTCCAGGCCGTCTCCGGCCAGCCGGCCTGGCCCGCAGACGAAGCAGGTCGGGTACGGATGGGCGGCCAGCCCGTCAAAGTCTGCGGCCGCGCGCTGTGCCTCGGCGAAGCTCACCGCAGCCACGGGAGTTCCGGGCACGGCGCGGCCCACGACCGCCGCTTCCGCAACCACGTCACCTGCCTGATACGCCGTCGCCGCCTCACCGCTGACCTCGATGCGCAGCGGGGTATCGAGCGGAACCGGGCGCCGCAAGGTCACCTGTACGGCGGCGTCGCCGGGCAGGAACGCTGCCAGCCGGCCAGCGCTGATCCCGCCGTTACCCGAATCGGCCGGCCCATTGAAGCGAGCCGGGATGACCAGCGCCGTCACGTCCTCACCTTGGCTCTTCGCGCGAGTGCTCATCGCCGGGTTCGCTCCGCTCCGTGCTCCCAGCGCGCGGCTAGCGCGCAAGCGATGCTCACTCACCGAACTTAGCGCCCTGATCACGGGTAACTCCGCGGCAGACTGGACGGGTGAGCGGGCTGGCCGGGGTGATCGCGCAGCGCGTGGTCGTGGTCGACGGTGGGATGGCGACCGAACTCGAGCGGCGCGGTCATGATCTGTCCGGGCAACTGTGGTCGGCCCGCTTGCTGGCCGACCGGCCGGACGAGATCCGCGCGGTGCATAGCGCGTATTTCGCCGCGGGAGCCGAAGTTGCGACCACGGCCAGCTACCAGGCCTCGATCGACGGCTTCCGCAGACGCGGCCTCGACCCGGCGGCAATGCTGCGGCGCAGCGTGACCCTGGGCTGCGAAGCCCGTGACGCGCACGGCCGAGGCTGGGTGGCTGCCTCCGTCGGACCGTACGGGGCGGTGCTCGCCGACGGGTCGGAGTACCGCGGCGACTACGGGCTGAGCGTCGCGCAGCTGCGGCGCTTCCACCGCCCGCGGATGGAGATCCTCGCCGCGGCGGGCGCCGACCTGCTCGCCATCGAGACGATCCCGTGCCTGGCAGAGGTCCAGGCGGTGCTCGCCGAGGTGGACCGGCTCGCTGTGCCCGCGTGGCTGTCGCTGACGTGCCACCGGATGCGGACTCGCGAAGGCGAGGACGTGACGGAGGCATTCGCCATGGCCGGCGACTGTTCACCGGTGATCGCCGTCGGCGCGAACTGCACCGCACCGTCCGAGGTCACCGACCTGATCGCATCGGCCGCGGCATCCAGCGGCAAACCGGTGATCGCCTACCCGAACAGTGGCGAGGCGTGGGACGCCGCACGGCACGCCTGGACCGGACGCCAGGCCTTCGCGACGCGTCAGGTCAGGGACTGGATCGCCGCTGGCGCGCGGCTCGTCGGTGGCTGCTGCCGTGTGGGCCCGGCCGAGATCGGACTGCTGGCCGATCAGGTGGCCGAACTGGCGGACGCTTGAGCGAATGAGACGCCTGGCGATCATCGGGACCTCGGTCGCGTTAGCCTGGCGATAGCATGTGCCGATCACACTGTTGAATCACACGCTGTGGTCGGTAGCGGCTCGGATCTGGGTGAGCCCTCAGCACCCGGGATGCGATCGGCTTATTTGCAGGAGATTCGGTGGCGACACGGCGCCGCAGGCAGTGTGGCTCGATACGATGTCGTGAGGGTAGAACTGCTATATGAGAGCTGGATCTGCACAATCACGAGGGAGTGGTTCACGGCTCCGGGCAGGGCAACCAGCGCCGTTACGAGGCGTTGGGGGGCTGCACGTGGAGGGGCTGAGGGACGCGCAGGCCGCAAGCGATTCGGCTACACCCGCTGGGGGATGGTGAACCTGGTCCGTGAGCACCGTGCCGGGCAGGGGGAGATGTTCGCTGAGCGCGCAAAGCCGGCCCGCCGCCGGGGACAGAGCAGGCCAAGGACCGCGCTCGCGCCCGGGTGATCGAACTGCGCCGGGAGGGGCTGCGACGGATGAGATCGGGCGCCCTGCCGGTGAGGGCACGCCGGTGACCGCACCAGCGTCGCGGAGATCCTCACCGAGGAAGGATCGGGCGGCTGTTGCGCCACCGGAACCGGCCGCGAGATCAACTCCGCACCCCCGGGCGCGAACCCACTGCCCCGCAACGGCAAGTTGGACTGGAACAGTGGGGGGGCAGGGAGAGGGGCAAGGCCGGGCTGGTGCTCCTACTACCGGAGCTGCTCGCCCTCGAGCTACCCGGCATCGTGCGCAGTGCCGGCTATCCGGCACCCGCGTCGTCCCGGGACCTCCTGGCTGGCCTCGCTGCTCGCGCTGAAACTCACCCGCACTCGGCGGGTGTCCACGTCGATGAGCTGCTGCTGTGCGATCCGGCGGAGGCCCTGTTCGCCGGCCTGTCGCGCTGCCGAAGAGTGCGCGCTACCGACTACTCCTAGCGCACCACCCACGAGAACCAGCGTCGCCTGCTCGATGCTCTGGAACCAAGATGATCAGCTCCGGACTGGCCAGCGGCGGCGAGGCGATCTTCGAGCTGGACTTCCACGCCGTCATGCACTGGGGCGCCGACCCGGTACTGGAGAAGCACTACGTGCCCACCCGCTCCAACGCGCCCGCTCGGTGCTCACGTTCTTCGCCCAAGACTAGGGCACCCACAAACTCGTCTACGCCAACGCCGAGATCTCCAAGGCCAGCCAGGCCCGTGAGGTCATCGGGTTCTGCGAGCACTGGAACAGGCCTACGGCGCCGACTCGGCCATGCTGATCATGGGCCAGAAGGTCACCACCCAGCCCATACTCGCCGAACTGAACGAAGCGGCGTCAAGTTCCTGACTCTGCGGATGCGCTCACCCGCACTCATCAGACAGATCAACGCGTTGAGCCCCGGCAACTACAAGAAGATCACCTTGAACCGGCCCGGCCGGCACAAGCGGCCCCGCGTGCACGAAGGGCCCGACGAACTTCTACCCAGACACCGTGCTCCAACTCTCCCTCGCCGGCTGTGGTGGCGCGAGCCGGCCCGCGCCCAGCACCCCGAGAGCGAGCGCAGCGTCGACGTCCACCTCGTCGGCCGCCCGTTCGGCGTCGCATGCCGCACGGCCAACTGCTGTTCCGCGACCCGCTCACGTCGTGGTGGCCGTGCTGGAGAACCATGCCTACGACGAGCTGATCGGCAGCTCCGACGCACCGTTCATCAACTCGCTGGCCACGTCAGGTGCGCTGTTCACGCAGTCCTACGCGGTGGCCCATCCCAGCCAGCCGAACTATCTCGCGCTGTTCTCCGGCTCGACGCAGGGCATTACCGACGACTCCTGCCCGCACACGTTCACAACCGCGAATCTGGGCCGCGAGCTGCTCGAGGCCGGTCTCACTTTCGCCGGCTATTCCGAGGATCTGCCGGCGGCCGGATTCACCGGCTGCAGCAGCGACGCATATGCCCGCAAGCACAACCCGTGGGTGAATTTCGCCGACCTGCCAGAGTCCGTCAACCGGCCGTTCACGGCGTTTCCGAGAACCTTCGCGGCGCTGCCGACGCTGTCGTTCGTCATTCCGAACCTCGACCACGACATGCACGACGGAACCGTGGCGCAGGCCGACCAATGGCTGCACGACAACTTGGGCGGCTACGCCGACTGGGCCGCTCGGCACAATAGCTTGCTGATCCTGACCAGCGACGAGGACGACTACAGCCAGGACAACCGGATCGTGACGATCGTCGCCGGCGCGCACGTCCAGACCGGCAGGTACAGCGAACGAATCGACCACTACCGGCTGCTGCGCACCATCGAGGACGCGTACGGCCTGCCTGCGCTGGGCGCCAGCGCAGCCGAGACGCCAGTCGCGGACATCTGGAACCGCGGCTAGCTCACGGCTAGCCCCACACGAGAACGACGTCGAGGGTGCGGGGGCCGTGCACGCCCTCGACCCGGTTGAGCTCGATATCGCTGGTGGCACTCGGCCCGCTGATCCATGTCTGTGGCTGAGCCGGGTCGAGGGCAGCGATAGCGTCCGGGACGAGCGCGCGGACCTGCTCGGCACGAACCACGACCAGGTGGTAGTCAGGCACCAGGGTGAGCGCACGGCGGCCCTGGCCGGGTCCGTGGTCCAGAACGATGGTGCCGGTTTCGGCGATGGCCACGGTGCAGGTGGTCAGTACCCCGTCGGCGGCGTCGAGCTCCTCGACGGTTGCCGTATCGGGGACGGTCTGGACCTGTGGCAGCCACTCCTCGGGGAAGCCAGCCGGGACCACGACACGAATGGCGCCGCGTTCGGCCAGGGCGGCGGCCACAACCGCGGCGACGCTGTCCGGGGCCGCGGTTAGGACAGTCGCCCGGTAGTCGGCGACCCGCTCGGCGAATACGTCGAGATCCGGTGCGACGGTGGCAGCAAGCCGATAATCGCGTACGACGGCCGGCGGGCTGGGACTATCCGCCAACGCCGTGCGGATGCGGGCCAGGACCTCGACCCGGGCGGTCACGGCCGTCCCTCGCGGGTCCACCAGTCCCGGAACGTCTCGCTGGGCGCGTCAGGCAGATCGCGGGCGGCGGCCCACGCGCCGAGCGGTGGCGGCAGTGCCCGGCGCTTCTTCAGCAGCCGACTGAGCCGGATCGAGCGCAATGTCCGCGCCCAGCGCGCTGGGTCGCTCATTGTCCATGCCGCGGCGGACATCGCCGTCCGCTCCGGAGATGGCAGCCGATGTGTGTCACGCCGCTCCTGGACGACGCGGGCCCGCAGGTGAACGAGCATCGTCGGGATGTCGATGGCGACCGGGCAGGCATCGAAGCAGGCTCCGCAGAGCGTCGAGGCGTACGGCAGCGACGGGTTGTCGGCCACCCCGGTCAGCTGCGGGGACAGCACCGCGCCGATCGGGCCGGGGTAGACCGAGCCGTAGGCGTGCCCGCCGGTGCGTTCGTACACCGGGCAGACGTTCAGGCACGCCGAGCAGCGGATGCAGCGCAGCGCCGATCGCCCATGCGGATCGGCCAGCGTCGCGGTCCGCCCGTTGTCCAGCAGCACCAGGTGAAAGTGCTGCCCCTCGACGGCACCCGACCACATCGAGGTGTAGGGGTTCATTCGCTCGCCCGTCGACGAGCGAGGCAGCAGCTGCAGGAACACCTCCAAGTCGCGCCAGGTCGGCACCAGCTTCTCGATGCCCAGCACCGTGATGAGCGTCCGCGGCAGGGTGAGGCACATCCGGCCGTTGCCCTCGGACTCCACGACCGCCAACGTGCCGGTCTCGGCGACCGCGAAGTTGGCGCCGGAGATCGCGACTTCGGCGGTGAGGAACTTGCGCCGTAGATGGATGCGCGCTGCTTCGGCCAGGGCGGCCGGCTCATCGCTCAGCGACGGGTCGGCGTCGGGCATCTCGCGCAGGAAGATCTCGCGGATCTCGGCGCGGTTGCGGTGGATGGCCGGAACCAGGATGTGGCTGGGCGTGTCGTGGCCGAGCTGCACGATCAGCTCAGCCAGGTCCGTCTCAACGGCGGTGATCCCAGCGGTCGCAAGGGCTTCGTTCAGGCCGATCTCCTGGGTGGCCATCGACTTGACCTTCACCACGTCGCGCGCGCCGGTGGCACGTACTAGCCCGATGACGATCCGGTTTGCCTCCACCGCGTCCCTGGCCCAGTGCACGGTCCCGCCCCGCGCCTCGACTGCGGATTCCAGCTGTTCCAGGTATCGGTCCAGGTGGGCCAGCACGTCGTCCTTGATCGCCGCGCCGGCCGCCCGCAGCTGCGTCCAGTCCGGCAGCTCGGCCACCACCGCCGCGCGTTTGCGGCGGATCGTCGCCGTCGCATTGCCCAGGTTGCGGCGCAGCTGTGCATCGGAGACGGCGGCCTTCGCGGCCTGCGCGAATGTCTGCGGGCCGCGCAGCTGACCCACCCCGCGCGACGCGGCCGGCATGCCAAGAAACGTCATGACGCCGCCAGGATCTCGGCCAGATGCACGGTCCGCACCCCGGTCTGCAGCCGGGACAGGCCACCCCCGATATGCATCAGGCACGACGCATCTCCCGCCGTGCATACCTCGGCCCTTGTGTCGAGGACGGCCCGCATCTTGTCGGCCAGCATCGCCGTCGACACGTCCGGGTTCTTCACCGCGAACGTGCCGCCGAACCCGCAACACGAGTCCGCATCGCCCAGCTCCACCAACTCGATGCCGCGTACTGCCCGCAGCAGCTGCAGCGGACGATCACCCACCCGCAGCAGCCGCAGCGAATGGCACGTCGGGTGATATGTCACCCGATGCGGGTAGTGCGCCCCGACATCCGTCACACCCAGCACGTCGACCAGGAACTCCGACAGCTCGAACGTGTGTCGGGCGACCACCTCCGCCGCGTCGGCCAGCTGCCGGTCACCGAACCGCCGGGCGACCTCGCCGTGCTGATGCCGCACCGATCCCGCACAGGAAGCACTCGGCGTGACGATCACATCGCAGTCCAGAAACGCCTGCACGTGATTGCGCACCAGTCGCAACGCCTCACTCGGATAGCCGGTATTCACGTGCATCTGCCCGCAGCACGTCTGCGCCATCGGCACCAAGACCTCATGCCCCAGCCGCCGCAGCAACCGCACCGTCGCCTTGCCCACGTCGGGAAACAGCCCGTCCACCAGACAGGTGACGAACAACGCGACCCGCATCAGCGCCTCCAGCATCCGACCATAGACGAGATGCCGCCTCCGACAGTGCACCTGATCCACAAGATCGAATGGTTCGCCCACGTGACGCATCCATGAGGTAGGAGGACACTGGAATCGGCGATGGAGCTCGCCCGGCCTGCGCCGGCCGAACTGCCCGACGGCTGATGGCCCCTCTCGTGAGAGGAGCTGCCATGACGACCATCGTCGACACAGAACTGCGTCTCGTGGTCCTCGAGGGAGCCTCCCTGGTTCCGAGGGTGCGTGAACTGGTGCAGCGCTGCACGACCGATCCCGACCCTGGTCAAGATTTGGCCCGGGCGTGTGGTCAGGTTGTGTCGGACTACCTCGATCTGCGCAAGCGGCTGTGGGCCATACCGCCGAACACGCAGATCCGCCAGGTCGAGCTGTTGCTCGACTACCAGCAGCAGATCCTGGAACAGGCCGCGCTACTTGCCTTCCGGCCCCGCCTCGGCAGCGGCGGTAGGTGGGCAGCACTCGCCGCGCGGTTCGGACACGAGACTGATGCACCGGGTGAACAGCTGATCCAGCTCGCTGGACTGACCGAGTTGCCAGAGCTTCCCGCTCCTTCCTGACTGCCGCGACAGGTCCGGGTTTCAGTTCAGCGCACGCCAGTCCCGAAGACCTGTGTGTATAAGTCCGCGCCGTCGCTCGTCGGCAATGGTGCGGCCTCGACAAGTTTGAACGTTCGCCGTCGTCCGCCTGCCGCTCCGCTCGAAGGAAGACACCGATCTCCCGCCGTTATAGAGCAGCATGGCGTGCGGCGTTATCTTGTCCGCAATCACGCTCATCCGGCTCAGCTCTTCATGCAGTGCTCGCGGTGGCGGCCGGCACTGCGTGACACTGAACACGCGGATCGGAGGTTGCCGATGAGTAGCCAGGTGCGGGCCTGCCGGCTGACGATCTACCTCGGCAACGCCGATATCCACCAGCACAAGGCGCTCAGCGGCGAGATTGTGCACCGCGCGCACCGGGCCGGCCTGCTCGGTGCCACCACCCTGCAGGGCATCGAGGGCTACGGCCACTCCACGAAGATCCACACTATCGCGAAGTGGGCGCTCGTGGATCGCACCCCGATCACCGTGCACATCATCGACACCCCGGCCCGCATCCGCGCCTTTCTCCCCCAACTCGACGACCTGGCCGAGCGCTGTCTGATCGTCTGCGACGAGGTTGACCTGATCGCCACCGCGGACCAGCGGAGGCGCCGCGCGGAACCCAAGTGATCGAAGCGCGCGATCTTCGTTGTGGGCAGCTGAGCTGGCCGGGCGCCTGAACCTGGACCAGCAGTTCGGTGGTCTGCGAGCTCGGCGCGTCAGTCCAACACGAACGATCCTGTGACGATCTCGCCAGCTGGCTCATACGTACCGATCACGACTCCCGTGGTGGAGACCTTGCTGTCGACGAGCTTCAGCCCGGCGGGGATGGTCCCGTCCGAGAACAGGCGTTTGCCGGACCCGATGACGAGGGGGAACACCCAGAGGCGGTACTGGTCGACAAGGTTATGGCGCAAGAGCGTCTGGATCAGGTTCCCGCTGCCATGCACCTGCACGTCTGGCCGATCTTCCTTCTTGAGCGCCGCAATGCCCTCGGCCGCGTCGCCCTCGATCAGGACCGAGTTGCTCCACTCGAGCGTGGGATGACCCCGTGACGCGACGTACTTGGTGGCGTCGTTCAATGGCTTGGCGCCGGCATCGTCCGTGGCATGCGGCCAATACGCGGCGAAGATGTCGTAGGTCCTGCGTCCGAGTATGAGGTCGAACGGCGTGCTCATCGCTTCGCCCATGATCTGACCCATCTGCTCGTCCCAATAGTTCACCGACCAGCCACCGTGCGCGAAGCCGCCGCTGTCGTCCTCTCCAGGTCCGCCCGGGGCCTGCATGACCCCGTCGAGGCTCAAGAAGGTGCTCACGATCAGCTTTCTCATCTCTCGTGTCCTTTCGATCGGATCCTCGGCTTGAGTTAAGCCCACCGCAGTATGAGACGGCCCAGCGGGGAGGAACTCATCGCGAGTGCGCCGCGCCAACGCTCGTCGTTCACGGCACCGAGGACCCCCTGCTCCCTACGGCCACGGGCTCGCGCTAGTCAACGAGATACCCGGCGCCCGCCTGCTCCCACTGGTGCGGACCGGCCACGAGCTGCCCGCCGGCGGTCTGGGAGATCATCATCCCCGCCATCCTGGAACACACCATGACCAGAGAGGGAACTGACCGCGACCATCCCCACGTTCGTCGTCAGGCCAACGTCCGGCGCGCCGATACTCACCCGCTTCCCGCGCCGCTTGCCGTCGCGTATCTTCATCACCACGAAGGTGCCTCCCTACTCGGACAAATCCCGGCGTCGACAACCGAGATTCTCCTTGCAGGGCAGGCACTTTCTTCGTATCACACGCCGACGATCACAGCCTTACTCGTGAATTCGGGTCAGAGCACAACTGCGCACGTGACCAAACGCTTCAGTAGGCGACGCAGAATCGCTGACGGGCGTGGGCCGGGTTCTCGATCTCGTCGACGAATGCGATGGCGTAGTCCTCGGCCGAGATGTAACTGTTGCCGTCGTCGTCGGCCAGCAGTTGGTCGCCGCCGATGCGGAAGGTGCCGGTGCGCTCGCCCGGTTGCAGGGTGGCGCCAGGCGACAGGTAGGTCCAGTCAAGCTCGCTGACCGTGCGGTACGCGTCGAGCACCGCGGCGTGGGCGAGCGCCTCGGGCTTGTACAGGTCGGGGAAGCCCGGCGAGTCGACGAGTCTCTGGCCGGGCGCGACCTGCAGGCTGCCCGCGCCGCCGACCACGATCAGGCGACGCACTCGGGCCGCCCGGACCCCCTCGATGAGGGCTTGATTCGCGGCTAGGAAGGGCCCGGTCGGCTCCGAACCGTCGCGGGGCGGAGCCAGTGCCGAGGCGACCACATCGTGCCCGGCGGCCAGTTCCGCGACCTTGCCGGGGTCGGCGGCGTCGGCGGCGACGACGGTCAGCTTGGGGTCTTCGAGGCTCGGGCCGCGGCCCGAGCGGGTCACTGCGGTGAGCTCGTGGCCGCGACGCAGCGCTTCCGCGGCGATGCGGCTACCGACCATCCCGGCGGCACCAAACAGCAGGATATTCATCAGCTGGCTCCATTCTCGGCGGTCCCCCGGCGAATCAGTCAGCAGACGGGCAGACTATCCGACCCGTTCTTGACCGGATCACGGCGCTGAGGCGTCGGTACTGCCGACTACGGTGCACGCATGTCGAGCCGCTTCCGCAACATCACCGTCGACTGCGCCGATGCCCAGGCCCTCGCTGGGTTCTGGGCCGAGGTGCTCGGCTGGCACGTGTTCCGCGACGACGACCCCGAGGTGTTCCTCGCGCCATCGCTGCCACACGTCGGCGACGGGCCGTCGATGCTGTTCATCCCGGTACCCGAAGCCAAGACCGCGAAGAACCGAATGCACCTGGACCTGCAGCCCACCGACCGGACCCGCGACGAGGAGGTCGAACGGCTGATCGGGCTGGGTGCCGCGGTCGTCGAGGATCACCGCATCGACGGCGGCGCGGGCTGGGTGTGGATGAGCGACCCGGAAGGCAACGAGTTCTGCGTCGAGCGTGGCGCCAGTGAACGCGCTGCAACACCGCCGCAGCGCTACCGGGTGACCCAAGTGAGCTAATGCGGCAGCAGGCCGCACGCGCTTGTGCGTCTTCGAGGCGGTGCCGTGATGACCTCGGCGCGCGGGTCGTCGAACGAGAAGGCGAAGCGCGAGCTGGGCTGGCGCCCCGCCCACCCGAGCTGGCGGCAGGGCTTCCGCACCGGCCTCGGCTAGCCGCTCTGGACACGCGGCTCAGGCACAGGCTCGGTCACTCGGGTCGGGGGTCCCAGCGGAAGCGTCGGACGGCGACGAATGCGCCCACGACGCCCCAGGCGAGCAGGACAGCGAGGTCGCGCCAGGCGAAGCCGGTATGGCGCCCGAAGGGGCCGAGGAGTGCTTGGTTGAACGGGCGGACCGGGAGGATGCCGACGATGCTGTTGAGGACGCTGGAGTGGATCGGGAAGTAGGTTCCGGAGAGGAACACCAGCGGGAACAGGATGAATTGCACGACGGCGGGCGCGGCGTCGGAGTTGGTGATCAGCGAGGCGACCGCGACTCCCAGGGTGCAGAAGCTGGCAGCGCCGAGCACGAGGGTGAGGATGATCGCGGCCCAGTCGGTGGGCAGTGGAACTCCGTAGGCGGCGCCGATGCTGATGATCAGCGCGACCTCGATGATGCTGATCGCGACGCAGTGCGCAACCAGGCCGGCGAAGTACGTCCAGGCCGGCAGCGGGGTGGCCCGCAGCCGTTTGAGGATGCCGGTCTGGCGGCGGATCGCCAAGCCAATCGCCAGCTGGCTGTAGCAGGCGCCCAGCACCGACAGCGCGGCAATGGTCGGTATGTAGTACTGCAGCGCGGTCAACCCGTCGTAGTACGAGCTCGGTTTGACACCGTTGAACATCGCCCCGAAGATCACGACGATCAGGACGGGGAACGCGAAGGTGAAGAACGCGCTTTGCGGATTGCGCCAGAACGACAGCTGCTCGTAGCGGATCTGGTGGGCGAGCAGGGCCATCGGGCCACGCTGCGCAACCGCGGCCGGGGCGGCGGCGGTCAGCGCGGTCATCGCCCGCTCCTGATCAGCAGGCCGCGTCGCGGGGCTGTCTCCTCCGCCGCGGAGGACCCGGCACTGTCGCTGGTCAGCTGCAGGTAGACATCCTCCAGGCTGGGGCGCTGCACCACCAGGTCCGGCAGGGTATGGCCGCGGCGCAGCGCCCACCCGGTGAGCCGGTGCAGCACCTCGGTCGGCTCGTCGGCTTCGACGGTGACCAGCCCGTTCTCGGTCGTGGACGGCACGATCGGCAGCTCCGACGGCGCACAGCCGTCCGGCAGGGTGAACTGGATCCGGGCACGCGCCGTGTCGCGACCGCCGATGGTGGCCGGGTCGCCCTGGGCCACGATGGCCCCCGCCGCGATGACCGCGACCCGGTCGGCCAGCTCCTGGGCCTCCTCCATGTAGTGGGTCGTGAGCAGGATCGTGGTACCCGCCGCCCGCAGGTCGCGCACCAGCTGCCACGCGTCGCGCCGGGCGCTAGGGTCGAAACCCGTTGTCGGCTCGTCCAAGAACAACAGCCGCGGATTGCCGATCACACCCAACGCCAGATCCAGCCGGCGCTTCTGCCCGCCGGACAGATCCTTGACCTTCGTGCGTTCGTTGCCGTCCAATCCCACCACGCCGATCACCTCGTCGAGGTCGAGCGGGGCCGGGTAATACCCGGCGTTGCGGGCGATCGTCTCGCGCACGGTCAGGTACGGCTCGACCGCAATGTCCTGCAACACCAGCCCGATCTGCTCACGCAACCGGCGCGCGCTGCTGCGGTCACCCGGGTCCAAGCCGACCACCTCGACGCGGCCGGCGTCCCGGCTGCGGAAGCCCTCCAAGACTTCCAGTGTCGTCGTCTTGCCTGCTCCGTTGGGACCGAGCAACGCGAAGATCTCACCGTCCTCCACGATGAAGCTCACACCCCCGACCGCCTGCACCGCGCCGTAGCGCTTCGCCAAACCATCCACCACCACAGCTCTCATCCCGACGGTTCCTTTCGCAGTCGCAGCGCCCGGCATGCTCCTCGACGAGGACCAGGTCCGATCTGGTACAGCGTGCGTTCGTGGTGCGAGCGAGACATCCGCCAGTTGGCCGAGATCCGGTCAGCACGTCGTCGCCTCGCTCGGCTCCACCTCGCCGCGCTCGACAACCCCCAGCCTGCCACGCGGTCAGCGGCGGCGCAGCGCCGCGCCCACCGCGGCGGCTGCCGCGATCACGGCGATCACGGCGACGATCAATGCCGACTGCATACCGTCGGTGAAGGCGACGCCTGCGCGATGCGCGACATCCGGGCCGAGCTGGCTGGCGAGGCCAAGTGAGGCGCGGGCCTTCTCGGCCAGCTGGGCGGACGCACCGGGAAGGTGCAGGTGCGCGCGGTAGGTCGACTGCAGGACGCTGCCGAGGACGGCGATGCCGAGCGCGCCGCCCAGTTCGCGAGCCAGGTCGTTCATCGCCGAACCGATGCCCTGCTTGTCAGCGGGCAACGCGTCGGTGACCGCAGCGGTCGCCGGGGTCACCGCGAGCCCCATGCCCGCGCCGAGTGCGATCAGGCCCGCCAACAGCAGCCAGTACGAACTCGTGCCGTCGAGCTGGGCCAGGACGATCAGGCCGCCGGCGACCAGGATCAGACCGATGACCGTCACCGGGCGAGTTCCCAACCGGGCAGCCAGCCGTGGGGCAGCCACGCGCGCGCTGGGCATCATCGCCAGCGCCATCGGGATCAGGCTGAGCGCGGCCAGCAGCGGGCCGTCACCGCGGACCAGCTGCAGGTACTGCAGCACGAGGAACACGAAGCCGAAGAACGCGAAGAACTGGACGGTGATCGAGACCGTCCCGGCGGCGAAGGCGGGGCGGGTGAACAGCCGCGGATCCAGCATCGGGTTCTCGCGGGTGAACTCCCAGCAGACGAACCCGACGAGGATCGCCAGGCCGATCACAACGCCGACGAGGGTGTGCGCGCTCGTCCAACCCTGGGTCGGTGCCTCGATGATCGAGTAGACGAGTGTGCCGAGCCCGGCAACGGCGATCACTGCGCCGATGACGTCCAGACGCGGAGTGTCCGGATCGGCCGACTCCGGGATCACCCGCAGCGTGCCGACAATGGCGATGACGGCCAGCGCGACGTTCAGCCCGAACACGGCTCGCCAGGACCACGCCTCGAGCAGCACGCCGGAGGCGAGCAGACCGAGAATCGCGCTCGCTCCCGCGACACCGGCCCAGGTCCCCACAGCGCGCGCCTTCTGCTCGGTGGGGAACGTGCTGGTGATCGTCGACAGGGTCGCGGGCATCACCAGCGCAGCGCCGACGCCGAGCACGCCACGCATCGCGATCAGCCAGCCCGGATCGCTCGCCGTCATCGCGGCGATGGAGCCCGCACCGAAGATCGTCAGGCCCGCCAGCAGTGCCCGCCGCCGGCCGTATCGGTCGCCGATCGCACCTCCCGGCAACAGCAGCGCGGCGAATACCAGGGCGTACGCGTCGATGACCCAAGACAGCTGGGTCTGGGTGGCGTGGATGTCGCGTGCCACGGACGGGATCGCGACGTTGAGCGACGCGACGGCCGAGACAACGGTCGCCAGCGCCACGCAGACGACGGCGAGTACCGGGCGGTGGTTGATGACAGGGGGTCGAGTGCCGTGCACGACGGTGGTCATCGATGCCTCCACAGATAATTCATTGACCATGAATTGAAGTCTGGATGTGATCGACCTATAATTTCAAGCCTGATGAATAAAATCTTGGCTGTTCGGCAATCAGCCTGCGGCGGCGGCGCCATCGCAGACATCCGCCAGCTGGCCGAGGTTGGTTCCACGCGTCCGGAAAGATCGGGCAGACCGACATGAGACTTCGAGCCTGATGAATAAGTCCTCACGGCGCGGCCGCCGCCCAGGCGGCTCGCACACCCGGGCTGCGGTGCTCGAGGTCGCCCGGCGCCGATTCCTGGCCGACGGGTACCAGGCTGTCACGCTGCGCTCGATCGCGGACGAGGCAGGCGTCGATGCGGCGTTGATCAGCTACTTCTTCGGCTCCAAACGCGGCTTGTTCGGCGCGGTGATGGCGCTGTCGGCCAACCCTGCCGAGATACTGACCGATGCGCTTGCCGGTGACGTGAACACGCTGCCCGAACGGCTCCTGCGCGCGTTGCTGGCGGCCTGGGACGATCGGCGGCGATCCGCACCGCTGCGTGTCATGATCGCCGGCGCGGTGGGCGACGAGGACGTTGCCCGGTTGGTTCGCGAGGTCGTCCAAGGTGAGATGGTCAGTAGCCTGGCCGGGCGAATCGGCGGACCGGATGCGACGTACCGGGCGGCGGTGGCCAGCGTGGTGCTCGTCGGGCTGATCTTCGACCGATACATCCTGCGGCTGGAGCCGGTCGCGTCGATGCCCAGCGACGAGTTGGCTGCCCGGCTGGCTCCGGTCCTGCGCGCGGCGTTGCGCCCCTACCGCTGGCCCAGCGCTCGGCCAACTCTCGGCGCCTGAGCCCGGGCGGCGGGTGGGCGCCGCCGGTGGCGGCAGCTACGCGGCGCCGAACAGAACGCGCTGGGCGTACGCGGTGTCGAAATACTCGCGCACCTCGGTGATCAGCCCCGTTGCGGACGCACGTCCACCCAGCAGCCGGTCTCTGTCCGAACCGCGTGGGGCTGCCACACACGCGCCTGCACCTTGCCGAGGCCATCGGACGCTACGCAGAGCGCTCGCTCAGGTTGGACCGCGGCCGCGATGGCGAGCCACCTGGGCCGCAAGCTCGGCGCGGGAGCCGACATCCAGCTTGACGAACATATGCGCAAGATGCGTTTGCACCGTCCGGCGGGAGACGTAGAGCCGGTCGCCGATCTGCGGGTTGGACAGGCCCTCGGCGACGAGGCTCGCGATGGTGCGCTCGGTCGTGGTGATGCTCTGCCAGCCGGTCTGCGGTCGGCCACGCCTGCCACGCCGGCCGCGCCGGATCCCTGCCTCACGCAGCACAGCCTCGGTGCGAGCCAGGTTGCGGGCTGCGTCCAGCCGCTCGTGAATCTCCAGCGTCTACGTGTTCAGGCCGACGCGCTGCGTGACGCGATCGGCCTGCTCTCCAGCGCGAGACGGACGAGGTCGGCCCCGAACACCCGGTGCTCCAGGACGATCCCCAGCAGCGTGCACTGATCCCAGACGTCAGCGAGGGCTGCATATGCGTCGTCGATCTTCCCGTCAGCCTCGAGGACGAGCGCATGCGCCCACAGCGACCAATGCGCCCGGTAGCGAGCACCGGTCTGCGTGAACTCACTCACAGCCGTGGCCGCAGCCTCCCTGGCACGCTCGACATCGTTGCGGTGGAGGCTGATCAGAGACAGCAGGCTGTTCGTGATGATCAGGCCGTAGGCCTCACCGGTCTCGCCAGCCAGCTCGAAGCTCGCGTCGATCTCGGCGACGGCATCGTCCCACTCCCCTGCGGCGTAGCGTTCGAACGCGCGCGCCATCTGGTAGCTGGCCAGGTGCCAGCGGATGCCGAGCTCCTCGCTGATCCGGGTACCCGTCTCGAGCGTGGATCTTGCCTCATCGAGCCGGTCGAGCTCCACCATGACGAATCCGCGCGGGGCGTGGATCGGATAACTGTGTCCTTGCCTGCCGGGGCTCCGGTCGGCCAGTCGCACGGCATCGTCGCAGACCTGGATCGCCTCGTGGAGCTGCCCGCGAAGGTAGGAGACCACCGCGAACATCGCCATACCGATGGAGGTGGCCAGATCGTCGCCGGCTGCGCGGCCGCGGTGCGGGTCCGCTCGGCGACCGCGGCAGCGCCGTCGAGATCGCCGAGCCACATGCGGGCAATGCTTGCCCACCCCAAACCGGTGGCCCGCTCGGCTGCGGTGAGCAGCGGCGACTGGGCCGCCTGCTCCAGCTCGCGCAGGGATCAGGGGACGCCGCCGTGCAGCCGAATGCGCCGGCCAGCAGGCCGAACGGCCGGTTGCGCTCCAGCTCCTCCGCCCGTCCCGCAACGACCTGCATGCCGCGGGCCTGGGCGTCGGCAAGGGCGTGCTCGAGCAGCCGCGTCTTGCCGATGCCCGCCTCGCCCTCGAGGAGCACGACCGCCAACCGCCCGGAGGCAACCCGATCCAGGGCCTCACTCAGCGTCGCGACCTCGTCCGCACGCCCGAGCAGCCGCGGGCGCGACGCCTGCGTGGCCACCCGCCGGATGTTACCCCGCAACGGCGGCATTGAACCGCCGCTGCACGATGGAGCCGGGACGGCAAACGGGCCTGGTACGGCGCCCGTGCCGCCGCGAGCCTCGGTCGCGGAGCTGATCTCCATGACTAGGCCATGGTGGTAACTTCGGGGTATGACCGCGTTCACGGCGGTCCCAACCTTTCGCGGCCGCGAGTCGGAACTCGCGGCGCTCGGCGACACGCTCGACCGAATGACCTCCGGACGGCTCACCGTCGCGATAGTCGAAGGGGAAGCGGGCATCGGCAAGACTCGGCTGCTGGCCGAGGCGCTCGCCGCGGCCCGGAACCGGAACGTTCAGGTGCACGCGGCGCGTGCCGAGGAACTAGAACGGACCCGCCCGTTCGGCGTGCTGGCCGACGCGCTCGGCTGCTCACGTTCCTCGCCGGACCCGCCTCGTGCGGCCCTGGCCGAACTGCTGACGCCGCGTGCGGGTGAGCACGGCCCCATCACGGTGAGCAGCGACGCTGGGCTGCGCTTTCAGGCCGTCGACGCGTTCGTCGACCTGGTGGAGACGCTGGCGCTTCGCGAGCCGGTGGTGATCGGCCTTGACGATCTGCAGTGGGCCGATCCGTCGAGTCTGCTGACGCTAGGCGGGCTAGCTCGACGGCTGACCCACCTGCCGGTGGCGATCATCTGCTGTCTGCGTCCCTCACCTAGGGTCGAGGAGTTGGGGCTGGCGCTCGAGGCCCTGGATGCCGCCGAGGCGCGCCGTCTGACCCTTGGCCCGCTCGACAAACGGGCCGTTGTGGACCTGGTGACCGACGCGGTCGCGGCCGAGCCCGGACGCCGGCTCCTGGAAGAAATGGCGGGAGCACGAGGTAACCCGCTGTTCCTCACCGAGCTGCTGGCAGCGATCAAGCAAGAGGGGGCCGTCAGGACCGTGGACGGCCACGCCGAGGTGGAGCAGGCCAGCCTGCCCCCGACGCTGCGTCTCACCATCCTGCGCCGGCTCAGCTTCCTGCCCGACGACACGTTAGAGGCGCTACGTCCTGCCTCGATCCTGGGTTCGAGCTTCTCGGTCCTCGACCTGTCCACGACGACGACTCGTTCGGTCCTCGACCTGTCCGCGGTGCTGGGCAGCGCCGTCGACGCGTCCGTATTGGAAGACGCCGGCGATCGCCTGCGGTTCCGTCATGATCTCATCCGCGATGCCGTCTATGAGGACCTACCCGAAAGCGTGCGGCTGGCGCTGCACCGAGAGGCCGGTCAGCGGCTGGCACGTTCGGGGGCGCCGGCCCTGCAGGTCGCGGGGCAGCTAGCTCGTGGCGCCGCGCCTGGAGATGCCGAGGCGATCAGCTGGCTGACCAAGGCCGCCCGCGAGGTGGCCCCGGGATCGCCGCGCGTGGCAGCTGATCTGTTGCAGCACGCGATCGAGCTGACCGATCGGTTCGACCCTGCCCGCGATCAGTTGATCACCGAGCGGGGGGTCAGCCTGATGTGGGCGGGGCATTTACAGGATGCTGAGGCGGCATGCCGGTCCCTACTCGAGCGCGAGCATGACGCACTGGTGGACGGACCGGCGCGAGCGTCTCTGGCGCAGATGCTTATCGCGCGGGGGCGCGCATCCGATGCCCTGGTGCAGTTAGCGGCGGTGCACCGGTCTGGGCTGCTGACCGACGCGGAAAGGGCCAGCGCGTGGGGATGGACCGCCATCGCCTACTGGTCACTGGCCGATCTCGACCACGCTGCCGCCGCCGCGGGGAAGGCGATGACCGCGGCGGCCGCAGCCGACGACGCGGTCATGACCAGCCTTGCCATGTGCAGCCTGGCCACTGTCGGGGAGATGCGCGCGGAGCTAAGCGACGCGCTGCGGACCGCGGACGACGCGGTACGCCTGGCAGACCAGAGCCCCCAACGCGTCGGGCATCGCTATCCGGTGCACCTATGCCGGGGACGCATCCTGCTGGGACTGGACCGGCTGCCGGAGGCTAGGGACACGCTCAAGACCGGCATACGGATCAACGAGGAGCTCGGCATGCGCGGGATGCTCCCGAGCTACCAGACCAGCCTCGCTGTCGAGCGTTTTCTGACCGGCGAATGGGACGATGCCGTCGCCGAGTTCGAGACCGGCCTGGAACTTGCGGATGAGATCGGTGACAGCTACAGCCTGATCCACGGGCTGAGCGTCATGGCCCTGATTGCGCTGCACCGCGGCGATCTCCGCAAAGCCGAAACGGCGGCTGAGGCAGCTGCGGACGAGCTCGCCGCGACAGGGCCCCGATACCGCAGCCACTGGCTGACCTGGGTGCGTGCGCTGCTACTGGAAGCCCGCGATGACATTCCTCAGGCCTTCGCCGTCCTCTTCGAGTGCTGGAGCGAGTGCAGCCGCTGCGGGCTCGCGATCGAATACCCCGTGTTCGGGCCCGACCTGGTGCGCCTCGCGCTCGCCCTTGGCGAGCGCGAGCGTGCCGAGCAGGTGGCGGCGGCGGTGACCGACCTCGCGACCACCCAGAATGCGCCGCCAATCACCGGCGCCGCCGCCCTACGCTGCCGGGGACTACTCGCCGGCGACTCGGACACGCTGCGCGCGGCCGCTGACCGCTACACGGCGGCAGGGCGTCCGCTGCAGACGGCCCTTGCGCATGAAGAAGCCGCGACGATGCTCGCCCGTGACGGGGCGGTAGACAGCGCGGCAACGCTGCTCGATAGGGCACTGACCACCTTCGAGCGCCTCGGTGCGGCCCGCGACGTCGCGCGCGCCGAAGCGAGACTGCGTGAGCTGGGCATCCGCCGTGGCCGGAGAGGAAGCCGCAAACGCCCCGCCCTGGGGTGGCGCAGCCTGACACCGACCGAACAAAGCATCGTCGATCTGGTGGCCGAGGGATTGTCCAACCCGCAGATCGGCGATCGGCTGTACGTGTCGCGGCGCACGGTGCAGACTCACCTGTCCCACGTCTTCGCCAAGTTGGCCATCTCCTCACGTGCCCAACTTGCCGCCGAAGTCAGCCGACACTGACCGGCCGGATCCTCGTCGCGGGGGGCTGATCTCGTCTGGACACACCTGTCTGCCAAGATGGAGTGAGCCGATCGCGCCGAGCCCGCTGAGCACGCCGACAGCGGTCAGCGGCAAGCACGCGACGATCGCCGACAGTGTCCACGCCCGATGTCCGGACGGATGGACGAACCCGATGCCGAGCGCCACTCCAGAGCAGGCCCTCGACGAAGAACCACGGCTCGTTCAGGAGCAGGTCCGCAGGTCGGCGGCGTGCCGGTCAACCGAACGCCCACGCTGGCCGGGAGCTGCGTCAGATGCACTCGAACAGCAACGCGACGGCGATCGGACCGGCTCGGTCGGCGATCTCCCGTACGACCTCCAGTGAGGCGTTGTCACCCGCGACGTACAACCTCGCCAGGCCACAGCAGTTGGTTTCGGTTCCATCCGTGCAGCTCCGCCACACCCGCCCCGCACATTCCCGAGGCCGTCCGACCTCGCGTCGTATCCGTACGCGCGAAGCGTCACGACGACTGACTGACCGGTCATCGGTGCGCCCTGCTTGGTTGGTAGTTGTCCGGTTCGGCCCGCGGATCGACAGGCACGGCGTCAAGGCTCGACCGAATCGGCGAGCGGGACGTCGGCCAGCTGGCCGATCTCCGCAACCGACGCGCTCAGGTCATGCCGGCCGAGGGTGACTCCGGGTGTCAACCTCAGGCGGGAGCGGCGCGATCCCCTGAGCCAGCCGCGGAAAGATCTCCCAACCGTTGCGACTCCCGGAACCAACATCGGCCATCTGGCCGATGTCTGCGCTGCCTGCTCGGCACAGGCTGAATGCCGAGCAACCCACAGCGAGAGGAAGCATCGTGAATAGCTACGTCATCGGGCAGCTCGCCGACATCCGGCGCGACGAACTGATCGCCGAGGCCGCCAACGAGCGCCGTGCCCGGGCAAGCCGCCGCAAGCGACGGCACGGCGGCGACGAGCCAGCAACACCGCCCAACGCTGGCCGCCCGGCGCGCGCCATGGCGACCGTAAGCGGACCTGCAACGTGCGGCACACCATGAACAGGGTGCGCCACCTGTCGCATCGCGAGTCCATTGCCGGTCGATTCGACGCTGAAGCTGACGCACTGCAGTCTCTGTTGGCCAGGGCCGTGGGTCGGGAGGGCCATGCACACCGCCTCGATCTGGACCGCCGGCCGGCTGGCGACCGGCGGACCTGCGTGCGCGCTCAACCACGGGCGACCTCAAGCGACGACCCCATCGGCAGATGCGCCCCCATCGACCTGCCCTGTCAACGGCACGATCCCGACCTCTGGTTCGCCGACGCTCCGGCCGACCTACAGCTCGCGAAGGCATTGTGTGCGGACTGTCCAGCCCGGTTGGCCTGCCTGGCCGGCGCAGCGGCCCGACAGGAACCCACCGGCGTCTGGGGTGGTCAGATCTTCGATCACGGCCGGATCGTGACTCACAAGCGTTCCCGGGGACGTCCCCGCAAGGACAGCACTCCGCCGCGATCCCACCGTGTCCTGCCCGCGGACGTCGCTGGCGCCCACTCGTCAGGGCCCAGCTGGCTCGCCCTGCTGGCCTGTCGCGACAGCGATCTGGACATGCCTGATCTGGCAGACCACCGAGTCGGAGAGGACATCGATCAGATCGCCGTCGAACGGGCCGTCGCCGGATACCACCAGGTCCGGCTACATGACCTGACCCGCGCCGAACAGGACGAGGTCATCCGCCGGCTCACCGAACGCGGCGAGTCCGCCCGCGACATCGCGGACCAACTTGCAACCACCGAACGCACCGTGTGCCGCCGACGCGCAGCGCTGAACCTGACAGCCGCAACCTTGCCCGCCGCGCACCGCCGCGCCCGACCAGCCTGACCCACTGAGGAGCCCCACCATGATCACCGCCACGACCTGCGCATCTCGTGCCGACCGCAGCGACCGGATACCTGCCGCGGCCCGCCGCCTCTACGACGCAGAATGCGCACTTCACGTCGCGCATCAAACCCGTATCGACGCATGGATCGCCGCCGCCAGCGAGAAGCTGCATCAAGCGGTTGCCGAGCATCTCGCAGCCGTCGCCGAACAGCGGGCGCACAGCCAGCTGTGACCAGCCGCGACGGCACCCGCTCCGCCCGGAAACTGTGGCTTGAGTGGCAGGCGATTCGACGCGGCAGCCCGGGGCGCACGCAAGGACCGACGTCGAAAACGAAAGGATCAGCGTGAGCAACCCGAGTACCTACAGACGGTCCGCGGCGGACACCAATCGCCCGCGCGCCGTGAAGGCCTTCCGCAGCATCAAGCTTCTCGTCAGCAGCTACCTCGGCATCAGCGCGCTCACCGTCGTTGCCATCGTCTTGCTACGCAACCACACCGCGGAGGTGAACTCCGCGGTCTGGACGCGTGGGATCATTGTCGTCGCCAGCGCCCTGCTGACGTTCAGCTTCACCGTCCGCGCGGCCCGAGGCGCGCGCCGGGCGTATCTGCGACTGCGGATCATCTCGATCGTCATGCCGGTGGCCATCGTGGTCATCATCGCGCTCCCCGGCACCTTCCCGCTGTGGATGAAGATCGAACAAGGCGTCTGCGGCCTGGTCCTGGCCGGCGTCGCCGCGCTCGTCAACGGCGAGCACCTGCGATCGTCGTTCGCCACCCACTCTTCGCCACAGCCCTGACCAGAATTCCGACGCGAAAGTGGGTCACGGCCGTAGCAAAGCGGTTGGCTCAGCGGCAAGAGATGCACCCTGGAGGCGGTTCAATGAACCGAGCGGCCGATCCCCGTTCAGCACGGTGCGCAAGCCCGGCGGCGCGACGTGCCCAGCCGGAGCCGTTCGGCTGACCTGGCCGGCCCACCTGGCCTACCTCGACTCCTTCCTCAGCATCGGCGTTGTGTGGCTGTGCCACCACGCGTTCTCCAGCCGTATCCGGCAGGTCGACCCGCTGCTGGCGTGGGGAAACCTGATGGTGCTGTTGAGGGTCGCGTTCGTCCCGTTCCCCAACCAGGGTCCTTGCCGATAGCCTCACCAAGGCTGGTACGAATGGTCGGGTCGCGGCCACCTTTTACGGCATCGTCGCCGCCGTACAGGCTTCAGCTTGGCTGATCAGTGGGTCGCCTTGCGCCGACGGCCAGCGCTGTTCGAGCCCGACGTCGATGGGGCATACGCGCGCAGTGAAAGCCATATGGCGTGGGCCGGTATCGCGCTGTTCGTTGGTTGCGCGGTGGTCGGACTGCTCGCTCCGCTCGCGTCGCTCACACTGTACGTCCTCGTGTTGGCCTACGGCCTGACCACCAACGGTCGGCAGCCGCTACAAGCCAGGCTCACGGCCGATCCGGTCGCCCCGGCACGGTTCAAGATTCAACGGCGGCCGAGGTCCTCGTCGCGTTCGTGGCCGGTTCGTGTCCAAGATCGTCAGTCCACGCCATCGGCCAGTCAGAACAGCGGCGGGTCGTCGCCGGGTGGGTCTGGTTCGGGTTCGGTTGGTGTGATCGGGACGGGTGTGGGTGGCGGGGGGGTTCGGGTAGCGGGGTCGAGACTGTGTAGCTGCGGCTGGTGGGGCTGGTCCAGTGGTAGTCGCCGTCGGGTTGGCGGGTGACCTGCCAGCCGCCGTCGTCTTTGACGGCGTGGTGCCGCGGGCACAGCGGGGCGATGTTCTGCGCGTCGGTGGTCCCGCCGTCGGCGTAGCGGATCTGGTGGTCCAGGTCGCAGCGGGCGGCGTTGCGCTGGCACTGCGGGAAGACACAAAGCCGGTCGCGAGTGACGTACCGGGCCAGGTCGGCGGGTGGCCGGTAGGTGCGCCTGCCGTAGTCGAGCAGCCGGTGGTGCACCGGGTCGAGGACCAGCCGCCGCCAGCTGCCGGTGGGGTCGGCGGCGATCCGCCGGGCCAGTTCGGCGGGGATCGGGCCGTGTCCGGCCAGTTCGGCGGGGTGCTCGTCGAGGCCGAGCAGGGTGGACAGGGAGATGGTGACCTGAACCTGCGGCCGCAGCCCCTGCGCCCGGGGCAGCGCCGGGTCGTGCAGGGCCGCGGCGCCCAGGTCGACCAGCGCGTCGGCCCGTCGCTGGTCGCACGTGCGCGGGTCGCCGGCGGAGGTCACCGAGGCCAGCGCGGTCACCGCGGCGTCCAGCGCGGCAGCGCCTTCGGCGGGCAGCAGCGCCCACAGGCTGGCCAGCCCGTCGCCGGCCGGCCTGATACGCACGCACCGGTCGGCCAGCGCCCGGTGGCGGCGATCTTCCGCGTAGGCCGGATCGAGTGCCGTTGCCGCCCCGGCCACGGCCGTGCGGAACCGGCCGACGGTCTGGTCACCGGCCTCGGGCAGCACCGCCTGCTCCAGCCGTGCGGCGGCCACCGGGTCGACTCGGATCGCCACCTCGGCCAATGCCCGGGCGTGCCAGTAGGTGATCTCCCCGGCTTCCAACGCGTGCAGCGTCGCCGGTAGCCGGTCGCACAACGTGCCGGCGACCGCCAGCCGATCCGCCGCGGTGCCTGGCGCCAGCCGCAACGCGCAGCCCACCTCCTCCCGAGCCAGGTTCGCCACCGGCGCCCGGGCGGACGGCCGAGTGGCCTGGATGCGGTCGTCGATGCCGGCCAGCACCCGCTGCTGCATCCCGTGCAACCACGACACCTGCCGTTCAATGGCCACCAGGACGTCCAGCTGCCCGTCGGTAGGCAGGGTATCGAGATCCAATCCGGCCAATGCCGCGACGCACTCCGGCCCGGGCGGCGCCTCGGCCAGCACCGCACCAGCGGCCGGAGACTCCTCGAACATGTGATCGATTCTATCCGACGGCAAGCAACTGTGTCCAGAGAGAATTCGCTTTTTGTGCAGGGAATTCGCCGAGTCGGCGCTGTTTCCCCGGACGCCGGGCAGCCCCACTGGCGTTCCGCATAGATCAGTCGACGCGGTAGATGCGGTATTCGATCTGTCGACGACCGGCGAGGCGTCCTTCGCCGAGGAACAAGCTGCTGGTCAGCCAGGCATAGCGCTGATCGCCGGTATCGAACTGCGCGAGTATCCGCATATATTGCTGGTCGAACTGCGTCTCGCCGCCCTGCTCTAGCGCGCCCAGGTAGGCGGGACTCTCCCGGATGAGCGCATTGTCATAGCGCAGCAGCACAACCGCCCCGTCGTTGGTGACGAAGGTGAGGCGTTGGTCCTGGCGACGGATACCGTCCGCGCCCAGCCGAATCCAGTCCGCGCCAGGCATCGCGAGGCTCGCTTCGATGCGTGGTCCGGTGAGCATGGCGCTGGTGATCTGCCAGCACAGCCGAGCTCCAAGCGGGCTTCCCGTGATGGGACCCCATGGGCCCTCGATGGTCTCCCTGAACGTCATTTCCGGCACCAGATCCATCACATCTCCCACGTGGCAGTTAAGGGTTGGTTGGGCTCGAACGCGGGTACAGCCGACCTACGGTGTCTGGACGAGCTAAGCGACGAGGTCGTCGCGTTGGGTCGGACGGCAGGCATGTTCGGTGATCACGCTTGCTCGTGCTCTGGGAACCGCCGCAGCCAGTAGTCGCGCTCCCATGGCGTCAGCTCCGGCTGCGATTCGACAGCAACGGCCGGTATCAGGAGAACGGCCGCCACGCGCGGAATTGTTTCAGCCACCCGGCCGCGCAGTTCGGCTAGCGGCTGACGCAAACGCAGGCCGGACAGTGCGTCTATCGGTTGTATCTCGGCGGTCACCAGGAGCTGGTGCGGGCCGACGTAAACGCTTGCCACCTGACCGACCGCAGCCACCTGCTCATCGGCGGCGAGCAGATCCCGGATACGGTCAAGGACAAGCGGGGACTCCGAACGGTTGGTTAGCAGATCGCGGTTTCGTCTTGCCAGGCGCAGACCGATAGTCGCCAGCAGCAGGCCAACCACGATCGCGGCAACAGCATCGGGCGCGGTGGAGCCAAGGAGCTGATGCGTTGCGAGGCCGGCCAGGGCGATCGCGTTCCCGAGCAGCGCCGCGGCGTCCTCGTAGTAAACGGCGGTGACGGCGGTATCAGTGGTCGAGCGGATGTGCCGCCGGAGCGGCACCCCTCGCGCCGTCGCCTCCCGACGGAGCTGGCGCACTGAGGTGAGCCACGAGGTGCCGTCCAGGAGAAAGCCGAGGCCGAGCACGGCAAATCCCAGCAGAGCGACCTGCACCTCGCTGGGGTGGATCAGGCGTTGCGCGCCCTCCCATACCGACAGGACGCCGCCGACGACGAGAATGCCCAGTGCGGCCAGCAGCGACCAGTAGAACAGCTCGGCACCGTACCCGAGGGGGTGCCGCACATCGGCCCGGCGCCCGGCACGACGTAGCCCCTTGAGCAGGACCAGCTGGTTGCCCGTGTCGGCAAGCGAGTGGACCGTCTCCGCAAAGAGCGCGACCGAGCCAGTCAACACGGCTGCGATCAGCTTGGCCACGAACATCGCCACGTCGGCGCTGACGGCGATCACGACGGTGGCCAGGCTGTCGCTACCGCCGGTCTGGGCGTGGTGCCGCCGGATCGCTCCGCCGGTTCCCGCCCGTGCTCGCCTTCATCACGGCGACGATCCACCGGAACCAATCGAGGGCGCTGCCGGGTGGCGGAGGCGGCGGAAGCGCGGGAAGGTCCGACGGTTGTCCCGCGTGTGCCTTTGTAGACGTCTGGGGCTGAAGGGTCATTACTGGGCGAGGAAGGAACCGATCTCCGGAGCGACAACCTCGGGCTTGCCGTTGCGGTTGGACGGGCTGACGTCACCGGTCCCACCGTGGTCGAGTTCGGGGAATTGCACCCGCCGGTTGTGCGGGAGGGTGTGCGCAAGCGCCTCGAAGGCGGGCTTGATGAAGGCCGGCCGCTTCATGCTGCCGCCAAGAAGCAGGACGTCGGCGGGGACGTCGGCAAACGTGCCAATGGTGCCGGCCAGCTCGGCGACCAGGACGCCCTCGTAGTGCAGGGTCGGGGCGAGCTTGCGCATGGTGACGGTGTCGCCGGCAGCCTTCCGGTCCTCGCTCTTCATCGCCATGTCGGTGAGGGCTTCCAGCAACCGGCGCGGCATGAGCTTAAGGGCCGGTGGCGCCAGGTCGAAGCCATACAAGCTGGTAACCAGTGCGGCCGCCACCTTACCCCTAGCCATCTCCTGGTCGAAGCGGTGCACCCACCCGGTGTACGAGCCCGACGTGTCCATCAGCAGGGCCGGCTCGTAGGCGGCGACCCGGCGAATGGTCGCGTCGGCTCGTGCGGCCTGGAGGGCGATCAGCGCGGCGACACTGACCCCGAAGACCCGTTGCGCGCCGGATTCGGCTAGGACGGCCTGCAGGTCCTCGACCTCGGTGCGGATGCCGTGGTTGGTTTATGCGGGCCGGACATGCCGCGACCGCGCCGGTCGGGCAGGTAGACGGTGAAGGTGTCGGCCAGCGCCCGGGCCAGCTGCGTGTGGCTGCGGGCCGACTCGTTGCTGCCATGCAGCAGCACCACGGCCGGGCCCCGGCCGAGCCGCAGGTAGCCGATGCGGGTTCCGTCCGTCGAGGCGACAGAGCCCGAGGTCATCTGAGCGGTCGTGGTCGACTCGGCGTTATTGGCTGTGTCCATCTCATCTCCTGCTCGGGTAGGTGTGTTCATGAGTTGGCTGGCTCGAACACGGGTTCGGCGTGAACCGGCGGCACGTCGGCCACCGCGGCGGCGAGATCGTCGCGTTGCACGCGGATGGCAACCGCGGCGACGACGAAGGCGGCCAGCGCGATCCCGGACGCGACCAGGAAACCGCGGGAGATTCCCGTGGCGAGGGCGTTGTGGTAGATCGCCGCAGGCACCGAGGTGGCCGGCAGTCGGTGGCCGACCGTGCCGGCGGCTGCAGTGGCGGCTGCGACCTGGCTATGGACGCTGTTGGCCACGGTTGTCCACGCCACGGTGCCGAGCGCAGCAAGCCCGATCGCGCCGCCGACCTGTTGGCCGGTGTTCAGCAGGCTGGACGCGACGCCGGAGGCCTCATGACTGACCCGGTTGAGCGCCACCAGCGAGAGCGGAACGAACAGCATGCCCAGTCCCATTGCGGTGACCAGGATCGGTCCGAGCAGACCGTTGAGGTAGCTGCTGTGCACGTCGACGTGAGAGAACCAGTACATCCCGCCGGCGGTGACCGCCGTGCCGGTCAGCATCAGCGGCCGGGCGCCGGTTCGGCTGATCAGCTGACTGACGATCCCGGACACCACCACGATCGTGCCCGCGAACGGCAGGAAGGCGACGCCGGACTTCAGCGGGCTGTAGCCGAGGACGGTCTGCACGAAGATCGTCAGGAAGAAGAAGATGCCGAACATGGCCGTGGCGACCAGCAGCATGATCAGGTAGGCGCCTGACCTGCTGCGGTCGGCCAGGATGCGCAGCGGCAGCAGCGCCTGCCGGCTGCGGGACTCGATGACCACGAACGCGACCAGCAGGACTGCGGCGGCCGCGAGCGAGGCGACCACCTTTGTGTCGGTCCAGTGCGAGACGCCGGCCTGGTCGGTGCCCGCATTTGACAGCCCGTATACGAGCAGGGCCACGCCGCTTGTGCCGGTGATCGCCCCCGGCAGGTCGAAACGGCCCCGGCGCTGGGGCGACTCGGCAAGCACGTACGGCGCGACGGCGGCGGTCAGCACGCCGATCGGCACGTTCACGAACAGCACCCACCGCCAGGACAGGTAGGTGGTGAGTAGGCCGCCGGCGACCAGGCCGACCGCCGCGCCGCCGCCACTCATCGCGGCGTACACGCCCATTGCCCGGTTGCGCGCCGGGCCTTCGGCGAACGTGGTGGTGATCAGCGCCAGCGCGGTGGGCGCGATCAGCGCGCCGCCGACGCCCTGCGCGGCCCGGGCGGTGAGCAGCCAGGCCTCGGAGGTGGCGAAGCCTCCGGCCAGCGACGCGGCCGAGAACCACAGCAACCCGGCGATCAGTACCCGGCGGCGGCCCAGCAGGTCGCCGGCGCGCCCGCCGAGCAGCAGCAGGCCGCCGAACGTGAGCGCGTACGCCGTGATTACCCACTCCAGGCCGGAGCCGGAGAAGCCGAGCGCCCGCTGGATATGCGGCAACGCGACGTTCACGATTGTCGCGTCCAGCACCACCATCAGCTGCGCGGTAGCGATGACGACCAGGGCCAGGCCGAGGTTTCGATGAGCGCCGCTGCTGGACGAGCCGCGAGGTGTGGCCCTCCGGCCCACGGATTGTGTGGTGGACATATGCGCTTCTCCTAAGGTTCTCGGGTGCACGGACACGGCCCATGCGGGCTCGTTCCAGGGTGCGGGGCGGCCAGCTACCGAGACATCGGCCAGCTGGCCGATATCAGCGGCAAGCGATGATCACGTGCCGACCGGCGAGCTTGGTGCTAGTTGACTGCGGCTTGCGGCTGGTCGTGATGCCGAGCCACCTCGGCGGCGAGCTGGGCGCGGGAGGTGACGTCCAGCTTGCTGAACACGTGCGCGAGATGGGTTTGCACGGTGCGGCGTGATAGAAACAGCCGGTCGCCGATCTGCGGATTGGACAGTCCCTCGGCCACCAGCCCGGCGACGGTGCGCTCGGCTGGCGTGAGACTGGGCCAGCCGATCTCGGGACGCTGGCGAGGACCGCGGCGGCCCCGGCGGATGCCCGCCGCACGCAGGATCGCCTGCGCGCGAGCCCGGTCGTGTGCAGCGCCGAGCTGCTCGTAAAGGGCGATCGCCTCATCGAGCAGTGGTCGGGCGCGATCGGTCTGGCCATGCCTGGCGTAGGCGGCGCCGGCTTCCTCGTGGGCAAGGGCCGCCTGAAGCCGGCGTGATCCACCTGAGTAGGCGGCAGCGGCCGCTTGCAAGAGCTCGGCGTCGTCTGCGATCAGGCCCCGGCAGCGCAGCGCCGCTCCAGTCATCCAGGGCACGTCATTCCCGGACGCCACCTCGTTGACGGCAGCCGAGACGTCCCTGGCCCGCCCGGCATTTCCGGTGACGAGGGCGAGCCGAACGAAATCAGGGCCGACTGCCGGGTATTCCAGCGCGATCCCGGAGCTGACGCATCCGTCCCATGCATTGGCGAGCATGGCAAATGCAGGTGCAAGCTCACCCTCGGCTTCCAGGACGAGCGCGCGCGGCCAGGTGACCAGGGTCATGCGGTAGCCGGGGTTGCGCCCGGCCAGATCCCGGTCAGCGGCATTGGCGGCATCGCGTGCACCGATGAGGTCGTCACGATGGAAGCAAATCAGGGATGCCATTCCGTGGGCGTACATGCGGGTGTAGATCTCGCCAATCTCATCCGCCAGCTCGAAACCCGCTTCGAACTCAGCAATCGCGTCGTCCCACTCCCCGGCGACGAAGCGTTCGAAGCCATCGAACACCTGGTAGGTCGGAAGCGGCCAGCGGACACCGAGCTCTTCGCTGATCCGCCTGCCAGCGCCAAGCGAGACCTTCGCATCCGCAAGGCGGTCAGACTCAACGAGCAGCCAACCCCGGATCGCGTGCAGTGGATAGCGGTGGCCCTGCCGGCCGGGACTCGCGTCAGCTAGCCGCACCGCCCTATCGATGATCCGCAATGCATCCCGCAAATGACCGTGGAACTCTGAGACCAGAGCCAGCGACGCCATGGCGACGCTGATAGACAGGTGGTCGCCGGCGGACGCCGCGGCCGACCGTGCCTTCTCGGCCACGACTGCGGCACCGTCGAGATCTCCCAGCGCCAGGCGAGCGTAACTTGCCCACGCTTGGGCGGCGGCTCGCTCGGCATTGGTGAGAACCCGTGACCCGCCCGCCCGCTCCAGTTCGCTCAGCGCAGCGCCTGCCTGGCCTTGGGCCAGCAGGGTGTGTCCAAGACAGGTCCGAGCGGTGTTCTCGACAGACTGGTCATGATGGCGGTCTAGCAGCATTCGGCAGGCGTTCTCCGCCTCGGCGATCCGGCCGGCCCACATGAGGCTGCTGGCTTGTTCGGCGAGCAGCCGGTCGCGGCCGGGGTGGGCCGGGTTCATCAGCTCGATCGCCCGGTGCAGCAGTTCGGCGGCGACGTCCGGCGCGGTGGCGGCGGCGTCCCGGGCGGCCCGGGTCAGCCAGCCGATCGCCTCGCCGTCGCCGGGCCCGGCGCCGCGGGCCAGCTGCTCGGCCACCTGCAGCGCCGGCCGGCCGGACTCCGCCAGCCGCTGCCCGGCCTCCCGGTGCAGCCCGCGGCGCACCGCCAGCGGCAGATCCTCGTAGATGGCGTCCCGGATCAAGTCATGCCGGAACCGCAGCCGATCCCCGTCATCCTCCAGCACCCGCCCGGCGATCCCCTCGGCCAGCAGCTGGGACAGCTCCAGCGCCGGGCGGGCAGTGCTCACCGACAGGTCGGTGAGAGCGAAACTGGACCCCAGGATCGACGCGGCCCGCAACACCTGCAACGTCGCCTCGGGCAGGAAACTGAGCCGGCGCAGCACGGTCAGCCGCAACGTAGGCGGCAGGCTCGCCTCGGCGACCTCGGCCCGCCCATCCGACGTCGCGATCGCCCCCTCCTGGGCCAGCGCCGCCAGCAGCTCGGTCACGAACAGCGGATTACCCGCCGCGCCCGTCACCTCGGCCAGCAGCCCCGGACCCGGCTCGGCGGCCACCGCCTCGGCCACCAACTCGCCCACCGCCTCCTCGGCCAGCCCACGCACCATCACATGCCGAGCTCCCGCAGCGTCCAGCGCATCGACCAGCCGATCCAGCTCAGCCCCCCGCGGCGACGGCCGCAGACATCCGATCAACGCCACCGGCAGAAACGCCAGCCGGCGAATCAGCGCCCCCAACGTCAGCAGGCTGGACGGGTCGGCCCACTGCAGGTCATCCACCGCGGTCACCAGCGGGCCACCCAGCGCCAGCTCCTCCGCCAAATCGGCGAACCCGTCCACCGCCCGGAACCGCAGCCCCGGGTCGCTGGTCACCGTGATCGGACCCCGCTCCCCGCCGCCCCCGGCGGCCAGCAGCCCGGCGATCGCCGCCCGCCGCGGATCCGGCGACGACCGAGCACACCCGAACGCGACGGCCACCAGGCCGAACGGCCGGCTCTGCTCCAGCTCCTCGGCCGCGCCCGCCACCACCCGCATCCCCCGGCCGCGCGCGTCGGCCAGCGTTTCGTCCAACAGCCGGGTCTTGCCGATCCCCGCCTCGCCCTCGATCAGCACCACACTCGGCCGGCCCGCCGCCACTTCGTCCAGCGCCGCACCCAAGACCGCGAGCTCCACCGACCGCCCACGAATCCCCAGCACCGGCGCCGCCGTTCCCACCAGCCCGAGCCTAGTGCGCGCGGGCGGTGCCGTGCCGCCGGTCGACCTGCCGAATCACCTCGGCTGCGAGCTGGGCACGGGTGGTGAGGTCCAGCTTGGGAACACCTGCGCAAGGTGTGTTTGCGCGTTCCGCCGGGATATGTAGCCGCGGCAGAAAGCGACACCCCCGGGTGTCCTCGGCGATCTCTCGACCGCGGCTGCCACCTCCTGAGCCCGTGCGTGGTCTCCTCGGGCGAGGGCGAGACGGACGAGATCAGGCCCGAGCGTCCGGTACTCCAGCCTGAGCCCCATCTGGGCGCGCTGGCAGAGGAAGTGATCGTGTAGGGGGTAGCTCGTTGATGCTGCGTCGTGCGAGAGATGGGTCGGGTAGCCCGGGGGAATCTCACCCTCGGGCTCCCACAGATCCGTACGTGACAGTCTCCCGTCATACGGCTCTTGTTGTCCTGGTCATCTGGCGGCCGGGTTCACCCAGGCCCAGTGCGCGAAGTACTGCGGCCGCTCTCGGGCCGCGCGACTCATCGCCTGCATGGACTTCTTCCAAGCGCGGAGCCGCTTGTACTTGTTCATGGTCCACCGCAGCAGGTAGGTGTTGATGCGGCGGAGCAAGGGATACAGCGCTGACCGGTAGAAGGCGCCGTAATACGCCATCCATCCCCGCACGATCGGGTTGATCACCCGGGCGAGATCCTCACCGGTGCTGCCGGTGCGGCGGTGCAGCCGCCAGGATCGCACCCGCGCGCTGATCTTCTTCAGGGCATCGTTGCTGATGGCCGGGAGGAACGACACGAACTTCGCACCGTCCTTCCGCCGGGCCGAGCGTGGCCGGAAGGTGAACCCCAAGAACGTGAACGACGTGTGCTCGAACTCGCCACGCCGGTTGCTGTCCTTGCAGTAGACGATCCGGGTCTTGGCCGGGTGCAGCCGCAGCCCAACCTCGTCCATCCGCTCATGCAGCGCGGCCAAGACCTTCTCGGCCTGCCACCGAGTAGCGCAGTGCAGGACCGCGTCGTCGGCGTACCGCTCGAACTCGACCATCGGAAACTCCCGAGACAGCCAGGTATCGAACGCGTAGTGCATGAACAGATTCGCCAGCACGGGCGAAACCGCTGAACCCTGATGGGTTCCCCGGTCGCGCGCCTGCAACGTCCCGTCGGGCAGCTGTAACGGCGCAGCCAGCCACCGCGTCACGTACAGCATCACCCAGCGGGCATCGGTGTGCGCCTGCACGGCCTTGATCACCAGGTCCCACCGGACGCTGTCGAAGAACTTCTGGATGTCCAAATCGATCACCCAGTTGCTCGTCCAGCAGCGTTTCCGGCAGACCCCGACCGCGTCCAGCGCGGAACGCCCAGGCCGGTAGCCGTAGGAGTCAGGATGGAACACCGGTTCCACCCTGGCCTCCAGATGCGCGGCTACCACGGTCTGCGCGACCCGATCCGCGACGGTAGGCACCCCTAAGATTCGGGTGCCCGCGCCGTGCGGCTTGGGTACCTCCACCGCTCGCACCGGGGGCGGGAAGTACGTCCCCGACGACATCCGATTCCAGATCTTGTACAGGTTGTTCTTCAGATCCGTCTCGAACTCCGCCAGCGACTGCCCGTCCACTCCCGGTGCGCCCTGATTCCCTTTCACCTTGAGCCAGGCGCCCCACACCTCAACCTTCGAGATGCGAAACGGCTTGCCGGATGACTTCAACTCGTCCATCGGGCTCCTCCCAGAACCTCTGGTTGACCAAACGAACACAGCCACGGACAACCCGGCGCCTTCGCTCCACCCCCGTTACAGGGGCTTCACCACTACTACGCGCCGGTCCGCCAGCATGTCCCGCGCCGGTACTCACGTCCCGGCCAGCCAAGATCAATCCCTGTCTGGCCGGGCGCTCCCTGTCGCCATGCCGCTGACGCACGGCAGTGTCGGGACACGCCTTCTCACGTTCCACACGAGAGCAGCAGACCGGGCTCACGCCGCCTCCACACCGGACACCGCCAGGCCAGTAAACGGGCACCCGCCTGGCTCATCCCGGGATACACACCAAACCCCGGTTTCGATGTCGTCTGAAGAGTTTCGATGCTTCAACAACGGTCGTCTTCCCGGCCCCCACCTGACACCTCTCGGGCGCCTTCTCCTCATCGCTCACCACGACGGTCTTCAGCCAACGCAGCATGAGGCGGTTTGAAGCCTCCCCCCGCAGGGCGGCTCCGAAGGGCCATACCTTCATCTCTCGTGCAGCACCGCATCAAGAAACTCGGCTACCTACACGGCAAGCCCCTCTCTGCGTTCGTGACACACGGTGTGGCTCTCTGGAGTCGGCAAGGACTACTGAGGTCGGATGTTGTGGTTGCGGGCGAACAGGTTGCCGGGGTCGTACTGACGCTTGACCACCGTGAGCCGCTCATAGGTCTGCGTTGGATAGATCGCGGCGACATCCTCCTCGGTGGCAGAGGCGAGGAAGTTTGGGTAGGCGCCGTTGATGTGAGGTGCGAGTCTCCCCCAGATTGCTTCCAGAGCTGGACGAGCGGCGTCGACGACCGGCTTCGGACCCGCGGTGACAGTCACGAACATCAACTCCGCTTGGCGGTGCGCGTAGGCGGTGGCCTCGTCGGGGACTCGGGATACCGCACCGCCGACGCTGCGAACGGCGATGAACGGCGACCGCTGCGATGCCCCAACCTCGACGAGGATCTGCAGGACCTCGGGCACCGATTCCTGGTCGACGAAGGCGCTTCGGGTCATGAACCGGATGCCAGGCGCCGGGGTCGCTCCGTCCGCCAGCGTGTCCGCATAAGGTTTCAGCGCGATATCGTCCTCGATCACCGTGCCGAGCCGGCGGATCGGGTCGATTGCCAGGGCTGCGAGCTCCGGGTGATCGCCGTCGAAGACGACGTAGATCTCGACCGGCGCGTCGGGTCCGCCGGCGAATGGATTGGCGAAGCCAGCGATGGAGGTGAGCTCTTCGGGGGCGGTGCGCAGATAGTCCGCCCAACCCTGCAGCACGGCGGCCGCCTCCGCTGCCGGGAAGGCGATCTTGCCGTGGAAGACGTCTGTCGTCGGGTGTGCCACGAACTCGAAGGCGGTCACGATCCCGAAATTGCCGCCGCCACCGCGAACCGCCCAGAACAGCTGCGGGTTCTCCTCCGCGCTCGCATGCACGACCTCTGCGTTGGCGGTGACCACCTCTGCGGCGACCACGTTGTCCAGGGCCAGACCGTACTTCCTGACCTTCCAGCCGATGCCACCGGTCAACGTCAGCCCACCGACACCGACGCTCTTGGTGTCGCCCGAGGAGATCGCCAGGCCGTGCGGGGCCAAGGCCGCCGTGACCTGCCCCCAGGTGGCGCCGCCGCCGATCCGCACCAGGTGACGTTTCTCGTCGATGATCTCCACGTTCGCCAGCTTGCTGAGGTCGATCACGACCCCGTCGTCGTTGGTGCCGAAGCCCGGAAAGCCATGGCCGCCGCCTCGCACGGACAGCAACATCCCCGCGCTGGCAGCGAATCTGACACCCGCTTGCACGTCCCCGACGCTCGTGGGCCGCAGAACATGGGCCGGACTACCCGAAGCCAATACCGAGCGCCTAGCCGATTCGTACTCCGCTGCGCCTGGTTCGATGATGTCGCCGTCGAAGTCACGGCGAAGGGTTTGTTCGATCATGTCGCCGCCGAAGTCACGGCGAAGGGTTTCAAGCGCTGAGCTCATGACGTTCCTTCCACACAGGAGAATCCTCGTTATCCGAACTGGCCGGGCTGGTAGTCGCCGCTGGCTGCCGATGCCTCCGACGGTCGTGCCGGCGATTCCAGCGTCAGCCGCAAGACGAGCCGAGACATCCGCCAGCTAGCCGATATCGAATGCGGGGACTGCCCGGACGAGGCCGGCAGCACGCAGAGTTACCGCTGGCCGTCTCGGCGGTGGGCTACCTCGGCGGCGAGCTGGGCCCGCGTGGTGAGGTCCAGCTTGGCGAAGACGTGCGCGAGATGGGTCTGCACGGTGCGGCGGGAGATGTACAGCCGCTCGCCGATCTGCGGGTTGGACAGTCCTTCGGCTACCAGGTCGGCGACGCTGCGTTCGGTTTGGGTGAGGCTGTACCAGCCGGTCTGCGGCCGGCTGCGGGCTCCTCGACGGCCGCGGCGGATCCCCGCGGCGCGGAGCACGGCTTCGGCGCGGGCGAGGTCGCGCGCGGCGTCGAGCCGGTCGTAGATCTCGATCGCCTGCTCGAGCAGGGGTCGGGCCTGGCCGATGTCGCCACGTCGGGCGAACGCTGCGCCCGCGTCCTCGCAGGCTTGGGCCAGCTCCAGCGGTCGCGAGCCGGAGGCGTAAGCGCTGACCGCGGCCTGCAGGATCTCGGGATCGTCCTCCGCCAGCCCCCGGCAGTGCAACGCGGCGCCCGAAAGCGACGGAGCTTCCTGGTTCTCATTCGCGACCTCGGCAACCGCGGCGGCCACCTCCTGTGTCCGTGCGTGGTCTCCGCAGGCGAGGGCGAGACGTACGAGGTCGGGCCCGAGCATCCGGTATTCCAGCCTGAGCCCCATCTCGACGCACTGGTCCCAGCATCCGGCCAACGTCCCAAACGCATCGGCGACGTTGCCGTCGGCTTCCAGGACGAGGGCGCGGGCCCACAGCGCCCATTGCGTGCGGTAGCGGACGCCGGACTCAACGAGCTGGCCCAGGGCCGTGTCAGCAGCCTCCCGAGCGCGGCTCAGATCGTTGCGGTGCAGGCTGATCAACGACAACACGCTGCGGCTGAAGATGAGGCCGAAACCTTGACCCGTCTCGTCAGCGAACTCGACGCTCGCCTCGACTTCGGCGATCGCGTCATCCCATTCTCCTGCGGTGAAGCGTTCGGCCGTGCGCAACATCTGGTAGCTCGGCAGGTGCCAGCCGCGGCCGAGTTCCTCGCTGATCCGCCTGCCAGCCTCGAGCGTGGACCGGGCCTCATCCAACCTGTCCAGCTCGACAAGGATGAATCCGCGGTGCGCGTGAAGCGGATAGCCGTGTCCCTCCCGGTTGGGGCTCTGATCCGCCAGGCGCACAGCATCGTCGATGACCTCGATCGCCTCCCCGAGGCGACCACAGAGTTCGGATGCGGTGGCTAACGAGGTCATGGCGATGGCAGTAGTCGGGTGGTCGCCGCCAGCCTCGGCGGCGGAGCGGGCCCTCTCCGCAGTGGCGGCCGAGCCGTCGACATCTCCCAACCACCTCTGCGCAACGCTTGCCCAGCCCAGCGCGCTGGCTCGCTCAGCATCGCTGAGCACCGGTGAGCCAGCCGCACGCTCCAGCTCCTCGAGCCCATCGCGCGGGCGGCCACCCACCAGCAAGGCGTGCCCGAGGCAGATCCGGCCGGACCCTTCCGCGCTCGGGTCGTGGTCGCGGTCCAGCAGGGAACGACAGATGTCCTCGGCGGCAGCTACGCTGCCGGCCCACATGAGGCTGCTGGCTTGTTCGGCGAGCAGCCGGTCGCGGCCGGGGTGGGCCGGGTTCATCAGCTCGATCGCCCGGTGCAGCAGTTCGGCGGCGACGTCCGGCGCGGTGGCGGCGGCGTCCCGGGCGGCCCGGGTCAGCCAGCCGATCGCCTCGCCGTCGCCGGGCCCGGCGCCGCGGGCCAGCTGCTCGGCCACCTGCAGCGCCGGCCGGCCGGACTCCGCCAGCCGCTGCCCGGCCTCCCGGTGCAGCCCGCGGCGCACCGCCAGCGGCAGATCCTCGTAGATGGCGTCCCGGATCAAGTCATGCCGGAACCGCAGCCGATCCCCGTCATCCTCCAGCACCCGCCCGGCGATCCCCTCGGCCAGCAGCTGGGACAGCTCCAGCGCCGGGCGGGCAGTGCTCACCGACAGGTCGGTGAGAGCGAAACTGGACCCCAGGATCGACGCGGCCCGCAACACCTGCAACGTCGCCTCGGGCAGGAAACTGAGCCGGCGCAGCACGGTCAGCCGCAACGTAGGCGGCAGGCTCGCCTCGGCGACCTCGGCCCGCCCATCCGACGTCGCGATCGCCCCCTCCTGGGCCAGCGCCGCCAGCAGCTCGGTCACGAACAGCGGATTACCCGCCGCGCCCGTCACCTCGGCCAGCAGCCCCGGACCCGGCTCGGCGGCCACCGCCTCGGCCACCAACTCGCCCACCGCCTCCTCGGCCAGCCCACGCACCATCACATGCCGAGCTCCCGCAGCGTCCAGCGCATCGACCAGCCGATCCAGCTCAGCCCCCCGCGGCGACGGCCGCAGACATCCGATCAACGCCACCGGCAGAAACGCCAGCCGGCGAATCAGCGCCCCCAACGTCAGCAGGCTGGACGGGTCGGCCCACTGCAGGTCATCCACCGCGGTCACCAGCGGGCCACCCAGCGCCAGCTCCTCCGCCAAATCGGCGAACCCGTCCACCGCCCGGAACCGCAGCCCCGGGTCGCTGGTCACCGTGATCGGACCCCGCTCCCCGCCGCCCCCGGCGGCCAGCAGCCCGGCGATCGCCGCCCGCCGCGGATCCGGCGACGACCGAGCACACCCGAACGCGACGGCCACCAGGCCGAACGGCCGGCTCTGCTCCAGCTCCTCGGCCGCGCCCGCCACCACCCGCATCCCCCGGCCGCGCGCGTCGGCCAGCGTTTCGTCCAACAGCCGGGTCTTGCCGATCCCCGCCTCGCCCTCGATCAGCACCACACTCGGCCGGCCCGCCGCCACTTCGTCCAGCGCCGCACCCAAGACCGCGAGCTCCACCGACCGCCCACGAATCCCCAGCACCGGCGCCGCCGAGCCCACCGTCCGGACGCTACTACTGGTCAGCGGCCGTCGACACGGCCCCGGCCAACCGGGTCCTACTCACCACGGTCCGGCACAACGGGGCCTGCCGCTCCAGTCATCTCATACAACGCCTTCAGCACGCCGAGCCAGCCGACAACCGGATCTGGTCATCTTCCCTGAGGTGGCGACCGTCTCCAGCGTCGGGCACGACCCGAAGGCGGCCGGCCGGCGGCTCGACGCGGTCCAGGACTAGCCGGATCTCCACCACGCCATCCTGCAAAGCCACACCGCGTGATGTACGCCGCGCATCGAAGTGATCGCTCGGCGCAGTCCCGACAGTTCGGCCGCCGTGCGCCGTGCGCCGTGCGTCAGCTCGAAACGAACGATGGGAGATGAGATGCCATGGACGCTACGTCCGCGCCGCGTAACCGGCAGCGGGTGGTGATCGTCGGCGCTGGCTTCGCCGGGGTGCACGCCGCGCGCAGACTAACTTGGCGCACCAACGGTTGCCGTCGAGGTGGTGCTGATCAATCCGACGGACTACTTCCTGTACCTGCCGCTGATGCCTGAGGTCGCCGCCGGCATCCTGGACCCGAGCACACCCTGCAGTGTCGGGTCGCCGCCGTCCGCCCGTTCGTTGGCGGCGATGACTAGTGCGGCCTCGAAATACATCGCGACGACCGGGGCAGCGAAGGCCGCGAAGACAGCGCCGACCCTCCTCCCCAGTCGCGGTACTGACCGCCTCCGACCGTCCATCCGATAGCGAAGCCTGGAACGAACATGACGGCCGCCGCGAGAAGGCCGACGACCGCGGCGATGGCCGGCAACCACAGCAGCTTCCGGTCCTGCCGCAACAGTCCCAGCAGGCGCTGAGCAGCTGCTTCCCAGTCGCCTGCTGCGGACCGCTCGGGTGAGGGCGTGGCGGGTAGCCGGACTGATCGGTCATGGCTCATCCCTCCAGGAGCCGGGCACGCTCAACCGTCGACAACCGCATTGTGCCACGGCGAATCGGCCCGGGATCGTGACCAAAGCGATCGGGTGCTGGTGGACGTCGCCACCGTCAAGTGACGTACGCAACAACGGCTTCAGAGTTGAACGGTCACCCGGCAGCAAGCGTGCTCAAGACATGCGGAGGGAGAACACAATGGTTGACGACCTCAGACGCGTTGCCGCGCAGGGCGACTCTGGGCGGCCCAGCAATCCATCACGCAGCAGCGAACAGATCGCTGCCTGCTACCAGAAGCTGCTAGCCGACCAACGCATCGAGCTACACCCACCCGTTCGACACCGCTGCGCGAGCGATCAGGTTAGGCCATAAGCTACCTAGCTGTTTTGTACAGAACTGGTACTCTGGGGGCATGCCAGAGATCAGTGTGACGAACGCGCGCGAACAGCTGGGCGACTTGGTGAACCGGGCGGCGTACGGGGATGAGCGCATTGTGTTGACCCGGCACGGCCGTGCCGCGGCGGCTCTGGTGCCACTGGCCGTGCTGCGCGATCTGGAGGAGGCCGAGGACGCCGCGGATCTGAAGGCGGCTCGCCGCGCGGCCGCCGAGGCGGGGCCGAACGTCCCGCACGCGCAGGTGTTGGCAGATCTGGTCGCCGATGAGACAAAGGCGCGACGTCGCGCGTGAGCTACGCGGTCGAGTGGAAGCCCTCGGTCCGTAAGCAGATTCGCAAGCTTGACCCAACTGTCCGACGCCGGGTCATCGAGGCGGTCGCCGACCTCGGTCGTGATCCGCGACCAGTGGGTTCGGTGACGCTCGCAGGCTCGCCAGGCTGGCGCCGTATCCGTGTCGGTGGCTACCGCGTGATCTACGAAGTCCACGATGAGGCCCTGGTCGTGCTCGTGCTGCGGGTCGGGTCCCGCGCCGGGGGCGTATAGGCACCTCGGCGATTAGGCGTGCGGTTCGCGTGAACCGGGACCGGGTGGCCACCGTAGTAGTCCTAGAGTCGGCACATCGTCAGCTCGCTTGGGGGGAGAGAGATATGACCGTCGACTTCGGCTCCGGGCAGCGCTAATGTCACCCAACGCCGCGTCGAGGTTTGCCTGCTCAGCAGCCCCGACGCGCCATGCCGAGAACGGTAAGCCAGCGGCCCGTCAGGGCGCGCTCCCGCGGACGTCTAGGCGCGTACGGACGACGACGCACAATCTGAAGGTGGCGAATCGCTGGGTGCCATCCGAGGTGGGCGTGTCGGCCCGCGAAGCTGAGGTGCTGACCGCGCTTGCGGAGCATCTGACGAATGCCGAGATCGGTGCCCGACTGTTCATCTCCGTGCGCACCGTCGAGAGTCACGTTTCCTCCCTCCTGCGCAAGCTGCAGGTGGGCGATCGCCGAGCCCTGGCAGCTGCCGCGGCGACCCTGCATCCCGCGTCGGGCTCGGGCGCGCCGACCGCGTTCGCCGCGCCGCTGCCGTCGCCGTTGACCTCGTTCGTCGGTCGGGTGGCCGAACGAACCGCGTTGACCGATGCGCTCTACGCACACCGCCTGGTAACCGCCGTCGGGCCGGGCGGGGTCGGCAAGACGCGCCTCGCGCTGAGTGTCGTAGCCGACGTTGCCGATCGGTTCGCCGACGGTGTCTGGTTCGTCGACCTGGTGCCGGTCACCGACCCGTCGATGATCGCGCCCGTGATCGCGGCCGCGCTCGGCCTTGGCGAGCATCAGGGGCAGTCGGCGGAGGACACCGTCCTTGGCTGGCTGGCCGTCCGGCAGACGCTGCTGGTGCTGGACAACTGCGAGCATTTGCTGGACGGCGTGGTGGGCCTGCTGGAACGGCTCCTTGCGGGCAGTCCGGGGCTGACCGTGCTCGCTACCAGCCGAGCCAGGTTACTGGTGCCGTTCGAATGGGTGTTCGCGGTGCCCGGGCTGTCCCTTGAGGCGGAAGACCGCGGCCCGGGCGACGCGGTGGAGCTGTTCCTCGAGCGCGCGGCAGCAGGCGGGATCACGCTCACCTCGGACGACACGCAACGCGTCGCCGCGGTGTGCAGGGGTCTCGACGGCATGGCGCTGGCGATCGAGCTGGCTGCCGCCCGTGTCCCGTCGCTCGGCCTGGACGGAGTCGAGGCGGGGCTCGCCGACCGGTTGCGGCTGCTGACCGGGGGCCGGCGGATCGACGACCGGCATCGCTCGCTGCGGTCGACCCTCGACTGGAGCTACGCGCTGCTGGACGAACCGGACCGGGCGGTGCTGCGCCGGGTCTCGGCGTTCGCGGGCCCGTTCACCGCCGACGACGCGGCGGCGGTAGTTGCTGGTTGGCCACCGGTGGGGAGCGACGCCATCCCGTCCATCCTGGCCGGGCTCGCCGACCACAGTCTCCTGGTCGCAATCGCGGATCAGAGGGCGACCCGCTACCGCGCCCTGGAGACCATCCGCCAGTACGGCGTCGATCTTCTGGAGTATGCGGGCGAGTCGGAACAGGCGCGGTCCCGTCACCTGAGCTGGTGCCTGCAGGCCGGAGCAGCCCTGGACGCGCCTGCCGGCGACGACCACGCTGCGTGGCGAACGGCGTTCGATCAGATCGCCGACGAGCTGCACGGTGCGCTGAACTGGGCGGCCGGCCATGCTGGCTACCGCGCGGAAGCGCATCGGCTGGCGATCATGCTGGCCGACCTGAGCTTCACCCGCGGCATGCCCGGCGAGTCGCAGCGGCGCTACGAGCAGGCGGCCGAGCTGGCCGCGGACGACAGCGCCGCCGCGGCCGCGCTGCACCACGCTGCGGGCGCCGCGGAGTCCCGGCACTTCGGCAACCACGCTCTGCGGCTGCACCGGGCGGCGGCCGATGCCGCGATCCGCGCGGGTGATCGGGCCGCCGCGGCGGTGGACCTCGCCCGTGCGGCCGAGTTGATCCTGCGCGGACCTGGACTGATGGCCACGCCCTCCCCGGTCGGCGAGGTGGACGCGCTGCTCGCCCAGGCATGGGCGCTCGCGGCCGGTGACCCGGCCGCGGAGGCCCGAACACTCACCGCCGAGGCGTTGAACGGCGACCACCGCGATCCGGTCACCGCGCTGCTGGCTGAACGCGCGATCGTGCTGGCCCGCCGGGTTGGTGATCCGCTGACCGAGAGCGCGGCGCTGGATCAGCTCACCGCCGTCCAGCTGGCTCATGGAGAGGTCCGTGCCGCCGCGGCCAGCGCACTGCGACGCACCGAACTGCTGGCTGCGGTGCCGGTGACGGCCGTATCCGGATTCGAGTTCGCCGATGCGTTCCTCATGGCCGCGGAGTGCGGCATCGCCGCCGGTGATCTGCGGTCCGCACGAGCGCTGGCCGAACGTTCCCGGGATCTCCCGTTCTACCGGGAGGAGGGCCACCTGGCAACCGCACGGCTGATCGTCGTGACCGCATTGGCCGGCGACTGGGACGAGACGGTGGCGCTGGCCGACCGGTTCCGCGAGGGTTGGGACCGGGCCGGACGGCCGCGTGCCGGCAACCTCACCCGTGCTGCGTACGCGGCGGCGACGGTCCACGGGCTACGCGGGGACGAGGACACCCGGACGACCTGGCTGGACATCGTGGACGGTCTGGCGACGCCGGGACGACCGTTGTCCTGGATCCATTTCGGGGAGTTCTTCGACGCGTTGCTACTGCTGCATCGCGGCCAACCCGAACAGGCCATGCGGTTGTTGCACACGGCGCCGGAGGAGTTCCGGGAATGGCACAACGGCATGTGGCGACCGTGGTACGCCGCCCTGTGGGCCGAGGCGGCCGTGCTCACCAGGCACGAGGACGCCGCCGCCCGCATCCACCGCGCCCGCCTGATGACTATGGACAACCCGATCGCCGCCGCCATCGTCGACCGGGCAGCCGCCATGGACGGCCGAGCCGGCGACCGCGACGGGTTGATCGCCGCGGCCGCCGCCCTGCAGGCCGCCGGATGCCGCTACCAGTGGGCCCGCACGCTCGTTCTCATCGGCGGGGCGGAACGGATGCGCGGCGAGTCCGCGCTAGCCGCGATCGGTGCGACCCCCATGGCGCCTATGGCCGTGCCTCCAAAATGAGGTTGAACGGGGTTTCGGTCGCCCGGCGCACGTGGCTGAACCCGGCCTCGCGCAGCACGTCGGCCAGCCGGAGTTCACCGGCCTGCCCACCGAGCCCCATGCCCACCTCCTGCGCCAGCGACATAGGCGTGCAGATCACTGTGGACAAGCCGTAGAAGGCTCGCCCGACCGGGTTCAGGTTGTCCTCCAGCCCGTCGCCGGCCATCGGCTCGACCAGCATCAGCGTGCCGTCCGGCGCCAGCGCCTGCCGGATGCGGCGGGCCGCCCCGACCGGGTCACCCATGTCGTGCAGGCAGTCGAACAGGCACACCAGGTCGTAGCCGGTGCCGGGCAGCTCCTTCGCGGTCGCCACGTCGAACCTCACCCGCCGGTCCAGGCCTGCCTGCACCGCCGCCTCGCGGGCGGCGATGATCGACGGCTCGTGGAAGTCGAGGCCGGCGAACGTCGACCGCTGGAACGCCTCGGCCATGATGATCGTGGACGCGCCGAGCCCGCAGCCGATGTCGGCGACGCTCGCCCCCGTCCGCAGCTTCTCGACCACCCCGTCCAGTGCAGGAAGCCACTCGTCGACCAGATGGGCGGCGTAGCCAGGACGGAACAGCCGCAGCACGCCGGAGAACAGCCGCTCGTCGTGCTCCTGCCAGCCGACCCCTGCGCCGGTACGAAATGCGTCCACAAACAGCTCGTGGTCGGCGTAGCACGAGGCGATGCTCTCGAAGGCGCCGCCTAGGAAGACCGGGCTGTTCTCGTTGGCGACCACCATGGCCTGCTCCGGCGGCAGTTCGAACGTACTGTCGGCCGGGTTGTGGACGACGTAGCCGCCGGCCGCCTGGTTGCTGAGCCATTCACGGACGTACCGCTCCGCGGTGCCGGTCCGTTCCGCCAGCGTCGCCGAGGTGAGCGGCCCCGCGCCCGCCATCGCCTTGTAGAGGCCGAGCCGATCGCCGATATGCAGCAGCAGGCCCGAGATAGCCGCGCCCATGTCGACGACCGCCTGCCCCACGAACGCCTCGAGTCTCGAGTCGTCGATGGGCTTGATGTCGATTGTGGTCATGTCTTGTATCCATCCTTTCGAATGCGGGTCCTCCCTGGACCCCGCACCTAGAGCCTTCGCGACGGCGAGGCGGGCGGCATCCGTGCCGAGCACGGATCCCGCCACGGAATCTCGCGAACCCGTGGCGGCCACCGATGTCTGGCAGCCGCTTCTCCGTCAGGTTGGACCGAGCGACAACGTTGCGAACTGACCAACTTCGAAGGAGCAATACAAATGATCAATCACCACCACATCCTTGCGGCGGTGGCGTCCGAACGGCGCAACACCCTCCTGGCGGAGGCGGAGGCCGCTCGCCGGGCTAAGGAAGCGCGCTCGCAGCGGCGGCGGACCCGCACCTCGGCTGCCCGCAGATCGCCGCTGCGCTGGGTCCTAGGACTGGCAGGGGTCCGGCCTGATCCATCTGCCCCGCGCGACGCCGTTGAGTCCGCTGCGGAGCGCCTGCTCCATAATCCGCGTGCGGCACAACCAAACACCGTGAACTCGTGAGCCGTTCGGCGGCTCTGCTCAACGAGTCCGTGATGACCGACCTGACCGTGCGCAAGGCCGCTCCAGCCGACCGGGCTGCCCTGATGGCCATGCACGAGAGCTGCTCGGCTCAGTCGATCCGCCGGCGCTGGCACGGGCCGCGCCACGAGTTACCTGAGCCCTACTTGACGGAGGCGCTGGACGGGCTGCCGACGCACATCGCGCTACTCGCCCTGGACGGACCGCGGGTCGTAGCGCTGGCCAGCGCCATCCAGCAGGACTGGGAAGAGTGGGAGATGGGGGTGCTCGTGGTGGATGCTTGGCAACGCCGCGGCGTCGCCAGCACCCTGGTCGGGTCGATCGCGCGGCGCGTTGCCGCGCGCGGTGGCCGTCGGCGTCACAGCCCAGTCGACCTGGCCGTCGACGGCTCGAGCACGGCGCAGGGATGAGCATGGTGAATAGTTGTCTCAGGGGCCCGGGCCCTAGATTGGGTGTGTGTATTCGACGCAGGTCTCGATTCACATCCGCGCCCCGCGTTCAGTTGTGTACCGGGCGCTTCTCGATGCAGGCGCGATCGCGAAGTGGAGAGTTCCGACCGGGATGAGCAGTCACGTGCACGAGTTCGATGCCCGCGAAGGTGGGTCGTTTCGAATCACGCTCACCTACGATGCGCCGACTGGAACCGGCAAGACGGTGCCGCATGCCGACAGCTACCACGGCCACTTCGTGAAGCTTCTGCCCGACGAGCAAGTAGCCGAGCTACTCGAGTTCGAGACAACAGATCCCGACCTCCGCGGCGAGATGACGATGACGACAACCCTTACAGAGGCGGCGGCGGAACTGATGTCCTCGTCGTCCACGACGGCATACCGGACGGGGTGCCCGTCGCCGACGACGAGGCGGGAACCCGGATGGCATTAGAGAGCCTCTCCAAGCTCGTTCAGGCGAGCTAGTTCCCGAAGCCCGTCCAGCTCAGCGCCAGTGCACGCATGATTAGCCGAGCGCGCCGGTCGAGGTATTCGCCTAACGATCGAACGGATCGATTGGACTGACGATGACGAGGGTTACCTGCAATATCTCGGTATCGGTGGACGGCTACGTCGCGGGACCACGGCAGAGCCTGGCCAATCCGATCGGCGTGGGCGGCATGCTCCTGCACAACTGGCACTTCAATCCGCAAGGTGAAGATCAGCTGGTGGGCCCGCAGCACGCAACGCCCCTCGCCTCGGCTACCCGGATTGTTGGCCTGAATCCTGTCCTGCACGGCGAAACTTTGACAGTCCGTTCACGGCGTGGCTCTTAAGGTGTTCACAGGAAGTGGCTCGTCTGGGTCTCACTCGCCTGTGTTGGGAGCTTCCAGTGAACAGCCCGTCGCATCCGTGCCGAGAATGGTGGCTGACGCAGCGGCGGGCCGGTGACCGGTGGACGCACCGAGGGCACTGTCCGATGCAGGCGGTGGGCGTGCGGTGGGCGGGGCCCACGCCGGAACACGTCGATGTGTTCATCAGCACGCGCGCCAGTGGACGGCGCGACCACGTCGATTCGTCGGCTGCAAGTGACGTCTCCCTACAGGAGGTCTTCGATGACACACTTGCGTTTTCTGAATCACCGGACCGCGCGCAGGCGGCTGGCAGCGGTCGCTGTTCTCGCCCTCGCGATTAGTCTGCTGGCTGGCGGTGGTGCGCTTGCGGCCCGCCCTACCGGGTCGGCCTCGGCTCGGCCCGTCGAGAGCCGGGTAAACGCTCTGCTCGCGAAGATGACATTGCAAGAGAAGCTGGAGCAGATCCAGTTGCTCCCCGACTTCCTGGTCACCGACCAGGAGGTGGCCAACGGCCTCGGCTCGGTGCTGAGCGTCACGGATCCGGCGACGATCAACCGGCTCCAGCACATCGCGGTTGACCAGTCCCGGTTACACATCCCGTTGCTCTTCGCGTTCGACACGATCCATGGCTTCCGGACGATCTTCCCGATTCCACTGGGAACGGCCAGCAGCTTCGACCCGCAGGCGGCGACGGACGACGCCACGATCGGCGCCCGTGAGTCGGCCGCGGTCGGGCTCAAGCAGGCGTACGCCCCGATGGTGGACGTCTCGCACGAGCCGCGGTGGGGGCGGATCGCTGAGGGTGCCGGCGAGGACCCGCTCCTCGGCTCGGCAATGGCGGTAGCCCGCGTCAAGGGTTACCAGGGGAACCACTACAGCGCGCCTGACAAGGAGATCGCCAGCGTTAAGCACTTCGCCGCGTACGGTCAGCCGGAGGGCGGCCGCGACTACAACACGACCGACATGTCCGAACAGCGGCTGCGCAACCTCTACCTGCCGCCGTTCAAAGCAGCGGTCGACGCCGGTGCCGGCACGGTGATGTGCTCGTTCAACTCGATCAACGGCGTGCCGGGCTGCGGCGACCAGGAGACGCTCACCGACATCCTCAAGGGCGAGTGGGGCTTCAACGGTTTCGTCGAGGCGGACTGGGCCGCCGTCGCCGAGATGCGCGCGTGCCCGCCGGTGAACCCCAACTCCGGCGACTGTGGGCATGGCTTCGCGGCGGACGGACCGGATGCGGCAGCCAAGGCGCTGAACGCCGGTCTGGACTCTGAGATGACCAGCACGCTGATCCGCGACTTCGGCGCCCAGTTGCTGGCCCAGCATCGGATCTCGATGCCGCGGCTCAACGACGCGGTGCGCCGCATCCTGCGGGTGAAGTTCCAGGCCGGGCTCTTCGACCACCCGTACGTCGACGTCTCCAAGGCCGTGCCGGCGCAGCTGCGGCCGGATGCGGTGGCGCTCGCGCGCAAGGACGCGGCCCGCTCGATGGTGCTGCTGAAGAACGACAACTCGACGCTGCCACTCGACCCGACCAAGAACACGGCGGTGATCGGTCCGCTCGGCAACGACGGGCACGACATGCTCGGCCCATGGTGGGGTACCGGGCGCGACCAGGACGCGGTCACCCTGTTCAACGGGATCAAGGCGCAGAGCTCGGGCACGACGACGTTCACGCAGGCCTGCACTCTGTCGAACCTGGAGCCGCCGGATTACAACCCGGCCCAGGACTGCAGGGCCGGCCCGGGGTTCGCCCAGGCGGTGGCCGCGGCACAGTCGGCCGACCAGGTCGTGCTCGCGCTCGGCGAAACCCGGGAGATGAGCGGCGAGGCCACGTCGCGCAGCAACATCGACCTTCCCGGCCAGCAGCAGGAGCTGATCGACCGGATCAAGGCGACCGGCAAGCCGTTCACGGTCGTCCTGTTCAACGGTCGCCCGCTCACCCTGCAGAACGTCGCCGCGAAGGCGCCGGCGATCCTCGAGGCGTGGTTCCCCGGCGTCCAGGCCGGCAATGCGGTGGCCGATGTCCTGTTCGGCAAGGTCAACCCCGGCGGCAAGCTGCCGGTCTCGTTCCCGGTCAGCCTGGGCCAGGTGCCGATCTACTACAACCACGAACCCACCGGACGGCCCTGCGATACCACGTCCAAGTACAACTCGCGCTACCGCGACCTCACGACGTGCGATCCGCTGTACTCGTTCGGGTACGGATTGAGCTACACCACGTTCAACATCTCCAACCTGCAGCTCAGCACCGCGACGATGTCGCCGAGCGCCAGTATTAAAGCCACGGTGAACGTCACCAACACCGGCGCACGCAGCGGGGACGAGGTGGTGCAGCTCTACATCCACGACCCGGTGGCCAGCATCTCGCAACCAGTGCGCAGGCTGCGCGCCTTCGAACGCGTCACCCTGACACCCGGCCAGACCAAGACGGTCTCGTTCACGCTCAACCGCAACGATGTCGCCTTCTACGCCAACTCGGGACGGTTCGTGGTCGAACCCGGCCAGATCGATGTCTACGTCGGCGACAGCTCAAAGGCGACCCTGAGCAAGTCCCTCACGGTCACCGGATAACACCGTTTGAACGAATATCTCGTGTCCCGAGCAGCCCGATAGAGGTGGTGCCTCACTGCGATCCGCTAAACATGCCGCGAGCAGCCCGGGCCGGCTTCCAGCCGGTTCGGGCGCCCGGTGGAGCACACGGTGATGCATCCCGCGAGAACTTCCTCGGCCCAGCTGCTGCCCGACGAGCGGCAGTCCCTGCGCGACACGCTGCACCGGCTGATCGACGCGTCGCGCTCCGAGGAACCGGAGCTCTCCTACACCGAGCACCTCGGCCGGGCGCTGGACTACCGGCAGTGGTTCGCCTTCCGGGTCCGCTACACCCGGCCGGAGCTCGACGGGCGATGGCTGGACCTGCATCGCCGCGCCCCGCTCTCCCAAGGCGAGCAGAAGGTTGTCTGCTACCTGCCGCTGTTCGCCGCGGCGGCGGCGCATTTCAGCTCGGTCGCGGGCGCGGCCCCACACGCGCCGTGCTTCGTGCTGCTCGACGACGCCTTCCCGAAGATCGACGTGCGCACCCACCCTCTGCTGTTCGGCTTACTCGTCGACCTCGACCTGGACTTCCTGATCACGAGCGAGCGCCTGTGGGGCGATCATGACACCGTGCCGGCGCTGGCGATCTACGAGGCGCTGCGCGACCCGTCCGAAGGTGGCATCGCCCAGTACTTGCACCGCTGGGACGGCCAGCGACTGCACACCGTAGGCGCAGGATGAGCGCTGCTCCCCCCTGGTTGGCCGACCCGGCACTCGCCCGGCTGTGGGAGGCCGCGCGCGTAAGGTTGGAACGCAGCCACTTGGCACCTGCAGGGCGGATCAGGCTCGCCGGCCTCGACCGTGCCGAGCGGCATGCGGTCGGCGACCTGCTGGCGCGGCCGATCGTGGCCCACCAGGTCATTGTCGACCTCGTCGAGCTGGATCGGGCACTCACGGAGCGCTCGCCCTACGGTGGCCTGGCGCGGACCGTCGTGGCAGTGACCCGGCGTCCTCTGCACGACCGCCGCGCCGAACGTTCGGCGGCCGCTGCGGCGCGCGAGGCACCGCTGATCCTGGCCCGTGATCTGCTCGCGACGGCGCTCGCCGATATCACCTGGGGTGAGATGTGGCTGGCCGGCGTGCGGCGTTCGGGCCTGCCGACCCGCACCGACGACTCCGTCGGCGCGGTCCGCCGTGCAATCAGCGCCCTGGCCATCTTGCTGGGGCCCGACCGGGCGGTCGGCTCGCGAGGCGATCTGGCCGCGCGGGTGACCGGGGACGCCCACGGCCTGGACGACGGGACCATCGTCGCGCAACTCACCCTGCGCGCCCTGGCGCTCGACGCGGGCGTCGAGTTGCCGGGGACCGCCGCCGCGCGGCGCGAGCTGTGGGACCGCTACGGCGCAAGCGTCGACTCGGTGTCCAGTACGTGCTTGACGCTCGGGCTGCGCCCCCGCGGCGACAGCGGCCGCGCACAGCGGCTACGACTGGCCGCGGAATCAGGCGACCCCGTCCACGTCACGCCACGCGACCTTCGCGACCTGACCTTCGATCGGCACAGCGACGTGCTCGTCTGCGAGAATCCGCGCGTACTCGAAGCGACGGCCGACCGGCTCGGCGCCGCCGTGCCCACGGTGTGCACGGCGGGCCAGCCCGCGCTGGTTGTCCTCGACCTGCTACGCCGACTGGCCGACGCCGGGGCGACCCTGCGCTACCACGGCGACTTCGACTGGCCCGGCATCGCGATCGCCAACCGACTGGTGGCCGAGCTCGGCGTGGTGCCCTGGCTTATGGGTGCCTCCGACTACGAGGCCGCCCTGCAGCGAGGACCGACCACGCTCGACCTCATCGGTACGCCGGTCGCGGCCACGTGGGACGCTACGTTGCAGGCGGCGATGCTCCGCCACGGAGTCGCCGTACACGAGGAAGCCGTCCTGGACCGCATCTTCGACGGCGGCACGTCCTTCGCCTGCGTGCAGGAAGCGGCCCGTCGTACAAGCCACCGCGGCGGGTTCGGTGCGAGCATCGAACCATGACGACGTCAGCGCCGAGTGACCTCGCCCGCCAGCTCGAGGCGGACGCCGAGCTATATCCCGAGGAGCGGGCCGAGATCCTATTCGAGGCCGCCGCCTCACGCCGTCAACAGCCAGCAGGCCGGTGACGTGGCGCGGGCCCCGCATCTCGCGCTCGCGGGCCCGCTCGGTGACTTCGCTGCCAACGTGCACGGCGAGGTCACCGACTCCGCGGTCCGGCGCACGTACCTGGCCGAGCAGGCCCGGCTGGGCAACACGACACGCTGGCGACCGCCCCGGCAACAGCCCGTGCTGGTGCGGCAGCACGATCGAACACAAAAAGTGCTGCGGACGCCCGGCTGTACCGAGCGCTATGCATCGCACACGCCGTGGATTCGATGGGCAAACGCCAGACAACCCAAGAAACATAAGGCCTGTGGGGCGGCTGGGACTCGAACCCAGGACCAAGGGATTATGAGTCCCCTGCTCTAACCTGCTGAGCTACCGCCCCGAGATGTGCTTACACCCCCGCCAATCCCGTCCCGCAGGCACCTCGGCTCCTGCGCGTTGCTGTACCTCGCCCCAGTTGACCCGTCTCAGGCGACGATCATTACTGAGGAAACCGTCAGCCTGAGCTTTCGCGCTTCAATGCGCGCCAGCCGCCGGCACGGTTGTTGGCAATGATCTGCTCGAACATGGCCCTGAGAGCCGGCGCGTTGATCGTTTCGCCGTGGCGCACGGCCACCGTACGGGCGGCCTTGTTGTCGTGGCCCGCAGTGATGATTCCGTCCGGATCCGGGACGATAGCGCCGTCGTAGAGGAACACGTTGACGTGGTCCTTCGCCGCCAACAGAGCGCAGATGTTGCCCTGCAGTACGAAGTACGGACGGTTGGTGCGCTTGATGGTTTCAGTGACGTCCTCGTCGGCAGCGTGGACGAGGTCGCGGACCTCGCGGCAGATCGCCTGCTGCCAATCGGGCAATGCATCGATGTAGGCGTCGACGCGTGGGTCGGCGGTGTAGGTCATGACGGGATCCATGCTAGTTCGGTGTCCCGCGCTCCGGTGCGCGACGTGGTGCTGGCCGCGCTGGCCGAGGCGCGAAGCCTCTGCCTGTTGACCAGGGCGCGAACATGGACCGCAGCTGGACCTGTCGTTCGATGTTCATGCAGGCGTGGGGCAACTACGGCACCGCCTGGGCGGTCGTGCATCAGTGGCTCGGCGTGCGGCCCACCTAGGGTATGGGCTGCTCGAATTCGTTCCGCGGTTGCCGTTCACCCGAGGGCGTTCCCCGCGCCTGCGGACTGCTCATAATGGGTGCAGGCGCCTGAAGCGGACATCTGATTTCGGCGAGGACCGGTATCGAACGGGTGCCGTCGACGCTCCGTCTCGGAGGCCGAGGAGAACGGGGGCGACAACGGTGCGCATCCGGCTGTTGGGCGGGTTCGAGGTTTCCAACGCTGGGCGGACGGTTGCCCACAGCGCGTGGCGGCTGCCTAAAGCGAAGACGGTGATCAAGCTGCTGGCGCTGGATCCGACGCACCGGCTGCACCGGGAGCACATCGCCAACCAACTCTGGCCAGAGCTCAATGCCGACGCCGCGCGTAACAACCTGCATCAGGTGTTGCACGCGGCTCGCAGAGCGTTGTCGACGGTCGGTGTGGACGGCGGTGCTGCACTCGCGCTGCACGACGATCTCGTCACGGTCGGGCCGGATCGTCAGGTAGTCACCGACCTGGAGGAATTCCAGGATGCGGTGGAACGGGCGTCCGGGGATGGGACGGCGCTGGCTGCCGCGCTCGGGCGATGGCCCGGCGAACTGCTACCCGAGGATGTCTACGAGCCGTGGGCGCGCAGCCACACGTGAACCGCATCCGAGAGTGGCGCACGAAGCTCGTCATGCACCTAGTCGAGGACGGCCTGGCCGAACGTGACCCGCAGAGCGCCGTCCCCCTGGTGGCGCCAGTCGCCGCTGCCAACCCGCTGCACGAGCCGGCACACCGGGCGATGATGCGTGCGCTCGCAGGCGCGGGTCGCAATGCCGAGGCGCTGGTGCATTTCGAACGCCTCCGCACAGTGCTGCAGCAGGAACTTGGCGCCGAGCCGGAAGCGCTGACCCGTCAGCTGTACCGGCAGCTCTTGTCCAGCGGGGTGCAGAACGCCGGTTCGAGCCAACTACGGCGTCCGACGAACCTGCCGGCGCGGGTGGCCGCCCTGGTGGGACGCGACCGCGAACTCGACTAGACCGCTCGGATGCTCGCCGATGCGCGGCTGTTGACCCTGACCGGTCCGGGTGGCGCCGGCAAGACCACGCTCGCGGTCGAGCTCGCTCGCCGTTGTAGCGAGCGCTACCGCGATGGTGCATTCCTGGTCGAACTGGCCGCGCTGGCCCACGGCGACCTGATCGTCCAAGAGGTGGCGGAGGCCCTGCGCCTGCAGCTGCCCTCTCGTCAGGCTCCGGTCAACTCGCTGGTCACAGAGCGAGCTCCACGTCCACCACGCCGGCGGCGCCATGGCACGCGTACCTGCGGCGGACACGGCGTTCGCGCAGCGCAGCTCGCCGTACATCCTCAACGTGATCGCCAGGTCGGTCGACGGTGCTGGCTTCGCCGGCTATGTGTCCTGGGCCAGGGACGCCCATGCGGCGCTGGCGTCGTACGGACCGGACACGATGTATGTCAACTTCACCGGCGAGGCGGGCGAAGACAAGGTGCGCGCGTCCTACCCGCCGGAGACCTACGCCAGGCTGGTCGAGATCAAGAATCGCCACGACCCGACGAACGTCTTCCGGCTGAACCAGAACATCCCGCCCGGCCAGTCGCCGGCACCAACCTCCGCGAACTGATGAGCGCCGACTGCGTCGAGGGATCGCAGCCGGTACCACGGCACCAATCGTGTCCACATCAAGAGGATCAACGGAGGAATGACATGTACCGACTCAGATGGCTTGCGGATCGAGAAGTCCTGGTACGACGGCCACGAGGTCACCTTCTTGCACCATCGCTGTTCAGCGCGAAGCCTAGCGGCGGCGTCTTGGCCTGCTTCGGACTTGGGCCCGACCTGTCGGGCATTAGCCGGCCCACTCAACCGCTGTACGTCATCTTCGACGACACCGCGACCCAGGATCATTGCGACGGCCAGCCAGACGTGTTGCGTCACGACCACGTGCTCCCAGTGGCGCCCGGCGATCAGGGTTATACCGGGGCGTGGACACTCGTCCTGCTCGTCGAGACGACGCCCGGGACCATCGACCTCGCCGCCAATCCGCTCACCTCGGCAGCGCAGGTGTGAGCCGCACTCAACGCCGGCACTCTGCTCGACGTGACGTCGGCCCTGGCGCCGGGACCGCCGGTCACCATGGTTGCACCAGTGATTCGCGGCAGCAGCTGATGGCGTCTCCAAGCACGCGGCCCAGGCTTGTCGCCAGCCGCACCCACCAGCAACGTTCCGACGGTGGATGGATCGGCACGCGAGAACGTGCCTAACCGTCCACCGTCGGGCGTTGTGCCCACCGTCCTACCCGTCCGGGCAGGACGGCACGGTGGTGCCGATGAAGTCTGCGACGACCTCGGCAAACCCGTCCGCGTAGCGGCGATGCGGCTCATGGCTCTTGCCGGGGAACAGCTGAAGGCGGCTGCTGGGCAAGTGCCGGTGCAGGTCGTAGGCGTGGCTGACCGGGATGACGTGGTCCTGTTCGGACCAAACGATCAGCGTGGGGTTGTGGTCCGCGACGTAGCGCATCTCGATCATCGACCCACGCTGGCCCGACGGCCGGATCACCGACCGCAGGGTGGCGAAGAATGCCCCTTGTCCGGCGGGCGTCACGAGCGTGCGCCCTGCGCGGCGCAGGTTGACGAGGTTCTCCGGGGTGAGCCGCAGCGTGCGATGCAGCCGCGGTGCCCGGTACAGCGGGGCTGTGCGCGCATTGACGAGCATCCGCAGGATCGGCGGCGCGATCGGCAACGCCGCGGCCCGCAACGCGACGTGCACCTGCTTGCCCAGCCCGCCACTCGACACCAGCACCAAACGTTCGGCATGGCGCGGGTAGTGGAACGCGAAATGCATGGCGATCGCCCCACCCAGCGAATGGCCCACCAGTGTGGCGCTGCGAATCTCCAAGGCGTCCATCATGTCGCGCAGGCTGCGCGCGAAACCGTCCAGCGAGTAGCCCCCGGCCGCGGGCTTGTCGGATTCGCCGTGCCCGAGCAGGTCCGGGGCGACCACGCGCAGGCCACGCTGTGCCAATGGGGCGATGGCCGGCTCCCACGTGCCGCTATCCGAGGCGAGCCCGTGCAGCAAGATCACCGGCGGGCCGTCAGGTGGTCCAGCTTCGCGGACGACGAGCCGATGCCCGGCCTGCGTGACCGTCCGGCGACGGACCTCTAGCACCCGCTGACCCTATGTCACCCCCAGGCGGGCACGAACGCGAGTCAGCGCAGACAGCCGCCCGTCTGCATCATCTCGTCTGGGAATGACGGCGCCCTACCAGCGGTCGACGTGCAGGACCGCCTCCAGCGGCTCCCGCGGAGCGGGACGGAACGTCTGCCCCGTGTAGTAGGCCGTGGGGATGAGCACGCCTTGGTGCACGCCGTGGGGCACGTCGAGCAACTCGGCGATCTCCCGCTCGTAGCTCAGGTGCAGCGTCGTCCAGGCCGAGCCGAGCCCGCGGGCGCGTGCGGCGAGCATGTAGCTCCAGGCGGCCGGCAGCAGCGAACCCCACACGCCGGCCTGGTTTCCGGCCGGCAGCGGACCAGTCCGAAGGCACGGGATCACGAGCGCCGGAACCTGGCCCATCCGCTCACCCAGCCACGCCACGCTGGCGCCGACGCGCTGCTGCACCGCGGCCCGCTCCGGATCGTCGGCGAACAGCCTCGCAGCCGACCCCGTCGAGGCGAGGTAGCGCTGGACCGCGCGCCGGTAGAGCTCGCCGATCCGCCGCCGTTGTTCCTGGTCGGTGACCACCAGCCAGTGCCAGCCCTGCCGGTTCGAGCCGGACGGCGCCTGCAGCGCGATCCGCACGCACTCGCGGATCAGCTCGATCGGCACTGGACGGGTCAGGTCCAGTCGCCGGCGCACCGAACGGGTGGTCGTCAAGAGCTCGTCCGGCGTCAGCCCAGCACTCGTCATGCCAGGCATCGTGCCAGCGGCGCACCCGACGTATCACGACCGGTGGCCGGTGCTCCACGTTCACAACAGTCCGGTCGGCGGACCGTCCACGGGTTGGAGACATGACATGGCCAAGGTAACGACGCAGCGCAAGTCCGGCCGCTACGGCTGGGTACCGGACCTGCCGGACGCTCGGGACCACGTGTACAGCGTGGCTCGCCCGGCGATCGCGGCTCTTCCGCCAGCGGTCGACCTGACCGACCGGTGCCCACCGGTCTACGACCAGGGCCGGATCGGCAGCTGCACCGCAAACGCGATCGCAGCCGCGTTCGAGTTCGATCTGATGAAGCAGGGCCTGGCCGACTTCACCCCGTCGCGGCTATTCATCTACTACAACGAACGGGCGATGGAAGGCCACGTCGCCTACGATTCCGGGGCCATGATCCGCGATGGCGTCAAGAGCGTAAAGAAGCTCGGCGTCTGCTCGGAAGCTGACTGGCCATACGACGACACTCCCGCGGCGTCGGATGGTGGACCATTCCCGCCCGGAGCACACGACGGGCAGCGGCCTCCGGCGGAGGACTACGTCAAGGCGTTGCAGAATCGGGTGACGTCCTACCAGCGGATCAGCCGGGACCTCGACCATCAGCGCGCCTGCCTCGCGGCCGGGTACCCGTTCGTGTTCGGCTTCACGGTCTACGAGAGCTTCGAAAGCCACGACGTCGCGACCACCGGCGTGGTGCCGATGCCCGGCCCCGGCGAGAGCGTGCTAGGCGGCCACGCCGTCCTGGCGGTCGGCTACCACGATGCAGACCAGCGCTACATCGTGCGCAACTCGTGGGGTGCCGGCTGGGGGCAGAAGGGCTACTTCACCATGCCGTACGCATACCTGACCGACCACGGCATGTCGTCGGACTTCTGGACGATCAACACCGTGACCTGATCGCCAATCAGCCGGGTGGCGCCACTGCTCGAACGGAGGAATTCCCGATGAACGAGCACGGCGCACTCGACGTCTCGGCAGTTCGCAGGCATTTCTCGTTTCCGGCGCGCGGCCGCATCGCCACGAACAACGCCGCCAGCACCCAGCCGCCCAGGGAACTCCTGCAGCTCTACAGCGATCTCGCACCGGACTACGAGAATGTGCACCGCGGTCAGTCCGATGCCTCACGGACAATGACCGCGCTTTTCGAGGAGTCCTACGACACGATCGCGCAATTCATCAACGCTCCGGACCGGCAGAGCATCGCGCTGTACCGCAACACCACCGAGGCGATCAACGCGGTGATGTACTCGCTGCTGACCGAATTCCGCGACGGCGACAACGTGGTCACGACGTTGATGGAGCACAACTCGAACTACGTACCGTGGCATGCGCTCTGCAAAGACATCCTGCCGAAGTTCGGGATCCAGGTGGAATGCCGACTCGCCCGTTTCGATCCGCAGACCGGTGAGCTGGATCTTGCGCACCTGGCGTCTCTGGTGGATGCGCGCACGAAGCTCGTGTGTTGCACCGGTGCGTCCAACTTCCTCGGGACCAAGCTGCCGCTGGCTGCGATCAGCAATATCGCCGCGGAAAGCGGGTATCCCCAGCCGAACGGCGAGGAGCGCTCGTGGTTGCTGGTCGATGGTGCCCAGCTGGTGCCGGGCACGTTCGTGGACGTCCAGGAGCTGGGCGTCGACTATCTCGCGTTCTCATTCCATAAGATGCTCGCCCCGTTCGGGGTGGGCGCGCTCTACGCGAAACGCCATCTGCTGTGTGATTCGCTACCGTTCCTCTACGGCGGTGACATGATCGCGGAGGGGCAGGTATTTCCGGATCACGTCGCGTACAACGAGCTTCCTTGGAAGTACGCGGCCGGGACACCAAACATCCTCGGCACGATCGTCTCGGCACAGGCGCTGCGGCTGCTGCTGGATCTCGCACTTCACCCCAACGCCCACGAGTACTTCCGATCGCATCGCGCTGTCACAGCCGATGTCGTCGCAGAAGCCATGGGCAATATCGGGCGACACAACCGTCAGCTGACGGGACGGGCGTTGGAAGCCGTCGGCGCGGTCCCCGGTGTGACGATCTACGGGCCGATGGACCCCGACCGGCGGGGGTCACTGGTGTCGTTCAATGTCGCCGGCTGGAATCCTATGGACGTCGCCGAGGCATTGAACGTCGCTGGGGTCGAGTCCAGGGCGGGATGCCACTGCGCGACCCTCGCCCACGGGTACCTCGGACTCGACCCAGCCGCGAGCTGCCGGCTGAGTTTCTACTTCTACAACACGATCGACGAGGTGGACCTCGCCGTGAGCGCGCTGGCCGACATCGTTGCGCCACGCGTGGCACAGAGCGCAGGAAGCCCGGCGACGCGGTAGCCAAAGCAGTTCTTGGCACCCTGATGCCAGGATGGCGAGGTGATCACAGCGGGCCACCGACGGGCCGCAGCGCTGTCGGCGACCGTCCTGGTGGCGCTGAGCACCGGCTGCGGCACCCGGTTGCCCAAGTCGGCGTTCTCTAATACCGGCACGGCGGGTCCGAGCGCGAACGGGCGGGGCCCGGACGTCGGGGTCACCGGCAGCCAGATCACGGTTGGCATCATGGCCAGCGTCACCGGCCCTCTGGGCAGTAGCACGTTCTCGCCACCGATGTACGGGGCACAGGCATATTTCGATTCGCTCAACGCGCGTGGCGGTGCGAACGGCCGACTGGTCAAGGCGGTGACGTGCGACGACCAGTCCTCCGGCGCGGGCAACCAACGCTGTGCCCATCAGCTGATCGACTCGGATCACGTCTTCGCGCTGGCCGCGACCAGCGTGCTGAACTACTCGGGGGCGCCGTACGTCAACAGCATGGGCGTGCCCGACGTCGGCGGCGAACCGGTAACCACCGCCTACGACCAGTACCCGCACCTGTATTCGATCGACGGCAGTTACGAGCCGCGCACCGGGACGGTCGGCTGGAACGGCAAGATCCCCACCACGACCGAGATCTACCGCTGGCTACGGCAGAAGCTCGGCGCTCGCACCGCGGCCGTCGTCTATTACAACCAGGTCGACTCGACCCGCTACGCCAGTCAGATCGAACAGGGCCTGCGGGCCGAGGGGTTCACCGTGGTGCCCGAACAGGTCGATTTCGCCTTGCCCGACTTTGTGTCAGCCGCACTGAACATGAAGGCGCGGCACGTCGACGCCGTCTTCGACGCGCTGGACAGCGGCGGCAATGGCGCGCTGTGCAAGGCGATCGACGCCCAGGCCGTCCCGATCGAAGCAAAGGTCACCACAGTCCAGGGTTGGAACGCGCAGGTGCGCAAGGAGTACGCCGACGCGCCGGGCTGTCGTAACAAGCTTTACGCGACCGCTAACGAGCGCAACTACGAGGACGTCTCGATCCCCGTGGTCAAGAAGTTCCGCGACGACACGGCCCGCTACGTCCCGAACCGGGAGGACCAGCTGTCGATGTGGGAGCTCGAGGGGTGGGCAGCCGCGCAATGGCTCACCGACGCCATCAGCTCGTGCGGTGCCGACGTCACGCGACGATGCGCCGAGGCGTACCTGAACCGCGACACCCTCTACGACGGGCACGGCCTGATCCTGCCGACCGGCTTCACGCCCGAGCCGACCCCGCCCAAGACCAGACGGGAGTGCGTCAACGCGGCGCGCTGGCGGGACTCGGCGAACGGCGGCCGGGGCGGTTGGGTCACTCAGGTGCCGGACATGACCACCAACTGCTTCGACGTGCCCGTGCTCCTCACTACGCCCTGAGCGTCACGGGGCTGCCGCGCTCACCAGGTCGGCGGGTTCGCCGGCGAACGCCACGGCGCCGCGCCGCAGCACGTAGACGACGTCGGCGAGCTCGAGCGCAGAGTCGGTGTCCTGGTCGACCACGACCACGGCCCGATCGTCCCCACCGGTCCCCCGCAGCGCCCGCAACAGCCGATACAGCTCGCCTACGACCGGACGCGCCAGGCCACGGCTCAGCTCGTCGACGAGCAGCACCCGGAACGGCTGGAGGAGCGCACGAGACAGTGCGAGCATCTGCTGCTCACCTCCGGAGAGCGTCCCGGCACGTTGTGGCTGACGGTGCTCGAGGATCGGCAGCGCGGCGAACACGGCCGCGAGGTCTGCCGAGCCGCTGCCAGCGAACAGTCGCAGGTTCTCCTCGACCGTCAGCTGGGGGAAGATGCTGCGCTCGTCCGGGATGAGCAGCAGACCGGCGCGGGCCCGCTGGTACGGCGCCAACTTGCCAAGGTCGCGGCCGAAGACAGATATCACCCCGCCGGTCGGCCGCAGCAGGCCGGCCAGCGTGCGGAGCAAGGTCGTCTTGCCGGCGCCGTTGCGGCCTAGCACCGCAGTGACCCGGCCGGCGGGGACGTCCAGGTCGATGCCGTGCAGCACCTCGACCGGGCCGTAGCCCGCGCGCAGGCCACGCGTCGCGAGCGCGACGGTCACGGCGGGTCTCCGGTCACTGATTCGGCTCGGATCTGCACAGGCGGTCCCGAGCGCACGATGCGGCTAGCGGACAGCACGTGCACCACGTCGGCGGCCGCAAACACGACAGACAGATCGTGCTCGACCACGACGACGGCGCAACCGTCGGCCGCGATCGCTCGCAGCGTGGCGGGCAGCCGGGCCACCTGCTCGTCGTCGAGCCCGCTGGCCGGCTCGTCGAGCAGGACGATCCTGGGCTGGCTGCTCAAGGCCCGGGCCAGTTCGACGAGGCGCAGCGTCCCGGTGGGCAACCGGGCGGCGGGCTCGTCGGCGAGTGGCGTCAGACCCAGCAGATCGAGCAAAGCCAGTACCCGTCCCTCGGCCCCGGTCTCGTCCGCCGCACTCGACCGGCCCAAGGACGGAAACAAGCCGCGGCGACGGCGGTTCTCCGCTCCTACCCGGACGTTGTCGGCCACCGACAAACTGGGGAAGACCGCGATCCGTTGGAAGGTTCGCGCCATGCCCAGGCGGGCCCGCGCGTCGGGTGGCAGCCGAGTGACATCGACGCCGAACATCAGCACCTGCCCGGCGTCCGGGCGCTGCTGTCCGGCGAGGCAGGCGAACAGGGTGCTCTTGCCGGCCCCGTTCGACCCGATCAGCGCCGTCACCTGGCCCGCAGCCGCCACTAGGTCGACGCCGTCGACGGCCACCAGGCCGCCGAAGCGGCGAACGATGCCGCGAGCCTCCAGCGCGGGCACGGTCATGAACCGGCCTCCGATCGAGCACACAACAGGAGCGCAGAGCGGAGGCCGGCGGGGTACACGGTCACGGACCGATCCGGCGGGCGGCGAGGGCGGCGACCCGGCGACCGCGCTCGGTGAGGCGTACGCCGCGGCGCGGTGGCGGCGCGGCGGCACCGGCCGCAATGAGCCGGCTCACGGTCGCAAGGACGCCACCCGGCATCCGGCCGAGCAGCAGGGCCAGCACACCGACCAGGGCGGCCGACGCACCGGTCACGATCCCGGCATCGATGCCGACGAGCAGCGCCGCGGCGAGGACGGCCCCGAGCAGATCGTCCGCGCCGAACACGACCACCGCCCCAAACCAGATCAAGCTCTGGATCGGGTCGAAGCTGGCGGCATCGAACGACTGCGCGCCCTGGACGAGCAGGGCGCCGCCGAGGCCGGCGAGCAGTGAGCCGACGGCGAACACCTGCACCTTGAGACGGCTCACGTCGACGCCGCAGGCGCGCGCCGCTGTCTCGTCGTCGCGGATGGCGAGCAGCGTCCGCCCCACCCGCCCCCGCCGTAACGTCCAGACAACGAACACGGCCATCCCCAGCACCGCAAGCTGCAGGCCGTAGAAGGCGCGGTCGCTGGCGAACGGCCCCGGCCGATATACCTGAAGCCCTGCCGTGAATACCGGCTGGGCGAAAACGAATCGGCTCACCACCGCCCCCACGGCGAACGTGGTCAACGCCAGCGCCAGCCCACGACGGCGGATGGCCGGCCACCCGGTCAGCAGGCCGATCGGGATAACCAGCAATGCGCCTAGGCCGAGCGCCACCAGCCCCGGAATCGCCGGCAACCCGAGGATTCCGCCCTCCGTCGTGAGTGCGGCACAGAACAGGCCGCCCAAGCCGGCGTATCCGGCCTGGCCGAGCGAGATCTGCCCGGCCAGCCCACTGACCGCGACGATCGAGACGAACACGACAGCCAGCCCGGGTACCAGCAGCGCCGTACGCAGGTCAGCCGGGTTGAACCCAAGCGGGAGCAGCAGCAGGACGACGAGGGCCGCGGCTCCCCGTGCGCTGCGGCGGTCGCCCATCAGCCGAGCAGTGACCCGGAACCGGTCTGTCACGTCGTCGGACGGCGGCAGAATCCGCGGCAGGATCAGCACGGTGCCGAGCAGCGCGACGACGAACAAGTTGCCCTGCGACGCGCGCAGAACCGCCCCAGCGACGCCGGTGGCGTGCAACTGGGTGAGCTCGCTTTGTGCGATGCCCAGCAGCAGCGCGACGACCACGGCAACCAGCGGACGCGTGAGCACGGCGGCTACCGCCACCACCATGGTCTCCAGGACGACGAGGGTCGGCTGTATCGGATCGAGGCGTAGCTGCGGCGCAAGCAGCACGCCCGCAAGCCCGGCCAGGAAGCTGCCGAACGCCGAGCCGATGGCGGAGAGCCGGTCGGAGTCAATGCCGGTAAGTTCGGTGAGCTCGGGCCGGTCGACGACCGCCCGCACCGCGGTACCCAATTCGGTCCACCGGGTGACCGCGACGACCAGCAGGGTCACGGCAAGCAGCACGGCGAGCTCGTAGCCCAGGCTCGTGCTCGTGTGAATCCCGCTGGGCAGCCGTAGCGGCCGGACGGGAAACATCTGCGGCGGATCCAGCCGCGCGTCGGCGCCCCACCCTAGGTAGGCGATCCCGACGCAGAGCACGAGCACGCCAAGCGCGGCCACCAGCCGCTCGGCCTCGGACGCACCACGTCGGCGCAAGGGCGCGAACACCGCGGCGTCAAGGAACCAGCCGATCGCCGGCGCCACGACGAGCACGTCGACGGGCGCGGCCAGCCACAGCGGCCAATGCCACTCCACCACCGCCTGCCATAGTAGGTAGGCGACCAGCGTCGCGACGCCGCCGAAGCCGAGATTGAAGACACCGGTCAGCTGGTAGCTCGCGATCAGACCGACGCCGATGAGTGCCGCGATACAGCCGATCGCGAGCCCGGCTACCGCGAGGTTGAGGGTGAGCACGATCAGGTCACGACCCGAGGACCCGAGGCTCGCAGATCGGGCAGGGAGTCAGCCCGCGTGCGGTGATCGTCGCGAGGTCGATCGGAACAGCGCCCTGCCGGACCAAGGGGCAGGCGGCGCGGTGATAGGTGGTGCCGTGCACGGTGGCCCACCATCCGTCTGTGTCCGCGGCGCTCGGTTGCATCGCGCCGCCTGGTTCCTCACCGGTTTCCAGCAGGGCGGAATGCAGATCTTCGAGCAGTTGCCGGTCGTGCTCACTCCCCCGGGTGCGGGCCGTCAGGAGCAAACCGGAGACGAGCAGCGCCGCGCCCGGGATCGTGGCTGACGCCAAGTAGGGCAGCTGCCGCGCGACCACCGACTCCCCCGAGATGCCGTACCAGCCCGCCACGAGCAGCACGACCCCGATCGCAGCAACTGCGCCGCCGAAGGGTGCGCCCGCCGCCCCGCGCAACAGTCGGCTCACCGTTTCGCGCATCGCCCCTGCCGTTCCGACATCGACCGCCGCTAAGTGTGTATAACCGAGTTGACTGTTCCACCACTCGACGGGTGGCTGGGCGTGCGACGCGCGAACGGCCCGAGGAGGAGCGCATGCGGGGCATCCGACGCCTGACGGGGCTGCTGGGTTCGGCGGTGGCGTTTAGCATGCTGCTCGGCTCGTGCAGCAGCAGCTCGTCGCCATCGATCACGACGACACCGGCCATCACCTCGGCGCCGGCCTCGAGCACGTCCCCGTCCCCGAGCCTGGACCGGGCAGCGGCCACAGCCGAGATCATCAAGAACTGGGAGGCATTCTTCTCGAAGAACACGCCCCTTGCCAGCAAGACCCAGTACCTCGAGAAGGGGCAAGCCCACCTCGCCGCAATCCGCCTGTTCGGCACTGACCCGCGAACGAACCAGGCGACAGCCAAGGTGCTCGACGTGGCCGTCACGACGCCGGCGATGGCGTCGGTGTCCTACCAGATCCGCCTCGGCAGCACCGTAGTGCTGCCGAACGCCACCGGAACGGCCGTGTCGGAAGGTGGCGTCTGGAAGGTCAGCGACGCAACCTTCTGCGGCCTGCTGGGTCTGCTCGGCACGAAGTCGATTCCCGGCTGCTGACGATCGACCGTGCCGGTCCGACGACTGACGGCGCGATACTGTCGCTGGGTGACGGCGGGAGCGACGCCGGGCGGCGAACGGATACGGGCCGCGGAGGTGATCGCGGCGCTGTGCCTGGCGACTGACCTCGGCACCGGGCTGCCCTTCGAGCATGGCTTACGAAGCACGCTAGTCGCCATGCGGCTCGGCGATCGCCTGGGCATCGACGCGGAAACGGGGTCGCAAACGTACTACGCCTGCCTGCTGTTCTATGCCGGCTGTACGGCCGACGCGGAGATGGCCGCCCAGATCTTTCGCGATGAAACCGCGCTGTCGAGGCACTTCACACCGGTGATGTTCGGGTCACAAGCCGAGATGACGGCCGGAATCATGCGCGCACTGGCTATTCCAGGTAGCCCGTTGCCGATGCGCGCCTTGCAGATCGGGCGTCGGCTTCCGAGGGCCATGAAGGGCTATCGGCGGCATCTCGTCGCTCTGTGCGAGGTGGCGCAGATGCTGACCGAGCGGCTTGGGCTGCCCAACGCGGTACGAGCACTGTTCGCCGACTTCACCGAGCGGTGGGACGGCAAGGGCGAACCCGGCCACGTCAAGCGCGATGAGATCCCGCTCCCCACTCGAATCGTTCACGTCGCTCGAGATGCGGCGTTCCAGCACATGCTCGGCGGCGCAGACCATGCTGTAGGAGTGATCCGCGAAAGAGCCGGTCACGCGTTCGATCCGGAGATAGCCACGTGCCTGGCCGATGAGGCCGCGGAGATCCTTGCGCTCGATGCCGATGCATCGGCGTGGGACGAAACGCTCGCCTGCGAGCCGACCCCCCAATTGACGCTGGACGGCGAGACGATCGACCGCGCGCTGGCGGCAATGGGCGACTTCGCCGACCTTGTCTCCCCGTACTTGGTCGGTCACTCGGCGGGAGTCGCAGGACTGGCAGCTGCGGCGGGTGAGCGGTGCGGGTTCGAGGCCACCAAACTAGTGGCACTTCGGCGAGCAGCGCTCATCCACGACCTGGGGCGGGTCGCGGTCCCGGCCCGCATGTGGCAGAAACCCTCGGCGCTGACGCCGGACGAGTGGGAGCGGGTCAGGCTGCACGCGTATCACACTGAGCGCGTGCTCACTCGGTCCCCGTTCCTCGCCGCCCTCGCCCCGATCGCCACCACTCACCACGAGCGACTCGACGGCTCCGGTTACCACCGCGGAGCGAGCGGTGCCGAGCTCACTCCGTCCGCGCGGGTACTTGCTGCAGCCGACGCCTATCACGCGATGACGGAACCGAGACCACACCGTGAAGCACTCGCGCCTGGATTGGCGGCCGATACCCTCGGCCAGGAAGCCCGTTCCGGCCGACTTGACCCTGATGCTGTGGCCGCAGTGCTCGAGGCGAGCGGGCAACGCATCCCGCGAATCGATCGGCCTGCGGGTCTGACCTTGCGCGAGGCGCAGGTCGTCGGCCTGCTCGCGCGAGGGCTGCAGACCAAGCAGGTCGCGCGTGCGCTCGGGATCTCGGTCAAGACTGCCGACCGTCACGTCCAGAACGCCTACGGGAAAATCGGCGTATCGACGCGCGCAGCGGCGACGCTGTTCGCGATGCAGCACGGGCTCGCGACATGGGGAGAACTCCCGATTGGTCGCACCGCCGGGCGCTCATAGCGTCCGTGTCAGCTCGAGATCCTCCGAGCGGTAGGCATCGGACGTAATCGAAGGGGGAGCGTGATGGCGCGGGACACGATCGTCACGACGTCGGCAGATGCTCGGATCGAGCGGTATCGGCAGGCCGAGCGGGCGTTGTGGGACTCGTACGGTCTTCGGCCGGCCGAGCGGTTCATCGACCTCGACTCACCGGCCGCTCGCCTGCGTGTACTCGAGGTCGGATCCGGGGAGCCGGTCCTCTTCGTCCATGGCACGGTTGGTCCCGGCTCCTGGCCGGTGCTTGTCCGCGAGCTGCCCGGGTTCCGCTGTCTCGTTCTCGACCGCCCCGGCTGGGGGCTGAGCTCACCGGTCGACTTCTCGAAACGCGAGTACAAGACCCTCGTCGCCGACGTTCTGCGGGGAGCCCTCGACGCCCTCGGTCTCAGTAGCGCGCACGTGGTCGGCGGGTCGATCGGCAACCTCTGGGCGCTCCGCCTGGCGGCACAGCATCCATCACGGGTCGGCAAGATCGTCCTGCTCGGCGGCTCGCCGCTGGTGCCCGAGGTACCCGTTCCGGGTCCCATCAGGCTGCTGGCCTCGCCGGTCGGGACGATCATGGTTCGGCTCTCGCAGCAGCCAAAGATCGTCCGCACCCTCCTGCGCCAATCCGGCCACGGCGCCAGCCTCGATGCCGGGTCCATTCCGGACGAGTTCGTGGACTGGCGCGTGGCGCTGGCGCGGGAGACGGGGTCGATGCGAAACGAGCGGGATATGGTGCGCGCCTTGGTGAACGGGAAGGCATTCCGGCCCGGGCTCACGTTCGAGGATGCAGAGCTGGCTGCGATCCAGAATCCCATACTCTACGTGTACGGCACTGCGGATCCCGTGGGCACGGCGGACATCTGGAGACGCGCCGTCGGCGTGCTGCCCCGAGGGAAGCTGCGGCTCGTGGACGGCGCGGGCCACATGCCGTGGTTCGACGCTCCCGGTCGAATCGGCGGGGAGGTCAGCCGCTTCCTCGCCGACTGACGTCCCGTCAGCTCCGCCAGCGCTCGCTCAGTTTAACCAGCCCCCCTCAGCTGGGTCGGGAGGACAAGTACGCCTTCTCGTGCGTCGCCGCCTGAATCTGGCCCGCGGCCCGCTCCAGCAGCTGCGACGCCAGGTCCGAGAGCGCCCGCGCGGCCGCGATCTCCTCACCGACCATCGGCTGGCTCGGGTCACGCGGGTTGCGGTACGCGTCGCCACGCGCACGCATCTCCGTCCCGTCGGCGAATCGCACGACGGCATTGGCATGCGTGTGGGTGTCGTCCTCGTCGAATGCGATCTCCGTCTGCCAGGCCATGGTGGGCGTCCTCTCCCTTTGCGAGCAGACCTCGTTTATCGCCCGGCGGAGACGAGCATCGGCTGGTGCAGGTCGAAGTAGGAGACCTCTCCCATCAGCCGGCCCTCCTCGTCGTACAGCGAGCGAAGGTCGTCGGGTATCTCCATCTTCTCGTGCGCCCGGGCCTCGGCCTCGGAGGTGAAGTACACCGCTTCGACGTAGTCCCCACCGCCGGACGACGCGAACATGCCGCCGATGATCTCCGGCCGCATCTGGTGAATCCGGTCGCCGGTCTGGGTCATCAGGTCCCGGATACGGTTCGGGTCGGTGGTGTGGCCTTCCATGACCTGCACGAAGCCGGCGTCGTCCGAGCCGCCAGCAAGCCACGGGGTGACGTCCGGGCAGTCCATGAATGTGACCGGGCCGTCGAAGCACCTCTCCATCTCCGCCCACCAGGCGCCTTGCTCCGGACGGTCGCTGTTGCGCCGCGCGGCGTCTTCAGAGTCGAACCGGACGAGGGCGATGAAGGTCCCGTCATCGCACATGCCGGCGGTCGTCCCAAGATACCCGGTGGCGCCCGGTTGCAGCTCCTGCACCCAGCGGTCCATGCCCTGACGCAGACCTGTCTCGTCGGAGACTTTTCCTTGGATGACTTGGACGAACATGACTGCCTCCTCATACGGGCGATGGCCCGCACGCTGCACGAACCCCGGTGGCTGACCCGTCCCGGTTCGCCGTCGGCGGGCACCGACGGCCCGCGGCCGCAGCCACTATGAGAGAAATCCTTCGCCACCCGCCCGCGCGCCGCAAGGTGCAAAGCGGGCGGGCAATGCTCCGTCCGCGACGTACCTCGGTGACCTCAGTCGGTGACGACTTGCTCGCCGAGCGCCGCGCGGGCCTTGTCCACCTCGTCGACCCCGATGACCGCGTAGAACTGGTCGTCGAAGATGCGCACTGGCAGGAACAGATCCACGTTGACCCCCGCGTCCGCGAGCTTGCGGAACGCTGCGGCCCCGGCTCCGGGAGTGTTGTTCATGCGTACGGTCAACGAGGTGTGCTCGTCGACGTCGTAATCGGCCTCCCGCAACGCGCCGCGCGCCGCCGCCTCGTCGTCGGCGATGAACGCGATCCGGCCCGACGTGCCCTCGGCCGTCGCGCAAAGGATCAGATTGACGCTCGACCCGGCCATCGTTTCGCACAACTTTGCCAGCTCGCCGGGTTGATTCGTCAGGTTAACCGTGAAGACGCCCACGTCGTGTCACCCTTCCGCACATCCGGCCATGTCCGGAGACAGCCACTTAGCGCTGACCGTACTCCCGGGTATCCGCCCGATCGAGGGTCCAGAATCACGTCGTCTTCAGGACTTCACCTCTGCGGACGTCTCGATCAGCGGGTTTGGGTTCCCGGCCTGGGCTGCGGTCGCAACGACGGCCAGCCGACGCGCCAAGCCGGGTGCTGCCTCGGCTAGGCGACGCGCGAGCCACTTGCCTCGCAGAGCCAATGGCCCTGGACGCTCAGTGTCGTCGTGTGCTGCGAGCTGAGGGTCGCCGTGCCTATTAGCGGCGCGAGAGCGGATGGATGGCGAGCGGGGACAATACGGCGGACAGCCGCCGAGTTCGGGTGCTCGGACAGGTTCTCCCGCCACCCCTCGTAGCATGCCAAGTCAGAACGGCGCCGGGTCGTCGGCGGGCGGTGAGTCGGGTGGCGGATCGGGCTGCGCGTCGACCGTGGTGTCGCGGGGTAGGTCCGGCGGTTTGGAACGGTAGTGGTGGCCGGTGGGGCTGGTCCAGCTGGTGCTGCCGTCCGGGCTAGTGGTGTAGCTCCAGCCGGCCTGGTGTTTCATCACGTGATGCCGCCGACATAGCGCCGTGAGGTTATGCGGGCCGGTGCTGCCGCCGGCCTCCCACGGGATTGTGTGGTCGAGGTCGCCTCGGCGGGCGCCGCGTCGGCAGCCCGGGAAGCGGCAGGTGCTGTCGCGAGCCGTGACGAAGTCGGCCAGGTCCCGGGGCGGGCGGTAGGTGGTGCGGGCGTAGTCCAGCAGCGCACCGGTGAGTGGGTCGGTGACCAGCCGACGCCAGGTTCCCGTCTCGTCGGCGGCGAGATGGCGGGCCCACGCTGGCCGGAATGGGGCCGTGCCCGGCCAACTCGCCGGGCTGCTCGTCCAACCCGAGCAGGGTAGAGAGTGCGACGGTGACCTGCACGTTCGGCCGCAGCCCGTGCTGGCACGGCAGGGCCGGGTCGTGCAGAGCGTGCAACCCGAGCTCAACCAATGCGTCGGCACGCCGCTGATCCGTGGTGCGCGGATCGTCCGCGGAGGTGACCGACGCCAGCGCGGTCACCGCGGCGTCGAGGGCCGCCGCACCTTCGGCGGGCAGCAGCGCCCACAGTTCGCTCATCCCGTCCGGTCGCGGGGTGAAGCACACTCGCCGCTCGGCCATCGCATCGGCCCGCTGCCGGCGTACCCGCTCCGGGTCGCTTGCGGCCACAGCTCTGGCGACCGACGAGCGGAACGCCGCGATGCTCTGTTCGGGAGCTCGGCCCAGAACCCGCTCTTCAACGATCGTCGTGACCTCGTCGCCCAGCCCTGCGACCGCCTCTGCCAAGATCACCGCCTGTTGATCGGTGATCCGCCCTTCGGCCAGCGCTGTCAACGTGCCGGCCAGCCGGGTGGCCAGTTCGTGGCCTACCGCCAACGCCGCTTGCGCCTGGCCGGGACCCGCCCGCAGTGCGCAAGCCACGTCCTCGCGCACCCAGTCGCGGCGCAACTGCTCAACCGGGTCAACACCATCGCGGCGCGGGTCGCCTGCGTGCTCGGCAATGGCGGCTAACGCCCGCTGCCGCGCTGCCTGCAGCGACGCGATCTGCCGGCCCAACGCCACCAACAGATCAATCCGCCCGGCGTCAGACAACCGTTGCGGGTCCACCGCTGCCAGCGCCGCCGCGCCGTTCGGCCCGGGCAACCCGACGGCGAGTGCCGCGGCAACGTCATCCGGGCACTCGAGTGCATCCAGCAGTCCCGGCGGCGGTGCCTCGTCCAACCACTCCGGAGGCTCCCGATCCGGCAGCTCATCCTCGAACATGTGAGCGATTCTACCGCCGCTGACAAGTGATCGTCAAGCCAGAAAGGCCTTATTCTTCAAGGAGATCCGTTCACGAGTCGCTGAGAACGGCGCCGCGCGGCTGCCTCTTCCGCGATCTGTCGAAGTCGCAGCTGAGCGCGATGGCCCAGAGCGGACCGCCGACGGCCTGACCGGCGTCGCGCTGGTCCTCAACGGACGACCGGTACCGCGGCATTGGCGCCAGTCGAGGACGCGTGATGACCAATTACAACTCGCCGAGCGCGATGATCGGCGACTCGATACAGTCGGCCACGAAACGCAGGAATCCCCCTGCCGCCCCGCCGTCGCAGGCACGATGATCAAAGGCGAGCGTGAGCTCGGTGACCTTGCGCACCGCGACGGAACCATCGACCACCCACGGCCGGTCGATGATCCGGCCGAACCCAAGAATCGCCACCTCGGGAAAGTTGATGACCGCCGCGGACCCGTCCACGCCGAACACGCCGTAATTGTTCAGGGTGAACGTGCCACCGGTCAGGTCACCAGGGCTCAACCGACCCTCGCGAGCCGCTGCGGTGTGCCGAGCGAACTGCTCGGATAGCTCGCGAGTCGACAGCAGCTGGGCATCGCGGACGACCGGCACGACGAGACCCCGCTCGGTCTGTGCGGCAAAGCCCAGGTGGACGGCCGACACCAGCACGAGGTCGTCCTTCTCGACGCGGGCGTTGAGCTCGGGAAACCGGTGCAGCCCGATCACCGCGAAGCGGGCGATGAGCCCGAGCAGACTGACCGGACGCTCAGGCGAGCGACCGTTGAGCGTGGCTCGGGCTGCCACCAGCTCGGTGGCGTCGACGTCCACCCACACGGTCGCTTCGGGTATCTCTCGGCGGGACCGGCTTACCTTGTCCGCCATCGCTTTGCGGATGCCCTGGATCGGAATCCGTCGCTCGGCGGCAGGCGATTGGGCAACGGCAGCAGTCTCCACGTCCCGGCGCAGCACGATGCCTTGCGGACCGCTCCCGGACAGCTGTCCCAGATCGACGCCGCGCTCACGCGCCATGCGCCGGACCAACGGCGAGATCACCGCCACATGTGGCGTAGCCCGACGCGATGGCGCGACCGCCCGTTCGTCGGCGCGGGGCCCTGACGAAGCCCGGCGACGGCGCGTCGTCGCGGACGACGTGCCATAGCCGACCAGCACCCGACCGCTGCCGTCGCCCACCGCATCGTGACGCGAAGCCTGCGAGGTGTCGACGCTGACGAGCGCGGCGCCGACGGGAACCACGTCGCCAGGCTGGCCGTGCAATACGGTCACCACGCCTGCGAATGGCACAGGCACCTCCACAGTGACCTTGGCAGTCTCAACTTCCACTACAGGCTGGTCCGTGCTGACCGCGTCGCCGACGCCAACCAGCCACCTGACGATCTCGGCTTCGGTCAGCCCCTCGCCGAGATCGGGCAAGAGGAACTCAGCCATCCGGCAGCACCACCGTGTCGTCCCACTGCAGCCGGGCAACCGCGTCCAGGACCCGGTCGACGCTCGGCAAGTGAAGCTTCTCCAGCTTGGGCGGTGGATAGGGAATGTCGAATCCAGTCACACGCAGGATCGGTGCCTGCAGATGGTGGAAACACTGTTCGCTCAGCCGCGCGGTGACCTCGGCGCCGTAGCCACCGAAGCCCGCCGCCTCATGGACGACGACCGCTCGGCCGGTACGCCGCACCGCGGGAACAACGGTCGCGTCATCGAACGGGGCGAGGCTGCGCAAATCGATTACCTCGATGTCCCAGCCGTCCTCCTGCGCCGCATCAGCCGCGTCGAGAGCTGTGGACACCGTGCTGCCGTAGGCGATCAACGACACGTCCGTGCCAGGACGGCGGATCACGGCGTGGTCAAGCGGGGCGCCGGGGTACCGCAGCGCAGCAGCCTCCTTCGCCCAGTAGCAGCGTTTCGGTTCCAGGAAGATCACCGGGTCGGGGCACTCGATCGCCGCACGCAGCATCGAGTAAGCCTCGGCGGGCGTGGCCGGTACGACTACACGCAATCCCGGGGTGTGCGTGTAGTACGCCTCGGACGAGTCGCTGTGATGCTCGACTCCGCCGATCCCGCCGCCAACCGGGATCCGCACCACGACCGGCAGTTCAATCGCGCCCCGGGTGCGGTTACGCAGCTTCGCCAGGTGGCTGGTGATCTGCTCGAAAGCCGGATAGGAGAACGCATCGAACTGCATCTCCACGACGGGGCGCAGGCCGTTCATCGCCATGCCGATGGCCGTCCCGACGATGCCCGCCTCCGCGAGAGGGGTGTCAAACACCCGACTGTCGCCGAACCGCGTGGCCAGCCCGTCGGTGATGCGGAAGACGCCGCCTAGCGTGCCGACGTCCTCGCCGAACACCACCACCCGTTCGTCTGCCGCCAGGGCGTCCGCCAACGCCTGGTTCAGGGCGCGGGCCATGGTCACCGGCTCCTGGGTCACTGCGACGGCATTGGTCACGCGTCGGTCTCCGTCAACTCGGCCGACAACGCGCGACCTTGCGCGAGCAGCGCCGCGGTCGGTTCGGCATAGACATGGCGGAACAGGTCGGCCGGGTCGAGGTCAGAGTCGGCATTCATCCGCTCGCGCAGCGTCTCGGCGAAGGCCTCGGCCTGCGCGGCAACTGCGGCCCGCTCACCGTCGTCGAGCAGGCGGCGGTCCGCCAGATACCGCTCGAGGCGCGCGATCGGGTCGCGCGCCAGCCAGGCCCGCACCTCCTCGTCGTCGCGGTAACGGGACGCGTCGTCGGCGTTGGTGTGGGCCTCGATCCGGTAGGTCAGCGCCTCGATCAGCGTGGGACCGTTGCCTGCCGCCGCGTCCTCGATCGCTTCGCGCACCGCCGCGTAGACGACGGCCGCGTCGTTGCCATCGATCAGCCGCGAACGCATCCCGTAGCCGATCCCCTTATGCGCCAAGGACGGCGCCGCACTCTGCTTGGCTAGCGGCACGCTGATCGCGTAGCCGTTGTTCTGGATCAGGAACACGACCGGCGCGCCCCACACCGCGGCGAAATTCAGCGCCTCGTGGGTATCCCCTTCGCTCGTCGCGCCATCGCCGAGCATCGCAAGGGCCACGGTGTCCTCACCCTTCAGCCGTGCAGCATGGGCAAGTCCGACAGCATGCACAGCGCTGGTCGCTAGCGGCGTGCACTGCGGGGCAACCCGGCTCGCGTACGGGTCGTAGCCGCAGTGCCAATCGCCGCGCAACAACGTCAACGCTTCGACCGGGTCGATGCCGCGGGTGATCAGCGCAACCGAGTCGCGGTAGGTCGGAAACAGCCAATCCTGCCCGCGCAGCGCCAGCGTGGCCCCGACCTGGCACGCGTCCTGCCCGTGTGAAGACGGGTAGACAGCCAGCCTGCCCTGCTTCGTCAGCGCGGTCGCCTGAGCATCGAAGCGACGGCCGATGACCATCCGGCGATACAGCTCGCGCAGCAACTCGTCGGGCGGGAGTTTGAAGTCGGGGCACCCAACCAGACGGCCCGCCGAGTCGATCAGGCTAAGGGGTTCGAGGCTTGGCAACCGGGCCTCACGCGAGTGCGTTTCCACGGTCAACCTGAGCTCGCCCCTCTTGACGCGATCGATGAACAAATTCTGACCGCGCCGACGCCAACTCTCTAGAACGCGGATCAGGCGGAAGACACTTGGCTCAAGATGGTGCGCTAGAATGAGCAATATGGCTGCTACGAGGCCGCCGGAGGCAGCCCGGAGTGGACAGGTTGCCGTCACCTTGGACGCCACAGATCGACGCATCGTCGAAGCGCTACGAGCCGACGGCAGGCTGTCGATGCGAGCCCTCGCCGAGCGACTGCACATCTCGCGCGCGGGCGTCTACACCCGCGTCGAGCGGCTGCACCGGCTGGGCGTCATCACCGGCTACACCGCCATCGTCGACCCCGACCGCTTTGGCCTCGGCATCTCCGCGTACGTCTACCTGAAGATCAGCCAGCACTCCTGGCAGACCGTCCGCGAACGCGTGCTGCACATCCCGGAGGTTGAGCACGGTGCGCTCGTGTCCGGGGAGAACGACCTTGTGCTTCTCGTGCGGACCTCGGACGCGCCGAGCCTGCGCGACCTCGTGCTCAACACTTTCCAGACGATGCCTGATGTGCTCTCCACGCAGACGGTGCTCGTCCTGGAAGAGCTGCCCAACCCGGCACTCGCCAGAGCCGCGTCGTCCTGATCATCCAACATCGGCCGTCGACACGGAGCTTGGGTGCTGCACAGCGTTCGGCGAGCTGAACGCTGATCATGGCCGCCAAACGCGAGGTGCGCATGTGGTACGGGCACGCTGTGCCCGCGGAGCGAAACAGCGTAAGCCTGGTAGAGCAAGCCATCGCGCTGATATGTGCACAAAGCTGGTGATGAGCCATGAAGACGCGCGATAAGCAGGCAACCGACGAGGGCCTGCGACCTATCAATCCGATCCGACCCTGGCTCTTGAAGATCTGGGGACCCGCCGACTCCTGGGACAATCCGCTGGTCGGTACGAAGTACGACGCGGTCGTCAAGCAGCATCGCGAGCAGCAGCACCGAGACGAACGTCGTGCCCATCGCGAGCAACGGCGACGAGCCCGCGAAGAGCGCGGCCTCACCGTTGCCCAGGAGAACGTGGAGCACTACACCCCAGACGCATGACCCCCTGAGTGACGTGGTCGGCGGAAACGACTTCGTCGACTGCAACCGCGGCACCGACGCCGAGATCCTCGGTGTGGGTTGAGACAGTGCGCTGTCCCAGCACGCGACTGCGACCTGGGCGAGATGGTCACTGGACCAAAGGACGTTGTCTGGAACGCCTGAACCCGATTCCTGAGCCTCGGCGCGGGTCGCCACGCTAGCAGATGGGACGCCGCAAATCGCTTTGCGCGGCCTCAGGATGGCCAGCACAAATCTCGCATGTTGTGAACCAGCACATCGATGGCCGCGCTGGCATCCACGCCGCGCTGGTGAAACAGCTTGTCACGGCTCAGTTCCCGCAGTGGAAGTCCGGAAGACCTTCCGTGACAGCGTTTGCCAGGATGCCGTCGATCACTCCGCGGCGTTCGCGGTGGGGTCGGCCCGCAGCGCGACGCGGACCGGAAGCGCGGTGCCGAGCGTCACGAGCAGGAGGGCGGCACCGCCGATCAGAGCCGCAGTGGGCAGCGGTGCGTGCGGCGGATACCCGGGGGCCATCCCGCGGGCGAAGGCGGTGAGGGTCGCGATAGCGACGCCGGCGCCCAGCGCCAACGCGACCACCGCCGCAGCGAGAGTCTCCAGGTAGACCATGACGCGAATCTGTCTGCGCTGGACGCCAACGAGCCGCAGTGCGGCGAACTCCCGGCCACGGGTCCCGGTCGCCGTCGCGAGCGTATTCACCACGGCGATGGCCGCGAATGCGACGACGAGGCTCATCGCGAGATTACCGATCCGGGCAACCGTGGCCTGCTGATGGGTCACGCCGGCCCGGAACTGTTGGGCGTCGAGGACCCGGACTTCGGCGTCGGCGGAGAGGGCGCGCCGCAGCGCCGCCGTGCCGCCGCCGCGGACCAGCGCATCGTCGGCGAGCGGCTGGTCGACGTGTCGGGAGAGGACGTCCAGTGGCAGCACAACGTCACCGAAGCCCAGACGGCGGTCGTAGACGGCGGCCACGGTCATTTGCAGCTGCGTGCCGTCGCCCAGGATGACCGGCACGGGCTCGCCGACGTGGACGCGGCGCTGGCCGGCGGCGAGCCGGGAGATCGCGATGTCGTCCGAACCGAGGTGCGCGGTGGATCCGACTCGCACGTCGAGATCGAGTGTCTGCTGCAGGCCGTCGGGCGTCGCCGCCGTGGCCTGGTACTCGTCCTGGCCGATGCGGACCGTCCGACGCATCTCGGCCGTCACGGCGGTGACACCCGGCACGCGGGTGGCCGCCGCGACCACATCGGACGGGAGGCCTTCTCCACGCCCTATGATCACGGCGTCGGCCTGGACTCCGTCACGCCGCTGTGCCGTCGCGGCGTGCTGGGTTGTGGTCCGGGTGAACAGGATCGTCGCCGCCAAGGTGGTGGCGAGCATGATCGGCGTGATGATCGAAGCTGCGCGCCGGGCGTTCGTGCGGTTGTACGGCGCCGCTGCCTCGGAGGCCAAGGCCATGGAGGGCCGCGAGGTCTTCGTGGTGGGCGGCGCCAACTCCGCCGGGCAGGCCGCCGTTCACCTCGCCAGGTGCGCCGAGCGGGTGACCGTGCTGGTCCGAGGATGCTCGCTCGCGGACAGCATGTCCGAGTACCTCGTCCGGGAGATCGAATCGGCCCCGAACATCGCCGTCCGCCGCAGGGTCGCGGTGACCGGCGGGGCCGGAGCGGGCCGCTTGGAGCGCCTGACCCTCACCGACCTGGGCTCCGGTGCGGCCGAGACCGTGGACGCCGCGGCTCTGTTCGTCCTGATCGGCGCGCGGCCGCGCACGCAGTGGCTGCCGGACGCCGTGCGGCGCGACCAGTCGGGGTTCGTGCTAACAGGGACCGACCTGCTCGAGGACGGGCAACCGCACGAGGAGTGGCCGCTGCGAATCCGCCGCCACGGTGTCGTCGTTGACATGGTGTGAGTCGCCAAACGCCCGGCAAGGACTGCCACCACAAGGTCTGTCAACCGGCGGCGAGTGGGCGGTAGCGGGGCTCCCAGACCAGGTTGCGAGCGGCGGCATGCCAGTCGTCGGATTGGACGCGCGCGACGCCGTCGGCGAGGGCCGCGGCCGCGACTGGTGCAGCAACGGCCAGCGAGACCGCGCGCAAGTCAGCGACCTGAGGCAACAGGGGTGCTCCGGGGGCGGACACGTCGACCAGGTCGGCGATCGCTTGCGCCGCGGCGGCGATCATGGTGTCGGTGACCAGGCGGGCACGGCTGGCGATAATGCCGAGACCCAAGCCGGGAAAGACCAGGGCGTTGTTGGCCTGGGCTATCACGTAGGTCGTCCGATCGTGGGTGACCGGCGGGAACGGGCTGCCGGTGGCGACCAGGGAACGGCCGTTGGTCCACGCGATGAGATCTTCTGGGCGCGCTTCACACAGCGACGTCGGGTTGGACAGGGCCAGGATGATCGGCCGGTCGGTATGGGCAGCCATCTCGCGGATCACGTCGGCGGTGAATGCCCCAGGCACGGTGGACGTGCCCACCAAGATCGTCGGGTGCACGTGTCGGACGACATCGAGCAAGGTGGTACCACCCCAGTCGGCGACCTCGGCCGCAGGCCGGGCGTAGCGCCGCTGGAAGTCGCGCAGCTGCGAATCCCTGTCGAGGAGCAGACCCTGCGAGCCGAGGCACCAAAACTGTTTCACCGCCTCCTCGCAGGCGATCCCATCGCGAACCATTGCTGCCAAGATCTCGTCAGCGATGCCTACCCCGGCGGTGCCCGCGCCGAAGACCACCACCCGATGCTCGGCGAGCGGAATCCCGCTGGCACGCACCCCGCCAAGCACCGCCGCCAAGGCCACCGCGCCGGTGCCCTGGATATCGTCGTTGAACGTGCACACCGTGCCGCGGTGCCGTTCCAGGATGCTCCGGGCGTTGTGGGTGCCGAAATCCTCCCAATGCAGCAGCGCATTCGGGAACTGCCTGCTGACCGCGGCGACGAACGCGTCGTACCGTTCCCCGCGTTCCCGCGGATGCCGGTTGCCGATGTAGAGCGGGTCGGCCAACAGTTGCTCGTTGTCGGTGCCGACGTCGAGCATGATCGGGATAACTCGATCCGGATCGATCCCTGCCGCCGCCGTGTACAGAGCGAGCTTCCCGACCGCGATGCCGATCCCGCCCGCTCCCCAGTCGCCGATGCCCAGGATGCCTTCGGCATCAGTAACAACGACGATGTCGACCTCGCCGGCGCCGAGCCCGAAGTTGTGCAACGCTTCGTCGATCGCCTCCGGCTCGTCGATCGACAGATACACCCCACCTGGGCGGCGGAACTCGCGGCTGTAGTGCTGGATCACCTCACCGACCGTCGGCGTGTAGACGATCGGCAGCATCTCGGTCAGGTGGTCCGTCAGCAGCCGGTAGTACAAAACCTCGTTGCGGTTCTGCAGATTCGCCAAGAACATTGCCTTGGCGACGTCCCCGGCCTGGTTGACATACTGGCCATAGCTGCGCTGAGCCTGCTCCTCCAGCGTCAGCACAGCTGGCGGCAAGAGTCCCGTCAAACCCAGCGCGCGTCGCTCCTCCGGAGCCTGTTGCATATTCGACCATCGATGACGTGGAACACAGTTCTCGCCGATTCGGGCCCGCCACATTTTCGGGGAGCCGCGATGTTCGGCCGGGAGAAGCGACTTGGGAGCTTCACTCCGAGTTCACTGATCATCGCGATCCGATTACGCAACAGGCTCTCCGGTGGAAACCCGGTTCCCTTGTTCAGCGCCGGATGCCGCAACACATCCCGGCCGCGGCTGGACGTGACTCGACGCTCGTTACCGGCACCCATAGCAACGACTCCTCACGTATCGCGGGGCAGCCTGCCACAACCGCTTGCCGCGTCCCAATGCGACTCGGCTCGCCGACCGAGGTGGGCGGGGCAAGTTGCTCACCAAGAACGGCTCGCCGGCGGCGGTGCTCATCGGCGTCGACGAATGGGAGTCGATCCAAGAAACGCTGTTCTGGTTCTCCCAGCCGGGCATCCGCGAGGACCTGGCCCAAGCCCGCGAAGACGTCGCTGCGAGACGCACCTACAACGAGGAGCAAGTCCGCGCCGAGTTCGGCGTCCCCAAGCGCTGCCAGTGACCTACCAGGTCGGCTTCTCCGCCGTTGCCCGCCGGGATCTTCACCGGGTGCCGCCGCGGATCGTGCCGGCGATCGTCGAGTTCATCTACGGCGACCTGGCCGCTGAACCGCGCCGGGTTGGGAAGCCTCTAGAGCGTGATCTTGAAGGCTCCTACGGCGCACGCCGCGGGCCGTACCGCGTTTTCCACGACCTCGACGACGACGCCCATACGGTGCAGATTCTGCGGATCGACCATCGCAGCGACGTCTATCGGCCGCGATAGCCAATGATCCGCACGGCGCCTACGTCGGCAGACGTGGCGCTGGAGGCGTTGCTTAGGCGTAGTAGCGCAGCACGAGCTCGGCGACGCAGACCGGCTTGGCGGCTTGGTCGCACTCCATGGTTCCCTCGACGAGGATCTGCACGCCGTTGCCGGCAACCTCCTCCACGCCGGTGATGGTCGCCGCCAGCCGCACCCGCGAGTTCGCCGGCACCGGCGCCGGGAAGCGCACCTTGTTCAGCCCGTAGTTGACGCCCATGCCGAGGTTCTCGATCACCAGCAGGTCGGACCACAGCGGGACGAGCAGGGCCAGAGTCAGGTAGCCGTGGGCAATCGTTCCGCCGAAGGGACCGGCCTTGGCACGCTCGACGTCCACGTGGATCCATTGCTCGTCGTGCGTCGCCTTGGCGAACATGTCGATGTCGGCCTGCGGCACCGCGAGCCACTCCCCCGGCCCCAGCTGCTCGCCGACGAGGTCGAGCAGGTTCTTCGGTGCGCTGATGGTGGTCGTCATGTTGCGTCCTCTCCTGTGGTGAGCTCGGTCCGGGCCCGGTCGCGCAGCTGGCGGCGCAGCAGCTTTCCGGTTGCGTTGCGCGGCAGGACATCGACCTGACGCAGGTGTTTCGGGATCTTGTACCGCGCGAGCCGATGCTCCAGGTGCTTGCGGACAAGCTCCTCGTCGAGCGGCTCGGCGTCCCGGGTGACGATGAAGGCCATGCCCACCTCGCCCCACTTCTCGTCGGGCACCGCGACGACCGCGCAGTCGACGACGCCGTCGACCTCGCCGAGCGCCGCCTCCACCTCCGCTGGGTAGATGTTCTCCCCACCCGAGATGATCATGTCCGTCATGCGGTCGACGACGTACGCCCAGCCGTCCGGCTCGACGCGCACGACGTCGCCGGTGCGGAACCACTCGTCCACGAAGCCCGCCTCGGTGGCCTCGGGCCGCTGCCGGTAACCGGCGAACACATTCGGCCCGCGAACCAGCAGTTCCGCCGCCCGGCCGCTCTCGATCGGACCCGCCCCGTCACCGGCTGCCAGTGCGACCTCGGTGAAGAAGTGCGGGACGCCGACGGAAACGGACACCGGGTGGTCGACCGAGCCGTCCGGCAGTGCCATGAACACCCCGGGCGCGGCCTCGGTCATGCCGTATCCCTGCAGCACGCGCAGGCCGCGGGCCAGCCAGCGTTTCGCGACCCGTTCGGCCACCGGCGAGCCGCCGTACACGACGAGCCGCAGCGAGGACAGGTCGGCGCCGTCCCACGACGGGTGATCGCACATCATCTGCAGCATGGTCGGCACCGCCGAGCACCCGGTGATGCTGAGCCGACCGATGCTGCGCAACATCCACTCGGCGTCGAACTTCGGTGCCACCACCACGGTGCCGCCCTTGAAGAACGTCGGCATCGTCACCTGGCCGAGCCCCGTGACGTGGAACAGCGGCGCCACGCACAGCGCCACGTCGGTGCTCGCCAGGTCGAAGTGGGCCAGCTGGTTGACGGTGTTCCAGGTCAGGTTGCCGTGCGTAAGCACGGCGCCCTTGGGCAGGCCGGTGGTGCCGGACGTGTACAGGATCAGGCAGGGGTCGTCCAGGGTTACGGGCTCGTCGACCGGGCTCGCGGCGACCGGCACGGCGTCGAGCCCGGTGAGCACGTGCGCCACGCCCCGGTCGTGCGGCGCCGTTTGCGCGACGACGGCCGCGTGCTCGGGACCGTGCACGAGAACCTTCGCTCCGCTGTCTTCAAGCAGGTACGCGATCTCGGGCGCGGCGAGCCGCGTATTGAGCGGCACGAAGACCGCACCCAAGTGCGCCGTGGCGAACAGCGTCTCGAAGGTGGCGATGTCGTTGGGACCCAGGTAGGCGACCCGGTCACCGGGTTGGACGCCCAGCGCGCGGAACCCGGCCGCGAGCCGGTCGACCCGCGCCGCCAGCTTCCCGTACGTCAGCCGCCGGTCACCCTGCACCAGGGCCAAGCCACCAGGCACCCTGCGCGCCCGCCGCGCCGGCCAGCTGCCGATGCCCATGTCGCGCATGGTCTCACTCCAGTCCGAGCGCGCGGATCGCGTTCTGCTTGAGGATGAGCGGCCGCACCTCGTCCTTGATCGGCAGCTGGTCGAGTCCTTCAGCCAGCGGTCCGGGCTGATGAGCGGGAAGTCCGAGCCGAACAGCACCTTGTGCTTGAGCAGGCTGTTCGCGTATTGCACCAGCTGCGGCGGGAAGTACTTCGGCGACCATCCCGAGCGGCCCACCGGAGTCGGCGCCGAAGTACTTGTCAGCGCCCGCGCGCAGCTCGTCGGGCAGTGAGAAGTGCCCGTCCTGCGCCACCTCGGCGTGCGTGTGCACGTCGATGGCGACGAGGGCCTCGAGATCAAGCATCGGCCGGCTCCGTCGTCGGGATGTTCGGCAGCGGGATGCCGTACGTCTCCAGCTTCTCACCCACGCTGGAGCCGAACGCCTCGGCGATGGCATCGGCGTCCCAGCCGCCGTCGTGGAAGGCGCTGCGGATCTCGTCCGGATGCGACCACAGCGACAACCGGTCACCGCCGATGCCGATGCACTGGCCGGTGACCCGGCCGCGGCGTCCGAGGCGAGGAAGACGACGAGCCCGGCGACGTCCTCGGGCGTGCCGAACGACGCCGCACGGCGCACCACCGACGGGATCGGCCGCCCATTCTTCAAGTCGTCGGCGTACGGGGCGAGGAACGGGATCGTCTCGGTCATCGCGGTGGCGGCGTTCGGGGATCACCGCGTTGACAGTGACCTTCGCCTTGGCGCACTCCATCGCCCAAGTGCGCGCCATCGCGGCGATCCCCGCCTTGGCGGTGGCGTAGTTGGTCTGCCCGAAGTTGCCGCGCTGACCGGCCGGCGAGCCGGCGAGGATCAGCCGGCCACCCTCGCCGCCCGCTCGGAAGTGCCGGACCGCCTCGCGCGCGCAGGTGAACGTGCCCCGCAGGTGCACCCGGATCACCGCGTCGAAGTCGTCGTCGGTCATGTTCCACAGCACCCTGTCCCGCAGGATGCCGGCGTTTGTCACCATGATGTCCAGCCGGCCGAACTCGTCCGCCGCGCGCTGCACCAGCGCCGCCGCGATCTCAGCCGACCCCACGGCGGCCACCTCGGCGACGGCCCGCCCGCCGCCCTCGATGATCGACGCCACCGCCTTTTCGGCGTTGGCCTCGGCCACGTCATTGACGACCACAGCCGCGCCGGCGGCAGCCAGTGCCTGGGCGTAGGCCAGGCCGAGCCCCTGACCGCTTCCGGTGACGACGGCGACCTTGCCGGGCAGGTCCATGACGTGCTCCTCTTGAAGCCTCACGAATAACAGGAACCCTGATAATGACTCACAGCGGATCGATTGGCAAGAGGTCAGCGGCTGAGGGTTCCACAGTTGCCTCTTCGGGTGATGGCGACCACCATTCCAAGTACAGGTTTCCTGGTAATTATCGCACTGATCAACGAGTCCGAAACTGGGTTTCAGGTCGTCCTCGTAGGGTGCAGACGCAATGCTCAGCCGAATAGGCAGCTTCTGGATAACGGAAGGCGTCCTCTGCTATAATTAACAGGAAACCTGTACGGCAGTGCACACCTCCGTCGGGTCATTGCGCGATCGGCGAAGATGTCACCGTGACGACCATGAAGCGAGCCGCCCTCGCGCGCCCGACGGAGCATTCGGAGCCAACGCTGCTGTACGTGATGAAACAGGTCGAGCTGGCGGTGCGTGCGCACCTCGACGAGCTCCTCAAACCTTCCGGAGTGACGGCGCTGCAGTACACCGCGCTCACCATCCTGGAGCGCCGCTCCGACCTATCCACGGCGCAGCTGGCGCGCAACTCATTCGTCACCGCGCAGACCATGTCAGACATGGTCACGGCTCTGGAGAGCGCTGGGCTGATCGAGCGGCACCGTGATCCGGCGAACCGCCGACGGTTGGTGATCAGCCTGACCGGTAAGGGCCGCCGGCTGCTCGACCAGCACCGGGGTCGCGTCGCGGACCTCGAGGCGCAGATGCTGTCCGGGCTCACCGAGCGACAAGCCGGCCAGCTCCGCCAGTACCTGTACCGGTGCCGGGCGGCGCTGGCCGACGAGCCTGCGCACTGATTCGGCCCGGATGTATGCCCGGCCATGCTGCTCCGTCCAACCCGGCCGCGTCGTTCCGTCCAACGCCGGCCGGCTCGTTCCCGCCCAAGATCAGGAGCCCGGCACCGGCCGCTACCCAGGGCCTCGGCAAAGTTGATCTGGTCGTTATCTGAGTCGTGTTGATCTTGGCTTATAGCAGCAGGGGTAGCACTCGGCTGGGATGTCGTGCGACTCGGCGGGTGGCGGCGGCGATGTTGGTGGCGCCGTGACGGCGGTGGATGCTGATGGCCAGGTTGCGCAAGACTGCCATCACGGCGGGGCCGTGGCCGACGCGGATCTGAGACAGGTCCTCGGCGAAGGTGACGTCACGGATCCAGTGCAGCCTGTTCTCGATGCTCCAGTGCCCGCGGATGATGTCGGCCAGTTCGTCGGGCCGGATCTGGTCCTGGTCGAGGTCGGTGATCGCGTAGACGATCTCGCTGTGCCATCGGCGTGCGGTCAGCGGGCGGCGTCGGCGGGTGATCTGGATCGCGAGGCGGGCGTGCGGGAAGCCGATCCCGACGCCGACTGCGGTGATCTTGACGGTGCGGGACTCGACCCGCCCGTGGCCCTTGCCTGCGGTGAGGTCCACGGCCGGGATGTCACGCCAGGGCAGGGTCTCGAGCTGCTGATGCAGGCTGGGCTGGTTGCCCTTCACGATGAACACGTAGTGCGCGCCACGCCCGTGCAGGTACTCGGCGTGCTCGCGCTGGGTGTGCATCGCATCCGCGGTCACGACCGCTCCGGTGATGTCGACACTGTCCAGCAACGGCGCGAATGCGGTGATCTCGTTGGTCTTCCCGTCCACCACGCACTGCCCGAGCACCGTCCCGTCACCGTGCTCGAGGGCGGCGAGCAGGTGCACCGCCCGCCCCTCACCGGTGCGCGCACCACGGGCGGTCTTGCCGTCCACCGCGATCGCCCGCCACCTCGGGCCAGGCTCGCCGACCGTGGCAGCAAGCCAACCCGACACCGCCCGGTCCAGGATGGCGGGATCGACCCGCTGCAGCGTGCGGCGGATCGCGCTCTCGCTCGGCGCCACCCGCCCGATACCGAGCCGGACCCGGACCGCCGGGCTGAGCTCACGGGCCCACTCGGAGATCGCGGTGAACGAGCGAGCCCCCGCCAGCACCGCGCACACCCCGATCCCCAAGATCACCGCGAGCCGGTGGCGAACCCCGCGCCGGGCCCGCGGATCGACAACGCCGGACAGTGCCATCAGCAGATCCGCCGGGACATCACCAGCACCCAGGACACGCCGATCGGGCTGGCCAACAACGGACGGGATCAGCGAAGATACACACTCAGGCACGGCACACGCTCCGGTCATCACGATGGCGTCGAGAACCTTCATGATCACCAGCGCGCGCCGTGCCGCACCGCTTCTATACCCTCACCGGCGTGTCACCCCACGACACGCCCAAGATCACGACTTTGCCGAGGCCCTGGGCCGCTACCGCTGGCTGCCGGGCTCCCGATCAAGGACGTCGTTGTGCAGGTTAGATCGTCAGGGCTGCCTAGGGTGCACGGACCGGCGCCAGCACCTCCCCCACCGTGTCCTGCGCAACGGACTCCGCGCTGATCAGCGCGTCGTGGGCTCGGCCACCGAGGGCGACCACGGCGAGCAGCGCGGCGACCAGACCCGCGACGCCGCAGATGACGTAGCCGAGCGGGTAGGCGTGATCCAGTGCCGTGAACGCGACGTCCCTGAGCGGGTTGAACGGCACCACCTGGCCGGTCGCAAGGTGACCGTGCCGGGCACGCCGTTGGCGCCCAGCGGCCCGGAGTTCACCGCGCCGGTCTACGGACGCTGACCGGTCACCTCGCCTGCGGCAGCTTGACGGGCCGGCGCGTCCCACGGGGTGCTGAGGGCGGCGGGACGGCCGGTCGCAGGATGGGCTCGGCAACGAGTGGGAGCGTCGTCGCCACAGGTGAGCCGCCAGCTGCGATCCAGCCGTCGAGATAGCGGAACTCGACCCCCGCCGTGGTTCGGGTGAGTGTCGCCGCGCGCAGTCCCGCCTTGAAGACGTCGGCTCGTTCGACGGCGCGCAGCTGTTCAAGATCGTCGTCAGGGCCCGTCACCGGATCTCCCGATCGGCGCCACGATGCAGCTCGAGATGCAGGCCGAGCGCCGCGAGCACGGCGAGCACCTTGTCGAGCTGCACCGACCGCTTGCCGTTCTCCAGCGCGTAGACGAACCGCTCCGATACTCCCGCAAGGTCGGCCAGGTCGTCCTGCCGCAGCCCGAGCTGCTGCCGGCGGGCGCGCACCGACCCACCGAAACCGTCCTCGGCGGTCGGCACCGTTGATCACCACCTTGGCCGCACGAACGTGCGGAACATGCCCAAGATACCCACCTAAATCATCTATGAGAGCGTTTCCCGCACGAACGTGCGGCTGTCCCGTGGGAGGCGCCTCGACTCGCATCACACGAGGCGCAGCCGCACGAACATGCGGCCGATCGCACGCTTCTTGTTCATCTCGATGAACGTAACGAAGACGTGACAGGACGTGACGTGCCGGGTCTTGACTGACGCTTACGAACAGAGGCCGACCGTCGGGGGTTTCCAGCGGGTAGCCCAGCACTCGGCGACGAAGATGGGTTGGTGTGTTGCTGAACCGGCTCGAACCAGAGCTACGCGCCCGCGGCCTGAACCTACGCTGGTGCCTCGTCGGCGTGGGAGCGCGCCCGCATGGCCGGTCCGTGCGGTACCCAGGCTGCCAGCCCGCGTCCTCGTTTGGGCATGCAGCCGGTCTGTTCCCTGTTCATAGCGCATCGTGGAGGGTTTGGACGATGCGTGCCTGGTCGGCGGTGACTCGAACAACGTCCAGCGGCGTGGAAAGCGGCACGTTGCCGACCGCGATCATGTAGGTCACGTGTCGTCCGGACTTGGTCTCGAGGTATCCGGCGAGGCTGTTGCCGAGCAGCAGTAGCTGGTTCGCGGGGGTGCCGGCGATGCGGTTGCCGGTCTTGACCTGGGAGTGCCCGGCGACCGACGATCTGGGCAGGACGTTGGCTAGGGTGCCGCTTCGGCCCAGCACCGGCAGTCCGTTGTACAGGGCTGAACCGAATGACGTCGATAGCGCCCGCCGAAGGAAGGTCGCCAGCGACGTAGGGGTGGTTCGGCCCTGGTCATCGGATCCGGCGCCGTCGAGGGGGTAGAGGCTCGTGGATGTGACTCCGAGGCTGTGGGCGGTGTCGACTTCGTTGACCAGGCCTTGTTCGCAGTCGGTGCTGCCGGCCTTGACTGCCGTCAAGCAGGTCATGAGGTCAGCGCCGCGGTTGTAGCTGACCTTGAGGATCAGATTCGCGAACTGGGCGAGGGTGGCGGACACGTGTTCGCCGATCTTGTCGGTCGGGCGGTAACTGCCCTTGACCGGTAGTAGGGCATCTGGGTTGGGGCCGGTCGACTTGGCCGCCACACTCACTCCGGCGCGCTGGAGGGCCTCGATGAGAGCCGTCCGCGCGAACGCGGACGGGTTGTCAACCTGCTGGACGACCAGCGTCGGGGTGCTGTCGGCGGCGATTTGACCGGTCACCACGAGCTTGCCGGAGGCGGGCTCGTTGATCGCCAACGAGGTCGCTTTACCTGCCCGAACCGTGGTGACGTGATTGGTCACCGTGTACGAGGCGGTCATCGGTCGCCAGCCAATGGACGCCGGGTGCCCGACGGCAGTCGGCTTGGCGAGTATGTCGATGAGATTCTCGTTGACCCAGATCGCAGATATCGGGCCGTCCGGAAATCCCGTGTAGGACGTGAAGAGCCGGTCGTCGATGACGACGTTGCCATCCACCTTGGTGATGCCGGAGGCGCGTACTGCCGCGGCGAGCTGGTTCAGGCCCGCCAGCGGATTTCCGGGTGGCTCGACCGCGCCCGGCAATCCGGTGTCTGCGTAGCTTTGGTCAAGTTGTGGGCTGTTCTCGTAGAAGAGTGCGCCGTCGGGTTGCTCGCGCAAACCGAGGCTCAGATCGCCGGATGCCACGAGCACGAGGTTGCCGTGCAGGGCACCGCCGGTGACCGTGCCTTCGCGGTAGACGGGGGTGTGGAACCGGTAGTTCGGGCCGTACGCCTTCAGCGCCGTCGTCACCGAGTAGATTTTCATTGTGGAGCCGGGGTCGAACATCTTCTCGGCGTTCTGCGACTCCAGGGCGTTGCCGGACCCCTGGTCGATCACCGCGTAACCCCAGTCGGACTGGCGGTACGGCGCCGCGTGTTCTATGGCGGCGAGCGCCTTGGTCAACTCTGCTGGGGCGGTCGGGCGATGGTGTGCTGATCCTGAACCTCCGGTGCAGGCGGCCAGCATAGCTGCACTCGCCACGCCGGTCAGTGCCGCTAACGCTGCGCGAAGCTTCATCGGGGCTCCAGTCGAGGTGAGGTCAGCGCGGCGCGTCGTTGCCGCGCGGTGGGCCATTTGAGTTACTCCTGGACATCGAGCAAGCGGTTGGTCTGGTTATCGCAGGAATTCACCGAGGCCGTCGGCGTCGTAGTACTCGAGCGTGAGGGTGCGCGCAGGCCCGTCGTGCGGACCGCCGGCGAACGTCGCCGCGGAAATGCCGAGGGCGTTCTCGCCGACCGGGAAGAATGCGAACAGGTCCCCATCCCAGTGGCGCAACGGGTAATCGATCGGTCGCGGACCGATCCGGACATGTAGCCGCGAACCATCCCACGCAACCTTGATCGATCCGTAGTAGGCGTTGGCGTATGTTCCGACGTAGTCGGGGCTGTCCCGAGCCGGCTGCGGGTCTGCCGGCGGCTTCTTCCCGGCCAGCTTGCTGGGGTTGACGTAGAGCGCGGCGAACACTTGCTGGTATAGCTCGAGCCAGTTGTTCTCGATCTTGCCGCCGATGACGAGGTCCATGAAGTACTGGTTGATCGCCTCCGGGACCCCGATCGGCATGCCGTTGGTGAGGGCAACGATGCCCAGCGCTGATCAGGCAACATCACGTAGTTCGTCGCCGCGCCCTGGGCAAATGCACCGGAGTGGCTGGCGCGTGCTCGCCCGGAGAAGTCGTAGCTCAGGTCGGTGCCGAACCCGTAGAACCCGGTACGGCTCGCGCTGCTGTTTGGCGGCGACGCCACCGAGCGCGGGGTGACGATCTCGAGCAGCGCCGTTGGATCGATGAGCTTGGCTCCATCCGGTGCTGCGCCGTTGGCCAACCGCATCGCCATCCACTTCGCGAGGTCGATGACGTTCGAGCTCGCACCGCCCGCCGGCGCCTCCGGGTCGGCGTCACGCTTGAACCTCTGGTACCACTTCCCGTCAATCCGGACGTGCATAGCGGCTCGATTGCGTTGCTGCACGAAGTCCGAGTAGCGAAACGAGGTGGCGTCCAGCTCAAGGGGATCGAACAAGACGTCGTCCGCAACCGACGCCCAATCCGTGCCGGCCGCCGACGCTGCGGCGACCGCGGCCGCGGTCAGTCCGAAGTTGGTGTACGCGTAGGTTGCGCGGTATGGAGCCAGATGCTGCAGCCGCAGCGCGTGAAGGATGTAGCTCTGCGGATAGCCGAGGTCCTCGAGCAGATCACCGGCGTGTTCCGGTAGCCCACTCGAGTGGCTGAACATGTCGGCCAGCGTCACGTTCCGGGTGACATACGGTTGCGACAGCGCGAAGTCCGGAAGATATTTTGTGATCGGATCGGTCCAGGTCACCACCCTGCGGCCCACTAGTCTTCGCATCTTATTTGATGGTTATTTGTGGTCAGCTGTTCTAGTTGATACTTGACCAGAAGGAGTTGACGGCGTGCCTCGTCCGAAGGAGTTGATGGTCTCCTTGACCGCTGGGGATCGTGCGAAGCTGAAGAAGGTGGTCGCCTCGGGGCGGCATCCTGCCCGGTTGATCACCGGGCCAGGGTGTTGCTGGCCTTGGATGAGACGCAGGGGCCGGCGCCGGATCGGCGTGTGGTGGCCGAAGGTCTGGGCACGTCGCAGAGCACGGTGTATCTGGTCGCGAAGGCGTTCACGACGCATGCCGGGCGGGTTGAGGACGTGATCGGCCGCAAGAAGCGGGCCACGCCTCCGGTGGAGCCGAAGGTGACCGGCGACGTCGAGGCCCGGGTGATCGCGCTGGCGTGCAGCCAGCCACCGCCGGGGCGTGCGCGGTGGACGCTGCGGTTGCTGGAGAGAGGGTGGCCTTGACCGAGGGGATGCCGCCGATAGACCACTCCACGATCGGGCGGGTCCTAAAAGGGGGCGCTTAAGCCTCACCTGAAGGCGTGCTGGACGATCCCGCCGAAGCAGAATGCGGCGTTCGTGGCCGCGATGGAGGATGTGCTGGGCGTCTATGCCCGCCCCTACGATCCGGCCTTCCCGGTCGTGGTCATGGACGAGAAACCACTCCAACTGCTCGCCGACGCCAGAGCAGGCACGCCGGCTGCGCCCGAGCGGGTGGCCCGCGAGGACTCCGAGTAATCCGCTGCGGCACCTGCTCGATCTTCGTGTGGGCCGAACCCCTGCGGGGTTGGCGCCGCGCCTACGCCGAGTCCACCCGGACCCGCATCGACTGGGCCCACGGCGTCGAACATCTGCTGAACGTCGACTACCCCGACGCGGACAAGGTCGTCCTGGTCATGGACAACCTCAACACCCACTCGATCGCCTCCCTCTACGAGGCATTCCCGCCCGAGAAGGCCTACGCCCTGGCCGGCCGGCTGGAGATCCACCACACACCCAAGCACGGCTCCTGGCTCAACATCGCCGAGATCGAACTGTCCTGCCTGACCAAGCAATGCCTCGGCCGGCGTATCGCCGACCTCGCCGTCCTCGACAGCGAACTCGCCGCCTGGGCCGAGGCCATCAACGCCGACGAGCGCCAAGTCGACTGGAGGTTCACCACCAGCGACGCCCGCATCAAACTTCGGCACTTATACCCAGCTATTTAGAAGCGACAGATACTAGTCCGGCGACCACGGTCGCCGAAAGCGACTTCGACACCGACGCGAGGTGGAATACGGTACTGGCGTCGACCGGAACACCCGTGTTGATGTCTCGAACGCCAAAGCCCTTTGCGTAAAGAACCTTCCCGCGATGGACGACCGCAGCCGACAGCCCGGGCACGCCGGTCCTGGCCAGCACCTCGCGCACGATCTCACCCAGCGCGGCGACGGCACCAGTGATTCGATGAGAAGGGATCGGCACCAGCGACTGCGTGGTCGGATCGACGGCCGGCGGGTCGAGATCAATCGTGCGTTTCGGCGCGGCCGAAGACGCGCTGCACGCGGCGGACATCCCGACAACGCCCGCGCCCACCGTCGCCAGACCAGCTCCGAGGAGCGTGCGGCGCGCCAGGCCGGGCAACGCGCTATCTATGCCTTCGCTGACGGGCATGGGACTCCTCCTCAGGCGGCGGCATGCATAGCGGCGAGGAACCCTCTCGGTTGCGCGCAGCGTCGACGGGTCGTCCGGCGACCGAACGTTCTGACACACCGACTCACCGCCTGATGCTCGGGTTCCGGCGATGCCCGATCCTGCGGCCATGCGATGGCGACGAGCATCAGGGGACGACCCCAAACCTGGGCCTCGCGACCCCTACGGAACGCGGTCCGCGGGGCCACCATTGCCTTCCGATGGAATGTCCGCGGCTCCGGCTGCGCTTCCGCGCGTCATCGCGGTTGCTGGGGCGAGCGTGGTGATCGTGCTGCTGTCCGGAATGACGGACTTGCCGGATACACCCATGTTCACGCCAATATATGGCGGCTTCAGCAACCGCGTGAGACTCTGCTCACGCCATGGCCGGAATACGCACGTGGGGCAATTGGGCGGGGCGGCGACAACCCATGCCGCCAAAGGGCGGTATCGGGAATCTCGGCGATCCGCAATTGTCGGCGGGGAGCGCGGTAGCCCAGTCGTTGGCGATCGGACCGGTGCTCTCGGTCGGTTTCCTGAGCGGCACGGTGGCCGTCTACGCCGGGTTCAATATCCCGCTGTCCGTGGCGATCGCCGGCGTGGGGGCGCTGGCGCTCGGATATGCCCTCGGCCTGTACGCCCGTCGCATCGCAGGCGCCGGAGCGGTGTACGAATATCTGGCCCGCGGGGTGCATCCCGGCCTGGGTGTGGTCGGGGCAGGAATCTATCTTGCCGGCCTGCTGTTCCTCGGTGCCGGCGGCGGATTCGTCGGCGAGGGCTTCTTCATCGACAAGTTGCTCGCCGCACAGGCCTCGATCTCGCTCGGCTGGGCTTTTTGGGCGATTGTCAGCCTCGTGGTGGTCATCGGCATCAATTGGTTCGGGGTCAAGGTCGGAACGCGCTTCGTTGCGGCGCTCGCGGTCGTGTCCGCAATCCCGTTGGTTGTCGTCGCCGTTGGCGTATTGGCGGCCGGCGGCACGGGCGGGCTCACCCTCGCGGTCTTCGACCCGTCGCATACCTCACTGGGGTCGGTATTTCACGGCGTTCTCTTCGCGATATCCCTGTTCATCGGATTCGAGACGGTCGCCTCGCTCGGCAAGGAGGCGCGCAGGCCGTGGCAAGACATCCCGCGCGCGATGATCACCACGGTGTTTCTCTGCCTGGTCTTCTACGTCGCGATGACTTATGCAGGTGCCATCGGTTTCGGCGAAACCGCACTGCACCGCAATGCCTGGTATGCCTCGGGCAATCCCTTCGGCGTGCTCGGGAATCGCTACGTCGGCGGGAACTCGTTCGGCTGGATCATCAGCCTCGCGATCATCATCGACCTCGGGTCGGTCCTCATCGCGTTCACCCTGGCCGCCTCCCGACTACTCATGGCACTTGCCCGCGATCAGCTCCTGCCGGGGGTTATCGCGAGGACATCGACGCGGTTCCGATCACCGGTCGGCGGACTCGTGGTGATCGCAACGTGGGGTCTGTTTCTCATCGTGCTGTTTGCACGCACGCGTTTCGGTGGTGCGGCCGGGCTGCCGGATGCGCTGGAGGCCGCGCTGATCGCGTCCGCAGCCGGTAGCTACTTGATCACGTTGATCTATTTGCTGCTCGCTCTCGGAGCGCTGCGGGTGCTCTATTCCCGACCGGGGCGCCGGCGACCGTGGAAAGCGATCGTGGTGCTCCTCGCAGTCGCCGCACCGGTCCTCGCGCTCGAGGGATCCCTCGATCCGTTTCCCGGCTATCCCGACAACGTCGCGGTGTTCGCCGCCCTGGGGGTAACGCTCCTGAGCATCGCGTGGTGCCTGTATCTCGTCGTTCGCCGACCACAGGTCTTGCGCGGCGCCGGCGGGCACGCGCGCACCACGGTCAGCAGCGTGACGGACGCACCGACACGTTGAGCCGGGTCAGTCGTCGCGCTCGGGTGCGGCTCCGGCCACCGGCGACGGTTCGTCAATAGCCCGTTCGATGGCCGCGATGAGACCGAGCCGACCGGAGAACGTCCGGGCGGGCTCCGGGCCATGGGTCACCACACCCGAGATGAGCGGGCCGTCGATGGTGACATCGACTTCCAGGCGGATCGTGCGCGACGCCATGCTCAGAGCGTCGACGAGGGCGGCCGCGCGGGGCATCAGGGTTGCACCCCAACGGGCCCCAACACTTACAAGCCGACCGCCGTCAGCTCGGTGCGGGAGGAGACCCCGAGCTTGCGGTAGGTGTTGGACAGGTGGATCTCCACCGTCTTCGGCGTGACGAACAGCTCCTGTGCGATCGCCTTGTTGGTGCGGCCCGCGGCGGCGAGGGCCGCCACCCGACGCTCGCTCGGGGTCAACGCCTCCAGCCCGGTCAGTCCACGGGCAATGCGGCGGCCGCCCGCGGCCAGTAACTCCTCGCCGGCCCGATCGGCGAGGGCTGACGCGCCGCATGCCGCGGCCAGATCGGCTGCGGCCAGCAGGGGTGCCCGAGCCTCGGTACGTCGCTTCCTTCGGCGCAGCGCCGAACCCAATGCCAACAGGGACTTGGCGTGCTCGAGCCGGGCTGGTGTCCCGTCCGTTGCGGCCACCGCCTCTTCCAGCACGTCGGCCGAGGTGTCCGCGCCCTGTGCGTCCAAGGCGATGCCCAGCGCGCGCAGGGACGGTCCGAGCGCACTCGCCGAGCCCCATCGCCGCGCGGCCGCCACGTCGGCCTCCGCGCGCGCGACCGCCTCGTCCGCGCGGCCCAGCGCGCACAGCGCGCGCGCCGCCAGGGCGCCGAACGGAGCCCAAGCCGGGTTCACCACCGGACGCCGGCGCGGCCGCAACCCGGCGATCACATCGAGCGCATCCTGCCAGCGATTCTCGGCGAGCAAGAGCTCCACCGCGCCCCGGCGATGCTGAATGTCGGCGTCCGAGCCCGGAGTCGGGTCGCCGGAGCGCGCGGCGATGCGGCGTGCGCCATCCAGGTCATCGCGCTCCACCATCACCCGGGACAAGAAGCCGCACGCGTATGCCATGCCCACTTCCCGAACACCGTCGCGCAACTCCGTCGCCCGGACGTAGCGCCACAGGCTGTCCTCCGCTTCGGCCAGGGCGCCGCGCTGCAACCAGTTCCAGCCGTGCCATAGGTGGACGCCATTCACCGTCATGCGTGAGCCGCGCGCATGGCCCTCGGCGATGGCCGCGGCCCACACCTCGAGCGCCTCGTCGCGGTCGGCCAGAACCAACACCGCGGCGGCGAGCAGGTTCATGAACGACGGATCGCTACGCAGCAGAACACCGCCGGCCAGCGCGTCGAGCGCGGATGCCGCGCACGCATCAGCGGAATCGCCGGTCAGCGCCCGGTCCCACGCCAGCGCGGCGGCGAGCATGCGCGCGCCTGGCTGGTCGCGCCCGCCGGACGATTGCGCGGATGACATCGTCGCCTCGAGCGCGCGTTCGTCCTCGTCGGCCCCGAAGGCCACCGCGAGCAGGTCGAGCGCGGTCAGGGCGTCGCGGGTGTCGACCAGCGAGTACGGCAGGTCGTGGCAAGCACGCCGGATCACGGCGACCGCGTCCCCGGGCGGGTGCGTGAAGAGGAGCATGCGGGCCTGGACCTCGGCTACCCGGGCCCGTATCAGAGGTTCGGTCGTAGAATCGTAGGCCGAGCGCAGGTGCTCGGCGGCCGCCTGGGGGTCGTTGGCGAGCGCTTCGGCCATGCCCAACTGCAGGACGAGGTCAGCGGCGCGCTTCGGCGGCGGCGCTTCGGCCAGCGCCCGGCGCAGGTAGGACACCGCGTTCTCCGGCGCGCCGCGACGGATGGCGATGCGCGCGCTGACCTCCAGCGCATCGACCGCCCAGGCCTGCCCGGACGGCGGCAGGACCAGCGCGTGGGCGGCCACCTCCTCAGCCGGGCGGCCGGCCTCGCGCAGCAGTCCGGCGGTGCGCAGGTGGCGCGTCTCGCGCTCGATCGGGGACAATTCGTCATATACCGCATCGCGCACCAGTGGATGTACGAACCCCAGCGGCGGCTCGGGCCGGAGGATCTCCGCGCGGACCAGCGCCCGAGCTGCGGCCTCGAGGGCCGGTCCCGGCAGGCCGGTCAATGCGCAGAGCAGCGCGAGATCGCCGCCCTCGCCGAGCACCGCGACCGCCCGGGCGAGCGCGACCGCGTCGTCGTCGAGCCGGGCAAGGCGTAGCAGCACGGTCCGAGACACGGCTCGCGGGCCCAAGTCGGCGATCACGTCGACCGCGGCGGTATCCGGCCGAACTCCGTCCGCACGCATGGCCCGCGCCAGTTCGTTGAGTAACAGCGGATTCCCGCCGGTGGCGCGATGGCAGGCGGAGGCGAAGGTGGCGCTCGGCCGCGCACCGAGCCGGGCCGCCAGCATGGCGGCGACGCCGTCCTCCGAGAGTGGTCTGGGCTCGACCAGCACCGCCGACGGCTCGCGGGCCAGTCCGAGCAAAACCGCGTCCTGGTCCGCTCGGACCCTCGTGCGTACGCCGAGCAGAACCAGAACACGCAGTCCGTCCAACCGGCCGGCCAGGTAGGCGAGGAAGCGCAGGCTGGGGCGGTCACACCACTGCGCGTCGTCCACAACGAGCGCCAGAGGCCGGAGCGCGCAACCGTTCACGGTAAGCCAGTACACGCCGTGCAGGACGGCGAGAGAGACATCGTCGAAGTCGCCCGAACCGGCGATCTCGACGCCGGCATCCAAGGCAACCTTCGCAGCTGCCGCCGACCCTTCAACCCAGGCGGGCGTCTCCCGCACATGCGACTCGAACAGCTGGCGAACCACGCCGAAGGCGTAGGTGCTCTCCAAGTCGCTGCAGCGGGCATTCAACACCAGAAAGCCGGCCGTGTGCGCATCTACTCGCGCCGCGGTGAGCAGGGCGCTCTTGCCCACACCCGCGCCACCCTCGACGAGCACCACTCGTCCGTCCCCCGATGCCGCGATGCGCTGCGCCTCCGTGAGACGTCGTTGCTCGTGATCGCGCTCGAACAGCGCGGGCTGGTGACCGGGACCCTCCATCGAGCCTTAATAATGCCGCAGCGCCGCCCCACGTACGGGTCACACAGCGCAGGTTTGGGGTTCCCCCTAATGCTCATCGGTGTTCTGCCGCAGCAGGATCGAGGATCGAAGGACCATCGACGACCCGAGGGGCACAGACGAACTCGTGTCCCGGCCGGCATGCAAGCTGCCGGCTGACGAGGTCGCGGCCGGCGAGGAGGAGTCTCGATGCGCAAACTGCTGTGCCTGATGATGGTCGTCGGACTGCTCGCCGGCTGCATCTCGAACAAGTCCGCGGCCGACCATCAAACGTCGTCCGGGCCGACCGGTGCCGGACCGGCGGTGGATGCCGCCACGGTCGACGCGGTGGTGCGCGTCGTGCGAACGACGATGCGCACGGTGCATCTGCGGGCGGTGATCATCCGGGTGACGATCGACGGCCGGAACCTGGTCACCCGCGCGTTCGGCACGTCGATGGACGGAGTGCCTGCGACCACCGACATGCATTTTCGCAACGGAGCGGTCGCCTTCTCCTACCTGGGCACGCTGCTCATGGAGTTCGTCGACGAGCACAAAGTCACTTTGGACGACCTCGTCGGCCGGTGGATGCCGTCACTGCCGCTTGCCGGCAAGGTGACGCTGAAAATGCTGGCCAACCAGACCTCCGGATATCCCGACTACGAAACGGACCCGGCGTGGCTGGCTGCCTTCAACGCGAATCCGTTTCGTATCTGGACGTTCAAGGAGCGGCTCAGCTACGCGTTCTCACGGCGGCAACAATTCGCGCCGGGCACGAACTGGAGCTATTCGCACACCAGCTTCATGATCCTGGGCGAGATCCTGTCCAAGATCGGCAAGAAGCCGCTCGACACCCTCCTGGAGCAGAAGGTGCTGGCTCCGATGGGCTTGACCCACACCGTCGAGTCACAGCTGTCCGGCATCCCGAGCCCGGTGCTGCACTCCTACAGCTCCGAGCGGCGGGCGGGGCTGGGCATTCCCCCCAAGCAGGTGTTCACCGAGGAGTCGACGTTTTGGAACTCGCAATGGGGCACGCCCATCGGCGCCAACGAGACCTCGACGATCGGCGACCTGGCCCAGACCGCGGTCCAAGTCGGTGCCGGCGCGCTGCTCTCCAGAGCGAGCTACCAGGCAATGACCGACCCGAACCTGCTCGGCTTCGGCCATAGCGAACCGGTTTGCGAACCCAGCTGCTTCAAGCAGATCAGGGTGTACAACTACGGCCTGGGCATCGTCCGCTCCGGATCCTGGCTACTGCAGAATCCGGAGCTCGGCGGGTACAGCGCCACCGATGCTTACCTGCCGCCCCAGAAGATCGCGGTCGCGGTCGCGGTGACTTACCTGCCCGCCGCGTTCGATGCGCAGGGCAACTATCCGAACCCGAACAGCAGCGATCTCCTGTTCACCGAGATCGGCCGCGTGGTGGCCCCGACCGACCCGCCGCCAACCCACTGAGGAAGGGGGAACGGTGCGCTCACAGGTCATCGCCGGATCCGTGTCAGCAGCCGCGCAGCGTCGACACGCTTGTCCCGCATGGCGGTTGCTGCGAGCGCTCTGCATCCTGATCGTGCTGCTGCTGGCGGTCGTGGCCGGTGGTATCGGTGCGGCTGCGCCGGCGGCAGCGGACACGCTACCGTCGAACGGCGTAGTACCGTCGGTAACGGGGGATGCGACGGTCGGTGCCACGCTCGCAGCCCGATCCCGGCCGTTGGTCGGGCAACCCGCCGCCAACCTTCACCTTCCGCTGGCAATACGAGAGCGCGCAGAACGCGTGGGCGGATATCGCGGGCGCGACTGGGTCGACCTATGTCATCCAGCCCGCGGATCTCGGATACCCGCTGAGGGTAAACGTGACCGCGGCAAACAGCGCCGGATCGGCCGAACAGGTGTCGGTCGCTACCGCGGCGGTGACCCAAGCACCACCCACCCCGCCAACTCCGCCGGGCCCGCCCAACGACGCGTTGGGCACACCGCGCAACAGCCGGGTGGTCAGTGTGGACGGTCTGCAGTTGACGCATTTCGCCGATAGCGGCCAGGGTCTGCAGTCCGTTCGCCCCTACACCACCGAGGTGACCACCACCGCGGGCACGGGAGATCTCAGCGGACCGCCCGACGTCGCCACTCTCGGTCGCAGCGAGGACCGTTTCCAGGTCGGGTTTGCAGATCGAGTGACCCCGATCAATCAAGCAAGCACGACGGGCAGGTTCGCCGACCAGACCAGCGACGGAACGCTCACCGCGTACATGGGCGTGCAGGACCAATTCTCCGGCGACTCGTATGTCGTGGTGAGTCCGACCAGCGAGACCGCTCGGCTCCACGCGGACGGGACCAGCGACGGGCCATTGACGAGGTTGGGGACTGATATGCGGATCGGGGATACGGTCCGGCCCGGCCAGTGGATCTTGATCACGGGTCCAGGTCTGGCGGCCAGACTCCCCGTACGTTCGGCCCGATTCCGTTCAGCGTCGGGCACGGAAACCTCGCCATGGTGAATGACACAGGTGACCGGGGTCCGGCAATTGGTGGTATGCGATGGCCGACCCGGCGGGATCAAATTACGTCCAGCTCGTCAATCGCAACACAGGCACGTGCCTCGACTCAAACTCGCTCGCAAATGGGCATGAAACCGAGGTGCTGCCTTGTGCTTCCGGTGATCCGATCACGGACACGCAGCTCTGGATGATCAGGCGCGCCCCAACCCCTGCGCCGATATTTGCGATCTATACCAAGTCGCGGGATCTGGGCCAACCGCTTGCCTGGAACGAAACTCCGAGTGACTCAACCCCACCGAGCTTCAGCTCATCACTCAATCCCTATTGGACGGTCTACGGTCAGAAGAACGGGCTCGGGCCGCAGGTACCGACCGGCGGCTCGGTGCCGACCTGGACCGCTCCGGCCCAGACCGATGCGTTGTCCGCCGGGCTGCTGTCCTCGGGCGACCTGGACCGCGCCGTCGACGCCACCGGGAGCTACCACGACGAGGCCGCGTTGGTGTATCGCCGCGCCAGCGGCATACCGACCCTGACGGTGCTCGACTACGCGGATCCGCTGTACCGGGTGACCGCGTCAAGTACCGTGCTGTCGTTGCCCAATCTCGACACCGTGGTGGGGCTGGCGGTCGGCGACTTCGACGGTGATGGGCTCAACGAGATCGCTGTGGCGTGGACGGACGCCGAAGGGGGTTGCAGGTCTGGTTCTACAGCTACCGATTGGACGCCGATAACCATCGGGTGCTGGCAGCGATGAACGCGCAAGATTCCCTGTCGAGCGCCGTGGCAGTCGGACAGCGGCCTGAGCTGCGGGCGGCCGACCTCGATGGCGACGGTCGGGACGATCTCGCGATCACCTCGAACAGCCCCACCCCACTGGTCGTCTGTGAGCTTCACGGGCACGCTGGGGGTCCGCGGCGCCGCCTCCTATGTGGGTCAACGCCAATCAGCTGCAAAGCCCGCTCACACGAGGCGTGGTGATGGAGCCCGGGATGTTCCGCTTCGATCCGGACAACGGCTACCCCTTGGAGCGTCGAGAATTGGCGGTGGCCTGGTCCGAATCCGCGGGCGGGACTTCCGCCAACACCTATGCCTCGATCCTGTCGGTCGACGATTCGACCACGAATTGCTCGGTCGACCGGTGCGCGCTCACCGTTCACGAGCTCACGCCGCGTAGCAACGGCAGTACGCTCATCCAGCACTGGGAGTGGTCCGGCACATCTGTGCCGTGGCTACCGCTGTCCCTGGCCGTCGGCGGCTTCAAGGGTCGTGGCCTGGGCGCCAATGTGCCGACCTGGGGCGTGGCCCTGTCGGTCAACGACTCCGGTGCCGATACGCGTCAGGTACCCAACCTCTACATGCTGGACCCGCAAAACGAGATCATGAAGGTCCTCTCGAAGACGACGCTGCCCACCGCCGGCCAAGTGCCTGGCGGAACCGGAAACGATGCGCATACGACGGACGGTCAGCCAGCGCGACGAGTCGTCGCGTAGTGCGTTGTTCGGCGATAGCGAGTGACATCTCAGCGGTTGAGCACGTGCGCGGCGGCGGCGCTGACGACGTGGCGGCCGAAGTAGACGTCGAAGGTCATGGAAGGGTTGGCGTGGCCGAGCTGGTCGGCGACCTGGCGCGGGGTGAAGCCGGCCTCGTCGAGGCGGGTGGCGACGGGTCTTCCGGAACACGTGCGAGGTCACCCACGACCGTCGGGCACGAGCTGGAAGCCGGTGCCGGCGCACACCTCGCAGTCGAACGAATCGAGCAGCTGCCGGAGATCGGCCGAGGCGTTCGAGGGATCTCGCGCCGTCTTGGCCAGCGGCGCGGTGAAGCCACGCCATCGGCGCCGGTCGGCCGTGCACGGACCATCGCGGCCGCGAAGTCGGGCACGGCAACCACGCGCCAGCCGGCGGCGGTCTTCGGACGCGGCTGCACGACCAGCCTGCTCAGGCACCCGAATGACGGTGGCGTTGACCTCCCAGGTGTTCGCGTCAAGGTCGAGTAGCGGCCGGCCGTCGGCGTTCGGGCCGTGACGCAAAGCGAGCGCCTCGCCGATCCGGCAGCCGGTGGCCAGCATCCAGTCGACCAGGTCGGGGATATCGAGAGCGACGGCGCGCTCGTTCGCCCGCAGCCACGCGATGAGCGTCGCCGTCTCTGAGGGAGTCAGCGCGCGGGGCGACTTTTTGCCGCGCTGATTCGCGTCGACGAGTCGCGCACGGGGTTGACTGACATCGCGCCGTCCTCGATGGCCATCCGGAACATGCCGGACAAGCACGCCTTCGAGGACTTGGCCGCGCTCGGGCCGTGCCGATCCGCGATCGCGCGCAGCGCGCGACTGACCACGCCGGTCGTAACCTCGCGCAGCCGCAGCTCGCCGAGCGCCGGGACGACCTGGTTCCCGATGACCTAGCGGTAGGTGCGCTCGGTGCCGATCGACCAGCCGTGCGGCGCCTCCAGCCAGACTCGGGCGAGCTCCGAGACGTGCGTCGACGCGGCGATCGCTCCGCCGCAGGCTGCGGCCGTGCCTGGCGACCAGCCGGATGCGGCCATCGAAGTCGCGGAACTTGACCCGCGCCTGGTTGTGGCCGGTCGGCAAGGTGACGAAGAGGATCTTGCCGGCGGTGCCGCCGGCAGCGGTGGACGACCCACGGGCCACCCCGAATCACTCGATAAAGATGAGTAAGGGATGACTCGTACTCTGGTGCAGGGCCGTCAATGCAAGAAGGCCCCGGAACTGGGGGCCTCAAGCTCCCCCGACTGGACTCGAACCAGTAACCCTCCGATTAACAGTCGGATGCTCTGCCAATTGAGCTACGGGGGACCGTGCGCGCCTGGGTACCAGTTCAGCGCGGCCGTCCGAGGATATCCCATCCGCGGGCCGAGGATGACCCACTGATCGTGGAAGTTGGTGGCGGCCTCCTGGGTGAACATAGCCTCAGGCACTGACGGTTTCGGTGGTGTTGGGGTTCGACGGGTGCGCGACGGATTTGTAGGTGGTTGGTCCGGGACAGTGTGATCTTTGGTCAGGCGGCGCCGGTCTGAGAGTGCGGTGGTGGGCAGATCTGGTTCCAGGGTCCGCTGGCGTGGGCGCAGCGCAGGGTGGTGATGCCGGTGGCGCCGCGGGTGGCCCAGTGCATGCCGGATTGTTTGAGGCGGGCGCCGATGACGGCTTTGCAGCCGGCTTCCACGACGCCGGAGCCGACGAACATGCCCAGGGAACGGTAGTAGGCGTAGCGCATGCGGTGGGCGTTGGTCTCGAAGTAGGCCACCGCCTTGTCCACGTCGATGGCTTTGGGTCCGGACAGGTCGTAGAGGCGGGCAGCGGCCGAGAGTGTTTCGATGTCGCCCGCGTCCAGATCGGCCAGCCGGTCGGTGAGCCAAATAGCGGGGTCGGGAACGATGAACGCGAGCAGGTCGGCGAGGGCGTGTAGGTGCTCGCGGGCGTGGAACAGGTCCACGATCTGGGTGGCGGCGGGGAAACGCTGGTCGGCGAGGTTCCAGATCCATCGTGCGCCGTCGCCCAGGACGATCAGCTGACGAATCTGTTCGCTGCCGCGGCGACACGCTTCGGCCTGGACGAGGTCCGCGAAGTGCTCGACCGGGTCCAGGGTCGCCAGGTAGCTGGTCGAGTCCCGGTCGCGGACCGGCCGGCCGTCGGTGTCGGTTGTGGTCTGGGTGAACAGGGCCGCGAGTTTCACCTCGCGGGTCCGGGCCCGCCCGTCGGGTCCTTTGCCGACGCGGCCGGCGGTCTCGGTCGGCGTCATCGGCACGCCGGTGCCATCGACGGTGAGGTAGAGCATGTCTGGGATCGGTCCAGGTGGTGGCAGTGGGATGAGCCGGCCGGTCAGGATCGCGTTGGTCTGCTCATCGAGCGCGGTCGCGGCGATCGTGCCGTCGGCTTCAGCGCAGCGTTCTACGCGTTTGGTCGTGAGGGTGATCCCGGCCAGATCAGCAAGCAGCGCGGATGCTTGAGCGAACGGCACGGCTGTCCCGGCCCGGTCGGTCATCGCCCGCAGTCCGGGTGACAACGACGCGCCGACCACGTCGAGCTGGTCATCGATCGGTGCCTGGCCGTGTCGGCATTCGGTGCAGTGGTACCAAGCGCGACGCAACATGATCGGCCCCAGGACGGTGTCCAACGACTTGCTGCGGTAGGCGAGGAAGTGCGCCTGATGCCCGGCGCCGCAATCGACCCGCGGGCCGCAGTGTCCGGGATCGGCAGCCAGCAGTTGCTCCAGCAGCGACGCGCCGAGGGTGGTCATCGCGGTCCGGATCGCCAGTTCGACCGCGGCCATACCCTCCCCGCCCCCGGCGCCCGAACCAGAGTTCAGTGCGTGCGCGGCCAGCTCGGACAGGCGGGCTACCTCGGCCGCGAACGCCTCTTGGAGCCCGGCGTAGAGCCCCCTTTTTGGCCGGCGGTGCCAGCCCTCGGATCGGTGTGGTCGCCACCGGCCCCCTCAGCCAGCGGCGAGAGCGGTCTAGCCGTGCAGATCGACTCGCTGACCTGGATCAGCTCGTCCACGAGCTGTCTGAACCGCTTGTAGTTGTCGACCTCGACCCTGGCCTTCGCCAGTTCCGGGCCGGGTCGCAGATGGACCGTCACCGTCTTGCCGGCGACCTTCCTGGTCAGCAGGTGTTGTGGGCCGTGGCCGGGGTGCGCCGGATCGGCGCAGGCGCAGTTCGCCTTGCCACAGCGGCGCATCACCGCCGACAGGCTGCCCGGACGGAAATCTCCGACCGCCGCCAAGTCGACGCGTAGCCGATCGCGACGGCGTTCGAGTTCGGGCAAGCCCATGGATCGAGTCATCCTCATCTCCTAACCTGGGAGTATATGCACTCTCAGACTAGAAACGGACCACCCCAATCATGGGGAACTCCCACGATCACCTACATCCGTGTCGCGCACCCGGGTTCGACTCGCCGATGGTTGCGCGTTGGAGTGCGGCGGCGAGGGCAGGGAGTTGGGTGTGGCCTTTCACTCGTCGGAACTGGCTGGCGGCGGCGAGCATCCCGGCGCTGGCCCAGCGCAGCCGCATGTCGCCGTCCTTCCAGCGCTTCACGTTGCGGGCGTGATCACGCACGATTTCGATCATGGACTCGACGGGGTTTGTCGAGGACACGGTGCGCAGCAGTGTTCCGGTGACGCCGAGTCGGGTGACGGTGAACATCTCCGCCAGGCCCTCGCGGAGGCTGCCGGCGGCGTCCGGGTTGACCTTGTCCAACTGGCGGGCCAACGCCTGCAGATCGCGTTGCGCGGCGTCGGCGTCGGGGTTCGCCCAGGCCTTGCGCAGTTTGCCGCGCACCCAGTCGTGTTCCCGGTCGGGCAGATGGTCGAGGACCCCGCGTTCCTTGTGGATCCGGCACCGCTGCACCAGGGCACGGTCACCGAACACGTCTTTGACCGCGCGGCGCAGCGCCTTGCCGCCGTCCAGGACGAACAGGATCCCCTCGCTGCCGTCCAACCCCCGGTCGCGTAGGTCGGTGACCAGGGTGCGCACCACGGTGGCGTTCTCGGTGGAGCCCTCGACCACACCGAGGGGCACCTTCGTCCCGTCGGCGGTCACCCCGAGCGCGCCGACCATGGTGTGCTCGGCGAAGCCGAACCCATCGATGAACACGATCAGCCAGCGCTGACCGGACAAGTCCGCGGCCCGGAACGCGGCCAGCCGCTGCGCGGTCGCGGTGACGAACCGGCGCGACGCGGCCGAGTGGCTGGTCGCCGACGAGGCGGCCTGCACCGCGGCGCCGACCGGCTCGAGCGCCGCGGCGTAGCAGCGGGTGGACAACCCGGCCAGCATCGCCGCCCCCGTGTGCTCGGTGAGCAGGTCGACCTCGGTCAGCGAGTCGTAGGACGCCAGGTGCACCTCCGCGCCGTCCACGCTGCGCACCCGGGGCCGGCGCACCGCCACCTTCCGCCCGCCCAGCACCACCGCCCCGTCCTGCTCACCGTGCCGGTAGGCCCCCCGGCCCGCGTCGTGCTTGCCCCGCGGACCGGCCAGCTCGCTCACCTCGGCGGCCATCAACTCGCCGAGCACCTCCAGACCGATCCCGACCGAAGCGGCCAGCAGACCCTCCCGCATCCGCTCGGCGAACGTGACCAGCTCCTCACCCACCCGACCCGCTAGCCGCTGCACCAGCCGGGCGTGATCGTGCGCGTCACGGTCGACCAGCCCGACCTCCGGGACGAGCGTGAACCTACGCCCGACCAGGCTGGACTCCGCCGTGTTCCTCGTGCTCTTCGTGTTCTTCGTGCTCGTGTGGGACGCTGATATCGTTGGTGGTCCTCCTCCGGGACTCGACTGGATTCGCAACCTCGAGCCTGCCTGATCGCAAGATCGAGGTGGAGGACCGCCACCCAACTTCTACGACGCCCGGGTCAACCTCCGCGGGCCGCGCCGATCGGGTTATCGTGGCAAGGAGGACCCACCGCCGAGGAGACCACATGAAGCTCTCGCTGTTCGTCGGCGCGGCCATCGGCTACGTGCTGGGCGCGCGAGCTGGCCACGAGCGGTACGAGGCGATCGTCCGGGTGGCCCGAAAGATCGTCGGGAGCCAAACAGTTCAATCGACTGCTGGCGTCCTGCAGGCCCAGGTCGACGAGCTGAAGAACCGCGCCAAGGATGCCGTCAGCAGCAAGCTGCGCGCTGGCGCGCCGCCGCCACCTGTCAGCGTCAACGGCGGGGACGGGCACCGCACAACCTAGCTACTTCGACCTGAAAAAGTCGGGCGTCGGTGAGTGTGGTCGTCGGGCGGCTGGCCGGCGGGTGGGTCGGATGGTGTTGATCGTCGCCGGTGGGTGGTTTCAGCTGGCGAGGTTGCCGATCTTGACCAGGTTGTGGGTCAAGACCCCGTGGCCGGCCCAGATCCGGGCTCCCTGGGTGCCGTCGAGGCGGGTGCGGTCCCATCCGTACCCGCGTTTGAGGCTGCTGATCCGGCCTTCGCTGCCGGTTCGCCATTTCACGGTCCGCCGGAACGCGGGCCTGCGTTCCTCGGCCTGGCGGGCCGTGCCGGGTCTGCCTTTGCGGGGGATGACGACGGTGCGCACACCTTGCGCGTGCAGGTCGTCGTCGACCTTCTTCTCTCCGTAGCCGCGATCCGCGGTTACCGTGCGGGGGCGGCGGTTCGTACGACGGATGACGCGTCCGACGGCGGGGGCGAGCTGCGGCGCGTCGGCGGGGTTGCCAGGCTCGACGGTGTGGTCGAGCACGACGCCGTCGTCGTTGTCCACGACCTGGCCCTTGTACCCGAACTCGACCGGCTTGCCGAGGCGGCCCTTGGCGATCGGGCGGGCGTCCGGGTCGTGCAGGCTGACCCGCCGTGTCGCCCCATCCGGTGTTGTGCCGGCGACGCGTTGCCGGGTCTGCGCGGCGATGCGCAGGGTCGCTTCCAGCAGCTCGACCAGGTCATTCACCGCCCGCCGCAGTCGTCCGCGGCGCCGGCCCGCCGCCGCGTCACGCACCCCCACTGCCGCAAGCCGTTCGGCCTTGAGCTGGGCACCGCGCAGCGCCCGGCGGGCGTTGCTGAGCAGCCGCTCGGCGTCGCGGGCGGCCTTCTCGGCCAGCCCGGCCAGTTCCCCGGTGATCCGCCGCACCGTGGCCTGCGCCTCGTCACGCCCCGCCGCGGCGCGCAGGCGCAGCTTCGCCGCGATCCCGTGCGCCCGTTTGCCGGCCACCCGGGACCGGTCCCGGACCTTGGTGCGCGTCGCGCCACCAGCGGCCTGGATCCGCCGGCCGGTCGCCGCGATCCGCCGCACCGCCTTGGCCAACAACCCCGAATCGGTCGGGTAGGCGACGTTCGCCGGCACCACCGTCGTGTCCGCGCGCAGCCGCGTGGTGCGCAGCAGCTTCGCCTCGGCCGCCTTCGCCAGCAGCGCTTCATTCAGCCCATCCACTGCGGCCGTGCCGCAGCGCGTCGTCAGCTTCATCAATGTCGTCGGGTGCGGCACCGACCCATCCAGCGGGATCCGGCAGAACCGCCGCCACGTGATCGAGTCGGTCACCTCCCGGCACAGCGACTCGAAGCCCAGCCGATACCGGAACTTCAAGAACATCAACCGCAGGTAGGTCTCCATCGGCGTAGACGGCCGGCCCACTCGTGGGTCGAAGAACGCCACGAACGGCGCAAAGAACGCCGGGTCATCGAGCAGGCGATCCACCCGTGCCAGCTCCTCCGGCAGTCGCCGCACCTGCTCAGGCAGCACCGCCTCCCACAAGCTGACCTGCTCCGCCCGCGTCCGCAGCATCCGCACTCCCGGCTCGACCCGACCACCGCCGAGACCATGATCCCGCAAGACTAGACCTCCAACCCGACGGCACGCCGAGCCGAATCCCCTACAAAACAAGGAGATCTGATCAGTAGCCGGACGGAGTCGAGCCGGTTTCGGCTGACCCAGTCGATGAGATCCGCGCCGACTTTTTCAGGTCGAAGTAGCTAGTCGGCGGCATTCCACGCGGCTTCCAACGCGGCGATCCGCGCCGAGACGGCGGCCCGCACGACCGGGCTGTCCGGCGTGCCTGCCTGCAGCCGCGCCCACCAGCTGATGCCGTTGATGCCGGGAACCCGGCGGGCGACGAATCGCGCGGCACCACCCGGGACCGCCGCGATCTCGGAGCGCACAACGCTGTTCTGCACCCGCTTGCGCACGGTCAGCGGCAGGTTACGAGGGACCTCGAGCGCCAGCGACAGCGGCTCCCGCTCGACGAGAAGCAGCTCGTCGACGACCTCGGCCTCCGTCACGCTGAGCATGCCGTTGCGCCAGACCGCCTTGTCGATCAGGTGCCAGCCAAGCCGCCGCGGCCCGGACGGGAAGGGCCACCACAAGCCGCGCGAGGTCGCTACGACGACCGCCCCGTCGGCGGTGTCGGCGAACGAGACCACCCGCTCGTCGCCGTCGAGCAGTTGCGTCACCTCGACCGGCGGCCGCTTGCGACGACTCAGCAACGCCATCAGGCGGCGCCGATGGCGCGATCACGCAGCATCTGGCGGTGCTTCTCGAGGGCGATCAGTTCCGCGAACAGCCGGGCGTGCTCCTCGGGCTGCTCGATCGGGTTGATGCGCTGCAGCCGGGACTTGACGGTGGCCACCTGACGCGACACGACGATCTCTTGCAGCCGCGCCAGTACGGCCTCGGCGTATCGCTCCTGCGAATCCGAGCCCGCGTGGAGTGGGTCGACCGAGAGGGCGTGCGCGAGCCTGCGGGATTCGTCGTCCGGCAGCTGCTGCGACACGGCCTCGGCCCAGCCTGGGCCACTTACCGCGCTCGCCGTCCCGCCCGCCGCCGCGATCCCATCGCGCAGGCGTTGGTGGGCCGGTACCAGGAACGACGCCGCCGGCAGGGCGTCGAACACCGGCCCGGCTACGGCTGGCAGCTGCATCGCGATCTTGAGGACCTCGCGCTCCACCGACGACACCGCATCGTCTACGACGGGTGCCTGGCGCCGACGGGGTTCGTCCTCGCTGCGGCCGCCTGATCGAGTGAATGCCCGCACGCGGGCCAGGACCCGACTGTCGTCCAGAACGCCGACCAAGCCGGCCAGTCGCCGCGCGTAGTCGTCGCGGCGGTCGACGTCCTTGATCCGCGCCACGATCGGCACGCCACTGTCGAGTGCCCCGCTGCGTCCCTCGACGGTGTCCAGGTCGAAGCGGTCGATCGTCGCGCGTAGCACGAACTCGACGAGCGGCACCCGGCTCGCTACCAGGTCGCGCACCGCCAGCTCGCCGGACTTCTGCCGCAACTCGCAGGGATCCAGGCCGCCACGTTCGACGGCGACGAGGGTATGCGACATGAACTTCTGGTCGTCGGCGAACGCGCGCTCGGCGGCCTTCATCCCTGCTGCGTCACCGTCGAACGTGAAGATCACCTCGCCGCGGAACGCGTCGGAGTCCATCAGCAGCCGCCGCAGCACCGCGATGTGCTCGTTGCCGAACGACGTGCCGCAGGTGGCCACCGCGGTCGGCACGCCCGACAGGTGGCAGGCCATGACGTCGGTGTAGCCCTCGACGATAACCGCACGATGCTGATGGGCGATCTCCCGCCTGGCCAGGTCCATGCCGTAGAGCAACTGGCTCTTCTTGTAGATCGGCGTCTCGGGCGTGTTGAGGTACTTGGCCTCGACCTTGTCGTCATCGAACAGCCGGCGAGCTCCGAAGCCGACCGTGTCACCGGCGAGATCGCGGATCGGCCAGAGCAAGCGCCGATGGAACCGGTCGATCAGCGAGCCGTGCTGGGACTGCCGAGACAGGCCCCCGGTCGTCAGCTCCTCGGGCGTGAAGCCCCGCCCGAGCAGATGCCTGGTGAGCGCGTCCCAGGCGGACGGCGCGAATCCGCACCCGTAGGTGGCCGCGGCCGAATCGTCGAAGCCGCGCTCGGCCAGGAATTCCCGGGCGGGTGTGGCCTCCGGGCTGCCCAGCTGCTCGGCGTAGAACTGCGCCGCGGCCTTGTGCGCCTCGATCAGCCGGGCTCGCTGCCCCTGCTGCTGGCGCGCCGGCCCGGGCCCGCTGTCGACGTACCGCAGCTGGATCCCGCTCGAGGCGGCGAGCCGTTCGACGGCCTCGCTGAAGCTGAGGTGCTCGATCTGCTCGACGAACCGGATAACGTCCCCGCCCGCGCCGCAACCGAAGCAGTAGAACAGATTGCGCGACGGCGACACCGACAGCGACGGTGACTTCTCCTCATGGAACGGGCAGAGGCCCTTGAGGTTTCCGCCGCCCGCGTTGCGCAGCTGAACGTGCTCGCCGATGACATCGGCGATGGGCGACTTCTCGCGGACGGCGGCCACATCCTCGTCCCGGATGCGTCCCGCCACGCCGGACAGTCTAGGCCGGGCCCGGCCCCGCTCAGCCGCGGACAGCTCACCTCAACAACAACCGGCCGAGCCGGCGCGATGCGATGGACATGCCTGCGCAGCCGAGCGCGGCGAGGTACGCCGCCGGCACCAGTAGCCCCCAGCCGACCGTGCCGAGCGTCAGGCTGCGCAGCAGATCGACCCCCTGGTAGAGGGGCGTGATGCGGACGAGCCACTGGACGGCGCCGGGATAGACCGACAGCGGATAGAAGGTCGCGGAGAACAGGAACATCGGCAAGATCGCGAGCTGGACGAACTCGAAGTCCTGCCACGATCGCATCCACGTCGTCAGCGCCATCCCGGCACCGGCGAACGCGAAGCCGATCAGTACCGCGCTGGGCAGTGCCAGCATGGCCCACCACGAGAGGACCAGTCCCATCGCAGCCATCACGACGACGAACATCGCGGAATAGCACGCTCCGCGCAGCAGCGCCCAGCCAACCTCGCCTGTAGCCACGTCCCACGGGCGCATCGGGGTGGCGAGGACGGCGTCGTAGAGCCGCATGAACTTCATCTTGAAGAAGATGTTGTAGGTGGAGTCGAAGATGGCGCCGTTCATCGCCGAGGTGGCCAGCATCCCGGGGGCGACGAACTCGGTGTAGCTGACGACGCTCCCGTTGGCGAGGGTGAAGTGCCCGACCAGCGTGCCGACGCCGATGCCGATCGACAGCAGGTAGAAGACTGGCTCGAAGAACCCCGAGACGAAGATGATCCATCCGCGGCGGTAGGCGAGGAAGTTGCGCTCGACCAGCCGCCACCCTGCCGAGCTGACGAACGGCAGCGGCACCACCCGTGCGGTGAGCGCCGTCATCGGATCAACCGCCTGGTCAGCCCCCGCACCGAGAGCCAGGTGCCGGCTCCCGCCCACAGCAGCAGATACCCGACATGTCCAAGGGCCGGCCCGATAGGGACGGAGCCCAGGCTGAGGTCCCGCGACAGGACGACCCCGTGCCACAACGGTGTCAGGTAGGCCAGCCACTCGATGGCGTCCGGGAGCTGACTTACCGGAAAGAACGCTCCCGAGAACAGAAACATCGGAACGACACCGAAGCGATAGATCATCGCGAAGCCGGCGTCGCTTTCCAGCCGGGTCGCGATCGCAAACACGGGCGTGCCGAATGCCAACCCGACGAGCAGCGCGACGGCCAGGCACAGCACGCCCAGCGGCGAGTGGATCGCTCCGAACGCCGCGATCAGCGCAAGAAATACCGCGCAGGTGGTAACCACCCGGAAGGCGATGAACGCGATTTGCCCGGCGGCGATGTCGACGGGACGCAGCGGCGTCGCGACCATGGCGTGGAATACGAAGTTCCACTTGATCTTGCCCATGACCGGGTAGGTCGCCTCCCCGACGGCGGTCTGCATCGCGGTGGTGACTAGCAGGGCGGGGGCGATGAAGGCCAGGTAGGAGACCCCGCCGAGCGCCGCACTGCGGCCGTTGCGGTCGACCAGGGAGCCCAGCCCCGCGCCCATCGCGGCGAGGTAGAGCAGCGGCAGCAGGAAGCTGGAGATGACGCTGCCCTTCCAGGTCCGGGCATACGCCGTGGCCCAGTAGTCGTATTGGCGGATGACGTATTCCACGTCAATCCACGAGGGACCGGCCGGTAAGCCGGAGGAAGACGTCCTCGAGGGAAGAGCGGCGCACCAGCACGCTGACCGGCGACAGGCCGCGCTCGTGGGCCACGACCGCAGCTGCCTCGCCGTCGTCGCTGTACAGCAGCAAGCGGTCCGGCAGCGCCTCGACCCGGTCGGCCACATCGGCAACCTTGGCTACCAGCCAGTCGTGGTCTCCGTCCGGGCCGAAGCGCAGCTCGGTTACTTCACGCGTCGAGTACCGGCGGATCAGCTCAGCGGGCGATCCTTCGGCGACGATCAGTCCGTCGTTCATGATCACCAGGCGACTGCACAGCTGCTCGGCCTCCTCCATGTAGTGCGTGGTCAGCACCAGCGTCACGCCGCTCTGCCGGAGCCGGTACAGCTTGTCCCACAGCAGATGTCGCGCCTGCGGGTCGAGGCCGGTGGTCGGCTCGTCCAGCAGGAGCAGGTCCGGCGTATTGATCAGCGAGCGGGCGATTGTCAATCGCCGTTTCATCCCACCGGACAGGTTCTCGACCTTGTCACCGGCTCGCTCGCTGAGTGCGACGAACTCCAGCAATTCGTCGGCCTTCGCCCGGCATTCGGCGCGGCTCATGCCGAAGTAGCGCCCGTAAACCGTGAGGTTCTCCAGTGTCGACAGCTCCTGATCCAGGGCGTCGTCCTGCGGACAGACGCCCAGCCGGGCTCTGATCCGCGGCCCGTCAACGGCAGGGTCCAGGCCAAGGATGCGTAGCTCTCCGCCGCTCGGCGGCGACACCGCCCCGACCATGCGCATCGTGGACGATTTGCCGGCGCCGTTGGGCCCGAGGAAGCCGAACGCCTCCCCACGTGCGACCTCGAAGTCGATGCCGCGTACGGCCTGCACCCCGCCGTACGACTTGCGCAGGCCCCGTGCGTAGATCAGCGGGGCGTCGGGCATGACCACGACGCTAGCTGCCCGATCCGACACGTTCAGTCCGTTCGACGAGGCGGGCATGCCAGGCGTACGCGGACGAGTCGGTGAGCTGGGCGATCTGGTCCACCGCGACGCGTAGCCGCTCGCCGTCGTCGGCAGCCGTCTCCCATGCCGGGCGCAGCGCGACGTCGAGCACGCCCGGCGACGCTGCGTAGACCGCATCGGCCAGCTCCGTCAGCACGGCCCGCTGCCTCGCGAGCCGCTCCGCGGCACCCGGGCGGCGCATGACGTAGTGGGCGGCAACCGCCTTGAGCAGCGCGCACTCGGCGGCCGTCCGGGCCGGGACGATGAGGTCGGCCGCGTACCGGGCGAGCGGGCCGTCCCCGTACCGCGCCCGGGTGGCCGCGACCGCGGCCCCGACGAACCGTCCGGTCAGCTCGCTGGTGGCCCGCTTGGCGGCGGCCTGCGCGGCGTAGGAGCGGTCGTAGCGGGCCAGATCGCGCAGTGTCGGCAACGCGAGCAGTTCGTCCAGGATCGGGGCCAGCTCGGACGCATTCAGCGGCGAGTAGAGCTCGGCGGCCACCACGCAGACCGTGCCGCGGTCCGGGTTGCCGAGCTGGATATGGCCACCATGGATGCCGTCCTCGACGTCGTGCACCGAGTAGGCGACGTCGTCGGCCCAGTCCATGACCTGCGCCTCCAGGCACCGCCGCCCGTCCACGGCCGCGGCCCGGAGCCACTCGAACGCCGCGAGGTCCGGTGCGTACACCCCGAACTTGCGTTGCCCCGGCCGGCGGGCCCACGGGTACTTGCAGACGGCGTCCAGGGTGCCCCGGGTCAGGTTCAGCCCCGCCGGGGTACCCGACGGGGCCAGCACCTTGGCCTCGAGCCGGGTCAGGATGCGCAACGTCTGCGCGTTGCCTTCGAATCCGCCGATGTCGGACGCGACCCGATCGAGGGCGTCCTCGCCGTTGTGCCCGAACGGCGGGTGGCCCAGGTCGTGCGCCAGTCCCGCGGCGTCGACCACGTCGGGATCGCAGCCGAGCGCCACCCCGAGCTCTCGGCCGATCTGGGCCACCTCGAGCGAATGCGTCAGCCGGGTACGCGGGAAGTCGTCCTCGCCCGGAACCACGACCTGCGTCTTGTCGGCCAGCCGGCGAAAGGCGTAGGAGTGCAGCACTCGAGCCCGGTCACGGGCGAAGTCACTGCGCGCGTCGGCACCGGGCTGTGCACCCGCACGCTTGGGTGGCTCGGCCACCCGCCGCTGCCTGGCGGAGGCGTCATACAGCTGCACTAGACCTGCTCGTCGACCCACTCGACGAAGCGCAGCAACGTGTCGATCCACATTCCGACGGTGTACTTGACCTGCTCGCGAGTGGCGCCGACTTCGAAGTCGAAGCATTGCTCCGCACAGATACCGACCATGCCGTCGTCCGGCAGTACGGTGTAGGTCTTCGGGAACAGCTTCGTGCGGTTCCAGTCGTCGAGCATCAGCGCCACACCTGAACGCATGTCGACTGAAAAGCGCCGGTTGAGGTACAACCGCGCCTGCAGCACCTCGTTCCGCTCGCCGTAGAAGAAGAAGAACAGGCTGCACTTCTCCCAGCGGACGGTCAGATCGCCGTCGTCGTCGATCGAGTGTTTGAGGCCGAACTCGTCCAGGATCTGCTGCAGCACCGGCGTCGTCGGCACGATGAGCGTGCCGCCACCCGGTTCGCGCGGCCTCGACCGCAGAGATGAGTTCGGCTCGAGCAGGCCTCGGGGTCGCCGGCGAAACACGCTCCCACCCTACCGAGCTGGGCCTAACGGCACGGCCCTTCAGCCGCCGGAGTGGGCCAGCTCGGCACCGGCCGGGACGAGCGAGCTGGTGCGGTCGGCCAGCCATCCCACCGGGAGCGAGACCGCTCGGGCACCTGTGGTGCGCCCGCGTGGCCGGCCGAGGACGTCCGCGGGGAACGGCTGGTCGAGATCCAGCTGGTCGAGCAGATCGTCCAGCTCGGTCAGCGAGGAGAGGTGAGCCAGCGCCAGACGAACGCTTCCGGCCGAGAATCCCTTGAGATACCAGGCGATGTGCTTTCTGAAGTCGGTCAGCCCGCGGCTCTCGCCGACCCAGTCGGCCAACAGCTGCGCATGGCGGCGCATCGTGCCGGCGACCGCGCCGAGGCTCGGACGCAACCGCTGTGGCTGGCCCCGGAACGCGGCGGCGAGGTCGGCGAACAGCCACGGGCGGCCTAGGCATCCGCGCCCGACCACCACGCCCGCACAACCGGTCTGCCGCATCATGCGCACCGCGTCCTCGGCCTCCCAGACGTCGCCGTTGCCGAGGACCGGGATGTCGAGCAGCTCGACCAGCCCGGCGATCGCGGCCCAGTCGGCCTCGCCCCCGTAGAAGTCCGCGGCGGTGCGTGCGTGCAGGGCGACCCATCTGATGCCGGCATCCTGGGCACGCAGCGCGGCGTCGCGGTAGGTGGGGTGCTCGCGGTCTATGCCGAGGCGCATCTTGGCGGTGACCGGGATGGCGCCGTCGGTGGCACCCACCGCGGCGCGCACGATCGCGTCGAACAGCTCGAGGTGCCACGGCAGGGCCGCTCCCCCGCCCTTGCGAGTAACTTTCGGCACCGGGCAGCCGAAGTTCAGGTCGACATGGTCGGCGAGGTCGTCCTCGACCACCATCCGCACGGCGGCCGCGACGACGCCCGGGTCGACGCCATAGAGCTGCAGGCTGCGCGGCTGCTCGTCCGGTGCGAACCGGATCATCCGCATGGTCTTGGGGCTGCGTTCGACCAGTGCTCGGGAAGTGATCATCTCGCTGATGTACAGCCCTGGCCCGAACGACCGGCACAGCTGCCGGAACGCGGTATTGGTGATGCCCGCCATCGGCGCCAACACCACGGGCGGGTCGGCGATCACCTTGCCGGACAAGCGAATCATCCGCGCGTCACCTGCAGTTCCGAATACCGCGCGATGACGTCGTAGTCGCGGTCGTTATGTAGTACCGGCACGCCGTTCCTGATCGCGATCGCCGCGACGAGGCAGTCGTTCAGAGATCGAAGCGTCGCTCCGGCCCGACGGCACGTGCGGAAGAGGGCCGCCGCCTCTTCCACGTCTGTCCGTGGGAGCTGAACGAGCTGCTCGCAGCCGTCGAGTGCGGCGCTGAGCAGGTCGACGCGGGTGTCGCCACAGAGCACCTCCAAACGGACGACGTCCGTGGTCATGGCGGTGCGGCCGAGAACGGCCTCGGTCAGCAGATCAACCTGTGGCGTCTTGGCATCGCGCGCGAAGTCGATCCAGACCGAGCTGTCGACGATCACGAGCTGGCAGAGTCGTCGGCGCCGAACGTGCGACTCGTCTTGATCGCCTCCAGGTCGCCCTCCCACCCGATGCCACGCAGGGCCACGATCTCCTCCGGTGTCAGCGGAGGCCTGCGGCGCACCTTGCGCAGCGCGAAGTTGACCGCGTCGCGCTTGGTGCGCAGGTGATACGTGGCCATGACGTCCGCCACGGCCTCGTCGTCGATGTCAATGTTTGTGCGACTCATACACCGATGATACACCGCATGGTGTATCATCAGCCGGGCAGCCGGACCGCGAGATAGCCCTCGACCTGGTCGATGCCCACCCGGTCCTGGCTCATAGAGTCGCGATCGCGCACCGTCACCGCGTCGTCGTCCAGGGTGTCGAAGTCGATCGTGACGCAGAACGGCGTGCCGATCTCGTCCTGGCGGCGGTACCGCCGGCCGATCGCCTGGGTGTCGTCGAATTCGACATTCCAGTTCCTGCGCAACTCGTCGGCAAGATCACGGGCCTTCGGTGACAGGTCCGCGTTTCGCGACAGCGGAAGCACCGCCACCTTGACCGGAGCCAGCCGCTTGTCCAGGCGCAGCACGGTCCGCTTCTCCGGCACGCCCTTCGCGTTGGGCGCCTCGTCCTGCGCGTACGCGTCGAGCAGGAATGCCAGCACCGCGCGGGTCAGCCCGGCCGCCGGCTCGATCACGTACGGCGTCCAGCGTTCGTTGCGCTCCTGGTCGAAGTAGGTCAAATCGGCGCCCGAATGCTTGGCGTGCGTCGACAGGTCGAAGTCGGTGCGGTTGGCGATGCCTTCGAGTTCGGCGAATTCCGTGCCGCCGAAGCGGAATCGGTACTCGATATCGACGGTGCGCTTCGAGTAGTGGGAGAGTTTGTCCTTCGGGTGCTCGAAGTAGCGCAGGTTGTCGGGGTCGATGCCGAGGTCGACGTACCAGTTCCACCGCTGCTCGAGCCAGTACTCGAACCACGTCTCGTCCGTGCCGGGCTCGACGAAGTACTCCATCTCCATCTGCTCGAATTCGCGGGTACGGAAGATGAAGTTCCCCGGCGTGATCTCGTTGCGGAAGCTCTTGCCGGTCTGCGCGATGCCGAACGGCGGCTTCTTGCGCGTGGTTGTCATGACATTCAGGAAGTTCACGAAGATGCCCTGTGCCGTCTCCGGGCGCAGGTAGTAGACGTCATCGTCGTCCTCGACCGGGCCGAGATGCGTCTTGAGCATCATGTTGAACTCACGTGGCTGGGTGAACTGGCCCTTGGTGCCGCAGTGCGGGCAGTTGACGTCGTCGAGGCCGTGCTCAGGCGGGTGATCGTGCTTGGCCTCGTACGCCTCCTCGAGGTGGTCGGCACGGAAGCGCTGGTGGCAGGACTTGCACTCCACCAGCGGGTCATGGAACGCCTCGACGTGGCCGGACGCCTCCCACACCTGCGGCGCGAGGATCACCGCCGAGTCCAGCCCGACGATGTCGTCGCGGGACGTGACCATGGCCCGCCACCACTGGCGCCGGATGTTCTCCTTCAGCTCGACGCCCAGCGGGCCGTAGTCCCACGCCGAGCGCGATCCGCCGTAGACCTCGCTGGACGGGAAGACGAATCCCCGTCGCTTGGCGAGGTTGACGACGCTGTCGTTGCGGTCGGCGGGCACGTGGCGCTCCTAGTCGGCTGACGTGAACGTTCAGCGTATCGGGACTGATCTACGTTTCTCCCATGAGCGTGTCCGTGGATCCCACCCGTCCTGTCCGCTGGGGCATCCTCGGCGCCGGCGGCATCGCCGCGACGGTCGGAGCGGATATCGCAGCGTCGCCCGACAGCGAGATCGTCGCGGTCGGTGCCCGCGACGCCGACCGGGCCGCGGCATTCGCGCAGCGCCTGCACATCCCCACCTCGTACGGCTCCTACGCCGAGCTCGTCGCCGACCCGCACGTGGACGTTGTGTACGTCGCCACCACGCATGGGCAACACCATGAGCACGCCCTGCTGGCGCTTCGGGCAGGTAAGCCGGTGCTCGTCGAGAAGGCCTTCACCCTGAACGCCCGGCAGGCCCGCGAGGTCATCGCCGAGGCGCAGGCGCGGGAGCTGTTCTGCATGGAGGCGATGTGGATGCGGTTCAACCCGCTTATCCGCCGCGCGAAGCAGCTGGCAGCCGACGGCGCGATCGGGGATCTCGTGTGCGTGCGCGCCGACCTGCTGGCCTACTTTCCGTTCGACCCCACGCACCGGCTCTACGATCTTGCTGCCGGCGGCGGAGCGTTGCTGGACCTGGGGATCTACCCGGTTCACTTCGCCTGGCTGTTCCTGGGCCGTCCGGACACCTCGCAGGCCGTCGGGTCGCTGTCGCCGACGGGCTCGGACACCTCGACCGCGCTGCAGTGGGGCTATGCGGACGGGCGTTTCGCCCAGCTCGCCTGCAGCGCCCTCGGCGCGAGCCCGACGACCGGCGCGGTCGTGGGCACCTCGGGCTGGCTGACCGTCTCACCGCGACTGCACCGCCCGACACAGCTCACCGTGCACGCGGCGGACGATGAGCAGTCGATCGAAGGCACCGTCAGCGGCAACGGCTACGGCCCGCAGATCGCCGAGGTCGAGCGGTGCCTGCGCGCGGGCGAGACCGAGAGCCCGACAGTGCCGCTGGCCACCACGCTCGGCATCCTCGACGTGCTGGACGCCGCTCGTGCGGAGGTCGGGGTGCGTTACGACGCGGACGACGAACCGGAGTGAGTCATGTACTTCACCGATCGCGGAATCGAGGAGCTGGTCGACCGGCGCGGCGAGGAGCAGGTGACGCTGGCCTGGCTCGCAGATCGGCTGCAAACCTTCGTCGACCAGAACCCTGAGTTCGAGACGGCCGTCGACCGGCTGGCCACCTGGCTGGCCCGCGCCGCCGATGAAGAGTAACGCGCATGGTGACGGTGCGGATCCAGCAACGCGGGCCCGACTAGGAAATCGCGACAGGAGTTCGCGATGCGCCGTCGGCCCGCCCCTGCGCGGCCACCGCCGAAGCGACTGCGGTCGCAATCCCAGGCTCGAACGGACTCGGCACAATGTGGTCCGCACGCAGGTCATCGGCGACCACTTCGCACAGCGCGGCAGCGGCGGCCAGCTTCATGCTCTCGGTGATCGTCGTGGCACCGGCGTCGAATGCTCCGGCGAAGATGCCCGGGAATGCGAGGACGTTGTTGATCTGGTTGGGCAGATCGCTCCGCCCGGTCGCGACGACCGCGGCGTACCGATGGGCGACGACCGAATCGAGCTCGGGATTCGGATTGGCCAGGGCGAAGACGATCGCCTTCGGCGCCATCTGAGCCACGCTGGCCTCCGCGACGGCGCCCGCGCTGACGCCGACGAACGCGTCAGCACCAATGAGCGCGTCGTGCAGTGAGCCGGTCACTCCGAGACGGTTCGTACTCGCCGCGATGTGTTGCTTGATCGGCGTCATTCCGGCCCGCCCCGGATAGATGATCCCGCGCGAGTCGGCCACCGCGATGTCGCCAACGCCGGCCGCGAGCAGGATCTTCGTGCAGGCGACACCCGCGGCGCCGGCTCCCGACACGACCACCCGCAGCTCGCCCAGCGACCGGCCAGTGACGGTGGCGGCGTTGCGCAGCGCGGCCAGGACGACGATCGCGGTGCCGTGCTGGTCGTCGTGGAAGACGGGAATAGACAGCCGCTCGCGCAGTCGCTCCTCGATCTCGAAGCAGCGGGGCGCCGAGATGTCCTCGAGATTGATCCCGCCGAATGAGGGCGCGACACACGCAACGGTCTCGACGATCTCGTCCGGGTCGGTGGTGTCGAGCACGATGGGAACCGCGTTGATGCCAGCGAATTCGCGAAACAGTGCGGCCTTTCCCTCCATCACCGGCAACGCCGCGGCAGGCCCGATGTCACCGAGGCCGAGCACTGCGGTGCCGTCGCTGACCACGGCGACCAGGCGCGAGCGCCAGGTGTAGTCAGCCGCCAGCCGCTCGTCGGCCGTGATCGCCCGGCATACCTCGGCGACGCCGGGCGTGTAGGCGAGCGAGAGCGACTCCCGGTCGATCAACGGCAGCGTGCTCTGCACCACGAGCTTGCCGCCCTCGTGCACCCGAAAGACCTGGCTCGCCGGGTCATATGACATTGCGCGCGCTCCACATCGACGTTTGCATGGCGGTCGTCCCGCCCACCCAGTCGCCATGGGTTACGGCGCAGCTCGTCCGGGTCGGTGGTGCGCTACGAGTCTGTCACGGCGTCCGGCGGTACGTGAGCCGATTCACCGGAGTCGGCGCGCCGGACGCGTCGTGGCCAGGGTCGCCCGAGCGCGCCGTGGGCGCGGGTCCAGCGCACCAGCACGCGTCCGGCCACGTCGGCTATCCCATGCGCGGCGCTGTCGCCGCCGGCGTGCGGGTTGTCGCTTCGCAGCAGCCATCCGCCCTGCGCCGGGGCGGAGGCTCGCTTCAGGACGGGTGTGCCGGGCATGCTGCGGAAGCGGGCGAGGACGACGTCCCCAGGGTGGATCGCCGCGCCGATCCAGACCAGCGCCGTGTCCCCGTCGTGGAGGGTGGGAACCATCGACGGCCCGCTCACGCGTACCCGTTGCAGCGGATTCAGGGCGCACACCACGCCCTCATGCTGCCTGTCTGCGGGCACGGCCCGCGAGTAGGGTCGAGCGCGGAGTTGGGCACCAGACATCAAGCCGTTGCTGCAGGAGGTCATCACCGCTATGCGACTGTTCCGTCCGACGATCACCGCCTACGCGCACTGCGATCTGCCCTGCGGGGTGTACGACCCGGCCCAGGCGCGGATCGAGGCCGAGTCAGTGAAGGCGATCATGGAGAAGTACCAGGGCAACGAGGATCCGGTGTTCCGCACCCGGGCGCTGCTGATCAAGGAGCAGCGCGCCGAGCTGGTCAAGCATCACCTGTGGGTGTTGTGGACGGACTATTTCAAGCCGGCGCACTTCGAGAAGTATCCGCAGCTGCATGACTTGTTCAACCGGGCGACGAAGGCGGCGGGTGCCGCGGGCGGCAAGGGTGCGGTCGACCCGGCCGAGGGGCAGGCGCTGCTCGATTTGATCGCGGAGATCGACAAGATCTTCTGGGAGACCAAGAACGCCTGAGCGAGCGAGCATCGTAGGCGCGCTAGCGCCGAGCTTGTGCGGGGTCCCTGCGAAATCGCGAAGCGATTTCGTGGGGTGCAGGTGCGGAACGAGCGGCCGATGAGCGCTTGCGCGAAGAGGTTGGAAAATTAGCGACGACGGTGAGGTCGGCCCCGACTCGGAGTCGGCCTTCGCCGTTGCAGGACCCCTGCCCGAGGACGCGGCGCTGTGGCTGATCCGCCACGGAGAGACGGAGTGGAGCCGCGACGGCCGGCACACCGGACGCACCGATGTGCCGTTGACCGCACACGGCGAAGACCAGGCACGCGCCCTGGCCCCATTGCTAGCCGACCTGCACCCGGCCCTGGTGCTTACCAGCCCACGGCAGCGCGCGGCGCGAACGGCCGAACTCGCTGGTTTGCACGTCGACGCCGTGGACCCCGATCTTGCCGAGTGGGACTACGGGGACTACGAGGGGCTGACCACACTGCAGATCCGCGAGCACGCGCCGGGCTGGTCAGTCTTCACCCACCCGACACCCGGCGGCGAGGCCGTGGCCCAGGTCAGTGCCCGGGCCGATCGACTGCTCACCCGAGTGATCCCGGCGCTGTCCGCGGGCCCGGTAGTCCTGGTCGCACATGGCCACATCAGCCGGGTGATAGGCGCGCGCTGGATCGGCCTCGGCGCCCGTGACGGCGCGCGGCTGGCGCTCGGCGTGGCGGCACCGTCGGTGCTGGGAGCCGAGCACGGACATCCCGTTGTCGACCACTGGAACATGCCCATCTCGGCCGCGCTGGCGACGGTCAGGACGAGTCCGGGCGGTTGAGCACCTCCCGCGCGGGTGGCGTGAACAGCAGGTACAGGACGGCGAGTGCCGCCAGCAGGATCGGGCCGCCGTACGCGATCCGCCCCGCCTGGAACGCGAGGCTGAAGCCGACCGGGAGGGCAAGAAGCTGCAGCACGACAACCGGCGTGCGCGCCGCGGGGCGCAGGGCGATCAGCCCACGGGCGCAGCCGCCCAGGACGAGCGCTCCCACTACGGCGAGCGCCGCGCCAAGCAGCGCGCGCGCCACGCTGTCGGGGTGTCCGGTCACCGTCTTGATCACCAGAATCGCCGCCGCGACCGCGAGGGCGAGCGCCTCCAGCGCGATGATCGCTGCGGCCGCCCGCACCTGACCAGGCACGCGCTCGCTCATTGCTGGAACCCTAGCGATGGGTACGCTCCCCGGCGTGCGCGTCCTGGTGATCGTCAACCCTCGGGCGACCGCCATTTCGGTACGTGAGCGTGACGTGCTCACGCATGCGCTGGCCAGCGAGGCTGACGTGCAGGTGGAGGAGACGGCCAACCGCGGCCATGCGGCGGCGCTCGCCTGCCGGGGGATGCGCAACGGTGCCGACGTTGTAGTGGCACTCGGCGGTGACGGCACGGTAAACGAGGTGATCAACGGCCTGCTCACGGACGGCGTGCACCCGCGTATCCCCTGGCTGGGCGTCGTGCCGACTGGTTCCACAAATGTGTTCGCGCGTGCGCTGGGCCTGCCCAGCGACCCGATCGAGGCCACCGGCGCCCTGCTTGACGCCTTGCGGGAACACCGCCATCAGTCGATCAGCCTCGGTCGCCTCGATGACCGGTGGTTCGCGTTCGCGGCCGGCGTCGGCTTCGACGCGGCGATCGTGGCCGGGGTCGAGCGGGCCCGCCGACGCGGCAGGCGCTCGACCCACGCCCTATATGCGCGCGTCGGCTTGCGCGAATTTTGGGCGATGGACCGGCGGCATCCGACGCTGCACTTGGAACTGCCCGACGGAACGGTCGTGGACGGCCTGTTCTACGCCATCGTCGCTAACACCGATCCGTGGACCTACGTCGGAAACCGGGCACTGCGGCCGACGCCCGGGGCCACCTTCGACACCGGGCTGGACGTGTACGCGCGGCGGCGGATGGGACTGGTGAGCGCGACGATCGGGCTCGCCCGGATGGCCCGGGCCGAGCCGAAGTCGGTGGGACGCGGTGCCATCCTGCGCCACGACCTTCCCGGTTTGCTGCTGCGCGCCGATGCCCCGATCCTCGTTCAAGTAGACGGAGACCTGCTCGGGCCGCGTGACACGATGCAGTTCTGGTCGATTCCGCACGCGCTCACAGTGCTTTCCTAGCGGCTTATATACCGATATAGGGGAAACCTTCCACCACGGAACGCGATGTTAACCCGCAAGCGTCTTGCCGGATCGGGGAGATTCGACAACGCTTACTTGGTCGGCGGGGGATGTACTCGGTCTGTCACTCTTCGTGGTCGAGTGTGACCTCCCCCGTACTTGCCAGGGAGAATGCTTGCTGAGCGCAGCAGCTCGTGAAAGAATTCACAAACACGGCGGGACGGCGACGTCCGGCCGTGCGTCATGAGCCGAATGAGGAGAGGCGCGTAATGGATTGGCGGCACCGCGCGGTCTGCCGTGACGAGGACCCGGAGTTGTTCTTCCCGATCGGGAACACCGGGCCCGCGCTCTTGCAGATCGAGCAAGCCAAGACCGTCTGCCGACGGTGCCCAGTGGTCCAGGAATGCCTGGCGTGGGCCCTCGAGAGCGGACAGGACGCCGGCGTTTGGGGTGGCCTGTCCGAGGATGAACGGCGGGCGCTCAAACGGCGCAACGCCCGCGCACGCGCCCGCATGGCCTGACGCCGCTTTCACCCGGATCCGCCTGGCAGCGCCTTACTGGGGGCTCGTCACCCCCGACCGCTGCGCCAGCGGGAGGTTGACTGCGGCACGCGTCCCGGCAGCGCCGTCGGCACGGCTGTGCAGTTCCAGCGACCCGCCGAGTTCCGCCGATACCAGCGTCCGGACGATCTGCAGGCCGAGCCGGTCGGTGGCGTCCGGGTTGAAGCCGGCGGGCAGCCCGGATCCGTCGTCGCTGACGATCACGCTCAGCCGGCCTCGTGCCCGCTTCGCGTCGACCTCGACCGTGCCGGCCTGACCGGCCGCGAAGGCGTGCTCCACGGCGTTCTGGGCCAGCTCGGTGAGGACCAGCACGAGTGAGGTGGCGATCTCGGCCGGCAAGTCGCCGAACGTCCCGGTGCGGCGCAGGACGACGCGGTCGGCCGATCCGGTGACCTCGGTGAGCATGCCGAGCAGACGGTCGACGACTTCGTCGAAAGCAACAACTTCGTCGACCGACACCGACAGCGTCTCGTGCACCAAGGCGATCGAAGTGATGCGCCGCATCGACTCCTCGAGGGCAGCGCGAGCCTCCGGCTGCGCGACTCGCCGGGCCTGCAGCCGCAGCAGCGCAGCGACCGTCTGAAGGTTGTTCTTGACGCGGTGGTGGATCTCGCGGATCGTCGCGTCCTTGCTCAGCAGTGCCCGGTCTCGGCGCCGCAGCTCGGTGATGTCCTGCATGAGCACCAGCGCGCCGAGCGGCTCACCGCGGGGACGCAGCGGCAGGGCACGGAAGAGCACCGTCGCTCCCCCGCCGTCGACCTCGAGGCTCAGCGTGCTGCCTCCGGCGATCGCGGTGTCGACGGCCTGGGCGAGATCGTGGGCGTCGAACGGGTCATCGGCGATCGTGCTGGTCAGCGCAGCCACCAGCTCGCCCAGGACATTGCCGGTGACGCCGAGCCGCCGGAACGCCGACAGCGCGTTGGGACTCGCATACAGGATCGTGCCGTCGCGCTCGACGCGCAGCAGGCCATCGCCGACCCGTGGACCCTCCGCCTCGTCCCGCTGCGGCGCCTCGCCGGGAAACGTTCCCTCTGCGACCATCGCGGCCAGGTCCGCCGCGCTCTGCAGGTAGACCAGCTCGAGATGACTGGGGCTGCGCACGTTCGCCAGGTTGCTGTCGCGACCGAGCACGGCCACGAACTCGTCGCCGATACGTACCGGGATCACTTCCCGCCGGATCGGCAGGTCACCGTCCCAGTCGGGCTCTCCCTCGCGGAAGATCCGCCCCTCCGACAGCGCGACGCGCAGCGCGGCGGCGCGCGATCCGGAGATCGTCGCTCCCACCTGGTCGTGCAGGTAGGCCGTCGGGCCGGTTGTCGGCCGGCACTGCGCGGCGCAGAGGAACGCCTCGCCCACCGGAACCCATAGCAGCAAGTCGGCGAAGGAGAGGTCGGAGAGCAGCTGCCACTCGGATACCAGTCGTTGCACGCCCGCCACCTGCGCGTCGTCCAGCGACGTGCGCGCCGCGAGCAGGTCGGAAAGGGCAGACACCGTGCTTAGCGTGTCACGGGCGCGTCCACCGCCGCACGCGGGGTTCGGTGACGTGCGGCACCTTCACCCCCGAAGGCCAGAGCGCTGGATGATCGGCTCTTCCACGCGAATGTGTGTGCCAGCACCGTCACAGCGACGATTCACGGGGAAAGGTGAGAGAACCCGGGTTAGTCGGGCCGGTATTCCAGGTGGGCGGTCTCGATGGTCACCTGGGTCAGCCGCGCGCGGATATTCGCGCGCAGGGTCTCCGGCGCCCGGTCGCCGCCGCAGCAGCGGGCCACCAGCGACTTGATGTCCTGCTCGAGGCCGAACTGCCGCAGGCACGGCGCGCATTCGTCCAGGTGCGCCCGGATACGGCTCCGCACGGCGGGGTCGGTTTCGTCGTCGAGGTAGAGGAACACGTCCTTGAGAACGTCGTCACAGTCGACGCCCCCGGGCCCGAACCCGCCGAGGTACCCGGACATCAGGACTCGCCCCCTGCGCTGGCTGCACTGCCGGCAGCGATCAGACCGCGCTCGCGCGCGTAGTCGGCGAGCAGGTCCTGCAGCTGACGGCGTCCGCGGTGCAGGCGCGACATCACCGTGCCGATCGGCGTCCCCATGATCTCAGCGATCTCCTTGTACGCGAAGCCCTCGACGTCGGCGAGGTACACAGCGAGCCGGAAGTCCTCAGGCAGCGCCTGCAGCGCGTCCTTGACGTCGGAGTCCGGCAGATGGTCCAGCGCCTCCATCTCAGCGGATCGCAGCCCGCTCGAGGTGTGTGATTCGGCGCGCGCCAGCTGCCAGTCCTCGACGGTCTCGGAGTTGGACTCCTGCGGCTGACGCTGCTTCTTGCGGTAGTTGTTGATGAAGGTGTTTGTCAGGATTCGGTACAGCCAGGCCTTGAGGTTGGTGCCCTCGGTGAACTGATGGAACGCGGCGAAAGCCTTGACGAAGGTCTCCTGCACGAGGTCCTCGGCGTCAGTGGGGTTGCGGGTCATGCGCATGGCCGCGGCGTACAGCTGGTCGACGAACGGCAAAGCATCCCGCTCGAAGCGGGTCCTGCGGTCCTCGACCGTCTCCTCAGCCACCGTGCTCCCGTCGCCCGCTCCGCCGTGTTGCAGGCAGGATACGTCCGCGCGAGCGAGCTCCACCGGGCGGACCGTGACCGCTTCGATCTCGCCGCCCGGTCGCTGATAGCTCGGCGGCGCCGGTACCGCGGTGATCACAGCCATACTTGTCCTTCCAGCCCTGCCGTCGGTGGAACAGGTTGGCTATGCAACTTCATTCCCCGGTAGCTTGGCCCGACGTGGCTACCGGGACGCCGGCGACGGTGCTGCTCGCCCGCGAGGGTGTGCCGTTCACCCTGCACCCGTACGCGCACGATCCGCGGGCCGACGCTTTCGGGGACGAGGCCGCCGCGGCCCTGGGCGTGGCGAAAGATCGGATCTTCAAGACGCTGATCGCGTCGGTCGATCAACGACTCGTCTGCGGAGTCGTCCCCGTTGCTGGGCGGCTGGACCTCAAGGCGTTGGCCGCCGCCGTGGGCGGAAAGCGGGCAGAGCTCGCCGCGGCGGCCGCTGCACAACGGGCCACCGGCTACGTGCTGGGTGGCATCTCACCCCTCGGCCACAAGACTCGGCTGCCCGTCGTCGTCGACCCGTCGGCCCTGACGTTCGTGACCGTGTTCGTCTCGGCCGGCAAGCGTGGCCTGCAGGTCGAGCTGTCACCCGGGGACCTGGTCCGGCTGACCGGCGCAAGCGTGGCAGCAATCGCCGGGCCGTGACAGGCCGCGGCCGCCCATGGCACGATGCGAGCTCATGACGACCCGTGATCTGCGCGTGCAGCCGACCGACATCGAGGGACTGCTGGTGATCACCGTGAAGCAGATCACCGACGAGCGGGGTACGGTGCGCGAGTTCTACCGCACGAGCGCGTTCGATGGGAGAACGCTGCCCGACGTCGGGCCGTGGCAGCAGGTCAACATCACCGAAAGCGGGCACGGGGCGATTCGCGGCCTGCACGGCGAAGCGATGACGAAGCTGGTCGCCGTCGTGCAGGGCGAGGCCGTGGGCGCGTACGTCGACGCACGGCCGGACTCGACGAGCCGCGGCGCGGTCGTCACCGTGGCGTTACGCCCGGGAACCCAGGTGCTGGTCCCGGCCGGGGTATGCAACGGGTTTCAGTCGGTGAGCCCGGACGGCACGCAATACCTTTATTGCTTCGACGCCGAGTGGATGCCCGGCATGCCTGGCGTCGCCGTGAATCCGCTTGACCCGACGCTAGGCATCACCTGGCCAGTTCCCGTCGACCCGGCGAACCGCGCCCAGATCTCGGCGAAGGACGCCGGATTACCGGCCCTCGCCGAGGTGCTCGGCTAGGAACTCGGCGACCGCCCCGGCGACGGCCGGCAGATCCTTACGCAGCGAGTGGTCGGCGCCGGGGATGACGACCAACCTCCGGGCCGGGTCGGGCGGGGGCACTCCGAACGCGTCCCGGTCGCCCTGCACGACCAGCACCGGGAGGCGCGGCAGGGCGAGCTCGTCGAGCCGACTGCGCTCGGGCTTGCCCGGCGGGTGGACGGGAAACGCGAGCGCGATCAGCGCGACCGCGCCGGTGTCGGTCGCCGTCCGGCAGGCCACCCGCGCACCGGCCGATCGGCCACCCACGATCAGCGGCAGACCGCGCAGCCCGCGGCGCGCAGCGAGGGCGTGAGCCACCGCCAGCCACGCCTCGTCCAAACGCGCCGCCGGAGCAGGCGACCGGCGACCGGCAACGACGTGCGGCTGGCTGATCCGGGCAACGGTCACGCGCACCCCGACTGCGGCGTCGCGAGCGGCCCGCAGATCCGGCGCATCCACTCCGCCGCTCGCGCCATGGCCGAGCAGCAGCAACGCCACCGGCTTCGCCGGCCGATCCAGGTCGGCCCAGGCCGGCCCCGTCGGCGTCGCAATCTCGATCCGGGACATCGCTAGAACAGCGACTGCGCCTCGACCGGCGCAGGCACCGGCTCGATGAGTTCAGGGCCGTTGTTGCGGACGTTGCCGACCGCGGACGAGACGAAGTAGGGCTCCAGGCGCGTCTGAGGGATCTCGTCGAGGATTCGCCGGGCGGTGTCCGGGTCCTCGCTGGAGCAGTCCAGCCACTGCTGGTGCAGTTCGCGCGGGACGATCACCGGGTTGCGGTCATGGATAAGGCCGAGCAGGTCGGGGGCCTGCTGGGTGATGACGGTGCAGGTCCACAGCCAGCGGTTCGGGTGGTCGTCGGGGAGGGCGGGGTCTCGCCAGACCTCATAAAGGCCGGCCATGGCGAGCAGCTTGCCGTCGGGGTCGTGCAGGAAGTAGGGCACCTTGCCGTGGTCGGTCCTCTGCCATTCAAAGTAGCCAAGGGACGGCAACAAGCAGCGCCTGCGGGCTGCTGCGGCCTTGAACACGGGCTTGGTGGTCACGGTTTCGATCCGCGCGTTGATCATCTTGGCGCCGCCCTGGCGATCCCGCGACCAACTGGGCAGGAGACCCCATTGGACCGTGCGCGACTGTCGAGCCAGCGGTGCGTCCTTCCCCTCGCCGTGCCGGTGCCGCACCATGATGGCCCGCACCGGGTCGGTGGGTGCGATATTCCAGGACGGGGGAAGGTCATCGCCGATGACCTCCTCGACATCGAACTCATCGGTCAGGTCAACGGTCGAGGCGACGTTGACGTAGCGACCACACATGCCTTCAGTGTGCCGGAGAGGCGCGACGCGGACACGGCAGTAAGCAAGTGCGACAGCTGTCTGGGGGTAATCCTCAGCCGTTCGCTTCGAGAGGGATCGCATCCGACACGTCGCAGATCAGTTCGCGTGGTGTTTCGCCCCAGCGGGAGCAGAGCACCAGGTCACGGGCAGGATCGACCCATAGCAGGCGACGCCCGTCGTTGCCGCGGGCGCTGCGGCCTCGATGGTGCCAGGCGTAGGCCGCGGTGTAGTCGGCGCTGTTGATGCCGGTGATGTAGGTCTGCAGGGTGGTGGTGATCGCGGCCGCGGTGACCTGACTGTCCACGCCTCCCCCGGGGGTGGGGATGTCCGGGGACGCCTGCTGCGATGGTCCGGTGGCGCCGGGACAGGTCGCCGCCGGTTGCGGGCGGGGCTGGCTCGCCATTGGGTGAACTCGCCGCTGGCTTGGGTGGCGGGGACGGCGTAGCCGATCCCGACCGCGCCGGTGTTCACGGCGTCGACGAGCCCGACGACGGTGCCGTCCGCGCCGAGCAGTGGGCCTCCGCTGTTGCCGGGGTTGAGCGGCGCATCGGTCTCGATCAGCCGGCTGTGTTGCACACCGTCGATGGTGATGGTGCGTTCGAGCCCGCTGAGCCCGCCCTGGGTGAGCGTGATCGGGTCGCCGATCGGGAACACGATCGCGGCGACCCGGCTACCGATGCGTGGATCAGCGGCGGCGAGCTGGAACAGGTGACCGGTCAGCGGCCGGTCAGCGGCCGGTCGGCGCGGACGAGGGCGAGGTCGTGGGCCGGGTCGGCGCCAATGACGGTGCCGATAGCCCGCTGCTGCCCGACAATCAGACTGATCACCGCGGTCTGGTCGGTGACGTGATTCACGGTGGCGATCAGGGTGGGTGAGAGCAGGAAGTCAGTGCCCACACCGTTGTGGTCGCAGGCGACGGCCTCGATCCGCACCACACCGGAGCTCTGCTGCCCGAACAACGCGCTGAAATCTGAGGGCAGCGTCGGTGTTGCACTCGCCGAAGATGTGCTCGAGCGCGCGACGGAACCGGCCGCCACACCCTGAGCCGGTGTCGGCTTTGCGCCGTGGCCGCGGATCGCCAGGTAGGCGACGCCGCCACCGAGGCCGAGACACGCCAGCGCCACGGCCACCACCAGGGCGATGAGCGAACGACGACGGCGTGAAGGCGGGGGCGGCGACCCGGCGAAAGCGCCGGACGGACTGCCGGGCTGACGGGCCGGCAGTGCCGCGGGCCGTCCACAGGCCGCGCAGAACCGTGAGCCGACCGGCATCCACGTGCCGCACGCAGAGCACCGCTGCTCGCTTGACCAAGCGTCTCCCGGCGCACCATCGTCTCCCGGCGGCCGACCCTCACTCACGCTTGCGCGCTCGCTGACAGCACACCGGCCCCCCAGACATCGCCGCGGCGAATAGACCGGACGCTAGGGCCACGTCCGCAATCGGTCAATTCGATCATCCGATCGCCCTGCCGGCTGCCACGGTCGGGCACACTGTGCCCATGGGCAGCCCCGCTGGCGAGCACGCGTGGCCGGCGCCCCGGGCGCACGACGCCGTCCACGCGACCGTCCAGCTGCCCGGGTCGAAGTCCATCACCAACCGCGCGCTCGTGCTGGCCGCGCTCGCCGACGGGCCCGCGCGCATCAGCCGGCCGCTGCGCGCCCGAGACACCGGCCTGATGGTGGCGGCGCTGCGTGGCCTCGGCACCACGATCGACGAGCCTGGCCGCGACTGGTTCGTCACGCCGAGGCCGCTCCGCGGCACCGTGGTCGACGCTGGGCTCGCCGGCACGGTGATGCGCTTCGTTCCGCCGATGGCCGCGCTCGCCGACGGAGCCGTCACCTTCGACGGGACCGAGCGTGCCCGCGAACGCCCGATGCGAGCGCTGCTCGACGCTCTGCGGCAACTGGGTGTTGCGGTCGAGGACGCCGGCCGCGGCCGGCTCCCGTTCACCGTCCGGGGCACGGGCAGCGTGCCCGGCGGTGCCGTGCGCATCGACACCTCGGCGTCGTCGCAGTACGTCTCCGGGTTGCTTCTCGCGGCCGCCCGGTACGACAAGGGCATCGAGCTCGCGCATGTCGGCACGGGCGCCGTGCCGTCGACCCCGCACATCGATATGACGCTCGACATGCTGCGCCAGCACGGCGTCGACGTGCAGCAGCCATCCTCGACGACCTGGCTGGTCGGCCCCGGCGCCATCCAACCGCGCGACGTCGTGGTCGAGCCGGACCTGTCCAACGCTGCGCCGTTCCTCGCCGCGGCCCTCGTCACCGGGGGCGAGGTAACGATCCCCGGCTGGCCGGCCGTCACAACACAGCCCGGCGATGCGCTGCGCGATCTGCTGGCTCGGATGGGAGCCAAGATCACCAGGTCGGCCGACCGGCTCGCGGTCGCGGGAACCGGATCGATCGGGCCGTTGGATGCTGATCTACGCGACGTCAGCGAACTGGTCACCGTGCTCGCCGCGCTCGCCGCGCTGGCCGACGGGCCGTCACGGCTCTCCGGCATCGGGCATATGCGCGGGCACGAGGCGGACCGCCTCTCGGCACTGTCCGCAGAGATCATCCGCCTCGGCGGGGAGGTCGAGCAGCTGACGGACGGCCTGCTGATCACACCGCGGCCGCTGCACGGCGGGGTGTGGCACGCGTACGCCGACCATCGGATGGCCACCGCGGGGGCCGTGCTCGGCCTGGCCGTCGACGACGTGGCAGTCGACGACATCGCCGCCACCGCCAAGACCATGCCGGACTTCCCGGGCATGTGGTCACGGCTGGTCGGCGAGTAGGCCGGACGCATGGCCCGTCCTCCCGATCGACGCCGGGCAAACAGCCGGCTCGACGAGGATGACGTGCGGATCCGTCCCGGCCGCGGCACCCGGCCGCGGTCCAAGCAGCGGCCCAGTCACGACGACGCGAGCGAGGGCATGGTGTTTGCCGTCGACCGGGGCCGATACACCGTGCTCGTCGGCGACCGCGAGGTCACCGCGATGCGGGCCCGCGAGCTCGGCCGCAAGGGCATCGCCGTCGGCGACCGGGTCAGCGTGGTGGGCGACATGTCGGGGGCGCCCGACTCGTTGGCCCGGGTGGTGCGGGTGGCCGACCGCGAGACGGTCCTGCGCCGCACGGCCGACGACACCGACCCACTCGAACGAGTCATCGTGGCCAACGCCGACCAGCTGGTCATCGTCAGCTCACTCGCCGATCCCGAGCCGCGCTACGGGCTGATCGACCGCTGCCTGGTCGCCGCGCTGACCGCGGGTCTCGAGCCGCTGCTGTGCCTCACCAAATCGGATCTGGCACCACCGGACGACGTGCTGGCGCGCTACGTCCAGCTCGACGTGCCCGCCGTTATTACCCGGCGGGGCGGCGACCTGGCCGAACTCCGGGCCCGGCTGGCCGGTCAGATGTCGGTGTTCGTCGGGCATTCGGGAGTCGGCAAGTCGACGCTCATCAACGCCCTCGTCCCGGGCGCTAACCGGACGATCGGCGAGGTCAGCGCCATCGGCAGGGGGCGGCACATCTCCTCGTCTGCCGTCGCCCTGCGCCTGCCAGACGGGGACGGCTGGGTGATCGACACGCCGGGCGTGCGCTCGTTCGGGCTCGCGCACGTCACCGCCGACGATCTGCTGTGGGCGTTCCCCGATCTCGAGGACGGTGCCAACCAGTGCCCACCCGGTTGTGAGCACCTGTCGCCGGACGCCGGCTGCACGCTCGACTCCTGGGTTGCGGCGGGGAACTCCACGCCCGAGCGGCTGGCCGCGTTCCGCCGGTTGCTGGCCAGCCGGGCCGGAAACCAGGACTGACCCGCAGATAGCCTTGCTCAGTGCCGATCGTGCTGACCCGAGTTCGCCGCTACCCGGTGAAGTCGTGCCGGGGCGAAGACCTCCAGGTGGGCGAGGTCGAACCTTGGGGCCTGGCCGGCGACCGGCGCCTCATGCTCGTCGACGACGACGGGGTGGTCGTGACGGCGCGGGAGTTTCCGCCCCTCGTGCTCGTCACCCCACTGATCGACGACGGGGTCGTCCAGTTCCAGGCAAGCGACCGCGACGATCTGACGATTCCGGTACCCGATAGCGCTCACCACGCACTGGTAGAGATCTGGCAGAGCAAGCTCGATGTCGCCTTGGCGGATTCCGCGGCGCATGCCTGGTTCAGCGATCTGCTCGGGGTGTCGGTTCGCCTGGTCTACCTCGCGGACCCGACGCAGCGCGAGCCGAATCCGGCTCGTAGCGCGCCTGGCGACCGAGTGTCGCTGGCCGACTCCTATCCCCTGCTGCTCACCACCGAGGACTCCCTCGCCGCGCTGAACGCGTTGATGGGGGTGCCGCTGCCGATGACCAGGTTCCGTCCCAACGTGGTGGTCTCCGGTGCCGCGCCGTGGGCCGAGGACGGATGGCGCCGGGTTCGCATCGGTGCGGTCGACTTCCGGGTCGTCAAGGGTTGCGACCGCTGCGTGTTGACCACGATCGACCTGGATACCGCGGCCAAGGGCCAGGAGCCGATCGCCACGCTCGCTCGACACCGTAGCTGGGACGGCAAGGTGTGGTTCGGAGTCAACCTGATCCCGGACCGCCGGGGCGTCATACGACCCGGCGACCCGGTCGAGATCCTCGAGCAGGTCGACACCAGCGAACCGCTGCGCTGAGCCGCGTCCGTCCGGTTACTACCGGCGACCGAGCCACTCGCCGAGGACATCCACGGCTCGGCTGATCTCGCTCGTATTGCCTGCAAAGGACATTCGCACGAACCGTCCCCCGTCGACCGGGTCGAAGTCGACGCCCGGCGCAATCGCCACGCCCGTCTGGTCGAGCAGCTGCGCGCAGAAGGCGAGCGAGTCGGCCGTGTAGTCGGAGGCGTCGGCGTAGATGTAGAAGGCGCCGTCGGCCGGGGCCAGTCGGACCAGGCCGATCTCCGGCAGCCGGCGCAGGAGCAGATCGCGATTCTGCTTGTACCGCGCCACATTCTCATCCAGCTCGGCGTACGCCTCGAACGCGTGGCTGGCCGCGTGCTGGGCCAGCGTCGGCGGGCAGAGCGCGAAGTTCCCAGCCAGCCGATCGACGGCATCCAGCAGGTCGTCCGGCACGAGCAGCCAGCCCAGCCGCCAACCTGTCATCGAGAAGTACTTGGAGAACGAGCTGACAACGATCGGCCGGCGGCTGGTCTGCCACGCGCTCGCCGCTGCCCGCGTGTAGACGATGCCGTGGTAGATCTCGTCGCTGATCAGCTGCACGGCGTTCGCGTCGCACCACGCGACGATCGCGGCGAGCTCGTCCGCCGGGATCATCGTGCCTGTCGGATTCGCCGGCCCTGCCAGGACGAGCCCGGACGGAACCCGCGCCAACGCCCGCAGGGCATCGAGCGTCGGGCGGAACCCAGCGTCGGCGCCGCAGGCGACCTCGATAACCCGGCAGCCGAGGGCGACCAGCATGTTGCGATACGCCGGATAGCCGGGCCGGAACACGACGACCTCGTCTCCCTGCTCGAACGCCGCGAGGAAGGCGAGCAGGAAGCCACCGGATGATCCGGTGGTGGCCGCGACGAACGACGGGTCGACGTCTGTGCCGTACCAACGCCGGTAGTGCCCGGCGATCGCCTCGCGCAGCGACGGGATGCCGAGTGCTGCGGTGTAGCCGAGCCGCTCCTGCCGCAGCGCACGGCGTGCCGCGTCGAGCACCGGGCTGGGCGCCGGGGTCGATGGCTGGCCCGCCGACAGGTCGTAGACAGGCAGGCCCGCAGCGCGGCGGGCATCCGCAGCCGCTAGCACCCGCATGACGTGGAACGGCGGCACCATGCCCCGGCTGCCGAGCATCACAGGACGTCGACCCAGCCGCCGCTGCGCCAATACCATCCGTCGGCGCGGCTGAGCAGACCCTCGTCCACCAGATACCGCCGCAGCGCCGGGTAATCGTCGTGCCAAGCCCGAAGCGTCGCGTCGACCTCAGCCTCCGGGTAGCGCACGCCCGGTTCGAACGCGGTCACCAGATGTTCCAGCACGATCCGGCGCTTGCGCCCGGCCGCCGGCATCGACCGCAGCCGTCCGTCCACGAGGAACGACCGCAGTACCTTGGCGATTGCGACATCGGATGACACGACGACGACGGTAGCCTGCATCCGTGGCGCCTGAGAAAGCCGACTACGCCGACGATCTGCGCCTGGCGCTAACGCTGGCCGATGCCGCCGACGCGATCACCGTGACCCGCTTCGGTGCGGTCGATCTCCTTATCGACACCAAGCCCGACTTGACGCCGGTCAGCGACGCCGACCGGGCCGTCGAAGAGTCGCTGCGCGAGCGGTTGACCGCGGCACGTCCGGATGACGCGATCTCCGGCGAGGAGTTCGGGTCGACCGGCGCAGCGTCGCGGCGCTGGGTGATCGACCCGATCGACGGCACGAAGAACTTCGTGCGCGGCGTGCCGGTGTGGGCCACGCTGATCGGCTTGCTCGTCGGCGACGAAGCCGTTGTCGGAGTGGTATCTGCTCCAGCACTGGGACGGCGCTGGTGGGCGGCCCGCGGCGACGGCAGCTGGATGTCGTCACCGGGCTCGGCGCCGCGTCGCCTGCAGGTCTCGCAGGTCGAGAGGCTGGCTCACGCGAGCCTGTCCTACGCCTCCCTCGGCGCCTGGGCGCAGCTGGGGCGCCGAGACGCTTTCGTCGCGCTGACGGATGCCGTCTGGCGGACTCGGGCATACGGAGACTTCTGGTCCTACATGCTCGTGGCCGAGGGCGCCGTCGACGTCGCGGCCGAGCCCGAGCTGTCGCTGTGGGACATGGCAGCTCTGGCACCGATCGTGGTGGAGGCCGGCGGCCGATTCACCGGACTTAATGGCGTCGACGGTCCGCAGCAGGGCGGCGCCGCTGCCAGCAACGGGCTGCTGCACGACGCGTTGCTGGCCGCGATCGGCGACTAGCGTCACGCGTCTGATGTTCGTTGACGCCGTGACGCCGTGCGTGGGGCGGGATCTCGTCGGCCGTCTCGGTCAGGATGAACGCGTGGCAACGTTCGTCCAGCCGACGGTGAAGGTGACGCGTTCTTTGACGCTGGTGAAGCGGGACACGGCCTGATTTGCACCTGGCATTCTGTTCGGCGTCACGTCGCGCACGGCGCGGTCCGGGCAGATTCCCTGGTATTTCTGGTGATTCTCTGTTGCATCGTATCGCACCGCGCTGCTACACTCAAACACATGTTCGAGAGTCCGGCAGCTGCGGTGACTGTCCAGGTGGCGGTCAAGCAGCTGTCCGCCGCCGTGGATGCGCTGCTGGCGGTGGACGTGTCGGCGTGTTCGCGGGACGAGCTGCTGGAGCTGGCCCGCGGCCTGGAGACGCAGCGGCGGCGACTGCCAGTGGCGGATCACGTTGTGATCGGCGAGCTGGAATCGCGTGGGGTGGCCGGTGAGTTGTGCTGCTCGTCGACCGCGGTGCTGCTGTCCCAGCTGCTGGTCATCACCCGGGGTGAGGCCGCGGAGCGGGTCAAGGCGGCCGCCGAGGTCGGGCCGCGGCGCACGCTGGCCGGGCAGCCGGTCGACCCGATGTTCCCGCTGCTGGCCGCGGCGCAGGCCGAGGGGGCGATCTCGGCCGCGCATGCGGCGGTGATCCGGCGCACCGTGCACCGGCTGCCGGCCGCGGTGCGGGCCGAACACGAGGCGGCGGTGGAGGAGTTCCTCACCGCCCAGGCCCGGGTGCTGGATCCCGGGCAGCTGGCCCGGCTGGCGCAGCGGCTGAGCGACACGCTGGACCCGGACGGCATGCTGAGCGACGACGGCGACCACGCCCGGCGCCGGGACTTCACCATGCACACCCGGCCGGACGGGTCCGGGCGGCAGCATCGAGCTGACCCCGGCCGGGGTGGCGATCACCCAGGCCTGGCTGGACGCGTTGTCCGCCCCGGTGCCCGCCGCGGACGGCGAGCCGGACCGGCGCAGCGGCGGGCAGCGCCGCTACGACGCGTTCGAAGACATCGGCCTACGCGCGCTGCGCACCGGTGACCTGCCGGACTGCGGTGGCACCCCGGCCACCCTGCTGATCACCATGACGCTGGCCGACCTGGAGTCCCGGCTCGGGCTCGCGACCACCGCGCACGGCGGGCTGATCTCCGTCCCGGAGGCGCTGCGGCTGGCCGGCGAAGCCGAGATCATCCCGGTCGTGCTCGGCGACGGCGGCGGGATCCTGGCCCATGGCCGCAGCCGCCGGGTCGCCTCATCTGGACAGCGTCTGGCCCTGGCCGCCCGCGACCGCGGATGTTCCTTCCCCTCGTGCGACCGGCCCCCGGCCTGGACGCAGGCCCACCACGTCATCCCGTGGATCGATGGCGGGCCCACCGACCTGGACAACCTCACCCTCGTCTGCGGGTTCCACCACCGGGAGTTCGCCAGGCGCGGCTGGGCCTGCCAGATCACCGACGGCCTCCCGCACTGGATACCCCCAGCCTTCCTCGACCCCGAACAGATACCCAGACGCAACACCGCCCACGACACCCAGCGGAGCTGACACGCAACGACGCGCAGCTTCACAGCGCGAGGCCAGTTACTCAAACGTGTGGCTCCACCCGGCTCAGCCCGCTCTTGCCCGCCCGCGCTCTGTCAGCAGGCCGAGCACGTCAGTCGGATCGGGCATGGCGGCGATCTGGTCCTGCAGCGCCCGCGCCGCCGCCCGATAGTGCGCCTGCTCGAGCAGCGCCCGCAACCGCGACTCCACGGCGTCGGCGCTGACCTGCTCCGGCGGCAGGCTGATCCCCGCGCCCGTGCGCGCCAGTGCCGCCGCGTTGTACGGCTGGTCGGTGCCCTGCGGCAAGCACAGCTGCGGCAGCCCGTGACAAAGCGCGCCGAGCATGGTGCCGGCGCCGCCGTGCGAGACGACAGCGACGCATCGCGGCAGCAGCAGGGCCTGCGAGATGTACGGCGCGATCAGCACGTTCGGCTGGAGCACCGCCGGCAGCTGCACTCCAGGCCCGGTGGTGACCAAGACGTTCACCCCGACGCGCGTACACCCCTCGATCGCTTCGCGAAATACTCCGGCCTCCTGGTTGGTGATCGTGCCGAGCGTCAGGTAGACGGTGTCGTGTTCCGGCAGCTCGTCGAACTCTGCAGGCAGTTGCTCGTCCGGGTCTGGTTCGCCGGCCGACGGCCGCAGCAGCAATGTGGACGACCACGGCGACGGGCCCGGCTGCTGCAGAGCGGGCGGGCAGACATCCAGGTACGGCGCGGCGAACACCGCGCCGATGGGGTCGGTGAGCCCGGCGTCGCTGATGGCCGAGCCGATCGCCGACGCGAACATCGCGATGCCCGGCATCGTCGGACCGTAGCCGTGCGCCACGTGCGGTACGCCACGGGCGACGGCCACGGACGGGCCGCCGAGCTCGGTTATCTCGTGGACCACCAGATCCGGCTGCCACTGCGCGTCGAACGGGAGCAGGTCCCGCGCCCGCTGCACCGCACCGGCGCCGAAGAGCAGCCGGGAGGCGATCCGCTGCTCCTCCTCAGGGGGTAGATCCGACAGCTTGGGCCAGTTGGCCGCGATCGATGCGTAGGACTCGGCGAGCGTCGGGCCCGACCCGTGCGCGACGAACCCGCACCGCTCGATAACCGGTGCCAGGTCGGCGCCGGAGGAGATCACCACCTCGTGACCGGCCGCCTGCGCCGCGCGCGCCAGCGGCAGCATGGGCAGCACATGGCCGAGCGCCGGCCAGCTGGTAAACAGAATCTTCATGGTCCGTCCTGATCGTCGACCGGGCATCCGTGAATGAGGACTGATCCATCCACACTCAGATACACGCCTACGAAGGGCTCATTCGGCGTTCACGTGAACCGCTGACGACCCTAGCCAGCCGCCCGTCGGCTTACTCGTGCTCGCTGACTTAAGCCCAGCCGCGAGTCGGTTGCGTGTGGCGCACCGTCCGCGCAACGAACGCAAACCAGCCGGAACGGCGCCGGGTTCGATCGAGCGCGTGGATCGGTAACCCCCGAGCTGGTCACGGGAGCAGCAGACAGCTGTCGCCGAACTCGTGCCACAGGTAGCGCTGGGCGAGCGCCTCGCGGTACGCCATCGCCACGAGCTCGGGGCCAGCCACCGCCTCGAGCAGCGGCAGGTGAGAGGCACCGGGTGCGTGCCAGCCGGTGATCAGGCCCCCGATGACGCGAGCGGGACGCTGTGGGCCCAAGACCAGATTGGTCCAGCCCTCTGCGGCCCGCACCGACCCGTCCGGCTCGAGCACCGTCTCCAGCGCACGGGTGACGGTCGTGCCCACCGCAACGATCCGCCCTCCCCCATCGCGTGTCGCGTTCACCAGCCGCGCCGTCGCCGCAGGCACGTGGTAGCGCTCGGGCAGCGGTGCTTCGTCCACCTCGAGGGACGAAACGCCGGCATGCAAGGTGATCGGAGCGATCGCCACACCACTGGTCACCAGCGACATCACCAGCTCGGGCGTGAACGGCCGGCCGGCGCTCGGCATCTCGGCGCTGCCGTGATGACGGGCGAATACCGTCTGGTACGCAGACAACGGCCATCGGCCATGGAGATACGGGTAGCTGATGGGATGGCCGGTGCGGGCCAAATACCGCCGGACGCCGCCTTCAACCGCGACTTGCACCCGCCATAACCGGCCGTGCGGTTCGAGCAGTGTCATCGTCACGGCATCGGGCAGGACCACCCGCTCACCAAGCACCGCGTCGGCGATCGGTCCAGTTGCGTTGACGGGCGGCCGCAGCTCGGCCAGCCACGTTCCGTCTTCGAGAGCGGTGGAGAAGTGCACGGTCACCGCCCGGCCATCGGATCGAGTGCCGTCAACGGCAGCGGGCAGGGTGGCCGACGTGTTCACCACCATCAGGTCGCCCGGACGGAGCAGGTGGGGCAGCGCCGAGAAGTACGTGTGCCGCACACCCGACGGCGCGGCGACGAGCAACCGCACAGCGTCGCGCGGCACCCCGTGTGCCTCGGGCGGCTCGGTGGCCGACAACTCGGCCGGAAGCTCGAACGCGATCGTGGTCATCGGGTCCCAGCTGCGGCGGCGAGGTCGCTCGCCCGATAGCGTCCGCTCGCCGGTCGCTGCGCAAGCAGCCGCAGCAGGGCGGGCACCACGGTTTCGGGTTCGGGTCGGTCGGAGATGTCCTCGCCGGGGAACGCGGCCTGGTGCATGTCGGTGCGCATATCGCCGGGATCGAAGGCGTAGCACGCGACGTCCGGCTCCTCGGCGGCGAGTACCGCGGTCAGCTGATCCAGGGCCGCCTTGGCTGATCCGTAGCCGCCCCAGCCCTCGTACGCCTCGACCGCCGCGTCGGATGTGACGTTGACGATCGCGCCACCTGATCGGCGCAACAGGGGCAGCATGGACTGAACGATGGCCAGGGGTGCCACGACGTCGATCTCGTAAACCCGCGACAGCCGGGCTAGCGGGTATGCCGCCAATCGCGGCATGGGGCTCGGCCCGAGGTAGCTCGCGTTGTTGACGAGCAGATCGAGCCGACCGATGCGCTCGACTGCGTCGGTGAGCGCCGCCCGGTGCCATGAGTCGGCGATGTCGCCGTCGATCGCCACTGCCGAGGGCAGCTCGTAAGCCGCACGAGCGAGCGCCTCGCGATCCCGCGCGTCGATGACCACCGTCCAGCCGTCGTCGGCGAGTGCCCGGGCGACTGCCCGCCCGAAGCCCTTCGAGGCTCCCGTGATCAATCCGGCCTTCATGTGAGTCTCCTTGTCGATGCGTGTCTGTCTTCCCCCATACTGGTTGTTGAAGTCAACTTTAAGTCAAGGGAAGAGACCAACAAGTGCGAACAACCGATCACCTCACGGTAGGCGAGGTGGCGAGGCGGAGCGGATTCGCCCCGTCGGCGCTGCGCTTCTACGAACAAGCTGGCCTGCTGCACGCCAGCCGGACGAGCGGGGGCCAGCGGCGTTACGAGCGCAATGTGCTGCGCCGGCTGGCGTTCATTCGCGCGGCGCGCAACGTCGGGCTCAGCTTGGACGAGGTCGCGGCAGCGCTTGGCACGCTGCCGGGAAACCGCACCCCCACCCGCGCGGACTGGACGCGCTTGTCGCATGGCTGGCGCACGCGCCTGGACGAGCAGATCGAAGCGCTCACCAGGCTGCGGGATGGCCTCGACTCGTGTATCGGCTGCGGCTGCCTGTCCTTGCGCCGGTGCGCGATGTCCAACCCTGAGGACGTCGCGGGTTCGCTCGGTCCGGGAGCCCAGTACCTGCCCGCGCCGCTGCGCCGAGCGAGCTCAGCTGGCTAGCTCGACGACCTGCGCCCCCGGCAGGGTGGCGAGCGTCCCGCCCGGCAGGGCCAGCTTCGATCGCCGCAGACCGCTGCCGATGACAACCATGTCGTGCTTGTCCACAGCCACGTCGACGAAGATCGGCCAGTCGGCCGGCAGGCCGATCGGCGTGATCCCCCCATACTCCATCCCGGTCAGCGCCACGGCGTCGTCCATCGGCGCGAACGACGCCTTGCGCGCTCCGAGCAGCCTGCGCACGACGCCATTGACGTCGGCGCGCATCGAGGCGAGCACCAGGCACGCCGCATAAGTCGTCGTCTGCGCCCGGCGCCCCGCAACCACCACGCAGTTGGCCGACTCGTCCAAGCGCACACCGTAGTGGGCGCAGAACGCGGTGGTGTCCGCCAATCCCTCATCGATCGCAGCGACCAACACGTCGCCCGTGTGCGGCCACCTGGCGAGGGCAGCGGCGACCGGCGCTGCGACCATGCCCGCCTCGGCCGGATGCCAATCGAGCGATCCCGGTGTGGTCATGGCCGTAGTGTGTCCGAATGAGCGTTGAGGTGACCAGCCGCACGCTGCCGGGCATCGGAGTGTGCCAGGAACTCCAGCTGCGTGGCGGCCGCAAGCTCGGCGTCGTCACCCGCCGCAACGGGCTGCGCGATCTCGTCCTCTACGACGAGGACGGCGACGGGGCCGCCCAGACGATCCCGCTGAGCGACGACGAGGCCAACGCCTTGGCCGAAGTCCTGGGGGCTCCGCAGCTCACCTTCCGGCTGGCCGTCCTGCAGCGGCAGGTGGAGGGGCTCGTGGTCGAGCAGCTGCCGGTGCCGGCCGACTCGCCGTATGCCGCCCGTCCGCTCGGCGACACCCAGGCGCGCACCCGCACCGGGGCGTCGATCGTCGCAGTTCTGCGACAGGGCGCCGCCGTTCCCTCGCCCACACCGGACTTCATCCTGCAGCCCGGGGATCTCGTCGTCACGGTCGGCACCCAACAGGCCATCGACAAGGTAGCCCGCATCCTCGACGGATCGGCGGGTCCGCCGCAAGACTCGAGTCGCTGATCGCGATGTGGCTTGCAGCCAAGGGCGGGGCGACGGACCTCGGTGTGCTGCTCATCGAACTCGGGGCCATCCTGCTCGTTCTGGGCGTGCTCGGCCGCGTTGCCAAGTGGATCAAGGTGCCGGTCATCCCGCTGTACCTGCTCGGCGGCCTGTGCTTCGGCCAGGGTGGGTTCCTGTCCCTGTCGGCAAGCGAGGACTTTCTCAGGGTGGGCGCCGAGATCGGCGTCATCCTGCTCCTGCTCATGCTCGGCCTGGAGTACTCGGCGGCAGAGCTGAAGGGCAGCCTCAAGACCCAAGCGTCGGTCGGCGCTGTGGACGCGGCACTCAATGCGGTGCCGGGGGCGCTACTCGCCTTGCTGGCCGGGTGGGGTGCGATCGCCGCCGTGGCGCTCGCCGGAGTCACCTGGGTCTCGTCCTCCGGTGTGATCGCCAAGATGCTCGGCGACGGCGGGCGACTGGGCAACCGGGAAACTCCCGCGATCCTCGGCGTGCTGGTGATGGAGGACCTGGCGATGGCCGTGTACCTGCCGCTGCTCGCGGCACTGCTGGCCAGCGATGGAGCAGCGGGCGCCACTGTCGCCATTGCCGTGGCGGTCGTCGCCGTGTCGGCGGTTCTTCTGCTGGCGACCCGCTTCGGTGCCCAGGTCACGGCACTCGTCGGCGCAGAGGACAAGGAACCGTTGCTGCTCGGAGTGCTCGGCCTGACCCTGCTCGTGGCCGGCGTCGCGCACCAGCTCAACGTGTCCGCCGCCGTCGGTGCCTTCCTGGTCGGCATTGCGTTGTCCGGAACGGTCGCCGAGACCGCGGTCGAGGTGCTCGAACCGCTGCGCGACTTGTTCGCGGCGGTGTTCTTCGTTTTCTTCGGGCTTTCCACGGCTCCGCGCAACCTGCCGGCTGCCCTACCGCTCGCTCTCATCCTGCTGGTGATCACGTCAGCGACCAAGGTTGGGACGGGCTACCTCGCGGCGCGGCGCGTCGGGGTCAAGCGTCGCGGGCGGTGGCGCGCGGGGGTCGCCCTGATCCCGCGCGGCGAGTTCTCGGTAGTTATCGCGGCGCTCGCGGTGGATGCGGGCGCCGAGGCACTACTTGGGCCGCTGACCGCCTGTTATGTGCTGCTGACGATCGTGCTGGCCGCCGCCGTCCAGCACTTTCCGGATCGGCTCAAGCCCGAGTCGCAGGTGCCGCCTACCGTTGGGGCATGATCGAGGGACTGCTGCGCACTCACGACACGATCACTGTCGTCGGGGCGAGCGTGCATCCGTGGAAGGCGGCGCACGCCATACCGGCTCAGATGCAGCGCTGCGGCTGGCGCATCATCCCCGTCAATCCCCATGCGGATGAGATCTTCGGCGCGCGCACGTACCGCACGCTCGCTGATGCAGCAGCGGCCGAGGGCCCCCTTGGCATGGTCGATGTGTTCCGGCCGGCGCGCGAGGCGGCGGACGTCGCCCGGCAGGCCGTCGATGTCGGCGCGACCGCCCTGTGGTTGCAGCTGGGCATCGTCTCGGCCGAGGCTCGGCGGATCGCCGAGAGCGCGGGGATCGCGTACGTCGAGGACCGCTGCCTTGCCGTCGAGCGGGCTCGGCTGAACGTACGCGGCCCGGATCACCCTCGGGCCTAACCAACCGCACTGCGCCGCCAGTGGGCGAAATCGACGACCTGCGTCGCGACGATGCGCAGGGCACCTGCTACTGGCTCGGTCAGCTCGCCGTCGGGGCCGAACACGGGCTCGGCCGAATTGATCGTCGCCCCGAACGGCGTCGGCCACCCACGCAGCGCGTGGATCGCCGATCGCAGGGCCACCAGAGTGGTCCCGGCAGCCTGCCAGCCGGCGGCCGTGATCACGACGCCCACTGCCCGCCCGTCCAGGTAGGGCCGAGCGTCGTTGCGGAGCAGCTCCAGATGATCGAGTCCGTTCTTCACCAGGCCAGACATACCGCCGTGGTAACCGGGGGTGCCGATCAGCAGGCCGTCCGCGCGGGCCACCGCCCGGACCAGCTCGAGAGCAGGATCCTCCCCGCCGCGCTGTTCGTCAGCGTCGAACACCGGCAGCCCAGCAAGGAAGGCACCGCCGAAGAGCGCGGTGCGCGCACCCAGTGCCGCCGCCTCCGCGAGCGCCGTGCGCAGCAGCTGATCGGTGAGCGAGGCTGGCCGGTTGGACCCGCCGATGCCGACGATGAGCGGCCGGTTGCCGTCCTGGACATCCATGCCTGAAGTCTCAGCAATCCTTGTCACGAACCAATCGAGACAGGGACGTTACGCGCCCGAACACGCTGGGACCCGAGGCTTACCGCGGTCGGGATGAAGGGATACCGTGCGGCGTCAGATCGGCACCCGTAGTATGCATACGATGCGGAGGTTAGCCGTGAAGTGAGCCAAAGCCACCCGCAACGCGTGACGTTCCCGGACGTGCTGAAGGTTCCCGAGTTTCGTGCCGTCTGGCTCGCCGACGCGCAGTCGCTGATCGGCGACCAGCTGGCGCGCGTCGCACTGTCGATTCTTGTATTCGCTTCCACCGACTCGACGGTGTGGACAGCCTTGGCCTACGCGCTGACCTTCCTGCCGGCCATCGCCGGCGGGGCGTTGCTGTCAGGGATCGCCGACCGCTACCCGCGGCGGGGCGTCATGATCTGGTGCGATGTCGTGCGCGCCGCGTTGGTAGGTCTGATGGCGCTGCCGCAGCTGCCAATCGCCGCCGTTTGCATCCTGCTGGTCCTCGTGGTCTTCATCGGGCCGGCATTCGCGTCCGCCGAGACCGCGATGCTGCCGCAGATCCTCGACGGCGAGCGCTTCGTCGTCGGTCAGGCGCTGCGCGCCACCACCGGCCAGCTCGCTCAGCTGGCAGGCTTCGCCGGTGGCGGCATCGTGGTAGCCGCGATCGGCGCACGCGCCGGACTTGCAGTGGACGCGGCCACATTCGCACTCTCAGCATTGATCGTCTGGCGCGGCGTGCGCGCCCGACCTGCCGCGGCCGGCACCAAGCGCCAGCAGCCGTACCTGCGCTCGCAGGGCCGTGCCATGCGGTTGATCATGTCGCATCCGGCGCTGCGCCTGCTGCTCGGATTCGGTTGGCTCGCCGGGTTCTACATCGCCCCGGAGGGATTGGCCGCGCCGTACGCCGCGGGCGTGGGCGGCGGCTCGATTTCCGTCGGCCTGTTGCTGGCGGCGCTCCCTGCCGGGACCGCAGTCGGCGCGTGGGCGCTGGTGCGGTTCGTCAAGCCCGGCTCGCGGCCTCGGCTGATCGGGGCGTTCGCCGTGGCTGCCGGGCTCGCGCTCACGCCGTGTGTGGCGCAGCCGGGCATCGCCGTGTCGTTGCTGCTGTGGTTCGCCTGCGGCGTTTTCTGCGGCTATCAGGTGCTGGCCGCGGCAGCGTTCGTACAGCGGACGCCGGACGCCCAACGGGGGCAGGTGTTCGGAATGGCGGCCGCCGGGCTCGTCGCAGTACAGGGGCTAGGCGTGCTGCTGTTCGGGTTCGTCGCGAACTGGCTGGACCCACCCGTTACGGTCGCCATCGCCGGCGGCACGGGTGCGGCACTAGCACTCGTGCTCGGCGTCGCTTGGCGAGCCCACGCGTCGGAGGATTCGTCAGCGACGCAAAACTCCACCGGCGCTACGCAGGTTGTCGACGCGTAGCGCTGTGCCATTCCCGGCGGATCAGCTCAGGGCCAGACCCAGTTGTTCACTGCGCACACCTCCTCCGCTCGTCAACCACCACACGGACTGAAACCCTCAGGGCCAGACCCAGTTGTTCACTGCGCACACCTCCTCCACCGTCCCACCAGGTACCGATTCGAGCCCCTTACGGCCAGACCCAGTTGTTCACGCTCGCCACCTCCCTCGCCTCGTAGTCTTGACGCCGTCTTCGGCCGAACGTGTGCGGACCTTGATCCAACTTATCTCCGGCATTCGGACAGGTGCGACATGTCCGAGGGCCATCCCGGGCCCCCAGCGTGACACTCCGTATCTCGTCGGCTACGGTTTGCACGAGCGATCCTAAACGCGGAGAGAGTGATGTCCAATATGCGCCGTGGTGGACGGGGTCACGCGCCGGCCGGTGCCCCCGTTCCAGCTACCCGCGGCGTGCGGCACTGGGACCTGTGGTCCCAGCACACCAGCTTCGTCTTGGCGCTTGGCGCCCTGAGTGCGGTCGCGGCTTCGGTCGGTCTCACGACGCTCCTCCACGACGATGGGCGGGCCGGCATCTGGGTACGCGCCGCCGCTATTTTGCTGCTCTCCGCAGCGTTCGAGTTGGTGACCGCGAGGATCGACGGGCAGCGGCGGCGGCTGGCGTCGGGCCCGTTCGTGGACATGTCCTCAGTCTGGACATTCGCCGCTGCGGTTGTTCTTCCGCCAGGGCAGGCCAGTCTGCTGATCGTCGCCTTGGGACTTCAGCAGTGGCTGGGGACGCAGCGCAAGAACGGTGCACGGCTATATCGCCACGTGGTGACCTGGGTCGCGATCCTGATCGCCGTGCAGAGCGCGAGCGGTGCCCTGACCTACGTCCGACCGCATCTGGAATCGCTCCCTGCCGGCGTGGCAGCGTCACTGACGGTCGTAACCGCGCTCGGTGTGTACTTCACTGTCGACAGCCTCCTGCTATTCGGAGTTCGATACCTCGCGGTGCGCCCCGCGCCATTCACCTCATTTTTGGTGGCCAGTGCCGGCGACGCCGGGCTGGAGCTCGCCACGCTATGTCTCGGCGGGCTGGCTGCGCTGACCCTGATGCACCAGCCCTGGCTGATCCTTCTCGTCCTCCCGCCGATGTTCATCCTGCAGCGCGGCGCATTGGTCAAGCAGCTCGAACACGCCGCCAGCACCGACGCGAAGACCGGGCTGCTCAACGCCACCACCTGGGAGCAACTTGCTCAGCGTGAAATCGCCAGGGCCGAGCGAGAACACAGCCGGCTCGCCATCTTCATCCTCGACCTCGACTTCTTCAAGAACGTCAACGACCAGCACGGGCACCTCGTTGGGGACTCCGCGCTGGTCGACGTCGCGCTGTGCCTGACCCACGAGCTGCGGACCTACGACGTCATCGGACGGTTCGGCGGCGAGGAGTTCGTCGCGATGTTGCCGGACATCGATCTGCCCGAGGCGCGACGCGTCGCGGAACGCATCCGCGAGCGCATCGCCGCGGTGTCGATCACGCCGATGGGCAGTGCCCGCACCGATCGGAGCGAACCTGCCGGCCCCGATGCGACATTGTCCGCGTCGATCGGCGTCGCTGGGTATCCGGCGCACGGCACGGATCTTCCGACGCTGCTGCACAGCGCAGACTCCGCGCTCTACGTCGCGAAGCGGACGGGTCGCAACCGGGTGTCTATCGCCGACGAGGGTGGGGCGGGACCGCTGCGCGACGACGTCCCGCTGCCGACCAGCTAGTCGACGCCGAATCCGGTCCAGGAACGTTCAGGTGCGGACCACGCCTCGGTGACCGCACGCACGATGCCGGGCGCCCGAGGGCCGCGCAGCGCCTCGAGCAGCGCCCGACACCGTGCCTCAGGGCCGACCGCCACGATCTCGACCCGGCCGTCAACTAGGTTGCGCGCGACGCCTCGCAAGCCCAGTTCGACTGCGCGGGCCCGCGTCCACCACCGGAAGCCAACACCCTGGACGCGGCCGCGGACCAACAGGGTGACCTGAACGTCCTGCACCGTGTCACCTCACCGTGATCCGTTGCCAGCGGCGCGCCCGGACGAGCAGCAACGCCGCGCCGAGAACGAACACGAGCGCGGCCAGCACGTAGTAGTTGCCGTACGTCGACTGCCACCAGCCCCAATGCAATTCGCGGCCGTCGTCGTGTGGAGCCAGGCGCAGCAGCCCGGATGGACCCCCAGCGCTGATCGTGGTCGGCCACCAGCCGAACAATGCGACGACAGCGACCCCCCACGAGATCCGCGCCCGCAGGCTGAAGTGCGGGTCGGCTACCAGCGCCAGGGCGGGCACGACGTAGACCCAATGATGCGACCAGGACACGGGCGAGACCAGCAGACCGGTCGCCGAGCAGAGGCAGACCCCGAGCAGCGGGCTGCTCCGGCGGGCTGCGACGACGGCCACCGCAAGCCCGACCACGCCAACGAAAACCGCTGCGACGAGCCAGAGGGCAGTGCCGCCAGAAGCATGATGAGTCAGGCGCAGGAGCGCACCGTTCAACGACTGGTTGACGAGGCGCTCAGGACCGTCGCCGGGCTCGGCGACCTGATGCCACCAGTAGCGGACCGCGTCGTGCGGCAGGACGGCGAACCCGGCCAGCACGGTGGCCAGAAACGTCAGCAGACCGACGACTGCGGTGCGACGTCGTCCGGTCAGCCACAGGTAGGGGATGAAGATCAACGGTGTGAGCTTGATCCCCGCCGCGAGGCCGATACCCACACCGCGGAAGCTGCCCCGGTCGCTTGCCAGGTCGACGAGAACGAGCGCAAGCAGCGGCAGATTCAGTTGCCCGAAATGGAGCGTCATGCCTACCGGCTCCAGCCAGAGTGCCACCGCCGCGAGGACGAGAGCTCCCAGGAAACCTGTGCCACCGGCCAGCCGGATCGAGGCGTGCGCCGCGATGACCAGCGCCACGATGCTGACCACCGCTAATGCCACCTGCCAGATCCCGAAGGGCAGGCCGCTGAACGCCGCGAACAGCAGCCCGGCGAACGGCGGGTAGGTGAACGGGAGCCGGAATGGACCGAACAGCACCGGATACAGCGACTGTCCGTGCAGCACCGCTGCACCCGCATCCCGATAGACGACCGCGTCGGTCTGCCGCCAGTACCGCTGCGGGTCGCTGACGATCATCGCGACCCAGCCGACGGCCGAGATCACGAACAGCGCAACTGCGAGTCGCTGCCGGGCAGGTTTCAACGGCACGCGGCGCAGCACGCACGTCAACCTAGCCGGTGCCAAGGTTCTCGACCGGACGCCCACCGCTTGCCGCTCGGACGTATCGCGAACGGCCTTGTCGTGCCAGGCTCTGCAGAGGATCGAGCGCACAGCGCGCGCCGCGCGCCCGCGAGGGCCGGACAAAGGAGACAGCCATGCCAGACAGCGTCTACAAGGTGAGCGAAATCATCGGGGCCAGCAGCGAGTCGTGGGAGGCGGCGGCTCGAAACGCCGTTCAGACCACGGGCCACAGCATCCGGGATCTGCGACTGGCAGAAGTGGTCAGGCAGGACGTGGTCATCGAGAACGGAGCCATCGCCAGCTTCCGCGTGCGGCTGGCGATCTCCTTCAAGTACGAGGCCGGCGACTAGCCACGGTCCCGGCGCGACGCCGAGCAGTCCCGCGCGCGTCACGGTGAACTTGTTGATCTGCCCGACGTTGGTTGCGCTGCGGGGGGCGCATCGGCGTGTCCCCCCGCTGCGCGTCCAACGTCGTTCTTCACCGGGTCGTGGTTCCGGTCGTTGGTGGGCGCGCCGCAGTCGTGGAAAGCCCGAGATGGACACTCGAGCCCAGGCGGCGGCGGTGTCCACGCGACTCACAAATCATCCGATCTGCGTGATGCCGGCGGTGTTCGCCCTGCCGACACTGGCTTGAGCCGTTGAGGCGAAGATGAGGAGACGAGCGTGGGCGGTACTGGAGACACCGGCGTCGATGAGCTCGGTCCGGTGGACTATCTGGTGGTGGAGTTCCCGCCGGGGGCGCAGAACTTTGACGGCGAGATGGCGGCGGAGCTGGTCCGCCTTTCCGATGCGGGAATCATCCGGGTGTTGGACCTGCTGATCCTGCAGAAGGCGGCCGACGGGTCCATCGACGCATATGAGATCGACGAGACCGACGCCGCGGACGAGATCCGGGCGCTGGAGAAGGACCCGGCCGAGATCCTGGCCGCCGACGACGTCACGGACCTGGCCGCCGCGATGGCGCCCGGAAGCGTCGCCGGAGTGCTGGTCTGGGAGAACACCTGGGCAGCGCCGTTCGCCACTGCGGCACGCCGATCAGGCGGCCAGCTGATCGCGACCGGCCGGATCCCGATCCAGGCAATCGCCGCATCGATGCAGGCCGAACTGGCCGCCGAGGAAGGAACCTGACATGCCACTTCGACCCGCCCGCGCTGCCCGCCGCGGCGTCATCGGCGCCCCGGTCGCTCGCACCGCCGCCGTCGTCGGCACGGCAGCCGTGGTCGCCCACGGTGTCGGCCGGCGCCGCGACCGCCGCGAGGACCGACGAGACGACCGAGGAGACCGACGCGACGACCGGCGCGACCGCCGCTGAACGCGGCCGCGCATCTGACCAGCCCAACCACGCGGCGGCCCGAACCCGCGGCTTTGCCGCTATCCGTCACGTCGATGATCGGGAAAGATGATGCGCCAGAGCGGGTGTTCGTCGAGCGCCGTGAACACCTCCGGCCCGGGCGCCCCGTAGCGGGTGCCTGGAGTTTCACCGATCGACAGGTTCGCGGCCTACGCATATGTGAACGGAGGTCTGGACAGCGCTTCAGTTAATCAGGTCGATCATTAATCAGGTCAATCACTAGTGACTGCGGTGCAAGCCGCGTCGGCGTGGAGGTGTCGCAATGATCGAAGCCAGTGCGTTCGGTACTGGCCAGGTGTTCTGGTCCATGGTGTGGTTCTTCCTATTCTTCATCTGGATATGGTTGCTGATCGTCGTGTTCAGCGACATCTTCCGCAGCGACGACCTCGGTGGATGGGGCAAGGCGCTCTGGACGATATTCGTCATCGTGCTGCCTTACCTCGGCGTGTTCGTGTACCTGATCGCACGCGGCAACAAGATGCATCAGCACGCAGCCGAGTCCGCGCGCCAGCAAGACGAGGCGGCTCGGCAGTACATCCGCTCTGCCGCGGGCACAACCGGCAGCAGCGCCGCCGAGGAGATCGCGCACCTGGCCGACCTTCGTGACAAAGGCGTAATTAGCGACGCTGAATTCCAGCAGGCCAAAGCCAAGGCCCTGTCCTAAATTGCGCGCGCCGAGACGGCGACCCCAGAGCCGTCCTTAATCGCGACACAGCTCAGACCGAGGAGCTGGGCGTGAACCCCCGCCCTGCCGACGATTGTCGTGGTGCCGCCTTCGACACCGAGTCGCATGGGCTGGACGGCGGCTGCGTTAGTGGCCAGAGTTCGCCCTCGACCTGTGATTCGCGTCTTCGATCAGACCGGTCGCCCGCGCTCGGCGATCGGCCGCTTCGCTCGGTGGTGCGTGCAAGTGCGTGATGTTCCTCAGCATTCGTGCTACCCGTTGGTGCGGTCGTAGTCGTCGCGCGGCGGCGCGTGCTGTCGACATCGTGTCCGGGAGCCGTGCGGTTGGTCGCTTGGCCGCGAATACCGTTTCTCACCCTCTTCAGGGGGATGGCTGGGGGCGGGGTGGCGTGCTTGTCTGGTACTAGCACCCGGGTGGGTCCGTGGTGCGTGAGGTAGCGGGGTCGGGCCGCTGCGGTTCGGAGGGTGGCATGACGGTGATGGCTGAGGGTCGCACGGCACGGCGGTCTGGTGCGCGGGCCAGCGATGGGAGGCAGCTCAGTCGTGCGGATCGGGTGGCTCGCGGGAAGGATTCCCGGGCGGTGGCGCCGCTTGAATCGCATGCGGAGTTCCGGCCGGATAGGTCGCGGGATCCGGTCGGTCTGCTGCTGGGGCAGGCCCGGTCGCGGGTGCCTGAGCTGGTGCCGATCCGGCATGGGCGGATGCTGGTGTCGGCGTTCACGTTCTATCGGGGGGCTGCGCTGCCGATGGCCGCCGATCTGGCGGGCACGCCCGCGTCGGGGCTGCGGGTGCAGCTGTGCGGGGACGCGCACCTGTCCAATTTCGGGGCGTTCGCCTCGCCGGAACGGCGCCTGGTCTTCGATGTCAACGACTTCGACGAGACGCTTCCTGGCCCGTTCGAGTGGGATGTGAAGCGGCTGGCGGCGAGTCTTTCGGTGGCCGGGCGGGACAACGGGTTCCCGGCCAAGGACCGGCGTGGGATCGTGCTCGCGGCGGCCGAGGGCTACCGCACCGCGATGCGCGAGTTCGCGCAGCAGTCGCTGCTGGACGTGTGGTACGCGCACATGGACATCGAGCAGACCATCGGCCAGTTCAGATCGCAGATCAAGGCGAAAAGGTTGAAGGCCGGCGAGAAGCTGCTGGCCAAGGCCCACACCCGCGACAGCATGCAGGCGCTGGACAAGCTCACCACCGTGGTCGACGGGCGGCGGCAGATCATCGCCGACCCGCCGATGATCGTCCCGATCGAAGAGGTGTTCGCGGATGTGCAGGCCGACGCGCTGCGTGAGCAGCTACGCGCCGTGCTGAGCAAATATCAGCGCAGCCTGCAGTCCGACCGGCGGCATCTCCTGGAGCAGTTCGCGATGGTCCAGGTGGCCCGCAAGGTCGTCGGGGTCGGCAGCGTCGGCACCCGCGCCTGGATCGTGCTGATGGAAACCGGCGACGGCATCGAACCACTGTTCCTGCAGGCCAAGGAGGCCCAGCCCTCGGTCCTGGCCGAGTACTGCGGGCGCAGCCAGTACCGCAACGAAGGCGAACGAGTCGTCGCCGGGCAGCACCTGATGCAGGCCCAAAGCGACATCTTCCTCGGCTGGACCCGCGCCACCGGCGCGGACGGGGTAGACCGCGACTTCTACGTTCGCCAGCTGCGGGACTGGAAATTCTCCATGCCCATCGAACAAATGGTCCCCACCGGAATGACCGTCTACGCCAGGGTGTGCGGATGGACCCTCGCCCGGGCGCACGCCCGCTCCGGCGACCGCGTCGCGCTGGCCGCCTACCTCGGCGGCTCCGCCAAATTCGACCAGGCCATCGCCGAGTTCGCCGAAACCTACGCCGACCAGAACGAGCGCGACTACGCCGCGCTCCAGGCCGCCGTGAAAGACGGCAAAGCCCAAGCCACCACCGAGATCTGAGGACGGGGAAGTCGCGGCCGCGTCAACCGGATGCCTGAGCGTGGGTCCGCGTCGGCGAACGGGCACGCGAGCCAAGTCGCGTGACGGCTGAGGTGCCCTGTCCGTCGTGGTTCCGCTACTGGTAAGGATCCTTGCAGAACGATGACGGAATCAACCCGCTCTACCAGCATGGGAATCGTTCTGACAGCTGGTCAGGACGTAGGTCTCGGATCGCGTGGTGGCCGTTCGGCCTGGAATGACCACGGACTGGGCATCGTCTTGTCCCGCAACGCCAGCACCACCCGGAACCTCGACCAGGCCACCCACGCGCAGAACAGCACCGTCCTCGCCCCGTCGATCACCGGTCCGTCCCCGAAGTCGTACTGCAACCACATCCTCGGCTCGGTCACCCACGGCCGGTGCACCCGGGTGCGGCCGGCCTTGAATGCCGCCTGGCGCGACCGCCCGGCGGATGGTGCGCTCGGAACCGGCATAGCCCAACGCGAGCAGCTTGTCGTACGCGATGTCGGCGCGGATCTTGCCCTTGGAGTGCTCCATCCACTCCTCTAGCTCGGGCAGGAACTCATCGATCAACATCGGCCTGGTGGCCGGCTGATCGGTCAACCCGCCGGCATCGCGGGCCGCGACATGCCGCGCGACCGTGTGATGCGAACAGCCGGCCAGCTCGGCGGCGTCACGCAACGACCCGGTCAGGTCGAACGCTTCCAACATTTGCATGATCTCCTCGGCAGACTTCAACTTGTCCCTTCCTCGGGTGACGGCGCTTCAGCACCGCCACCACACCCGAGGAAGGGGCCTCAACCGCGTGACACGGCGAGGCAGACGACAAAGTGTCGGGCAGATCCCATGACCGTCAGCGGGCAGTTCTCATGTCCGCCAGCGGGCAGCTATATGGCCGTCTCCGGGCAGTCTCCCGTGGCCGCTGTCAGAGTTCCATGGCGAGGTAAGACACCGAGGCGATGACGCAGAATAGGAACAACGCGAGGTAGGTCTCCCAGCTGGACAGCTTGGCCTCCACAACCGTGGCAGCGCCCGCGCCGATCAGAGCCCAGGGCTGGAGCGCGGGCGCGAGGCCCAGGGCGAACCACGCGGACATGTTGTCCACGTGCTCCTGCCACTTCGGTGGCTTCTTCGGCTTCTTCGGCCGCCCCATCCTGCGGCGCTGCCGAATCGCGATCGTGACGAGGAAGACTCCCATGGCGATCTTCACCGCCAGCTGGGCAGGTGAGCGTGCCGTGCTCGACTTGGGAGGGTTATTGCCGGTTGCGAGCACCGTGACCACGATCGCTAGGCATGCCAGCCACCCAAACACGAATGCCGCGCCCTTTACCACGCCGCGCTGTGAGGGCAGCACGATGATGAATGCGGTGAGCGGCAGCGGATCGAATGCTATCGCTAGGCCGATCAGGACAAGATCAAGTACCGACATGTCCGTCCCTCCCATCTCGCCCCGATGGGGGGCGTCTTGGGTCCGCGCAGGTCTATGCTGATCTGCTGCTCACGGCGTTTGCGCAGGTCAGCACATGATCACGACTGTTGGAGTTCAGGGACGACCGCAGCCGTCGGTAGGTTCCTGTGACCAGTTCTGTGACCACCGGCCATGCGTCGCGCGAACCAAGGCTGATCGGAGCCTCCCGAGGTGTCGGCGTGAGGTTCAGCTGAGACCGCCACCCGTTGATAGCCGGTGAGCTCCTCGCGGGTGGACGAGCGGGGTGGAGGCGGCAGCCAAGCGGCGGTATCGCGTAGGAAACGGCCATTAGGTTCGCCCGCAGGCAAGGCGGAGCGGGTGGGTTGCAGGTCGCGCAGTGCTGTCTTGGGGTCTTGCAGGCCGATCCATGACCACAACACCGAGGTGGAACGCCGTGTCAGTGGTCGTGTCAGTGGTCGTGTCAGGGGCGTGCCAGGGGCGTGTCAGGCCGGGCGCCGATGGTGGTGGCATGAGAAGTTCAGCGATTGGAGCTTCAGGGCTGCGGAAGGCATTCGGGGACAAGATCGTCCTCGATGGCATCGACCTAGATGTTCGTGAGGGCACGGTCTTTTCCCTGCTCGGCCCGAATGGGGCGGGCAAGACGACGGCGGTGAACGTGCTGACCACCTTGATGAAGCCCGACGGTGGGACCGTACGCGTTGCCGGGCATGATGTTGCCACCGAGACCAAGGAGGTGCGCGCGGTAATCGGGGTCACCGGTCAGTTCGCCGCGGTGGATGAGCTGCTGACGGGCCAGGAGAACCTGCAGTTGATGGCGGATCTAAAGCGCGTGGGCTCCGGCGAGGGCAGGCGGGTTGTCACGGAGTTGCTGGAGCGGTTCGATCTGGTGGAGTCGGCGCAGAAAATGGTGGCGACATATTTCGGGGGTATGCGCCGGAAGCTGGATCTGGCGATGACGCTGGTCGGCAACCCGCAGATCATTTTCCTGGACGAGCCGACGACAGGACTGGATCCACGCAGCCGTCGCACGATGTGGGAAATCGTCCGCGAGTTGGTGGCGGGTGGTGTCACCATCTTCCTTACCACCCAGTACCTTGATGAAGCCGATCAGCTCACCGACCGGATCGCGGTACTCGACCAGGGCCGCCTGGTTGCCCAGGGCACTCCCGAGGAGCTCAAGCGCCAGGTCCCCGGCAGTCATGTCCGACTCCGGTTCACCGACATTTTCGAACTCGACGCGGCGGCGCGGGTCCTGACCGGCTCCACGCGGGACGACCAGGACCTGACCTTGCGGGTTCCCAGCGATGGTGGGGCGAAATCGTTGCGGGCTCTGCTGGATCAACTCGATGAGCATTCGATCAATACCGAAGAGTTCTCCGTGCACACACCGGACCTCGATGACGTCTTCCTCGCCCTGACGGGCCACATCACGGAGGTGGTCGCGAAATGAGCACCGATTCGACGATCATGTTGCGTCGCAACTTCAAACACATCGCCCGGAATCCGACCTCGGTGTTCAACGCGGTCTTGATGCCGGTCGTGATCATGTTGATGTTCGTGTACATGCTCGGAGACGCTTTCAACGTCGGTGTCGACTACGTCGACTACGCAACGCCGGGACTGATGCTGTTGGCCGTCTGTTACGGGCTGGGGGCCACCGCGACGTCGGTGAACTCCGACATGACGAAGGGCATCATCAACCGGTTCAAGGTCATGGACGTCTCCCGTGGTGCGGTGTTGACCGGTCACGTCGTCGCCAGTCTGCTGACCAATCTGGTCGCCATCGGGGCGATCATCGGGGTGGCCTTCCTGCTGGGATTCAGTCCGTCGGCGAGTCTCCTCGACTGGCTCGGCGTGGTCGATATCGTCGCGCTGCTCGGTTTCGCGGCCGGCTGGCTCACGGTCGCCTTGGGATTGGCTGCGAAAACTGTGGAATCGGCGGGCATGGCCACCTTTCCGCTGGTCATGCTGCCGTTCTTCAGCAGCGCGATCGTACCGGCGGAGAAGATGGGGGCCGGCGTCCGGCAGTTCGCGGAGTACCAGCCCTTCACGCCGATCATCGAAACCCTGCGCGGGTTGCTCAACGGCGCACCGGCCACCAGCGACATGATCGCCGCCCTCGCCTGGTGCGTCGGGGAGGTTCACGCCTCGTCGGCTACCTGTGGGCGCTTGCCATATTCAAGAAGCGAGCGTGACCACCCGGACCGCCCACCAACAGATCACGTACCAGATCAAGAAGAGAGTTGTCATGCCTACATTCGCCACGCCAGCGCCCATCACCGCCACCGTGCAAGTCGCCGGTGCTCAGGTGCGGGTTACCGCGAGCGACCGGACCGACACCGTGGTGCTGGTCGAACCCATCAACGAGACGAACCAGTCGGACCTCAAGGTGGCCGACAAGACCAAGGTCGACTTCGTCGGCGGGTCAGCTATCGGTCAAAACGACCGTCTCCGGGGACAAGAACGGTTCCGTCGCCATCACGATCGACCTGCCCGCCGACTCCAACCTGGTCGCGTACCTGGCGCAGTCGGATGTTCACGCTGACGGCTCATTGGGCGAGTGCGAGCTGCACACGGCAAAGGGACGGGTCCAGCTGGATCGCATCGACGCGCTGCAGGCGAACATCGCGGCCGGTGAGGTCGAGATCGGCCACATCGCCGGGCGTGCCAACATCGAAGGCAGCGTGGTCGCAGGGCGAATCGGCGAGGTCAAGGGCCCTGTCAAGCTCTCGAGCTCGGGCGGGCAGACCTGGATCGGCCACGCCTCGACCGACCTCGATCTCAGCAGTGGCAACGGCGGTTTCGACATCGACCGCGCCGACGGCAGCGTCACCGCCAAGACAGGCGACGGTGCCATTCGAGTCGGCCGGTTGACACGCGGCCAGGCGGAGCTGTCGAACCGCTCAGGAAACATTGAGGTCGGCATCAGCGAGGGCACCACTGCCCGGGTGAACGCCGAGAGCAAGCGAGGGAAGGTGCGAAACTCCGTTCCGGCGCAGGAAAACCCTGACACGTCCGACAACAAGGTCACGGTCCACGCCCGCACGCGGTACGGCGACATCATCATTCAACGCGCAGCAAACTGACGGCGCTTGCTTCGTTCAGGAAGTGAGCGTGGCCGTCACCAGCTCAGACCAGTTAATCTGCGTGCCCTCGCGCACTGCCTCGGCAAACCGTGCTTCGCCGAGGCGGCGCAATGCAGTCTGCTCGATCCGGGCCACGTCCGGTTGGGAACGATCCGACAGGCCGCGCACGCCGGCGCTCGCCGCAAGCAGCCGCGCGGCCTGCTCGTACTCTTCGTTACGCAGCGCCAGATCCGCGACCCCGACGAGTACCTGGGCGATCAGGGGGGCGTGCCCCGCCTCGGACGCCGCCTGGAAGGCCGCGACGCGGTGTTCGCGGGCCTCATCGAGATCCTCGGCAAGGTAGCCGAGCAGGTCTTGGGTTGCCGCGCGGATGTATACCCGCCCGGCGTCATTGCCCAGCATCGCTGTCGCGACGCCGAGTTGCCGGTGTGCCTGCTCGGCGTCGCCGCTCCAGCGCGCGAGCTCCGCTTTCGCCAGGGCCAGCTCAGCCAGCGCATTCGGCCAGGCGACTCGTTCCGCGTACCGCTGCGCCTCGGCCATGGCAGCCGCGCTCGACTCCGCATCGCCGGATAGCCAGTACAACTGGGCCTGCCGCGACCGCATCGGCACGACATCCTCGATGGCACCGACCTCGGTGACGACCGCGATCGCCTGTTCGTAGTGTTCGCACGCACGGGCGAACTCGCCGCGCATGGCGATTCGATTCGCCAGATCGGTCAGGGCGAACGAAAGCCACCACCGTTCGCCGAGCGCGCGAAGCTCGGTGACCGCCATCTCGAGATGCGCGTCCGCATCCCGGCTGTCGTCGCCAAGCATGATCCGCATCCTGCCGAGGCGCAGCCGGGCAACGGCGCGTACCCAGGCGTCCTCGTCGGTCAGCAGCGGTTCGAACGCGGGCAGCAACGCGTCCGGGGCCCGCGCTTGCAACAGGCCGTCCAGTTGGGCGACGAGCATGACCGCCGGGTGACGGCTCTGGACCCGCTTGCTGATCTCGGACACCTTGTGGATCCACCACGCGGCGTGGTAGTGATCACCGCGCCCGGAGACCAGGAACGTGACGACGAACGCGTACACCGTGGCCCGGATCTCGTCGGCCACCTCGCCGGGCAGGGCAGTGGCCGCCATGATCAGCTCGTTGCCCTCAGCCTTGTGCCCGCCGAGCCACCAGTACCAGCCGGCGGCGGCGGCGAGCCGCATCGCCCCGTCTGCCTCGCCGGCCGCGAGCGCACCGCGCATCGCGGCACCGATGTTGTCGTGCTCTACCTCGAGCATGGCAAGCCATGCCAATTGCTCGGCGCGGCGCAGATGCGGCTCCGCGGCCTTGGCGAACTCGGTGAAATACGCGAGATGCGCACGGCGCGCCAGATCCGAGTCCCCCGCCTCCGCGAGACGCTGCTCGCCGTACTCCTTGATCGTGCCGAGCATCCGGTAGCGCGGCGCACGGTCGCCCTCGGTGAGCAGTAGTGATTTCTCGGCCAGCGAGGTGAGCAACTCGAGCACCTGCTCCGGCTCGACCCTATCGCCGGCGCAGACCCGCTCGGCCGCCTCCAGGCTTGCCCCGCCCGAGAACACTGAGAGCCTGCGCAGAACCATCCGTTCGGCGTCGGTGAGCAACTCCCAGCTCCAGTCGACCACCGCGCGCAGTGTCTTGTGCCGCGGCAAGGCGGTACGGCTACCGCTGGTCAGCAGGCGGAACCGGTCATCGAGTCGATTGGCGAGCTGATCGAGGGACATGGTGCGCAACCTGGCCGCGGCCAATTCGATCGCCAGCGGCATCCCGTCCAACGCCCGGCAGACGCGCACCATCGTCGACAACGTGTGGGGGTCGACCGCGAGATCCTTGCGAACCGCGCCCGCCCGGTCCCGCAGCAACTGGACTGCCGGCGAAGACTCGATCTCGCCAGGGCTGGCGTCCCCTTCCGGCAAGGCCAGCGGCTGGACCAGCCACAACGCCTCACCGGTGATGCCAAGCGGTTCCCTGCTCGTCGCCAGGATCCGCAGCCGCCGACACTGTCCGAGCACTCGATCGGCGAATGCCGCTACCGACTCGATCACGTGCTCACAGTTGTCCAGAATCAGCAGCGCCTCCCGGTCGCGGATCGCAGCGATGAGCCGGTCCGTCAACTCCTCTTTCGGCGTCGCGCCGAGCAGAGCGTCCCGGAGGCCGAGCGCGGCGAGCGTCGACTGCGCCACGTCACCGTCGGCGCCGGTGGCTCGAGGTCCACGAACCAGGCGCCGTCCGGCAGGTCGCCGAGCAGCGAGCGCGCGGTTTCCGTGGCCAGCCTGGTCTTCCCCGAGCCGCCCGGCCCGATCAGGGTGGTCAGCCGATGCTCCGCGATGAGTTCGCGGACCACGGCGACATCGGCGTCCCTGCCGACGAAACTGGTCAACTCGGCATGCAAGTTGGTCTTCCGGTTTTCCGCCCGCCGTCCCACCTCGCCCCGCAGCAGCGCGACGTGCAATTTGGACAGTTCCGGTGAGGGGTCGACGCCCAGCGCGTCGGCCAGGGTTTCCCTCGTGCGCTGGTACACGAGCAGCGCCTCGCTGTCGCGACCGGTCGCGACGAGCGCACCCATCAGCGCGGCGACAAGCCGTTCTCGCACCGGATGCGCGGCCACTAAGTCGGTCAGTTCCGTGACCAGCTCCGCACCGTGGCCGAGGCTGATCTCCGCATCGAACCGGTCCTCCATGGCCGTCAGGCGCAGCCCCTCAAGCCGGGTGACCGCCGCATCAAACGCTGCACTATCCTGCAAATCGACATCCTGCATCGCCGCACCGCGCCACAATGCGAGGGCCTCGCGTAGCAGGCGTACTTGCCGTGCACCCTCGTCATTGCGGGCCTGACCGGCGAGGCGTTCGAACCGCACGGCGTCGACACCGTCCGGTTCCACTGTCAACCGGTAGCCGCCTGTCTGCCCCTCGACCAACCCGTCCGGCAGCGCCTTCCGCAGCCGGGAAACCAAGCGTTGCAAGGCATTCGCCGCGTCGGAGGGCGGGTGCTCACCCCAGATCCAGTCGACGAGCGTCGCCTTCGGGACTACGCGGCCTGGTTCGAGTGCGAGGGCGATCAACAGCGCGCGCAACCGGGCGCCAGGCACGTCGGCCAAGACACTGTCGTCCGTGCGAACCTCAAGCGGTCCAAGCATCCCGATCTGCACCTAGCTGATTCTCCCACGGCGGCTCGCACCTGCCAGGTGCACGACCCCGGCTCCAGGCCCGACGACTCCGCAGTCCAGCCGGACGTCGCCGGTCATCCCCGCTACTGCGCCGAGCAAGGTACGCCGGCGTCCGCAGGAGTGCGGATGCGGATCATGTCCACCAGGTGCTGCGCGGTCTAACGACGGTAGCCAGAACTGTCCCGCTCGGGCTCGCTCAGCAGTGCGCGCTGGTGGTAGTGGCGCACGGTCCGCGGTGTGACCGCAGTGCCTCGATGAACGGTGTGAACGGCTGGTACTCGGCAAACCACCGCAGCCCGTGGGCATCGAGTCGACGGGACGAAACCGCTGCCCAGGAGGGGCAGGAAGACCAGCGGCGTGGGGATGTTGCTCACCGTCTCCACACTGTCACTGAGCAGGCCAAGGGCCACGGTGAGCCTCGAACGTGCCGACGGGAGTCGTCTCGCCGAAGGCGGGTTGCGCATGGCGCTGGAAGCGTGAGCGGATCGGGTTGGGCTGAACCGTTTTAGTCAGACTCAGCTTCGAGTGCGGTCTCGGCTTCAGCGAAGAAGGACTCCCGGCTCGACGTCGTTGCCGGCCGTCCAGGAAGAACCGTGACGGTGGCGGCGATCCAACGAAGTCGCGGGATTACCTCGCTGCGACGCGCTCAAGAACCACTCGGAATCCCTTCTCGTAGCCCGGGTACTCGGTCGTCTGCACGTTCAAAGCAATCTCCAGCGCGGTCTGGGTGGCCTGCTACGGCCGGCCCGCCGCGGCTGTGTCCAATGCCGGCGGACCAGGTCACGGTGCCACCGCAAGACAGTGTCGGGGTCACGAACAGCCTGGGCCACCGCTGCTTGGGCACCAGCCTGGCTAGTCTGGCGATCAAGGCCCGGTCCGCCCAACTCGTCGCGGTCGAGCTACCTGACGGCGCGGCACGGTCGGCTCGTGCCGCAGGATGAGGATCTCCGCCGACTTCGAGGTCTCGCGTCGTGCCAGCAGCGACAGCCACCCCTATATCTCCGGAAGATCAGATACACCAGTCGCAAGGCCACAAGCCCGAGATCATCCCGCACCAGAGCCGGAGGCGAACCTGCAGGTCAGGCACGCGGACGACCTTCTCGGCACCCACACGCTCCCCCGACATGGTGAGGTAGGGACACGCCGGCCCAATGTTCGGTGTGTCCCCGGCCGATGGTCCTGTCGGGGGCGGCGGTGGCCGGCCAGGTACCCGTCGGCGCACCAGCAAGACGGGTGTGTGCTTTCGATGCGCAGCCCCGCTGACTTTCGGTGAAGTCCCGGGCGTGGGTTCGCTGCCGTGTTCTCGGTATGGTTTAGCGCACGCGGCTGCCGCGGGAGCGGCGGTCAACGCCCAGCGCGACGCTTACGGGTAGCTGGTCGAGTTCGAGGGCGGTGCGGGCTCGGATGATGGCTTCGTCGCGGATGCGGCGGCGGATGCCGCCGAGGTCGGTGCGGGGGTCGATGACTACCCGTAGGTGTAGTTCGGCGTGGTCGGGGTCTCCGGTGAGGCGGGCGTGCGCGGCGTGTACCCCTGGGTATGCGCCGATGTCGTTTTCGACGGCGTCGGTCAGAGCGCCGGCGGGCATCTGGGTGCCGCCGCGGGTTGCGTCTGGTTCCAGGTGCAGGCCGCGTAGGCGTTCGACGCGCAGTTGGACCAGTAGCCAGCGCAGCATCAGCAGCACGATCAGGATGCAGGTGGCTGCGACGGCGATCCAGAACCAGGGGTGGTCACCGGCCCAGCGGGCCTCTGCGTCGGTGAGCAGCGGGTCGGAGGCCCGCTGCCGCTGGCCGAGTGAGCCGCGGCTGCGCAGCAGGGCGTAGGTGCCGCCGGCGATGAGCAGCAGCCCGATCAGGGCTAAGCCGTAGCGGTTGCCACGCGCGGTGCGGGGGTGCATCTCAGTCCCCCTTGTGCCGGAGGTCCACGCGCACGGCCAGCGGACGGGCCAGGCGCAGTTCGTCGAGGCGCCGCACGACGGCTTGGCGGATTCGGTCGGCCAGGTCGCCGGGGTCTCGCAGCGGCGTGGCTGCCTTGATCCGGACTGTGTGGCGGCGGATGCGGACCCGGGCTGCGGACACCCCGTCGATGCGGGTGGCCTGTGCGGTCAGGGTGCCGCGCAGGCTGCGGCGGCTGGTGCCGACCGCGAGCTGCGGGTCATCTTCCTGCAGCGCGAGCAGTTTCGGCCGGGCGGGCAGTATCGCGGCGAGCACCAGGATGGCGCCAACGACGATGGCGACGGTGCCGGTCACGGTGACCGAAGCAGCGGACCAGGCGGTATCGCGTAGATGCGCGGCGATGGTTTGCTGGTTCCACACCTGGGTGCCGTGGTTGGTGCGGGCGCTGATCACGTCGATGGCAACGGTCGTCGCGGCGGCGGCGACCAGTATGGCGACAAAGACGCTCGTGGCGCCGCGTCCGGTGTGCGGCGTGCGGGGGCCGCTCACAGCACTGTTCTGGCGGGGACGGGGTCGGTGCGTAGCGCGGTGACCCTGAGATCGAGCTGGCGGACCGTGACGTCGCAGAGGTGCTCGACCCGGGCGGTGACGTGCGCGCGGACCGCTCGGGTGACGGTACGCACGGGCGCCGGGTAGGTGACTGTCAGCTGTACGGTGAGCAACACGAGATGACCGTCGACGTCGGCGTCGGCGTGGGCCCGTTCGATGTGCTCGCCGGGCATAAGGCCGCGGATGCGGCCGGTGGGCATGCCGCGGGCGTGGTCCACTTCGGTGACGGCCTGGGCGGCGATCTTTGCCACCACCCGGTCGGCCAACGTGGTGCGCCCACGTTGCCCGGCGTCGCGGCCATCGGGTGGCGTGTGTCCTGCCCGGACGCCGGGCGGGGCCAGGGCGGTCACAGGTCGCGGCGCCGGCCGCGAGAGCGGCCGCCGAGGTAGCCGGTGAGGTCGAGCTCGCCGTCATAGACCCGGCCGGCGACGAGGCCGGCGACGCCCAAGACGAGCACGACGACAAACGCGGTGAAACCGCCGAACGCGGCAGCGAAGCCGAGCGCGATGCCCAGCAACAGCCCGAGCGTCGTGCCGTTGATGTTGTCCATGCCTGGTCCCTATCGTAGAAGGTGTGGGGCCCCACGCCGGATGGGCCTGCGCTGTGCGGGGTGTCCCCTCCGCTGTGGGGTGTCGGGTGACGTTCAGCGGACTCGCGGCGGCGCGGTGCGCCGCCGATACCAGCGCAGTCCAGCCTGCGCGATGGCGGAGAGCCCGCGCCGCCGCCGGTAGATCGTGACCCAAAACTCTGCCGTGTGCCGGTGGGTGCGGGCGAGTTGGGCCTCCAGCTTCGCGAGGCCGGCAACGAACGTCTCCTGGTCGCCGCCCCGGTCCGGGTGGTTGATCCAGATGAACTCGCGCCGGGTCTGCCGCAGGTCTCGCGCCGCGTTGTCGTCCATGCTTGTCATCATGACGCTCACGGTCGCTCCGCGGCAGGCGGCCCGGTCGGCGCATCGGGTCCGCTGCCGCCCGTATTGTCGACGTCGGGCAGCACGATGTCGTCGATGCCGACGGTGAGCGTGCGCCGATGCAGCAGCGGCTGGAGCGCCCGCTGGATCTCGGCGGCGATCGCGCTCATCGGTTGGCCGTAGCGGGCGACGATGTGCACCTCAAGGTGGTTCGTGTCGGCGCGGACACCAGCGACGACTCGGCCGGGAAGGTAGCTGAGGAACTGCCCGGACAGCGCGGCGACGCCGCGACAGCGTTGAACCGTGGCACCGATTAGCTCGACATCGGTGCCCAGCGGGGCTGGTTCGGTGGAGGCGGCTGGCGCAGGCCCGCCGCGTCCGGCCGCCGGTGTGCTCACTCGACCCGGGATTCCTTGCTCTCGTCATCGCCCTCGATGTGTACGTCGTCGACGGCGATGTTGACCTCCATGACCTGCAGGGCGGTCATCCGCTCGATCGAGCCGATCACGTTGCGGCGGATCGCTCGGGTGAGCTCGCCGATTTCTACGCCGTACTCGACAACCACAACTAGGTCGACCGCGGTCTGCCGTTCGCCGACCTCCACGGACACGCCTTGACCCGCGCTGGCCCGCGCGCCGGGGATCCGTTCCCGAACCGCGCCGAACGTGCGGGTCACGCCGCCGCCGAGGGTGTAGACGCCGGGGATCTCCCGGGCGGCCAGGGCGGCGATCTTCTCCACCACGGTGTCGGCGATGGTGGTCTTGCCCTGGCTGGTCAGCAGCACACTGGTGTCCGACCGCTGGGCAACCGACTCCGCCGACCCGGAGGGCTCGGACTCGCTTCTGCTCCTGACGGCGGCGGTCTTCTCCGCGGTGGGGTTGGTCATGACACGTCCTTTCGATGCGAGCCGGTCGCGTGTGCGGTCCCGGAAGTCGGCCGCCACCCGTCACCGATGTGGCGATCCGTCTCACTGGGTATGACACCGGTCGACGGCGATCGTCACGGGCAGATTTCCGTCGCCGGGATGCGACGACGACAATAGGGAGAATCACCGTCACCGATATGCACGCGGCGGACTCCCGTCGTCCCCCAACCGGGACGTCGGCGGGTACGCACCGCGACCCGTCGCGGCGGGATCGGGTCTGGCTCACCGATCTGCCGGATGCCGAGCTCGTCGAACGCGCGCGGGACGGTGACTCCTTCGCGTTCGAGACGTTGGTTCGGCGTTACCAGCAGGCGATGTTCGCCTTGGCCGTCCGCGTCCTCGGCACGCGTCCTGACGCGCAGGACGCCGTGCAGGACGCCCTGTTGTCCGCGTGGCGCAAACTGCCTCAGTTCCACGGTGACGCGGCGTTCTCCACCTGGTTGTATCGAATTGTTACCAACCGCTGCCTGAATGTTGCGCGTCAACGTCGTAGCGAGCCAGCCGGTGGCCTCAATGAACCCACTCCACCCGGCGACGACCGTGACGACCCGGAACGTCACGCCGTGCGGACACAGCTGCTGGCCGACCTGCGCGCGACACTGGTACGGCTACCCGCCGAGCAGCGGATCTGCTGGCTGCTCCGCGAAGTCAACGACTGCAGCTACGAGGAGGTGGCCGCCGTGATGGATACCAGCATCTCCACCGTGCGAGGGCGGCTGGCTCGGGCCCGAAGCAAGCTCGCCGAGGCGATGATCGCATGGCGCTAAACCCCGCCCCCGACCGGCTGCCATGTGGACGCGACCCGCTGACTGTGGCCGACCACGCCCGGGCCGGGCATCTGGACGCACACGCCGGCAGCTGCCCCTATTGCGCCGCGGTGATCGCCGACGACGCGGTCCTCCGCCGCGCCGGTCGAGCACTGGCCGCCCAACCGATTCAGCCCCCCGACAGTCTCCTTCCCGCGCTGATGCGCCGCGTCCGCGCCGAACTGCGCCCCAGCCGGCAACTGGCGATGCCCTCGCCGGCCGGCCCCGCCGCCGTTACCGAGCACGCCGTGGGCAACGCCTTGCGCTTCACCCTCGACAACCTCCCGGGCGTGCGGGTCCGCACCTCCCGGGTGGAGGACGCCACGCCGGCCCCCGCCGGCAGAAAGCGCAGCGCCCAACCGGACCTGTCGGTGCACCTCAGTCTCAGCCTCGCCTACAACAGCGACATCATCTCCACCACCGATCAGCTCCGCCGCAGAGTGATCGACGCCTGCGGGGAGCTGTTCGGGCTTCAGATCCGCCGGGTCAACCTCGCCGTTGTCGACGTCCACCTCCCCGGCGGCGATGGTCGGTGAGCAACACCCGATCCCACGGGCCCTCCGAGCAGCCCACGCTGGTCATCGACGATCTCGTCCTGGCCAAACTGGCTGCGCATCACGCCCGCTCGATCGGCGGCGTGGCCCGACTGCAACCCGACTTGACACACAGCGTGACCGCCGCACTCCGATCCGCCATCGGCGTCGCACACGCCAACGACCAGGCAACCGACGGCGTCACCGTCGACAGCACCGACGGCGCTCCGCTCATCAAGATCCGGTTCGTCGCCTACCACGACCACAGCGCCCTCGCCGTCGCCGAAGCCGTCCAACGCGGTGTGCTCGCCGCCATCAACCAGTACACCGGCATCACCCCGACAGTGTCCATCCTGGTCACCGACGTCGAACCCAGTCCTGACCAAGACCATTAGACTCACGTCGTGAGTGGTCGATAGGTTTCGAGCCGCGGGCAGCGCCCGGGGCCTGGTCGCCGAGGTAGCCGGAGAGGTGGCTGGTGTTCGAGGCCGAGAACATACGCGACTGGCGCGAGCATGACATCGTCGACCCGGACGGCGCCAAGATCGGCACGCTCGAAGCGGTGTACTTCGACACAGCGACCGACCAACCCAGCTTCGCTACCGTCAAAATCGGCATGATCGGCCGGCACCGGCTGGTGTTCGTGCCGCTGATCTCCGCGGTCGTCGCGCCGCGCTACGTCAAGGTCGCCTACCGCAAAAGGCGAGTCGAACATGCCCCGTCAATCGACACCGACGGCGAACTCACCGCCGCGGACGAACCGGCCGTATTCGAACACTACGACCTGCCCTACCAGCCCGGGGCCACCGGCGAGCGCCGCCTCGCTAGACGCTGAGCGGCCGGAAACACTGTCCACAACCTAAGGAGGCGGCATCATGCTCGCCCTGTTCCTGCTGCTCATCCTCCTCTGGGTCATCGCCGGCCTGATCGGCTTCGTGGTCCACGGCCTGTTCTGGCTGTTTGTGATCGCCTGCATCCTATTCGTGGCCACGCTGATCGGCGGCGGTTTCCGCCACGGCCGCACCTCGGCGCGACCCCATCGGTGATCGGCTACTTGAACGGTCGGGAGTCCACCGACCTCGATGCGATGCAGGCAGGTGGAACGCAGCGACCGTGGCCAGCAAAGCGCCTCGCGATGACGGCTCTTCAATTTTGAGCGGGCAGAGCTGTTGAAGTCGCTGTCGCTGCCCGCTGGGTGCGGGTGCAGTGGAACCGGATCCTGCGATGGCTGTTGGCTGTATTTCGGAAGCCGCAGGCCGAGCCGTTTTACCTGCTTGACGAGCCGGTTGACGCCCTCGGTTCTGGCGTTCGTGGTGCCGGTGCTGCGGAATGCCTCGATGGCGGGCCACCACGTTTCGACGGTGGCCGCGAGGGGGTGCAGTTCGTCGATGTCGGCAGCGGCGCACCAGCGGTGGAACACGTCGAGACGGTGACGGAGCTGGTCGCGGTGCACACCGGTCCGGGCGAGGGCCAGCAGCACGCGAAGCTCCTCCTTCGCGATCCACTCGGTGAGGATCTGAGCCGACGGGTCGGCGTCGATCAAGGCGTTCCACATCGCCGCGAAGGCCTTCTCGGATAGGCGTTCGCGTGCGCACAGCAGCCGGCGCCGGTTGGCCCACGCCGGGTCGACCTTGCGACCGCGGCGGCCCTCTTGCTGCCAGGTCACACGGCGCCGCACCTTGGTCAGCGCATCGTTGGCCAGCGTGACCAGATGGAAGTGATCGACCACGACAGTGGCGTTGGGCAGCAACCGGGTGCCATCCTCGCGCAGACTGGTGACGACGTGCGCGTACGGCGCGGCGGGGTCGATCGCCACGTAACGGATGGCTTCGCGGAAGGCCGGAGTGCGGGCCTCGAGCCAAGCCACCACGCAGCGGCTGGTACGACCTTCGACCTGCCCAAGCAGCCCCTGATCACCGCCAGGTCAACGAAGCCGGTGTCCCACGGTTCGAGCGTGCGCAGCGGCGGACATCGGCGAACAGAGTCGAAGGTCACAGCCGCCGGGCCGCGTGGTCAGCCCCCGATCCATGGCGGGCGAATGCCGGACCAACTTCGCGGCGTGGCCCGTCATGACGTCGCACTGAGCAACTCACCTACGCTATTCGCGGTAGTTGATCAACGGCTAGGCACCGCCCGGAACGACCATCCGGGCGAGATCGTCGCCCGGTTACGCTCCGCGAGCGCCGTCGGCGTTCGCTTCACCAGGCGGATCGACGACGGGTACGCCGAATACCGCGTGATGTAGGAGGGCTGGGGCGGATGCGTAGCCCGACGGGATTGTCTGTCACCGACCCGAGGCGGCGTGAGTCATTTTCACCCCAGCGGTCGACTTCGGCCCTGGCCCAGTCCGGGTACCGATGACGTGAGCGAGTGGGCCCGACGGTCGCGCACGCGTGGTGGCGTCGCGCTACCGCGCGGGTTGAACGCCGACGGGTTCCTGCGGCGTCCCGCCCCAGTCCTCGGGGGCGAGGTCGGCGATGGCTTGGGTGAAGGTCCAGCGGTGCCCGGCCAGGTCCTCCACGGAGTACTGCCGTTCGCCGTATGGGTAGTCGGTGGGTGGGCTCAGAATCCGCGCTCCCCGCTGCAGCGCGTGCTCGTGGTGTGCGTCGACGTCCTCTACCTTGACCATCACCGCGTGGCTGCGCACGTCGCCGCACTGCGGAACCGCCCGCCCGTACTGGGCATCGGCGTCGGCGATGATCAGCACGCCGTTGCCGAACGCGACGCGGGCGCGGTGCCCGCCGGCGCGCCACAGCTCGATGAAGCCGAAGGTCTCGCACAGCCAGACGACGGCTTCATCCACGTCGGAATAGACCAATTCCGGGACAACGCTGGCCGAGCTAACCCTGTCACCCGAGTGCGACCAATGTGGCTCAAGCCGGCGATGCGATCACCTGCCGTGATCGAGCAGACTCGCGCGAGCGCCGATTCGCACTCTGTCGCTATAGCAGGTTCGGCTGATGATGCGGCGTGATTATGTTGCGCATGCCCGCGGCGTTCCGTGCGTTACCGAAGCTCGGTGGCAGTTCCGACACCCTGTGAGGTTCGACGCCGGACTGGCACCGGCCGTCCGTCTTGGTACGCCTACGATGTCGTCGACCCGAACGCCAACCCAAGGGCCCTACGACCCGTCTCGCAGCGGACAACGAAGGTCCCGACCACGCGTGTCGCATCGACGAAGGCCGACGGCCTGGACGTCACGGACCCCGCCGGATGTGTTCCCAAGGGCATGTGTCGGGAGCATCCGACGCCGTGGGCAAGTCATGGTGGCGGTCATGCTGTTGACATGCGTGCCTTGAACAAGATCGTGGCGCTTGCCACGCTTGTTTCCAGCCGGAGCTTCGGGTGCCTACCGTGCGGCCTGGATATTCGTCGGGGTCGCGCACCGCTGGGTACCGCACTGTCAGCGCGGCGGCGACCTGGCTGGTTTGCCGGAACTGGTGATCCAGCGGGGATGGTCACGCTCCGCTGGCGCTGGTATTACCGTCACCGTCGCCGCGAAAGGGAGCAGTAGGTGAGCCCGACTAGGCACAAGCTGTCGCGTTATGGCTGGCAGCCAGCCGATCCGCCACGACAGCCGGTGCTCTTCGTCAACCCGAGGTCTGGTGGGGGCACGGCGGAACGGGCCGGGATTGTCGAGCGGGCGCGCCAATCGGCTATCGAGGTTGTCATGCTGACCCCGGGCCAGAGCTTGCCAGCGCTGGTCCGGGCGGCCGTGGCGAACGGCGCGGACGCGCTCGGGATGGCCGGCGGCGACGGATCGCTGGCGGTTGTGGCTGCCGAGGCCGCCGCGCACGGGCTTCCGTTCGTGTGCATTCCGGCCGGGACGCGTAACCATTTCGCGCTCGACCTGGGGGTGGATCGGCGCGATGTGCTGGGTGCACTCGAGGCGTTCACCGACGGAGTGGAGCGGCGGATCGACGTGGCCGACGTGAACGGCCGGATGTTTCTCAACAACGTCTCCCTGGGGATCTATGGGGACGCGGTGCGCAGGCCGGCGTATCGCGATGCCAAGGTGCGCACACTCCTGGAGACGGTCGAGGGGGTGCTGGGGCCAAGCGCCCACGCGCCCGGGCTGCGCCTGGTTGACGATGCGGGGCGAGAACAGACTGATCTGGTTGTGGTGCTGGTGTCGAACAACCCCTATGCGCTGGATCAGCCGCTGGCCCGCGGCACCCGCCCGGCGCTTGACACCGGCCGGCTTGGCATCGTGATTATCGGCCTGCCGCCCCATACGCCGCACCCGCTCGGGCGATCCTGGAGCGCGCCGCGTCTGCAGGTGACCGCCCCGACGCGGGTGCCCGCCGGGATCGATGGCGAGGCAGCGGATCTAGGCCCGCCGGTCGAGTTCACCATCCGGCCTGCGGCGCTGCGTGTCCGGATCTCCTCCCGCCATCGCGGCGCCTCGCCGTCAGCACGGTTCCCGCCGGCCCGGCGGCAGCGCCGCCCCGCCGGACCAGGCCCGTGAGTGATCGGCGGTGTGGTCTGGCAGTGTCTGACCGGAACCGACGGATCTGCGGTCGCAGCCTGACAGTGGTGCGGTCGGCTCATGGCGTCGACTGAACGCGTCAAGCCGGGTGCTGGACACGACCGAGGTGCCGCGCGACTCGGGTGGTCGCGGCCGCTGAGACCACGCCGATGCTCGCACCCACGATGGTGTCGGACGGGTAGTGCACACCGGTGTGTGCCCGAGAGTAGGCGGCCGCGAGCAGCTGCAGTGGCAGCCCGACCGGTGGCATCTGGGTGCCGACGGCTGAGGCGAACGCGAACGCCGACGCGGCGTGCCCGGACGGAAAAGATGTCGAGTGCGGCATGCGCACCTGCCGTGGCACCGGACGGCGGCCGTGGTGCGGTCCGGCCGTGGCCGGCGGAGCAGCATCTTCGCGAGGAGGTTGACCGGTCGCCGAGGCAACGCCGAGCCTGGCCGCGCCGAGCAGCGCGGCGCGCGGGGGCCGGCCCGGGACGAGAGCCAGTGCGCCGGCGATCGACAGCCACAGCACGGAGTGGTCGGCCGAGCGGGACAGCCGCCTCGGGTCGGTGTCGAGAGCGGGCGTGGGCGTCTGGGCGATCGCCGATACACGGCACGCTCGACGGAGTCGATCTCGCGAACGGTCAGCGCCATGGAGCCTGTTGCGTAATCGGATCGCGATGATCAGTGAACTCGGAGTGAAGCTCCCAAGTCGCTTCTCCCGGCCGAACATCGCGGCTCCCCGAAAATGTGGCGGGCCCGAATCGGCGAGAACTGTGTTCCACGTCATCGATGGTCGAATATGCAACAGGCTCCATGTCGCAAGACGACGTGGGTCTCCTCATGTGCGGCTCCCAGTCAAATCGAGGTGGCCTGGCGGGCCAGCCGAAGCAGGCGGCCCAGCCTTATCGTCTCCCGGGCCTCCGGGCCGGTCTGCCCTGGGCATGGCAACTCGGCGAAGTCTGTCCTGGTAGCTGAGCGGCCATCGATATCCAGTGTCGGTCCACCGCGCTCGACCTTGCGGATCAGATGCACTGGGGACGCGGTGCAGCACGCCGACTGATTCGCGTCAGTTGAGTGCGGCGGCCAGCGGGTCGAGTTCGATCACCAGCCGGGTGGCGCGGGTGCGGATGGTCTCGGCCCGCTCCGTGGCGGACCGGATCCAGCCGCGCACCGTGGCCGGGGGCAGGGCGAGCTCGGCGACGATGTGGCGGTGGCCGTGACCGCGGGCCTTGGCCAGCAGCGCAGCCGCGATCACCTCGACGGCATCGGCCCGGCGCGGCGCACCGACACCGGCGGGCAGCAGCACATGGGTGACCCGGCAGCCGGCGCAGCGCACCCGCGGGGGCCGCACCACCAGCTGGCGGCCGCGGCGGACGCAGCGAAGCCGGGCGTAGCCCCACGGCCGCAGCCGGCCCGAACAGTCTGGGCACGACGGCGGCAAGGAAGTTGAAGCCTCGCTTGTCGTCGGAGCGTCCAGCACGACCATCACGACCGGCTCTTTCCACCTCGACAGCCTCACCCGCACCGACCTGACCGGGGAGGGGCAGTTGGTGTTGCAGCCTGACCGAGAGGTTGATCAACTGCAAGCTCGCCGACATCGTGCTGACCAACCCACGCGAGAAGGCCGGGCGCCCCACGGGGGGCTGTCGCACACGAACCGGCGTCAACGTGACGATGGCCCGTCGTCGTCCTCGGTGTCGTTCGGGATCCCGCTGGTGGTCATCCAAGGTGTGCTCAACATGCATCCGCGGCCGGACCGAGTGTCGAGGCGCGTCGCCTCTGATCCCGCGATGCGGGACAACTGCACTCAAGCAGATATGCAGAAACTACGTCCGTCTGAGCGGTTCCCAGCGGACCCGCGAGGGCTCGGCCTGCACGACGTTTCCGGCTGCCCATAGGCTGTTTTCGCGTCGACCGAGCGCAGGTCCGGCGCGGGTACCCGCAATGTGCAATGCAGCCACCGCGTGGACGGCACCGCGGTCGCCTGAGGACAACGCTGCCGTGCCCACGGGAACCGCTTCCTACAGAACGATTCGCTGCTCGAAACGATAGGCCGCTTCGCTCCTGTGCCGTGTAGCCAGAGGCACAAGGCGGCCACGGTCGGCAGCTGTATCCGTCGACTGGACTGCCCGTTCATGCCGTCATGCCAGCCCGGGTCCTGATCCACATTTGGTCGACTGTGCCGAATTCGACGCGACTAAAGGTCAAGCGCTCACTCCAGCCGGAGGCAGGTGGAGCGCCGGCCTAGCCTAGTTCCTCCAGCCACCAGCTGTCCCGACGAGAAAGGTGGCCGCTCATGCGGACGAGCCGACCCGACCTGACATTGCCACATCACCCGGCCGTACTCGACGAGTTCAACAAGCGTGCCAACGACGCGCAGCTCAGGACTGCCGATCAGATCACACGATTCGCGGGCTCAATGGGATTCGTCTACCTGCATATCGTGCTGTTTGCCTTCTGGATGTTGGTCGTCGAGCACAGTCCATGGCCGACGCTGACGCTGATCGTGTCGCTCGAAGCGATCTTCCTGTCGACCTTCGTGATGATCGGGCAGAACCGGCAAGCCTCATTCCAGCAGGCGAAGGCCGATCACGATTTCCTCGCACAAGAACTGGAACTCAAGACCAATACCGATCTGACCCGCGCGGTCCATCAATTGACCAAGGAAATTCACGCCATCGTTGCACAACACCGCGAACAGCCTGGGAGGACCGACGAATGACTCGCGTCTGATCGACGGCCATTCATGCACCACGGCGCAGTCGACGAAGCACGGCACCCATGGCGCAACGCTATCCGCACCGATAGCCGCTGTCGTCCCAGGCCCGATGCAACGCCCGCGCGCTGAAAGAGATACGCGACCGATTACCGGCCCGTGCGGCGGGATGCTGCTGGCAACGGCGATGCCGAGCCAGTAGAGGACGGCGTGGGTCCCGTCTGCGAGCCGTCGTGTGAACGCCTCGTAGCCCACCGCTGTCTTGCGGCTTGATCTCACATGATCCCTTGTTTTTACCCCGTCCAGCCCTGCAAAAAATGATCTTCTTTCGCCAGGAAGTCCACGACGAGCTGCGCCAGCTCGCCGGGGCGTTCCAACAGGAAGAGGTGGCCGCCGCCGCGCACGATGTGCAGCGTGGCGTTGGGGATGCACCGCGCGAGGATCCGGGCGTTGGCCACCGGCACGATCGGATCGTCGTCACCCGCCAACACCAGGGTCTGCTGCCGCAGCCTGCGCAGCCACGGGACGCTGGTCCAGCCGCTGATCGCGTAGATCTGCCCCAGGTAGCTGCGGAGCGAGGGCCGTACGGTGAGCGGAGCGGCCGGGCCGTGCAGCAGCGCGCCGGGGTCGTGGCGCGCGGTGCCGCCGTAAACCTGGCCGGCGATACGACGGTAGTAGCCGGGCTCGTGGTAACGGCGCGGCGTGACAAGCGGAAGCAGAGCACGCGGCGACCCGGGGACGCCGCCCAGGCCAGGGCCGGTGGCCGCGAGAACGAGCCGCCGCACCCGCTCCGGGTACTGATGGGCCAGTTGCTGGGCGGTAACGCCGCCAAGGGAGGCGCCGAGGACGTCGACGCGGTCGTAGCCGAGAGCGTCGAGCATCACCGCTACCGTCCGGGCGACGCCGGGCATCCGCCGCGGCCAGGAGTAGGGGGTCGACTGCCCGATGCCGGGCGCGTCGAAGCTGATCGTCTGCACCCCGCGGGCGGCCAGCTCGCGCTCGAACGGTGCTCCGAATTCCAGGCTTGCCCCGAGACCGGTGATCATCAGCACCGGTCGGCCGGATCCGCGGATCGCGGTGCGCAGCCGGACCCGGTCGGCCTCGATCTCGACGAACCGAGTCGTGGACCGCTCAGGCGAAGGCGCTGACACCGGTGATGTCCCGTCCGACGATGAGAGTCTGAATGGTCTCGGTGCCTTCGTAGGTGTGGACCGCCTCGATGTCGGCTAGGTGCCGCATGATGTGGAAGTCCAGCAGGATGCCGTTGCCACCGAGAAGATCTCGGGCCTCAAGAATGACCTGCCGCGCCGTGCTTGTGTTGTTCATCTTGGCCAGCGCCGCGATCGTGTCAGTGAGCCGGCCCTCCTCGATGAGCCGACCCAGCCGCAGGCAGTACAGCTGCATCGAGCAGATCTCGGCGAGCATCTTGACCAGCCGCTCCTGGACGATCTGGAAGCTGACCAGGGGCTTGCCGAATTGGGTGCGCTGCTGGCAGTAGCGGAGGGCTATCTCGTATGCCGCGACGGCGTGGCCCAGCGCCGCCCAGGCCACGGTGTTGCGGGTTCTGGCGAGCACACGGCCGGTGTCCTTGAATGTACGGGCACCGGGTAGCCGGGTCTCCTCGGGCACCCGCAGGTCGGACAGCGTGATCTCGGCCTGCCAGACGGCGCGCAGCGACCCTTTCCCGTCGATCCGCTCGGCGTCGTAACCGGACGTGCCCTTCTCGACCAGGAATCCCTTGATCTGCCCGTCCGCGGTATCGCGGGCCCAGACCACGATGACGTCGGCGATCGTGCCGTTGCCGATCCACTTCTTCGCACCGTTGATGACCCATTCGCCGCCATCACGGCGGGCGGACGTCTCCAGCGTCACGGAGTCGGAGCCGTGGGCGGGCTCGGTGAGCGCGAACGCGCCGAGCTTCTCCAGCCGAGCCATGGGGGGCAGCCAGCGCCGTTTCTGATCCTCGGTCCCGAGCATGGCGATCGACTGCATCGCCAGCCCCGCCTGGACACCGACGAACGTGCCTAGGCTGCCGTCGCCACGGTTGAGCTCCATGTGGATCAGCCCGTTGGCGATCGGGCTCATCGGGGGGCAGCCGTACCCGACGATGCCGTCACCGATGATGCCCAGCGCTGCCATCTTGTCGATCAGCGGCCGGGGGAACTCGGCGCGCTCCCAATACCCGTTGATCACTGGCAGGACGTCGTTGTCGACGAAGTCACGGACCCGCCGCAGGTAGTCCAGCTCGTCGGGGCTGAGTTGGTCGACAATCAGAAAGTAGTCGGTGCCTAGCGCGCGGCCGATCGTCGAGTCCATGGTGTTCCTCCTCAGGTGTCGAATACGTACGTGCCGGGTGCGGCGGCCAGCGGCCGCAGCGCGCCGCCGCCTAGTTCACGGGGTGCCCGTTTGTCCGGCCCGCACCGATTGTCCAACCACTCCGCCAGGTCGGGCCACCAGCTGCCCGGCTGGGTTTGCGCGGCCTGCAGCCAGTCCGTCGGATCTGCCGGCGTGGTGTCGCTGACCTGGTGGGTGGACTTCGGGTTATCCGGCGGGTTTACCAGCGCGGCGATGTGGCCGCTGGTGGACAGGACGAACCGGCTGTGGCCGCCCAGGAGCTGAGTGCTGCGGTAGCAGTTCTGCCACGGCGTGATGTGGTCGGTGACGCCGGCGACGAGGTAGGTGTCCAGGCTGATTTTGGAGAGGTCGATCGGGGTGCCCTGCACGGTGAGCGCCCCTGGGGTGACCAGCGTGTTGTTCATGGACAGGTTGACGAAGTCCGCATGCAGGCTGGCGGTCATCCGGGTGGTGTCCGCGTTCCAGTACAGGAGGTCGAATGCGGGTGGCTTCTTGCCGAGTAGGTAGTTGTTCACCCAGTAGTTCCAGACGAGGTCGCCGGGGCGCAGCCAGGCGAACGCCTCGGCCAGCGCACGGCCGTCCAGGTAACCGCGGCGTGCCGACATCGCCTTCGCCACCGCAGCCGAGAGCCGGTCGGAAAGCGCCGCGACGGTGCCGGCGTCCGCGGCGTCGAGCACGGTCACCAGCAGGCACAGGGACGCTAGCCGGTCCTGCGCGCCGGTGGCGGCCAGGTACGCCGCGGTGATGCTGGCGATGATCCCGCCCGCGCAGACGCCCATCAGCGCGGTGCGGTCGACGCTGCAGATCCGCTCGACGCCGTCGATGACGCCCAGTATCTCCTGAACGTAGGTGTCCAGACCCCAGTGGGCGTGCCGTGCGTCCGGATTCCGCCAGGAGATCACGAATACCTGCTGGCCGGCTCGGACCAGGTACTCGATCATGCTGCGGCTGGGTGCCAGGTCCAGGGCATAGAACTTGTTGATCGTGGGCGGCACGATCAGCAGTGGGACTTCGTGGACTCGGCCGGTCTGCGGCCGGTACTGGATCAGCTCGAGGACCGGGGTGCGCAGCACGACGGACCCGGGCGTCACCGCGAGGTTGCGGCCCACCTCGAACGCCGACATGTGGACCATCTCCGGAATCCGCGGCGGGCTGGCCATGTCCCGCACCAAAGTGCGGGCACCGTGGACGAAGTTGAGGCCGCCGCTGTCGATGGCCGCCTTCGCCGACAAGGGGTTGAGCAGCGGGACGTTGCTCGGAGACAGCGCCTCGACGAGGTTCTCGACACCGAACCGGACCCGTCTGTCGTCACGGGAGTCCAGCGCGGCGTCGTCGACCAACTGGCCAGCGGTGTGCCCTGCCGCGAGGTAAGCCTGGAGGATTCGGCGCAGCAGGGGATTCTGCGTCCACGCCGGGTCAGCGAACCGGCGGTCGCGTTTGGCGGGCGCCAGCGCGGAGCCCCCAACCACGAGCTTGGCGAGTTCGGAGGCGAGGCCGCCCAGCCGCCGACTGGTGACCAGCGGCCTGCGGCCGAGGCTCGCCGCCAACTTGGCGGCGGAGAGGTACGCGGCCCATCGGCGGGGATTACCCAGCCCTACGTCGACGAGCAGCGCGTCCAGCGGGGCTGCCTGGTCGGCGAGCTGGCCGTCGGCAGGCGATACCTCGACGGATGCCGGCGGCGGAGCGCCGGACGCGGCGGTGTGAGCGGTCATGACATGTTCCCCAATCGTGGGATGCGGAGCTGGCTGAGCGCGGACGTCGGCTCGCTCGGCTCAGCGGGTGAGGGTAATGGCCAGATAGGCGATGGTGATCACGAGAACCAGTAGGGCGGGGACGGCCTCCTTGATCGGGTCTCCCGCCCGCCGGTGAGTGACTAGGGCGCCGACGAGCAAGAGGATCATCCCGGTGGCTGCGGCAACGCCGACGGCCGGCCACCAGATGCCGATCAGGACGCCGGCGGCGGCAGCGAGTTCGGCTACCCCGAGGAGTCGGTAGCGGGACCAGGGGATGCCGAAGTGGGCAGCTGCCCTACGCATCTTCGGATGGGCCAGCAGCTTGGCTGAACCTGGCAGGACGTAAGCCGCAGCGAGCGGCAGCGAGAGAACGGCGAACATGGTGAGCCTCCACTAGGGATTAGGGACTGGAATGCGGACGAGCCGGCCGGCGCGCAACGGGACCGGCCGGAATGTTCCAGGGCAGCCGGGGCGGCCTGGCATGCGTGTCGACGGCGGCGACGACCCGGTCTGGCCGGACCAGAACGGTGAGCGCCGGGTTGTGCGTCAAGGCGCGGAGCACCGGGTGCTCGGCGGTCTCGGCGACGCGGACATCGACCCAGCCGACGGCCCAGGCCGCGCCGGATCGCGGCGATGTTCCCGCCGTCGCCGGGCCACTCACCCGGACCAGGAGCAGTCGGTGCCGGCTGCACAGGTCCACGAGCTCGGCGGTCGGTCGGCCTGCGGTGAGCACCGCGGTACGTCCCCTTAGGACGGTGTCCAGCCGGACCGGCGTGTCGGCCCCCGTGGTGACCAAGGGGTTGGGGATCAGGCTGCCGGTCCGCACCCGCGTGTCGGCACGGGTCCACAGCGGTCGCGGGGCCGGGTCCAGGGCCCCGCTTTTCAGCCGCGGCGTGGCGGTCGATGCGATGGCGTCGCGGATGCGGGCGCTGCGGACGGCGGCGGCGAGTGCGACCCGGCGAACGGCGGCGGCGCGGTCCTGGCCGCCGGTCATCGCCCAACCGATCCGAACGGCTTTCCTGACCATGGCGCGGGCGTGAGGTCGGCGCTCGGTGTCGTAGGTGCTGAGCAACTCCTCGCCGGCCTGGCCGGTCAGCACGTGCGCGATCTTCCAGGAGAGGTTCTCGGCGTCCCGCAGCCCGGCGCCCAGGCCCTGGCCGATGAACGGCGGGGTGAGGTGGGCGGCGTCGCCGAGCAGAAACACGCGGCCGGACTGGAAGCGGGACGCCAGCCTGGCGCGGAAGGTGTAGCTCGCGCTGCGGACCACCTCGAGGCCGACGAGGTCGCTGCGCCCGGTCCACGGTCGCAGCAGGTGACCGAGGGCCTCCGGGGTGGTGAGGGTGGCTTCGTCCTCGCCGTCGCGGAGCTGGAACTCCCACCGGTAGCGTCGGCCGCTGACCTGCATGAACGTGGCGGCCCGCGCCGGATCGCAGATCTGCTCCACGCCGTCCCAGGTGTCCAGGCCAGCCTCGGCCTCGATGTCGATCACGAGCCAGCTCTCGGTGAACCCGAGATCTTTCATGCAGATGCCGACCAGCTGGCGGATGGTGCTGTTAGCGCCGTCGCAGCCGAGCACCACGCAGCCGGTGAAGGTCTCCAGCGAGCCGTCGCCGAGACGGGCATGCAGCCGGACCGGGGCTTCGGTGAGCGACCCACCGGCGCCGTCGAGCCCGCACACCTGGGCCTGTCGGTGCAACGTGATCAGCGGGTGCTGTGCGACCCGGCTCAGCAGCAGCTGTTCCAGGTCGGGCTGGTCGAACATGTTCGCCTGCGGGAATCCGTGGATGCCGGCCTGGCAGTCGCGACCGAACTCGCCGATCACCCGGTGTGCGGCGTCCAGGAGGCGAAGCCCGCTGGCGGGACGGGACCGAGCCAGGAATGCGTCGCCGACGCCGACCCGCCCCAGCGTCCGGGCGACTTCGTCGTCGAGGTGCACCGCGCGCGGCAGCGGATGGGGCTTGGCGTGGCGTTCCAGCAGCGTGACCGGAATGCCGAAGTCGGCGAGCAGAACAGCCGCGCTGCAGCCGACCGGTCCGGCGCCGACCACGAGCACTCGGTGCTCGGTCGCGGCCTGAGCCGCCATGCTGGGGTGCTGGTCGCTCATGGTGATGTGCCCCCTCTCGGGCGTGGTTGACGGTCGGGCTTCGGCAGTGCACGGATCGTTAGTGGGAAGCCGTCGAGGGCTTGGTGCACCCGGTCGGCCTCGGCGCCGGTCACGGTGACAACGAGGCGCCCGTTCTCGTGGCTCGCGGCGGCTTGGGCATCGCTCAGCCCTTCGGCTGCCAGGGCCTCGGTGACCGTACGGACGGCGGCGTCGGCGACCAGTGCAGGTTTGTAGGGCTTGCCGACGGCGGTCACTGGAAGCGCGTCGATGGGGTAGATCCGCTTGGGCCGGGCGGCGGGCTCGCCGATGGCGGTGCTCGCCCAGGCCAGTAGTTCGGCTTCGTCGAACCGGCTTGGGTCGGCGGGGACGACGTAGGCCACCGGGATCTCGCCGGAGTGCCGGTCCGGGCGACCGACGGCCGCGGCGGCGGTGACCGTGGGGTGGTCGAGCAGTGCTTCTTCGATCAACCGCGGGTCGATGTTGTGGCCGCCGCGGATGATCAGGTCTTTGGCACGGCCGGTGAGGTAGACGTACCCGTCGGCGTCGACGGCGCCGAGGTCGCCAGTGTCGAGCCAGCCGTCGCGGACGACGCCGTCCCGGCGCACCCGAGGGCCGCCAGCGGCGCGGTCGGTGACGTAGCCGGCGAACACGGTCGGGCCACCGATCACCAGCAGCCCGGGCTCCCCGGGCGCGCAGTCCGTCCACGACCCGTCATCGCCGAGGTGGACGGCTTTGATCCGTTGTCCAGGCAGGACCCGCCCGACCGATCCCCACCGTTCCTGACCGGCCGGGGTGACGGTGGTGGCGCAGGTGGCCTCGGTGAGCCCGTAGCCCTCCACGAGGCGCCGGCCGGTGTGCCGGGCGAACTCTTCGCGCACCGCCGAGGGAAGTGGGGACGCTCCCACGATCGGCAGGCGCAGTGTGCTGATGTCGGCGTCTACCGGCACCTGGCTGAGGGTGGCGTAGACGGTGGGGACGGCGGACATGGCCGCGATCCGGTAGTGCTGCACGATCTTCCAGAACTGGGCGTACAGGGCGGGATCGCGGTAGCCCGCCTGGCCAGGCCACACGACCCGGGCGCCGCTGAACATGGGGGCGAGGCCGGTGACGAGCAGCGCGTTGACGTGGAACAGTGGCAGCCCGCCAAGCGCGGCCTCCCCGTGGGCTAAGCCGATGCGCTCGGCGATGCCGCGGGCGCAGGCGAGCTGGTTGGCGTGGGTATGCGCGGCGATCTTCGGGGCGCCGGTGGTTCCGCCGGTGTGCACGAACGCGGCCGGGTCGTCGGACGCGGGCAGGGCGGCGTTGGCTAGCTGGTCGGACGGCTGCCCGGCGATGACCTCGTCCAGGTAGGCCACGGTCAGGTTGGGGCCAGCCACGCCGTCGACTTTCAGTGGTGGCGGTTGGCCGTGCGCGCCGTCGGGCCGCAGCGCGAGCACCGCGGTGACGGCGACCTGGCGGGCCACACGGACCGTCCGCTGCCACAGTTGTTCGTTCAGCTCCGGACCGGCTGTTACGATGACGCGGGACTGGGACCGGCGGATCAGTCCGGCGATGTGCTCGTCGCTGAGCGCGGGGTTGACCGGGGCGGCGATCCCGACCGCCTGCGCGGCCAAGGTCGTGGCGTACATCATCGAGGTGTTGGGGGCGGTGAGCGTGACCGCGTCGGGACGCCGCACCCCGAGCGCGGTCAGGGCGTTGGCGATGCGCGTCACGGTGTCGGCCAGTTCCGCGTACGTCCAGTTCCGCACAGCCGTGTAGTCGGCAGGGTTCGGGATCCATTGGGTGGCCACGCTGTCGGGCCAGGTGCGGGCCGCGTCCATCAGGAGCTGGTAGGTCGAGGCCGGCAGCGGCAGGAGTTCTGGGGTGGTCATGGCGTCTTCCTGATCACGGTGTTGTGCTGCGTACCGAGGTCGAGCTGCCCATCCGGAGATGCAATCGCTGCGGTGACGACGTCTCCGTCGCGTAGGTAGCGGGGGTTGCGGGCTTGCCGCCGGAAGAACAGCGCCCACTTGGTTGCCGGCGGCAGTAGCGCGGCCAGCTTCTCGGCGGGTTTGGGCGGTGCCTTCAGGGCGGTACCACCGGGCGTGCCGGTCAGCAGCAGATCACCGGCCGCCATGGGCTGGAACCGGGATAGCAGGGTCAGCGCCTGTGCGGGACGGACGATCATGTCCGCGACGGTGCTGTCCTGCCGCACGTTGCCGTTCACCGAGAGGGTGAGCCGTAGCGAGGTCAGCTTGGCCAGGTCCGCGGCGTCGACCAGGGTCAGCCACGGTCCCACGGGGGTGAAGGTCGGGTAGGACTTCGACTCGTAGAACTGGGTCTTGGTGAGCTGAATCTGGCGAGCGCTGACGTCGTTCGTCATCACCAACGCGGCCACGTAGCTAGCCAGATTGGCATCGGTGACCGTCGTCTCGACCGGCAGGTCGGCGCCGATGACAAGGCCGAGTTCCACCTCGTAGTCCAGGAAGCCAACCCCGTCCGGCCGAATGATGTCTCCGGTCGGGCCGGTGATCGAGTGCGAGGCCTTGCGGAAGAACGCGGGCGGGACAGTGTCCGGGTCGATGCCGGAGTCCAGGGCGTGGGACCGGTAGTTCACCATTTGCGCGACCACCCGGGCCGGAGCGGTCACCGGGCTGAGCAGGTCCACCGAGCCCGGCGGGACCGCGTTCGCAGGTGCTGCCGCCTGCGCGGCATGGATCGCCCCGTCCAATCCGTCGCGGTCGGTGAGCAACTGGGCCGTCGACGCGGCGGGCAGATCGAGCGGGACCAGACCCGCTGGTGTCACCAGCCACCAGCCGTCCGCGGTGCGGGCCAGGTTCGCGCTCATGAGCTCATCGCCTTGACCAGGCCGCGCACGGCGGCGAGGTCGACCTCGTTGCCTTTCTCCCGCAGCGCCTTGATCGCCGCGACGACGACGCCGGGCTCGCGGGCGCCGGTGAACTCCGCGGTGGCTTTCGGCCCCCACTGGGAAAGCCCACTGACCGAGAGCGGCGCCCAGCCGGGCTCGACCGAGCAGTCGAACAGGTCACCGTCGGTGTAATGCTCGAACATCACCCGGTCCGGATCGCGCCAGTAGTCAAAGATTTGGCTGCCCTGGATGTGTCGGCCAATGCCCCAGGCGTGCCGGTAGCCGCGCTGGCGCAGGAACTCACCGCTGGCTGCCACCTCGTCCAGGTCGGTGAGCTGGTAGGCCGAGTGCACGTAGTCGGTGCGCGGCTGCAACGCCATCGCCAGAGTGTGGTGGTCGGTGGCGACGCTTCCCTGGTCGCAGCGAATGAACGCCATCACCGGGCCGCGGCCGCGCTGACCGTCCAGATACAGGAAGTCGCTGACGATCAGGCCGAGCGTGTCGAGGTACCATTCCAGGGCCTGACGGAACCGGGTAGTGCCGAGAACCACATGCCCGAGCCGCTCAATCTCAGCCGGCCGGGGCGCCGGCCGCTGGGTGGCGTTGATTCGCGCCGGCTCGGGCCCGAAGTTCAGCGCCAGCGGCGCCCGCTCCGGCAGGGCCGTGAACTCGCCGACGCCGTGGACGACCCGTAGCGGGAGGCCACTGGGGTCGCGCAGGGCCACGGCGTAGCCGCCGGAGTGCGGCGTGACCGTCGCGCCGGTGCCCCGAGCGAGCTGGTCGAGGTCTTCCCGGGCGGCAGCCTGGAAGGCGGCACCGGCGAAACCCGAGCGCGGGCCACGCCGGATCACCAGGCACGCGGGGCCGGCCCAGCGGCCGCGAACCAGCAAGGTCTCCGGCGTGCGATCGGCGACGACGAAGCCGAAGTCGGTGTAGAACCGCTCGGCCCGGTCCAGGTCTGGCTTCTCGAACTCCAGCCACGCCAGGCCGGCCACTTTGACCAGCGGGTTGTTCGATCGCCCAGGATGCTCGCCGCGCACGCCCCCCGTCTCGCTGTGCAGCGAGCGGTGCGGGTCCTGGGCTTGGCCATCCGAACGGGCTGGTTGGGCTGCAGTGCGAACGTTCATCACTGTCGCTTCCTTGATTTGTGATCACTTATCAGTTCTGTAGTAGAGTATCAGTACCGATGCGTTCAGTCAAGGACCAATTTGCGGAGGCTGGCCACCCGAAGGCGTGCGGCCGCGAATGACTGTGCTGGTTCGCTTCGACGTCAGGTCACCGGGTCGGTGAAGTGAGGCGACTAGGCACCCGACGGGATGCCCGGCAGGTCTCGCGACCGGCCGATCTAGCGACGGCCTGTTACGAACAGTCAGTCTTGTATGCTATGATCAACACTGATGGCGGCCGGACTCGGCCGCGGTGATGCTCCGCGTGGAAGGCGGTGAGGTGAGCGTGGCATCGACAGGCGAGGCGTCGGCAGTCAGCCGGCTGGACCGACGGAAGGCGCGCACCCGGCAGGCGCTGATCGACGCCGCGGTGCGTCTGATCGCCGCGGGCCGGGGTGAGCGTGCAAGCATCCAGGAAATCACCGAGGCCGCCGATGTCGGGTTCGGGTCGTTCTACAACCACTTCGCCAGCAAGGACGAGCTCTTCGACGCCGCCTCGGCCGAGGTCCTGGAACGCTGGGCGCAGATGATCGACCGCGCTTGCGCGGAGATTGGTGATCCTGCCGAGGTACTCGCCGTCTCGTTCCGGCTTTCGGCCCGGTTGGGCTGGACGCACCCCGACATCGCCAGGTTCCTCACCGGCGCCGGCCTAGACCTGCTGGACGCACCGAACGGGCTCGCCCCGCGCGCGTTACGCGACATCAAGGCCGCGCAGGCGGCTGGGCGCTTCACGATCCGCAGCGTGGACGTCGCGCTGGCGGCGGTCGCCGGGGACCTGATCGGTCTGTTGTGGCTCCACCAGCGCCACCCCGACCGCATCGACGAGACCGCCGTCGACGAGCTCGCCGAAGCGATCCTTCGCCTGCTAGGCGTCGCCGCTGACGAAGCCGCTCGACTGGCCAGCCTGCCGCTGCCGGCTACCAGCGCCTGGTAGCCGGCGCCGCGCCGCGGGGCACGTCTGTGTTTGCGCCGCGTGTGCGCCGCGACGACGACCGTCCATCTCCGCCACGCCCGCCTCCGACTCCGCGTATGGAGCAACCACGCAGCCGATCTTGGCTGTGCCTGCCGCCGCCGCTTAACAAGCCACGAGAGTCGACGCGCCGCCGCCTGGCCAAGCAGGCGAGCAACCGGCGCCCGGCCCGACGCCACTCCCCGCCCAGCGTGACGATGCGGGCAGGGCTGTGCCGTTGGATGACCTGAAGGGCACGGCCGAGCTGTTCGACGACCGCGCGCTTCGCCTCGATGCCATCCGGCTTCTGTAACCCGATGTCGCCAGTCTCGACGGGCACCTCTGCCGTGGGTTCGTCGTGAGGGGGCAGCACCGCCTCCAGCACCGCCGACGCCACCGCGTACCTCGGCGTGCCACATCAACAGAGAACTCCGCGGCAACGGACGCTGGAGGTACCGGCACGCTGCCACTGCGGCCACACCAGCCGTAACGTCGACCCGTCTTCGCTGCCCCGGCGGACGTGTCCAGACCTTCGTCAACGATCATTTCCTTGCCCGGTGTTGACCGTCGCTCTGGTTGACGACGTCGTTGTTGGGGCTCGTCGTTGAGGTTGCCGATAGTGGGTGATCTTTCGCGCATTTGTTGATCTGTCTTGTCGGCGCCGCCAGTGTGACGAGCATCTGAAGACGACCACGGCCCTCCCGCCGTATGTCGTGGAAGACCGCTGCGGGAGGGCCGTGCTGGATGCGCGGAGGCACCCGTTGGTGACGGTAGAGGCCGATCAAAGTCGAGTCGAGTCGCGGTTGGCGGCCGGGCAGGTCGAGTGCCCGGGCTGCTGGGCGCCGCTGCGGGCGTGGGGTGGGCGCGTCCCCGCGAGGTGCGCGGGATCGCTGGGGTGTTGCGGCCGCGGCGCTCGCGCTGCTCGGCGTGTCTGATCACCCACGTGCTGTTGCCGGTGACGGTGCTGGCGCGGCGGGCGTATGCGAGCGAGGTGATCGGCGCGGCGCTGCTGGCCCGCGCCGGCGGGTCTGGGCACCGCTCGATCGGAGAGAAGCTTCGGGTTCCGGCGGCGACGGTGCGGGGCTGGCTGCGGGTGATGATCGGCCGGCTGGAGGCGACCCGGCTGCACTTGCTGCAGGTGGCTGCCCGGGCCGGGGTGGACCGTCCTGTCCCGAAGGCGCTGGGCTGCCCGTGGCGGGACCTGCTGGCCGCGTTGGCGGCGGCGACGGCGGCGGTGACCGGCCGGTTCGGACCGGTTGGGGTGCTCGGCCCGGTGACGGCGTGGCAGGTCGCCGCGGCGTGTTCGGCTGGTCGGCTGCTTGCTCCCGGGTGGCCCCCGATGCGCTCGGGTTCCTTCTGTGTGTGGGGTGCTCCTTGTTGATGTTGGTGGGTGTTCAGAGTTGGGCTTGTTCGGCTCGGTGACGCAGGCGTGCTGCGAGCGCGTCGGTCCAGGAGGCGATGCTGATCGGGTCGTCGGTCTCGCCGAGGGATAGCGCGCGGGTGCAGCGGGTGATCGCGGCGGTGCGGTGGCGGTCAGCAGCCAGTTGGTGAGCCGTTCGAGCACTTCGGCGCTGTGGTCGACGACGCCGTCCTCGACGAGCACCCAGGGTGATCGCAGCGTGCTGGAGGCGGGCCGGTGATCGTTTCCGGTCACGTCAGTTCACTCCTTGCGGCAGGCGGCCGGGGTAGGCGATGTCGAGGGCGTTGAGGGCCTGTTTGCAGGCGGTGACGAGTTGGCCCTCGACGAGCCGGTCTGGTGCGGTGCGGTGGTTGACGGGCTTGCGGCGGCGTTCGTTCTCCCGGGCGCGGGCGCGGTTGTCCTCGATGTCGCAGATGGCCAGCCAGAGCAGGTTGACCACCGCCTCGTCGGAGGGGAAGTGCCCTCGGTTCTTGATGATCTTGCGGAGTTGGTAGTTCAGGCTTTCGATGGCATTGGTCGTGTAGATGATCTTCCTTACTTGCGGTGGGAAGGCCAAGAAGGGGGTGAACCGTTCCCAGGCGCGTTCCCAGACGCCGAGCGCGCCGGGGTAGCGGCGGCCCAGGGCGCCTTCGGTGAACGCCGCGAGGGCCTCGAGGGCGGCGTCTTCGGTGGCCGCGGTGTAGATCGGTTTGAGGGCGGCGGAGACTGCCTTGCTGTCGCCGTAGGACACATACCGCATGGCCGCCCGAATGAGGTGGACCACGCAGGTCTGGGTCACCGTCTTGGGCCAGACGGTCTCGATCGCCTCGGGCAGGCCTTCAAGCCCGTCGTAGCAGGCGATCAGCACGTCGCGCACCTCTCGGTTGCGCAGCTCTGTGAACACCTGCAGTCAGAACCTCGCGCCCTCGGCGTTCTGCACTCAGATGCCCAGCACGTGCTTGATTCCGTCGGTGTCCACGCCGACTACTATGTGCGCAGCCTTGTTGATCACGTGCGCGCCGTCGCGGACCTTCACCACCAGCGCGTCGACGTAGATGATCGGGTAGATCGCATCCAGCGGCCGGGCCTGCCAGGCCTTGACCTCTTCCAGCACCGCGTCGGTGATCTTGGAGATGGTCTCCCGGTATATCTCGACGCCCAACGTGCGTACCAGGTGGTGTTCGATGTCGCGGACCGTCATCCCTCCCGCTACAATCTGATGATCATGTCGTCGAGGCCGCCGGCGAGTCGCCGCTCACCCTTGGGCACCAGTCGCGGAGTGAAAGTGCCGAGCCGGTCGCGGGGCACCGGCAGCCCGATCGGCCCGGCCTCGGTGAGCACCGTCTTCGGGGTGGTGCCGTTGCGCGAGTTCGGCGCGCCGCTCCCGGCCGGGTCTCCCTTCTCATAGCCCAGGTGATCAGTGCGTTCGACCTCCAGTCCCCGCTCCAGGACCCGCTTGATCAACTCCGGCAGTAACCCTCCCTCGCCTGTCTATCGCAACTCGCCCGCCTCGGCGGAGGCGATCAGCTGGTCCAGTCACGCCTCGTCCACCAGCTCGTCGGCCAGCTCGGCGGCCGTTCGGGCGCGAGTCTGCTCGCACGCCCACGGGGGCGGCGCCGGTGGTGTCGCCCGGCCCGGCATCGACGACTCCGGCCCCAGAGCGGTGATCATTGCTGCGCACATGCTCGGTGTGGGCTTCCACCTGAAGCCACATCAGTCACTTCAGGCTCTCAGGCACCTCCCGTACACAGACCATCTGACACGCTCTAATCGTGCCGGGAGCAACACGAGTCGCCCCTGACGCTGCGCGCGGGTGCCCGGAATCCTCGCGAGGGTTGCCGCCCGGCCGGCCCCCGGCCGGGCTTCCCTTCGCCGAATCGAGGTATCCGTGGTGAGCACACCCGAACAGGACGACGTCAAACGCCGTGAGCGGGCGCAGCAGGTGGCGTTGTTCCGTTACCAGTTGATCTGCCCGGCGCTGGATCCGGGGCTGTCGACCAAGGCCCGCGGGCGGATCGTGCGGGCGATCGCGGCTGGCAGCCACGCCGGCCCGTTCGGCGGTCAGCACCGCTACTCGCGCGACAGCCTGGACCGGTGGATCCGCCGCTACCGGGCCGGTGGGTTCGACGCGCTGATGCCCTCCATCCGCCAACCAGGCTCCCGGATCGACACCGGCGTGTTGGAGTTGGCGGTCGCGCTCAAGCGGGAGAACGCACAGCGCACCGCGGCGCAGGTGGCCCGGATCCTGCGCGCCTCGACCGGCTACTCACCCTCGGAGTCGACGCTGCTGCGACTGTTCCACCGCCGCGAGCTGATCGGCCCGGCGGCCGGTGAGGCTGTGGTGTTCGGCCGGTTCGAAGCCTCAGCGCCGAACGAGCGGTGGGTCGGCGACGCGTTGCACGGCCCCCGGGTCGGCGGGCGCAAGACGTACCTGTTCGCCTTCCTTGACGATCACAGCCGGCTGGTGACCGGCTACCGGTTCGGCTTCGCCGAGGACACCGTGAGGCTGGCCGCAGCGCTGGAGCCGGCGCTCGCCTGCCGCGGCGTGCCCGCCAGCTGACTACGTCGACAACGGGTCGGCCTATGTCGATGCCTGGCTGTTGCGGGCCTGCGGAAAGCTCGGGATCCGGCTGATCCACTCCACCCCGCATCGGCCGCAAGGCCGCGGCAAAATAGAACGGTTCTTGTGCGCCACGAGGCGCTCGTTTGCATCCCCGGTTCAGCCGGGAGGGATTGGAGGTAGATCTCTGGGTCTGCTGGCTTACCTGGATCCGAAAGGTGAAGGGGACCGTAGCCTGCCAGGAAACCAGCGGCCGGGTCCAGATGTCTGGGACGGTGCGCTGGGGGACCCGCGTGACATGGCGAAAGCTGGATTGCCTGAATCCCAATCTCCAGAAGGTGAAAGTTCGCACCCGCCGGAAAGACATCTGAAACCGGCGCCTGGCCCTGCGGCGTCTTGGAACTACGCCGACGCAACCTCCGGGCCGGGAGCGATGCCCAGTGAGGGCATTGAAGGAGATGAGTGGGGCGCCTACATCACGCTGCACCGTGTGAACGAGACGAACGTGGGATCGCCTACGGGGCGCGAGCCCTATGGCGACGCAGGCCTCGTAGTAGTCGCCGGAGTCACGCCCGGTCGAGGGGGACGGGAAAGCCGTCCACAGGGCGAAGGGGGCCAGGTGATCCGGACACCAGGACGACCAGGAGGTATGCGTAATGCAGAGCGCCGAAACGGTGCTGGGTGTCCTACGTGAGCGCGGCAGGCGCGGCCTGCCGTGTGACGAACTGTATCGACAGCTGTTCAACCAGCAGCTGTATCTGCTGGCCTACGGGCGCATCTACGCCAATAAGGGCGCGATGACACCCGGAGTCAGCCAGGAAACCGTGGACGGCATGTCACTGGCCAAGATCGACCGGATCATCGACGCGGTGCGCCACGAGCGTTACCGCTTCGCGCCGGTACGAAGGGTGCATATCCCGAAACCCAACGGGAAGACCCGGCCCTTGGGATTGCCGACGTGGTCGGACAAGTTGGTCGGCGAAGTGGTCCGCCTGCTGTTGGAGGCCTACTACGAACCGATCTTCGCCGACCGGTCCCACGGGTTCCGGCCCCGGCGAGGCTGCCACACCGCGTTGCGGGAGGTTGCCAACACCTGGACCGGGACGACCTGGTTCATCGAGGGCGACATCGCCGACTGCTTCGGGTCGCTGGACCACGAGGTCCTGCTCTCGACGCTCGGCGAGCGCATCCACGATGGCCGGTTCCTGCGGCTGGTGCGCGGCATGCTCACCGCCGGATACTTGGAGGACTGGACCTGGAACGCCACGCTCAGCGGCGCGCCGCAGGGCGGGTTATGTGCAGCTGCACATAATGACCCCTATGAACAGCGCTGGGTTATGCGCAGCGCGCGGTGGTTGCCGCGGGTGGGTGCGGTCGTGACGACGAAACGCTGCGCATAACGCCGGACGGGGTTCAGAGGTTGGCGAGCCAGTCGAGCAGTTCGGGGTTCTGGTTCCATTCGGCCAGGTCGGCGGTGACGACGTCGTCGTAGACGGTTTCGAGGGCCTTGCGTTTGGCCTCGGTGGAGGCTCGTGCGTAGATCTCGGTGGTGGATAGGTCGACGTGGCCGAGGATGTCGCGGATGTAGGGCAGCGGAACGCCACTGTCGTAGAGGTGCATGGCCCGGCTGTGGCGCAGAATGTGTGGACTGAGGCTGGCGCTGGCGAGCGCCGGATCGGCTGCCAGGGTCTGGTATTTGCGAAGGATCCAGGCGATCCCGCCACGGCTGAGTTCGACCCCGTGCTGGTTGAAGAACACCGGATAGTCCTCGCGACCGGGGCGATCCAGGTGCCGCTCGGCGAGGTAGGCGGCCAGCAGCGCCGTGGTGTTGTCATCGATCGGCACGTGACGACTCTTACGGCCCTTACCGGTCAGTGCGGTCGTCGCCGGGTGATCCAAGCGGATGTCGCGGACGGTCAGATCGGCGAGTTCTTGAACCCGAGCGGCGGTGTCGTAGAGGGTGGCCAGCAGTGTCGCGTCACGTCGTCCCGTGCGGGTGGACCGGTCGGGTGCGGCGAGCAGTTGCCGCGTCTGTTCCACGGACAGGTGGGCCACGGCCGGGCGGTCGACTCTGCTGGCGGGGATCGCGAGGATGTCCTGACAGCAGGCCATGCGGGCCGGATCCTGGGTTTGCATCCAGGTGAAGAACGAGTCGATCGCGGCCAGCCGCTGGTTGCACGTCGACGGACTGTTGTTCCGGCTGGTGCGCAGCCAAGCAAGGAACCCGGTGATCGCGGCGGCGTCGACCTGCTCGAGGGTGAGCTTGTCCGGTGGGACGGAGCGCTGGTCGCGGAAGTAGCAGATCAACAGTTTGAACGCGTCACGGTAGGAGACGATCGTGTTCGGCGAATAGCCGCGCAGCCCGGCCAAGTGGCCGGTCAGGAACCGGCGCAGGAAGACCGCGAAGTCAGTGGCCATCAGACGGTCCTGCCATCGGCGGGACGACATCGCCGATCGCCTGTTGCACGCGGGTGGTGATGTCCGGGTAGGACTCGGCGGTCAGGTGCAGGTAGTAGCCGGTGTCGGCGATCGACGAGTGGCCCAAGTAGGACTGCAGCACCGGCAGCAGCGCGCCGACGTCGCGGCCGGCGGCGAACCAGGACCGCAGGTTGTTCACCGCCATCGTGTGACGTAGATCGTGCACTCTGGGGCCATGCCCGGGTCCGCCGTGGGAGATGTGCGCCTGCCAGAGGAACCGGCGGAAGTTGTGGTAGACGTTGCCCAACGTCAGCGGCTGGCCGGGCCTGCTGCCGGGGAAGAACCACTCGGCCGGGTCCGCCCGTCTGGCGACCTGCGCGTGGTAGCCGGCGAGGCGTTCGCGTAGCGGCTCGGCCACGGGCAGCTGCCGGTCCTTGCCGCCTTTCGCGTCGCGGATCTGCAACTCACCGGTGTCGATGTCGACGTCCTCGACGCGCAGCAGGCGGGCCTCCGAGCAACGCAACCCGCAGGCGTAGATCGTGCGGAACAGCACCGGCATGACCAGGTGTCGCAGCGGAACCTCCGAACAGTAGTGGCAGCGGTCGGTCTGGGCGAACAGCGCGGCCAGTTCGGTGTCGGTGTAGATGTGCGGGACGTACCGGGCCGGCCGCGGCAGCGCGGCCCGGGGCAGCAGGTAGGCCGTCACGCCTCGCCGGCTCAGCCAGCGGGCCAGCTCCCTGATCGGCGCGACCAGGCCGGCCAGCGTCGCAGGCTTGAGGTCCCGGCCTCGTGCCGCAGTGATCCACGCGGTTACCGACGCCTCGGTCAGCTCGTCCAGGCCGGGGAACTCGCTGCGGCTGAACGCCTCGAATCGGGTCAGCACCCGCGCCTCGGCGTCGTATTTGTAGCCGACAGCGCGTTTCTCGGCCACCAACACCGTGATCGCGCCGGACAGTGTGATGCTGCCGGCGCTCATCGTCCCGCCTCCGACGCCGGCGCGTCCGGGTCCAGGGCGCACTGAGCCAACAGGCGCAGCGAGGATTTCAGGTAGACGCCCGTGGATGCGACCTGCTGGTGGCCGAGGATGTCGGCGATCTGCTCGATCGGCGTGCCTGCCTCCAGCAGTCTCGTGGCGAGCGTGTGCCGCAGCGAGTGCATGCCGTGGCGACGCGCCTCACCCAGCGGCACGTGGGCGGCCCGGGCGTGCTTGACCAGGATCTGGTGCAGGTGATCCTGGTCGGAGAACGGGCCGATCGGGGCGGTATGCCGCAGGAACACTTCCGGGCACTCGCTTGCCGGCCGGGCATGCCGGATGTAGTCGATGATCGCCCAGCCGACGTCCTTGAGCAGCGGCAGCTGCACCCGCCGCCCGGTCTTGGCCTGCACCACCGACAGCCGGTTGCCGGGCCAGTCGAGGTCGGCGAGCCGCAGCCGTTTGACGTCGACGCCGCGCAGCCCGAGCCGGGTGATCAGCAAGATGATGGCGTAATCGCGTTTGCCGCACGGGTTGCCCCGGTCGATCGCCTGCAAGACTTTGGCTACGTCGGCCGGGTCCCATACCGACGGGATCCTGGCCTGCCTGCTCGATTTCGCTGTCGGCACCGCCTCCAACACGGTGCCCTCAATCAGCCTCTCGCCGCCGGCGAACCGCAGGAACGACCGTAGAGCGCACAGTTTCTGTTCCACCGTCTTGGCCTGGTAGCCGGCCAGCGTCGTCACGAACGCGTCGATGACCGCCGCGTCCAGGCCAGCCAGCCCACCCCTCGTGCCGGTGAACGCGAGAAATTCCCCGGCCACCGTGACATAGGTCCGCACGGTCGACACGGCGCAGCCAGCCGTATGCAGCGACACCCGGAACCGCGCGAGAACGTCGGCTTGATCGGCGTTCAGCTTGTCCACGCTGCGGGAGTAGCGGCGCAGCACCGCCCGGCGGGCGGCGAAGTCGTCGAGCATCGCCGCGACACGGAACAAGTACACGTCGGTCGGCTTCAGCGTGCCGGCCCGCTCCTTGTCGAAGAACCCGCCGCAGGCCCGGTCGACCCAGCTCATCGCCACGTCCAGCGAGAACTCCTGGACGCCACGGGACGCGAAGAACGTCTCCATTCGACGCCAGCACCCCCGGTACCAGACCATCGTCGAGGGCTTGTAGCCCAGACGCACCAGCTCGGCATCCAGCCCGGACACCAGTTCGGAAACAGCCACCATGACGGTTGACCTCCAACCACGACGGCTCGGCACCGTGCCGAGCCGCGTGATCAGAGTCCGTCGGGGTTATGCGCAGCGTTCGACGGTCACGACCGCTCCCACCCGCGGCAACCACCGCAGCGCTGCGCATAACCCAGCGCTGTTCATAGGGCGGGGTCGCGTCTCCGGTCTTGTCCAACATCTACCTGCACAAGTTGGACGTCTTCGTCGAGACGGTTCTGATCCCTCAACACACCCGAGGAACGCGGCGGGCCCGCAACATGGCCTACCGCGAGGTCGAACACGCGATCGCGCGTGCTCGCCGTCGAGGTGACCGCACGCAAGTGCGCGAGCTTTACCGGCAGCTGCACAGCCTGCCCAGCCAGGATCCGAACGATCCCGGCTACCGGCGGCTGCGCTACGTGCGATACGCCGACGACCACCTCCTCGGGTTCGCCGGACCGAAGGCTGAAGCCGAGCAGATCAAACAGCGCCTCGCGGCATTCCTGCGTGATGACCTCAAGCTGGAACTGTCCGCGGACAAGACGCTGATCACCCATGCCCGCAGCCAGCGGGCCAAGTTCCTCGGCTATGAGATCTCGGTCGCGAGCACGACCCGCAACACGAGGACCCCGACTGCCAGCGATCGACGCAACCGCCGCTCGCTGAACGGGGCAATCCAGTTGCACGTGCCCGCGAGCGTGGTCAAGGCCAAGAGCGCCCGATACCTGGCACGCGGCAAACCCGCCACCCAGAACCGGCTGATCAACGAGGCCGACTACACCATCGTCGGCCACTTCGGCGCCGCCTATCGGGGCATCGTCCAGTACTACCTGCTCGCCGCAGACGTGCAGCGACTGCACCGGCTGCAGTGGGTCATGGAAACCTCCATGCTCCATACGCTCGCGGACAAGCATCGCTCGACGGTGACGAGAATGGCCGCCCGCCACAAGGCCAAGATCGTCACACCGCACGGGCTACGAACATGCTTCGAAGCCAGAATGGACCGGGCAGGCAGAGATCCACTGGTCGCAAGGTTCGGCGGCATTCCGTTGAAGCGGCAGAAGATGGCGGTCATCAATGACCGCCCCGCCATGCCGACCCACCCGCACAAGGAACTGGTCCGCCGGCTCACCACGGGAAGGTGCGAGGTCTGCGGGCAGAAAGACGAGGTGGAAGTTCACCACGTCCGCTCGCTCGCTGGCCTCGCCAGGCACGGCCAACCGCAGCCCGACTGGGTGCAAGTCATGCTCGGCAAGCGTCGCAAGGCCCTCGTGGTCTGCGAGGCCTGCCATGACCGCATCCACGGGCACCCTCGACCGCTCGCGTCGTGATCGCTGGAGAGCCGGATGACGGGAAACTGTCACGTCCGGTTCGGTGGGAGGCCGTGCGGAAAAGGACCAGCCCAACCGGCTGGCACCTCGCCGCGCGGCCGACCCTGCCCGCACCGTGCGTGATCAGTTCCTCGTCGAGGTCACCGACACCAGCGCCGCCGACCTCGCCGAGCGCGGGCAGAGTCCGGCCGCCGCGCTGCTCGAGCTCAACGGGTTGTTCACCGCGTGGGTCGAGTCGGTCTATCACCACCAGGTGCACTCCGAGACCGGGCAAAGCCCACTGCAGCGGTGGAACGACGGCTGGCAGGCCGCCGGGCACGGCCCGGTGATGCCCGCCGCCGCCGCATTGACCGAGGCGTTCTTGTGGTCGACGCTGCGCACGGTTCTGTTGACCGGACTACGGGAGGACACGCCGACGTGGTCTGGACGATGTCGAGCTGTTGATCGGTAGAACTCACGCAGCTTGATCACAGGAGGCTGCGTGTCGTCATTCGACGAGGTGGAGCGGGACGTCGAGTCGGTCCGGCTGCCGCGGTGGGGCCGGGTCGCACCCGATGGGGGCATGGTGCCGTGGCTGGTGGTGGATCCGAGCGGCGAGCCGGTCGCCCCGGTTCGGCAGTTCCTCGTGGACTTCGTTGCCCGGGGCAATCGTCCGGGCAGCGTTCGCAGCTACGCCTATGACCTGCTGCGGTGGTGGCGATGGCTGCACGCGGTGGATGTCGACTGGAGTCGGGCGACCTCGGCGGAGGTGCGCGACTTCGTGCTCTGGCTCGGGCAGGCACGCAAGCCTCGCCGGGCGGCGCGTACCGCCTCGGCTGTGACGGCGGGGACGGTGAACCCGGTGACGCGCAAGCAGCACCTTGACGACTCCTACCAGCCCCGCACCGTTCGGCACTCGAACGCGGTGCTGCGGGCCTTCTACGAGTTCTGGATCGAGCGGGGTGAGGGGCCGTTGATCAACCCGGTCCCGTTGGACCGACGGGGGCGCCGACCCAACGCGCACCACAACCCGATGGAGCCGTTCCGCCCCGAGGGCCGGATCCGCTACAACCCGAAGATCCCCAAGCGTGCCCCGCGGGCGATGCCCGATGAGCGTTGGCGCGACTTGTTCGCCGCGATGCGCTCCAACCGCGACCGCGCGATCCTCGCGCTGGCGATCAGCACCGCGGCCCGGGCCAGCGAGTTGCTCGGGTTACGCGGCGCCGACCTCGACTGGGGCGATCAGCTGATCCGGGTGCGCCGCAAGGGGTCCGACGCCGAGCAGTGGCTGCCGGCCAGCCCGGAGGCGTTCGTCTGGCTTCGTCTCTACCTCGCCGAGATCGGCGACCTGCCGGCCGACGGACCGGTCTGGTTGACGTTGCGGCGACGCCGCCGAGGCGGCGGGACGCTGGAACGCCGGCCGCTGAACTACGAGGCGCTACGGGCGGTGCTGCGCCGCGCGAACGTCCTGCTTGGCAGCAACTGGACCATGCACGACGCACGCCACACCTGCGCGATCCGGATGGTCCGGGACGACGCGCTGTCCCTCCGGGACATCCAGACGATCTTGGGGCACGCGCAGCTTGCAACCACGCAGATCTACGTCGAAGACGACGACACCGAGGTCTTCCGGCGCGTCCGCCAGCACCTGGCCAGCCGCGAGAACACCGCGCCCAAGGCCGCGCCGCTGGTGGCCGACGGCTATGACGCCGCAGACCTGGCCATCCTGTTCGGAGGGACAGTCCAATGACGACGACCACTGCCGCTGACCGGCGACGGCGTCCGGCGACACCCCTGACACCCACCGCCCTGCGGGAGGCCCGGCCGGCTGGGCCGATCGACCGCATGCCGGCCGGTGAAGTGCTGGACCTGGTGTCGCGGCTGCCGCTGCCGGCACGGGTCTGGAACGGGATCCCCGCGATGCGGCTGCAGGGCGCGAGACGCGTCTTGGGGTGGCTGGAGTCGATGCCCGGCGAGGGCTGGCAGGACCGCTGGCTGGCTGCCGGCGCCGACCATGGCCTGGGTTGGGTCGATCAGCTGACCGTCGGGGACCCGCGCAGTGACAAGCACAAACGCGACGAGGTGATGCGCGGGCTGGCCGCCCTGCTGCTCTGCCGGCTGGTCCAGCCCAGCTATCCGTTCCTCGCCGCCTACAAGGCGGCCAGACTGTTCAGCGACGTGCAAACCCACATCAGCGTCGAGGTGTTCGCCCGGGTCCGTGCCGCGGCCAGCCAGCGCGCGATGACCGTCGATCAGACCCGACTGGCGCTCACCATCCTGGCGAAGATGGTGCTGCACACAGGCAAAGACCTCGACCAGCTCACCGTCGACGACTTCTTCGAACTGCGTGCCTGGAGCGTTCAGGAACCTGGTCGCAAGACGTCCGGCACCAACGGAGCATGGGACCTGCTGCGCGATATCGGCGTGCTGGACGCGAACCAGCCGCTGCGATCGACGCGGCGAGCCGGGCAGCGCCCCACTGCCGAGTTGGTCGACCGGTACCGGATCTCCTGCCAGCCGATCCGTGCGGTGCTCATCCGCTACCTCGGCCAGCGCAGGCCCGGCCTGGACTACAGCTCGTTTCGTCAACTGGTCGCCGCCCTGGCCGGGCGGTTCTGGGCCGACATCGAGCAACACCACCCCGGCATCGACACCCTCGACCTGCCCGCCGACGTCGCGGACGCCTGGAAGCAGCGACTGCTGCACGTCACCAAATCCGACGGCCAGACCAGGACCCGCAAGGGCCGGCTCGACATCCTGTCACGGGTGCGGTCGTTCTATCTCGACATCCAGGAATGGGCGCTGGAGGACGCCTCCTGGGCCGCCTGGGCGGTACCCAGCCCGGTCCGCCGCGACGATCTTGAGGGATTCACCAAGCTCCGCAGGCAGATCACGTTCCGAGGAGCTTGTCAAGTCTTCTGTGTGTGGGGTGCTCCTTGTTGATGTTGGTGGGTGTTCAGAGTTGGGCTTGTTCGGCTCGGTGACGCAGGCGTGCTGCGAGCGCGTCGGTCCAGGAGGCGATGCTGATCGGGTCGTCGGTCTCGCCGAGGGATAGCGCGCGGGTGCAGCGGGTGATCGCGGCGGTGTCGGTGCCGGTCAGCAGCCAGTTGGTGAGCCGTTCGAGCACTTCGGCGCTGTGGTCGACGACGCCGTCCTCGACGAGCACCCAGGGTGATCGCAGCGTGCTGTAGGCGGGCCGGTGATCGTTTCCGGTCACGTCAGTTCACTCCTTGCGGCAGGCGGCCGGGGTAGGCGATGTCGAGGGCGTTGAGGGCCTGTTTCCAGCCGGTGACGAGTTGGCCCTCGACGAGCCGGCCGGGTGCGGTGCGGTGGTTGACGGGCTTGCGGCGGCGTTCCTTCTCCCGGGCGCGGGCGCGCTTGTCCTCGATGTCGCAGATGGCCAGCCAGAGCAGCTTGACCACCGCCTCGTCGGAGGGGAAGTGCCCTCGGTTCTTGATGATCTTGCGGAGTTGGTAGTTCAGGCTTTCGATGGCATTGGTCGTGTAGATGATCTTCCTTACTTGCGGTGGGAAGGCCAAGAACGGGGTGAACCGTTCCCAGGCGCGTTCCCAGACGCCGACCGCGCCGGGGTAGCGGCGGCCCAGCTCGCCTTCGGTGAACGCCGCGAGGGCCTCGAGGGCGGCGTCTTCGGTGGCCGCGGTGTAGATCGGTTTGAGGGCGGCGGCGACGGCCTTGCGGTCGCCGTAGGACACATACCGCATGGCCGCCCGAATGAGGTGGACCACGCAGGTCTGGGTCACCGTCTTGGGCCAGACGGTCTCGATCGCCTCGGGCAGGCCTTCAAGCCCGTCGCAGCAGGCGATCAGCACGTCGCGCACCCCGCGGTTGCGCAGCTCGGTGAACACCTGCAGCCAGAACCTCGCGCCCTCGGCGTTCTGCACCCAGATGCCCAGCACGTGCTTGATTCCGTCGGTGTCCACGCCGACGACGATGTGCGCGGCCTTGTTCATCACGTGCGCGCCGTCGCGGACCTTCACCACCAGCGCGTCGACGTAGATGATCGGGTAGATCGCATCCAGCGGCCGGGCCTGCCAGGCCTTGACCTCTTCCAGCACCGCGTCGGTGATCTTGGAGATGGTCTCCCGGGACACCTCGACGCCCAACGTGCGCACCAGGTGGTGTTCGATGTCGCGGACCGTCATCCCGCCCGCATACAAGCTGATGATCATGTCGTCGAGGCCGCCGGCGAGTCGCCGCTCACCCTTGGGCACCAGCCGCGGAGTGAACGTGCCGAGCCGGTCGCGGGGCACCTCCAGCCCGATCGGCCCGGCCTCGGTGAGCACCGTCTTCGGGGTGGTGCCGTTGCGCGAGTTCGGCGCGCCGCGCCCGGCCGGGTCTCCCTTCTCATAGCCCAGGTGATCAGTGCGTTCGACCTCCAGTCCCCGCTCCAGGACCCGCTTGATCAACTCCGGCAGGAACCCGCCCTCGCCGGTCAACCGCAACTCGCCCGCCCCGGCGGAGGCGATCAGCTGGTCCAGCCACGCCTCGTCCACCAGCTCGTCGGCCAGCTCGGCGGCCGTCCGGGCGCGAGTCTGCTCGCACGCCCACGGGGGCGGCGCCGGTGGTGTCGCCCGGCCCGGCATCGACGACTCCGGCCCCAGATCGGTGATCATTGCTGCGCACATGCTCGGTGTCTCCTTCCACCTGAAGCCACATCAGTCACTTCAGGCTCTCAGGCACCTCCCGTACACAGACCATCTGACACGCTCCGTCCGAGATGCACCAGCGCGTCCGTGACCGGCTACCCCAACTACCGCTGCTGGTCGATGCGGCCGAACGGCACCGCGACGACATGGCCAGCCTCCTGGCCAAGATCCGGCAGGCCGCGGTCGGCGACGTGGTCGACCACGACGGACACTCCTACCGCAGGCTCGCCCACCGGGACGAGGGGCCGACCGTGGTGCTCGCGGAGAACCTCACCAGCGGCGACACCGTCGAGCTGACCCACGCCGAGGACGACGCCTTCTGGGCCTGGGCGATCATCGAGACACTGCGACACACCGGCGTCCGCCGAGAAGAACTGCTCGAGATCACCCATCTCGCGCTGGTCTCCTACCGGCTCCCCGGAACCGGCGAGATCGTTCCGCTGCTGCAGATCCTGCCGTCCAAGGTCCACGAGGAGCGGCTGCTGCTGGTCACCCCGGAGCTGGCCAGCGTGCTGGCCTCGATCGTCTGCCGTGTCCGCAGTGAGGACGGCACAGTCCCGCTGGTCACGCGCTACGACCCGCACGAGCGCACCACCGGGCCCAAGCTGCCGCACCTGTTCCAACGCCGACGGGCATGGCGACACGAGGTGATCAGCCCACAGATGCTGATCTCCCTGCTCAACCAGACCATCCAACGTGCCGGCCTGACCGACCGCGCCGACAACCCCCTGCGCTACACGCCCCACGACTTCCGAAGAATCTTCGCGACCGATGCCGTCACCGGCGGGCTGCCCGTCCACATCGCAGCCAAACTGCTCGGGCACCACAGCCTGGCCGCCACGCAGTCCTACCTCGCCGTGTTCCAAGACGAGTTGATCCGCACCTACCGGGCGTTCCTCGACAAGCGGCGTGCTGTCAGGCCGGAGGCCGAATACCGCGAGCCCACCGAGGAGGAATGGCGCGAGTTCCAACAGCACTTCGAGCTACGCAAACTCGAACTCGGTACCTGCGGCCGCCCCTACGCGACCCCGTGCCAGCACGAATTCGCCTGCCTTCGATGCCCCAGCCTGCGGGTCGACCCGCGACAGCGACCCCGACTGGTCGAGATCATCACCAACCTCGCCAGCCGCATTGACGAGGCCCGCATCAACGGCTGGCTCGGCGAAGTCCAAGGTCTGCAGGCCGGCCTGGAAGCCGCCCGACGCAAACTCGCCAGCGTCGACCGAGCCGCCCGGGCCAAACCCGCAGGCCCCGTCGACCTCGGGATGCCCGTGATTACAACGGGCTAACACCGGCAATCCGAGCAAGATCGTAATCCGGAAAAGTCACCAAGACCGCGACGGTGTCGCTGCACGGCAACATCTACCAGGTCGAGCCTGCGCTGGCCGGCCGCAAGGTCGAGTTGGTGTTCTCCCCGTTCAACCTCGAGCAGATCGAGGTCCGCCACGGCGGGCGCTCCTACGGGCCTGCGGTGCCGCACGTGATCACCCGCCACGCGCACCCGAAAGCCCGCCCGGAGACGCCCGAACCGCCGCCGGCGCCGGCGACCGGGATCGCCTACCTGCAACTGGTCGCCGACGCCCACCACCAGCAGGTCGCGGCCGACGAACGGATCGGCTACCGGGCCCTCTACTCCACCGGCTCCGACCAGCGTCCCGAGCAGATTCCCGGGCAGCTGTCGATCGACGACTGTCTCGCCGACGAGCACAGCGGCGGCCAGGAAGAGGAGGCCGGCCGGTGAGTATCCAGCGTCTGCAGTCGCACTGGGGCTTCACCAAGATGCCCTTCGGGCGCAGCCTCGCACCGTCGATGCTGCACCGCCACGGCGGGCACGCCGAAGCCGTGGCCCGGATCGGCTGGTGCATCCAGCAGCACGCCCTCGGTGTGATCACCGGCGAGGTCGGCGCCGGCAAGACCGTCGCCGTCCGCGCCGCCACCGCCGCACTCGACACCTCCCGGCACGTGGTCATCTACCTGCCCAACCCCTCGGTCGGGGTCCGCGGCATGCTGCACCACGTCGTCTCCGCGCTCGGCCAGGTACCGAACTTCTACACCGCCACCCTCGTCCCGCAGGCCGCCGAGGCCCTGGCCGCCGAACACGCCGAACGCGGCCGCACCCCGATCGTGATCTTCGACGAGGCTCACCTGCTGGACAACGCACAGATGGAAGCCGTGCGCATGTTGACCAACCACGACATGGACTCCGGCGCCCCGTTCGCCGCCCTACTCGTCGGGCAGCCGACGCTGCGGCAGCGGCTCCGGCTCGGCGTGCTCGCCGCCCTGGACCAGCGGATCAGCGTCCGCTACGCCCTCGCCGGCATGGACCCGAAAGAAACAGCCGAATACATCAGCCACCACCTCAAGATCGCCGGACGCACCGACACGCTATTCAGCGCCGACGCGACCACGTTGATCCACAACGCCTCACGCGGCTACCCGCGGGCAGTGAACAATCTCGCCGTCAACGCCCTCACCGCCGCGTTCGCCCGCGACAGCTCGATCGTCGACGAGAAAGCCGCCCGCACCGCGATCTCCGAAACCGGCGCCGACTGACCAACACCGGCCGGCGTCACCACGCCGAGCACCCCATCACCCAGACGACCAAGGCCCCGTCCGCAACCAGCGGACGGGGCCCTCTCACACCCAGATCGTCGGCAACACCGATGACGGCATCATCTGCAAGATCAACGA
>CAWIXH010000001.1:0-665725 GCA_963839995.1 uncultured Actinomycetota bacterium | reverse complement strand
ATCCTGCACCCGGATGTCGGCATTGCAGAGACACGCTTAGCCGCAATGCCGGGGAGTTAAGGCTGCGCCGGAGGAGTCAAGTACTGGTTGAGGGTGTGTCGTGGCCGGGAGAGCGAACGGAGGCCCGGTAGGACGGAATCGACCAAGATCACCGTCTGTGAGGACCTCCGTTGCGCGCCCAGTCTGCCATTGGTTCTGCCGTCGCGGCGATCACCAGCACGATTACGGTGGCGGCGGGGGTGTTCGCGCCCGGGCACCTGGGTGAGCTGACCCGGGTCGTGCCGTTCGAGTTGGTCGATGCGGTGGTGGCCGATCACCGCGCCGGGCAGCGGCGGCTGCGGCTGCTGCCCTCGCGGGTCGGGGTTTACTTCGTGCTGGCGCTGTGCTTGTTCCCCGGCGCCGGGTACCTGGGGGTGTGGGCGAAGCTGACCGCGGCCCTGGACGGGCTGGGTCTGGCGGTGCCCTCGTCGCGGGCGCTGCGGGACCTGCGTCGCCGGCTGGGGCCGGGCCCGTTGCGGGCGTTGTTCGAGGTGCTGGCTGGCCCGCTGGGTCGCCCGTCCACGCCGGGGGTGATGTTCGGCCGGTACCGGACGGTGGCCTTCGATGGATGCCGCTCGATCAAGGTTCCAGACACCGCCGGGAACCGGGGCTGGCTGGGCAAGCTGAACGCCGCCCTCGGGCAGACCGGCTACCCGGTGATCCAGCTGATGACCCTGTGCGAGACCGGCACCCGCGCGCTACTCGGCGCGAGCTTCGGCACGCCGGGCGAGGGCGAACTGGCCTGGGCCCGTCAGCTGCTGCACCACCTGGACCAGACGATGCTGGTGTTGATGGACCGCGGCTTCGACGCCGCCGATTTCCTGCGCGAGGTGCACGCCACCGGGGCGGCGTTGCTGGTCCGGCTGCGGTCCACCCGCTGCCCGCCGGTTCTCGAGCGCTTCCCGGACGGGTCGTACCTGTCGATGATCGGCGGTGTGCAGGTGCGGATCATCACCGCCGAGGTGAGCCTCACCTGCCACGACGGCACCCGCTACGGCGACAGCTACCGGATCGCCACCACCCTGCTCGATCACCGCGCCTGGCCCGCCGAGGCGCCGATCGGGCTCTACCACGAGCGGTGGGAACACGAAATCACCTACCTCGCCCTGCGGCACACCCTGCTGCACGGTCGGGTGCTGCGTTCGGCCGACCCGGCCGGCCTGCAGCAGGAGATGTGGGCCCTGCTTACCGTCTACCAGGCGCTGCGCATCGCCATCACCGACGCCGTGGCCGCCATCGGCGGCATCGACCCCGACCGGGCCAGCTACCAGATCGCCGTACAGACCGCCGCGGACCTGGTCACCGGCGCCCGCAACATCCTCACCGGCGCAACCGACCTGACCGGCCAGATCGGCCGCGCCGTGCTGGCCAACCTGCACCGGCCGCGCCGGCCCCGCGTCTGCGCCCGCAGGGTCAAATCCCCGCTCTCGCGCTGGAACAAGCACCCGCCCGGCAAACCCACCACCAGCCTGCAAGTCACCAAGATCACCACCGTGATCGGCCAAAATCACCAGCCGCCGGCAACACGCCGTCGGCCATCCTTGACACAGGCGCCCAGCCCTAAACTCCTCGGCATTGCGGCTAGGCGGCCTGTTGCTGCTCGGCTCACCCGCTGTGGATCTCGTCCTGCTCGTGCTGGCCGGAGCGGATCTGTACCGCGGTGCCGAGGCGACGCAGGCGCATGCGCTCGCGGCGGTGTGCGTCGGGTTCGCGGTCGCGTTCGGCGAGCGGACCGTCGCATGGGCGGCGGCGCTGTGCTCTCGGCGCTTGCGACAGGCGTTGATCGGGTGGCGAACGGGTGGGCGCTGTTCCGTCGCGCCGCGCTCGGCTGCGCCGTCGCCGGCTAGGTCCGGTCCCACACCAGCGGCCCAGGGAGCCGCGATGTTGGTGATCGGGCCGGGTGCGGGGTGCAAGATGCTGGGGAGGGTGCGGTCTGAACCTGCTACCGATGTGCCCACGGGCGGCTGTGCGCGTGCGCGCAGCCGCCCGTGGCGTTCGGTCGATCGCGGTTGTGCGATCGCGGTGCTCGGCTACCTCATCCGTCGGCGCCGGCTGGCGCAGTCGTCATGCTGAATCCCTCGGTGTGGTTCGCCTGCGTCGCGAAGTCGTTCGTGAAGGTGTTCGCGAGGGTCACCTTGGAGACATCCGTGCCGATGACTTTCTGCATCGCGTAGACGGTCTTCGGGCCTCCGGCCGGCATGATGCCGTCGGGAAGGAACTGTCCCTTGTCGGTGGTCAGGCCGGCGATGTACTGCTCTTTGCTGATGGTGCTGTTCTGCACGAAGTCCGCCGGCAGCGCGTTGGCGATGTCTGTCGCCGTGTGGGTGTTGATCCAGTGCATGGTGGCCACCAGCGCATCGACGACCTTCTGCACGGTGTCCTTGTGACTGTTCACCCAGCTCGTCTGGGCGAGCACACCGGCCGCCGGCCATGCGCCGCCGAGCGCGGCCTGCGCGCCCTGGGTGGTGGCGAGGTCGATCGCCGGGTACGCGAGCTTCTTCGTCTCGAGCGCACCAACGGTCGGCTGCGTGGTCATCACGCACTGCGCGGTGCCGCGCTGGATTGCGGCGATCGCGGTCGCGCCCGCACCGACAGCGAGGGTGTGGTACTGACTGCGCGAGATGCCCTTCTGCGCCGCCATGAACTGGGTCAGTTCGTCGGTGCCCGAACCGAGGTCGGTGACGCCCAGGGTCTTGCCCTTGAAGTCGGCGGCGGAGTGCACGCCGCTGTTGGTGCCGCACATTTCCCGCTCACCCGGGGCGCCGGAGAGCTGGACCACATCCTCGACATCCTTGCCCTTGGACTGGAAGTCGATCGTGTGGATGTACCAGGCGCCCGCCATGTCGACCTGCCCGGAGGCCATCGCGTCTTCGGCCCCGACGCCGCCGTTGACCTCGGTGGACAGCTGGACCTTCACGCCGTACTTGCTGTAGTAGCCGAGGTTCTGCGCGAGCTGGTATGGCAGGTAGATCTGTTTGTCGATTCCACCGACCATGAGCTTTACGGTGGGCACGGACGAACTGCCGGAACTCCCGCTCGACGAACTGCCGGACTTCTTGCTGCTGGAGCAGGCCGCCGCGCCGAGGGCCAAGGCCCCGACCGCCGCGACTGCGATTGCGCGTTTGAACATGTGCAGGATTCCTTCCGGTTGGTTGGCTTGCTGGTGGAGGGCGCTCTGCGGGCTCAGATGCCTGCTGACTCCGATTGGCTGGGTGGACGCCAGGACAGCACGCGCTTCTCCAGCAGGGTGATGAGGTATTCGGCGGCGAGCGTGATGACGGCCATGATCGCCATCCCGGCGAACACGGTGTTCGGGTCCAGGCGCCCCTGCGCCTGGGTGATGACCAGCCCGATTCCGCGCTGCGAGCCGAGCACCTCGCCGACGAGTGCGCCGATGATGGCGAATCCGAAGGCGGTGTGCAGGCTGGCGATGATCCAGGTCAGCGCAGAGGGGATGGTGACGTGGCGGGCCACCTGCAGAGGTGACGCGCCGAGGACCTTCACGTTCGCCACCAGGTTTGGATTGACCTCGCGGACGCCCTGGAAGGCGTTGAAGAAGACGATGAAGAAGACCAGGACCGCGGCCAGCAGCACTTTCGGGAAGGTGCCCAGGCCGAAGGCGACCAGGAAGATCGAGCCGAGGATGATGCGTGGTACGGCGTTGACGATTTTGATGTAGGGCCCGAGGACGTCGGCGAGGAAACGGTTCTGCCCGAGCAGGAGCCCGACGATGACCCCGGCGGTGGCGCCGAGGAAGAACCCGTAGACCGCCTCCTTCAGGGTGGTGCCGATGTCACCCCAGATAGAGCCGAACTCGGTGCCTTTGGTGAACAGGTGCACCAGCGAGTTCCAGATCTGCGAGGGCTGGCCGTAGAAGAACGGGTCGACCCAGTTCATCGTGGTGCACAGTTGCCAGCCGCCGATGATGAAAACGGCGAAGCCCAGCCGGGAGGTCCACAGCCAGAACCTGCGTCGGCGTGTGGCGCGCTGGGCGGCTTGCTTGATGCCCGCCTCCGTCTCCACCGGCGTTGGCTGATCCAGCAGGGCGTTGGGCGTGCTCATGCGGCACCTGCTGTGCGCGCGTAGGCGCGTTCGACCTCGTCCTTGAGGGAAGCCCAGATCTGGTCCTGCAGCTCGAGGAATCGCCGCTCGTGGCGAATGGCTTGCACCTCGCCGCGCGGCCGGGGCAAGTCGATGTCGAAGCCGTGTTTGATCGAGCCGGGGCTGCTGGTCATGATGAGCACCCGGTCGGACAGGGCCACTGCCTCGTCCAGGTCGTGGGTGATGAACAACACCGACGGGCGCAGCTGCTCCCACAGTCCCAGCAGCTCGGTCTGCATGATCTCCTTGGTCTGCACATCCAGAGCTCCGAAGGGTTCGTCCATGAGCAGGATCCGCGGAGAGTTGATGAGGGCGGCGGCCATCGCTACGCGCTTGCGCATGCCGCCGGAGAGTTGGTGCGGGTAGCGGTCCTCGAAGCCAGCCAGGCCAACCCGCCGAAGCCAGTCGCGGGCCAACGCGACGGCGTTCTTGCGGGACATCCCGTTCAGGGTGGGGCCGATCATCACGTTGCCCAGCACGCTCTTCCATGGAAACAGGGCGTCGGCTTGGAACATGAAACTGACGCCCTGGGTGATGCCGTTCACCTCGCGGCCGCCGACCTGCACCGAGCCGGCGCTGGGCCGATCGAGGCCGGAAACCTGGCTAAGGGTCGTGGACTTGCCGCAACCGGTCGGTCCGACGATCGCGCAGAACTGACCGGGCTCGACGGTGAGCGTGACATCGCGGATGGCGGTGAACGGCTCGCCCGAGCGTGTCATGAATCGTTTGGTCAGGTGCGTTATCTCGATCTTCGCTGGGTCCGTGGCTGGCTGGGCCGGCGGCGCGGCGTCCCGGTGCGGTGCACTCTCGGCCATGCCGCTCCCGTTCCTCTCGGTTGCACCAGACACCGCGCTCGGTGGCACCGGTCACTGGTGGGAGCAGACTGTAGACACCCCGGCCGTGTTGCGTCGCGGTTTGGGAGACATCGCGCCTTGACCGCGTAACTTGCGGATTTGCTCGTTCTGCGCACGGCACCGGCCGGGCGTCATGGATGAGTCATCAACGACACGTGCGGGCATTTCGCGGCTCGACGCGATGACGCCTTGTTCGGGCAAATGCGCGCGGGTCACAATGGGCCGCGATGCGGAATCGTATGCGCCGACTCTCCAGCCAAATCTTCGTCGCTCAGCTGGCCATCTTGACGTCGACGATTCTCGTGGGGTTCGTCCTGTTCGTCCGACAGGAACGCGCCCATCTGGACAGCCAGTACGAGGCCCGCGCCGCCAACATCGCCGAGACCACGGCCGATGTCCCGGCGATCCGAAGCTGCATGGCACATCAGGCTGCCGGCTGCGCAGCGACCATCCAGGACATCGCGACGACTATCGAGCAGAACACCGGCGCGTCCTACGTCGTCATCATCGACATGAACCGGGTGCGGCACTCACACCCCAACCCGGCTCTGGTCGGGCAACAGGTCGCCGAGCCCATTGTGGTGGCCGACGGGCGTGTCCACGTCGGTATCGACAACGGCAGCACCGGCCGCTCGGCCAACGGCAGGGCGCCCCTGTACGGGCCGGATGGCACCATGGTCGGCGAAGTGTCGGTGGGGCTTCGGGAGAGCTCGGTGTCCAGCGCGTTGTGGCATGAGATCCCCTCCTATGCGGCCTGGTTCGGTATCGCGCTTGGCCTCGGTGCCGTCGCCTCGTGGGCCCTGGCGCGGCGTCTCAAGCGGCGAACCTTCGGCTTGGAGCTGGACGAGATAGCCCTGCTGCTGCAAGAGCGCGAGGCAACCTTGCACGGTATCCGCGAGGGGGTTATCGCATTCGACACCTCCGGGCGGGTGTCGATGGTGAACGACGAGGCGCAGCGCCTCCTCAGCCTCGACGTCCGCGCGATCGGCCATACCCTGACCGAACTGCTCCCGCCGGGACGGCTGCGGGATGTGCTGGATGGCACCGGGACCACACCGGACGACCTGGTGCTCACCGACGACTTCGCCCTCGTCGTCAACCGGATGCCCGTCACTCTCGCCGGCCGTCCGCACGGCGCCGTCGTCACACTCCGCGACCGTACCGAGCTGGCCGCGCTGCTACGCGAGTTGCACGGCGAGCGGGGCTTGACCGAGTCGCTGCGCGCGCAGCAACACGAGTTCGCCAACCGGATGCACGCCGTCGCCGGGCTGTTGGAGCTCGGCCGTCACCAGCAGGCACTGAGCTACCTCACCGAGATCCAGGGCACCGCCGCCGAGTTCGACAACACGCTCCGCACCCGTATCGCCGCCCCGCAAATCGTGGGGCTGCTGCTGGGCAAGGCAGCGGAGGCGAGTGAGCGGGGGATCCAGCTGGAGATCTCGCCCGACACCTGGCTGAGCGAGTCGCCGGACAAGGTGCAGGTGCTGACCACCATCGTCGGGAACCTTGTCGACAACGCCATCGAGGCCCTCGCCGGGCACGCGCCGCCCAGGCGAGTCACCGTAGAGATCATCGAGGACGACGACGCGATCACGGTCGTGGTCACGGACAACGGCCCGGGTGTGCCGGCCGAGCTGGTGCCGCGGATATTCCTCGACGGATACACCACCAAGTCCCGGCCCGGCAGCCGGCTGCGGGGCCTCGGGCTGGCCCTGGTACACCGGTTAGTGACCCGATCGCACGGCTCGGTGGAGGTCAGCGGGCCGGTTGAGGGAACCGGGGCGAGGTTCTCGGTCATCATCCCGAACGGGGAATCCGATCCGCCGGTCGTGCCTAGGGCGAGCGTGGCGGCGCGATGACCGCGCCACAGATCCGCGTGCTGATCGTCGATGACGACTATCACGTTGCGGGCATCCACGCCGCATACGTGGAGCGGACCGAGGGCTTCGTCGTCGTCGGGCAGGCGCAGACCGCCGCCGAAGCCCGCCGTCAGGCTGCCCGGCTGCACCCCGACCTGGTGCTGATGGACATCTACCTCCCCGACGGCGACGGCCTGGACGTAGTGCGCAGTCTGCGGGAACAGCCGCGGCCACCGGACGTGATCGTCATCTCTGCCGCCCGAGAACTCGACGCGGTGCGCGCCGCGATGCACCTCGGCGCGGTGCACTACCTTGTCAAGCCGTTCAGGTACCAAGTGCTCGCGGAACGACTGCGGGCCTATCAGCGGCTACGGCGCCGCATCGACAGGCTCCACGGCGCACCCGAACAAGCCGACGTCGATGAGCTATTCGAACTCTTGCGGACCCCGGCCATCGACACCGCCCGCCCATCCAAGGGACACTCGGCGCTGACGCTCGAGCTGGTCCGCGAAGCGGTGCGGGCCAGCGACGTCGACATCTCCGCCGCCGAGGTCTCCGAGCAGGTCGGCGTAAGCCGCGCGACGGCGCAGCGGTATCTGAACTACCTGCAGCGGCACGGTGTAGTGCAGTTGCAGCTGCGGTACGGCACGACCGGGCGACCCGAACACCGCTACCACATCCACACCCGCTGACCCGGGCTAATGTCAACCCGTGCTGCCTTCACAGCGACGCAGCGGCTGGCGCGCCGACGCTGCCGCCTGACCCCGCTCATGCGATGATGCCGCCACACTCGCCCCGTGCCGCCGCGCTCGCACCTGCCCAACTCCGAGCCAACGACCCGATGGCCGGGCGGTTGCCTCGTCCAGGCCGCTGCACGCACCGGCGCCGCTCGCACCAGTGAAAGCACGGCCCAGCTTCGATCCCCGACACGGCCACCGACGGGGAGAGGACCTACCCGTCCATCAAGAACACGTCGTGTGCGTCCGCCGGCGCCCCCGATCGCGGCAGCGTCCCCGGTAGCCCGCATCGGCCGCGAGTTTGGAACGAGCGATCACCACAAGCGGATCCGGGTGCGCGACAGCGGCGTGGCGGAAGCGACATCGTTTGGCCGGTGCCGCACTCAGCGCCGGTGGCCGAGCCAGTTCGCCAGCCGCTCGGTTGCGCGTGCTCCGGGCCTGCTGGTGACGACACTGCCGTAAGACGGCTTGCGCCCGAGCGCCGGCACCGTGGTCCTCGCCTGGTCAAGCACGGGCTGCACCAGTCCTGGGTGGGCCTCGCTGTGCTGACCGGTCGCGATGGCGAGATCCCAGCCGTGGACCAGGGTCTCGGTCGCGAACCCCCACGCCGCGCGGTCCGCCGTCGTTGTGCCCCACGGTGCCTGTACCGCCTGTCCCGGGTCGAGCTGCGACCACGCCGCCTGTAGGTGTCGGCCGAGCGCGCCGTAACAAGAGGCGAGCTCATCGTCGGGTACGTCGGTGATCACATGCGGGATCAGGCCGGTGGCCTGCCCTCGGCCGTTGCCAGACCCCGTTCGGCAGTGCCAATGAGATGCCCCATCAACATCCGGACCGTGAAGTCCGGACATGGCGTGGCGCGCTCCAGGTCACGGTGCGCCACCTGCGCCATGAGCTCGTGAGCCCAGACCACCGCGTGGTCATACATCCGCCGCGGATCGATGTCAGCCACGACCGGGAGTATCCCAACGGTGACGGACAAGCCGATCGGCTACTGGCTGTCCGTCTGCGGCGGACCGGCGATCAGCCGCCACCCGACGTCGAGGACGTCGGCGTCGAGCAACTTCGCGTTCCGGCGCCGCCAGGTGCCGTCCTGCAGGTCTGCGCGCAACTTCTCGATGCCGTGCGACAGCACGTCCCGGTCGAGCAATTGGAGACCGGACATCGACTGCTGCACCTTCGGATCCAGGTACGCCTCCGGCCGTCGCCAGTACGCCGGAAGGAACCCGTCGACGCAGTCCCATGGGACCGCGAGTTCTCGGATCTCCGCGCCGGGGCCAACTCGTGCAGCAACCTGCCGCACCCGGGGACCGCCGCGCCAGACGTCCGCCAGTTCCGGCAGATAGTCCCGAGCCAGCCAGAACGTGGCATGTAGGACCGGATCAAAGTGCAGCACGACGACGCGGGCGGCCACCCGTTGCATTTCGCGCAGCCCGGCCTCCCAGTTTCGCCAGTGATGGATCGTCACGAGTGCCATCGCGACGTCGAACTGCCCGTCCGCGATGGGCAGGTCCTCAGCCGAAGCCTGCAGAGCCGGCGCCGCGCCAGCCGGTCGCTGGCTAATCATCAAGCCCGACGGCTCGATCGCCAGCACGTAGCGGTCGCCCGGCTCGTACGAGCCTGTGCCGGCACCGACGTTCACTACCGTCCGCGCGTCACTGAGCACGTCGTCGAGCTCTGTCTGCCAGCGTGGGTCGGGTCTGCGACTCTGCGTGTCAGTCACCGCCGCAGTCTTCCACCGGCCGGGCCCGAGACTGCGACGGTGGTCGCCGCTGCTCTTGATCGATATGACTGGGCAGCTTCCCTGACAACCAGTGAGGAGACGAATGGCGCCCGCTGGAGCAAGGGCAGCTGCCCTTGGTCATCACCGTAGGGGGAACGATCAGCGGGCGCACGCCGACGAGCGACGAACGGTTACAGTTGCCCTGTCCCGCACTGGCAGCGGCTTCCCCCATTCGTAGCGAGACCCGGGAGTGCCCGCATGCCTGTTGTCGTTCGACGTTTCGAGCGCCGCGATCGTGACCAGCTCACCGAATTGATCAATCTGCGTGTCGCTGCGGTGATCCCCGGCGTGGTGCTCTCGGTGAACACGGTGCTGTCGCAGCTGGAGCGTGAGCCTGGCGAGAGCATCCTCGACCCGTGGGTCGCCGAGCGGTGCTGCTTGGTCGCCGAGTTCGAACACCGCATCGTCGCGGCGACGTTGCTGCACCGGTTCCGCACCGATGATGACGTCAGCGACAGCTACCGCGGCGTGGGCGACGTGCGCTGGCTGGTGTGCCACACCGACGCAATCACCGACGGCCAGGTGCTGCTCGCGGCGGCCATGGAGCAGATGCGCCGCCGGGGCGTGTCCGCGGTCGGTTTCGATTGCGCTCTTCCCGCGCCTGCTACGGCATCCCGGACACGATGCCGCACCTACGTGACCTGCTCAACCAAGCGGGTTTCGGCGAGCCGGCCCGCCGTGAGTTCGTGCTCACCGCGTGCTGTGAGGACCTTCTCGGCACCGCCGACGACGGCGCGAGCATCGTGCGCACGGTCGGCACGCTCGGCACCCGGTTCACCCTGCTTGTCGACGAGCAAGTCCGTGGCTACATCGAGGTCTGCCAACCCAGCACGGAGCTGACCCGCAGTTCGCTCACGGCACCCTGGGCGGACGTCGGCAATCTGGTCCTCACCGATGGAGCCGACCCAGCCGCGGTCATTCCGGCCCTGCTGTCCACGGCCGCGCGATGGCTGCTGCTCGGCGGTGTCACGAGACTGATCGACTACTGGGCCGCTGACGTCGACCCTTCCGAGTACCTCACCGAACTTCAACGAGCCGGATTCCAGACTCTCGTCCGCAACGACCGAGGCTTCCGACGACGCCTGTAAACGTTTCGCAGCCGGATCGTCCTGCGAGACTGGCGCGGTGCGTGCACTGTTTGCGTTCACTGGTGGATCAGGGCACTTCCGGCCGACGCTGCCGGTGGCCGGCGCCCTCGCCGCCGCGGGCCACGACATCCTCTACACCTGCCAGTCCGGGATGCTCGATACCGTGCGCCGGGCTGGCTTCGAGGCCGTCGACAGCGGCGGACGAACGCTCGCCGCGGCGGAGGACCGGCGTCCCCTGGTAGTCGCCGACCGGTCGGACGAGGTCGCAGTGATCAGCACCGTCTTCGCCGGCCGGGTCGCGCGGGAGCGGGCCAAGCGCATAACCGAGGTTGGCCGATCGTTCCACCCAGACGTCGTAGTACGCGACGAGGTCGACTTCGGTGCCGCCGTGGCCGCCGAGTCGCTCGGCGTCCCCCATGCGACTGTGACCCGTTCTGGCCTCCGGCGCCATGATCACCCCCGGCCTCCTGGACGAGCCGCTCGCGAAGCTGTGCGACGAGGTCGGGCTGGCACACCAGTCGCCAGACTTCCTGGACCGGCACCTCACTCTCGTCCCGGTCATGCCGTCGTTTCGTGACCCGGCGTCGCGGCTGCCGGCACGCGCTCTCACCTACCATCCTGATGTCCTCGCCGGCGGGCTGCCAGGCGACAGGAGCACCGACGTCGAGCGCTGGCTGGCAGGGCGCCCGGGCCGCCCGCTCGTGTACTTCACTCTCGGGACGGTGTTCCATCAGGAATCCGGCGATCTCTTCCCTCGCGTCCTCGACGGGTTGGAGCACCTCCCCGTCGATGTGGTCGTCACCGTAGGACGCGAGCTCGACCCGACCGATCTCGGGCCTCGCGGCGACCACATCCTCGTCGAGCGGTTCGTGCCGCAGCGGGAGCTCTTGCCGCACTGCCAAGCGGTGGTCTCACACGCCGGCTCGGGCACAGTGGTGTCCTCTCTCGCCTGTGGCGTTCCGCTCGCCCTGCTGCCGATGGGGGCCGACCATCCGTTCAACGCCGACCGGTGCGTCGCGCTCGGCGTCGCACGGGTGCTCGACGCGTTGACGGCGTCGCCGGACGATGTGCGCGACGCCGTCGACGACGTGCTCAACACACCCTCATACCGCGCGTCCGCCGCCCAGCTGCGCTCAGAGGCAGAGGCGCTGCCACCGGTCGAGGCCGCGGCCGATGCGGTCTTGGCACTCACCCGCTGATCGATCCCCTAACGGCCACGGGATCCTTGGGTGGCCCGAAGCCCGCGCCGATCCGAGGTCGGGTATTCAGCGCCTGGTCTCGTACCTGGTCAGGAGCACGCCGTCGGGAAACGTCCGGGTCTCCACCAGGGTTAGGTTCACCCAGTTGTCCAGGGCTGTAAAGAACGGTGTGCCGCTGCCCACCAAGATCGGTGCGGTGGCCAGCACGTACTCGTCGATCAGCCCGGCCCGCATGGCCGCTGCGGCGAAGGTGGCGCCGCCGACGTCCATGGGACCGCCATCCTCGGCCTTGAGCCGGGTGATCTCGGTGACCGCGTCGCCGGTGACCAGGCGGGCGTTCCAGTCGACCGCGCTGGTCGTCGAGGAGAACACCACCTTCGGCATGTCCTGCCAGCGGCGGGCGAACTCGATCTGCGCCGGTGTGGCGCCAGGCTGCCGGTCGGCGGTCGGCCAGTAGGAGCTCATCGTCTCCCACAGTTTGCGCCCATACAGCGCCAGGACCGTCGCCCCCACCCGGTCGGACCACCATTGGAACAGCTCGTCGCTCGGCACGCTCCAGCCGAGGTCGTCGCCGGGCGCGGCGATATAGCCGTCCAGGGTCAGGTTCATGCCAAAGGTCAGTTTCCGCATGGCGTCAGCCTCCCGTGAGTCGGTATTCGGCGTACAGACCAGCACGGCGGGGGAAGAATCATCGGTCAGGCCACACCGAGGGCCGGTTGACCACCACGCCAAGCGGATGCTGCGTACGGAAGGGAACCTTGACCGGGCAGCGCTGGCGGCAGTCGGGCGAGCAATCCCTTACGAGCAAAGCGATGCCCGTATATCTGTCCCGCAATTAAGCCCGGTGAAGGTGGGCTATCCGGACGCGTGCCGACTCGCCTTAGCACGGTCCCACGGCAGCTCCGACGTCTCGTGCACACGTCGTCCAAGTGCGCTGGAGGCCCAGTATCACTGGACCGCGCCGGTGCGAACAGTCGTTTACGACCACGTTGGTGTCTCCGCACGTTCTCTGTTCTCCCCGGAGCGAGGTTGTCGACGGGCGTTGAGATGACCCATAACGTCCGGCGGCCGCAACTCGGGAGGTGGCCGCCGAGCCCGATCGCGCGGCAAACCTGTTGCCCCATTGCGCTGGGCCACGTCGGCCTCCGGCGGGCCGGGCTGCGAGGGTGTCGGCCCGCTAGTCGGTGGTGCCGCGGGGGACGATCCAGCGGGTGGATAGCTGCGGGTAGGCGTCGTGGATGTGGTCGTAGTCGGAGTCGTAGTGCAGCACGGTGGCGTGGTGGTGCGCGGCGGTGGCGGCGATCTGGACGTCGATGACTCCGGCGGCTCGTCCTTTGCCGGCGGCGAAGAGGGCGGCGCGGATGTCGATGATGATCTGGTCGATCGACGGAGCCAGGGGTAGGTAGAGGAGCGAGTAGCGCAGCCGCCGTACGGATTCGGCGTGTTCGGTGGGAGAGCGGGCGCTGTAGGCGAATTCGTCGAGGGTGGCCGCGCAGCTGCACAGCTCGTCTTCGGCGTCGAGGATGTCGGTGACGGCGGCGCGGATCTGGCTGCTGCGGGGTAGTCGTTGCAGGACGCTGTTGTCGATGAGGTAGCGGGTCACCTGCGGGCAGCCGCACGGATGGCGGGCTTGCGCAGGTCGGCGGCTGGGTCGGTGTCGATGATCCAGTCGATGGTCGCGCGTTGCTCGTGCAGGCGGACCAGCTTGGACAGCGCGGTGTTGACGGCGTCCTTCTTGCTTGTCGCCGGCCCGAGAATGGTGCGGGCGCGGGTGAGCAGGTCGTCGTCGATGTCGATGAGAGTCTTGGCCATGGTCGACTCCTGGATGTCGGTATATCCAATGAGTATATATAACCGTGGTTGGCCGCGTCGGCCAACACCGCGGTCGGGTCTGTGCCGCGCTGATGGGTCTGTGGTGCGCGTCGGTGGAGATGCGGACGAGGGCGTCTCAACTTGTGGCGCGTCGCGGGTCGGGGAAGCCGAGGCTGGTGTAGCCGGGGGCGCGCTTGGCCAGTGACGCGGCGAGCACGCCGGTGCGCAGGTCGTGGTAGTCGTGGACTTCGGCGGTGATCTTGCCGGGATGGGGGCGCAGGATGCGACCGACGTATTGCACGAGGTCGCCCTTCTGCGCGATGGGCGCGGTGAGGAAGAGCGTGTCCAGGATCGGGCAGTCGAAGCCTTCACCGATGTAGGAGCCGGTCGCGACGGCGAGCAGCGGCGCTTGGTCGTCGGCTGGCGGTGCGAGTCGTGCCAGGGCGGCGGTGCGGGCTTTGGCGCCCATCCCGCCGCGCAGCACGACCGGGTCTTGGGGCGCCAGCGCGGCGCTGAGTCGTTCCAGGTGCGCGACCTGACGGGTGAGCACCAGGCAGTGCCGGCCTTCGCTGAGCGCGGCGAGCACGTCGTCGATGATCTGCCGGTTGCGGTCCTCGTCCTCGAAGCACGCGCGGTTGATCTTCGCCATGCCGCCCGGCGCCTGCGGATCGGCGTCGCCGGTGTAGGTGAAGCCGGTGGTGTGTAGGTGCAGGATCGGCTGCGGTGCGCTGGGACGCAGCGGGTGGGCGGGCAGCGTGCCGGCTGGCCGCTGCGTGATGACGTGGCGCACCGGGCCGACCTGCAGCGCGATCAGCTCGTCGAGCTGGTCACGCCGGTAGGGGGTGGCGGTCAGACCGAGCCAGCGCCGCGCCGGGATCTGCGCGATCGCGTGCTCGTAGGCGGCGGCTGGGACGTGGTGGCACTCGTCGACGATCACGAGCCCGTAGCCCGCGGTCAGGTCCGCGACGTCCTGCGCGCGCGACAGGCTCTGCAGGGTCGCGATGTCGATCACGCCTGTGGTCTTCGCCCGGCCACCGCCGCGCTGGCCCGGTTTGATGCCGAGGAGGTCGTGGATGCGGGAGCGCCACTGGTCGGCCAGCGTCTTGCGGTTGACCAGCACGAGGGTGGACACGCCGTGCAGGGCGATCAGCGAGCAAGCGATCACGGTCTTACCCGCGCCGGGCGGGCCTTCGAGCACGCCGAGCTCGGCACCGGCCAGGGCTTGCTGCGCGGCATGCTGATCGGTGTCGAGCACTCCGGTGAAGCTGAACGGGTGCTGATTGCCGCCGTCCCGCTCCTCGATGAACTCCACCCGGCTGCCGGCCTGCTCAACAATGCGGGTCAGACGCTCACGTAGCCCCCGGGGCAGGATGAGATCGCCAGAGATCGTCTCGTCGAAGGTCCGCAGGAACCGGGGCGTATCCCAGGTCGACGCGCGGCGCCGCTGCCGCTCGTAGAACACCGGATTCTGCAGGGTCGCCGCGTGCTTCAAGGTCGCCAACAACGCCGGAGGCAGATCATCCCCGGCGACCGTGATACGCGCGGCCAGCTGGGCGTGCACGATCGCCGGTGCCCGGATCGTGATCCGCGTGGCACGGGCCGGGTGCAGCGTGTCGACCTCGGACCCGACGGACACCTTACCGAGCCGCTGCGCGAGCCGGACGACCTCCCGCGGAGTCATGCGGCCAAGGCTGGACAGGAACGCGAACTGGTCCTCGTGCGGCTCGAGCGTGGCCAGGTCCAGGAACACCGTCGTGTTGGTGCGTCGACATCGGCCCTGCAGCGGGGCGGCGATCAGATTGCCCAGCCCGCCATTCACCACGACGTCCTGCGACGGGAACAGCCGGTCGTAACTGCGCAGATCCATCCGCCCGCGTAACGCGATGGCCTCCCGCAGCAGTCCGGTGCCGAGCGCTCGCGCCGTCGCGGCGGCCACCGGTGCGGTGAAGAAGATCCACACATGGGCGCCGAGCCCGGACCGCGAAACTTCCAGCGCCGCCGGCACCGCCGCGGCGCGCGCCGCCTTCAGGTAGGCCAGCGCGTCCAGCATCGCGGCGGGCCCATCGAAGTCAGCGGCCAGCCAGCAGCAACTGTCGCCGTCCAGCAACGGGTACAAGCCGAGATCGATATCGCCAGCGAGATGGTCATGCACCACCTTCTCGGTCAGCGCCAGGTACTGGCGCTCCGAAGCCGGGATCCCTTTCAGGCGACCACCACGCACCGCCGGCATCCACCCGCTGCGGCCATCTCGCCGGTTCATCCACCGAAGCGCGTACACGTCCTCCCGCGCCCTGAACAACGCACCGAAGAACGCCACCTTCGCCGACAACGGCGACGACGCGTCGACACCGCCCGGCGCCTGCTCGAACATCGCCGTCTGCGTCGGACCGGGCGGTCGAGCCTGCGCCGGCGTCAACTGCAACAGCTTCAACAGCCGGGCGTTCTCCGCACCCAACCGCGCAAGCTGGCCCCGCAACGCCTCCAGCTCAGCGTCCGCGCTGGCATCGCTCGCCACCCCGCAATCATGCCGAAGCCGCCCGCCCGATCGAACCGTCGACGCCGGACACAAACAGGGGCGCCTACAGGACGATCCGCAATCAACGACATCGATGAGAGACCGTCCGGTCGGGCTGGCGGCCTACCTACCGTGAGCGCCCGAAAGCGCCGTGATCAGGAGCCTTCGCCGGTAAGCACAGTCGTTAACGACGACCTTGGTAGCGCCGCGTATTCTCGTTCTCGCCCGAGGCCGCCATGCCGGCAGGCATGTGCCCGCAAGCGGATCCCTATACGGCGATAGCCGTGATCTTGGTAGTCAGAGCCCATGGAGCGCAGATCGTCACTGCAAGAGGTTCGGTTTCCGGTGATTCGTGATCGGATCGATCTCTCGTCGGATGGTCGGGTGCTATGGCTGGATGTGCTGGACCCAGGCGCGAAGAGTCGGCGAGGCAGGTTGTCGTCGGTTGTGGATCAGGCCGATGGGCGGGTGGGGTAGCGCGGGTTTGAGGCGGTGCACGTCGATGGCGGGTCCGCCGCCGTGCGCTGCCGATTCGGCCAGTAGTGCGACGCCGAGGCCGGCGGAGCGTCGGATGCTAGCGGGGTCGGGTGCCTCGAACTGGATGCGTGGCGTGAATCCCTGCTCGGCAGCGGCCGCGGTCAAGATGGCGTGTAGCCCGCTGCCGGCAGGCAGGCAGACGATCGCCTCGTCGCGGACCTCGGTCAACGAGACGGGGCGCCACGTGGCGGTCAGTTGCCCGGGTGGGGTGACGAGGGTGAGTCGTTCGGTGGCGAGCGGCCGGGCGAGGTAGCGGTCGGGCAGGTCGTCGTGGACCGGGGCGATGAGCGCGTCGACGGTGCGGGTATCCAGTTCGGCCAGTAGTGCGGCGACCAGTCCGCTGCGGACGGCCAGGGCAACCTCGGGGTATCGGCGGTGGAAGCCGGCGAGCAGACCGGGCAGATCGAGTGATCCGAGGACCTGGGTGACGCCGATGCGCAGCTGTCCGCGCAGCACGGCGGCAAGCTCATCGAGGTCGCTGCGGGCGCCGTCGAGTTCGGCGAGCACCGCCCGGGCGCGAGCGAGCAGCAGCGTGCCGGCCTGGGTGAGTTCGACGCGGCGGGTAGTGCGCTCGAACAGCGCGGTACCGAACTCACGCTCAAGATGACGGATCTGGGCGGAGATCGCCGGTTGGGCGATGTGCAGCGCCTCGGCGGCTCGGCTGAACCCGCCGAGGCGTGCGACGGCCTCGAAATACACGAGCTGACGCAACTCCACCTATTCAGAGTCGTCCGCTCTAGGTGCAATGCCGAGGAGTTTAGGGCTGGGCGCCTGTGTCAAGGATGGCCGACGGCGTGTTGCCGGCGGCTGGTGATTTTGGCCGATCACGGTGGTGATCTTGGTGACTTGCAGGCTGGTGGTGGGTTTGCCGGGCGGGTGCTTGTTCCAGCGCGAGAGCGGGGATTTGACCCTGCGGGCGCAGACGCGGGGCCGGCGCGGCCGGTGCAGGTTGGCCAGCACGGCGCGGCCGATCTGGCCGGTCAGGTCGGTTGCGCCGGTGAGGATGTTGCGGGCGCCGGTGACCAGGTCCGCGGCGGTCTGTACGGCGATCTGGTAGCTGGCCCGGTCGGGGTCGATGCCGCCGATGGCGGCCACGGCGTCGGTGATGGCGATGCGCAGCGCCTGGTAGACGGTAAGCAGGGCCCACATCTCCTGCTGCAGGCCGGCCGGGTCGGCCGAACGCAGCACCCGACCGTGCAGCAGGGTGTGCCGCAGGGCGAGGTAGGTGATTTCGTGTTCCCACCGCTCGTGGTAGAGCCCGATCGGCGCCTCGGCGGGCCAGGCGCGGTGATCGAGCAGGGTGGTGGCGATCCGGTAGCTGTCGCCGTAGCGGGTGCCGTCGTGGCAGGTGAGGCTCACCTCGGCGGTGATGATCCGCACCTGCACACCGCCGATCATCGACAGGTACGACCCGTCCGGGAAGCGCTCGAGAACCGGCGGGCAGCGGGTGGACCGCAGCCGGACCAGCAACGCCGCCCCGGTGGCGTGCACCTCGCGCAGGAAATCGGCGGCGTCGAAGCCGCGGTCCATCAACACCAGCATCGTCTGGTCCAGGTGGTGCAGCAGCTGACGGGCCCAGGCCAGTTCGCCCTCGCCCGGCGTGCCGAAGCTCGCGCCGAGTAGCGCGCGGGTGCCGGTCTCGCACAGGGTCATCAGCTGGATCACCGGGTAGCCGGTCTGCCCGAGGGCGGCGTTCAGCTTGCCCAGCCAGCCCCGGTTCCCGGCGGTGTCTGGAACCTTGATCGAGCGGCATCCATCGAAGGCCACCGTCCGGTACCGGCCGAACATCACCCCCGGCGTGGACGGGCGACCCAGCGGGCCAGCCAGCACCTCGAACAACGCCCGCAACGGGCCCGGCCCCAGCCGGCGACGCAGGTCCCGCAGCGCCCGCGACGAGGGCACCGCCAGACCCAGCCCGTCCAGGGCCGCGGTCAGCTTCGCCCACACCCCCAGGTACCCGGCGCCGGGGAACAAGCACAGCGCCAGCACGAAGTAAACCCCGACCCGCGAGGGCAGCAGCCGCAGCCGCCGCTGCCCGGCGCGGTGATCGGCCACCACCGCATCGACCAACTCGAACGGCACGACCCGGGTCAGCTCACCCAGGTGCCCGGGCGCGAACACCCCCGCCGCCACCGTAATCGTGCTGGTGATCGCCGCGACGGCAGAACCAATGGCAGACTGGGCGCGCAACGGAGGTCCTCACAGACGGTGATCTTGGTCGATTCCGTCCTACCGGGCCTCCGTTCGCTCTCCCGGCCACGACACACCCTCAACCAGTACTTGACTCCTCCGGCGCAGCCTTAACTCCCCGGCATTGCGCTTAGCCGGGCAGGTGGCAAACCGCCTCGACGTTGTTGCCGTCCGCACCCGGCCGAATGCGCCAAAGTAGTTCTCGTGGTACTCGGGCCACAACCTCGGCGCGTGCCTCAGCGGCCGGCGTGCACCTGCGGTTGTCTCCATCGAGATTGGCCTGGATACTTCCCGTCAAGCGGATGCGGGCAGAAACCGTTCTTGCGTCGCGTACCGCTTGGGCGGCAGGTCAGCCTTCGGAGCATTCCTCATCGTGAGCCGCCAGGCCGCCTCGTATAGCTGGTTGGACAGGTCAGTCGTCTCGTCATGGTTCAATTCCGCGACCCACACCCCGTCCACGTAGACGACGGCCTTCCCATTTACCGGAATCACCGTGGTACGTGACTTGGGGTGAAGGTGCTCAACGATGTTCATCCGGCACCCCCCACAGCGAAGAACACGCCACCCGAGCCGGTAATACACCCGGCCGGCGGGTATCTCGCCGGTGCATGGAGCCGGGCGTCGATGTCACGTCCTGATCCGGCGGGTTGTTCGGCCGTTAGCGCGTTGGGGAGCGCGCTGGGCCGAACAACTCGCGGGTGGAGGCGCGTCGCGGATCCCTCCCGCCGTCCAGCGCCCTTTCCGCGGCACGCAACTCGTCGCCCAGGTCGGCCAGCTCTGGCTTCACTGTGGCGCTGTTGATCGCCGATCGGGCTTCTCCGGCGCCGAACTCGCCGAGGCGAAGCTTGGTGCGCTCTCGGCGGCGCTGGTCGCTTCAGTAGTGACCTGGGCCGTGTACCGACTGACGGCCTTGCTGTCGCCTCCGCGGCGGGCGCGGGCGTTGATCGGCGACGTGCGCCTGATCCAGGATCTGATCCCTGAGGTCGATCCACAGCGCGACCACATTCGCGGACCGCTGGACGACTCGATAACCGTGATCGAGTTCGGTGACTTCGAGGGTTCTGGCGCACTTTCCGTGATCGGCTCATGCGGCGAGGAGTACGCGTTTGCGGAGTAGGTCGAGCTTGGCGCGGCCGTACATCTGCCGCTTGAAGAATTTGATCTTGTTGACGGTGCCTTCGACCAGGCCGGAGTTGTGGCTCATGGTGAGGCCGTTGAGGACTGCGGCGTGGTCGCGCCGCAGTCCGGCCGTGAAGGAGTGCAGGTGCGGGAGGTCGTCGGCGTCGACGGCCGTGATCCAGGTGTCGAGCCGGTCGCCGTGCAGCCCGGTGAGCATCTCGGCGAAGTCGGCGACGTGTCCGGCGGTGGCGTCCAGGTGCGTGCTGCGGGCCCGGAGTTGTTTGAATTTCAGTTGTTCCTCCTCATCGAGGCGGTCGGGTCGTCGCATGATCCAGCCGGTGACCTCGCGGACGGCTTTCCGTGATCGGCTCATGCGGCGAGGAGTACGCGTTTGCGGAGTAGGTCGAGCTTGGCGCGGCCGTACATCTGCCGCTTGAAGAATTTGATCTTGTTGACGGTGCCTTCGACCAGGCCGGAGTTGTGGCTCATGGTGAGGCCGTTGAGGACTGCGGCGTGGTCGCGCCGCAGTCCGGCCGTGAAGGAGTGCAGGTGCGGGAGGTCGTCGGCGTCGACGGCCGTGATCCAGGTGTCGAGCCGGTCGCCGTGCAGCCCGGTGAGCATCTCGGCGAAGTCGGCGACGTGTCCGGCGGTGGCGTCCAGGTGCGTGCTGCGGGCCCGGAGTTGTTTGAATTTCAGTTGTTCCTCCTCATCGAGGCGGTCGGGTCGTCGCATGATCCAGCCGGTGACCTCGCGGACGGTCGGTGCGGCCGGGCGCGGCGGTGGGATGGGCCGGCCGGTGCGGAACGGGCGCAGGTAGCGGCGCACGGTCTGGTCGCTGCCGCGGTAGCCCTGGGCGGTGATCTCCTCGGCGAGGCGCGCGACGTCGGTGCAGCCTTCGGCCCACCGTTGGTGCAGGTACGGCTTGAACTCGTCGAGCAGGCTGGCCCGCTGCAGGGTTTTGATCAGCAACTCGTCCAGGCCGGTGGCGTGGGCGAACCGGCGCACCGTGGCCACGTCCAGTTCCAGAGTGCAGGCGATCGAGGACAGCGACACGCCGCGCGCGTACAGCTCCTGCACGGCGGCATAGCGTTGCTTGGTCCGGGTCACGATCGTCTTCTCCGGGCTCGCCGCCGTCGCCGGCTGTTCGTCGGGCGTTGCGGTCGGGTCGCCGTTCGGAGGGTCGTCCGGGATCGGTTCAGGGAGGTCGGCGCGGTGGCGCAGCACCGTCTTCTCCACGTGCTCGCCGAGGTTGTGCCACAGGTGCCACCGGTCCGCGACCTGGATCGCGTCCGGCGCACCCTTCCGGGCGCCCTCGGCGTATCCGCCGCCGCGGTCGCGGCAGACCACCTCGGCGCCTGGATGCGCGCGCAGCCAGGCGGCGAACGTGTCGGCCTGCCGATCGGCGAGCAGGTCGATTGGCCGGTGGGTGCGCATGTTCACCAGCGCCGTTCCGTACACGTGCCCGCGGCGTAGCGCGAAGTCGTCCACCCCCAGCGTCGCGACGGTGCCGATCTCCGGGTCGGGCAGCGCTCGGACCAGGCGCAGCACGGTCGATCGATTCACCCGCACGCCGAGCTGCCCGGCAAGCCGAGCCCCCGCGCGGCCCGCGAGGGCCAGCCCGATGGCCTCCAGAATCCGGCGGAGCAGCACGCTGCGCCGCCCGTGCCGGGTGGTCAACCCGTCCACCTGCTCGGCGAACGTGACCCGCTCGCACCCGGCGGCGTCACAGAACAGCCGCCGCACCCGCAGCAGGATCGTGACCGGCTGGCCGCTCACGCCGGCGTCGCTGAGCGTGCGCTCGTAGCGGCTGTGCACCCGCATCGACACCGTCCCGCACCCCGGACACGCCACCGGGCCGTCACGAGTCGACGCCCGGATGACCACGCCCGCGGCCTCGCCGTCGATCTGCTCGATCACCACCCCGGCCAGGTGCGGCAACAGAACACGACAACAACCGAAGTCACATGCCCAGCATGATCAACCCGAAGGTGCCAGTCTCATCGGCAACACGCGCAACACCAGCATCACGGAAAGTGCGCCAGAACCACTTTCGGTGAAGTCCCGGGCGTGGGTTCGCTGCCGTGTTCTCGGTATGGTTTAGCGCACGCGGCTGCCGCGGGAGCGGCGGTCAACGCCCAGCGCGACGCTTACGGGTAGCTGGTCGAGTTCGAGGGCGGTGCGGGCTCGGATGATGGCTTCGTCGCGGATGCGGCGGCGGATGCCGCCGAGGTCGGTGCGGGGGTCGATGACTACCCGGAGGTGTAGTTCGGCGTGGTCGGGGTCTCCGGTGAGGCGGGCGTGCGCGGCGTGTACCCCTGGGTATGCGCCGATGTCGTTTTCGACGGCGTCGGTCAGGGCGCCGGCGGGCATCTGGGTGCCGCCGCGGGTTGCGTCTGGTTCCAGGTGCAGGCCGCGTAGGCGTTCGACGCGCAGTTGGACCAGTAGCCAGCGCAGCATCAGCAGCACGATCAGGATGCAGGTGGCTGCGACGGCGATCCAGAACCAGGGGTGGTCACCGGCCCAGCGGGCCTCTGCGTCGGTGAGCAGCGGGTCGGAGGCCCGCTGCCGCTGGCCGAGTGAGCCGCGGCTGCGCAGCAGGGCGTAGGTGCCGCCGGCGATGAGCAGCAGCCCGATCAGGGCTAAGCCGTAGCGGTTGCCACGCGCGGTGCGGGGGTGCATCTCAGTCCCCCTTGTGCCGGAGGTCCACGCGCACGGCCAGCGGACGGGCCAGGCGCAGTTCGTCGAGGCGCCGCACGACGGCTTGGCGGATTCGGTCGGCCAGGTCGCCGGGGTCTCGCAGCGGCGTGGCTGCCTTGATCCGGACTGTGTGGCGGCGGATGCGGACCCGGGCTGCGGACACCCCGTCGATGCGGGTGGCCTGTGCGGTCAGGGTGCCGCGCAGGCTGCGGCGGCTGGTGCCGACCGCGAGCTGCGGGTCATCTTCCTGCAGCGCGAGCAGTTTCGGCCGGGCGGGCAGTATCGCGGCGAGCACCAGGATGGCGCCAACGACGATGGCGACGGTGCCGGTCACGGTGACCGAAGCAGCGGACCAGGCGGTATCGCGTAGATGCGCGGCGATGGTTTGCTGGTTCCACACCTGGGTGCCGTGGTTGGTGCGGGCGCTGATCACGTCGATGGCAACGGTCGTCGCGGCGGCGGCGACCAGTATGGCGACAAAGACGCTCGTGGCGCCGCGTCCGGTGTGCGGCGTGCGGGGGCCGCTCACAGCACTGTTCTGGCGGGGACGGGGTCGGTGCGTAGCGCGGTGACCCTGAGATCGAGCTGGCGGACCGTGACGTCGCAGAGGTGCTCGACCCGGGCGGTGACGTGCGCGCGGACCGCTCGGGTGACGGTACGCACGGGCGCCGGGTAGGTGACTGTCAGCTGTACGGTGAGCAACACGAGATGACCGTCGACGTCGGCGTCGGCGTGGGCCCGTTCGATGTGCTCGCCGGGCATAAGGCCGCGGATGCGGCCGGTGGGCATGCCGCGGGCGTGGTCCACTTCGGTGACGGCCTGGGCGGCGATCTTTGCCACCACCCGGTCGGCCAACGTGGTGCGCCCACGTTGCCCGGCGTCGCGGCCATCGGGTGGCGTGTGTCCTGCCCGGACGCCGGGCGGGGCCAGGGCGGTCACAGGTCGCGGCGCCGGCCGCGAGCGCGGCCGCCGAGGTAGCCGGTGAGGTCGAGCTCGCCGTCATAGACCCGGCCGGCGACGAGGCCGGCGACGCCCAAGACGAGCACGACGATGAACGCGGTGAAACCGCCGAACGCGGCAGCGAAGCCGAGCGCGATGCCCAGCAACAGCCCGAGCGTCGTGCCGTTGATGTTGTCCATGCCTGGTCCCTATCGTAGAAGGTGTGGGGCCCCACGCCGGATGGGCCTGCGCTGTGCGGGGTGTCCCCTCCGCTGTGGGGTGTCGGGTGACGTTCAGCGGACTCGCGGCGGCGCGGTGCGCCGCCGATACCAGCGCAGTCCAGCCTGCGCGATGGCGGAGAGCCCGCGCCGCCGCCGGTAGATCGTGACCCAAAACTCTGCCGTGTGCCGGTGGGTGCGGGCGAGTTGGGCCTCCAGCTTCGCGAGGCCGGCAACGAACGTCTCCTGGTCGCCGCCCCGGTCCGGGTGGTTGATCCAGATGAACTCGCGCCGGGTCTGCCGCAGGTCTCGCGCCGCGTTGTCGTCCATGCTTGTCATCATGACGCTCACGGTCGCTCCGCGGCAGGCGGCCCGGTCGGCGCATCGGGTCCGCTGCCGCCCGTATTGTCGACGTCGGGCAGCACGATGTCGTCGATGCCGACGGTGAGCGTGCGCCGATGCAGCAGCGGCTGGAGCGCCCGCTGGATCTCGGCGGCGATCGCGCTCATCGGTTGGCCGTAGCGGGCGACGATGTGCACCTCAAGGTGGTTCGTGTCGGCGCGGACACCAGCGACGACTCGGCCGGGAAGGTAGCTGAGGAACTGCCCGGACAGCGCGGCGACGCCGCGACAGCGTTGAACCGTGGCACCGATTAGCTCGACATCGGTGCCCAGCGGGGCTGGTTCGGTGGAGGCGGCTGGCGCAGGCCCGCCGCGTCCGGCCGCCGGTGTGCTCACTCGACCCGGGATTCCTTGCTCTCGTCATCGCCCTCGATGTGTACGTCGTCGACGGCGATGTTGACCTCCATGACCTGCAGGGCGGTCATCCGCTCGATCGAGCCGATCACGTTGCGGCGGATCGCTCGGGTGAGCTCGCCGATTTCTACGCCGTACTCGACAACCACAACTAGGTCGACCGCGGTCTGCCGTTCGCCGACCTCCACGGACACGCCTTGACCCGCGCTGGCCCGCGCGCCGGGGATCCGTTCCCGAACCGCGCCGAACGTGCGGGTCACGCCGCCGCCGAGGGTGTAGACGCCGGGGATCTCCCGGGCGGCCAGGGCGGCGATCTTCTCCACCACGGTGTCGGCGATGGTGGTCTTGCCCTGGCTGGTCAGCAGCACACTGGTGTCCGACCGCTGGGCAACCGACTCCGCCGACCCGGAGGGCTCGGACTCGCTTCTGCTCCTGACGGCGGCGGTCTTCTCCGCGGTGGGGTTGGTCATGACACGTCCTTTCGATGCGAGCCGGTCGCGTGTGCGGTCCCGGAAGTCGGCCGCCACCCGTCACCGATGTGGCGATCCGTCTCACTGGGTATGACACCGGTCGACGGCGATCGTCACGGGCAGATTTCCGTCGCCGGGATGCGACGACGACAATAGGGAGAATCACCGTCACCGATATGCACGCGGCGGACTCCCGTCGTCCCCCAACCGGGACGTCGGCGGGTACGCACCGCGACCCGTCGCGGCGGGATCGGGTCTGGCTCACCGATCTGCCGGATGCCGAGCTCGTCGAACGCGCGCGGGACGGTGACTCCTTCGCGTTCGAGACGTTGGTTCGGCGTTACCAGCAGGCGATGTTCGCCTTGGCCGTCCGCGTCCTCGGCACGCGTCCTGACGCGCAGGACGCCGTGCAGGACGCCCTGTTGTCCGCGTGGCGCAAACTGCCTCAGTTCCACGGTGACGCGGCGTTCTCCACCTGGTTGTATCGAATTGTTACCAACCGCTGCCTGAATGTTGCGCGTCAACGTCGTAGCGAGCCAGCCGGTGGCCTCAATGAACCCACTCCACCCGGCGACGACCGTGACGACCCGGAACGTCACGCCGTGCGGACACAGCTGCTGGCCGACCTGCGCGCGACACTGGTACGGCTACCCGCCGAGCAGCGGATCTGCTGGCTGCTCCGCGAAGTCAACGACTGCAGCTACGAGGAGGTGGCCGCCGTGATGGATACCAGCGTCTCCACCGTGCGAGGGCGGCTGGCTCGGGCCCGAAGCAAGCTCGCCGAGGCGATGATCGCATGGCGCTAAACCCCGCCCCCGACCGGCTGCCATGTGGACGCGACCCGCTGACTGTGGCCGACCACGCCCGGGCCGGGCATCTGGACGCACACGCCGGCAGCTGCCCCTATTGCGCCGCGGTGATCGCCGACGACGCGGTCCTCCGCCGCGCCGGTCGAGCACTGGCCGCCCAACCGATTCAGCCCCCCGACAGTCTCCTTCCCGCGCTGATGCGCCGCGTCCGCGCCGAACTGCGCCCCAGCCGGCAACTGGCGATGCCCTCGCCGGCCGGCCCCGCCGCCGTTACCGAGCACGCCGTGGGCAACGCCTTGCGCTTCACCCTCGACAACCTCCCGGGCGTGCGGGTCCGCACCTCCCGGGTGGAGGACGCCACGCCGGCCCCCGCCGGCAGAAAGCGCAGCGCCCAACCGGACCTGTCGGTGCACCTCAGTCTCAGCCTCGCCTACAACAGCGACATCATCTCCACCACCGATCAGCTCCGCCGCAGAGTGATCGACGCCTGCGGGGAGCTGTTCGGGCTTCAGATCCGCCGGGTCAACCTCGCCGTTGTCGACGTCCACCTCCCCGGCGGCGATGGTCGGTGAGCAACACCCGATCCCACGGGCCCTCCGAGCAGCCCACGCTGGTCATCGACGATCTCGTCCTGGCCAAACTGGCTGCGCATCACGCCCGCTCGATCGGCGGCGTGGCCCGACTGCAACCCGACTTGACACACAGCGTGACCGCCGCACTCCGATCCGCCATCGGCGTCGCACACGCCAACGACCAGGCAACCGACGGCGTCACCGTCGACAGCACCGACGGCGCTCCGCTCATCAAGATCCGGTTCGTCGCCTACCACGACCACAGCGCCCTCGCCGTCGCCGAAGCCGTCCAACGCGGTGTGCTCGCCGCCATCAACCAGTACACCGGCATCACCCCGACAGTGTCCATCCTGGTCACCGACGTCGAACCCAGTCCTGACCAAGACCATTAGCCTCGATCCTCGGGAAGGTAGTTCCCCTGAGGTTTTGGACTGCTGAGGTTCAGCGCGGCGGGAAGCCGAATCGGAGTTTGCGCCCTGCCCACCATGGGATGGGGATGTCGAGTTCGGGGAAGCCGGCGTCGATCAGGACGGGTGTGTAGGTGCGTAGCGCGAGGTCGACGCGTACGTGGTCGTCGGCCACGGTCACGGTCCCGGTGTTGTCGAGGAAGTGGCGCCAGATCCGGTCGGGTGTGGCCAGTTCGTAGCGCGGGAGGGTGCGCGCGAGAAGTCGGTAGCAGTTGCCGGCTGCCACGGTGAGGGTGGTGTCGAGGTCGACGTTGAGGGGAAGCCCTGAGGACAGCGCGTTGAGGTGGAACCCGGAGATGTCGGCGTCGAGTTCGTTTTCGATGATCATCCGCTCCGCGTAGCGGGCGAACAGGTCCTTGCCGGCGGTCGCGGCGAGGTCGTTGGTGATGAGCAGGGTCGGTTCCTCGTGCCCGATGTTGCGCACGGCGATCTGGCGCAGCGGATGCTGCACGCCGTTGAGGCGCACGACCTGTTCGTGGATGTGGGGGCGGCGGTAGCGCCCGGAGCGCTTGATGGTGTGGGTCGTCCACGCGGAGGGGGGCAGTGTGGCGAGCGCCTGGAGCACGTTCTTGCCTCGCTGGCGCAGGGTCAGGAAGGTGATGCCCCGGGCGCACAGCTCGTCGAGCATGGCGTAGGTGGTGAGCTGGGAGTCGAAGCACAGCAGCCCTGGGTCTCTGCCAGACACGCGTTGCCAGTACTCGGCGAAGGCGAGCACCTCGCCCGCCTGCTCGGCTTTGGTCAGGTCGGCGTTGGCGTAGACCATCTCCGTCGAGGCGTGGTCCTGGGCGAAGAACGTCAGCACCGAGCGGGTCCGCTGCGAGCGGGTGGGCACGTAGTGCTTCTCCAGCGGGACCTCCTGCCCGTGGTGGCGGATGGCGTGGAAGTCCAGGTTGAACCCGGCCTGGCCCGAGTAGAGGCCGACCTGCGAGCAGCGCCGCGCGAGGCCTTCCAGGAAGGAGACGTTCGAGGAGCGCCTGACCCGGTAGGAGTAGCTGGTCAGGTGGGTGGCCTTGGGCAACGCGCTGAGCCCGAGCAGGAGCCCGAGACCGGGGTCGGCGCCGAGCGGGAAGGCGTTCGCGGCCCGTCCGCGGCGGGAGCACTTGAGCAGCAGGTGCGACCCCACGGAATGGAACGGGGAGAGCACAGAGGTGCCGGGATAACGCGCCGCGGAGACCAGGCCGTCGAAGCCGAGTTCGGCCATGGCCGGCATCAGCAGATACAGGCCAGCGTGGTCGCAGGGCCAACTCGCCCCGGTCGGCCAGTCCGCCAGGGCGCGCGCCTTGACCGGCTCGGTGCGCGGCGCGGCCCCGCCGGGGCGTAGGCGCCCCAGCCGCTGGATGCCTTCCGCGTGCAGGATCGCCCACACTGTCTGCGCGGACGCCGGTGATCCCTCGGCGTGCAGCGCCGCGGCGATCTCGGTCACCGAGCGGTCGGCCGCGCGCAGCGCTAGCACCCGGTCGCGGATCGTCGCGAACTTGCGCGGGCCCTTCGGGCCGGGCTTGGAGGAGCGGAAGAACTCGGTGCGCCCGGCGCGCAGTTCCGCGGCCAGCTGGTGCACGGTCGACACCGAGTAGCCGAAACGAGCGGCCACCTCGGCCGCCGCGGCCTCCTCGACGAAGTAGGCGCGCAGGGCCTCGTAGCGGCGCTGCGCCGGCGCGGACGGCTCGGCGAAGTACTCGGCCCCGGCCCTCATAGCTGTAGGTGGTCTTCTGGAATCATTGTGGACTATCGTAGTGCTGTAATCGAGACATCGAGTGGACCTCAACGACGCGGCGCGGCGAATACTTCTGGAAACAGGGAAATCTTGCCGTCCGCGGATCCACGCAACCCGGAAGCCACTGGTTACGACGCCAGCGAGCCACTCTCGTGGTTCAGATAGATCCCCTACAAGGCGAGGGGCGAAAGTCGAGCGGCAGCCGCCTGACCTGGGACTCTTCACCGGTCGAAGGCACAAGAACTCCCGGAATCCGCCAGCCGCGCGTTCCCGAAGATCGAGGTTAGACTCACGTCGTGAGTGGTCGATAGGTTTCGAGCCGCGGGCAGCGCCCGGGGCCTGGTCGCCGAGGTAGCCGGAGAGGTGGCTGGTGTTCGAGGCCGAGAACATACGCGACTGGCGCGAGCATGACATCGTCGACCCGGACGGCGCCAAGATCGGCACGCTCGAAGCGGTGTACTTCGACACAGCGACCGACCAACCCAGCTTCGCTACCGTCAAAATCGGCATGATCGGCCGGCACCGGCTGGTGTTCGTGCCGCTGATCTCCGCGGTCGTCGCGCCGCGCTACGTCAAGGTCGCCTACCGCAAAAGGCGAGTCGAACATGCCCCGTCAATCGACACCGACGGCGAACTCACCGCCGCGGACGAACCGGCCGTATTCGAACACTACGACCTGCCCTACCAGCCCGGGGCCACCGGCGAGCGCCGCCTCGCTAGACGCTGAGCGGCCGGAAACACTGTCCACAACCTAAGGAGGCGGCATCATGCTCGCCCTGTTCCTGCTGCTCATCCTCCTCTGGGTCATCGCCGGCCTGATCGGCTTCGTGGTCCACGGCCTGTTCTGGCTGTTTGTGATCGCCTGCATCCTATTCGTGGCCACGCTGATCGGCGGCGGTTTCCGCCACGGCCGCACCTCGGCGCGACCCCATCGGTGATCGGCTACTTGAACGGTCGGGAGTCCACCGACCTCGATGCGATGCAGGCAGGTGGAACGCAGCGACCGTGGCCAGCAAAGCGCCTCGCGATGACGGCTCTTCAATTTTGAGCGGGCAGAGCTGTTGAAGTCGCTGTCGCTGCCCGCTGGGTGCGGGTGCAGTGGAACCGGATCCTGCGATGGCTGTTGGCTGTATTTCGGAAGCCGCAGGCCGAGCCGTTTTACCTGCTTGACGAGCCGGTTGACGCCCTCGGTTCTGGCGTTCGTGGTGCCGGTGCTGCGGAATGCCTCGATGGCGGGCCACCACGTTTCGACGGTGGCCGCGAGGGGGTGCAGTTCGTCGATGTCGGCAGCGGCGCACCAGCGGTGGAACACGTCGAGACGGTGACGGAGCTGGTCGCGGTGCACACCGGTCCGGGCGAGGGCCAGCAGCACGCGAAGCTCCTCCTTCGCGATCCACTCGGTGAGGATCTGAGCCGACGGGTCGGCGTCGATCAAGGCGTTCCACATCGCCGCGAAGGCCTTCTCGGATAGGCGTTCGCGTGCGCACAGCAGCCGGCGCCGGTTGGCCCACGCCGGGTCGACCTTGCGACCGCGGCGGCCCTCTTGCTGCCAGGTCACACGGCGCCGCACCTTGGTCAGCGCATCGTTGGCCAGCGTGACCAGATGGAAGTGATCGACCACGACAGTGGCGTTGGGCAGCAACCGGGTGCCATCCTCGCGCAGACTGGTGACGACGTGCGCGTACGGCGCGGCGGGGTCGATCGCCACGTAACGGATGGCTTCGCGGAAGGCCGGAGTGCGGGCCTCGAGCCAAGCCACCACGCAGCGGCTGGTACGACCTTCGACCTGCCCAAGCAGCCCCTGATCACCGCCAGGTCAACGAAGCCGGTGTCCCACGGTTCGAGCGTGCGCAGCGGCGGACATCGGCGAACAGAGTCGAAGGTCACAGCCGCCGGGCCGCGTGGTCAGCCCCCGATCCATGGCGGGCGAATGCCGGACCAACTTCGCGGCGTGGCCCGTCATGACGTCGCACTGAGCAACTCACCTACGCTATTCGCGGTAGTTGATCAACGGCTAGGCACCGCCCGGAACGACCATCCGGGCGAGATCGTCGCCCGGTTACGCTCCGCGAGCGCCGTCGGCGTTCGCTTCACCAGGCGGATCGACGACGGGTACGCCGAATACCGCGTGATGTAGGAGGGCTGGGGCGGATGCGTAGCCCGACGGGATTGTCTGTCACCGACCCGAGGCGGCGTGAGTCATTTTCACCCCAGCGGTCGACTTCGGCCCTGGCCCAGTCCGGGTACCGATGACGTGAGCGAGTGGGCCCGACGGTCGCGCACGCGTGGTGGCGTCGCGCTACCGCGCGGGTTGAACGCCGACGGGTTCCTGCGGCGTCCCGCCCCAGTCCTCGGGGGCGAGGTCGGCGATGGCTTGGGTGAAGGTCCAGCGGTGCCCGGCCAGGTCCTCCACGGAGTACTGCCGTTCGCCGTATGGGTAGTCGGTGGGTGGGCTCAGAATCCGCGCTCCCCGCTGCAGCGCGTGCTCGTGGTGTGCGTCGACGTCCTCTACCTTGACCATCACCGCGTGGCTGCGCACGTCGCCGCACTGCGGAACCGCCCGCCCGTACTGGGCATCGGCGTCGGCGATGATCAGCACGCCGTTGCCGAACGCGACGCGGGCGCGGTGCCCGCCGGCGCGCCACAGCTCGATGAAGCCGAAGGTCTCGCACAGCCAGACGACGGCTTCATCCACGTCGGAATAGACCAATTCCGGGACAACGCTGGCCGAGCCGGTGGTACGGCTGATCAACACGCGGCCTCCCGCGGGTGCTGGCGGTGTCCATGTTCTCCCAGCTCGACGACGGCGAACAGGCGCGCCGCCCTCGGACTACGAGTCGGGGTGACCGGTGGCGCCATCTCCTCCTCGACCGTCGCACCCGCGGTTGCTGTAACGGAATCCGTAGGCGGGGCAGACCCGGCGCGGGTGCGCCAGATGGTGATGCGGCCGCTGCTGGTTGCTGGGTCGACACCATGCCGCGAGCCTGCCTTGGTGGAGATCACCCTGGTCAAGCGCCTGCGGGAGGGCGACGACGATCGGGCCTACCTGACGGTGGACGACGCAACGCGGCGCGGTCCGATTCACGTCGTGCACGATCTTCCGCACCTGGTCGTCGAGTCAGCGTTCGATATCCAAGACGGGTTGTGGGGTGAGCTCGCTGCCGGTCGACATGGCGCCGCAGCCCGGGCTACGACCGCTCGTGATCCGAAGCGGCGAAAGACTGGTCGCATCGTCTCCGGATCCGCGACCGGTGCCCGCACCGAGGAGTGGCTCAGTGCCGGGCACCGCCTGGCCAAGATCGTCACGAGCGCGGTGGTGAACCGCTGGGGTGATGGTCCGGACACCCCGGCCGGGGTTCGCGAACGCGTGGCCCGTCAAGCAACCCCGGAGCTCGAGGCGATGCTCAGCCGCGTCAGTGACGACACCATCGCGACGGCCATCCGAGATGTCCGGATTGTTCAGCGGCGATGGATGAGCACGCCCGCTGGTGGAACGCTGCGCTTGGCGTGGCCGCTGCCAAGCTCGGTGCTGGACGACCCCGATGATCAACAATGAACATCGGTCCGTCGAACCCTGTCACCCGAGTGCGACCAATGTGGCTCAAGCCGGCGATGCGATCACCTGCCGTGACCGAGCAGACCCGCGCGAGCGCCGATTACTTCGCGGACTTCGGGGTGCGTTGTCCGTCCCTGTGTGGGTGATTATGTGCGGCCGATGCAAAGCGAGTCGCTCGTAAGCGCTTCCCAATATGGCCGAAGGTCGCGCATGGCGGCTTCTTGCGAGCCGTTACATTGCCGATCATGAGTTTGGCCGACCGGATTGCCAGCGGGTCGGGAGAGTTCCTCCTGTTGCGTTGACACCGCCGCGCGCAGCCAGCGCCGGCGACCGGGCGCAAGAGATCGCCGACGCCACCCTCGCTCGCCTCGGGCCCTTGGACGTCGATGGGTTAATCCTTTACGACCTCGCCGACGAAGCGGCGCGCAACCCGGCGCAGCGGCCCTTCCCGTTCATGCCGACCCTTGACCCGGCGGCCTTCCTCGCCGACAACCTCACTAACTGGGCAGCCCCGGTGATCGTCTACCGCGCGGTGGGCAAGTACTCACCTGCGCAGCTGCGGGCCTGGTTCGAGGAGCAAGATCCTTCGCGGGTGATGACGGTGCTGGTCGGAGCGGCCAGCCGCGGAAGCCGGTCACAGACGTCATTGACGCAGGCGCAGGCACTGAGCCGCGAAGCGAACCCGGCGTTGTTGGTGGGCGGTGTCGCGATACCCGAGCGGCACAGTCGGCGCGACGACGAACATCTGCGACTGCTGGCGAAGCAGGACGCGGGCAACCGCTTCTTCGTGACCCAGGTCGTCTACGACATCAACGCGGCGAAGAACCTGGTCTCCGACTACCACTACGCGTGCGCCGAGCGCGGCACCGGCGTCGCACCCATCGTCTTCACATTCTCGGTGTGCGGGTCGATGCGCACCCTGGAGTTCCTGCGCTGGCTCGGCGTTGACGTCCCGCGCTGGATCGAGAACGACCTCAGACACGCGACCGACCCGCTCGACGCGTCCTACCGGCTGGCTCTCGCCACGGCTACCGACCTCATCACCTACTGCCGCGATCTCGGCGTCCCGTTCGGCATCAACGTCGAAAGCGTGTCTATCCGGCGCGTCGAAATCGAGATGGCGGTGCATCTGGCGGTGCAACTCAGTGCGGAGCTTCGCGTGTGACTTGGTCAGCCGTGCCGCGGTCGCGCGATTGAGCGGCAAGTGGATCCAGCGTGAGACGGCCGCTCGCGATCCGCACGCAACGTCACAACCTCGACGGGGGTATCGCCGATTCGGTGCGCGTCAATAGGTGAACGCCGCTTGGTCAAGCCGCGTTGTTATGTACGCGCGTTGGGTGGCATGCCAGCCTGGGTTGGCGGCGTGCTGGGGAGGTGTACGGTGCGGCGGCTGGACGAGCCTGGCGCCGGTGAGGTCGCGGCGTGGCTTCAGGCAATGCGGACCTGTCCCGGAAGGCGCGTGCCCTGACCGCGACGCTGCGCAAGGGCTGGACGTCGAGTTCGATGACGTGCGGGCCGTCGGTCGCCGTTGCCTGTGCCGAGACGAGGTCGGCGCGCCTTGTGGGTCACGGTCGACTTCGACACGCGCGGGGAGCAGGTGGTGACGGTCGGCGGGTGGGACTCGATGACTCAGCATCGGATCGTGCTGGACGAGGTCGAGGGCGAGCTCGTGGCGCGGCTGGCTGTGGATCAGCGCACCCAGATCTGGCTGAGCAGCGGCCCGAGTTCGGGGCTGCTTTGATAGTTGCCGACCCGCTGTGACACCGCGGTGTCTTCCAGCGGGTTGACGAGCGCGACGAATGTGGCGGAGTCGGTGATCTTCCGGTCGACGGCGGCCCAGGTGGCGCGGGCCGCGCCGGGGTCGGTGCCTTCGGCGTGATACGCCTTGTCGGCGAGGGCGTCTAAGCCCCGGTTGCAGTCCCGGCCGGCGAATGTTCCCGGCCCAAGAGCACCCGTGGCGCAGGAGAAGAGGTTCAGGTAGAAGTTGGACGCGGCCGGGTAGTCAGCGAACCAGCCGGTGGCCAAGACGACCTGCAGCCGTGCTCTGGGGTCGGGGAGCAGACCGAAGTAGTCGTCCTCGGTGAGTTCGTGCAGGTGTGCGGCGTAGCCGAGCGAGCGCAGCACGTCGACGAGGTAGCTGTTGGTGGCGTGGCTGATCGGGTCGTCGGGGCCGGTTACCGTGACCGCCCTGCCGCGGGTGCCGGAGGCCGCGACGAGCGCTTGAGCCTTGGCGAGGTTGGGCCCGGCGTAGGGCGCGTCGGGCCGGCCGGTGGAGTAGGGGCAGTACGGCTGGTAGCCGGGGAAGTCCGGCGGGAGCATCTGGCAGGCCGGGGTGGCGCGCGCGGCTCCGCCGTAGATCTCGACGATCTTGGCGGCCGGGGTAGGCGATGTCGAGGGCGTTGAGGGCCTGTTTCCAGCCGGTGACGAGTTGGCCCTCGACGAGCCGGCCGGGTGCGGTGCGGTGGTTGACGGGCTTGCGGCGGCGTTCCTTCTCCCGGGCGCGGGCGCGCTTGTCCTCGATGTCGCAGATGGCCAGCCAGAGCAGCTTGACCACCGCCTCGTCGGAGGGGAAGTGCCCTCGGTTCTTGATGATCTTGCGGAGTTGGTAGTTCAGGCTTTCGATGGCATTGGTCGTGTAGATGATCTTCCTTACTTGCGGTGGGAAGGCCAAGAACGGGGTGAACCGTTCCCAGGCGCGTTCCCAGACGCCGACCGCGCCGGGGTAGCGGCGGCCCAGCTCGCCTTCGGTGAACGCCGCGAGGGCCTCGAGGGCGGCGTCTTCGGTGGCCGCGGTGTAGATCGGTTTGAGGGCGGCGGCGACGGCCTTGCGGTCGCCGTAGGACACATACCGCATGGCCGCCCGAATGAGGTGGACCACGCAGGTCTGGGTCACCGTCTTGGGCCAGACGGTCTCGATCGCCTCGGGCAGGCCTTCAAGCCCGTCGCAGCAGGCGATCAGCACGTCGCGCACCCCGCGGTTGCGCAGCTCGGTGAACACCTGCAGCCAGAACCTCGCGCCCTCGGCGTTCTGCACCCAGATGCCCAGCACGTGCTTGATTCCGTCGGTGTCCACGCCGACGACGATGTGCGCGGCCTTGTTCATCACGTGCGCGCCGTCGCGGACCTTCACCACCAGCGCGTCGACGTAGATGATCGGGTAGATCGCATCCAGCGGCCGGGCCTGCCAGGCCTTGACCTCTTCCAGCACCGCGTCGGTGATCTTGGAGATGGTCTCCCGGGACACCTCGACGCCCAACGTGCGCACCAGGTGGTGTTCGATGTCGCGGACCGTCATCCCGCCCGCATACAAGCTGATGATCATGTCGTCGAGGCCGCCGGCGAGTCGCCGCTCACCCTTGGGCACCAGCCGCGGAGTGCGGCGGTCGACCGCGTAGTTGATGGCCTGGCGCACACGAATGTCGTCGAACGGCGGCACCCGAGTGTTCAGGTACATCCACTGGAGGCCGAAATCGTTCTCGGTGTGCAACTGCGCCGGGTGTTGCTGCCCGATCTGCTCCATCGCCCGCTGGCTGACCGCGTCGCCGCGAACTCCGGGCAGCCGGACCAGATCCGCGCGGCCGGCCAGCACGTCGGTGATCGCGGTGGCGAGGTCGGGGGTCTTCACCCAGCGGATGGTGTCGGGGTAGCCGGCCGGCTGGGCGGCGAACGACCATTGGGTGAAGTGCGGGTTGCGGGTCAGCACGAATGTCTCGCCCTGCCGGTATTGGGAGATGCGGTAGGGCCCGGTGCCGGGCAGCGGGGTTTTCGACTCGGTCGGGGGCGCGCCGGGCACGGTGGCCTGACCGAAGTAGGTGAGCTTGAACAGGAAGTCCGGGTCGGGCGCGTCGAGGTGGAAGACGACGCTGCCGGTCGCGTCGTCTTCCACCACGCCCCGGCTCAGGTCGCACCGGGCCTGCTGGCCGCAGTGCTCGGCGCCGACGATCCCGACGGTGGTCGCCGTGCCGCCGGGGTAGGTTGCGGCCGTCAAGGACCGCAGCACGCCGCGCCTGATGTCGGAGGCGCGGACCGGGGTGCCGTCGGAGTACCGCACGCCGCGGCGCAGCGTGAACGAGTAGGTTCGGCCGCCGTCGCTGGGTCGCGGCACCGCGGTGGCCAGGTCCGGGACGATGGTCAGCCCGGCTGACCCGCCCGCCGCGTGGTAGGAGACCAGCCCGTCGTAGACCAGGCGCAGCGCCCGCAGCGTCACGGACTGCAGGTACGCGTTGGCCGGGTCGATCCCGACGGCGTTGCCGGGTAGGAAGGGGCCGGCGACGGTCAGCGTCCCGCCGGCGTGCGCGGTGGCGGCGAACGCCCCGGCGGCGACCCAGACGGACGAGCCGACGGCGACCATGGCCCGCGGCGAGGCGCCGATGGCGAACCGATGCCGGGCCGCGTTTGTGGTCGCGTCGATCTCGGTGATGGTGCCGTCGTAGGCGTTGCCGACCCATACCCAGTCGTTGGCGATCGCTACCGAACTGGGGCCGTCGCCGACGAGCACGCGCGCCAGCACGGTCCCGGTCCGCGGGTCGAGCCGGTCGACGGTCTGCTCGTCGATGTTGGCCACCCAGACCGCGTCCCCGGTCACGGCGATCGCCCCGGGGCCGGAGCCGACGGCGATTGGCCCGCTGACGTCCTGCCCGCTGCGCGGGTCGATCTCGGTGACCGAGCCGTCCGCGCTGTTGGCCACCCACACCGCGTGCTCACCGACCGCGATCCCGTCCGGCCGCCCGCCCACCCCAATCGGCGTGTCGGGGGCGCCGGTGACCGGGTCGATGCGCTGGATCGAGTCGTCGCCGCTGTTCGCCACCCACACCCCGTTCGGCCCGGCCGCGATCGCCGACGGCAGCGTCCCCACCGGGATCGTCTGGACGACCGTGTCGGTGTCGGTATTGATCCGCGACACGGCGCCGTCGCCGGTGTTGACGACCCAGGCGTCGTGGCCGGTGACCACGATTGCGCTGGGCGTGAGCCCGACCGGGATGGTCTGCATCACCCGGTGTGTCCCGGTGTCGACGCGCGCCACGCGTCGGTCGGTGCTGCTGGTGACCCAGAGCGTGCCGGCGCCGTAGGCGACAGCCGACGGGTTCGGCCCGACGGCGACCGCGTGATGCAGGCTGCCGTCTGCGGCAATGGCCCCGACGCTGTTGGCGGGTAGCGCCGACAGGCTGCTGGTATGCCAGTGGCCGGCGCCGTAGACCGCGATCCCAGCGCCGGCCGCGAGCACCGCGACGACCGCAACCGCCAGCGCGTGTCTGCGCCGACGCGTGCCGGTGCCGGGCACGAGAGTCCGCCCGGGTTCGGTGGCCACCGGGCCGGCGACGGCCGGCGCGACCGACGGCGCCGCGATGGCCGGATCCTGAGTCAGTATCGCCTGGTGCAACCGCTGAAGCGGCGCGCTGGGCTCCACCCCAAGCTCGTCGTCGAGTACCTGCCGCACCGTGCGGTAGGCGGCCAGCGCGTCGGCCTGCCGCCCGGTGCGGTACAGCGCGAGCATCCGCTGTGCCTGGATCTTCTCGCGTAGCGGATATCGCCCGACGAGGTCGTCCAGCTCCCCGACGACGCTCGCGTGATCGCCCAGCGCCAGCCGCGCGTCGATTAGGCCTTCAACTGCGGTGAGCCGCAGCTCCTCGAGTCGGCCGGCGTACGGCGCCACGAACGGGAAGTCGCCGAGGTCAGCCAGCGCGTCTGCGCGCCACAACGCCAGAGCCCGATCGAACTTCTCGCGCGCCTCGGCCGGGTCGCCCGCTCTGAGCAGCGCCCGCCCAGAGTTCACGAGTCGCTCGAACGCGACCGCGTCGATTGCGTCCTCGTCCGTGACCAACTGGTACCCACCGTTGACGGTGGTGAGGACTGCCCAGCCCCCTCCGCCTCGGTTCGGCTCGAGCGCCTCGCGCAGGTGGTGGACATAGGTGTGGATGGTGCGGACGTGCCCGCTCGGCACGCGTTCGCCCCAGATCTCGTCCGCAATCCGCGCGACCGACAGCACGGCGGGCCGATGGACGATCAGCACAGCAAGGACGGCACGCTGCTGCCGTCCACCGAGCGGCACCGCATCTCTGCCCTGCAGCACCCGCAACGGGCCGAGCGTGGAGAACTTCAGCTGCCGCACCGGGTCGACGGCCGTGTCACTCACCGCTCGCGCACCCCCGATCGGCCGCACCAAACGTTACCCCCGCAACCACCCGTCAGAACATCGACTTCACTGGCGTCCAAGTAGCTCCAAGCGGGGGATCCAATCGACTTCCAACCCGGCACGCCGATGCTCGCCGGCACCGACCGCAAAGCGGGCGGTCGTCCAACGCGAGGGGGTGGGACGTCAGCCCGTGTTGGTATTCCCGCGTCTGCGCCCTGGCCGGCTGGTGTTTAGCGCCGACGCCGTCCGGCCCGAGCGACTCGACGATCACTCCGATGTTCCCGCCGGTGGCTCCGACCGTGGTTCACGAGAACCCGTCGGTATGGGCGTACGTCGCCATCGTGCTGGTGACTGTGGCCTGCACCGTCGCCACCTGCGTGCTCGTCGTCCGCACTCGGCGTAACGCAACCCACACACCACGGAAGAGGGAAGAGAAGTGAACAAGCTCAGCAAGGCAATGGGCGTTCTCGCCAGCACACTGCTCGCGTTCGCATCTGCCACCGGTAATGCATCAGTCGCGCCTATGACAAGGGCACGTTCCATGACGTCACCACATTCACGGTGAGCTGCGACTCGATGCGGCTGTCCGCGACGGAGGTGGCCGACGGTCGGTTCCTCGGCGTCCAACGCGGGCCCGACGGCTTCGTGTACTACCTCGAGGTCTCCACCCTCACCGGAACCTGGACGAACCTGTGCAATGGCAAGTCCAGGGTTGAGCAGGTCAAGGGGCTGGTCGGCGAGGACCAGACGATCACGGACAGCGGGGACGGGGCTCTCACGATCAGTAACCTCTCCCCGTCCCGGGTTGCGGTGTATGGGCCGGGTGGGCAGCTGACCTACCGGGCAGCTGGTGTAGCGACCTACCGGTTCCTCATCGACGACAACCGCACACCCCAGGACCCGACCGATGACTCCTTCCTTGCCTACCTCGGTGTCCTTAGCCGGCACGGACTCGACGACACGGCGGGCCTGTGCGAGGAGGTGGCGGCGGCGCTGCGGGTTAGCCAGCGTCGCCCACAGCACAGCAACTCAATAAGAGGAACGAAGCGGTACGTCCACAAACGTTGAACGGAGGACATGTGATCTCAATACGAAGGAATAGCCGCCGCGGCGCCTTGATCAAGTCAGCGACGATGGGAGTGGCGTGCGCGGTGATGCTGGCCACCGGATCGGCCCGCAGTGTCGCTGCCTCGCCAGTCGCCGCGGAGAACGGGCGCATCACCTACTCGATCGGGGCGATCTTGCCCGATCCCGATCTGTCTGGCGACTCGCAGGTGTACACGGTGAACTCGGATGGCGGCGATGTCACGCAGCTGACGCATCTCACCGCGCCAGCTCAGGCAGGCGATCCGAACTACTCACCGGACGGCTCGCAAATCGCGTACGTGAGCAATGCAACCGGCGCCTTCCAGATCAGGACCATGCGCGCCGACGGCAGCGGTCAGCGTCAGCTCGTCGCCGACCCCGGGCACGACGCGTTCGTGCCGCGCTGGGCCCCCGACGCCAAGCACCTCGTCTACACCCGCTGCACCTCCCCGTTCGGTTTCACCGAGTGCACCATTGCTGTTGTCGGCAGGGACGGCACCGGCGTCCACGACATCACCGGCGGCCACTGGATCGACTTCGACGCGCGGTACCGACCGGACGGTCGGGCAATCGTCTTCTCGAGTAATCGGGACGGACTCGTGTCCGCGATCTGGCGGATCGCTCCCGACGGCAGCGGCCTACGGCGATTGACCGAGCCGAACCTCGAAGCGTTCTGGCCCGATTACGCCCCCGACGGACGTCGCATCCTGTTCACCACCAATTTCGATCGACCCATCAGCCAGATCGACACCATGAAACCCAACGGTCGGGACGTGACCCAGCTCACCAACTTCAGTGGGGGCGCGTCGGGCGACTTCGCGAGCTATTCCCCCGACGGCTCCCGGGTCGTGCTCCACGTCAACGGCCTCGCCGTGATGAACGCAGACGCATCCGGCATCCACACCATCGTGCCGATCGACAACCTCGTGCTCGCAGATTGGGGAACCCGGCCATGACAACAACCGCGAAGCACATCCGGCGGCTCGCCACGGTGCTGGCCCTCGCCGGTGCAGCAACGCTTATCCCGTCCGGCCTGGCTCGCGCCAGCGACCCGGTGCGCGACGGCGCGATCGCGATTTCGAGCAACAGCACCGGCCAGATCTACACCGTCAACCCGGACGGAACCGGGTTCCGACAACTGACTCGGGTACCCGCCGGGAACACCGCCGCACAGCCTGACTGGTCACCGGACGGACTGCGGATCGCGTTCAGCAGCGACATCAGCGGTGACGACCGGCTCTACACGATGGCCGCCGACGGATCCGATCAAGGCCTCGTCTTCGCCGACCAGCCCGGCTTCGCCGACGACGTGCCGAGATACACCCCGGACGGGCAGCGCATCGTCTTCGCCCGCTGCCAGTCGGAGGGTTGCGCGATCTACTCCGTCCGCCTCGACGGGACCAACCTCACCGCGCTCACACCGTTCCAGACCGACGTCTTCGACTACTACCACGCCGTCTCACCTGACGGAACACAGATCGCGTTCGCGCGGTTCAACGCCGGCGGAATCCAAGCTCAGATCTACATCATGAACGCCGACGGCAGCCACCCCCGGCCGATCACCGACCCGGCGCTACTCGCCAGCTGGCCGAACTGGTCACCCGACGGCCGGCGCGTCACGTTCAGCAACTGCTGCCGACTCAACGGAAACGTCTATGACATCTCACCCCGCGGCACCCACCTGCGCCGGCTCACCCACACCCGCTACCCGCTATCTACTTCGACCTGAAAAAGTCGGGCGTCGGTGAGTGTGGTCGTCGGGCGGCTGGCCGGCGGGTGGGTCGGATGGTGTTGATCGTCGCCGGTGGGTGGTTTCAGCTGGCGAGGTTGCCGATCTTGACCAGGTTGTGGGTCAAGACCCCGTGGCCGGCCCAGATCCGGGCTCCCTGGGTGCCGTCGAGGCGGGTGCGGTCCCATCCGTACCCGCGTTTGAGGATGCTGATCCGGCCTTCGCTGCCGGTTCGCCATTTCACGGTCCGCCGGAACGCGGGCCTGCGTTCCTCGGCCTGGCGGGCCGTGCCGGGTCTGCCTTTGCGGGGGATGACGACGGTGCGCACACCTTGCGCGTGCAGGTCGTCGTCGACCTTCTTCTCTCCGTAGCCGCGATCCGCGGTTACCGTGCGGGGGCGGCGGTTCGTACGACGGATGACGCGTCCGACGGCGGGGGCGAGCTGCGGCGCGTCGGCGGGGTTGCCAGGCTCGACGGTGTGGTCGAGCACGACGCCGTCGTCGTTGTCCACGACCTGGCCCTTGTACCCGAACTCGACCGGCTTGCCGAGGCGGCCCTTGGCGATCGGGCGGGCGTCCGGGTCGTGCAGGCTGACCCGCCGTGTCGCCCCATCCGGTGTTGTGCCGGCGACGCGTTGCCGGGTCTGCGCGGCGATGCGCAGGGTCGCTTCCAGCAGCTCGACCAGGTCATTCACCGCCCGCCGCAGTCGTCCGCGGCGCCGGCCCGCCGCCGCGTCACGCACCCCCACTGCCGCAAGCCGTTCGGCCTTGAGCTGGGCACCGCGCAGCGCCCGGCGGGCGTTGGCGAGCAGCCGCTCGGCGTCGCGGGCGGCCTTCTCGGCCAGCCCGGCCAGTTCCCCGGTGATCCGCCGCACCGTGGCCTGCGCCTCGTCACGCCCCGCCGCGGCGCGCAGGCGCAGCTTCGCCGCGATCCCGTGCGCCCGTTTGCCGGCCACCCGGGACCGGTCCCGGACCTTGGTGCGCGTCGCGCCACCAGCGGCCTGGATCCGCCGGCCGGTCGCCGCGATCCGCCGCACCGCCTTGGCCAACAACCCCGAATCGGTCGGGTAGGCGACGTTCGCCGGCACCACCGTCGTGTCCGCGCGCAGCCGCGTGGTGCGCAGCAGCTTCGCCTCGGCCGCCTTCGCCAGCAGCGCTTCATTCAGCCCATCCACTGCGGCCGTGCCGCAGCGCGTCGTCAGCTTCATCAATGTCGTCGGGTGCGGCACCGACCCATCCAGCGGGATCCGGCAGAACCGCCGCCACGTGATCGAGTCGGTCACCTCCCGGCACAGCGACTCGAAGCCCAGCCGATACCGGAACTTCAAGAACATCAACCGCAGGTAGGTCTCCATCGGCGTAGACGGCCGGCCCACTCGTGGGTCGAAGAACGCCACGAACGGCGCAAAGAACGCCGGGTCATCGAGCAGGCGATCCACCCGTGCCAGCTCCTCCGGCAGTCGCCGCACCTGCTCAGGCAGCACCGCCTCCCACAAGCTGACCTGCTCCGCCCGCGTCCGCAGCATCCGCACTCCCGGCTCGACCCGACCACCGCCGAGACCATGATCCCGCAAGACTAGACCTCCAACCCGACGGCACGCCGAGCCGAATCCCCTACAAAACAAGGAGATCTGATCAGTAGCCGGACGGAGTCGAGCCGGTTTCGGCTGACCCAGTCGATGAGATCCGCGCCGACTTTTTCAGGTCGAAGTATCTAGCACCAACTCGGCCTACTCACCGACCGGCGCCAGTATCGCGTTCACCAGCAACCGCAACCACCCCGATCGATGCTGCACCGACCTTTTCGTCATGTCCGCCGACGGCGCGCACCAGACACTCGTACCGACCGGCCTCACCGACGTCACCCGCGTCGCCTGGGGCCGGATCCCCTGACACGCACCACCGAACGGTCGCTCGTGACTCACGTCCGTGCAACGGTAAGGAGAAGATCGTGCGACGTACGGCTGTCGCGATCTCGGTGCTGGTCAACCTTCGTGCAACGAGCGCATAGCGTTCCGATACAGCGCCGTGCATGTGCCTCTGACGCTTCAAGATCACGACACCTGGGCCGGCTCGTGGACAACCGAATGTGGCGATGCCAACGGTCACCATATTCCACGCTCCGGAATCTCCGGCAGCCAACGAATGGACGGACAAATGACAAGTTTCAAGCCCCGGCTGCGTGTGACCGTAGCGGCTCTTGTCAGCGGCGCCCTGGTGGTCGCGGCCGCGGGCCAGGCCCGGTTCGACGACGCCGAGGATCGGAACGTTCCCAATCAACGATCATTTCGTTGACGACGGGGCAAGCCCCGTGCGGGCTTCCCGGTGACTCCTGACCTCACCGGGACCGGCTCTGGGTGTTCTTCGACGATCAGGGCAATCCGATCCGGATCCAAGTCCGCGAAGACGCCACCGGCACCATGAGCGGGAACGGCATCAGCCTGCGCGAGGTCGACCACAACACCAAGACCGTCGAGCTGGACGGGACGACCACGGAGGTCGGCATCGTCTTCCGCGAGTTCCTTCCGGGTGCGGGTGTGGTGATCGTGGGCCGTGGCCGGGTCAGTGCTACCAGCGACGGGCCGGCGACCTTCGAGGCTGGCCCGCAACCAGCGCTCGATGATGACTTCGCCGCACTCTGCACCGCCTTGACGCCGTAGCCGCACGCGGCCGAGGACTCCTTCCGCTGAGAAAGCCTTCGTTGCCCAGCCCCGATGACTGGCTCGGGACGTCGGTCCAAAGGTGCACACCCGTCCGCCCAACTCGAAATGGCGGTACCCCGTGCCGCGACGTTGGATCCCGATCCCATGTCAGCCCCGAGGAGGCAGACCTCACGCGGTCCCGCGGTAGGTGAGTGAAATCCAGCCTCGGCACATGCACGATCAGTGACGCACGGATCAGTTCATCTGGGTGGCACGCAGGATACTTGTCCGCATCGACTGGTCCGGGCATAGCGACGGGTCCAGCGCGATCCTCTAGCCGGCCACGCTCCGTCAAAGAGGATCGGCGACAGCTCACGCCGAAGATCATCAGGATCGCCGAATACGTCCGCGGCGGCATCGCTGCTGGGAATGTCGTTATGCGCACGGGCGGGCGCGTCGGCTGGCTCAGGTGTTCGGCTGCGGCGGCCGCCCTGCAACCGCCGCCTGCACGCCGGTCAGTGCATGCTGATCGTTGTGGCCGCGCGTGGCGATGATTCGGAGTACACGGTGGTACTGAGGTCGAGCGCTGGTGCCCGCGTGCGTCCGGGGTATTACATCGACATCGGGGAGTTCCCTGACGGTCTCGGCGGCGCCGTTCAGGTCCGCGTCTCGACTCGTTGGGAGGACGCCGGCGTAGGTCATCCGCTGCCTCAGGAGCTTTGGTTCGCCGTCCGAAGCCGATCCGGCGATATGGACGATGCCGTGCTCCGCGCGTCATCGGCCGCGAGTGCCGTTGCCCTGTTGGTCAGCTTCTGTGTGAATGCTGTCGTTGAACCGCCGGGTGTTCATATCGCGTTCAACTCGTCTCCGGGGCTGTCGCGGCGCGAGTTCATGGAGGTGTTTCGTCACGATGAGACGGGGCATCCGCGGCTGGGCAGGTGGGTCGAAGCGCCGGACCTATTCAACTTCGGTGCAGCCGCGTTTCGGAGCACTCACAGTGCACGGCTGCTTCGAGCTCTCGCCCAGTATCAGGTCGCCCTGCGCTACTGGAACACCGGATCGCAGGTCCTCGCCCTCGCCCACCTGTACATCGCGTGTGAGGTGCTGACCAAGGCGATCCAACAGTTCCACCAGGATCGCCTCGGCTTGACTGAGGAGGCGCACGCCCGGCTGCTTGGCGTTGACACGACGAAGCGGAATTGGAGATCGATCGCCGAGGCCTTCACGAGGCGGGAGTACATCTTCCAGGGCGACAAGCAGATCTACGACGCCGCCCGACAGGCAAGCGACGACTTCGAACACGGTAAGGCCGACCTAGGTGGCGTACGGCAGGCAGCGGAAGCCGTGACACGAGAGTTGTTTGACCTCGTCCGGTCGGCGATTCTGACGCTGACGTCGGGTCTGGACGTCGCGACACAGGGCGCGCTGATGGCGAAGGCACCTGTGGACGTCTCGCCTTTCTACAAGCAGATCACCGGCTACGTCCTGAGCGAGGCGCCATCCGACCCGACGCGGCTTGGCATCGAGTCGGAACTCTTCCCTGTGCTCAAGTGGCAGTCTCGGATCAAGTCGGTCCGGTTCGAGGAGGACGAGCTGCGGTTCGAGCCGGAGGAGAACATCACCGTCCAGTTCGCTCCGGGGCTGAAGTTCGAGGCCCGTGACTTGGCGATCTATGGCGGGCTGAACCCACCACTGGACACGATGGAAATCCAGCGGCCGAGCGGCTGGCAAAGCGACTGGACCGTCGCGCAGGGCCAGGCCCCTGGTGCGACGGTGACAGAACCTGAGCCCGACCCGCTGGCCGCCGCCATGTCGCTCGTGGACGCCGCAGGCACCGAGCAGGCTCAGCCGTTCCCGCGAATCCTCGTGTTCAACCTGTTCGGTCAGGGCGTGGCGTACTTCCAGAGCGTGAGAACGCTCGTGGCGGCCTCGCAGCCGACGGAAGCCCTCTTCCCGCTGCGCGCACTCGCAACGATCGCAGCCCGGTTCGAGCAGATGCGCGGTTCCGACAATGGCGGTGGGGTGTCGCAGTACGGCTTGCGCTCGACGCGGTCGCTAACCCGAAGTTACGACGGGTCTGAGGGCTGATTCCCCGTGTTTGTTGGGCCGTGGGAGTTTCACGGATCGATTGTGTAGCCAGAATATGTGGCGTGTCGTCCGCTGGTCTGCGCATGAATCAGATATTATCTAGGATATGCCGCGGTCGAGTGGTGCGATGCATGTGGCCAGGATCAAGTCGAGTCACGTGGACAAGCAGGGCCGCCGGCGGGAGTACCAGTCGGTGTATCTGCGCCGCTCCTACCGGCAGGCCGGCACGGTGAAGCACGAGCAGCTGGCCAACCTGTCCGCGCTGCCGGAGGCGGCGATCGGCGCGATCGAGGCGGTGCTGCGCGGGCAGGTGCTGGCCCCGGTGGGCGAGCAGGTCCGCATCGTCCGCGCGGTGCCGCACGGGCATGTCGCCGCGGTGTGGGCGCAGGCCGCGGCGCTGGGCCTGCCCGGGCTGCTGGGACCGCCCTGCCGGGAACGGGACCTGGCGCTGGCGTTGATCGTGTCCCGGGTCGCCCGGCCGGCGAGCAAGCTGGCCACTATCGGCTGGTGGGCCGACAGCACCCTCGGCGCGGACCTCGGCGTGGCCGGGGCGTCCAGCGACGAGTGCTACCAGGCGATGGACTGGCTGCTGGACCGCCAAGACGGCATCGAGGCCAGGCTCGCGGCGCGGCACCTCGCGCCCGCGGCGAACCCGTCCCGGCTGGCGCTGTTCGACCTGTCCTCCTCCTGGGTGGAAGGCTCGCACTGCCCACTCGCCGCGCGCGGCTACTCCCGCGACGGCAAGAAAGGCAAGGCCCAGATCGAGTACGGGCTGCTCACCGACCCCGAGGGGCGCCCGGTCGCGGTGCGGGTGTTTCCCGGCAACACCGCCGATCCCACCGCGTTCGTCGAGGCGGTCGAGGCGGTGCGGGAGAAGTTCACGCTGCGCCAGATGGTGATGGTCGGCGACCGCGGCATGATCACCTCCGCCCGGATCGAGGCGCTGCGGGAGCTGGGCGGCATCGGCTGAGCGTGTCAGATGGTCTGTGTACGGGAGGTGCCTGAGAGCCTGAAGTGACTGATGTGGCTTCAGGTGGAAGGAGACACCGAGCATGTGCGCAGCAATGATCACCGATCTGGGGCCGGAGTCGTCGATGCCGGGCCGGGCGACACCACCGGCGCCGCCCCCGTGGGCGTGCGAGCAGACTCGCGCCCGGACGGCCGCCGAGCTGGCCGACGAGCTGGTGGACGAGGCGTGGCTGGACCAGCTGATCGCCTCCGCCGGGGCGGGCGAGTTGCGGTTGACCGGCGAGGGCGGGTTCCTGCCGGAGTTGATCAAGCGGGTCCTGGAGCGGGGACTGGAGGTCGAACGCACTGATCACCTGGGCTATGAGAAGGGAGACCCGGCCGGGCGCGGCGCGCCGAACTCGCGCAACGGCACCACCCCGAAGACGGTGCTCACCGAGGCCGGGCCGATCGGGCTGGAGGTGCCCCGCGACCGGCTCGGCACGTTCACTCCGCGGCTGGTGCCCAAGGGTGAGCGGCGACTCGCCGGCGGCCTCGACGACATGATCATCAGCTTGTATGCGGGCGGGATGACGGTCCGCGACATCGAACACCACCTGGTGCGCACGTTGGGCGTCGAGGTGTCCCGGGAGACCATCTCCAAGATCACCGACGCGGTGCTGGAAGAGGTCAAGGCCTGGCAGGCCCGGCCGCTGGATGCGATCTACCCGATCATCTACGTCGACGCGCTGGTGGTGAAGGTCCGCGACGGCGCGCACGTGATGAACAAGGCCGCGCACATCGTCGTCGGCGTGGACACCGACGGAATCAAGCACGTGCTGGGCATCTGGGTGCAGAACGCCGAGGGCGCGAGGTTCTGGCTGCAGGTGTTCACCGAGCTGCGCAACCGCGGGGTGCGCGACGTGCTGATCGCCTGCTGCGACGGGCTTGAAGGCCTGCCCGAGGCGATCGAGACCGTCTGGCCCAAGACGGTGACCCAGACCTGCGTGGTCCACCTCATTCGGGCGGCCATGCGGTATGTGTCCTACGGCGACCGCAAGGCCGTCGCCGCCGCCCTCAAACCGATCTACACCGCGGCCACCGAAGACGCCGCCCTCGAGGCCCTCGCGGCGTTCACCGAAGGCGAGCTGGGCCGCCGCTACCCCGGCGCGGTCGGCGTCTGGGAACGCGCCTGGGAACGGTTCACCCCGTTCTTGGCCTTCCCACCGCAAGTAAGGAAGATCATCTACACGACCAATGCCATCGAAAGCCTGAACTACCAACTCCGCAAGATCATCAAGAACCGAGGGCACTTCCCCTCCGACGAGGCGGTGGTCAAGCTGCTCTGGCTGGCCATCTGCGACATCGAGGACAAGCGCGCCCGCGCCCGGGAGAAGGAACGCCGCCGCAAGCCCGTCAACCACCGCACCGCACCCGGCCGGCTCGTCGAGGGCCAACTCGTCACCGGCTGGAAACAGGCCCTCAACGCCCTCGACATCGCCTACCCCGGCCGCCTGCCGCAAGGAGTGAACTGACGTGACCGGAAACGATCACCGGCCCGCCTACAGCACGCTGCGATCACCCTGGGTGCTCGTCGAGGACGGCGTCGTCGACCACAGCGCCGAAGTGCTCGAACGGCTCACCAACTGGCTGCTGACCGGCACCGACACCGCCGCGATCACCCGCTGCACCCGCGCGCTATCCCTCGGCGAGACCGACGACCCGATCAGCATCGCCTCCTGGACCGACGCGCTCGCAGCACGCCTGCGTCACCGAGCCGAACAAGCCCAACTCTGAACACCCACCAACATCAACAAGGAGCACCCCACACACAGAAGACTTGACAAGCTCGGTAGCCGGCCAGCGCCACAAACGCCGCGGCGATCAGCCGCAACGCGCGGCGTTGCCGGTCTTCCCCGGTGCCGGACAATTCCCACAGCACCACGGTGCTGGCCCCGATCTCGATGGCCGAGTCCAGGCCGAAACCGGTCAGCGCGATCGAATGCGTATGCACCGCGGCCACTGCCAGCACCACAGTCCGACCACATTCCAGGCCAGAGTCGCGACCTCGAGCAGGATCTCCCCCGAGTCGGGTGCCAGGATGCCGGCCAAGCATTGCAACAGCGTCGACTTGCCGGAACCGGACGACCCCATCACGGCCAGAATCTCCCCGGCACTCACCGACAGGCTGGCGCCGCGCAGCGCAGGCGTCTGACCGAAAGACAACCGAACCTCGTGCGCCTCGACCAGGCCGACGCGCGATTTGGGCACCGCGGAAAGGCCGACCGCGGTTATCGCCGCACCGCCTTCGCCAGCGCGTCAAGCCGGGCCGCCGTCAGGTCGATCCAGCGCAGGTCCGCCTCCAGATGGAACAGGCCGTGGTGAGCCAGCAGCGCGTCGACCACGCTGCCGGTCCGCTTGACGTCGGTCAGCTCCCGCATCCGCTGCAGGTGTGTGGCCCGCTGCGCGTCGAGGTACCTCTCGGCTTGCCGGCCCGACATCAGCGCCACCACCTTCGCGAACAGCACCGTCTGCAGGTGCGGCTCGGGCTCCACCGACTCGGCGAGCCACATCTCGACCTCGGTCACCCCCTGCTCGGTGATGACATAACGCTTGCGGTCGGGCCCGGCGCCGTGCTCGGGCTCCGCGCCCAGCACCTTGCCGTCCCGGGCCAGCCGTCCCAGCGTCGCGTACACCTGGCCGAACGGCAGCGGCAGGCCCCGGCCGAAGTACGCGTGGTAGTCGCGCTTGAGCTCATACCCATGGCTGGGCTCGCGTTCGAGCAGCCCGAGCAGAGTGATAGGAACAGTCACAACCGCATGTGCGAGTAGACACGTCGTCAATACGCGCTTCCCGGTCCCTGGCGCACCGACGTCTCGCAGCCCAACCGTCGTGCCGCACGAGCCGGCTCAGGCGGTGGATGAACCGCCGCGGACGCGCGCCAGAAGATCTCCACGACAACCCCTTGCGCTCGCCGACGCCCGCGTCGCGCAACGACGACCGCCGGACACCCGGCGACGCGCGACGAAGTATGCGTACGGGCGCGCAGCCGGAAAATGCGCGCGCCGAGCGGCATAGAGCGGATGTTGCTGGGTCCGAGCTCGCTCACTGATCAGCGGGGTAAATCCACTCTTGATGGCATGGACGACTAGTGCGATGTGTGCGCCTCGTTGATGAACCGCGCTATGCCGTCGCCCACCGCAGTGAACACGTGCACGACCCCGCCAACCAAGGTCGCCATCGCGCCCGGGGCCGTCCAGGCCACGTAGATGATCAGTGCCGCGAGCAGCCAGACCCACCATCGGAACTCTAGTCTCAGCATGAACTACCACCCCCCAGTCGTCCTCATGGACGTCCTCGAAGGCATCGCCGCGACCCGCGTTCTCCCCACTCAGGTCCTGCGCCCGCCGTCGGGTACGATCCTACGGAACATCCGGAACATCCGGAAGCAGCTATACCCATGCCGGTTCTATGTCTGTGGCTGCCCGAAAGCGTTATGAGACCCGTGCTTGCTGGGTCGGGGTGGGGGATTTGAACCCACGGCCTCTTCGGTCCCGAAGCATCACCACGCGCCTGTAGCATTCGCGGAGGGCGGTCGTTGGCCCGCCGTCATCGATCGGTTCGACTGCCCAAGAGCTGGGGAGCTGGATCACGGTTCCGATCGACCGGAATAAGTTGCGGGCGCTGATCTAGGCAGCGTGTGCCTGTCCGCTTTGTCCCATCTGTTTCGGGCGTGGTGACGTTCACAAATGCGCCCGCCGAACGGACGCGGCACTTCGCCAAACGCCGCTATTTCTGAGGATTCGCGCGGCCCACACGGCCCGCCCAGACCCGGATTTTCCCGTCGGGGCGTCGGCCGAGTCAAAAAAGCGGTGCCGGGGCGTTGCCCACTCGAACCGAGGGCTATAGCCTGCTCCGCACGCGGCGCTCAGCCAGGGCGGTGGCTACTACACCCTTCGGGGTGTGGGGGAAGGCCGCGGCTGTTCTGCTTTGGCCGGCGAGCGCCGCGGTCCTTCCTGCTTCGTACTGTGTCCGAAGCCGACACATTAGTCGCTCACCGCAAGCCTTCGTCAAGTCTTCCGAGAACCTCCTCACCTCGCCAACCCCGTTGTCCACCGCCCAGCTGGCTGTCGAGAGCTGATGGTCCAGCCTAGGGGAGCCTAGGGGGCAGTTCAGCGGCTGTCCGCCGGCACTTCCTCGACCAGCCCGCACTGGTCGATTCAGCGCGCGCGTCACCCGGGACGAGGAAGCAGGAGATGCCGCGGCCGCGGTCGTCGGACGTGCGCATAATCGTCGTGTGGTAGTCGGCGTGACCGCCGTGGGTGATCCACAACTCCACGACAGCGTGATCACCACCGGCTGCACGGGCGCACGAATCGCCGGTGGCCTCGGCGGTCGCCGGCGAGCAGGCGACAGCGTGACCACAGCCCGTCGTCACCTTCGGTGTAGTTACCCCCACACGGTCACCCAGGGTGTCGTCCAACAGATGGCCGCGACCTCCCAGGGCCAACTCAGGTTTGACACACGGCCAGCCGATTACAAGGTTGGCCAACATCCTGTTCACACAAGATAGGACAAACATGGGATCGAAGGGGTTTCTTCCGTCAGCAGAGCATCCCGCCGAAGCGAGAGAACGATCGATCTGGACGCATAACGCGCGCTTGCTCGGCTCCTACCGGATGTACCGGAACGACGGTTCGGGCGCGGCCCGGCAGTACCGCGCCGTATCCGGCAACCAGACGGCCGGTGATCTCGCGGATGCGGTCGTCGGCCTGGGGAACCCGATTTTGCCTCTCATGATCCTCCCGTGGTGGGGAGTGTTGTCGCTGCGGGCGCTCGCACTGGGGGCGCTGCCGCGTCAGCACGGTCATAGTGAGACGCCGGTGTCTTTCAGGACCGTACGCGTCGAACCAGGCAGATCACAAGCCGTGCCGATGAGATGACGCTGGGTAGCGTCGCCTCGGCGGACGCCATTGGCAGCCGGTGACGGGCGAGGGTTATGCAGCGTGGGGAGGTTGGCCGATGGGTGCCCGGCGGGGTTGGCAGCGCCGCGGGCTGGGGATGGCAATTGCGCCGCTGAGTACCGGGTCGGGTGGTGGCCAGGTGCCGCGAGGGCCAAGTTCATAACTTGACGTGATCTGACGGGCGCGTAGCGTGTCACGTCGACTGTGCGTCTTGCTTCCTCCGTGGTGCGGACGAACTTTCGACGTGGTGCATGACATCACCGATCTGGCACCTGTAGGGCCACGGGCGCGGGGTTAGGCCGGCGTTTCGGCCGTCCGTTACGCTGCTTGCGGTGCGCGGGGGACCGACTGGAGTGAGGGAGTGAACCCGTGACGACCACACAACCGTCCACGATTTACGAGCGGCTGGGTGCTGAGGGCGGCGTCCGCCAGGCGGTCGATGACTTCTACGAGCGGGTCGTCGGCGACGCGGACCTGGCACCGTACTTCGAGGGCATCGACATGAAGACGTTGCGTCGTCATCAGGTGGAGATGCTGTCCGCTGCCACCGGCGGGCCGAATCAGTACACCGGGCGGGACATGGCGAGCGCTCATGCGGGCCTGGGCATCACCGACGAGCATTTCGACCGGGTGGTCGGGCATCTCGTCGCAGCATTGCAGGGGCTCGGTGTGGACGACGCGACCATCGGACAGGTCGGCGCGGCGTTGACACCGCTACGCGCCGACATCGTCACCGCCTGAGGGATTTCCTCGTGGGAGAGCTGGATACCGCTGCGCTGAAGGACAACTTCGCTGCGGTGGCCGCGCACGGTGGCGATGATGTGGCGTTGTTCTTTTACAGCTATCTGTTCGTCCTGCATCCGGAGACCCGGGCGATGTTTCCGCCGGCGATGATTCGTCAGCGCGACCGTCTGGTGGGTGCGCTCGGGCACATCGTGTCCCACGTGGACCAGGTCGACGAGCTCGTTCCGTTCTTGCAGGACCTGGGCCGCGACCATCGCAAGTTCGGCACGGTCGCCGGGCACTACCCGGCGGTTGGCCAGGCACTGATCGCGACCTTGCGCCACTTCTCCGGGTCGGCCTGGACCGACAAGCTCGAGGAGGATTGGGCGGCCGCGTACGGCGTCGTTGCCGAGGCCATGTCCGCCGCCGCGGAGGAAGCCGCTCGCGGCGCGCCGCCGTTCTGGGACGGCGAAGTCGTCGCGATCGAGCGGCGCACTTTCGACATCGCGGTGCTCACCGTGCGCACCGCCGAACCGTTGCCCTACCGCGCCGGGCAATCGGTCGCGGTCGAGGCCACAGATCTTCGTCCGCGGGAGTGGCGGTGGTACTCGCCGGCGTCGCCACCGAACGGGACACAGTTCGATATCCACGTTCGGCTCATCGACGGCGGCCCGGTGTCCAGCGCTCTCGTGCACTCCGCGCAGGTCGGGACGCGGCTGCGGCTGGGGCCGCCCATCGGCCAGCTCGTGCTGGACGACGACTCCGACCGCCCTTTGCTGCTGATCGGTGGCGGCACCGGTCTCGCCCCGCTCGAGGCCCTCATCGCACAGGTCGCCGCCGACGGTGGGCGGCCTACCCACCTGTTCTTCGGTGTGCGTACGGTCCGCGAGATCTACGACGCGCCGTCCCTGGACCGATTGGCCGGCGCCAACCCGTGGTTGACCGTGGTGACCGCGATCTCGGACGATGAGCGGTGGGAGGGCGAGCGCGGCCTGGTGGGTGAGGTGGCGGTGGCCCACGGCGACTGGTCGAGTCACGACGTCTACATATGCGGTTCCCCGGCGATGGTGGAGGCCACTGTCAAGCTCGTCGTCGACCACGGGGTGCCGGAGAACCACATCCGTTTCGACGAGTTCGGTCAGAGCTGACCCGGCCACAGGAGGAGATCGCTGATGACGGGGTTGACGTTCGGTGGCGAGAACGGACGGCTCACCGCAGCCGACCTTCAGGCGGTCACTTTCCACGAGACCAGGGGCCTCGGCAAGGGGTACGACGAGGACGAGGTCGATGCGTTCATCGATCGCTGCTCGGCGCAGGTTCAGGCGCTGGCCAACAGGATCCGGGAGCTCGAGGAGGAGAACACGAAACTGGCCGATCCGCAGCGCCGCGACGAGAACATCGTCCTGCAGTCGGTGAGCATCCTCACCACCGCGCAGCAGACCGCGGACAGCACCGTCAAGAACGCTGACGAGTACAGCGGGCGGATCATGTCCGAGGCGCGGTCGATGCACGAACAGGCCCGGCAGCGGGCGAAGATCATCGTCGACGAGGCGCATCGGCTGGCGTCCGAGGCTTCCGAAACGGCGGCCTTGCGGCACGATGAGCTGGAACGGCAAACGGTGTATCTGCGAGTTCTTCGCGACTCCACACAGGTTCAGGTCGAGCAGTTCCTGAAGGGCCTGCTCGACCACGTCACCGCCGAGTACGGCCGGGCAGATCCGGCGGCGGCTCAAGCGGCCGCCCGAGCCGCGCAACCGTGAGCGCCCGGACGAACGCCCGTACGACATCGCCACGATGCGCGGAGATCTCGCTAGTCGGCGCGGGTTACCCGCGAGAAACGCGTTCTGAGGCGATGATGACCACTGGCGCTCCCGGCCCATTACGGCCAGCCCACGGGTCGCGGCGTACACCAGCAGCTGAGTCTCGTCCTGCGGCATCCCTCCCGCGGCAGGACGAGACTCCCGCCCCGCCCGAGGTGCCGGAGGAGCCCTGGGCGGCGCCCTGTCCGGCCACGGCGGGCGTCAGATCGCCGGTAGGGCAGGGTAGGCGCCGTGCCGCCGGATTCCCACGCCGACCTGGCGGAGCGTCGCAGCCCTGCCCGACACCGCGGACAGATCACCCGACGTCGGGCCATGACCCGCTGAAGGCCGCAGCGGATGAAGCACGGCGTTACCTAACGCGTCAGGAGACGCGCCTCCGGTACGGCACGGGTACGACTCGCAGGAACGCACTCAATCAAAGGGAGTTGAGGACAGCGGAAAGGCGACGTGGCGTGATGCCCACCCTCTACCTGGGGAGATTCTCGTGGCCGACTCGGTCAACCCGCTAAGCCCGCGGGATGACCCGAATGTGGACCTTGCAGTGCAGGTGCTGCGCGCTGGCGGCGCTCGCGGTGACGCGCTGCGCGTGCTGATGGACTTCGACGAGCCGCCCCCTGTCATCGCCACGCTGGCGGCGGTGGCGACCTTCATCGGTGGGCGCTACTACGGCAGCACTGGCGGGTTCATGGAGGCGCTGGAGGTGTGGCAGCGGACCGGTGAGCTGCCGGAGCCGTCGACGCCCAACTACCTGCCGCGCCTTTTCCACGACCTTCCGGAGATCGACGATCTGTCAGGTAGACACCGGGCGCGGTGGTGAAGCCGTGTTTCGGCACACCTGGTTACAGGTACGAGGAGGTGGCGGCGCGGCTCTGTCCGTGAGCTTGTGCGGGTGTGCGCGGTCCTGTGCTTGCCGGTCGCTGCGGGGTATCGAACGGGCAGGTTTTTCTGCACGGTCGGGCGCGGCGTGGTGACAGCATCCGGTCAACTGTTCGTGGAGGTGACGTGCTCGGGACAGTTCTGTATGACAAGCGAGACCGGATCGCGTTCGTCACGTTGAATCGACCGGAGGCCAAGAACGCGATCGATCCCGAGATGCATGACGAGCTGTGTCGTATCTGGCGGGATTTCCGTGATGACGTCGACGTCGACGTGGCGATCCTGTCGGGGGCCGGCGACGCGTTCTGCGCGGGTGCCGATCTGCGCAGCTACGTGCCAGCGAACTGTGTCGACGCGACTCCGAGCAGGGTGCGCGAGATCGTTAACCTGGGCTTGGGTGGGCTGACCCGGGGCCTGCACGAGATCCACAAGCCGGTGATCGCCGCGGTGAATGGCTGGGCTCTGGCGGGCGGCCTCGAGTTGGCCCTGGCATGCGATCTGCGCGTGGCGTCAGACCGGGCCATGCTGGGCTCGTTCGATCGATGCCCAGCGGGCTGTGCAATGCAACCTGGTAACGACAGTGGTGCCGGACGATCGACTGCTGGAGGAGACCGAGCTGCTGGCTCGGCAGATACTGAGGAACTCTCAGCGCGCGGTGCGCTCAGCCAAGGAAACGATCCTCGAGGTGATCGGCAAGCCGCTGGACGATCAGCTGCGGATCGAGGCGTGGAACTCCTCCACTTGCGTGGATCGCGCGGAGGCCACGGCGCTGCTGCAGGTGTTCCAGGACAAGGCTGACCCAGGACGAGCCGGCGCGAAGCTCACCGACCTGTAAGACGGCAGCCTGTAGGTGCCGGGGAGGTCGTCGGCGTGTCTGACCGGCGGGTTCGCTTCCGGCGCTGGTGCGGCATGATCTCGGGCTTGTGGCCTTGCGACTGGTGTATCTGTCCGGACGACCTGGCGGTCACTATGGATTGATCTGCTTACGGCGACCCGTATCCCTTCGGCGCGCAGATCAGAGACCTCTTTGTGTCAAGGGTTCTCGCCGGCTCTTGCGCGCTTGAGTGTGGGCCGGTGCTCGCTGGCGTCAAGATCGTTCGTCCTCGCCCGCAAAGGACGCGGGCTGCGGGCGCTGCATCTTGACACCGGCTGCGCTCCGGCCGGTTTGGCGCCTGCGAGGAACCGGCAGTGGTGTCAGGTCCGTCTTCTTCATCGCGGTCGTAGGCTGAGTCCTGGTCCGGGAGTGGCTTGTCCGAAGATCCGGTGCTGCGGGGTGTGAGCCGGCCACGCTGGAGACAGAGTCGTTCCCCGATTGCCCTCCCGGACCGTTACCTGCCTGCGGGTGTTGCTTGTTCGCGTCCTTGAGCAGTCGCCGGTAGATGGCGTCGCTGATCCTGCGCTTCAGCGCGCGCAGTGCGGAGCGGTGTTGCATCCCTTCGGCGATCTTGCGGTCGTAGTAGGCGCGGCCCTCCGTGGTGGGGTAGCGGATCTGGGTCACGGCGGCCATGTGGATCGCGTGGTTCATCCGCCGGTTCCCCCGCAGTGACAGGCGGTGCACGTTCCGGTTGCCCGACGACGCCTCGATCGGCGCGGTCGCGTTGTACGTGGCGAAGGCGTCCTTGCTGGCAAAGCGGCGGACGTCGCCGACATAGCCGAGCACTGTTGCGGCGACGACAGGGCCGACGCCGTAGACGTCGGTGACGGTCGTCTTCGACGCGGCGACCAGCTTGGTGAGGTGCTTTTTCACGGCGCGGCGTTGTTCGTCGAGTTGGTGGATCTCGTCGAGCAAGTCCTGTGCCAACTGCATTCTTGCTTCGTCGGCAACGCCGTGAGGCGTGATGTCCCCGAGCGCTGCGGTGGCGAGCCCGACGGTGATCTCGCCGGCGAACCCGCCGGGTACGAGGTCGCACAGCAGTGAGTGGAGTTGGCAGACGGCGCGGTTGCGCCGGCGGCTGATCTCGCGGTGGCGGTGCGCCCACAGCTTGAGCACGGCCGTGTCGTCGTCGCGGACGATCGGTCGTGCGTCGGGGAGCGCAGGGCCGCGACGGCTACCGACCGCGCGTCGTTGGGGTCGTTCTTGTTGACCTTGCCGGTGTTGAGCAACCGCACGCGGGCAGCGAGCTTCGGTTGCACGTCGACGACGTCCTCGCCGAGAGCGAGTAGCTGTTGCGCGAGCAGATGGCCCAGTCCGTGGCTGCCTTCGATCGCCCACGTGCGCTCTGGCCAGTGCTGCGCCCAACTGCGCAGCAGGCGGACCTGCTCGACGCTGGCGCGGACCTTCACCCTGCCCAGCAGGGCCTCCGTGGCGTCCACAGCGACCGCCGTGTGCGATCCCTTGTGCGGGTCGATACCGATGATGATGCCGGCCATCGCGACCTCCTTCGACATACGCAATGACGGCCGCGGTGGGCATGTCTGATTTCGGACCGACTCGAGTTCGCGCGTCTTTCGAGCCACACCGCGGTCAGGGAACGACGAGTTGGCGCCTCGATCTCAAGCCAAACCCGAGGTCGGCAGACGGTTCGCGAGCCAACTCGCCGCACCACCCATCGGACGCTACGACCAGGCGCAACGTCGCGCTGCCAGTCTCAATCAGACGGTTTCCTGCGCGGGGCAGTCCCCGACTTGCGCGTGCTGCGAACGTAGCCGCCACTGGAGGAGTGCTACAAGGTTTTCGACTGGCGGTGAACATCCGCATTGATCCTTGTAGCCCTTTCCCAGCCATGGCGGGGTGACAGCCCACCTGGCAACGCTCGATCCAGACCCGCGTGAGAATCCAGCTCAATCCGAGTCGTACGCAAATCCTGAATTCCAAGTTGACGTTGAAGCCGCGACTTCGCGTTTGTGCTGCCGCGACTATTCGCAGCCGATGCCGTCGTGGTCCCGGTCGAGGCCGTAGGGGTCGCTTCCGGTGACGCGTATTGGCCCTTGGACGTAGCGGGGGCCGTCGCCGGACCCACCGGCGCAGTCGACGTCGGGGCCTGGGGGGATGCACGGGTCGTAGCCGGGGGTGCAGTCGGCGGCGGGCGAGGTGACGGGCACCGGAGGCGGCGCGGCTTTGGTGGTGCCGGGCGCGGCCGGGGGCGCAGCTTCGGCGGTGACGCGCGGGGGTGGCGCGATCGTCGACGCGGTTGCCGCTGCGGGTTTGGTCGCGGCGGCTGCGGTGACGAGGGGCTGGGTCGGGCAGGTGGCGAGCACGCGGCGCATGGCGGCCTGTTCAGCCGCGGTGACCCACAGTCGGTACTTGTGCTTGATGCTGACCTGCCGGGCGACGTAGGCGCAGCGGAACGCCTTGTTCGGTGGCAGCCAGGTCGCGGCGTCGCCGTCGCCCTTGGCGTCGTTGGTGGCTCCGTCGACGGCGAGCAGTTCGAGCGGGTCGTTGGCCGAATGCCTCACGCTGCGCGGTGGTCCAGTGTTGGGCGCCGGTCTGCCAGGCGTCGGCGAGGGCGACGACGTGGTCAACCTCGACTTGGCGGCTGGTCGCGTCGCCGCGGAGGAAGCGGATGGTCGTGGCGGTGTACGGGTCGGCGAGCACACCGGTGGTGACGACGCAGCCTCTGGTCGCCGCGGTCACGGTGACCGGGTTGAGGTCACGGCGGAGCATGTCGTTGCGGGTGTCGCAGCCGTTGTGGTTCAGGTCCGCCCAGGCGGGACCGAACGCGTCACGGCTGTATCCGGCCTTTGGGCTGCGTCCCTTCACTGGCAGCACCGCGACGATGGCCAACGCGGACCCGACGGGTGCGATCGCGGCCGAACTCGGAGACGGCGAAGGACTCAAGGACGGTGTGGGCGGGGTACTCGCGGCTGCCGTGGGGGTTGCCGCTGATGACCGGGCAGGTGAGGCGGTGTTGCTGGACTGGGCGGGGGCAAGGGTGCAGCCGATGATCAGCACGGCGAGCCCGACACCGCCCACGACGCTTGCCGCCGCCCGGTTCTTCAACCGCAGCCACGGGAGCGCGCCGCGTACCAGCGCGACCACCGCGACGATAACGGTCAGGAGTCCGGCGACGACGAGCAGGCTCGCCCATCCGGCGAGCGCGCCGCCGAGCAGCGCCACCCCCGCCACGCCGCCAAGGACCCACCGCACAGCGTGGGTCCGGTTGCCCGTGGCGTGACGTGGCAGTGGCTCAAGGACCTGGGTCGGCTGGCCGTCGGGAATCCAGAACGACCAGCCCTCGGGCGCCGCAGCCCAGCTGGGGTTCGGGGTCCAGCCCTCAGGGGGTTGCCAGCCCGGTGGCAGCGGCGGCCACCCTGGGGGCGGGTTGAACCGCCAACCATGCTCTGTCACTGCGCCAACCCCCCGGTCACGCTCCGCGCGTCGCAGGATTGTGTCACGGATCCTCGCCGATCCCTAGAGGGCGCTGCCGTCAACGTCGCCGACGAGAGCGTTGGTCACCTCCGATACGGCCACACGCCCAGCGGCCACGCCACATCGTGTGGGGTTCCAATACTCGGCCGGTGACGGTCTATGGCTTGGACGGCTCGTTGGTATTCGTTGATTAGGCCGCCGAGGATCGGTCGCCGCACGATGCGCGCCGGTGGTCGTGTATGGGGTCCTCGGGCTTTGGCGGGCAGCGTTGCCGGCCGCGGTGGGGTCGTTGGGTGTTGTAGTGCCGGACATATTCGTCGAGGAGCAGAGGAAGATGTCGCTGGCCAACGATCCGCATCCGGTCGGTGAGTTCGGCTGTGACCGTTCGTACGAACCGTTCGGCGTAGCAGTGCGCTTGCGGGCATCGCGGTGGGATCTTGACGACGTTGACGCCCGAGTCGGCGAGGACCATGTCGAATGAGTTGGTGAACTGGTCGGCTCGATCCCGTACGAGGAACAGGAACCGTCCGGCTCGATCGCCGAGGTCAGCGAGGAGATTGCGGGCTTGCTGGGTGGTCCACGGGCCGTCAGGGTTCGTCAGGATGTGGACGTAGCGACTGCCGAGCTCGATCACGGAGAACGCGTCGAGGGCGGCGGGGATGAAAGCATGCCGCACGGGTAGCGTGCCGATCTTCTTGTCTAGGCCGGCGCGGCGGGCGACACGCTGCATGAAGCGTTCCAACGCTGCCGAGTGGCGAGACCGTGAACGCGCCGCGTCGGCATCGCTGCCGAAGCTGGTGCCCGAAGGGGTGTGTCGCTGACTGCGTGCGGCGCCGAGCGCCGAGCGCACCTGCTGGGGCGAGTGTTACCAGATCGTGTCGACCAGGCCCGATTCGTGGATGAGGTCGTCACGGGTAACGAGCGGAAGGCTGAGCACCTGGCGATGATGAAGCGATCCCATGGGTCGCGTATCGCCGCGCGGTCGATCTTGGTGAAAGCATCCGCCACAGGCTCGTCGATCGGGTGGATGTGCATCGTCGGTGCGTTCGTCACATGTCGCCGCAGGACGGCCAGTTCTTCGATGCTCACGCCGTGCGTGGTTTGGGTGACGTACCACAGCTCGACCAGGGACACGACTGAGATCACCAGGCCGTCTGTGGCGATGGCGTCGCCGAGTGCGGCGCGGGCCCGCTGGGACAGTTTAGGGGAGTCGTGTCCGTACCAAACCAACGCGTGCGAGTCGGCGAGGACTCTCACGTGACGGTGAAGTCGCCGCGAGCTGCCGCACTCGCGTGCGCGAAGTCCTCCCAGGTCGGCTCCGGGAAGCCGGCCAGTGATCCGCGAAACTCCACGCCACCACCGGCGTCGTGCTGCTCGTGAACGACACGCATATGCACCCGCTGGCCCGGGTAGACCCCATGCCGACGCAACTCGGCCAGCAGCTCCGCCTCGTCAACGGGAACGGTGAGATCCCACTCGTCGGCCGCGTCCGGCGTACTCATGCAGACAGAGTATCGCCGCGGCGACCAGGCCGGTCGACGGCGGTCGGGAGCCAGCGACACAGCAACCACGGCCGCCCGGGCTCGGTGACGGCAAACGACCGCTTTCCGGACCTCAAGCTGGGCTCGGCCGGGGCTGCGCGCCGGTCTCGATCAGGGCGCCGATCAGGCCTCAGACAACTTGTCCACATGCTCTAGAGGACTTAGCCCTCTAGCGGACCAATTCCCATGGCGTGCACCTCGTGGTCGGGCTCGTTGCTTGCAGGGCAGACGCACCAGCACGGCGGAACTCATCGTCGCGCCAAAGGCATGAACATGCGGCTGGCCGCATCATGATCCCCAGCTGACGAACTCGACCTCAGCCCGATTCTGATCTCCGGTGCCGCGCCTAGCGCCGACTCGGCGCGGCCGGTCTGCTCGAACACCTCGGTCAGCCGTGTTCACGGGCTTGGGACCGAGCTGAGCCCGAGCTTCTGCGAGCGCGAGTTCGGGTGTAGATCGCCGACGATGCGGCGTGGAGCAAGAGCTCACCGCCGAAGGCGCGCTGGCCGGAGGCTGGCGACGTTCTACTGCAGCAGCCAGGTACCCGCGCGGCGAACGGCGTGAGCCTCGTGCCCCCAGGTTCTGTCGCCGCGTTGTCGGTGGTGTTTCGTACGCTTCGCTGACACGAGACCGGACGGATGGGAGACGATCATGGCCGAGCGAGACGGGTACATCCCCGGAGTTCCCTGCTGGATCGATACCAGCCAACCCGACCCTGACGCGGCGTGCTCCTTCTACGGCGGCCTATTCGGCTGGGCGTTCGAGGACGCCATGCCGCCCGGGTCGCCGGGCAAGTACTTCATGGCCCGCATCCGAGGCGGCGATGTGGCAGCGATCGGGTCCGTCCTCGACGGCGCGCCACCCGCGGCGATGTGGAACACCTACATCTGGGTCGACAACGCGGAGGAGACGGCGGCGAAAGCCGGTGCTGCTGGCGGCGGAGTAGCAACGGCGCCCTTCGACGTCATGGACGCAGGGCGAATGGCCGTCCTGACCGATCCGGAAGGCGCCGCGTTCTGCATCTGGCAACCGCGCAGCCACACAGGGGCGACGGTCGTCAACGAACACGGCTGCCTGAACTTCAACACCCTCACCACCCGAGACCGCGCCGCTGCTGAGGCGTTTTACGGCGCCGTGTTCGGGTGGAAGACGCTGGCCATCCCCGCCGGTGTCATGTGGACTCTGCCCGGCTACGGCGATCACCTCGAACAGAAGACCCCCGGCCTGCGCGAGCAGATGGCGCAGATGGGTGCACCCGAGGGATTCATCGACGTCGTCGCCGCGCTGAATCCGAGCGCCGACGGCGACTCCGACACCGCGGCGCACTGGGGCGTGACCTTCGCCGTCGACGACGCCGCCGCGGTCGCAGCCAAGGCGCGCGAGCTCGGCGGCCACGTCGTCAGCGGCCCCATGGACGCCCCTTGGGCCAAAGTCGCAGTGATCAACGACCCGCAGGGCGCGAGCTTCACAGCCAGCCAGTTCGTCCCCGAGAACAAGGACCTCACCGCGTAGGGTAGGCCGCCGAGCTGCACGCCGACCAGAGGCAGGCCGTCTTGCCTAGGCATCCGGCTCCGGAGCCGGTGACACGACGGCGGCTGCGCTGATTAGTCAGGTGTGCAAGGTGCGGGCCGCGAGCCGGTCGGTGACGGCTGACATGGGTTGGCCGGTCCGCTCGGCGCAGGCCCGGATCACGGCCGCCACGGCGGCCGCCAGGGCGTAGAACCAGAAGTCGTCGGTCTGCCACCAGATGACCTCGTCTAGCAGGTCCGGCTCGATGCCTCCGCGAGCCGCGGCGCCTGCCAGGATCGCGAACTGGATCTTGCGATTCTCGCGTCCCATGAATCGATGCTCGACCAGGCACCGGTCCAGCAACCCCTCGTAGGCGACTGGGTTGTCGCGTCCGGCTTCGGCCTGCTCGAGCGCCTCGCCCGCGAGACGCAAGAACACCTCGCCCGGGAAGGTGTCGTGCGGGGGATGCAGGTGCTTGCGTCTGCACGGTGCCCCCGACCCGCAGGTCGCCCTCGACGGTGGCGATCCAGCGGGCCAGGCGGTCCGGCTCGGTGATGGCCGACCAGAGATCGGCGATATCGGTGTCGTAGACGTCCTCCATGCGCACCGCGCCACGCTTGTCGTCGATGCGACGCATGCTGCCGAGGATTCGACTCATCTCGTTCTCCTTCTCTCCCGCTTCCCGCGGGCGATCTCGGTGTGCAGGGTGTCGAGGCGCTGCTCCCACAACGCGCGGTAACGCCCCAGCCAGGTGTCCACCTCGGCGAGCGGCTCTGGTCGCAGCCGGTAGATCCGCCATTGGGCCCGCCGCTCGACCTCCACAAGCCCCGCCGCCCGCAGGACCCGCAGGTGCCGCGAGACGCCCGGTCGCGCGATGGGCAATGCCTCGGCCAGTTCGCCGGCCGTGGCCGGGTGATCGCGCAGTATCTCGAGCACCGTGCGCCGGCTCTCGTCGGCCAACGCCTGCAGCACCGCGTCCACACCCGACAGCGTAACCATCTAGATAAGTAACCGTTAAGGTACATACACTCCGGGTCCTCGCCACTCGCCCGGTGCAGCACCGGTCCGCCGCATGCGTTCCAATAGAGGAACTGCGACTGGACGCTGACCAACGGTGCCGACGCGTGCGAGCGGTGGATCGCCAGGGTAGGCAAGCCCCGCCGGACGAAATGCCCGGTGAAGGGTAGGCCAACTGCGCCAGACCGTCTCCAGCACGGCAGAACATCCGATACGCGTGACACGGCTCGTTGACCTGCGTGCTATCGACGGTTTGCGCACTGCGAGCCAGCTCGTAAACCACGCCGCTGGAAGCGCAAAGATACGTAAGCTCTTCCGTTCTAACTTGCCAGGCTTCGGGGGGATCTCGACTACCAGCGACCGGCGCGCTCCATCCGCAGCTCCGCGTTCTCAGCGCGCAGCCGCTTCAGCTCGGCCAGATCATCACGCGAGAGGCCATCGGAGCCGTCCCGGGCCGCCTGCTCACGCGCGATCCAGTTGCCCAACGTGCCCTCGTTAATCCCAAGATCACGAGCGACCTGCGCGATCGGCTTACCCGTCTCACGCCAGACCCGGACCGCCCCCCCGCGGAACTCCGGATCGAACTTGCGCCTGGTTTCCTTCGGCATGACTACTCCTCATAGTGCATGCCTTCACGGAATTGGGGGATGTCCAGCCTGTTCTCGCTGTTCGCGGGCGTGACGGTCGGCGTCGGTGCGGCTGGCGGCTGCTTCGGTGTCGGCGCGGTCGCGGGCCTGCTGGGCTTCGGCGGCCAGCTGGTCTAGTTCGGTGCGGCTGGTGTCGCGTAGTCGGATCGCTTCGGCGCGTGCGTCGTCGAGCTGTTGTCGGGCGGCGGCCTGGGCGTCCGCGGTTTCGGCTTGCAGTTTCTGCTGCTGCGTGCCGGCCCCGTTGAGGATGCCCGCGGCCGTGTCGCGTGCGTGTTGCACGATCGTTTCGGCGTCGGCGTCGGTGCCGGCGCGGGAGCCGATCTGGTCGGCTTCGGTCTGGGCGTCGGCTCGGGTCTGCTCGGCCTCCTGGCCGGCGCGGTGCAGGATTTCCCGCAGCCGTTCAGACAGAGCGGTTGGGCTGTCGGTGACCTGGCCGCGTAGCCGCCCCAGGTCGCTGTGCGCGGCGCGCAGCTGTTCGGTGGTCTGCGCGTGCGCGTGCGCCGCGCGTTCCTGGGCGCTGCGGCGGACGCGAGTTCAGTCTCTACTCTGGACCGGTAGGTGTCGACCTGCCGGCGGTCATAGCCACGCCAGCTGACCCGAAACCCAGGCTGGGAGCGCATCACCACGGTCCGGTCAGCATCCAGCGGCAGCCGCGGAAACTCCTCGGTGTCCGCCGCAGTGTCGGTGCTGGACGAAGCCGGCCGCCCGGGTCGGCCAGCCCGTCCGCGGCTGCGCGTCCGGGATCACCTGCCGGACCAGTCATGCCCACCTCCTGTCCATCCGCCTCGATAACCCGCCTGCCCGTCAGCCGGGTTCGCGGTAGGCGCCGGCATGCGCGTGCGTCCACCGTCGCCCGGGGACGCCGTATCGGGCGAGACCGGGGGCCTACCGGTTCTGGCTGGGGCTCAGCCCAGCGGCCAGTCCTCCAGTCGCCAGGCGGCGTCCCAGAACATCCACTCGTAGCGGGCGGTGACCGCGAAGTGCTGGCGTGCCAGGGCTTCGTCGTGGTGGCTCAGCCGCGGGCCGACTCGGTCGGCCAGGGCCAGCGCCTCGGCGACGACCTGGGCGAACTCCGCGCCGGCGTAGGTGTCGATCCAGGCGCGGTAACGGGGGTCCGGCGAGCCGCGCTCCAGCAACGCCGCCCCGACCCGGGCGTAGATCCAGTAACAGGGCAGCACCGCGGCCAGGCCCTCGGCGAAGCTGCCTCCGTACGCGGTGGCCAGCAGGTAGCTGGTGTAGCCCAGCGTGGTCGGCGACACCGGGATGCGGTCCAGATCCTGTTCCGCCAACCCGAGCCGCGGCAGCAGCGCCGCGTGCAGCGTCAGCTCGACGTCCACCGTGCCGGCGGCGTGCCGCGCCAACATCCCGGCGTCGGCATGGGTGGGGGCCTTCGCGCCCACCACGGCCAACGTCCGGGCGTAGTCGCGTAGGTAGTGGGCGTCCTGGGCGACGTAGTAGGCGAACCGGTCGGCAGGCAGGTCACCGCTGGTGAGTCCACGCAGGAACGGGTGAACCAGGATCGCGTGATAGACCGGAGCGACGTCGGCCCACAGCCGCTCGGTCCAGCTGGTCAGCATCGGCCGATCATCCCAAGTCACACCGGCCCGCTGGACGGACCTCGCCACCGACACCGACCATCGCCGGACCCGGCCTCTGAGGCCTCCCCAAGGAACGAGTCGTGCCGGCCAAACCGAGTCCGGCTCGCAGTCACGCTTCGGTGAGAGAACATGGGGACCTCACTGTTGGCAGCACGCTCGCCCTTGGGCTGGCGGCGATCCTTGCAGCATCAGGAAGCTGCGTAGCGATACAAGAACGGCATGCGCATCGCGATCGCACGTCGGCAATGAGGGGTCGTCGCGGGGGTCCATTCATCGCGCAGCTGCGACAGATTTCCGCATCTGCGGCCCGTGAAAGAACTCGCGGCGCGCTGCGGTGGGCGTCTATAACGGCTATCTGAAGCCCTCATCGAGGATTCCTCACGTGACAACGGTTCCGTTTGACGTGTCTACGCAGGGACTCGTTCACCGGCTCGCGCAATCAGGAGCGCAGCGAGGAAAGATGGCATGTGATGAGACCCCCTCGGCACGATCGCAATCGTTGGTTGCGAGAACAGGAGCTCGAGGACGTCCCGATGACGATCGTAGGTGGCTTTGACGTGCACCGCGCGCAGATCACGTTCGACTACGTGGACACCGATACCGGGGAGCTGAGCGCTGGGCAGGTCCGCCCGGGGACGCGGGCGGTGCTGCGAGCGTGGTTGGCGCGGCGGTTCGACGGGTGTGGGGATGTCGCGTTCGCGGTGGAGGGCTGCACCGGGTGGTGGTTCGTGGTGGAGGAGTTGACCCGGGCCGGGGTGGAGGCGCATCTGGCCGAGCCGGCGGATACGGCGACGGCGCGTGGCCGGAAGAAGCGGGCCAAGACCGACCGGGCCGATGCTCGGCTTGAACCTCCCCCAAAACCGTGAAGGCATGCGCTATGAGGAGTAGTCATGCCGGAGAAGCGAAGGAAGTTCGACGAGGAGTTTCGTGAGGGGGCTGTGCGGATCGTCCGGGAGACCGGGAAATCGATCGCGCAGGTCGCTCGTGATCTCGGGATCAACGAGGGAACGCTGGGTAACTGGTTTGCCAAGGATCGTGCCGAGCGGGAGGGCATCGACGGGCTGTCCGTCGCGGACATCGACGAGTTGAGGCGGTTGCGCAGCGAGAACGCCGAGCTGCGGATGGAGCGCGATGTCCTCAAGCGCTCCGTGGTCGTGTGGGTGAAGGAGGCGACGAGGTGAGCGTGGCACGCTTCATCGCCGACCAGAGGACCTTCTACCGCGTCCCGTACGCGGTGTGCTGCGCGATCCTGGGGGTCAGCGTGTCCTGGCTCTACAAGTGGATCAAGGGCGAACCACGGCCCCAACAGCGGCGCCGTGCCGCGTTGGACGCCGAGGTGCTGGCGATGTTCGTCGCTTCCAAGCGCACCTACGGCTCGCCGCGTATCCACGTCGACCTGCTGGAGGCGGGCTGGACGGTGAGCGTGAACACGGTCGCGGACTCGATGCGCCGTCAAGGACTGCAGGGCCGTAAACCCAAGCACAGCAAGGGATTGACGAAGCAAGACAGGAAAGCGCCGAAGTTCCCGGACCTGCTCGAGCGGGACTTCACCGCCTCGGCGCCGAACCTGAAGTGGTGCGGGGACATGACCGAGATCCCGACCGATGAAGGCAAGCTCTACCTCGCGACCGTCCTTGATCTTTTCTCTCGCAAGCTGCTGGCCTGCCCAACCAGTGAGCATCCGAACGCGCAGCTGGCCTGCGACGCGATCAAGATCGCCGCTGCGGTGCGCGGCGGCCGGAAGAAGATCGATGGCGTGATCTTCCACACCGACCGCGGCTCGACATACACCGCGTCGAGTTTCACCCTGCTGTGTAAGGACAAACTCGGTGTCAGGCAGTCGATGGGCAGGGTCGGTTCGTGTTTCGACAACGCCGCCGCGGAGTCGTTCTTCTCCACCCTCGAGCACGAGGTCCTGTCCCGGCACCACTTCACCACCAGAGCCGAAGCACGCACCGTGGTCCTCGCCTGGTGCCACGAGTTCTACAACACCAGCCGGCGGCACAGTTCGGCGGCGATGATGACGCCGAACGACTACGAGCACGCCGCCGCACAACCTGGCCAGGGGCAGGAGGCGGCCTGATGAGCACACCGACCCCGTCGAGTGACGTTTCCGTGACGGCAGCAGGCTGCCCAGCCTGCGGACAGCAGCTGCCCGCAGGGCGATCCCGACGCTTCTGCTCACCGGCGTGCCGCCAAGCGGCTTACCGCCGACGCCACCAACCAGACACCCGCGAGGTCCCGTTGGCGCGCAATCGGTCACGGCGGGAAGGCACCGTCTACCAGTGCCCGGACTGCGAAACGCGCTACTTCGCCGAACAGTGGTGCCCCGACTGCTCACGGCCCTGCCGACGCCTCGGCCCAGGCGGCATCTGCCCCTGCTGTGAGGAGGTGATCATCATCGCCGAGCTCACCGGTGAAACCGCCGGCGCAAGCTGACACTTGCCCATGATCAGCAACCCCATCCATCATTGAACAAGCCTCCACGATTCGAGGGGAAGCTCAGCTGCTGCGGGAGCTGCTGTGCTCGGATCGATTGCCGGAGTCGTGGATCCCGCCGGCGCACGTGCTGGAGGTGCGCACGCTGGGCCGGCTGTATGTGGCGTTGATGGACCAGCGGCGGGCTTGGCAGCAGCGCATCCACGCCGAGCTGTTCCATCAGGGCGTGCCGCCGATCAAGGGTTTACTGACGGTGGACGGGCGTGCCGAGCTGGCCGCGGTCGAGCTGTCGGCGGCGGGCCGGCAAATGCTGGACACTGCGCTGGCGGCGATCGATTCGCTGACCGGGCAGATCAAGCCGTTGCGTTTGCAGCTGTGTGCGGTCGGCTGCCGGCAGCCCGGGCCGCGGGCGCTGCAGGCCCAGTACGGGATCGGGCCCCGCTGTTTGCGCGGCGATCATCTGGGCCGAGCTGGGCGACTGCCGCCGGTTCGCCAACTCCGATCAGGCGGTGCGTTTCACCGGCCTGGACGTCACTGTGTACTCCTCCGACGGCAAACGCTCACCCGGCAGGCTGGCCCGCCAAGGCTCTCCGGAGCTGCGCTGGGCGCTGTTCGAGGCGGCCAAGTCCGGCGCGCGCGTCGGCTCACCCGACCACGACTACTACCTCGCGGTACGCGACCGGCTCGGCGGCAAACGCCCAGCCCTGTCGGTGGCCCGCAAGCTGGTGCGCCGCTGCCACCACGCCCTGCGCGAGCTTGGCGACCGGGCCTGGGTCGACGTCAACCAGCCGCTACCCAGCAAGGCGGCCTGACGCGATGACCGGTGCGTGCCCTCGTCCCCCTCAGCTGATGCCCGCGGCTGGCTCCCGCAAGTCTCCTGTCGTCGCCCTCGGGGCGGTCGTCCCGGAAAGAATGAGCAGCCGCGCCACACCGCCGGGTTCACCCCATACGCCATCACGTCGCCGGGCCGGTCACGGGCCGTGCACCCAGATAAGGCAGGGCGACGCCGCGCACCCCACTCCGCGCCGACCGTCCCCCGACCGAAGAGGCGGGCCATGACCTGACCACCGGCAGGCCCCTTGGGTCGACCGCGATCATCCGCCGGTCCTCGCCGGCGTCAAGGTCGTACGTCCTCGCCGCTAAACGCGGCTGCGGGCGCTCCACCTTGACCCCGGCTCCGGGCCGACGCGACCACGCACCAATCGACCCAACGGGCCCACCCCACCCAGAACATCCGACCCCCATTGACCCGGGGGTCCCACCACAGATAAGGAGAATCGCGGTGCGCACGTCGGCGACACCGGTTCAGAGAAGGTGTCTACAACGGGGTCGAAAGGGCCCGTCGGCGACGTCGGAGGCACCCAAGATCGGGCTGGAGATAACAGTTGTGCACTCGCCTGGGTCGGCTCGGGCGAGGCATTCAAGTGCGTCGCGTCCATAGTGACTGTCGCTCGGTCGCGTTCTGGTCGCTTTCGACGCCAAGGAGCGATGGAGGGGTCGGGTCCGTCGAGACGATGTGTATAACCGTGGCGTCCGGATGCGGCCGATCTGCAGCGCTGTGGACATCTCCTGGATGGTGCGGGCGTCATCGTCAGCGTCGGTGTGCCGCCTGAGCTCGATCTCGCTGCTCTGCTTGGCGTCGCGGACAACGAGCCGTCCCAACTGATATGCAGGATTCTGGTTGGCCTGGCGCTACCATCGCGGCGATGGCCGAGATGGACGGTTACGGCTTCGGGCGCGTGAGGATCGACGGGCGTGAGGAGACGCGTGACGTGATCGTGCTGCCCAGGCGCGTGGTGTGTGGCTGGCGGCGCAAGGAAGGTCACCGGCTGGTGCTGGAGGATCTCGACGAGGTGCTCGACGAGCTTCCCGAGCGGCTGCTGGTCGGCACCGGTGCGTATCAGCGGATGCGGCCCGATCCGGGCATGCTCGAGGCGTTGCGCGACCGCGGGGTCGATGTCGAGGTGCTGCCGACCGCGGAGGCGGTGCGGCGCTATACCGAGCTCGATCCGCGGAAGACGGCGGCGGCGCTGCATCTGACATGTTGACCGTGGCGCTCTCGCGGGCCGAGCTCGAGCGCCGGGCGGTGGAGGCGCACCAGCTGCTCGGCGAGCGCTGTGTAGTCTGCCCGCGCGGTTGCAAGGTTGACCGTCGAGCCGACGTCGCGGGTTTGTGCGCGATCGGGCGACATGCGGTCGTCGCCTCCTATCTTCCCGCACTTCGGGGAGGAGGACTGCCTCCGCGGCCGGCGCGGCTCAGGCACGATCTTCTTCTCCGAGTGCAACCTGCGCTGCGTGTTCTGCCAGAACCACGACATTTCCTGGCAGGTGCGCAGCGAGCTGGTCACGCCCGAGCGGCTCGCCGCGATGATGATCGAGCTGCAGGCGGCCGGCTGCCACAACATCAACTGGGTGACGCCCGAACATGTCGTCCCGCAGATCCTCGAAGCGCTGCCGGTGGCATTCGCGCGCGGCCTCGGGCTGCCGATCGTCTAGAACACCAGCGGCTACGACTCGCTGCACAGCCTCCGCCTGATGGACGGGATCGTCGATGTCTACATGCCCGACTTCAAGGTGTGGACGAGCGAGACAGCGCGTCGCAATCTGAAACGCGCCGACTACCCGGATATCGCGCGCGACACGTTCGTCGAAATGCTACCGCCAGGTCGGCGATCTCGTGCTGGACCAGCGCGGGATGGCGCGGCGCGGCCTGATACTCAGGCACCTGATCATGCCCGGGCTGCTCGAGGAGACCGAGGCGATCCTGCGCTTCGTCGCCGCAGAGCTCGGCACCGGCACCTACGTGAACCTGATGGCGCAGTACTACGTGTCCGGCAGGGTCGGCCAGAACGGCCAGTACCCCGAGATCGCCCGCGGCATCTACCGCGAGGAGTACGAGCAGGCGCTCGCGCTCGCCGGTGAGCTCGGCCTCCGCCTCGACCCCCGTAGCGTCGGGGAGAGACGCCGCCTAGCCCGCGCAACCTGAGCCGCCGCCGATTGGACGAGCGGCGAAACCAGATTCACCTGTGCGGCATGCGCATCGACAGGTGCTCGTCCCAGGGCGCCCGTGTCGAGGGGGATCTGCTGTCGGACGCGCGGCGGTGTGTGAGCCCCGGCGTAGGCAGCTGGTGGTGCGGATGCGGTCGACGCTGCCGGAGAGCCGGTGGGCCGTACCGCGTCGGCGATGCACCCCGATCGCAGTAGCGTTTCAGGAGTGCGGGCCAGCGAGCTGATCGACCGTCACCGTGATTTGTGGCAGGCCGCCACGGAGCACCCATTCCTGGCCGCGGTCGGCGACGGCAGTCTCGATCCCGGCCGGTTCGCCGCCTGGCTGGCACAAGACTACGTGTTCGCGTCCTCGCTGCTGTCCTTCCAAGCCCGGCTGCTGGCCCGCGCGCCCCGCGCCGCACAGCCCGCCCTGGCCCGCGGCGCCGTCGCGCTCGTCGACGAACTGGCCTGGTTCGAAGCCCAGGCCACGCAGCGTGACCTGTCCCTGGCCGCGGTCGCCGCCCCCACCACCCTGGAGTACCTGGCCCTACTCGGCCGACTCGACACCGCCCCAACCCCGGTGGCCCTGGTGGCGTTGTGGACGCTCGAGCGGGTCTACCTCGACGCCTGGCACACCGGTCAACCGGGAGCCGCCTCGTACCGCGAGATCGTCGAACGCTGGACCAGTCCCGCGTTCGCCGACTACGTCGCCGAGCTGGAACACCTAGTCGACGAAGCCCTGCCCGAAACGCCAAGCCCGGAGCAGGAGAACGCGTTCACCGAGGTCCTCCGCCTCGAGGCCGCCTTCTGGGACGCCACCACCCCACCCTCCTGACCCCACTGCACATCCGCCCATCTGCCAGCCGAAGCACGACCCGCCGCCGGGCGTCGACGCCGACCACGCGTGACTCTGGATAGCACTACAGGCTCGTGATCTCGGACCTGCGCGGCCGCGAACCTGCGGCTACGCCGACGTTAGCGCCGCCGAACGTCCGCGGTATCGGCGGCAGAGCCGGTGCGGTCGTCGGCCGAGCCGGGTCTGGGCGCAATGCGTCACGACATCGCTTGCGTTCGTCGCAGGAGATGCCCGCGTGATCTGCCCGAGATCCGTGATCACAGGCACGGTAACGCCGATTACGGCGTGGCCATCCGGGCTTGCGGATGGTCGACGTGGGGTCGTTCTGCTCGCCCGGCGTCCGGACCGATTCGCTCGTGAGCGGTCGCGTCAGTGGTGTGCGGCGGTGATCAGTTGGGCAGAGTCGGCGTCCTGCGATGCCCGCTTGGTGGCGATGTAGCTCGTTGGTGGCCCGCGCGGGGCTTGCCGTCGCCAACTGCCTCAGGGCGGGTTGCGCCACCGCATAGATCAGTGTACTGCTGTGCTAGTACAGTGGGTACTGCGGATGGGGTTGCGTCTTGTTTCGAATCGATGCGGGCAGCGGGGTGCCGATCTATCGGCAGTTGGTGGAGCAGGTGCGTCGTGAGGTGATGTTCGGGCGGTTGGCTGCCGGGGATCAGCTTCCGCCGTTGCGGGAGGTTGTCGATGCGTTGGCGATCAACCCGAACACGGTGGTGAAGGCCTATGCCGAGCTCTGGGCTGCTCCGCGAATTTCGGACATGTAATTGGTGGTGTTTCTTACGCCGCGGAAAGAGATCCGCGCTTGTTGATGTAGTCGTTGTAGGCTTCGTGTGGTGTCCGATAGCCGAGTGCCGAGTGAAGCCTGCGACGATTATAGCGGAATTCGATGTACTGCACAATATCACGTCGTGCGTGTTCTAGGGTTGGATATTGGGTGCGATTGACGCGCTCGACTTTCAACGCGGCATTGAAGGATTCGGCGAGCGCATTGTCGTAGCAGATACCGGTGCGGCCGACCGAGCGGCGAATACCCAGCGCGGTAGCGTGTTTCGCGAACTGGTCGGACATGTATTGTGTTCCGCGATCGGAGTGGAATATACACTCGTCGGCGAGGTCGTAATTGCGGGCGGCCATGTCCAACGCGTCCACGACGAGGTCGGTGCGCATGTGCTCGGCGACCGCCCAGCCGATGCATGCCTTGGTGTGGCAGTCGATGACGGTGGCCAGGTAAGCCCAGCCGCGCCAGGTGGGAATGTAGGTGATGTCCCCGACAAGCTTGCTGCCCGGCGCGGCGGCGGTGAAGTCGCGGGCCACTAGGTCCGGTACTGCACTTGCGTCGCCCGGGGTCGTGGTGGTGGGCCGGAAGGGCTTGGGCTGGCAGGGGTACAGGCCGAGATCGCGCATCACCGCTCGCACCAGCTCCGGGCTGGCCGGGACCTGCCCGCGGGCCAGCTCGGCATGCACCCGCCGGTAGCCGTAGATGCCGTCCGCCTCCTCGAACACGACGGCCACGAGGACCTCCAGCTCACGCCGGCGCTCGGCGGTCGCCGACGCCGGCCGCGACCGCCAGTCGTAGTAGCCCGACGCCGAAACCTGTGACCACCGGCACATCGACCGGACCGGGTAGAACGCCTTCTGCGCATCGATGAACTCGTACCGCTCGCTCACCGATACTCCTGGGCGAAGAAGGCCGCCGCTTTTCCCAGGAACTCGCTCTTCATCCGCAATTCCCGAACTTCCCGCTCCAATTCTCGCAGTCGCGCCCGCTCCGTAATATTCAACGGCGGCTCGTCCTCGACGTGCTCGGCCCGATACTTCGCCACCCAATTACCCAGGGTGGTTTCGGTAACCATTCACCTGTTACCAGTGTGACTGGTGTGGCGAGCAGCGGCGTGTCGGCTTGATCTTGGTTGGCTGGCCTCGATCATGCTCGTGTGGCCGGGATGGAGCAGTTGTCGCGTGAGCAGCTGCTGGTGGTGGTGGCCGAGCAGGCCCGCGTGATCGAGGGGCAGTCGGCGCGGATCGAGGCGCTGACGGCTCAGGTTGCGGAGCTGACCCGGCGGCTGGGGCAGAACTCGGGCAACTCGTCGCTTCCGCCGTCCTCGGACCGGTTCGGCAAGCCGAAGCGTGACCGGCGGGCAGGTTCGGCTCGCAAGCCGGGCAAGCAGCCTGGCGCACCGGGCTCGGCGCTGGAGTATGTGGCCGACCCGGACGAGGTGGTCGAGCACGTGCCGGCCGCATGCGGTGGCTGCGGGGCCGGGCTGGACGGTGCCGAGGACGCCGGGATGATCATCAGGCAGGTCCGCGATGTGCCGCTGGTCAAGGTGAAGATCACCGAGCATCGCCTGCACAAGCGGGCTTGCGGCTGCGGCAGGATAACCACCGCGCCCGCCCCGGTGGGGGTGGACGGCCCGGTCTGTTACGGGTCGAACCTGCGCGCGATCGCGGTGTATCTGGTGGTGTTCCAGCACGTGCCGGTGGAGCGGGCCGCCGGGTTGATCGCCGACCTGACCGGCGCGGGCGTCTCGACCGGCTGGGTGTCCGCCCAGGTCGCGCGCACCGCCGAGGCGCTGGCCGAGGTGGAGAAGCTGATCAAGACGCTGATCACGCTGGCCGCGGTGCTCGGCGTCGATGAGACCACCGTGAACGTGGCCGGGCGCAAGCAGTGGCTGCACGTGGCGCGCACCGACCTGCTCACCGCCTACCACCTCGACCCCAGCCGCGGCCGCGGCGCGGTCGACTGTTTCGGGGTGCTGCCCGGCTACGCCGGCGTCGCCGTGCACGACGCGCTGTCGGTCTACGACGGCGCGGCCTACGCCACCGCCCGCCACGCCCTGTGCGGGGCGCACCTGATCCGCGAGCTCACCGCGGTCGCCGAGCAGCACCCAGACGCGATCTGGCCGGGCCAGGCCCGTTCCGCGCTCGCAGACCTGGCCAGCGCCGCCCGTGCGGCCCGAGACGAAGGGCTGAACCTCATCCCGCCCGAACAGGCCGCGCAACCGCTGCTGCTGTTCCGCCATGCCGTGCTGGTCGGCCTGGCCGAACACCGCCGGTCGCCCGGGCGCAAGCAGTCCAAGGCGCGCAACCTGCTCGAACGCCTGCGCGACCGCGAGGATGAGATCCTGCGCTTCACCACCGACCTCGCCGTGCCGTTCACCAACAACGGCAGCGAACGCGACCTGCGCCCGGTCAAGACCCAGATCAAGATCTCCGGCTGTCACCGCGCCGCCACCGGCGCCGCCAACTGGCTACGCGTCCGCGGATACATCTCCACCGTCCGCAAACACGGCAACGACATCCTCACCGCGCTCCGCGACGCCATCACCGGAAACCCCTGGCAACCACCGAAATCAGTGCTCGCCACCTGAATGCTTACCCCGATATTCGCCACCCAATTACCCAGGGTGGTTTCGTTCAGGTGGATCTCCCGTGCAACATCGGCGATCGGCCGAGATGACTCGATCACCATCTTTACCGCCTCGTCCTTAAACTCGGGCGAATACTTCCTGCGCCGTTCTGACATTTCCCATCCTCCATTCCGGTCCGGACCCTATAAGGGCCGGTGTCCGAAATCTGGGAGGCAGGCCACTCGAGCATGAGGGGCTGGTGGTGCGGCGGCAGGGGATGGGGACGTTCGTCACCGCTGCCCCGCCGGCGAGTGTGATGGTTGCTCCGCCGGCGGTGCGCGATTCGCTGTTGCGTTGGGTGCGCCGGGCCCGTGCGGCGGGGTTGAGCGGTGAGCAGATCCGGCTGCTGGTGTCGGTCGCCCTTGATGAAGGCGCCTCGGACGCGGACCGGGCCGGCGGTGTGGCATGACGGCGGCGTTGACGCTGAGCGGGCTGGGGCACCGATACCCCGGCGGCCGGTGGGCGCTTCACGACTGCAGTGTTGGGGTGCCGGCCGGGCGGGTGGTCGCGTTGGTCGGGCCGAACGGGGCCGGCAAGACGACTCTGCTGAACATCGCTGCGGGGCTGTTGCGCCCGACGGCCGGCACGGTGCAGGTCGCCGGCCGGGCGCCGGATCGGCGGTTGCCGAAGATCGGCTATGTCGCCCAGGACGCACCGCTGTGGCCGCGGCTGCGGGTCGCGGACGTGCTCGAGCTGGGCCGGTGCATGAACCCAGGCTTCGACCCGCAGCTCGCTGAGGCACGCGTCCGGGCGGAGCGTGTCAGATGGTTGTGTACGGGAGGTGCCTGAGAGCCTGAAGTGACTGATGTGGCTTCAGGTGGAAGGAGACACCGAGCATGTGCGCAGCAATGATCACCGATCTGGGGCCGGAGTCGTCGATGCCGGGCCGGGCGACACCACCGGCGCCGCCCCCGTGGGCGTGCGAGCAGACTCGCGCCCGGACGGCCGCCGAGCTGGCCGACGAGCTGGTGGACGAGGCGTGGCTGGACCAGCTGATCGCCTCCGCCGGGGCGGGCGAGTTGCGGTTGACCGGCGAGGGCGGGTTCCTGCCGGAGTTGATCAAGCGGGTCCTGGAGCGGGGACTGGAGGTCGAACGCACTGATCACCTGGGCTATGAGAAGGGAGACCCGGCCGGGCGCGGCGCGCCGAACTCGCGCAACGGCACCACCCCGAAGACGGTGCTCACCGAGGCCGGGCCGATCGGGCTGGAGGTGCCCCGCGACCGGCTCGGCACGTTCACTCCGCGGCTGGTGCCCAAGGGTGAGCGGCGACTCGCCGGCGGCCTCGACGACATGATCATCAGCTTGTATGCGGGCGGGATGACGGTCCGCGACATCGAACACCACCTGGTGCGCACGTTGGGCGTCGAGGTGTCCCGGGAGACCATCTCCAAGATCACCGACGCGGTGCTGGAAGAGGTCAAGGCCTGGCAGGCCCGGCCGCTGGATGCGATCTACCCGATCATCTACGTCGACGCGCTGGTGGTGAAGGTCCGCGACGGCGCGCACGTGATGAACAAGGCCGCGCACATCGTCGTCGGCGTGGACACCGACGGAATCAAGCACGTGCTGGGCATCTGGGTGCAGAACGCCGAGGGCGCGAGGTTCTGGCTGCAGGTGTTCACCGAGCTGCGCAACCGCGGGGTGCGCGACGTGCTGATCGCCTGCTGCGACGGGCTTGAAGGCCTGCCCGAGGCGATCGAGACCGTCTGGCCCAAGACGGTGACCCAGACCTGCGTGGTCCACCTCATTCGGGCGGCCATGCGGTATGTGTCCTACGGCGACCGCAAGGCCGTCGCCGCCGCCCTCAAACCGATCTACACCGCGGCCACCGAAGACGCCGCCCTCGAGGCCCTCGCGGCGTTCACCGAAGGCGAGCTGGGCCGCCGCTACCCCGGCGCGGTCGGCGTCTGGGAACGCGCCTGGGAACGGTTCACCCCGTTCTTGGCCTTCCCACCGCAAGTAAGGAAGATCATCTACACGACCAATGCCATCGAAAGCCTGAACTACCAACTCCGCAAGATCATCAAGAACCGAGGGCACTTCCCCTCCGACGAGGCGGTGGTCAAGCTGCTCTGGCTGGCCATCTGCGACATCGAGGACAAGCGCGCCCGCGCCCGGGAGAAGGAACGCCGCCGCAAGCCCGTCAACCACCGCACCGCACCCGGCCGGCTCGTCGAGGGCCAACTCGTCACCGGCTGGAAACAGGCCCTCAACGCCCTCGACATCGCCTACCCCGGCCGCCTGCCGCAAGGAGTGAACTGACGTGACCGGAAACGATCACCGGCCCGCCTACAGCACGCTGCGATCACCCTGGGTGCTCGTCGAGGACGGCGTCGTCGACCACAGCGCCGAAGTGCTCGAACGGCTCACCAACTGGCTGCTGACCGGCACCGACACCGCCGCGATCACCCGCTGCACCCGCGCGCTATCCCTCGGCGAGACCGACGACCCGATCAGCATCGCCTCCTGGACCGACGCGCTCGCAGCACGCCTGCGTCACCGAGCCGAACAAGCCCAACTCTGAACACCCACCAACATCAACAAGGAGCACCCCACACACAGAAGACTTGACAAGCTCTCTCGATCGCCTCGGGCAGGCCTTCAAGCCCGTCGCAGCAGGCGATCAGCACGTCGCGCACCCCGCGGTTGCGCAGCTCGGTGAACACCTGCAGCCAGAACCTCGCGCCCTTCGGCGTTTCTGCACCCAGATGCCCAGCACGTGCTTGATTCCGTCGGTGTCCACGCCGACGACGATGTGCGCGGCCTTGTTCATCACGTGCGCGCCGTCGCGGACCTTCACCACCAGCGCGTCGACGTAGATGATCGGGTAGATCGCATCCAGCGGCCGGGCCTGCCAGGCCTTGACCTCTTCCAGCACCGCGTCGGTGATCTTGGAGATGTCCCGGGACACCTTTTCGACGCCCAACGTGCGCACCAGGTGGTGTTCGATGTCGCGGACCGTCATTCCCGCCCGCATACAAGCTGATGATCATGTCGTCGAGGCCGCCGGCGAGTCGCCGCTCACTCCTTGGGCACCAGCCGCGGAGTGAACGTGCCGAGCCGGTCGCGGGGCACCTCCAGCCCGATCGAGCCCAGGCCTCGGTGAGCACCGTCTTCGGGGTGGTGCCGTTGCGCGAGTTCGGCGCGCCGCGCCCGGCCGGGTCTCCCTTCTCATAGCCCAGGTGATCAGTGCGTTCGACCTCCAGTCCCCGCTCCAGGACCCGCTTGATCAACTCCGGCAGGAACCCGCCCTCGCCGGTCAACCGCAACTCGCCCGCCCGCGGGAGGCGATCTAGCTGGTCCAGCCACGCCTCGTCCACCAGCTCGTCGGCCAGCTCGGCGGCCGTCCGGGCGCGAGTCTGCTCGCACGCCCACGGGGGCGGCGCCGGTGGTGTCGCCCGGCCCGGCATCGACGACTCCGGCCCCAGATCGGTGATCATTGCTGCGCACATGCTCGGTGTCTCCTTCCACCTGAAGCCACATCAGTCACTTCAGGCTCTCAGGCACCTCCCGTACACAGACCATCTGACACGCTCGATCGAGACCGTCTGGCCCAAGACGGTGACCCAGACCTGCGTGGTCCACCTCATTCGGGCGGCCATGCGGTATGTGTCCTACGGCGACCGCAAGGCCGTCGCCGCCGCCCTCAAACCGATCTACACCGCGGCCACCGAAGACGCCGCCCTCGAGGCCCTCGCGGCGTTCACCGAAGGCGAGCTGGGCCGCCGCTACCCCGGCGCGGTCGGCGTCTGGGAACGCGCCTGGGAACGGTTCACCCCGTTCTTGGCCTTCCCACCGCAAGTAAGGAAGATCATCTACACGACCAATGCCATCGAAAGCCTGAACTACCAACTCCGCAAGATCATCAAGAACCGAGGGCACTTCCCCTCCGACGAGGCGGTGGTCAAGCTGCTCTGGCTGGCCATCTGCGACATCGAGGACAAGCGCGCCCGCGCCCGGGAGAAGGAACGCCGCCGCAAGCCCGTCAACCACCGCACCGCACCCGGCCGGCTCGTCGAGGGCCAACTCGTCACCGGCTGGAAACAGGCCCTCAACGCCCTCGACATCGCCTACCCCGGCCGCCTGCCGCAAGGAGTGAACTGACGTGACCGGAAACGATCACCGGCCCGCCTACAGCACGCTGCGATCACCCTGGGTGCTCGTCGAGGACGGCGTCGTCGACCACAGCGCCGAAGTGCTCGAACGGCTCACCAACTGGCTGCTGACCGGCACCGACACCGCCGCGATCACCCGCTGCACCCGCGCGCTATCCCTCGGCGAGACCGACGACCCGATCAGCATCGCCTCCTGGACCGACGCGCTCGCAGCACGCCTGCGTCACCGAGCCGAACAAGCCCAACTCTGAACACCCACCAACATCAACAAGGAGCACCCCACACACAGAAGACTTGACAAGCTCTCCGGGCGCTGGAGATCCCGGCTCGGGCCCGCATCAACACGCTCTCCGGCGGGCAGCGTGCTCAGGTCGCGCTCACCCTGGTACTCGCCAAACGCCCGGAGCTGTTGTTGCTCGACGAGCCACTGGCGAACCTGGACCCGCTGGCCCGGCGCGAGTTCCTCACCTCGATGTTCGCCACCTGTGCCGAGGACGGGGTCGCGGTGTTGTTCTCCTCGCACGTGATCGCCGAACTCGAGCGGATCTGCGACTACCTGCTCGTGCTCTTGGCTGGGCGGGTGCAGATCGCCGGTGACATCGACGAGCTGCGCGCCGGCCACCGGGTGGTGACCGGACCGCTCGACTGGCCGCAGCGCACAGCAGTCAACGTGGTCAGCGCCACCACCACAGCCGGGCGCACGACGGCGCTGGTGCGCGGGGACTCCGACACGAGGTTGGGGCCGGGCTTGGAGGAGGTCGAGCCGACCTTCGATGAACTAGCCCTGGCCTACCTCGCGACGCCGCGTCGGCATCCCACCGAGGTGCCGGCATGAAATGTCTGCTCTGGCGCCAACACCGTGGACAGCTGCTGTGTACCGCGCTCGTGCTCGCGGCCGCCAGCGCCGTGATGGCGGTCGTCGCGCACAGCGCCGACCGATGGCTGGCCAACTACCAGCGCTGGCTGGCGCAGCTGCGCGCCACCGGCTGCCCGCTGCCGGTCGAGGGCGACAGCGTCGTGCACGCCCCGCCTCCGACCTGTCACGCGCTGCTCTCGCGCTACTCCGGCGGCCAACAATCCTCCTTCGCGCACGCCTACAACTTCGCCATCCCGGTCTTCGAGGAAGGTCTGCCGCTGCTCATGGTCGTCATCGGCGTGCTCGTCGGGGCTCCGCTGGTGGCCCGCGAGATCGAGCAGCGCACCCAGCTCGTCGCCTGGACCCAATCGGTCGCGCGCCGCCGCTGGTACGCCACCAAGACCGGCATGCTGGCCATCAGCCTGGCGTTGGCCGGAGTGCTCGCCGGCTTCGCCAACGACCGCACCCAGATCCCGCTCAACCGCGGCGGGCTGACCAGCTCACGCTGGATCTGGTTCTTTTCCATCGACCTGGCACCCGCCGCTGAGGTCGTGCTCGCCTTCGCCCTCGCCGTCGCGATCGGCGCCTTCGTGCGGCGCACCTTGCCCGCCATCGGCGCCGCGCTGGTCAGCTTCCTCGCCCTGTTCCTGCTCACCGGCTGGATCGTGCGCTCCCTCACCTCGGCCTCAACGGCCAGCGGATCAAGAGGAACACCGGACACCGGCTGGGGCATCGGCGGCGGCCGCTACCACCCCGCCAGCCAGTACTGGCTCCTCCAGCTCACCTACCTCGCCATCCTGCTTGCCCTCGCCGCCGTACTGCTCGCCATAGGCTGGCGAGCCACCCGACCCCGAAGCATCGTCTAGCGGTCAACGCGAGCGTTTCCGACATCGGCTAGTTGATGCGTTGATCTTGTTCGAGAACAACCCATCCGTGCTGACAACGCGCACTCCCGAGCGCCTGTCAGCCGTCCCGAAACGACGGCTCGGTAGCCCCACTCGCCGCGTCACCCGCCGTGAGCGCCGACGAAGCGCTTTTCACGCAGGCCTATCACGGTGACCGCCGAGGATCGCCGATTACGCGCAGATGGGGATCAGACCTTGCCGCGGCGTTCTGTGTGGGTTCCTCACAGCGCGTCTCCCTGGGCCGGGGACGCGGCCGAGAAGCTCATCATGACGGCCAGTTGCGGGCGCCGACCAGTCGTGGACGGACAGGCAGGCGAGCAATACGCGTCACTGACCCGCCTAGAGCTGCCGGTTGCGGTCAAGGCTCTCGCCGGCGTCTTGCTGTGCGTGGCGCAGCTCGATGCGAAACGCGTGATACCGGTGCACGTCCACGTTCTCGACTGAGTGGGGTGGCTCGGGGTCTAGCCAGGAGGTTCGCGTTTCCTCGACGGCAGCGCCGGGTGTCTCATGGGTGAGCGCGTCCCCGGTGTACTAGCGAATTCGGGCTGGCCTGTCGACGATCATGACGCTCGGTGCGCGATGGGTGTGGAGCGGTTCCCGGGTGCCGGGTTCAATGATTACCTCCAAGACTCGCACGGCGTCGTTCTCGAAGAGCACATGATGCGATGCTGGCGCGGCGATGCATGCGTCCAGGTCGTCGGGCCACGGCCATTGATCGTTGTGCGGTGGAGTTTGACTCATGTGCGCTCCTTGACGCGTGGTCCGCGACGTGCCGGCACCCGTCGGGACTCGATGAGCGACCGGACCGTGTCCGCGTTAGTCTGCCGGAACGGTGTCGGTTCGAGGCCGAACTCGTTGCCTGCGCCGGTTTCGTCGAACCGAGTTTCTCGGCGAATGAGGGTCGACGCCCAGGTGCCTGTCGCCGATGCCGAGAACGTCGGGTCCCACTTAACGACGGCTCGGCCGCATTGCTCGACCGGCTACTCGAGGCCAACACCGGCGGTGCCGGCTTCACGTGGCCGGATCAGGTGATCGACTATGTCTGCACGGCTGCGTGGTCGCGTGCTGTCTGGGTCGCTGTTCGGATGCTTTCGCGCCGCGGCGGTAGCGTCGAGACGACGTCCACTCGAGAGGGACCAAGATGAAGATTGGGCTGCACATCGCGGACTTCACCTGGCCGGGCGGGCCGGCGAACTTAGCGCAGGACCTGCGAAGGGTTGCCGTGGCCGCGGAGGATGCGGGGTTTACTCGGGTCAGCGTGATGGACCACGTCTGGCAGATCGGCGTGCTCGGGCCGCCAGAGCACGAGATGCTGGAGGCCTACACCACGCTCGGGTATCTCGCGGCGTGCACCTCGCGGGTCGAGTTGGTGTCGTGGGTGACGGCAGTGGTTTACCGGGAGCCGGGACTGCTGGCCAAGTGCGTCACCACCCTCGACGTCTTGTCCCAGGGCCGCGTCTGGCTCGGCATCGGGGCAGCCTGGAACGAGGAGGAGGCGCGCGGCCTGGGGCTGCCATTCCCGCCCACCGCCGAGCGCTTCGAGCGGCTGGAGGAGGCGCTGCAGATCTTCCTGCAGATGTGCAGCGGTGACGAGGGCCCCTACCACGGCAAGCACTACACGCTTGAGCGCACCCTCAACTCGCCGCCGCCGCTGCGCCGTCCGCACCCACCGATCCTGATTGGCGGCTCAGGGGAGAAGAAGACGCTGCGGCTGGTTGCCCAGTACGCGCAGGCGTGCAACCTGTTCCCGGGTCCGGACGTCGCACGCAAGCTCGACGTGCTCCGCGAGCATTGCGCAGCGGTCGGCCGGGACTACGACGAGATCGAAAAGACGATCCAGTTCCGTTTCAACCCCGGGCCGAACGGCGAGCACGTCGATGAAATGCTCACCGAGCTGAAGCGGTTCGCCGAGCTGGGCATCGTGCACGCGGAGGGCGTAGTCGCCGACGCCGCATCGATCCGCCCGCTTGAACTGATGGGCGAGCGCGTCATCCCCGTCGTGGCCGGCTTCTGAAAAACGCGCGCGCAAGCGCCGTACGTGAACCGAACGTCGAAATCAGCCTGCGACATCACCACGCACCGTGACTCCCGGCATCGGGCTGATCGCCGAATCTAGGACAACTGTCTGCCGGTCAGCTCAGTCGAAGCCGGCGGTGTTCTGTGCGCTCATAGATGTCGGGCGGCGTCCGACCGCGATGCACCGCATCCGTCTGTGCGGCGGCGGCTGGTCGAGACAGGCCGCCTATCTCGACACCTCGGCCATCCCGTTGAGCCTGTGCAGGTCGTTCCGGTCGATCAATAGTACCTATTGACGCAACCGGTTGGTTGCGATAAGGTCGCAACCAATCAGTTGCTATTCTCGTGGAGGGTCGACATGGGTTTCCCCGATCGCATCGAGCGGACCGTCGAACTTGTTCACCCGCCGGCCGAGGTCTGGGCGGCGCTGACGACGGCGGACGGTCTGGCCGCCTGGTTCGGCAACGACGCGGCGATCGACCTACGTCCCGGTGGATCGGCCCGGATGAGCTGGACCGACGGGCCCACGGTCGACATGCGCGTGGAGCGGGTCGAGGAGCCCAGGGTGTTCGGCTACACCTGGCAGATCTACGGGCTGCCCAAGGACGATCCGCGCCGCACGTATGTCGAGTTCACGCTCGAACCGGACGCCGCCGGCACCCGGCTGACGGTGGTCGAGACCGGGTTCGCCCAGCTGCCCGAGGACGCGCACGGCACGGCGTTCGACGGCAACACCAAGGGTTGGGCGAGCGAGCTGGGCGAGCTGGTCAGCTACCTCGATGCCGCCTGACATCGAGGCGATCGCCGAGCAGGTCTTCGCCGCCCTGGCCGACCCGACGCGGCGCGCCATTCTGGCCACTCTCGCGGAAGACGGGCCGGCAACGGCGACGGACCTGGCCGATCGGCTGCCGCTCACGCGGCAGGGCATCGCGAAACATCTGGCCCTGCTGGCCGAGGCCGGTTTGGTGACGGCCGAACCCGGCGAGCGGCGCCGGGTGCGGTACCGGCTGCGTTCGGCGCCGATGCAGGTGGCGCAGCAATTTCTGGCCGCGCTGGCCCGTGACTGGGACCGCCGCCTCGAGTCGTTGACCGAGCACCTCGACCGGTCGTCTCGCAAGGCCAGCACGACTCCATTCGAGGAAGTGCGAGGACGTCATGATTGATCAACAAGCGCCCCCGGCCCATGGAACGGCTCAGCGTGCCGCGCTCGCAGCGACGCTCGGGCTCGCCGCCGGGTGCTGGGTCGTCGCGCTGCGGCGGATGCACGGGATGGACATGGGCACCGCCACCGAGCTCGGTTCGCTCACGTCCTTCGCCGCAGTGTGGGTGTCCATGATGGCGGCAATGATGCTGCCGGGCGCGGTCCCGGCAATCGTCAGACACATTCCCATCAGCAGCATGCAGGCCGTACCGCTGTTCATTGCGTCCTATCTCGCCGTTTGGGCGCTGGTGGGCGGCGCGGTCTACGCGGCGTATCGGCTGCATGGGACATCCGCCGCCGCCGCGGTGGTGATCGCGGCCGGCGGCTACGAGCTGACGCCGCTCAAGCGGCACTTCCGCGAGCGGTGCCGCGCAGGTGTCGGCTCCGGAATCGAGTTCGGGCTGTGTTGCGTGGGATCGAGCATCGGACTGATGCTGATGCTGGTCGCGCTCGGCGTCATGAGCGTCACCTGGATGGCGGTGATCGCCATCCTCGTCCTCGCCCAGAAACTCTTGCCACCGAGAGCGGCCGTCGACGTGCCGCTGGCACTGGCGATCATCGGACTCGGCGTCCTGATCGTCGTCGCGCCCTCGTCGGTTCCCGGACTCCTGCCCTCGATGTAACGACACGAAGGAGAGCGACGATGACCGACCACAGGACCGGTACCCGCGAGGAGTGGCTCGCCGCCCGGCTGGAGCTGCTCGACGCCGAGAAGCAGCTGACCCGGCGCGGCGACGAGCTCGCGCGCCGGCGGCAGGAGCTGCCGTGGGTGCGCCTCGAGAAGGGCTACGTCCTCGACACCGACGAGGGCAGCGCGTCCCTTGTCGACCTTTTCAGAGGACGCTCGCAGCTGCTCGTCTACCACTTCATGTTCGGTCCGGACTACACGGCCGGATGTCCGGCCTGCTCGGCCATCGCGGACGGCTTCAACGGGTTCGCCGTGCACCTGGCCAACCACGACGTGATGCTCTGGGCGATCTCGCGCGCTCCGCTGGCCAAGCTGCAGGCGTACAAGCAGCGGATGGGATGGAGCTTCCCCTGGGCGTCGTCGTACCGGAGCGACTTCAACTTCGACTTCTGGACGTCAGTGACCGAGGAGCAGCAGCGCGCGGGCGGCACCCAGTACAACTTCCGCACGTTCGACGAGCCTGCTAATCCGGACTTCGGCAAGGACGGCCCCTTCGCCGAGTGGGCGGCCACGACCGGGACGGACTGGCTGACGTACACCCGCGAGGCACCCGGCATGAGCGCCTTCGTCCTCGACGACGGCGTCGTCTACCACACCTACTCCGCCTACGCCCGCGGACTGGACGGGCTGTGGGGCATGTACCAGTGGCTCGACCGAGCGCCACTAGGACGCAACGAGGCGCGCACCGACGACGACCCGCTCAACTTCTTTCGCCGGCACGACGAATACCACCGCGCCCGATGATGCGGGCGCCCCCCCGGCGTCGGCGACCGGTGGCGGCGATGACCGCGAACCCCGGGCGTCTCCCGCTGGAAGCCGCCGCAACCGGATGGGCGATGAGGGACCAATGACGGGACCATCACCGCGCCTCGGATGACCGTCGAAGAGCGCGCGCCCCCGGCCGCGACCTCCCGTCGTCACACTGCGTGAGCATCTCGCCGCGCGACCTCACGCTCGAGGTCGCGAAATACGCCGATTTCGGTACACGTTCGGCGGCTGATCGGCGCCCGTGGCAGCGCGTGATATGCGCGGCCCGGCCGGGTCATTTGAGGATCGACAGCCAGAAGCACGAGTGCATGCATAGTTCATGAACGAATGCTAGGCTGTCCGGTATGAGCGTGGAGATCATTCAGGTCCGCGACGTGCCTGCCGAAGATGTCGAGGTCCTGCGAGCGCGGGCAGCTTCCCGGAACATGTCGCTGTCGAGCTACCTACGGGAACTGATCCATGACGACACGTCGCGTCCGGCTATGGCCGACGTGCTCGCGAGGATCGCCTCCCGAGCCGGCATCGAGGCCAACGGCGAGGAGATCCGGTCATTCATCGACGCCGACCGCCGGTAATGACCGTCGTCGACGCATCGATCGTGGTTCGGCTGTTGCAGAACCGCCGCGAAGATGAAGCGCTGCGCGCGCGGTTCGGCCAACACCGATACGTGCACGCCCCGGCGCTGATCGATGCCGAGGTGACCTCCGCGATCCGCGGCCTGTTGCTGACGTCAAAACCCGCGATCAAGATCAGGGTTGCGCGGGCGGAGGAGATGCTCGACGACTTCGCCGACCTGCCGCTGCTGCGCTATCCGATGCTGCCCTACCAGCGACGGGCCTTGACACTGCGGGACAACTTCACCGCCTACGACGCGTTCTACGTTGCACTGGCCGAGTCGCTGGGCATGCCGCTTCTCACCGATGACCAGAAATACGCCAAGGCCGCAGGCCACACGGCCGTCATCGAAACCTGGCAGTAGCGTGCCTTTCGATTGGCTACGCGCCGTGCGCGATGCCGCAGGCAACCTCACGCAGCAGGATCAGGTGATCGCCGACTATGCGCGCCTCTGACGCGCTGAGGCTCGCTCGACTCGCCGTAGTTATGCGCCCCGGCGCGGTCGAGACCTCACGACGACAATGAGTCTGAAGGACCAGGACCATACGCCCGAGTGTGCTGCGTCGCCGACTTGACGATGGCTGGCCGTCAGCTCGTCGATACATCGCTCGGATGCCTAGAGGGCCCAGTGGCTGACCCTGACGCGGAGTCACCTTTGCTGAAGCTGCTGGGCTGTTGATCATCACGCGCCGGTCGAGCAAAATGGACTCGCCGGTAGTCCAGGGAGGAACCGATGGCGGTCTTCTTCAGCTTCCACTACGAACGGGATGCATGGCGCGTGCAACAGATCCTCAACATGGGGGCGCTGGAGGAGCGCTTCGCCCATGCTGATTCGCCGATGACCTAGCGCGCACCGGCAGGCCCGAGAAACACCATGCTCACCGGTAAACCGGTCAGGCCCCACGGTAGGCGGACACGAAGATTGGTCAGCTAGTCCGGCACGCCGTCGAACCCAGCGGCCCCGGCGGACAGCTCGAACTCGCCGTGGTCGCCCGGAACGAGCCGAACGTGACGCGGACCGGGATCGCGCCGGCTCCTTGTTCGCACGCCTGGCGGCGGCGACTCGCCTAGCGCGCTCGCAGTAGCGTTCGAGGCGTCGGATCCATTATTGCGGCTGAAATGCCCGTGCAGGTCCAGTTAGCATGGACGCACGGGGCTGGGATCTTCGAGCAACTTCACCTCAGTCCGTCGGGGCCGGTGAGGTGTGTGTGCCGTCGCGCCCCCCACTTGGAGGACAGATGAAGACGATTGCCGAGTTCGCCATTCGCCGCCGGTGGTTCGTTATCGCCGGCTGGATCGTGTTGGTCATCGGGGTGCAAGCCATCGCCGCCGCGATGGGCGGGGCGGCCTATAAGGACACCTTCAGCCTTCCGCATACCGAGACAGCCACCGTGGCGAACCTGCTTAAGAACGCCGGCCAGGACAACCAGAACGGCGCTTCCGGCACGATGGTCATCAAGAACACGAACAACGCCGCGTTCTCCGGCGCACCGCCACAACTGCAACCTGCGCTGGCCAAGCTCTGCACGTCCGGTGATCGCGTAGCGTTGATCTCCACGCCCTGGCAGTCGATCCATTGCTCGAACTCCAGTGCGGTAGGCCCGGGGAACCCCAAGCTGCTCAACACCGCGCGTGGCTCGAACACTGCCCTGGTCACCATCACCTGGCAGAGCAACCATTACGACCAGACGCTTTTCAAGAACGTCTACGAATCGCTGAAATCGCTGCGCAGTACGTCGCTGCAGGTCGAGTTCACCGGTAACGCCTTCGCCGGTATCGGGCAGAGTGAGGGCTCAGGCCCATCTATCTTCATCGGCTTCTTCGCCGCCCTGATCATCCTCGCGCTGGTCTTCCGTACGGTCGCCGCGACCGTCCTACCGCTAGCCAGCGCGGCCGTCGCTCTGATCAGTGGCCTCGGCGTGATCTACATCCTCAGCCACGGCATCAACGTTTCCAACATCACCCCATACCTGGCCGAACTGATGGTGATCGGTGTCGGCATCGACTACGCGCTGTTCATCGTCACGCGCCATCGGCGCAACCTTCGGCGCGGCATGCGCATGCACGAGTCGATCGTCACCGCGATCAACACGTCCGGACGCGCCGTGCTGTTCGCCGGAACCACCGTATGTATCGCCATTCTCGGTCTAATCGCGCTCGGCGTGAGCTTCTTCAACGGCATGGCAGTGGCTACCGCCATTGCGGTGGGTTTCACCATGGTCGCGTCATTGACCCTGCTGCCCGCGTTACTCAGCTTGTTCGGGCTCAAGGTGCTGCCCCGTAAGCAGCGGGCGGCCGTGCGGGCCGGCAACTTCATCAGCGGCCGCCCACTCGGGTTCTGGGCCCGCTGGTCGGAGTTCGTCGCCCGCCGCCGCGTCCTCGTCGCGATCGGTTCGGGCGCGCTCATGATCGCTCTCGCGATCCCGTTTTTCGCCATGCGACTTGGCAACAGCGACCAGAGCAGTGACCCGAAGAGCTCGACGACCCGTATCGGATACGACCTGATCAGTACGGAGTTCGGCGTCGGGTACAACTCCACCCTTGAGGCGGTCGTCCACGGGCCCGGTGCGTCCGACCAAGCGTTCCTGCGCCGCGTGTCGGACACACTTGCGGCCACGCCCGGCGTCGACAGAACCGGCCTGGCCATCGTGCCGATCACGAACAACATCGCCTTCGTGTCGTTCAAGACGACCACCTCGCCACAGTCGGAGAAGACCTACCAACTTGTCCGACACCTGCGCTCGCATGTGTTCCCGCCGCTGTACGAGGGCACGGCGAACCACATCTATGCCTACGGTGACACGGCGATCAACGTCGACTTCGCCAAGGTGCTCAGCCGCAAGATGCCTTTGTTCATCGCTGTGGTGGTCGGCTTGTCATTCCTCCTGCTGCTCATCGCGTTCCGCAGCCTGGTCATCCCGCTGACAGCAGCAGTCATGAACCTGTTGGCGGCAGCTGGCGCGTTCGGACTCGTGGTAGCGATCTTCCAGTACGGCTGGTTCTCCGACAGCCTGGGGGCTGGACCGGGCGCACCGATCGATGCCTGGATCCCGGTGATGTTGTTCGCCATTCTGTTCGGGCTGTCGATGGACTATCAGGTGTTCCTCGTCAGCCGCATGCACGAGGAATGGGTGCACACCAAGAACAACAGGCGCGCCATCACCGTCGGCCAGGCTGAGACAGGCGGCATCATCACCGCAGCGGCGATCATCATGATCGCGGTCTTCCTCGGATTCATGCTGACGCCCGGCCGACCGATCAAGATCTTCGGCCTCGGACTTGCCTCCGCGGTGTTCCTTGACGCCTTCATCCTCAGAACGATGCTCGTTCCGTCGCTCATGCACATGTTCGGCAACGCCAACTGGTACTTCCCCAAGTGGCTCAACCGAATCACCCCGCGCGTATCGGTCGAACCTCCCGACGAGGAGTCCGACTGGGTCGACAGCGCACCGGAGGTGGTCAGCGCGCGCTAGGCTGATCATCGGCTGATAGTTACGTTGTCTTGGTCCCCGGGCGCCCGAGAACCTTCGTCGTCTTCTCACCCGCCCGGGTTGCCTGGTGGTGGCGCGGACGGTGGTGCACTGACCGGCGACGTGGGCCGAGACGATGATGTGTGGGCCCGTCGCATTTGCTCCTGACTCGCGGTGGACAGACGCAGTCGGCTGGCATGAGCCGGTCTGACGTGGTCCGTGCTTTCGTGCTCCTCCGGTCAGAAGTGTTCAAGTCAGAGGTGTTCAAGCTTGTTGATCCGTTCGAGGTCTCGCCGAGCGTGGTTCGCCAACTCTGCGTGGCCCGCGTCTTGGGCGTCCGCGCGCAGCGCCCTCGACGGCCACCCGCCGAACGCCTGCAGCGCGCTGGCCTGGGACGAGGGCGGGGTTCGCGAGCTGATGCCGCGGGTACGCGGGTACAAATCCGCGGCATCCACTGGTCCATGGTGGCCCGGCCCGGACGCGCGTGGCCCGAAAATGCTGGACCGTAGCGACGGAGACCCATGAACACGGGCGGTTCGGCGGGTTCGATCCCCGCCACCTCCACCACTCTGCCCCCGCAAACGCGGGGGCAGATTCATACGCTCGATTGAATCTTCATCCAGTACCGGCGCGGACTCTTACTCGCGCGCCGCGTGCGGGATCGCCGAATCGGCGCTTCGCATGTCCTGCGATCCGGATGCCTCAGCCGCGCTGATATGTGCGGTTCCGGGTTGTCGGACGCGGGTGTGACGAGGTGTCGGAGAGTAACGGCGACCTCGACGGTCCAGGCCGCCTTTGTCGAGTGTCGCGGCGCAGGGTCGTGGTGCTCGAGGCGGGCGCTGGGCGCCGCCGTGTGGTGCCAGCCGCTTGTGACCGCGGAGCTGGAGGTCCGGTATCTGCAGCGGGTGATCTCCACGATTGGTGGAAGTCCGAAGCGGGTGAGGTCGGCGGTCAGGAACGCGACGATCTCCTCGACGCGTCCGTCCCGGATGGTGAGGACGTCGAGGCCGCCGGGTACGAACTGCTGAGTGTCGTCGTCCCACAGGTAGGTGCCGAACGCGAGTTGGCCGTTTGCCGTCGTCGGCAGGAACCGCCAGCGTGACTGCAGCGGGCCACCGACCAGGAAGACGCGGATCTGCTCCGTCCCCCGGTACCACTCGGGCAGCGGCGGCATCGAGTAGCGCGCGTCCTCGGCGAGCATCGCGACGATCGCGTCGACATCGCCCGCCTCCCACGCATCGGCCCAGCGCGCGATGATCGCGGCGGTCGCTTCGATCGCGCGGGCGGTGCGCGGGGCGAGCGGGATGGTGACGAGCTTGCCGCCCTTGCGCAGGATCGTTAGCGTGCGGTGCCCGCGCTCGATACTGAGGTCGTCGGTGTCGGCGCCGAGGGCTTCGGAGACGCGCAGCCCGTTGATCGCCAGCAGGCTGATCAACGCGTGCTCGGTCGCGGTGCGCAGTCCAGCGGCGACGAGCAACCCGCCGACCTCGTTGCGGTCCAGGCCGACCGCGTGTGATTCGTAATCCAACCGGGGCCGGCGTACGTGGCCTGCGGGTGAGTGGTCGAGCAGGTCCTCTTCCACCGCGTACCGGTAGAACCCGGCCACCGTGCACAGCCGGCGGGCGATCGTTGCCCGGGCTCGGCCACGCGCTTCCAGGTCGCGGGCGTAGCACTCGACGTCGGCCCGCTTGGCGGTGAACAGGCGCAGGCCTTGGCGTGCGCACCAAGACGTGTACTGCCGCAGATCCAGGGTGTAGGCGTCACGGGTCTGACCGGAGTAGCCGGCCAGGAAGCCTGCCAGTGCGGCGCGTTCGGCGTCGCTGAACAGCGGTCCGACCACGACCGCGACCTCGGTCGACGAGCTCATTGGGATGGTGGTCACGGGTACCTCCAGGAAGCGGGCCGAGGCCCGGAACCCTGGAGCGCCGTGGCCCCAGCATACGAATGAGAGCACCACCGTAGAACCCGTAGTTCACCGCGCCGGCGACATAGTCACGCATCGTGACCGCGCAGCTTTCGGTGATCGCCGATTACGGAACTGGAGGCGGCCAAATTCGAGTGCGATTTCTGTGCGCGCTGGCGGCCGGGCGATCATGGACATGGCGGAGCTTCTGGCGGTCGCGTGCAAAGTGCGCACCGGCGTGCTGAACGAGCGCGTGAGTGGCCTGAAGGACTCAAGGCGAGTGCCTGCGCCGTGGGCGGGCGGCCAGCCGATGGGTGGGCTGTCGGCATCGCCGAATCCGCTCCGACCCGGCCGGGGTCGGCGGTAGCGGCCCGAGGCAGGGCGGTCCGCTGCTCTGTTGGCCGGGCTCGTACTGCTGCCGTGGGTGTCGCGCTCGGCCGATGGCGCCACCCCGAGCTCGTCAGGTAGTTGGCGCCACTCCTCGTAGGCCCTGCAGCGTCCCCGCGACGGTGCCGTGCAGGCCGCCAGCGACGGCATCGATTAGCCGATGCCCGCCCCCTGGAGAGCGCTCCCTTGCCACCACGCAATGTGTCGCCAGTGCCGCTTTGGTGGATGCTGGAGTCCGGGGAGCGACAATCGCTCCGCACACCGCCGAAAGGAGGACTGCGGTGGCCTACGCGATCTGGTGCAACGGTGGGTTCGTGCTCAGTGGCGACACAGGAGACGAAGTCGTACGGCGCGCCAGGACCACATTCAAGGCACCCATCCGCGACGGCAAGATCATCGCAGGCGTAACGCGACTCGAGCGGATGGGCCTGCTCGATCAGCTTGGACTGATCCCAGCAACTGCAGGAGCAGTGCGATGACGAGCCGTGGCACGACACCGGCAAGCGAGCTGGTCGTCCGCCTCCGGCGCGTCCTACCCGCGTCGCGCGAGCGCGTCTACCATGCACTGACGAATCCCGCCAAGCTTGCACGCTGGTGGGGGCCGAACGGGTTCACCTGCCCCAGCATCGAGTTCGTGCCACGTGTCGGCAGCGGCTACCGGATCGCGATGCAGCCGCCGGCGGGTGAGCTCTTTCACCTCACCGGTGAGTTCCGGGAGGTGTCGCCGCCAGTGCGTCTTGCGTACACGTTCGTTTGGGAGCCGCCGGCACCCGACGACCAGGAGACCCTGGCCCAGCTTTCGCTGAAGAACGAGCGCGGCGGCACCGAGCTCACTGTGGTGCAGGGATCATTTATCACCGAGGAACGGCGCAAGCTGCACGAGGACGGGTGGAGCGAGAGCTTCGACCGGCTCCGACACATCCTCGACTAGGTTTCACCAACCAGCTGACCCACGGCGCGCAGGCAACGCGTCAGCGCAACCAGCCGGAGGTGCACGCCGCCTGCTGGTGGCCGGGGAAGCTAGCGCCAGCGGTGGGAAGCGCGGACCCACGCAGGCGGTGGCTGGAAGCCGGTACCAGCGCGTCGCCGCATTCATGAGCGGGCGCCCAGCGGCCCTGAGGCGGCCCCCACAGAACAAATCTTCTCTTGAGCGCGGCCGCGCGATCCCCAGCGATACGGGCTGTTCGCCGTCGTGGACATGTCGACGCGCCGGCTTCCGTTCCGACCTATCCAAGAGAAAACGCAGCGACGAAAGGGAATCATCGTTGGTCACGTCGGAGATACCGCTCAAGGGAACGGGTCCACGACGGGCGTCCATGTCCAAGAATCGACGTCGTGGACAGGTCCAAGAGCGCTCAAGAGAACGAATGATCTGCGCGGCTCGACGACGTCGTCGCGACGCCGGCTGGCGTACCGATCGACGGAGATGCGTGCTTGTCAGTCGGTCACGCCGCGTGTTCGATGCCGACGTGCCGATCGGACCGATCGCCGAATACGTCCGCGGCGGCATCGCTGCTGGGAATGTCGTTATGCACACGGGCAGGCGCGTCGGCTGGCTCAGGTGTTCGGCTGCGGCGGCCGCCCTGCAACCGCCGCCTGCACGCCGGTCGGTGCATGCTGATCGTTGTGGTCGCGAGTGGCGGTCATCGCCGCACCGCCTTCGCCAGCGCGTCAAGCCGGGCCGCCGTCAGGTCGATCCAGCGCAGGTCCGCCTCCAGATGGAACAGGCCGTGGTGAGCCAGCAGCGCGTCGACCACGCTGCCGGTCCGCTTGACGTCGGTCAGCTCCCGCATCCGCCGCAGGTGTGTGGCCCGCTGCGCGTCGAGGTACCTCTCGGCTGGCCGGCCCGACATCAGCGCCAGCACCACTTCGCGAACAGCACCGTCTGCAGGTGCGGCTCGGGCTCCACCGGCTCGGCGAGCCACATCTCGACCTCGGTCACCCCCTGCTCGGTGATGACATAACGCTTGCGGTCGGGCCCGGCGCCGTGCTCGGGCTCCGCGCCCAGCACCTTGCCGTCCCGGGCCAGCCGTCCCAGCGTCGCGTACACCTGGCCGAACGGCAGCGGCTGGCCCCGGCCGAAGTACGCGTGGTAGTCGCGCTTGAGCTCATACCCATGGCTGGGCTCGCGTTCGAGCAGCCCGAGCAGAGTGATAGGAACAGTCACAACCGCATGTGCGAGTAGACACGTCGTCAATACGCGCTTCCCGGTCCCTGGCGCACCGACGTCTCGCAGCCCAACCGTCGTGCCGCACGAGCCGGCTCAGGCGGTGGATGAACCGCCGCGGACGCGCGCCAGAAGATCTCCACGACAACCCCTTGCGCTCGCCAACGCCCGCGTCGCGCAACGACGACCGCCGGACACCCGGCGACGCGCGACGAAGTGTGCGTACGGGCGCGCAGCCGGAAAATGCGCGCGCCGAGCGGCATAGAGCGGATGTTGCTGGGTCCGAGCTCGCTCACTGATCAGCGGGGTAAATCCACTCTTGATGGCATGGACCACTAGTCCTGTCCTAAGCGTGTCGGTCGTGTCGGAGCCGGGCAGGTAAGCAGAAAGGCCTTATCTTGCCGGGGTTAGTGCTCTGAGGACTACTCCGACAGGACAGGCCTTTCTGGTGAAGAAGATAGCGCACGTGCAGAGTCGGCGGAACCTGGCGCGCCGTCGCCGCAAGGTCGCGGCGCGGCATGCCCGGGCGGGGCATTGGGGTGCGCGGCCGAAGCCGATGTTCACGTCGGGCAAGATCGGTTACGAGATCGGCGGCAACGTCGAGGCGACCTGTTTCGGTGGGATCGCGGCGGTGCACCGACTGGTGTGCCGGCTCGGGCTGGCCGAGCGGATCGACGCCGACCTTGAGCTGTTGAAGGTGTACCTGCCGTATCACGAGTCCGACCATGTGCTGAACATGGCCTACAACGTGGCGTGTGGCGGTACCCGGTTGGAGGACATCGAACGGCTGCGGCACGACACCGCGTACATGAACGCGCTTGGCGCGAAGCTGATACCCGATCCGACCACGGCCGGGGATTTCTGCCGCCGCTTCGGCACCGAGGACGTGGTGGTGTTGATGGAGGCGATCAACGCCGTCCGCCCGCAGCTGTGGGCCGGGCGGGGCCGGGACTTGTTGGGCCCGATCGCGTATGTCGACATCGACGGCACCATCGCGCCGACGTGTGGGGAGCACAAGGCGGGGATGGACATTTCCTACAAGGGCATCTGGGGCTACGCGCCGCTGATCGTGTCGCTGGCCAACACCAAAGAGGTGCTCTATCTGGTCAACCGTCCCGGCAACGCACCGAGCCATCAAGGCGCGGCGGAATGGATCGACCGGGCCATCGACCTGGTCGATCCGCACGCGCCGCGGGTGTGCCTGCGCGGGGATACCGACTTCTCCCTCACCGCGCACTTCGACCGGTGGGCCGAGCGGGTCGATTTCCTGTTCGGGATGGACGCCAACGCCGCGCTGCGCTCGCGCGCCGAAGCCCTCGACGAATCGGCCTGGGCACGCCTTGCGCGGCACGCGAAGCACGAGCCGAAGACCGGGCAGACGCGGCAGCGGCAGCCCAACCACAAGCAGCGCATCGTCACCGAACGCGAATACCTCAACATCGAACTTCAGGGTGAGGACGTCGCCGAGTTCGACTACCAGCCCGGCAAATGCAAGCGCCCCTACCGGGTCATCGCGCTGCGCAAGAACCTCACCCGCTCCCGCGGCGAGAACGTCTTGTTCGACGAGGTCAAATACTTCTTCTACATCACCACCCGCACCGACCTCACCCCGGCCGAAGTGGTCGCCTGCGCCAACGACCGCTGCGACCAGGAAAACGTGATCGAGCAGCTCAAGAACGGCGTCAACGCCCTGCGCGTCCCGCTCTACGATCTGGTCAGCAACTGGGCCTACATGGTCATCGCCGCGCTCGCCTGGAACATCAAGTCTTGGTTCGCGATGATGCTGCACCACAAAGCCGGCCGTCGCGAGTACATCGGCATGGAGTTCCGACGCTTCATCACCAACGTCATCCTCGTCCCCGCCATGGTGATCCGCCGCGCCCGCAGCATCACCATCCGCATCCTCGGCTACCACCCCAACCTCGGCAGGTTCCTCAGTGCCTGGCGCACCATCGAGCGCACCCGCTTCGGCTAACCCCGCCACCGCTCGCGAGCCACCAATGCACCGCCGCCCGCGCGGCGGCGACCACGCCTGCTCGCGCACCCGTCACCAGTGCGTCGAACCCTCCACGCACCGGCGAACAGGCCATGAGACGACCCGCGAGCCAGCCAAGACGCCCTGCATCAAGCACCCCGGCACGACCGGAACCAGAATCGACATGATCAACTCGGTCGCGACTGCGACTAGCCGACCGACACGCTTATTTCAGGACTAGTGCGATGCGTGCACCTCGTTGATGAACCGCGCTATGCCGTCGCCCACCGCAGTGAACACGTGCACGACCCCGCCAACCAAGGTCGCCATCGCGCCCGGGGCCGTCCAGGCCACGTAGATGATCAGTGCCGCGAGCAGCCAGACCCACCATCGGAACTCTAGTCTCAGCATGAACTACCACCCCCCAGTCGTCCTCATGGACGTCCTCGAAGGCATCGCCGCGACCCGCCTTCCCCCCACTGAGGTCCTGCGCCCGCCGTCGGGTACGATCCTACGGAACATCCGGAACATCCGGAACATCCGGAAGCGGCTATGCCCATGCCGGTTCTATTGTCTGTGGCTGCCCGAAAGCGTTATGAGACCCGTGCTTGCTGGGTCGGGTTGGGGGATTTGAACCCACGGCCTCTTCGGTCCCGAAGCATCACCACGCCTGTAGCAACGCGGAGGGCGGTCGTGGGCCCGCCGTCATCGATCGGTTCGACTGCCCAAGAGCTGGGGAGCTGGATCACGGTCCGATCGACCGGAATAAGTTGCGGGCGCTGATCTAGGCAGCGTGTGCCTGTCCGCTTTGTCCCAACTGTTTCCGGGGTGGTGACGTTCACAAACGCGCCCGCCGAACGGACGCGGCACTTCGCCAAACGCCGCTATTTCTGAGGATTCGCGCGGCCCACACGGCCCGCCCAGACCCGGATCTTCCCGTCGGGGCGTCGGCCGAGTCAAAAAAGCGTGCCGGGCGTTGCCCACTCGAACCGAGGGCTATAGCCTCCTCCGCACGCGGCGCTCAGCCAGGGCGTTGGCTACTACACCCTTCGGGGTGCGGGGGAAGGCCGCGGCTGTTCCGCTTTGGCCGGCGAGCGCCGCGGTCCTTCCTGCTTCGTACGTGTCCGAAGCCGACACATTAGTCGCTCACCGCAAGCCTTCGTCAAGTCTTGAGAGAACTTCCTCACCTCGCCAACCCCGTTGTCCACCGCCCAGCTGGCTGTCGAGAGCTGATGGTCCAGCCAAGGGGGCAGTTCAGCGGCTGTCCGCCGGCACTTCCTCGACCAGCCCGCACTGGTCGATTCAGCGCGCGCGTCACCCGGGACGAGGAAGCAGGAGATGCCGCGGCCGCGGTCGTCGGACGTGCGCATGATCGTCGTGTGGTAGTCGGCGTGACCGCCGTGGGTGATCCACAACTCCACGACAGCGTGATCACCACCGGCCGCACGGGCGCACGAATCGCCGGTGGCCTCGGCGGTCGCCGACGAGCAGGCGACAGCGTGACCACAGCCCGTCGTCACCTTCGGTGTAGTTACTCCCACACGGTCACCCAGGGTGTCGTCCAACAGATGGCCGCGACCTCCCAGGGCCAACTCAGGTTTGACACGGCCAGCCGATTACAAGGTTGGCCAACATCCTGTTGAACAAGATAGGACGAACATGGGATCGAAGGGGTTTGCTTCCGTCAGCAGAGCATCCCGCCGAAGCGAGAGAACGATCGATCTGGACGCATAACGCGCGCTTGCTCGGCTCCTGCCGGATGTACCGGAACGACGGTTTGTTCGCAGAATCCGCCGGATGCTGGTGCACGACGAACGGATCGCGTCGAGACATGGGCTGCATGATTATGCAGCCACTGGGCCCGGCGGCTCGGGGCTTCGCATCCGCCGCTCACGGTTCAGGTCCCGGGGCGGCGGCGGGATGCTCCAATGGAGCCTTGCGCGCCGGACCGGGCGGATGATCGACCGTCGACGATCTGTGCCGCCGGGGACCGAATGCGGGTGCGACGAGTTGTCTTGGTGGCGATCGTGGTCATGACAATGCTGGGCTTGGCCCACTTTGGATCACGCTCCCTGCGCGGTCATTCGTCCGCGTAGTAGCGCAGGCTGCCGGCGTCGTGCAGGAAGGTGGCCGCGAGTTGATCGGCGTTCGAGGCGCTGAAGTCCTCCGGCAGCACGCCTTCGTTGACGAGGCTGGCGGTCGCCTCGAGGTATCGGGCGGCGCGGTTGAGCAGACCGGGCGGCATCATCACGACGTCTGTCCGGCCGCCCGGCGGGCTCGTTTCGGACGCGAGTTCGGCGGCGACCTGCCCGAGCGCCGAGAGTGCGTGGGCGAGTTGCGCGATGGTCGTCCGCAGGTGCTCGATCTCGTCCCGCTCGCGCAGTCGGATCTGGATCGCCTCGCCGAGGCCAGCGACGCAGCGACCGAAGATCGGCAGTGGGAGCGGGGACGACCGTGGTGCCTCGATGACGTCAGCGCCGGGGGTCTCATCGGCGAATGAGATCACCATGGTGCGGGCCAGGCCGACGAGCTCGTCGTTGGCGAGATACCGCCGGGCGGCGGCGGGGGAGATCCGCATCTGTGAGGACACCCACTGGACCCGATCGTGGATGAGGTCGGCGGCGGCGGCACGGGAGACGGACATGCCGAGGTCGCTAAGCGCGGCGAGCAGGACGTCGACACGGCCCTCGACCCAGCTCGGCCGTGGGTTCACCGCGTGCCCTCGGGATGGTCTCGCCACGTACGTCGATGCAGGCTGGCAGTCTTCCACGCAGCGGGCTGTTAGCGGCGTGGGCCGCTCGGCCGGCTGCGGTCGACAACCGGGGGTGGGGGAGCGGGTGACTGCTTGCCGCGGGTGCGCGGCGCGAGGTCGGTGTCGGCGGGTTCGGCTGGTGCGATGTCGGTCTCGGCGAGGATGCGGTACTGCAGCTCGAGTCCGGGCCGCTGGTCGGGGAGCGGCTCGGCGGCGGCGAGGCGGGGGAGGTGGAGGTTGACGTCGTAGCCGTCGCGGGCGGCTTGCTCGAGAGCGGCGGCCAGGCGGGGCCAGTCGGGCGAGGCGGCCAGCCGCGGGTCGATGCTGTCGGCCAGCTCGCGCCAGCGGTCGTCGGGCCGTTCGGGTTGGGCCATCTCGGTGTCGCCGGCGGCCCGGGCGGCGACATGGTCCGGGGTGGGAGTGCTGGCCTGCGGCACTTCGGTGATGAGCCGGTAGTGCAGGGCGCGGGCCCGGTGTTCCTCGGGGAGCGGCTGCTCGGTGGCGAGGCGGGGCAGGTGCTGGGTGACGTTGTGGCCGGCGGTGTGGGCGCGGTCGAGCGCGGCGGCGAGCACGGGCCAGTCGGGTTCGCTGGTCAGTGCGGGGTCGATGCTGTCGACCAACGCGGCCCAGGTCTCGGTCGCGGGTCGCGCGCCGGCCAGGGTCAGCCCTGCCGCGCTGTCACGCGCCGGCGTTCGCGCCGCCGTGGTGAGCGCGGGCTCGCGGGCGGGCCGCCGGGTGACCTGGCAGATGTGCGCTGCGGCGAGGGTGCGCGGGTCGCTGGTCCACGCATGCCCTGCGTCGATGACCGCGAGATGGACAGCGCCGGGTGCGGTGTCGAGCCGGCGCGTGACCGTGGTGATGTGCTGGGTCCAGTGCTCGGGCGGGAGAGCGCCGATGATTTCGGCGACGGCGCGGGTGGTGTCGACGATGGCTTCGGGGCTGGCGTGTGAACCGTCGCCGAGCTGCTCGAGCCCTGCGTCGATGAGGGTGGTGGCGAGCGGCTGCTGGTCGGACAGTGCGGCACGCACGGCGGTGGGCCCGTGGCGTTCGAGCAGTTGCGCGGGGTCGTAGCCGGGCGTCATGAGGACGTGGGCGGGGTTGTCGCCGCGGGCGGTGAGCTGCCAGTAGGCGCGTGCGGCGGCCTGCTGTCCGGCGTGGTCGGCGTCGGTGGCGACGGCGACTCCGGGCCGGTCGGGGCCGATGTAGGGCAGGAGTTGGTCGGCTTGCCGGTCGGTGAACGCGGTGCCGAGCGGGGCGGCGCCGACGTGCGTGCCTCCGGTGGAGATGGTGACCGCGATGGCGTCGAGCGGGCCCTCGACCAGGGCAGGCGTGGCGCCGTGGGCGAGCGCGTCGTGGCCTTCGTGCAGCCCGAACAGTTGCGCGCCCTTGCTGAACAGGTCGGTCTCGGCGGTGTTGAGGTACTTGGGTCCGGCGTAAGGGTCGTCGTCGGACACGGCGGGGTTGCGGCGGCCGATGAAGCCGTGGATCTCGCCGCCTGACCCGTGGATGGGGAGCGTGAGCCGGTCGCGGAAGACGTCGATGAGCCGCCCGGTGCTGGCGGACTTGGCCAGTCCGGCGGCCAGCAGCTCGGCGTCGGTGGCGCCGAGGCGGCGCAGGTAAGTGGTGAGCGCGGTGAAGCCGGCCGGGGCGTACCCGGGGGTGAAGCGAGGGTCGTCGACGAGGTCGGTGCCGAGCCGCTCGCGCATGGTGGTGGCGGCCCACGAGCCTGGGTAGTGGCTGGCGTAGAAGTCAGCGGCCTGCTGGTTGAGTTCGACCAGCCGTTCCCGGGTAACCGGGGCGGTGGCCCACTTGTATTCCTCGTCCAGCGCCGCCCACTGCTGCGCCTCGGTCGGCTCGAGTGGGCCGCGCAGCGCAGCGCCGGCCTGCATGGCAGCGTGCAGCTCACCATCGAGTGGCTGGGGTTCGTAGTCGGGGTCGAACGGCGGCTGGGCGGCGACCTCGGCGAGGTCGGCGAGATCGCCCGGTGGCAGGGTCGCGGCGTCGTGGTCCTCGGGCGGGGCGAACGCGTCGGCCTGCGGATCGGGTGGGATGGTCTCGGCCTCGAGCGGCTCCGGGTCGCCCAGCAGGGCCACGCGCCACACGAGCGCGCAAGCGAGGTCGGCGTCGTTGGCCGGTCCGCCGACGCGCTCCAGGCGGGCCAGTTCGGCGGCGCTGCGCAGGACATCGCCGGGATCCCAACCGGCCCGTACGGCGGTGTCGACGGCGGCGACGAGCGCTGGCCACGCGGGGTCGGACAGGACCCGCTCGACCCGCTGTCCGCCGAGGATGTCGCACAGGACCGGGGTCCAGGACGGCCGCAGGGTGCATGCGCCGGACCGGGCGGTGGCGGTGAGGGCGGCGGGGGACAGGTGTCTCGACATGCGCCACCACAGGGCGGCGGCGGGTTGCTCGTCGGGAAGGTGCGCTGTGGCGGCGGCGGTGACCATGCCGGCGACGTCGATGCCGGCACGGTCGAGCGCGGCGAGCCTGTCGGCGAGTTCGGGCCAGTACGGGTCGACGCTGATGCGGTCGTCGAGGCGGTCGACCAGCGGCGCCCAGACGCGGCTGGCCTGGTGCGGGTCGCCGAGGACGGTTTCGGCGCGGGCGCCGAGCTCGGCATGGTAGCTGGCGGCGGCCGACGCCAGTTGTGGGGCTCCGGCCGGGCGCCGGTCGTGGGCCGGGATGCCGATGGCGGCGCGCCAGACGGCCAGCTCGGCGCGTAGGTGATCGTGGGCAGGGTCGAGTAGCCGTGCCGCCCAGCTGGGGGCGGAGGTGGGGGTGTGCGCGGCGGCTTGGGCGGCCACCTGCGCGCCGAGGTCGACGACGTGGGCGGCCCGCGCCTGTAGGTAGCCGCCGCCCCACGGCGGTTCGTCACGCAGTCCGGCCGGAATGCTGGGTAGCCACGGCAGCGGTCCGCCGCCGGTGCGCGTGCCGTCGGCGAGGCGCCAGTCGAGGACGGCCGCCGGGTCGAGCGCGGTGTCGAGTTCCCGCGCGGTGACCGCGGCGGTGAGCGCGGCGATCGGGTCGTGTCCCTCGACGGCGAGCAGCGCCAGGTGGCCGCGCAGCGTTGGCCAGGCGGGGGCGTCGGTGAGCCCGTCGCGCAGGGCCTCGGCGGCGGCGTCGATCCCGGCCAGCCGCTGGGCGCCGAGGACCTGCTCGGCGGCGAAGCCGAGCGCGTCGTGGTAGCGGCCGACCGCGTCGTGCAGCAGCACGCTGGGGTCGGCGAGCTCGCGGGTCAGGCTGCTGGCCGACCGCTGCGCCTCGTCGCGGGCGAGGATGCCGGTGAGGATGTCGGTCGCGGTGGGCGGGAACAGCGATTCGGGTCTGATGACGTTGTGCTGGTCGCCGTCGCCGGCGGTGACCAGGTAGACGTGGTTGGCGGCGCGGCCGCGGGTCATCGCGACGTAGAACAGTTGCCGGTTCTCCTCGCCGCCCGCGACGGTGTGGCAGGAGTCGGCGGTGATGCCCTGCGCGCCGTGCACGGTGCACGCGTAGCCGAGTTCGGCGTGGGCGTTGACGTAGTCGGCCGGGAGCGTGATGGTCCGCCGTGTGCCGTGGTGCCGCGCCCTCAGCGCGCCGTCTCGCTGAACTTTCGTGATGGTCCAGCGGTCGCCGTTTTTCACCCAGTCGGTAGCGGTGATGACCAGTTCGCGGTCGTTGCGGCGGGTGATGATCGGGTCTCCCGGGCTGGCCAGGTTGCCGTCCGCGAGCCGGACCTCGCGGCCGGGTTTGCCGTCGAGTGCGGCGAGCCGGTCGGCGCGGGCGCGCCTGTTCAGGGTCGAGACCAGGTCTCGGGTCGGGGCGAGCATGACGGAGTCGAGGCCGGCGGCCCGGTCTGTGGACCAGGCCTGGTAGGCGTGGTCAGCGACGGTGGCTTCGTCGCCGACGTGCACCCGGCCGTTGTCGAGGTAGAAGCCGAGGCTGGCGGGGTCGCCGGTGCGCAGGGCGAGGGTGGCGGCTGCTTCGGCGGGGTCGGTGAACCGCATCAGCTGGCTGAGGGTGACCACGCCGGCGGCGTCGGCGATGTCTCGCAGCACGCCGCCGGCGGCGATGGAGGCCAGCTGCTGGTCGTCACCGACGAGCCGGACCGAGCCGCCGCGCCGAAGGATGTAGCCGACGGCCTGGGCTAGGTCGCCGGTGCCGGCCATGCCGGCCTCGTCGATGATGATCAGCGTCGCCGCGTCGATGCCGCGGACCCACTTCGGCATCAGTCCGGTGTCGAGACAGTGGGTCAGCTTCGCCAGCGTGTCGGTACGTGTACCGATCGCGGCCCGGAGCGTGGCCGAGGCGGCGGCCGAGGGCGCCAGCCCGATGATCCGTCCGCCGTTGGCTGTCCAGGCGCTGGCCAGGGTCCGCATTGCGGTGGTCTTGCCTGACCCGGCCGGGGCGATGGCGAGCTGTACCCGGGCGCCGGAGGTGGCCAGCTCGCGGACCATCTGCGCCTGCATGTCGTTGAGGGTGACCCGGTTGGCGGTCGACTCCAGCAGCGCCAGGTCGACCTCGGTGTAGGTGAGGCGACGTCCGTCGTGGCGCCCGGCGGCCGCGACCAGGAGTTGCTCGGCGTCGATGACGGCCCGCGACGTGTACAGCCGGGAACCGGCGACCGAGTACACCGACGCGCCGTCGCTGCGCCGCAGCCGCGCCGGTTCCTCCACCGGGTCCTCGGCCCCGAGCGGGATCGACCGGGTGGGGGAGAGAACTTCGTCCACAACCTTCTCCACAGCCCTGTGCAAGTCGGCGAGGGCGATCCCGGCGGCCCGGGCGCGGCGGTGCGCCTCGGCCCGCACGTGCCACACCTGCCAGGTGGCACGGGCCTCGGAGACGGTGGCCAGGGTGTGCGCGGCGGTACTGGCCACCCACTCGTCGGTCACCTCGCGCCGTTCGCCACCGCCTCGGGTGACGTCGCGCAGCATTCGCCGCAGCCCGGCCCGGCCCAATATCGACAGCGCCTGCTCGCGCCACGCCTGCCGCTGCTCGGCGAACGAGCGTGGCTCGTGCTTGCGATCCCGGGTCTCCAGCGTGGCCTGCTGCGCCAGGTGCACCGCCTCGACGTCGGTCGGCGGTGGTCGGCCTGGAACCGGGCGGTGAGCTCCGCGCGCCGCGCGTCGATGCTGGCGCGGCGCCGTGACCAGAACTCGGTCAGCTGGGCCTCGACGCCGACGATCTCGCGGACCGGCCGCTTGCGGGCGTCCGCGTCCGGCCGGTCCTCGAACGCCACTCCGAGCCGGTCGACGAGTTCGGCTTCGAGCCGGGTGTTGTAGTGCTCCGAGGCCGACACCGTCGCCTTGTACAGGACCCGCCCGTCGAGGGCCAGCCACCTCCCGTCCCGGGTCTGGACCTTGTTCGACACCGCGACGTGGGTGTGCAGATCGGGGTCGCCGGCGCGCGAGTCGCGGTGGGTGAACGCGGCCGCGATCAGCCCGGTCACCTCCACCTGCCGGACACCGGCCCGGCCTTCCCGGGTAAAGGCCACCTCCCGCTCCAGGTAGCCGATCGTGTCCGCGATCGCCGCCTGGTGGGCGGCCTCGATCTGCTGGGCGACCTCCCGCGGCGCCACCGCCCACAGCGTCGAGACGCTCTTGACCGGGCTGAACGTGAGGTCGTAGCCGGCCACCGCGGTGGTGGCCTGCCGGGACGCACGGGCAATGATCCCCGACAACTCCCGAGCGGCACCGGGCTCGCGGCCGAACTCCGCCGTGAACATCTCCCGCCCGACCTCGGTGCGGATCCGGGCCCGCTCCCGTGGCGGGATCGGCGCGTTCCACTTGCGGTCCCGGTCGATGTTGTAGGTAGTGAACCGCCGGGCGACCTCGATCCGGAACTCGCTCTCGCCCTCGAAGATCGCGAACGCGCGTCCCAGTCTCGAGGACCGCAACGCGTCACGCTTGCTGCCCCCAGCAGCAATCGTTGCGCGTTCGACCTCGTTGGCGTTGGGGTGCCGGCCCTCCCCGAACAGCGCCTTCATCTGCTCGCCGGTCACGTCGTCCCCGACGTTGACGCCATCTATTCCGGCCAGTCCGGAGCCCAACCACGCACCGGGCGACTCGCCCTTCTGTGAGTAGTAGTCGCCCAGCCCGGTGTGGCCCTTCTCGGTGCTGTCGTGCGCTGCTACCTGCCGGGTCAGATACGAGTACCCGTCTCCGGCCGTGAGCTTGTGCAGCCCCATCACACGACAGGTAGGTGGCCGGATGCGGTGCTTTGGACAGCTCCAGGCGGCGGTCGTTCCGGCTGTGCAAGAGGTGTGTGGCAGATGACTTGGGGTAGGTACGCAGCACAGGCCGTGGCGTATGTTGTCGCGTCCGGGCGAAGGTTGCGAAGTCCAGCTGTAGATTGCGATGCAGTTTGCGAAGTCCAGACTTAGGTTGCGAGTCGTTGCCGGGTGCCGGGCAGGTTGTCCCGAAGAATCGGCGGCGTGACAGCGCTGCTGACCACGACGTCGCCGGCCGAGGTCGTGGACGCGACCGCGATTACCTGGCTCAGCCCCGACGGTTGCGAGGAGCGGTTCCCGCTGACCGAGGCGTGGTCGGTCCGGTTCGAGGACGGCCTGCCGGTACGGCGGTTCCGCTCCCGCAAGGGCCAGCGGCATCTGAGCGGCCTGTGGTGGTCGGCCACGATGGGCCGCCACGTCGGCTTCGAGTCGTGGCTCGAGCGCGACCACGTGATGCTGCTCGACTTCGACCCGCGTGTCGTGGGGATTGCGTCGCAGCCGTTCTGGCTGTCCTGGCGTGACGAGGCCGCGGCGGCGGTCTCGCACTGCCCGGACTACTTCGCGCGCCGCGAGGACGGCTCTGCAGTGGTGATCGACTGCCGGCCAGTGGAACGACGCCCGGAGAAAGACGCCGCGAAGTTCGACGCAACTGCTTCGGTCTGCGCCGAGCTGGGCTGGGAGTACCGCTTGGTCGGCGCGACGGATCCGGTGGTTACGTCGAACGTTCGCTGGTTTGCCGGCTACCGGCATCCGCGGCACGCGATGAGCGAAGTCGCGGCGGCGCTGCACGAGACGTTCGCCGCGCCGAGGGGCTTGATTGACGGCGCGAGCGCCGTGGGCGACCCGATCAAGGTGTTGCCGATCCTGTTTCACCTGTTGTGGTGCGGCGAGTTAACCTGCGAGGTGCAGGTTCCGTTGCATGTGGGCACGGTCGTGCGATCGGCCCTGCGATGACACGTGCTGCGGCGCTGCGCCCTGGTGATTGGGTTGCGTTCGACGACGGCGAGCACCAGGTCCTCGCGCTGGTGGGGACGAGTGTTCGGCTGCGGTCGAGCGCGGGGCTGGACCAGGTCGTGCTGGCCTCGCACCTGTTCGCCTCGCCCGGGTTCGCGGTGACCGGCGCGGAGGAGCCGACGCAGATCGAGCCGCTCGGCCTTCTGGATGGATTGCCGGAAGACGTGCTGGCTGCGGCGCGGGAGTGGGAACGCCACGTGGTCGAGGTCGAGACCGGCTTGCCCCACGGTGCGGAGCCGGGCACGTCGCCGGGCCACGGCTTCGACCCGCAGGCCACGACGGTCGGGCAGCGTGACGCGGCGAAGGCGGCCGAGTTGGGCGTGAGCGTCCGGACGGTGCAGGGACGCCGGGCCCGCTACGCCGAGCAAGGTCTGTGGGGGTTGATCGATCAGCGAGCCGCGCGGGAGTGGTCGGCGACCGGGCGGGTCGATGCACGCGTGGTCGAGGCGACCCGCGCGGTGTTGGATGCCGAGACCGACCAGTCGACCGGCACACGGTCGCGGTTGATCCGGCGGGTCGGCAAGTACGTCGACGACGTGCACGGGCCGCGTGTGGTGCCGATGCCGGGCCGGTCAACGTTCTACAAACTGATCGACGGCCTTGCCGCAGGGCGGCACTCGTTCGGGTCGGCGGTGACGCGCCGGCAGACGGCGAACCGCCCGCAGGGGGTGTTCACGCCGTCGTTCGCGGCCCGGCCGGGTGAGCAGGTGCAGATCGACTCGACGCCGATCGACGTGCTGGTGCTGTTGGACAACGGCATGGTGGCGCGGGCCGATCTGACGATCGGGGTGGATATCGCGACACGGACGGTCTGCGCGGCCGTGCTTCGGCCGGTGGGCACGAAGGCGGTCGACGCAGCGCTACTGCTGGCGCGGATGCTGGTTCCGGAGCCGATGCGACCAGGCTGGTCGCAGGCGCTGCGCATGTCGGCCTCGCTGCTTCCCTACGAGCGGCTGCTGGACATCGACGCGCGGATGGAGTTGGCGGCGGCACGGCCGGTGATCGTGCCGGACACGATCGTGATCGACGGCGGCAAGGTGTTCGTGTCGGAGGTGTTCACCCGTGCGTGTGAGAGCTTGTCAAGTCTTCTGTGTGTGGGGTGCTCCTTGTTGATGTTGGTGGGTGTTCAGAGTTGGGCTTGTTCGGCTCGGTGACGCAGGCGTGCTGCGAGCGCGTCGGTCCAGGAGGCGATGCTGATCGGGTCGTCGGTCTCGCCGAGGGATAGCGCGCGGGTGCAGCGGGTGATCGCGGCGGTGTCGGTGCCGGTCAGCAGCCAGTTGGTGAGCCGTTCGAGCACTTCGGCGCTGTGGTCGACGACGCCGTCCTCGACGAGCACCCAGGGTGATCGCAGCGTGCTGTAGGCGGGCCGGTGATCGTTTCCGGTCACGTCAGTTCACTCCTTGCGGCAGGCGGCCGGGGTAGGCGATGTCGAGGGCGTTGAGGGCCTGTTTCCAGCCGGTGACGAGTTGGCCCTCGACGAGCCGGCCGGGTGCGGTGCGGTGGTTGACGGGCTTGCGGCGGCGTTCCTTCTCCCGGGCGCGGGCGCGCTTGTCCTCGATGTCGCAGATGGCCAGCCAGAGCAGCTTGACCACCGCCTCGTCGGAGGGGAAGTGCCCTCGGTTCTTGATGATCTTGCGGAGTTGGTAGTTCAGGCTTTCGATGGCATTGGTCGTGTAGATGATCTTCCTTACTTGCGGTGGGAAGGCCAAGAACGGGGTGAACCGTTCCCAGGCGCGTTCCCAGACGCCGACCGCGCCGGGGTAGCGGCGGCCCAGCTCGCCTTCGGTGAACGCCGCGAGGGCCTCGAGGGCGGCGTCTTCGGTGGCCGCGGTGTAGATCGGTTTGAGGGCGGCGGCGACGGCCTTGCGGTCGCCGTAGGACACATACCGCATGGCCGCCCGAATGAGGTGGACCACGCAGGTCTGGGTCACCGTCTTGGGCCAGACGGTCTCGATCGCCTCGGGCAGGCCTTCAAGCCCGTCGCAGCAGGCGATCAGCACGTCGCGCACCCCGCGGTTGCGCAGCTCGGTGAACACCTGCAGCCAGAACCTCGCGCCCTCGGCGTTCTGCACCCAGATGCCCAGCACGTGCTTGATTCCGTCGGTGTCCACGCCGACGACGATGTGCGCGGCCTTGTTCATCACGTGCGCGCCGTCGCGGACCTTCACCACCAGCGCGTCGACGTAGATGATCGGGTAGATCGCATCCAGCGGCCGGGCCTGCCAGGCCTTGACCTCTTCCAGCACCGCGTCGGTGATCTTGGAGATGGTCTCCCGGGACACCTCGACGCCCAACGTGCGCACCAGGTGGTGTTCGATGTCGCGGACCGTCATCCCGCCCGCATACAAGCTGATGATCATGTCGTCGAGGCCGCCGGCGAGTCGCCGCTCACCCTTGGGCACCAGCCGCGGAGTGAACGTGCCGAGCCGGTCGCGGGGCACCTCCAGCCCGATCGGCCCGGCCTCGGTGAGCACCGTCTTCGGGGTGGTGCCGTTGCGCGAGTTCGGCGCGCCGCGCCCGGCCGGGTCTCCCTTCTCATAGCCCAGGTGATCAGTGCGTTCGACCTCCAGTCCCCGCTCCAGGACCCGCTTGATCAACTCCGGCAGGAACCCGCCCTCGCCGGTCAACCGCAACTCGCCCGCCCCGGCGGAGGCGATCAGCTGGTCCAGCCACGCCTCGTCCACCAGCTCGTCGGCCAGCTCGGCGGCCGTCCGGGCGCGAGTCTGCTCGCACGCCCACGGGGGCGGCGCCGGTGGTGTCGCCCGGCCCGGCATCGACGACTCCGGCCCCAGATCGGTGATCATTGCTGCGCACATGCTCGGTGTCTCCTTCCACCTGAAGCCACATCAGTCACTTCAGGCTCTCAGGCACCTCCCGTACACAGACCATCTGACACGCTCGCGTGTGAGCGGCTCGGCATCTCGGTGCAGCAGGCCAGGCCGCGGACACCAACCGACAAGCCTGTCGTCGAGGCCACGTTTGCGGCGATCAACACACTTTTCTGCCAGCACGTCGCCGGCTACGCCGGACCGAACCCGACCCGCCGCGGCGCCGACGCGACCGGGGCGTGGACGCTGCCGGAGCTCCAGGACTTACTGGATGAGTGGCTGCTCGCCGGGTGGCAGCCCCGCCCGCACGAAGCGCTGCGCGATCCGCTGCAGCCGCGTCGGGTGCTGTCGCCGAACGAGGCCTACGCCGCACAGGTCGCAGCTGCCGGGTATCTGCCGATGACGTTGACCGGCGAGGACTACCTCGAGTTGCTGCCGGTCGAGTGGCGCCAGATCAATGCCTACGGCATCCGGATCGACTACCGCACCTACGACTGCCCCGAGTTTGGGCCGCTGCGGCTGCAGCGTTCCGGAGTGATCGCGAAGCGTGGGCTCTGGGAGGTCCACCACGACCCCTACGACGTCACGAAGGTGTTCGTCCGCACCCCGGACGGTTGGATCACCGCCCCCTGGACGCACCTGCCGATGGTGTCCGCGCCGTTCGCCGAGTTCACCTGGCGCCACGCCCGCACCCTGACCGCGCAGCGCGGCGGCGGCGACACCAACGAGACCGAGGTCGCGAAGGTCCTCGACGATCTGCTGACCCGCGCCGAGGCCGGACCGGTCGACAAGCGAACCGACCGGGTCACGGCACGCGGCCGTGTTGCTGCTGCTGCTTCACACCGGCCACCGGAGCCGGCAACCGAGCAGGCAGAGCCACCGGCGCCGTCACCGGAGGTGAAGGCGAAGCAGGAACGGATGGCAACAGTGATCCCGTTCGGGATCTTCGACGCCGATGCGGAGGCCGACCGATGGTGACCGGCCCGAACATCGACGACGACGAGGGCGAGTCGATCCCGGCGGATCAGCCGCTGACCACAAAGGAGGGGTGGCGCCGGTTTGTCGACCGGCAACCCTCCGTCCCGGATCGGCACGACCCGGCCACGGTCGAGCTGCTGACCCCGGCACAGTGGGCTGCCTATGACGAGGCGCGGCGGGAGTATCACGCCGATCTTCCACTGGCGAACACGCCGACGATCCAGAAGGTGATCTCCACGGCGCGGCTGCTGGTCCAGCTGAACCGCCAGCAGGTCTCGGCCCGCCGCGGCCTGATCGTCTCCGGCGCGTCCGGGACCGGGAAGACGACCGCATTGACGCAGCTGGGCCGCACCCATGAGCGGCACACTCGCAAGCGGCACCCGCGCGACCACCATCGGCTGCCGGTGCTCTACGTGACGGTGCCACCTGCCGCGACCGCTCGGATGCTGGCGGTCGAGTTCGCCCGCTTCCTCGGCCTGCACTTCACCGCACGCTCGAACATCACCGACATCGTCGACGCGGTCTGTCACACCGCCGCCCGGACGAACGTTGAGGTCGTGCTGGTCGACGAGCTGCACAACCTGAACCTCGCCACCCGCACCGGCGCCGAGGTGTCGGACCAGTTGAAGTACTTCGCCGAACGGCTCCCGGCAACGTTCGTCTACGCCGGCATCGACGTCGAGGCGGCCGGGTTGTTCGCCGGCACCCGCGGGCGGCAGATCGCCGGCCGGTTCACCGTCATCCCCGCTGGCGCGTTCGCCTACGGCACGAGCGAGCAGCGTGAGCAGTGGCGGTCCCTGGTCGCCACGATGGACTCGGCGCTGCGATTGTTGAAGCACAAGCCGGGCAGCCTCGTCGCGATGGACGAGTACCTCTACCGGCGCAGCGGCGGCATGATCGGCAGCCTGTCCCAGCTCGTTCGCGGCGCCGCGATCCTTGCGATCGAGGACCGCAGCGAGAAGATCACTCGCGAACTGCTCGACATCGTGCCGGTCGACTACGCCGCCGAACGTGCCGACGCCACGCGAACCACGCGCGGACGGGGCAAGCAGGCGGCCGGATGACGACGCTGCGATGACGACGATGCTGCCGCGGCTGCCGATCCCGGTCGCGCCGGCCCGGCACGAGCCCGTCGCCTCCTACCTGGACCGCCTGGCGGCGTTGCACGGGCTGAAGGGCCGCGAGATCTGGGACGCGGTCAGTACGTCGATCGGCGGCACGACGCGGCGTGAGGTCGACCTGGATCGGCTTACGGCGATCACCGGCCGACCAGCTGATGGACTCGCCCGTGCGCTGCCGGAGGTTCGCACCCCGGCACCGGAGTGGACGGCGTGGCGTCACCAGGCGCAGCCGCGCTGCCCGCGCTGCGACGCCCGCCACGACGGCGGCGCAGTCCACCGGCTCCTGCCACATCACCGCTACGTCTGCACGCAGCACCGCTACTGGATCGGGCCGCCGGACGCCGGACAGCGCGCTACCGAGCTCTACGGCCCGATCGCCGACGAACTCGTGACCGCCCAGCACCGGCACGTCCGCCTCGTTCGCCGCCACGGCAGCGCCGCGGCGTTCGACGCCGTCCTCAGCGGGTTCCTCATCTGCGGGCACCTCTGGAACGAACCCCACCGCGACTGGCAGAACACCGTCGACACCTGGAACGGCCGCACCTACTGGCTGATCCCCCAAGGCCGAGAGCTGTTCGTGTTCAGCGCGTCGAAACTGTTCGCCGCGACCTACCCCGAAGCGGTCGCCGTCGCCGGGCTGATCGCAGCCCCGGCCTGGCGTTCCCTCGCTGCCGGTGACGAGACCCAGCAGCAGGTCTTCCGCGATGAGACCGCCCGGCGGCTCGGCCGCCACGACCGCTACACGCGTCCGGACCACGGCGACGTGATCGCCCACTGGATGAAGTACGACTGCTGGCGGCCGCCGAGCCGGCCGCACACCACGTTCCCCGACACCAGGGCGCACCGCTCCAGCCGGAACGAGACACCGGCCACGTCGAGCCTGGACCGGCACGACCGCAGCGCGACGTACTTCGCGCTCAAACGCCGCGGCGGCAACACGATGCTGCACCACCGCCACATCCGCTCGGTCCTCGTCCGCGACTGGTCGCAGGCGATGGACGGCATCGTGGCGACGATCAGCGAAAGCGCCAGCACCTTCCACCCGGTCGAACGCGACGACGCCGGCTGAACCGACAAACCGACCCGCTGGCTCGAAGCTCGATTGATCGAGTCCCGATACTGATCGAGTGCCGATCCTGCAGTTCCCGACCGAGCGGATCGTCGGAACCGTCGAGTGGCTCAGGTCGTGGACCGACGAAAACGGTCCGGCCCTTGCCACCGGGTCGGTGGACGTTCCGGACGGCGTCGCCGTCAGCCTCAATGTCCAAGCCGTGCTCGGAAGCGAACCGTCCGGCGGAGGTTCCTGGACGATCGAGGGCGCGCCGGGCGCCGTCGACCTAGATTCGCCAGGCCGAGGTTATTGAGCCCCACGTGTGTCACGAACGCAGAGAGGAACTGGTGATGTCTGGTGATCACGATGACAAGAGCCGGATGAGCCGAGAGGCTCACGTCCGGATCCGTGGGAGCCGGGGGCTGAAATGCCTCCGGCTACCCGCCAGGCGCTGAACCCGGTCGGCGTCGGTCCAGGCGCTGTTGCCGAACAGGTCGTTGAAGGACTTACGGATCGCGGACAGTCGCTCGAGTTCAGGCTCGTTAATGTGGCCAGCGCCAGACGCCGGTACGGGCTCGACCGTGCCTTCCTCGTCGGGGAGGGCGATCGTCATCGCCTGCTGCTTCTCGACGCGATAGGACTCCATGTCGATGGTTTCGAGGATGCCGGACGACAAATCGTCCTCACGCGGGGCTGGGAGCTTTGGGGACCAGGTGATCAAGGAAGGTCGACAGTCTGTTCCGAACGTGCGCCGCTGCACCTAGGTGAGCTGACGGGCGCGGGCGTCGAGGACCGCCCCGTAGTTGCTCTCGGCCCATGCTTTGACGGCGGCGATCGGCTCGAGCAGGGACTGGCCGAGGTCGGTGAGCTGATATTCGACCTTGGGCGGGACGACGGCGTAGACGGTGCGCTCGACGATGCCGTCGCGCTCGAGGGCGCGCAGCGACTGCGTGAGGACCTTCGGGGTGACCTCGCCGATGCGGTCTCGAAGCTCCGAGAAGCGGTGCACGCCGGAGCTCAGGGCGATAACGATCAGCATCGACCACTTGTCGCCGAGGCGGCCGATCACCAGTCGGGACGGGCACTCCCGATCGAGCACATCCCCAGGCAGCCAGTTCCCCCTAGTTTCCACTAGGTAACTATAGCACGTTGAAGTATCCAGTATCAATTGGATACTGTCCCATCAACGGGGCGCCACGCGGGCGCCTATCGGCAGGGAAGTGAAGACGCATGAAGACCAAAGGCAACACCATCTTGATCACCGGCGGCACCTCGGGCATCGGCCTCGGCCTGGCCCGGAAGTTCCACGAGCTCGGCAACCAGGTGATCGTCGCCGGCCGCCGCACGCAGCTGCTCGACGAGATCGCCGCCGAGCACCCTGGCATCGAGACGATCGTCCTGGACATCGCCGACCCGCAATCGATCGCCCGCGCTCGCGAGGCGGTGGCGGCCCGCCATCCGCAGCTCAACGTCCTGATCAACAACGCCGGCATCCAGGTCCCGGAGAACCTCCTGGACCCCGGCTCGTTGCCGGTCGCCGAGGACACCATCGCCACCAACCTGCTCGGCACGATCCGGATGGTGTACGCGTTCCTGCCGCTCTTGGTCGACCAGAACGACGCGGTCGTCATGAACGTCTCCTCCGCGCTTGCGTTCGTCCCGTTCCCGATCACTCCGACCTACAACGCGACCAAGGCCGCGCTGCACTCCTTCAGCGACAGCCTCCGTGTGCAGGCCGCCGACACCGGCGTCCAGGTGATCGAGCTCGTGCCCGCGGGCGTGCGCACGACGCTGATGGGCAACCAGAACAACGAGGACGCCATGCCGCTGGAGGACTTCCTCACCGAGACTATGGACCTTCTGGCCGCCGCGCCCGACGCCAAGGAGATCGTCGTCGAACGCGCCCGGTTCATCCGCGACGCCCAAGCCAACGGCAACTACGACGATGTCCTGGCCATGTTCACCAGCATCGAAGTCGGACGCTGACACCGACGTCGATCGCTCTGACGGCAGCCGACGCAAAGATCCCCGCACCACATGTGTCAGGGGCGGGAGAAACTGCTGCGTCGAGGAGCTCGACCAGCCCCGTTTTGCGACTCATCCCCAAGACCACTAGTAGCAAGGAGCACAGCATGGAGAAGCAGGTCATCAACCCTTGGAGCTGGCAGGACCGATTCGGGCTCGTCCAGGCGAACAAGGTCACAGGTGCCGAGCAGGTCCTCTACTGCTCCGGCCAAACCTCAGTCGATGAGGATGGAAATCCCCTCAATGTCGGCCAAATGCGGGAACAGGCGTTACAGGCGATCGACAACCTCGAGACCGTTCTCCGCGAGGCAGGCTTCGAACTTGCCGACATCGTCCAAGTTACGACGTACGTCACCGACGTCGACGCATACCTGCAAGCGGCACCTGCGGTCGGAGCGCGCCTGGGCCAAGCCGGCGTTAAGCGGGCCGCGAGCTTGATCGGCGTGGCGAGGCTCGCGCTCCCCGAACTGCTCGTCGAGATCCACGCGACAGCAGTGAGGTGACCCACGCCCGATCGAGCACCATACCTGCGCTCAGTCTCGACGCGAAGGCCGAACACCATTAGGTGAAGCGTCCGAGACCGTCGGTTAGGCGACCGCCTGTCGGGAGCGAGCGACACTCTGGACTGAGGAGATTCATGTCTTCCGTCACCACACCCGCAACGCGGCCCAAGGCGGCCGAACACCGTTGGCTGTTGCTGGTCATCGTTGCCACCGCCCAGCTCATGGTCGTGCTGGACGCGACCATCGTGAACATCGCACTCCCGCGGGCCCAGAAGGCGCTCGGCTTCAGCAACGACAACCGGCAGTGGATCGTCACCGCTTACGCGCTTGCCTTTGGCAGCCTGCTCCTGGTCGGTGGGCGACTCGGTGATGTCTTCGGCCGCAAATGGGCGTTCCTCGGTGGGATGGCCGGTTTCGCGATCTCGTCGGCTGTCGGAGGCGCTGCGCAATCATTCTCGACGCTGGTCACAGCCCGCGCGTTCCAGGGCGTGTTCGGTGCCATCCTCGCGCCTGCCGTCCTTTCGACACTGGTGCGCACCTTCACCGACCCGAGGGAGCGGGCGAGAGCGTTCGGCATCTTCGGCGCCGTCGCGAGCGGGGGCGGCGCTGTGGGGCTGGTGCTCGGAGGCGTGCTCACCGAGTACCTGTCCTGGCGCTGGTGCCTCTACGTGAACCTCGGCTTTGCTGCGCTTGCCGGTCTCGGCGCCTTGAAATACATGCAGAACGAGCGCCCGGCCGTCCGTCCCCCGATCGACATCATCGGGGTGGGGTTCGCGTCGACGGGCCTGTTCGGTCTCGTCTTCGGCTTCTCCCGCGCGGAGACCGCGGGCTGGTCGAGCCCGGTGACGCTGACCGCTTTGGCGATCGGCGTGGTGCTGCTCGGCATCTTCGTCGCTGTCGAGCGCAAGATCAGCAACCCGCTGCTGCCGTTGAAGATCATCGCTGACCGCACCCGCGGCGGTTCGTACCTGTCCGTGGGTATCGCCGGCATCGCGATCTTCGGTGCGTTCCTGTTCCTAGCTTGACTTTCGTGTGCCCAGTAGCGTGGGCGCGCGACGTGATGACCTTGGAGGTGGTCGCGTTGAGGTGATTCACGCGCAAGCTCGTGTCCGCCAGCCGGTGTGAGTCCGGTCCGGGTAGCTGCCAGGAGGCCCGGTAGCAGGCTGCCGGCGTCGGGGGGAAACGCCCGGCGTCGAAGCGCAGTGTCGAAAGCCCCTTCGGGGGGAGCGACTGTCCAGCCCGCAGCATGACGCGAATCCTGCAGCCTCGTGAGGCTAACCCCGTCAGGGGACAAGGGGGTGCCGAGCCGCTGAAATCACGGCGAAGGCCATGGAAGGCGCTGAAGACCTGGAGTTGCAGGCGCTGAGGAACCCCCCGGGGTAGGGGGAGTGGGATGGGCAGAAGGTGGGCACGGGAACTGGGGAAGCCCTCGTCGACCCCGATCGTGCGGTGGTCGGGAGCAGCCGGTGCGTATAACCGTCTGAACGGGAAGTCGCGCCGAGTCGGCAGGGTGGCGGATGGGGCCGTAGTACCGCGTGAGCCGGTTGGACAACATAACCGCCGGTGAGGGAAGGGCCCCTGCCGCATCACACGCTTGGTGAGGAAGGGACAGGTCGGTGAATGCCTGATGGCTAACGGCACCCGTGATAAGACCCGAGATCTTCAGCACAAGCTGTACCGGGCGGCCAAGCAGTCGCCGTCCAGACGCTTCCACGCGCTCTACGACAAGGTCCACCGTGCGGACGTATTACGCAGGGCGTGGTTCGAGGTCGCCGCCAATGGTGGCGCCCCCGGGGTGGATGGCGTATCCATCGTCCAGGTCGAGGAGCAGGGAGTCGAGGAGTTGCTCGACGTCCTGCGCGTCGAGCTTGAAGCGGGCAGCTACCGGCCGTTGCCGGTGCGGCGGGTGGCCATACCGAAAGCGAGTGGTGGGACCAGAAATCTTGGGGTTCCCGCTGTGCGTGATCGGGTGGTCCAGGCTGCGGCGAAGCTGGTCTGCGAACCGATCTTCGAAGCCGACTTCCTCGATTGCTCCTACGGTTTCCGCCCGAAGCGTTCGGCGCATCAAGCGCTGGAGGCGATCCGGGTAGGGGTCAACGGGGGCAGGACCTGGGTGGTGGACGCCGACATCGCCAGCTTCTTCGATTCGATCCGGCCGGAGGTGTTGCGTTCCGCTCTCGAGGAGCGGATCAGCGACCGGCGGATGGTGAAGCTGCTGATGGGGTGGTTACGGGCAGGGATCTGGACCGGGGAGACCTTGATCCATCCCGAGACCGGGACCGCTCAGGGCGGGGTGATCAGTCCGTTGATGGCGAACGTGGTGCTGCACCGCCTGGATCGCAGGTGGCAGCAGGATCACCGCCGATTGGGCCAGATCATCCGCTTCGCGGATGATCTGGTGATCCTCTCGCCGACCCGGGAACGGGCCGAGGAGGCGCTCGCGGTGCTCACCGGCATACTGACCGGGCTGGGGTTGTCCCTGGCTCCGGCCAAGACCTCGCTGGTGAACCTGCGAGAGGCCAAGTCGAGTTTCACGTTTCTGGGTTTCCACCATCGCCGGGTGGAGAGCTTTACCCGCAAGGGCAGGCACTTTCTGAGCCGATGGCCCTCCGACCGTTCGGTCGGCCGGGCCAAGGACCGCATCCGGTTGCATACCGACCGGCGGTGGCTGATGCTGCCCGTCGAGGACGTCGTGCGGAACCTGAATCGATTCCTGATCGGATGGCGTGGCTATTTCCGGTACGGGAACTCGACCACGGTGTTCCACGACCTCGACCAGTTCACGATGGAGCGGCTGGCCCGCTTCATCTCGAACAAGCACGGCCACCACGGACGCCGCTACGGGCTGCGGGTCCTGATCGATCACGAGTGCCTGGGGCTGGTCCGCCTGGTGGGAAGCGTCCGGCACGACCCTGCGCATGCCGTCCGGTGAAGGGGTGCGGCTGAGCCGTGTGACTTAGTAGGTCATGCACGGTTCTTTGGGGGGAGGCTGGAAACGGGGCGTCGGCCAGGGTCGGCGGCGAAAGGTGCCCGCGGGAAACGGCGGGTGCGAGCGCCGGGACCTACCGTCGATCACCGCCACCGCGCCAGCCTCCTACCCGACCGATGATCATGGGTGCGGACTGCTGGTTTCCCTTGTATCGCGGGGGTTGTGGGCCTCGAGGGGTGTATGACCTAACCGCGGCTGTGTTGGCTGTCGGTCGCCCGGCGCTGAGGTGCGTAACGGTCGAGCCCGAAGAGCTGGCTGAGCCGGTCCTGGGTGGGGCTGGTTTCGGTGAGCATGCGGCGTGCTTTGGGTCGGCCCTTCTCGCCTTGGTAGAGCAGGACGGTTTCGCCGATGCCGGCGAGTTCGTCGAGCAGGGCCCGGACGCTGAGGTGCAGGTCGGCCTGGCGGGCCTTGTGCCGCATCAGGTGGGCGATTTGCAGGGCGAGCACGCAGGTGAAGGTGTGCACGCGGATGTTGTGTTCGGTCCAGTGGTGCATCGGGGAGAAGGAGACGACGTGTGGGTCTTTCATTTGCCGGAAGGAGAACTCGGCTTCGGACTGGGAGCGGTAGCCGGCGACGACGTCGGCGACCGGCCAGTGGTCGTGGTCGGTGATGAGCACGTGTTTGCCGAACAGTTCTTCTTCCAGTGTGTCGCGGGCGGCGGGGTCGACCGACCAGGTCAGGCGTAGGTCTTGGGGCTGCTCGCCGTCGAGCCGCCAGCTGACCACGCGCCGTACCCAGGGTTTGCGGGTGATCTGCTCGATGTCGGCTTCCACCTTCTGGCGGGTCCGGCGGGTCTTGCCGCGGGCGAGGGTGGCGGCCAGCTCGTCGAGCTTGCGGCCGGCTTTGGCCAGGGTCGTGCCGTCGAAGCCGCGGGCCTGGGCCTGGTGCAGTTCGGGTGAGTGGGTCAGGATCGCCCGCCGTTGGGCGCCGTAGGTCTCGCGTCGGGTGTCGAACGCGCTCAGCCCGCCGAAGCGGTCGGGGTCGACCACGGCGCGCGCGGAGGCGGGCAGGGCGGTGAGGTCCGGGCAGTCGCTGGCGGGCACCGACCCGATGTAGTGCAGACCTTGCTCGGCCAGGTGGGCGAAGTTGTCCTGACTGTTCTGGCCGGCGTCGAACACCACCGTCATGTCGATGTCGCCGCTGTCGGCCTCACCGCTGTCGGCCTCACCGCTGTCGGCCTCACCGCTGTCGGTGTCGTCGCTGTCGGCTGCGTGCCCGGCGGTGGTGGTGATCGCCTGGTATTGGCCGCGCAGCTGGTCGATCATCGTCGGGAACTGGGTGACGTCGGGCCGGTCGCCGGGGTAGGCGTGCCAGGCGAGCGGGATGCCGCCGTCGCGGGTGACCACGAGCCCAAGACCGACCAGGCGCAGGTCGGCACGTTTCTGTTTCGCCTTGCCCCGCTGCGCGACCGGGGCCTTGTCGTTCGCGGTGGCGATGAAGGTGGCGAAGTTGGTCATGTCCAATGCCACCGAGGAGATATCGACTCCGGAGACCTCGATCAGCCGCAACGCGACCGCCTGGCTGATCTGCTCCAGCTGCTCCAGCGAGACGGCGTGCATCGCGTCCCAGAACCGCCGGTGGTCCAACGCCGAGGCGCTGATCTTGGTGAACCGGTCGGCGGCGGTGGTCTTCCACCAGGCGGCGATGCCCGCCTTCGAACACGGGGCGACCAGCCGGTTCAGCGCGGCCAACGCCAGGTAGGTGCCCGCCGACAGCGGCAGCCCGGCCGGGCCGGGCCCGGCCACCTCGTCGATGAGCCCGGCCACCCGAAGCTCGTCGAGGATCCCCCAGACCGCGGCGACGTCCCCGAACCCCAGGTGCCGGGTGCGGTCGGGCAGCACCGCCTGCTCGCGGGCATCCAGCAGCGCCTCCACATCCGCGGCGGAGCCGATATAGCGCTCGGAGACCATCTTCGGCCTGCCCCCGACGCGGGCCATCTCCCGCAGGTACCAGTACGTCTTCCCGCCGATCTTCTTCGGGTACAGACTCGTCACAATTTAGGTCATACACACGGATGCGACCTCAGTCAAACACCAACACCGGTGTGTCGGAAGGGAAAACGCGACAGGCCGTCCGCGGCCGGGCCTCAGAACACCGTGATCATCGGAAGCTCAAGCTAGCGTACTACCTGCAGGTGGTCAAACACTTCAGCCCGGTCAGCGCGGGCCTCGCCTTCCTGCCGCTGATGGCCTGCATCTTCATCGCCTCCACCACGTCGAACATCGTGGTGTTGCCGCGCGTCGGGCCGCGGGTGCTGCTCACGTCCGGTATGACGCTTGGCGGGTTCGGGATGTTCTACCTGAGCAGGCTCAGCCCGACCGACAGCTACGTCGGCGGCGTACTGCCGGGACTCATCCTGCTCGGCTTCGGCTTTGGCTCCATCATGGCGCCGGCGATCTCGACAGCCACGCTCGGAGTCGTTCCAAAGGATGCGGGCGTCGCCTCAGCAATGGTCAACACCATGCAGCAGATCGGCGGATCTGTGGGCACGGCGGTGCTCTCCACGCTCGCCGCGTCGGCCACCGCCACCTACATCTCCAACCACGCAAGCAGTCCCAGCGTTGCGCTCGCTGCGGCCACACACGGCTATACGGTCGCTTTCGCCACCGCCGCAGGACTCTTCGCTCTGGGCGCGCTCATGGCGTTCTTCCTGATGCCTCCGCGCCGGCTGAACCTCGAGCGCCAGCAGGCGATCAACCTAACGGTGCAGAGCCCCGAACCTGTCGCGGCCTGCCCACGTTCGGCACAGCTGTGACGCGCTTCGGGGTCTATCGCGCTAACGGCACCTCTCTGTGTCATTCCTGAAGGAGCGGGGCCGGTCAAGTGGGGTGGTCCTGTCGTTGTCGTGATCATTTTCTTCTTCGACGGTTTATGGGTGAACGCCAGTGAGGCGGACCAGAACGCTGCCCTGTTTGGTGATGCGGCCGCGGTGCACCGTGGTGTCGGACTCGTGATGCTTGGGGGTGAGTCCGGCCCAGCTGGCCAATCGGTGCGGGTCGGGGAAGCGGGTGACGTCGCCGATCTCGGCCACGAACACCGCGCCGAGGATCGGGCCGATCCCGGGAATGGTCTGCACTGCTTGGTAGCCGGCGTCTTTGTGCAGGCGTTGCTTGGTGAGTTTGGCGAACGCGTCGATCTCGACGTCGAGCGCGTCGAGCAGGGTGCGCAGCGAGATGACGCGGGTCCGGGCGGCGGGCGACAGCGGCGCCCGGTCGAGCAGTTGGTTGCCGGCGACGCCGAACAGGTCGCTGACCGGGATGGCGATCCCGTTGGCAGCGAGCAGCGCGTGGATCTGTTGACGCAGGCTGGTGCGCAGGTGGACGAGTTTGGCGCGGTGGCGCACGAGCTCGCGCAGATCACGGGTAGCCGGCGGCGCGATCCAGCCCTCGGGCAGGCGATGCATGCGCAGCAGGTCAGCCAGATCGGCGGCATCGCGTTCGTCGTTCTTCACCCGCCGGTAGGAGAAGCCCTTCACCGCCACCAATGGAACGCAAACCGTCTTGGCTTGACACCGGGCGCGGCCGCGGTGGCTGGGTGGGTCGGTGGTGGGAGTCTGCTGGGCCGGGCGGGTCTTGTTGGGGCGTGTCGAGGGCGATGCGTAGGCGGATTTCGACGTGCCAGCCGGTGACGCGGACTTCCTCGATGAGCAGCCGCAGGAGCTGCTGTTTCTGGACGGCGTCGAGTTGGTCGATGACGCCGCGGATCCGTTCGGCGAAGTCGTGGACGCGGCGGCGTAGCTGGTTGCCGCGAGCGAGCGTGGCGCGTTCGGCGGCGAGGCTGGCTCGCTTGGTCTGCAGGTCGCGGTGGCGGGCGGCTACGTCGGCGGCCCGGTGTTGTAGCTCGGGTAGCTCGATCAGCCCGGCTTGGTAGAGGTCGACGAGGCGTCGGCGTTCGGCGTCGGCGGCGTCGATCTTGCGGTCGAGGCGGGCGAGTTCGGCGGCGAGCAGCTCGTCGTCGGGGATCGGGGTGGTCACCGCCACGGCTTGCTCACCGGCCAGCAGCAGGTCGGGTTGGGTGAGCGCGACGCGGATCTGGTCGAAGACGAACTCGTCGAGTGCGTCGGCGCGGATGTTGCGTTCCGGGCAGCGGTGTTCTTCTCCGCCGGCGCGCAGCGGGTCGTGGTTGCGGCAGTAGTAGTAGTGGTGCCAGCTGCCGTTGCGGCCGCGCATCTTGTGGCAGTTGGTGCCCACGCCGCAGGCGCCGCATTTGACCAGGCCCTTGAGCAGCCAGCGGCCTGGTTCGGCCCGGCGCGGGCTCCATTTGCTGTTGTCGACCGCGACCCGTCCGGCGGCCTCGAATGTCTCGTCGGCGATGATGCGCGGGCAGGCGATCGGGATCCAGTCGGCGCGGTCGCGGGGGACTTGGCGGCGGTGGCGGGTGGGTCGTCGGTCGGGGATCGATTCGGTGCGGTTGAAGTAGACCCGCCCCACGTAGGCCTCGTTGCGCAGCAGCCGGAGGATGGTGGACGTCCCCCAGGTCGCCTTCCCGGTCGGCGACGGTACCCGATCGGCGTTGAGGGCACGGCTGATGTCGCGCACCGTCGTCCCGCCGGCTCGGTCGGTGAAGATCCGCCGGACGATGGCGGCTTCCGGTTCGTAGATCTCCAGGTGCGCTGGGCCGGTGGCCGCGCTGCGCGCAACCCGTCGGTAGCCGTAGGAGGTCTTCCAGGTGGTGACCTCGCCGGCGCGGGCCCGGAACAGCTTGCCGCGCCGGTAGCGTTCGGCGATCTTCGCCTTCTCGTACTCGGCGATCACGCCCTGCACCTGGGTGAGCAGCGTGGCCTGCGGGTCGTCGGCGGCCAGGCCGGGTGAGTCGGTGAACCGCACCGTCACCCCGAACCGGGCCAGTTCGTCCAGGACGAGGACCTGGTAGGCGTAGGCGCGGGCGAGGCGGTCCGGGGACAGGCACCACACCTGCTCGAACAGCCCGCCCTCGGCCGCGTCGCGCATGGCGTCCAGCGCGGGCCGGTCCAGCCGGGCACCGGAGTGCCCGTCGTCGACGTACTCGCCGACCAGCTCGTCCCCGGCGTCGGTCACGTGCGCGCGCAGCACGTCCAGTTGCGAGCCGATGGTGCCGCGTTCGGCTTGCCGCTCGGTGGACACGCGTGCGTAGAGAGCTACCTTCATCACCGGACCGGCCCTATCGATGGCGCGGCGGTTGCTGCCGCGCCGAGATCGACCGCGGCGCCGAGCAGGAACTGGTAGCCGGCCGCCAGCGCCGACACCCGCGGGTCGAGGTGCGGCGTCCACGGCGGCCGGGCGGCGCCGAGCAGCTCGGGCAGGAACACCGGCTCGGCGGCCGGCCAGGCGATCAGCCCGGCCAAGCCCCGGCGGTCGAAGCGGGCCGCGGCCAGCCCGTCAGGTGGCCGGCGGTGTTCGAGCACGTGTGCGCGCAGCGTTTCGTAGTCGACCTGCGCCGCCTGTGCTGGCGGCCAGAACGACCGGGCGCTCACCGGCCGCGGGCCCGTTCGACGGTCCGCCGGTGCAGCCGCACCCCGAACCGATCCGCGACCTGCTCGGCGACCTGCACACCGGACCCGCTCGCGTCGGCGCGGATGAACTCCACGATCTCCGGCGACAGCTTGACCGGGCCGCGGCGGCCCGCCGCTCGTCGAGCAGCCCGGTCATCCCCAGCTGCCCGAATGATGCCGTCACCAGGTAGAACGCCGCACGCGAGTAGCCGTGCGCCGCCGCGGCCTCGGTGACCGGCCACCCGTCGACCAGATGCGCGCGCAGCATCTCGTACTTGACCTGCACCTTGTCCGCGGCCAGGAAGAACCCGGCACCCGTCGTGAACAGCGGGGCGTGCACCGCCTCCGGATTCGGGTGCAGCAGGCCGGACTCGCCCAGCGCCCGCAACCGGCTCGTCTGCCTCACCTGCCTCACCTCCTGCCCAGCAGGCTAGGCGCGGGAACCACCACCGTCTAGCATTGACTGCCGCGTGTCGCCACGCATCGACCGCAGCAGATTGATCAATGCATAGACGGCAAGGATATTGGCCAGCACAGCGACAAGTAGGGCTAGACATGCGGTCGTCATTACTAGACATCAAGGTCGCTCCGAACGGCAGGTCGCCGCAGCCGGCGACGGTGATCAGGATGGACATACAGGCCCGGAACGGCTTCCGCCGGGGACAGCCTGACTGTCAGCTGCAGCTTTGCGTTCCGCTGGTGCCCAACGGGTGCGCGAGGTGCACGCTGGCGCCCATCTCGGCCAGCGCGTCCGCGGCCCAATACCAGCCGTAAGTGGCCTCGAGCACCACCTCGGGCGCCTCACCGGCGCGGGCGATGACCTCGGCCAACCGGTCCACGTCATTGACGATGCGGATCGTCTCCAACCGGTCACCGTCCTGATTCATCCGGACCAGCACCGATCGGCGTCAGTGCAGATCCATCCCCACGAACTGGCGACCAACAACAGGCTGTTCATCCATCTCAGGCCTCCTCGGCGATGTCACGGTGAACACCTCGAGACTGCGCCGCGGTGACCACCAGGAGCAGAGGCCCCGCTCCTTCATCACATCAAGCCGCCGTCGTCAGAGAGGTGCCGTTCGTCCCTGTCCCGCCGCACCTCGCGAGACTCGGAGTTCAGGACGTGCGCCTCAGCAAAAGCGATCTTCGGCATCTACGCGATCGGCTATCCGAAGTCAGGGTCATCGAGTAGGCCATGGATTTCGCAGGTTTGAGTTGGACAAACCAAGACGTGACCGTCCAAGGCAACCTTGCGGACCCCCGATGATGCTGGCACTCCTTCGCAACCTTGAAGCGGACGCGACATATGTGGTCGTCGGTCGGCTGGCTCTGGGCGTGAGGGCCCGGTTCGGGTCAGAACTCATCGGCAGTGAGCTGTCCAGCAGAGGCGGGGTGGTCACCTAGGCGTGGTGGGTGACGTCGATATCGAAACGAGTTGCGGTGACGAGCACGGCGAGGGTCGATCAGGCGGCCCGGGTGAAGGCTCGGGAGCGGCGGCTCGTGATGGAGCGGGACCGTGCGGCCCGAGACTCGCGCATCGAAGATGCGGCGGCGGCCGTGTTCGCCGCGCACGCGTCAAGGATGGACGCAGAGCGCGCGACCGCCGCGGCGGACGAGCGGGTTGCGGGTGGCCTGCGCCGGCTGCTCGAGGAGGGGCTCACCACGCATCAGGCTGCGCAACTGTGCGACCTGACGGCGGGTGCAGCGCAGAAGCTGCTGCGCCGCCACGCTGCGACGCCTGCCACCGCACAACAGCTACGCGCGCACCGTGCCGAGCGCGACGACCGGCATCGCGGTCGGGGCGAAGCCGGAGCGGACGCGGGCATGTCCGGAGGGCCGCGCGGTGGCAATGACTGACGAAGCGAGCACACAGGTTCGCGCCATCTTGCAGCTGATTGATCGTGCGGTCAGCGCACTGGCCGACGACGAGTCGAGCATCGGGTTGGCGTGCGAGAGTCAGGCGCGCGCTGCACAGGCAGCGCTGCAGCAGGTCGTAGCCGGCCCAAGCGCACCAGTCGGTGTCCAGACCAGCCCTCCACCGGGCGCCCGACTGGTCGACCCCCTCGACGACGCTGCATTCCTGCTGGCCGCGGCCGAGCGACAGCTGGCCGCGCTGCCGGTGGAGACACGCAATCAACTCCCGGTGTGTGCGGCAGCAACCTACCTGCGCCGCGCCCGTCGGGCACTGGCCACGCCATGACCTCGCTGGCGGAGCTCCTTGATGACATCACGACGCGCGCATGGACGGACCTGACCGCCGGGACCGCCGATGCCGCAGATGCGGCGGGGGCGCGCTGCCCGAGGCGGCACGGCTGGTCGAGCTGATCGCGCAACTTGGGCTGGGCACAGGGGCGGCGTCGGAGCAGCGACGCCGGGCGCTGCAGGTCGTGGCGAGCCATTGCCGACGGGTCGAGGTTCCCGACCCGGCTGGCCGGCCTGCCGAACGCGGCCGCCTGAGCGAACTCATGGCGGCGGCAGCAGACGTCGCCGCCACGATGAACCCGCCGCTGTCGGCGGCGGAACGGTGGGGTCTAGCCTGCGCGCTGCTGGATCCACTGTGTGCCTGTGCCGGGGTGGTGCGCGAGCTGGCCGACACCCCCACCCTCGTCGACCTCGGCGGCGAGTTAAACCGGCTGCGCCGGTGGTCCATGCAGCGCCCGCCGACAGCGAACGAGCAGGCACGGCTCGACCAGGCACGACCGACAACATTGACCTCCGGCGAAACGGCGTGGTCGCTGCTCAGCCGCCAAATGGACTGGATCGCCTACCGGGCCACAACCAGCGGTCTCGACCCGTCCGACGCCCGTCACGTTGCGGCGGCAGGACTACACGTCGCGATCGACGCCCGCCCAATCATGTCCCAGCTGGCCGGACCCGGCACGGGGGTCGCGGCCCTCGACACCTGCAACGCGTGTGCACGCAGCTGGTTCACCGTGCGCGACTCCGTCCGCGACGTGATCCCGTCACCGCACCCAACGCCGTGGGCGCCGGCCGTGGCCGAGTTCGCGACGCACCTACGCCGCGCGTTCGGTCCACCCGACAAGCCCGTCCTCAGTCCAATGGACGTACCGAGCTCAACGGCTGCCACCGCCTACCGCGGTCTGGTCAACCGGCTCCCCGAGCTGGCCCACGCCCTGGCCCGCGCCGCAGCCAGCTGGGGCAGCTATGCAGCCAAACCCGCGATCGACGCCAGGGTGCCGGTGGCCTGGCGCGACCACACCGGAGTCGAACGCTACGCAGGCATCGCCGCCTCACGAGTCGCTCCGCTCCTCAGCGCCAAGGTCGCCGTCGCCGCCCTCGCCACCCGGCACGCCTCAGCCGCGTTGTCCGCGCACGCTGACCGGACCGCGCTACGCCTGGGAGATCAGCCGCACCCGCACCTGGCCAAGGCATATCTCGCCGAGACCACTGGCGCCGAACCGGTACCGGACTCGCCGTGGCGGCCGGTGGTTGACCGACTGGATCGGCGGGTCACTGCGGATGCAAGCTGGCCCTCCCTCGCTCGCATCCTGAACCTCGCCGCGGCCGAGGGCTTCGACGTGAGCGCCCATCTGCCCACCATCGCCATCGACCTGCCCGACCGGCAGCCGGCCCTCGAACTGACCTACCGGCTGCTCGCCAGCTTTCGCCTCGACCGCGCCGACGCGGAACGCTCGCCGGCAGCCCACGTCCACATCGAGCGCCGCGTGCCCCCACCGGCATGCGGACCGGACCGATCGGTGGCACCGCGCGCGCCCACCCGGTGAAGGCCACCACCAAATGTGGAAACCGACGCTGGTTGTGGACAACTTCGCCGCGCTGAGAGGTTGGGCGGACAGCATTGCGTTGCATCCGTCGTCAGAGGGTCGAGCGATGATCGCCATGGCTCGACTGGGGAGGCCCAAATGAACGACGCGAAATCCGATCCGGCCGCGCGGCGTGCTCGTCATTACGGTCTGTGGCGGGCTGTCCTCGCGTTCCCGATGATCCTCGGCAGCCTTGCCCTGCTCGTCATGCTGTCCGGCGGTCTAGGCCGATGGGCGGCTCTCGTGCCGCTGGCATGGCTGCTCGTCGCTCCGGTGTGGCTCACCCGCGCCGGCGAGCGCGCGGCCGTGCGGCGTGCCTTCGGGTACCGCCGCGTTCGCGCGGGGGACTGGGCGCTGCTTGAGCCGGTGACGACGAATGTCGCGGAGCGCTGCGGGCTGGACGACGGCGCGTGCCACGTCTACGTGCAGCCGCACGCTCACACAATCAACGCGTACGCTAGCGGCCGGCACTCGATCGCTGTGAGCGCAGGCCTGCTGACCGCACTCGGGCAGGGCACTCTCACCCGCGATCACGCGGTCGCGATGCTTTCGCACGAGATCGGCCACCTGCGGGACCACTCGACGCGCTACGGGCTGGTGACCGGCTGGCTGACAGCACCGTGGCGCGGCGCGGTCTTCATTCTTGCTGGCCTGCTCCGTCTTATCGTGCGCAATGTGCCAACCGCAAAGGCTGCCCTTGTGCTGGTGCCCGTTCTGTTGGTCATGGCCGGTGTGCAGTCAGTGCGGCATCATGCGTGGGCGCCGCTCGCCGTGCTGATCGTCCTGGCTGTGGTTCTGACCGTTCACCCGATAGCAGATGCTGCTTTGAGCCGGGCCAGCGAACGCGCCGCCGACAAGTACACCGTCGGCGTCGGCAGCGGTCCGGACCTGGCCTCAGCATTGGGTGGCCTCCCGCGCTCGTCGAGTGCGTCGCTCGGCGGGCTACGCGCCAGCCACCCGCCGATCGACGCCCGCATCGCGCGCCTGACCGGCACGACCTCAGCACTATAGGAGTCCGCGTTGGTCACTCATGTGGGCGGCCATCGGAATCCGCACGCTGGCGACCAACAAGTCGGGCGTAGCCATCACGGAGGGTGAACGGCGCCCGCCGCTACCACCGTGACAGCACGCCCGGAACGCCGACTATGCGTGGCCGTTGCCCACGGGTACGGCTCGGTTGAGCGTGTTGTTCTGCGCGCTCGCGTGGCACTGATACGAGTGCTCATGTCTGCCGCTACTTCGGCCGTTCACAACGGCGGCGCGAGTCGAGTGCGACCGAGATGAGAGGCGCGGATTGCGCCCGCCACCGCGAGCGCGAGGGCAAGTCCCCAGACGAGAAACCAGGCGTCCCATAGAAATACGTGCCGTCGAAGCGCGTGCCGATCGAGATCTGAACGCTCGACCGCGCCGCTCAACACCACCGCGCCGACGAGCACGTTCGCCGCGCCCCACAGGCACAGGACAACCGCGGCGACGATGTCCTGACCCACGATGATGCGCCATCTAGGCCGCGCCGGACTGCGCAGGAGCAGCGCGAGCAACCCGGCGACAGTCTTGACCACCACGACCGCTACGGCCACCGCCAAGGCCGCGCTGCTGCGGTCGCGGGCGAGCCTCTCTGCCGACCCGCCGAGCGTGTCGAGAAGCGCTGTTCCGCCGAACAGCCAGTATGCGGTGGTTGCGGCTGATGCGAAGGCGAGGCCAGCCGCGATGTAAGCCGCGGCGCGTGCGGAGCGGCTCATCGTGCTGACGGTAGGCCACAGCGGTGACGTCGGATCCTCAGCCGAACCCGACAATTCGCTGGCGCCGGTAGCTACCACGTGCACGACCCTCGGCAGGACGGTTCCATGTCGGCGTGTCCGGTCGTTTGACGCTTCGCGGCTTGTTGGGCGGCGCGACAGGTCATCTGAGCAAGCCGGCTCCGTCACGCCGCTGTGCTGGGCAAGATGGGGGGCATGGTGGTCGAGAGCGCGCGGGCCAAGTCGGTGCAGCTTCGGTCGTGGCTGGCTGGCGAGGTCTTCCAACGTGTGGCCGGACCAAAGGGCGCCCAACGACACACACAGATCACCGCTGCCGGCGATCGGTGGTTTGCCGAGGATCGTCCGATCCGCCGCGTGCACGGCGACGCCGCGATGTTCGTCGGCGGGTTGCGAGCGTTGCTGCTTCAGTCGCTGCACCCGCTGGTGATGGCAGGCGTTGCCCAGCACTCGGATTATCGCGACGATCCGTGGGGACGCCTGCAACGGACCAGCTTCTTCGTGGCGGTGACGACCTTCGGCCCCGCGCACGAAGCCGAGCGGGCCATCGCCCGCGTCCGGGCTGTGCACCGGCGCGTGTGCGGCACCACGGCCGACGGTCGCGCCTACGCTGCCAGCGACCCGCATCTGCTGCGCTGGGTGCATCTCGCCGAGGTGGACAGCTTCCTCGCTGCCTACCAGCGCTACGGCGTCACCGGACGGCTGCACCATAGCGAACCTGACGCCTACGTCGCCGATACCTCGGTGGTCGCGACCAAACTGGGCATTAGCGGTCCGCCGCGGACCGAAGCCGAGCTGCGTGACCAGCTCGGCCGCTATCGACCCGAACTGGCCGGCACCGCTGAGGCACGTGAGGCAGCACGGTTCCTGCTGATGCCGAGACCGCTACCGGTTGCGGCTCGGCTGCCGTACACGGCACTGGCCGCAGCGGCTGTCGGACTGCTTCCGGTCTGGGCGCGCTGGCCGCTGCGCCTGCCGTACTTGCCGGCCACAGAAGCCACTGTGGGACTGCTGGCTGGCCGCGGCGTCGTTGCCGGAATCAACTGGGCTATGGCCCCGGTTCCTCGAGCACTTGCGCCGACTGACGCGCCGATGGCATCACCGCACGTGTCAGCGGCGATACAGTGCGGTTGATCAATGGCCGCGTCGGCCGATCACGGCGAGAACTCGGGATCGGAAGCGGATCTTTCGGCTGCTGAGTTCCGCGCGCGACCAGTGCAGCGATTCGGGCTCGCTGAGGCTCCGAACCAGGCTGCTAATCAGCTCGGAAGAGTCATGCCGAGTCAGTTGGAAGCTAGCCGCGCATACATCGTCGCGCCAAATGCTCAAGACGAATTATGGTCGGGGCATCGGCCGCCGAGGTCGGCTCGCGGCGTCCGTTCTGGACGAGGAGGATCGATGCGAGTAACCGGCATCAATGCGAACCTTCCGGTCGCTGACATCGCCGCTGCCGTGACTTCTATACCGACGACCTCGGGTTGAGTGTTGAGGAATTCAACCTGGGGTGGGTCGCGCGCTACCGATCGCCGAGTGGCGAGGCCTCCGTCCAGCTCGTCACCCGCGACGCCGCGGCGCCTCATGACTCGGTCATCTCGGTTCACGTCGGCTCCGCCGTTGATGAGGCGTACGCGGAGGCGAAGCGGCGGGGGTACGAGATCGTTCACCCGCTCACGGAGGAGGCGTGGGGGGTGCGACGGTTCTTCGTGCGCGCCCCGGATGGCAATGTGATCAACATGGTGAGCCACAGCGACGAGTAGGTACGCCCGCCCGCGGATCGATCACCGACAACGTGGCGCTGGCCCGTCGGAGAGTGGCCACATCGTCGCGGTCCCCGAGCCCGGGAGCCGCGATGAAGATCTTGGGGCGGTCAGCAGGACGGGTGTGGTGAGGCGCGCCCCGCCTACCAAGCAGACATGCCGATTTCGACGTCGGCGTCGGTCACTCGACCTGAACCGAACGACGGGTCGAGTGCGTCCGTCGATCAGCTACGTCCGGTCTGACGCGGCCTTCTTCTTTCGGCCCGCGGTGATCCATGCGCCGATTAATGCCAGCACACCGACGACGAGGGCGGCGATGCCGTGCTTGGTGTGGTGGTAGGCATGCTTGGCGTCGTGACCTGGGAAGAACGACGGCAGATGGTCGGACGTCTTGGTGAAGTAGACGATCGCGATGATGATCAGTGCGACACCGAGCAGCGCGAGTAATGCGGTCACGACAAGTGGCGCGTTGCGCACTGTCGACGTGTTGGACACCAGGGCTTCTCCGATCGGCGTGTCAGGGAACGTGCGACACGCAAGTTACGCTGTTGCTCGCTGACAGCGACGAGCGCCCCGGCATGGGTCGGTGCCTACGCGTGTCTGCATCGTTGGTGGGCGGCCTGTCTGGTGATGCCGAGACGGCTGGCGATCTCGGCCCAGCAGTAGCCGGCTGTGCGCAGGTCGGCGGGCGAGACTCGCCGCATCTTTATTGCCCGGGGCACACGCACGCGTGCCGCGCCCGAGGAGGAGGCGCCGGTGACGGCGTGGAATCCTCCTTGCCACCGGCTGGCCGTATCGGCGGGCTGGAGGGCATGGCGTGGAAGCGGTGGCACGAGCTCGACGCTCGCACCCGCCGCCTGATCATCGTCGGTGCGTTGCTCGAGGGTCTGCTCAAGATCGCCGCTCTGGTCGACCTGGCGCGGCGGCCGGCCCGCGAGGTTCGAGGATCCAAGCTCCGCTGGGCGGTGTCGACGGTGCTAGTCAACTCACTGGGCATCTTGCCGGTCACGTACTTCGCGCACGGGCGCCGGAGGTCCTCAAAGACCTGACGGCTTCGACGACGCAGCCACCGCCGACCCCAACCCAGTCGTCGTGGATTGCGGTCCGTGTGCACAGCAGGACAGAGGGCGACACCCACGCCGTAGGCCGTGGTCGATCTTGCTGTTCGTAGGGTCGTGATGGGCCTGGCGATCGACGTCTGGTCGGCAGCTCAGACCCAGGTCAGCCAGCCAAGCACGCCGCGCCGCACCCTCGGACCGCGCCGCCTCTCGATCAGCTACGCGCCGTGAGCGCCGGCGATCGCACCTCACGCGGCACGATCGGGTGATCGCCGAATAGGGCCCGCCGTGGACGGCCGACGGATGGCTGACCTGCCGTGCAATATGCGCGGCCGCGCCGTCTCAGTTATGGATCGACGTCCGGGACAAGGCGCTGATGGATGATCTCTGGGTGGGTGAGGTGAACGAGCACTACAGCCAGCGTGCGCGACTGCTGCGCTACGGCATCGAGGCGCCCTACGTACCGGCCGTTCTCAGCGCGGGCGGCATGGCCTGCTGCGCCGTCGCCAAGTGGCGCAAGGCACCGTGGCTGGCAGTCATTGGAGTCTCGTTGTTGGCACAAGCTGGGCTCTACCTGCACACCACAGTCCGCGGCAAGGTGAGGGTCTGGGGACGCGAGCTTGACCGCCTCGAGCTGCGCGGGAACGAACATCTGCTCGACCTGGGGTGCGGCCGCGGCGCGGTTCTCATCGAGGCCGCTCAACGGCTGCCCCGCGGACGTGCGGTTGGCGTGGACCTGTGGCGCAGCCAGGACCAGAGTGGCAACGACGGCCGCCGAGCGTGTCAGATGGTCTGTGTACGGGAGGTGCCTGAGAGCCTGAAGTGACTGATGTGGCTTCAGGTGGAAGGAGACACCGAGCATGTGCGCAGCAATGATCACCGATCTGGGGCCGGAGTCGTCGATGCCGGGCCGGGCGACACCACCGGCGCCGCCCCCGTGGGCGTGCGAGCAGACTCGCGCCCGGACGGCCGCCGAGCTGGCCGACGAGCTGGTGGACGAGGCGTGGCTGGACCAGCTGATCGCCTCCGCCGGGGCGGGCGAGTTGCGGTTGACCGGCGAGGGCGGGTTCCTGCCGGAGTTGATCAAGCGGGTCCTGGAGCGGGGACTGGAGGTCGAACGCACTGATCACCTGGGCTATGAGAAGGGAGACCCGGCCGGGCGCGGCGCGCCGAACTCGCGCAACGGCACCACCCCGAAGACGGTGCTCACCGAGGCCGGGCCGATCGGGCTGGAGGTGCCCCGCGACCGGCTCGGCACGTTCACTCCGCGGCTGGTGCCCAAGGGTGAGCGGCGACTCGCCGGCGGCCTCGACGACATGATCATCAGCTTGTATGCGGGCGGGATGACGGTCCGCGACATCGAACACCACCTGGTGCGCACGTTGGGCGTCGAGGTGTCCCGGGAGACCATCTCCAAGATCACCGACGCGGTGCTGGAAGAGGTCAAGGCCTGGCAGGCCCGGCCGCTGGATGCGATCTACCCGATCATCTACGTCGACGCGCTGGTGGTGAAGGTCCGCGACGGCGCGCACGTGATGAACAAGGCCGCGCACATCGTCGTCGGCGTGGACACCGACGGAATCAAGCACGTGCTGGGCATCTGGGTGCAGAACGCCGAGGGCGCGAGGTTCTGGCTGCAGGTGTTCACCGAGCTGCGCAACCGCGGGGTGCGCGACGTGCTGATCGCCTGCTGCGACGGGCTTGAAGGCCTGCCCGAGGCGATCGAGACCGTCTGGCCCAAGACGGTGACCCAGACCTGCGTGGTCCACCTCATTCGGGCGGCCATGCGGTATGTGTCCTACGGCGACCGCAAGGCCGTCGCCGCCGCCCTCAAACCGATCTACACCGCGGCCACCGAAGACGCCGCCCTCGAGGCCCTCGCGGCGTTCACCGAAGGCGAGCTGGGCCGCCGCTACCCCGGCGCGGTCGGCGTCTGGGAACGCGCCTGGGAACGGTTCACCCCGTTCTTGGCCTTCCCACCGCAAGTAAGGAAGATCATCTACACGACCAATGCCATCGAAAGCCTGAACTACCAACTCCGCAAGATCATCAAGAACCGAGGGCACTTCCCCTCCGACGAGGCGGTGGTCAAGCTGCTCTGGCTGGCCATCTGCGACATCGAGGACAAGCGCGCCCGCGCCCGGGAGAAGGAACGCCGCCGCAAGCCCGTCAACCACCGCACCGCACCCGGCCGGCTCGTCGAGGGCCAACTCGTCACCGGCTGGAAACAGGCCCTCAACGCCCTCGACATCGCCTACCCCGGCCGCCTGCCGCAAGGAGTGAACTGACGTGACCGGAAACGATCACCGGCCCGCCTACAGCACGCTGCGATCACCCTGGGTGCTCGTCGAGGACGGCGTCGTCGACCACAGCGCCGAAGTGCTCGAACGGCTCACCAACTGGCTGCTGACCGGCACCGACACCGCCGCGATCACCCGCTGCACCCGCGCGCTATCCCTCGGCGAGACCGACGACCCGATCAGCATCGCCTCCTGGACCGACGCGCTCGCAGCACGCCTGCGTCACCGAGCCGAACAAGCCCAACTCTGAACACCCACCAACATCAACAAGGAGCACCCCACACACAGAAGACTTGACAAGCTCACGCCGCCGTCACTCTCGCTAACGCGAAAGCGGCCGGCGTCGCCGACCGCGTGGAGCTGCACACCGCCGACATGACCCAGCTGCCGTTCCCTGATGACAGCTTCGACGTGGTGACGAGTGCACTGGGATCCACAACATCCCCACCGCCGACGGACGGGACCGTGCCCTGGACGAGGCGATGCGCGTGCTACGCCCTGGGGGCCGGCTGCTGATAGCTGACTTTCGGCATGTCGACAGCTACCGAGAACACCTCGGCGATGACGTCAAGCAGCGCTGGCTCGGTCCGAACTACTGGTACGGCGGCCCGTGGGCAGCCACCGGGCTGCTGAGCGCCGCGAAGCACTGAGCTGGCCGCACCTTCAAACTAAACTTAGCGCCGCAGCAGCGACCCGCGTCGCCGCGCGCGGTCGCCCCCGCCGTCCTGACCGTCCCCGCGGCCGGGACCGTGCTCGCCGTAGAGCAGCCAGCCGGCGGCAAACGACACTGCCAGCACGGCGAGCAGCACCGCGAACGGCCACAGCGTGGCCTTCACCGCGACCGCCACCGAGTAGGCGATGGCCACCGCGAGACTGAGCACCCGTCCGACGAACGCCTGCACCCGCAACCGCTGCCCGACCACCCGTTCGTCCACCTCGCGGCGCACCAGCGCCCCGGCATCGCTGTCCCGCCCGGACAGCAGGTAGTAGCCCACCGCGACAGCGATCACGATCGGCGCCAGGTACCCCGCGCTCGCCCAGCCATAGCGGGCCCCGCCCCCAGCCAGCCCCGCGATACCGATCGCCACGAACAGCACCGGCACCCGCAGCCGCGGCGGCAACGCTCCTCTGCTCATAGCCCGTCTCCTTCCTCCTCATCAGGCTCGAACACCTTGTCCAGCGGCGTCTGGAACAACCGAGCAATCCGAAACGCCAACGGCAGGGACGGCAGGTAGCGGCCGGTCTCGATCGAGATCACCGTCTGCCGCGACACCCCCAGCGCCGCCGCAAGTTCGGCCTGCAGCAAACCCTGCGCTATGCGCAACTCCCGCACCCGATTCCGCACAAAGTCAAACTACCTTTACCTCAGAAGTGATGTCAAGCGACCTTGACTCACGCGAACGCCGTGGCCCCACCGTTCCAGTCGCGATGCCGGTTCGGCGGGGCAGGGGGACCCCGCAACGGGGGGACGTTGCCCCTTGCGACGGATAGCGACGTGTGCCCCGTAAGGTCACCGGCGTACAAAAGCGCCTTGATTGGGCTGCTCCGCGAATTTCGGACATGTAATTGGTGGTGTTTCTTACGCCGCGGAAAGAGATCCGCGCTTGTTGATGTAGTCGTTGTAGGCTTCGTGTGGTGTCCGATAGCCGAGTGCCGAGTGAAGCCTGCGACGATTATAGCGGAATTCGATGTACTGCACAATATCACGTCGTGCGTGTTCTAGGGTTGGATATTGGGTGCGATTGACGCGCTCGACTTTCAACGCGGCATTGAAGGATTCGGCGAGCGCATTGTCGTAGCAGATACCGGTGCGGCCGACCGAGCGGCGAATACCCAGCGCGGTAGCGTGTTTCGCGAACTGGTCGGACATGTATTGTGTTCCGCGATCGGAGTGGAATATACACTCGTCGGCGAGGTCGTAATTGCGGGCGGCCATGTCCAACGCGTCCACGACGAGGTCGGTGCGCATGTGCTCGGCGACCGCCCAGCCGATGCATGCCTTGGTGTGGCAGTCGATGACGGTGGCCAGGTAAGCCCAGCCGCGCCAGGTGGGAATGTAGGTGATGTCCCCGACAAGCTTGCTGCCCGGCGCGGCGGCGGTGAAGTCGCGGGCCACTAGGTCCGGTACTGCACTTGCGTCGCCCGGGGTCGTGGTGGTGGGCCGGAAGGGCTTGGGCTGGCAGGGGTACAGGCCGAGATCGCGCATCACCGCTCGCACCAGCTCCGGGCTGGCCGGGACCTGCCCGCGGGCCAGCTCGGCATGCACCCGCCGGTAGCCGTAGATGCCGTCCGCCTCCTCGAACACGACGGCCACGAGGACCTCCAGCTCACGCCGGCGCTCGGCGGTCGCCGACGCCGGCCGCGACCGCCAGTCGTAGTAGCCCGACGCCGAAACCTGTGACCACCGGCACATCGACCGGACCGGGTAGAACGCCTTCTGCGCATCGATGAACTCGTACCGCTCGCTCACCGATACTCCTGGGCGAAGAAGGCCGCCGCTTTTCCCAGGAACTCGCTCTTCATCCGCAATTCCCGAACTTCCCGCTCCAATTCTCGCAGTCGCGCCCGCTCCGTAATATTCAACGGCGGCTCGTCCTCGACGTGCTCGGCCCGATACTTCGCCACCCAATTACCCAGGGTGGTTTCGTTCAGGTGGATCTCCCGTGCAACATCGGCGATCGGCCGAGATGACTCGATCACCATCTTTACCGCCTCGTCCTTAAACTCGGGCGAATACTTCCTGCGCCGTTCTGACATTTCCCATCCTCCATTCCGGTCCGGACCCTATAAGGGCCGGTGTCCGAAATCTGGGAGGCAGGCCACAGGGAGATCAGCATCTGTGGGCTGATCACCTCGTGTCGCCATGCCCGTCGGCGTTGGAACAGGTGCGGCAGCTTGGGCCCGGTGGTGCGCTCGTGCGGGTCGTAGCGCGTGACCAGCGGGACTGTGCCGTCCTCACTGCGGACACGGCAGACGATCGAGGCCAGCACGCTGGCCAGCTCCGGGGTGACCAGCAGCAGCCGCTCCTCGTGGACCTTGGACGGCAGGATCTGCAGCAGCGGAACGATCTCGCCGGTTCCGGGGAGCCGGTAGGAGACCAGCGCGAGATGGGTGATCTCGAGCAGTTCTTCTCGGCGGACGCCGGTGTGTCGCAGTGTCTCGATGATCGCCCAGGCCCAGAAGGCGTCGTCCTCGGCGTGGGTCAGCTCGACGGTGTCGCCGCTGGTGAGGTTCTCCGCGAGCACCACGGTCGGCCCCTCGTCCCGGTGGGCGAGCCTGCGGTAGGAGTGTCCGTCGTGGTCGACCACGTCGCCGACCGCGGCCTGCCGGATCTTGGCCAGGAGGCTGGCCATGTCGTCGCGGTGCCGTTCGGCCGCATCGACCAGCAGCGGTAGTTGGGGTAGCCGGTCACGGACGCGCTGGTGCATCTCGGACGTGATCTGCCTGCGGAGCTTGGTGAATCCCTCAAGATCGTCGCGGCGGACCGGGCTGGGTACCGCCCAGGCGGCCCAGGAGGCGTCCTCCAGCGCCCATTCCTGGATGTCGAGATAGAACGACCGCACCCGTGACAGGATGTCGAGCCGGCCCTTGCGGGTCCTGGTCTGGCCGTCGGATTTGGTGACGTGCAGCAGTCGCTGCTTCCAGGCGTCCGCGACGTCGGCGGGCAGGTCGAGGGTGTCGATGCCGGGGTGGTGTTGCTCGATGTCGGCCCAGAACCGCCCGGCCAGGGCGGCGACCAGTTGACGAAACGAGCTGTAGTCCAGGCCGGGCCTGCGCTGGCCGAGGTAGCGGATGAGCACCGCACGGATCGGCTGGCAGGAGATCCGGTACCGGTCGACCAACTCGGCAGTGGGGCGCTGCCCGGCTCGCCGCGTCGATCGCAGCGGCTGGTTCGCGTCCAGCACGCCGATATCGCGCAGCAGGTCCCATGCTCCGTTGGTGCCGGACGTCTTGCGACCAGGTTCCTGAACGCTCCAGGCACGCAGTTCGAAGAAGTCGTCGACGGTGAGCTGGTCGAGGTCTTTGCCTGTGTGCAGCACCATCTTCGCCAGGATGGTGAGCGCCAGTCGGGTCTGATCGACGGTCATCGCGCGCTGGCTGGCCGCGGCACGGACCCGGGCGAACACCTCGACGCTGATGTGGGTTTGCACGTCGCTGAACAGTCTGGCCGCCTTGTAGGCGGCGAGGAACGGATAGCTGGGCTGGACCAGCCGGCAGAGCAGCAGGGCGGCCAGCCCGCGCATCACCTCGTCGCGTTTGTGCTTGTCACTGCGCGGGTCCCCGACGGTCAGCTGATCGACCCAACCCAGGCCATGGTCGGCGCCGGCAGCCAGCCAGCGGTCCTGCCAGCCCTCGCCGGGCATCGACTCCAGCCACCCCAAGACGCGTCTCGCGCCCTGCAGCCGCATCGCGGGGATCCCGTTCCAGACCCGTGCCGGCAGCGGCAGCCGCGACACCAGGTCCAGCACTTCACCGGCCGGCATGCGGTCGATCGGCCCAGCCGGCCGGGCCTCCCGCAGGGCGGTGGGTGTCAGGGGTGTCGCCGGACGCCGTCGCCGGTCAGCGGCAGTGGTCGTCGTCATTGGACTGTCCCTCCGAACAGGATGGCCAGGTCTGCGGCGTCATAGCCGTCGGCCACCAGCGGCGCGGCCTTGGGCGCGGTGTTCTCGCGGCTGGCCAGGTGCTGGCGGACGCGCCGGAAGACCTCGGTGTCGTCGTCTTCGACGTAGATCTGCGTGGTTGCAAGCTGCGCGTGCCCCAAGATCGTCTGGATGTCCCGGAGGGACAGCGCGTCGTCCCGGACCATCCGGATCGCGCAGGTGTGGCGTGCGTCGTGCATGGTCCAGTTGCTGCCAAGCAGGACGTTCGCGCGGCGCAGCACCGCCCGTAGCGCCTCGTAGTTCAGCGGCCGGCGTTCCAGCGTCCCGCCGCCTCGGCGGCGTCGCCGCAACGTCAACCAGACCGGTCCGTCGGCCGGCAGGTCGCCGATCTCGGCGAGGTAGAGACGAAGCCAGACGAACGCCTCCGGGCTGGCCGGCAGCCACTGCTCGGCGTCGGACCCCTTGCGGCGCACCCGGATCAGCTGATCGCCCCAGTCGAGGTCGGCGCCGCGTAACCCGAGCAACTCGCTGGCCCGGGCCGCGGTGCTGATCGCCAGCGCGAGGATCGCGCGGTCGCGGTTGGAGCGCATCGCGGCGAACAAGTCGCGCCAACGCTCATCGGGCATCGCCCGCGGGGCACGCTTGGGGATCTTCGGGTTGTAGCGGATCCGGCCCTCGGGGCGGAACGGCTCCATCGGGTTGTGGTGCGCGTTGGGTCGGCGCCCCCGTCGGTCCAACGGGACCGGGTTGATCAACGGCCCCTCACCCCGCTCGATCCAGAACTCGTAGAAGGCCCGCAGCACCGCGTTCGAGTGCCGAACGGTGCGGGGCTGGTAGGAGTCGTCAAGGTGCTGCTTGCGCGTCACCGGGTTCACCGTCCCCGCCGTCACAGCCGAGGCGGTACGCGCCGCCCGGCGAGGCTTGCGTGCCTGCCCGAGCCAGAGCACGAAGTCGCGCACCTCCGCCGAGGTCGCCCGACTCCAGTCGACATCCACCGCGTGCAGCCATCGCCACCACCGCAGCAGGTCATAGGCGTAGCTGCGAACGCTGCCCGGACGATTGCCCCGGGCAACGAAGTCCACGAGGAACTGCCGAACCGGGGCGACCGGCTCGCCGCTCGGATCCACCACCAGCCACGGCACCATGCCCCCATCGGGTGCGACCCGGCCCCACCGCGGCAGCCGGACCGACTCGACGTCCCGCTCCACCTCGTCGAATGACGACACGCAGCCTCCTGTGATCAAGCTGCGTGAGTTCTACCGATCAACAGCTCGACATCGTCCAGACCACGTCGGCGTGTCCTCCCGTAGTCCGGTCAACAGAACCGTGCGCAGCGTCGACCACAAGAACGCCTCGGTCAATGCGGCGGCGGCGGGCATCACCGGGCCGTGCCCGGCGGCCTGCCAGCCGTCGTTCCACCGCTGCAGTGGGCTTTGCCCGGTCTCGGAGTGCACCTGGTGGTGATAGACCGACTCGACCCACGCGGTGAACAACCCGTTGAGCTCGAGCAGCGCGGCGGCCGGACTCTGCCCGCGCTCGGCGAGGTCGGCGGCGCTGGTGTCGGTGACCTCGACGAGGAACTGATCACGCACGGTGCGGGGCAGGGTCGGCCGCGCGGCGAGGTGCCAGCCGGTTGGGCTGGTCCTTTTCCGCACGGCCTCCCACCGAACCGGACGTGACAGTTTCCCGTCATCCGGCTCTCCAGCGATCACGACGCGAGCGGTCGAGGGTGCCCGTGGATGCGGTCATGGCAGGCCTCGCAGACCACGAGGGCCTTGCGACGCTTGCCGAGCATGACTTGCACCCAGTCGGGCTGCGGTTGGCCGTGCCTGGCGAGGCCAGCGAGCGAGCGGACGTGGTGAACTTCCACCTCGTCTTTCTGCCCGCAGACCTCGCACCTTCCCGTGGTGAGCCGGCGGACCAGTTCCTTGTGCGGGTGGGTCGGCATGGCGGGGCGGTCATTGATGACCGCCATCTTCTGCCGCTTCAACGGAATGCCGCCGAACCTTGCGACCAGTGGATCTCTGCCTGCCCGGTCCATTCTGGCTTCGAAGCATGTTCGTAGCCCGTGCGGTGTGACGATCTTGGCCTTGTGGCGGGCGGCCATTCTCGTCACCGTCGAGCGATGCTTGTCCGCGAGCGTATGGAGCATGGAGGTTTCCATGACCCACTGCAGCCGGTGCAGTCGCTGCACGTCTGCGGCGAGCAGGTAGTACTGGACGATGCCCCGATAGGCGGCGCCGAAGTGGCCGACGATGGTGTAGTCGGCCTCGTTGATCAGCCGGTTCTGGGTGGCGGGTTTGCCGCGTGCCAGGTATCGGGCGCTCTTGGCCTTGACCACGCTCGCGGGCACGTGCAACTGGATTGCCCCGTTCAGCGAGCGGCGGTTGCGTCGATCGCTGGCAGTCGGGGTCCTCGTGTTGCGGGTCGTGCTCGCGACCGAGATCTCATAGCCGAGGAACTTGGCCCGCTGGCTGCGGGCATGGGTGATCAGCGTCTTGTCCGCGGACAGTTCCAGCTTGAGGTCATCACGCAGGAATGCCGCGAGGCGCTGTTTGATCTGCTCGGCTTCAGCCTTCGGTCCGGCGAACCCGAGGAGGTGGTCGTCGGCGTATCGCACGTAGCGCAGCCGCCGGTAGCCGGGATCGTTCGGATCCTGGCTGGGCAGGCTGTGCAGCTGCCGGTAAAGCTCGCGCACTTGCGTGCGGTCACCTCGACGGCGAGCACGCGCGATCGCGTGTTCGACCTCGCGGTAGGCCATGTTGCGGGCCCGCCGCGTTCCTCGGGTGTGTTGAGGGATCAGAACCGTCTCGACGAAGACGTCCAACTTGTGCAGGTAGATGTTGGACAAGACCGGAGACGCGACCCCGCCCTGCGGCGCGCCGCTGAGCGTGGCGTTCCAGGTCCAGTCCTCCAAGTATCCGGCGGTGAGCATGCCGCGCACCAGCCGCAGGAACCGGCCATCGTGGATGCGCTCGCCGAGCGTCGAGAGCAGGACCTCGTGGTCCAGCGACCCGAAGCAGTCGGCGATGTCGCCCTCGATGAACCAGGTCGTCCCGGTCCAGGTGTTGGCAACCTCCCGCAACGCGGTGTGGCAGCCTCGCCGGGGCCGGAACCCGTGGGACCGGTCGGCGAAGATCGGTTCGTAGTAGGCCTCCAACAGCAGGCGGACCACTTCGCCGACCAACTTGTCCGACCACGTCGGCAATCCCAAGGGCCGGGTCTTCCCGTTGGGTTTCGGGATATGCACCCTTCGTACCGGCGCGAAGCGGTAACGCTCGTGGCGCACCGCGTCGATGATCCGGTCGATCTTGGCCAGTGACATGCCGTCCACGGTTTCCTGGCTGACTCCGGGTGTCATCGCGCCCTTATTGGCGTAGATGCGCCCGTAGGCCAGCAGATACAGCTGCTGGTTGAACAGCTGTCGATACAGTTCGTCACACGGCAGGCCGCGCCTGCCGCGCTCACGTAGGACACCCAGCACCGTTTCGGCGCTCTGCATTACGCATACCTCCTGGTCGTCCTGGTGTCCGGATCACCTGGCCCCCTTCGCCCTGTGGACGGCTTTCCCGTCCCCCTCGACCGGGCGTGACTCCGGCGACTACTACGAGGCCTGCGTCGCCATAGGGCTCGCGCCCCGTAGGCGATCCCACGTTCGTCTCGTTCACACGGTGCAGCGTGATGTAGGCGCCCCACTCATCTCCTTCAATGCCCTCACTGGGCATCGCTCCCGGCCCGGAGGTTGCGTCGGCGTAGTTCCAAGACGCCGCAGGGCCAGGCGCCGGTTTCAGATGTCTTTCCGGCGGGTGCGAACTTTCACCTTCTGGAGATTGGGATTCAGGCAATCCAGCTTTCGCCATGTCACGCGGGTCCCCCAGCGCACCGTCCCAGACATCTGGACCCGGCCGCTGGTTTCCTGGCAGGCTACGGTCCCCTTCACCTTTCGGATCCAGGTAAGCCAGCAGACCCAGAGATCTACCTCCAATCCCTCCCGGCTGAACCGGGGATGCAAACGAGCGCCTCGTGGCGCACAAGAACCGTTCTATTTTGCCGCGGCCTTGCGGCCGATGCGGGGTGGAGTGGATCAGCCGGATCCCGAGCTTGCCGCAGGCCCGCAACAGCCAGGCATCGACATAGGCCGAGCCGTTGTCGACGTAGCAGCTGGCGGGCACGCCGCGGCACGCGAGCGCCGGTTCCAGCGCGGCGGCCAGCCGCACGGTGTCCTCGGCGAAGCCGAACCGGTAGCCGACCGCGAGCCGAGCCTGATCATCAAGGAAGGCGAACAGGTACGTCTTGCGCCCGCCGACCCGGGGGCCGTGCAACGCGTCGCCGACCCACCGCTCGTTCGGCGCTGAGGCTTCGAACCGGCCGAACACCACAGCCTCACCGGCCGCCGGGCCGATCAGCTCGCGGCGGTGGAACAGTCGCAGCAGCGTCGACTCCGAGGGTGAGTAGCCGGTCGAGGCGCGCAGGATCCGGGCCACCTGCGCCGCGGTGCGCTGTGCGTTCTCCCGCTTGAGCGCGACCGCCAACTCCAACACGCCGGTGTCGATCCGGGAGCCTGGTTGGCGGATGGAGGGCATCAGCGCGTCGAACCCACCGGCCCGGTAGCGGCGGATCCACCGGTCCAGGCTGTCGCGCGAGTAGCGGTGCTGACCGCCGAACGGGCCGGCGTGGCTGCCAGCCGCGATCGCCCGCACGATCCGCCCGCGGGCCTTGGTCGACAGCCCCGGATCCAGCGCCGGGCAGATCAACTGGTAACGGAACAACGCCACCTGCTGCGCCCGCTCACGGCGTTTGACGTCGTCCTGTTCGGGTGTGCTCACCACACGGATACCTCGATTCGGCGAAGGGAAGCCCGGCCGGGGGCCGGCCGGGCGGCAACCCTCGCGAGGATTCCGGGCACCCGCGCGCAGCGTCAGGGGCGACTCGTGTTGCTCCCGGCACCCGAGCGCATCGGGGGCCACCCGGGAGCAAGCAGCCGACCAGCCGAACACGCCGCGGCGACCTGCCAGCCCGTCACCGGGCCGAGCACCCCAACCGGTCCGAACCGGCCGGTCACCGCCGCCGTCGCCGCCGCCAACGCGGCCAGCAGGTCCCGCCACGGGCAGCCCAGCGCCTTCGGGACAGGACGGTCCACCCCGGCCCGGGCAGCCACCTGCAGCAAGTGCAGCCGGGTCGCCTCCAGCCGACCGGTCATCACCCGCAGCCAGCCCCGCACCGTCGCCGCCGGAACCCGAAGCTTCTCTCCGATCGAGCGGTGCCCAGACCCGCCGGCGCGGGCCAGCAGCGCCGCGCCGATCACCTCGCTCGCATACGCCCGCCGCGCCAGCACCGTCACCGGCAACAGCACGTGGGTGATCAGACACGCCGAGCAGCGCGAGCGCCGCGGCCGCAACACCCCAGCGATCCCGCGCACCTCGCGGGGACGCGCCCACCCCCACGCCCGCAGCGGCGCCCAGCAGCCCGGGCACTCGACCTGCCCGGCCGCCAACCGCGACTCGACTCGACTTTGATCGGCCTCTACCGTCACCAACGGGTGCCTCCGCGCATCCAGCACGGCCCTCCCGCAGCGGTCTTCCACGACATACGGCGGGAGGGCCGTGGTCGTCTTCAGATGCTCGTCACACTGGCGGCGCCGACAAGACAGATCAACAAATGCGCGAAAGATCACCCACTATCGGCAACCTCAACGACGAGCCCCAACAACGACGTCGTCAACCAGAGCGACGGTCAACAGCAGCTGGGGCCGTCGAGTTTGCCGCAGGTGTCCAGGCCCAGACTGGTATAGGTGTGGTGTACGGCCAGTCCGTTGATCAGCAGGAACAGGCCCACGCCGGCGAGCAGGAGCAGCACCCCGGCGACGGCCAGGCGGTGTTGGCGCCAGGTCACCCAGGTCAGGCCGCGCAGGGCTGTGGCAGGTGGCTGGGCTGGTCTCTGGTTCAGGGCTGTCGCGCTCATGCCGTCACCGCTGTCGAGATCGCGCGGTTGGGTGTGTCCGGTCCTGGTAGTGCGTGGGCGTCGGGTGAGCGTAGGTAGCCGAGGACGATTTCTTCGAGGTTGCTCGGCTCGGACTGCCAGTCGGCGGGCAGGGCATGTTGGCTGGTGGTGCGTACCAGCAGGCTGGCTTGGCGTCCGGCGCGCCGTTCGTGCACCACGGGCACGCGGGCCGCGACCGCGTCGGCCTGGTGCGGCGGCCCGGTGAACACCCGGTGGGTGGCGAGGAGTTCGTCGGTGCCGTCGGCGATCTGCACGCTGCCGCGCGAGAGCAGGATCAGGTAGTCGCAGACCCGTTCCAGCTCGGAGAGCACGTGGGAGGAGAACACGACCGAGGCGCCGTCGTCGGCGACCGCCTCCATCAGGGTGGACATGAAGTCGTGCCTGGCCAGCGGGTCGAGTTCGGCGACCGGTTCGTCCAGGATGAGCAGCCGCGGGTGGCGGGCCAGCGCCAGCGCCAGGGCGACCTGAGCCTGCTGCCCGCCGGAGAGTTTGCCCACCTTGCGGTTCAGTGGGATAGCCAAGGCGTCCAGCCGGGCTCGCGCGTGTGGCCCGTCCCAGGTGTTGGTCAGGTTGGCGACCATCCGCAGCGTGTCGGCGACGCTCAGGTACTTGTACAGCGGGCTGTCCTGGGCCACGAACGCGATGCCGTCCCGCGCCTCGGGCGAGCCTGGCGCCAGGCCGTCGAGCACCGCGATCTGCCCGCAGCTCGCTGCGATCAGCCCGACGGCGATCTGCAGCAGGGTCGTCTTGCCGGCCCCGTTCGGTCCGATCAGAGCAACCACCCGTCCAGCCGGGATGGCCAGGGTGCACTCGCGCAGCGCCCAGCTGCGGCCATAGCGCTTGCCCAGACCCTGTGTCTCAATCGCGTTCACGAGGCTTGCGCCCCCCTTCGGTGTCGCCGCAGATCATGAAGTGCGCTGGTGAACAGCGCGGCAATTCCCTCCTCGTCCAGACCGGCATCGGTGGCCTCGGTGAGCCACCGCGTCAGCCCGCGCTGGAGAGCCCGTTGATCCTGCAGGGGGACCACATCAAGCGTGCCCTCGACGAACGTGCCCTGGCCGGGACGTCCCGCGGTCAGGCCCTTGTGCTCAAGCTCCCGGTAGGCCTTGAGCACCGTGTTCGGATTGATGGCCAGGCAGGCGACTACCTCCTTGACCTTGGGGAGCCGATCACCGGGGACCAGGTAGCCCAGTCGCAGCGCGCGCTCGACCTGCTGAACGATCTGCAGGTAGGTCGGCACGCCAGAACTCGGGTCCAGGCGAAACTCGATCGGCGACGCATCACCCAACCCGCTTACCGCCTTATCTACCTGCATAGATAAAGCGTGCAGCCGGAACGCCGAGTTGTCAAGAGGGCGGAGCAATGCCGCCGGCGCGCGCAGAACACCGACGCAACCGACCGCTCAGGGATCGTTACCGACGCAAAGCCGCAATCTGTTCGAGTTGATCCGCCACGGCGCCAACAGGCTCGGTGGTCACGATCTCGAAGTGAGCTCCGCCCCGCAGTAGCGGCTCAAACGAGGCCAAGTCACTGGCGATCTTGGCCCGATCCTGCGCAGTCGATCCGAACGGATTGGCTCGCTTCGCGACCCGCGTCAGCAACACATTGACCGGCGCGCTGAGCAAAACGACCGCGTCGAACCGAGCGTAGAACGCGCCCTGATTGGCGACGCACCCGGCGATGAACAGCGCGCCCGCGCGGTGCCCGTCCAGTAGTGCACTGACGCGGTCGGCCTCCCATAACGGCTCCGGCCCGTGTGGCGTTTGCACTTCGATGAGCCAGCCCGGATCGTCGGTATCGACCACCCGATGTCCTCGGCGTGCCAGCTCGCCCAAGACGGTCGTCTTGCCCGTCCCAGACATGCCGGTCACCAGCACAACCACCCCCGACTCACGCGCGGCCTTCTCCGTCACCGCCCCAGCTTTCCAGGATCAGAGCCAGACCATGTGCCCGTACGCGGATGGGGCGCTTGCGGAGCGAGCAGGTCGCGTGGAGCGTGGCCGGTCGTAGTTGCGCCGGCGTTGCCCACAGGCGGGTCGGCCTACGGGGGCCGGCGACCTGCAGGGCTCAAGCTCCGCAAAGCAGTCGTCCCAAGTCTTGACGCGCCCGCTTGGTAAGCGGAGACTGACCGTTCGTGACGACGGACCGGTCGGCGATAGCCTGGGAAGTGCTCGGAGATGCGTCTCGCCGTCAGATCATGGCGGTGCTCGCGGCCGAGCCGCGGGCGGTGGGTGAGCTCGCAGAGCAGCTGCCCATCAGCAGGCCGGCGGTGTCCCAGCATCTGCGGGTGCTCAAGGACGCGGGAGTCGTGATCGACGACGTGCAGGGAACCCGCCGGGTGTACCGGGTGGACCCGGTCGCGTTGAGTGCGTTGAAAGATCAGCTGGACACGTTCTGGCAGCGAACGCTCGCGGGCTTTTCCGAGGTCGCCGACGCCGCCGCCGAGACCGAGCGACAGCGACGCAGGAGACGTGAGGAATGAGCGAGCCTTCGCACACTGCTTCCGCAGCGACCGTGCGGCGTGCGGTGACGGTGCCGGTGCCCCCGAGCGTGGCGTTCGAGTTGTTCACCGCGCGACTCGGCGATTTCAAGCCGGCCGAGCACAACCTGCTCGCGGTTCCGATCGCCGAGACGGTGCTCGAGCCGAGAGTCGGCGGAGCGATCATCGATCGCGGCACCGACGGCAGCGAATGCCGCTGGGCACGCGTGCTGAGCTTCGACCGGCCCGACCGGCTCGTGTTCAGCTGGGACATCGGCCCCACGTGGCAGATGGAGACCGACCCGCAGCGCACGAGCGAGGTCGAGGTGCGGTTCGTCGCCGTGGGGACAGCGTCGACGCGCGTCGAGATCGAACATCGCCACCTCGATCGGCACGGGCCGGGCTGGGAAGCAGTCCGCGACGGGGTCGACGCCGATCAGGGATGGCCGCTATACCTGGAGCGGTTCGCCGCGCTGGCCGGCGACGCGACGCGCTGATGAGCGCTGTAACGGCCAGCGTGGAGGGTTTCTCGGCCAGCGAAGGACGTCTACGACTACGCCACCGACCCCGGCCGCTTTCACGAGTGGCAAAAGGGTGTCGTTGACGGTTACCTCAAGGCATCGCAGGACACCAAGGTCGGCGACCACTGTGTGACCGTCCGCCGCATCGGGTTCGCCAACCGCCCAATCGCCTCGGAGGTCACCCGAGCCGACGCGCCGCGTCGCTGGAGCATCCGCGGCATCGACGGACCGATACGAGCCGAGGTCGACGTCGCTGTCGAGGCTCTCGCAGACAGCCGGTCACGGCTCACCATCACGCTCGACTTCCAGGGCCACGGGATAGGGCGCCTGTTGGTCCCTCTCGTCGTCGTCCGCGAGGCTCGCAAGGAAATGCGCGACAACCTCGAACAACTCCGCCAGCGGCTGGAGTCCTAGCCGGGCGTCGCCCCATCCCGCCGAGGCGATGCGTCGGCGCGAATCCGGCCGGCCAGAGGGCTGCGCGTCTGTCGCACGTGAGGAGCAGCCCGGTCACGGATCCGCCGATTACAGGCCGGCGGCTCGGCGAGATGCGATGACGACGGGATTGTTGGGCATGTCGGCCCAGACGATCTCGAAGTAGTTGCCCTCGGGGTCGCACAGGTAGGCGGAGCGACCGGTGAAGAACTCCGCGTCGACGGGTTCCTTCGTCACACGGGCCCCAGCCGCGCGCATGTGTGCGGTGAGCCGGTCGACCTCGTCGGCGCTGTCGACCTGCACGCCGATGGTGAAGCGAATGCCCCCGGTGCTCGGCTCGGGTTCGGTGTTCCCGTCGCGGGCGAGCTTCGCGAGCGGGAACAGCGCGAGCACGATGCCCCGCAGTTCGAAGACGGCGAACTCGCCGTCGTCCATCACCTGCGGCCAGCCCACCCGCCGGTAGAAGTCGCGAAGGGCCTCGAAGTCGCGGGCGCCGAGAGTGATCAGGTTGGCGAGCGGCAACTGGTTCGTCATGCCTTCACTATGCGTCCATGCGCCGACAGGCGTCACTTTGCACCGCGCGGATGTCCCGTAGCCGGATCCGCATGCAGAGACTCGTGATCTCTGCGAGCGGGCGCTTGAGCGGGCCGATGCTTGCGGCTGCTAGGGCCGTCAGTGGAGTAGGCGGGGAACGAGTTCGGCGTCGTTGAATATGTCGATTGCGGCGATCCGGCCGTTGCGGACGGTGAAGCCGAGTACCGCGAATGGTGCGCCGTCTTGGTAGGCGATCACGCCGGCGCTGCCGTTGACCAGCGCGGGGCGTACGTCGGCTGCGTAGCGGCGTGCGGCCAGCGAACCGTGGCTGACCTGCTGCGGGCCATGCAGGACTGTTGGCGCGGCGCCGCGGCGGTGGGCGCGGAGCACTACCTCGGGATCGAGGGTCGCGACCAGCGAGCCGAGATCGCCCTCACGCGACGCGGCGAAGTAGGCGTTCACCGCTGCCCGTTGACGGGGCAGGTCGGCGTCGGGGGTGGGGGCGCCGGCGCGGACCTGTCGACGGGCCCGGCTGGCGAGCTGGCGCACCGAATCTGGTGTGCGTTCGAGCAGGGCGGCGATCTCCACGAACGGGACTGCGAACATGTCGTGCAGGACGAAGGCGACTCGCTCGGCGGGGCTGAGAGTGTCCAGCACAACCTGCAGGGCGATCCCGATCGCGTCGGACAGCAGCGCTACGTGCTCTGGGTTCGATTCGTCCTCGGGCGCGACCACCGGTTCGGGGACGAACCCGTCGAAGGCCTGCTCCTTCTCATCTCGCACCATGTTCAAGGCGATGCGGCCGGTGACCGTGGTCAGCCAGGCGGAGAGGTTGTCGATCGCGTCGTTGTCGGCCTGCTGCAGCCGCAGCCAGGCGTCCTGCACAGCGTCCTCCGCCCGGGTAACCGAGCCGAGGATCCGGTAGGCCACGGCACGCAGCCGTGGGGACTGGGCGTCAAAACGCTCGGCGAGTTCGCGTTGGTCCATGTCACATCTCATCTGCGCTGCGGGTCATATCTATAAGAACCCTCTGGAGCGACCAATGTGACAGGAGGACCTTCGATGGCCCGCATTGATGGGGTAGCCAAGCCGCCGCTGATGGCGAAGCTTGCCGCCCGGTTCATGCCCAAGATGATGAAGAAGCTGACCGGCCGTGACCCGCAGATCAACAGCGGGATCGAGCCGCTGATGATCTGGGCGTACAAGCCGAAGCTGATGATGGCGATGGGCAAGTACAACCAAGCCCTGCGCAAGTCCGGCGAGGTCGAGGAGCGGATCAGGAACCTGGTCGAGCTCAAAGGCGCGCAGATGATCGGCTGCGAGTTCTGCGTCGACCTCGGCTCCCAGATCTGCCGCAACTCCGGCTTCTCCGACGCCGAACTGTTGGCGCTGCCGAACTACGGCTCCAGCGAGCTGTTCACCGAGCAGGAGAAGGCCGCCCTCGACTACACGGTCGCCGTCATGCGCACGCCAGTAGAAATGACTGACGCACTGTTCCGCCGGGCCCAGCAACACTTCTCCAACGAACAGCTGGTCGAGATCACCGCCCTGTTGACGCTGGTCAACCTCGACCGATTCAACGCTGCGTTCGGGATCGGCCCCGCCGGCTACTCAGAAGGGATGGTGTGTCTCGTACCGGATCGCCCGCGCAACACCGCCGCCGAGCTCTGACCCGATTCCACGAGTAGACCACTGAGTTGATCTCCGACGCCATTTGTTGATCTTGTGGTGGTGGTGTGCGGGTTTCGGGCATGCCGCTGGCCCGAGTGGCGCCTCGGGTAGCGGGTCTCCGGTGACGTCGGGCCTGGAAGGCGGCCGATGATCAGGCTGCGGTGGGCAGCGCGCGTAGTCGGGCGAGTACTTCGGCGAGCAGGGTGTATCCCGGTGGTGGGCGCAGGATGGGCTGGCCGGCGTGGTGGACCAGCCGGGCGGGAACGCGGATGATCGCCTGCCGCAGGGTGGCGATCATGGCTTTGCCGCCGCGGGTGCCCCAGCCGGAAAGGCGGCCGTGTCGGTCGCTGCTGGCGGTGAGTTGGTGCAGCCAGCCGGCGATGCTGGTCGCGAGCAGCGCGGCCCACATCCACGCGATGTTGATCTCGGGGTGACCGGAGGGCAGGTGCCGCAACGCTGCGCCGTGCTTGCTGTCGCGGAAGCGGTCCTCGATCTCGGTGCGGTGCCGGTACCAGTGCTCGACCGCGGCGGCCTTCGCGCCGGTGGAGCAGTCCAGGTCGGTGAGGATGAAGCTGTAGCCGTAGGCGGCGTCGCTGAGCCCGTCCAGGGCCAGTTGCAACTGGTCTTTGGGGATCGTGCGCCGCCGTCGTGCCCGCGGGTCGGTGGAGATGTCGGCGGCGTCGATACGGACTCGACGGATCAGCATCCGGGTGCCCTCAGGCCAGCCGGCTGGCGCGTAGTCGGACACCGCGACCTGCGCGCCTTCCATGTCGACCGCGTCGGTCCAGTCGTCCTCGCCGATCTCGGCCAGCGCCCGCCACACCGCCGGGATACGTTTGGCACCGATCGCGAACGAGACGTGCAGTTCGCGGGCGGTGCGGGCCAGGTCCCCGGCGAAGTAGCCGCCATCGGCGCGCATCGACACCGGCCCGGTACGCACCGACGCGGGCAGCGCGGCATACGCGCGGCGCAGCAGCGCCGAGGCGCCCGAACGCGGGTCCTGATCTCCGGCGAGCAGGTCCGCGGCCAGCACCGTGCCGGTCTCGGCCCACGCCGCCACGTGCGGACGCCCGCACCGCTGCCCCTGATAGTTGTAGGCCACGCCACGTTTCTTACGCCCGTAGACCTCCACGTCGGTCGCGTCCTGATCGATCGTCGCGCCCGCGGACAGCACCCGCCGCCGCGACCCGGGCAACAGGCCGAGCATCCGCTGGTGCACCGCCCCGATTCCGGCCTCCACCGCTCGCCACTGCCCGTCGTCGACCCGCCGCGCCAGCCCACACGCAGTACTGGCCGCCAACCCCGGCACCGCAGCGAGCGCCTGCCCGGCCGTGTCGGTACGTACCCGGTCCAGGCCGACCAGGAAGTCCTGCCCGGCCAGCTGCGCCGTGGCCATCCCGACCAGCAGACCCCCGACCCCGTGACCCCGCGCCCGCGTCTTGATCGGGCCGGTCGCCGCGTCGATCGACTCGACGATCCGGAGCCGGTCGACCAGCTCGCGCACCACCGCCAGACCCGCGACCGGCGTCAACGACGGGTCCGGCGCGCCGATCCGCACCCGCTTCCAGCGCTGCTTCGCATCGCGTATCTTGGTCACCACGAAGGTGCCTCCCTGCTCGGTGAATCCTCGGTCTTAGCAACCCGGATTCTCCTTGCAGGGCAGGCACTTTCTGCATATCACACGCCGACGATCACCGACTTACTCGTGGATACGGGTCTGAGAGCCAGGGACAAGTTTGGGGTCCGGTCCGTCCCGTCCGAAACGGACCGCTCAGCGGCGCTGGGGTCGGTCTAGTCGGACATCAGGCCGTCCCAGAGGTCGTGTTCGGTGTAGAGGCGCTCGACCTCGTCGAGTTCGACATCGGCGTCTCGTGGTGTGGCGACCACTGGCCCGGCTACCCACCACTCGGCCTCGGGCAACCCTGCGGACAGATAGGCGCGGGTACCAGGCGAGGTGGACCGATAGGACTCTCTGCACGTTGCCGTCACCTCGCCGTGCGCCGGTTCCCAGAGCGCGACGTCGTCGTCCCGCTCCTCGACTACGACCGCGTCGTACCACCGCCAAACGATCACCTCAGTCCCGCCAGATGTTCGTGCGACCGCGACCAGGTGGCTCGGCGAGACCCGCTCGGTGCGGGGGCGTGGGAACTGCGCGGCGTAGCGAACCCAGCGCCGACGGCCGTCGATCAGAATCTCGCACTCTTCGTCTTGGACCCGGAGCACGATCCCGCGGCGTAGGCGCGCCTGGACTGAGCGCTCGTTGACCGTCACGGTCGAGTCTGGGGACAGACTGGGGTTGTTCGGGCTGGACATGCGGGGCCACCTTTGTAAGGGAGGCGCCTCCGGCTGAACTTCGTCAGTCGGCACGAGGAGGCGCACAAACCGGCATCGACACGAGTAGGGCACCTCCTCTCGATCAACCTGGAGCACCACCCTGTCACAGAGCAGCCACGTCTGGAAGCAGGGGCCGGTGGCGTCTCGGCTCGTCAGCCGCCTGGAGACAGCCGAGGCGCCCGTAAGCGGAACCTCGGCGGTCACCGTTTCGAACCTCGACCCGCTCAATCGACCGATGATCAAGGGCGTCCCGTAGGCCACCCCATCACCGGGCGGGTGCCCGCACGGGATCCCCTAACGGCCACGGGATCCTTGGGTGGCCCGAGCCCGCACCGATCCGAGGTCGGGTATTCAGCGCCTGGTCTCGTACCTGGTCAGGAGCACGCCGTCGGGAAACGTCCGGGTCTCCACCAGGGTTAGGTTCACCCAGTTGTCCAGGGCCGTAAAGAACGGCGTGCCGCCGCCCACCAAGACCGGTGCGGTGGCCAGCACGTACTCGTCGATCAGCCCGGCCCGCATGGCCGCCGCCGCGAAGGTGGCGCCGCCGACGTCCATGGGACCGCCATCCTCGGCCTTGAGCCGGGTGATCTCGGTGACCGCGTCGCCGGTGACCAGGCGGGCGTTCCAGTCGACCGCGCTGGTCGTCGAGGAGAACACCACCTTCGGCATGTCCCGCCAGCGGCGGGCGAACTCGATCTCCGCCGGTGTGGCGCCAGGCTGCCGGTCGGCGGTCGGCCAGTAGGAGCTCATCGTCTCCCACAGTTTGCGCCCATACAGCGCCAGGACCGTCGCCCCCACCCGGTCGGACCACCACTGGAACAGCTCGTCGCTCGGCACGCTCCAGCCGAGGTCGTCGCCGGGCGCGGCGATATAGCCGTCCAGGCTCAGGTTCATGCCAAAGGTCAGTTTCCGCACGGCGTCAGCCTCCCGTAAGTCGGTATTCGGCGTACAGACCAGCACGGCGGGGGAAGAATCATCGGTCAGGCCACACCGAGGGCCGGTTGACCACCACGCCAAGCGGATGCTGCGTACGGAAGGGAACGTTGCGCAGACGCTGTTCGGCACGATCAGGCGGCCGACGGCCCCATGATGTTGTTCGTCCCGTATGGGGGCCGCTACCCGGGCGGGTGCCCGGATGGGATCGGCCCATGGGGCGGCATTCCAGCGGCGGCCACGCCGGTTCGGGTTGGGTCGATCGGGTTGAATCGATCGGGTGGTCAGTCGGTGACGGTGAGGGATCTGCGTCGGCGGCGGCCTGGGGTGCGTCGTGGTTCGGTGCTGAGGTTGTCGCGGATCTTGGTCAGGACGTTGGCCATCGCGGTCACGTCGTGCTCGTCGAGGGGTCCGAAGAGTTTGTCGGCGACGAGGTCGATGTGGCCTGGCCGTACTTTGGCCAGCAGTGTGCGGCCGGCTTGGGTGAGGGACACCATGACGGAGCGTTCGTCGTCGGCCGAGGGGCTGCGGGTGATCAAGCCGTCGCGTTGCAGGCGGTCGGCCTGGTAGGTGAGCCCGCTGCGGCTGTGGACCACGCCGTCGGCCAGGGCCGTCATGGTCAGGCATTGCCCCGGTGCTGCGGCAAGCAGCGCCAGGACGCGGAACTGGACGTAGCTGAGGCCGCCGTCGCGGCGTAGCTGTTGCTCGACGAGTTGCTGGAGCAGGGCACCGGCGTCCATGAGGGCGAAGTACGCCGCCAGGTGCTGGGGAGTCGGTTGCACCGTCACCTGGCTCACTCTACTTGCTTCCAGTTGGAAGCACATGTTACCGTGGCAAGTACTTCCAATTGGAAGCATCTATTGCCGGTGCGGGTTCCTGGTCGGCAGTGGTCGCGGAACCTCGATCGACTCGGTGAAGGAGAGCAAGGATGAAGGCAGCAGTGGTGACGACGGCGGGCGCGGTCCCCGACTACCGGGACTTCCCCGATCCCGAGCGCGGCGAGGGCCAGCAGCTGGTGGAGCTGGTCGCCTCGGCGATCCACCCGGTCGTGCGGGCGAGGGCCTCGGCCGAGCACTACAGCAGCACCGGGCAGTTCCCGCTGGTGCCGGGGTGGACGCGGTGGCGCGCACCGCCGACGGTGGGTTGGTGTACACCGGCGACGTCGACGCCCCATGGGGCACCTTCGCCCCGCAGATCGCGGTCACCGTGGCCCTGCCGCTGCCCGAAGGCGCCGACCCGGTCGCCGTGGCGGCCGGGATGAACCCGGGGATGGCGTCCTGGATGCCGCTGACCACGCACGTCGACCAGCAGGGCACGCCGGCGACCGTCGTGGTCCTCGGCGCGACCGGGGCGGCCGGCGGCTTGGCCGTGCAGAACGCCCGGGCGCTCGGCGTGCCACGCGTGATCGGCCTCGGGCGCGGCACCAACGACCTCGAGCGGGTAGCCGGGCTCGGCGCCGAGACCATCGAACTGGCCGGCGACCACGACACGGACGCGGCGGCGATCGGTGCGGCCCTGCACGGTAGTGCGCCCGATCTCGTGCTGGACTTCGTGTGGGGCGAGGTGGCCGAGGCCGCCTTCGCCGCGCTGGCCGCAATCCCCGCAGGAGCAACCAGCTACGTGCAGATCGGCTCCGCGGCCGGCGAACACGCCGCCGTGCCGGCCTCGCTGCTGCGCAGCCGCCCCTTCCGCCTCAGCGGCAGCGGCCTCGGATCGGTCGACATGCGCCGCTACCTCGCCCAGGCCAGCACGTACACCCGGCTCATCGCCGACGCCACGGTGCACATCGACGCCCAGACCTACCCGCTGTCCCAGATCGGCCAGGCCTGGACGGCCCCCGCCGGCCCCCGCCCCGTCCTGATCGCCGGCTGACCCGACCACCCATCGGTCCGATACCCCAGAGAGCAGAAACCATGCCCACCACTGTGGAACACGCCAAGGTCACCGACCAGACGAGCCCCTCCCGCCCGGCGCGGATCATCACGATCGTCGTCGCCGTCGCCTGGCTGGCCATCGGGGTTGCCGAACTCATCTCCCCGCACGGCTGGGACGCCTCCTACGGAGTGACGCTGAGCCACGATGACGGATTCACCTTCGTGCGAGCGGTGGGCGCCCGCAACATCGCCCTCAGCCTGATCGCGCTGTTCTTCGCGCTGCGCGGCATGCGCACCGCGCTCGCCGCGGTCTTCGCCGCCATCGCGGTGATCGCCGCGATGGACTTCGCCACCGTGAGCAACGCCGTCGGCGCGGGCCATGCGATCAAGCACGCCTGCTTCGTGGCGGTCATGGCCGGCGTCGCCGCCTGGGTCGCCCAGTCACGAAACCGGTCGCAGAGCCGGGACGCCGAACGGTCCTAGCCGTCACAACCGAATCACAACAGAAGGAGTTGCATGATGAAGATCGCCGTTGTGGGCGCCACCGGCCACGTCGGCCTGCAGGTGGTGAACCAGGCGCTCGAGCGGGGCCACGAGGTGGTGGCCTATGTCCGCTCGCCGGACACCCTGCCGCACCACCCCGGCCTGAGCGTCGTGTCGGGATCGCTCGAGGATGAGTCGGCCCTGGCGCGCGCGTTCACCTGCGCCGACGCCGTGATCTGCTGCCTGGGTGCCGGGATGCGCCCGGCCAAGCCGGTCGAGTTGATGCAGCGCAGCCTGCCGGTCGTCACCGCAGCGATGAGCACGGCCGGTGTCGACCGGTTCGTGCTGGTCTCCGCGTTCGGCGTCGGGGACACCGCGGCCAAAGCGTCACCGCTGGCGCGGCTGCTCTACCGCACGGTGATGGCCGCGAGCTTCACCGACAAGCAGCGTTCGGAACAGGCCCTGCCCGGCAGCGGGCTGGACTGGACGATCGTGCACCCGGTCAAGCTCACCCAGAGCGCAGCCGGTCCCGCCGCCGCGGTCCAGCGACTCGACCAGGTCGCGCGGGTCCCCGGGCTGCCCACGCTGTCCTACGCGAGCCTGGCCAGCGCCCTGCTCGACATCGCCGCCACGAACACCCTGACCGAACAGCGGGTCCTGGTCACCACCGAGAACGGGTGGAAGTAACCAACGATGACCCCCCGCGCGACGGCTCTGCGAACCTGTTCGCCGCCACCGAACAGCCCACACCACCTGACACCCCGCGGCGTCCTGGGCGGCCGCCGCCTGCTGCCCAGCCGGGGCAGCACCGTCCGGGCGGGCGTGCGGGTCGACAAGCACGCCGTCGTGGCCACCGCCACCGACCCCGACCCCGACCTCACCGTGCTGACCTACCAATCCCCGACCCGAGCCACGCCGAGCGGGGCGCTGGTGTGGTTCCACGGCGGCGGCACCGTCCTGGGCTCGACCCGGCAGTGCCACGCGCTGTGCAGCCGCGTCGCGGCCGAGCTCGACCTGCTCGTGCTCAACGTCGAGTACCGGCTCGCACCCGAACATCCCTACCCTGCCGCGCTCGATGACTGCTACCGCGCGCTGCGCTGGCTGCACGACAACACCCACGACCTGGGCGTGGATCCCGCCCGCGTCGCGGTCGGTGGGCAAAGCGCCGGCGGCGGGCTGGCCGCCGCCGTGGTCCAACGCGCCCACGACACCGCCGACCCGGTGGTCCCGGTCGCCTTCCAACTGTTGCTCTACCCGATGCTCGATGACCGCACCGTGCTACGCGCCAACCCGCCCAGCCGCACCGTCTACACCTGGACACCGGCCTCGAACCGATTCGCGTGGACCGCCTACCTGGGCCACCCGCCCCAAGAACAGGACCGACGCCCCTACCTCGCGGCCGCGCGACGGGGCGACCTCACCGGCCTGCCGCCGGCCTGGATCGGCGTCGGCGACATCGACCTGTTCCACGACGAGGACGTCGACTACGCCCGCCGCCTACGCCGGGCCGGCGTCGAGTGCGAACTGCGCGTCGAACCGGGCATGTATCACGGCGCCGACGAACTGCTCGACGGCAACACCGGCCATGACCACGTTCCGCGCCGGCATGCTCGATGCCCTCGACACGGCACTGAGCCCCTGCCGACCCAGCAAGGGAGCAGCGTAATGCCGGTCCTCGCAGCGATCGCGCTGTACCTCATCGGTGTGCTGCGACGACCCGTCGACGGCAGGCTCAAGCGCCGTCAGGGCGGTCCGATCGCGGTCGTGGGTGGCCTGGGCCTGCTGATCGTGGCCTGGCTGCGGTTCGCTCCCGAGAACGTGGGTGCCGCCTACCTGACCGGCGAGCTGTGGGGCGTCGCGGCGGTCTTCCTGATGACCTGCTCGCTGGTCCTGGCCAGCAAGGCGGGCTGGCTCGAACCCTGGTTCGGCGGTCTGGACCGGATGTACCTGTGGCACCGCTGGTGCGCCACTGCCGCGGTCGCCCTGCTCATCGTCCCGCACGCGGTCCTCACCACGATCGCCCCCGCACTCGAGAACAGGGGCCCGGCCGGGCTGATCGGCGGCGCCGGCATCGTGCTCGGCGCGGTGGCCCTGCTCGGTCTGGCAGCCCTGGTCGCGGTGTCCTTCCCCCGCATCGGTGACACGATCCGGCTGCGGTACGGGCGCTGGCTCGGGCTGCACCGCCTCACCGGCCTGCTCGTCGTGTTCGCGGTACTGCACGGTCTAGCCCTCGACGACGTGATCGCCGGGTCGAGGGTGCTGTGGATCGTGTTCGTCACCCTCGGGCTGATCGCCGCAGCCGCCTACGGCTACACCGAGCTGCTCATGCGCCAGCGGGTGCCGAGCGCCGAAGCGGTGGTCTCGCAGGTACATCGCCTCTCGCCGGACACCCTCGAGGTCATTGTGACGCCCACCGACCACACCGTCGCGGTGGTCCCGGGCCAGTTCATCTCGCTGCAGGTCCGCGGCGGCGCATCGCGACGTGAGCACCCCTTCAGCGTGGCCGGCCAGCTGCCCGACGGGCGGCTACGCCTCGTCGTCAAGGCCGCCGGGCCCGACACCGCGCGCATGCACGCACGCCTCGAACCCGGCGTCACAGCCACAGTCATCGGACCGTTCGGAATGTTCGACCACACCCTCGGCGGCGACCGCCAGATCTGGATCGCCGCAGGCGTCGGCGTGGCGCCGTTCCTCGGCTGGCTAGCGGCCCGCGACGCCGGGCTGCCCACCCGCGTGGACCTCTTCTACGTCACCTCCACCCGACAAACTGCCCTGTTCGCCGACGAACTCGACGCCGCCAGCCACGAGCACCCCGAAATCCGAGTGCACCACATCCACACCAGCCAATCCGGCCGCCTCACCGTCCAGCACATCGCATCCCACACCGCCGGCCCCGGCGCAGCCCTCGACCCCACCACCGACGTATTCTTCTGCGGACCCCGCCCCATGATCGACGACCTCGCCAAGGCGCTGCGCCGGCAGGGATTCTCTCGCGACCGCATCCACTACGAACTTTTCGCGTTCCGCTGAGACGATGGCCAGGTCCGTCCGGGCGCATGCGCCACGCTCAGGGGGCTGTCTGACGCATCCATCAACTCCGATCACCGGATCCCGAGCTTGCCGCAGGCCCGCAACAGCCAGGCATCGACATAGGCCGAGCCGTTGTCGACGTAGCAGCTGGCGGGCACGCCGCGGGACGCGAGCGCCGGTTCCAGCGCGGCGGCCAGCCGCACGGTGTCCTCGGCGAAGCCGAACCGGTAGCCGACCGCGAGCCGAGCCTGATCATCAAGGAAGGCGAACAGGTACGTCTTGCGCCCGCCGACCCGGGGGCCGTGCAACGCGTCGCCGACCCACCGCTCGTTCGGCGCTGAGGCTTCGAACCGGCCGAACACCACAGCCTCACCGGCCGCCGGGCCGATCAGCTCGCGGCGGTGGAACAGTCGCAGCAGCGTCGACTCTGAGGGTGAGTAGCCGGTCGAGGCGCGCAGGATCCGGGCCACCTGCGCTGCGGTGCGCTGTGCGTTCTCCCGCTTGAGCGCGACCGCCAACTCCAACACGCCGGTGTCGATCCGGGAGCCTGGTTGGCGGATGGAGGGCATCAGCGCGTCGAACCCACCGGCCCGGTAGCGGCGGATCCACCGGTCCAGGCTGTCGCGCGAGTAGCGGTGCTGACCGCCGAACGGGCCGGCGTGGCTGCCAGCCGCGATCGCCCGCACGATCCGCCCGCGGGCCTTGGTCGACAGCCCCGGATCCAGCGCCGGGCAGATCAACTGGTAACGGAACAACGCCACCTGCTGCGCCCGCTCACGGCGTTTGACGTCGTCCTGTTCGGGTGTGCTCACCACACGGATACCTCGATTCGGCGAAGGGAAGCCCGGCCGGGGGCCGGCCGGGCGGCAACCCTCGCGAGGATTCCGGGCACCCGCGCGCAGCGTCAGGGGCGACTCGTGTTGCTCCCGGCACCCGAGCGCATCGGGGGCCACCCGGGAGCAAGCAGCCGACCAGCCGAACACGCCGCGGCGACCTGCCACGCCGTCACCGGGCCGAGCACCCCAACCGGTCCGAACCGGCCGGTCACCGCCGCCGTCGCCGCCGCCAACGCGGCCAGCAGGTCCCGCCACGGGCAGCCCAGCGCCTTCGGGACAGGACGGTCCACCCCGGCCCGGGCAGCCACCTGCAGCAAGTGCAGCCGGGTCGCCTCCAGCCGGCCGATCATCACCCGCAGCCAGCCCCGCACCGTCGCCGCCGGAACCCGAAGCTTCTCTCCGATCGAGCGGTGCCCAGACCCGCCGGCGCGGGCCAGCAGCGCCGCGCCGATCACCTCGCTCGCATACGCCCGCCGCGCCAGCACCGTCACCGGCAACAGCACGTGGGTGATCAGACACGCCGAGCAGCGCGAGCGCCGCGGCCGCAACACCCCAGCGATCCCGCGCACCTCGCGGGGACGCGCCCACCCCCACGCCCGCAGCGGCGCCCAGCAGCCCGGGCACTCGACCTGCCCGGCCGCCAACCGCGACTCGACTCGACTTTGATCGGCCTCTACCGTCACCAACGGGTGCCTCCGCGCATCCAGCACGGCCCTCCCGCAGCGGTCTTCCACGACATACGGCGGGAGGGCCGTGGTCGTCTTCAGATGCTCGTCACACTGGCGGCGCCGACAAGACAGATCAACAAATGCGCGAAAGATCACCCACTATCGGCAACCTCAACGACGAGCCCCAACAACGACGTCGTCAACCAGAGCGACGGTCAACAGTCATGGGTTGTAGCGGCATTATGTTGCACGTTGCGTCTGCGCTATTGATCGACTCCAAAGGTCGAGGTGTGTGGTACGAGACGAGGCGCATTTCAGGCAGCCACGGGAAGTATCTGATCGGATGGGCTGGTGGCGGTGCCGCCGAATCGTATGGGCGCCTGGTCGTGACGTGCTTGATCGTCTGGGCGTCCGGCGCCCAATGCTCAGCGTTTGGGTCGCGGAGCCGGCTTGTTCTTCGGCTGCTGTGGTGGTGGGGGTGCTGCGGGTTGATGGCATTCAAACAGCCCGTACACCGAACCCTCACCGGTGACGGAGGCGGGGTCGGCGACCATGATCACGTGCCGGCCCTTGGATTGCCGGGAGCGGCGGTGGAACGGGGTGAGCGCGGGGTGGTTGGCCGGCAGGCTGATCAGGACCTCGGCGGCTTCGCCCCCGGCGAGGACGAGCAGGCGCTGTCCGTCACCGGTGTCGACGGCGGACACGCCGTACGGGTCGAGATTGGCGATCCTCGCGGCCAGCGATGGGCCGTGGCGCGGGTCGGGGGACAGGACGAGTAGCGGCAGTTCGCGTCCGGCCGGCGGGGGCGCGTCCGGCGGGGCGGGGCGATGCACGCGCGCAGCAGCCCGCAGTTCTGGCAGCGCGTGCCAGGCCAGGTGGCCGAGGGTGACCGCCGTGTCAGGCGGGAGCAGATCGTGCCCGGCTTGGTGCAGGCGTAGGGCCGGCTGAGGTGGCTCGTCGGGGCGCGGTCGGTGGCGCACGGCGAACCCGACCGGCTGCCGGCCGCCAGCCAGGATCGACCCAGTGATCGGCTTGCCGGCGATGTCGGCCAGGGCGGGGCCGCGCCGGTCAACGGCGAGGACAGCGGCGATGCCGGCGGTCAGCCGTTGCGCGTCGTTCCGGCCGATCTCCGCTGGTCCCGTCGCGGTGAACGCGATGAACGCGGGGACCAGGTTGTCCTTGGCTGGCCAGCCGTAGCGGATCGCCTTGGCGGTCAGCTCGACCGGGACCTCCTCGGGCGGGTCGAGGGTGACCAACAGCGTTCCGGCCGGCGGCCTCGGCGCCTGCTCGGCCGGCCCAGGTTCGCGCAGCCCTGGCGGGAGCTGATCGCCGGGATAGAGCACAAGCCCGTGCTGGACGCCGGCCTGCCCCATCACCACCGCGGTATACGGCGAGGCCCTGCCCGGCAGCTGCAACTCGACGACGAGGTCCTGCTCGTCACTCCAGCGCGTCCACGGTTCGGCTTGGCGGAAGTCTCCGGCCTGCTCGATCAGCACCTGCCAGTCGGCCGGGGTCGGGAACTCTTCCGGTTGGGCTCGTCCGGCCATGTGCCCGAGGAAGGAGTCGAAGATGTCCTCGGCGTCCGACCCGGGCTGCACTTCGACGATGACGGGCCGATCGGCGGGCCCGGCGGCCGTGAGCGCGGTGCGGATCGGCGCCGCGAGCCCGGTCGCGCACAGCACTCGGTCGGGTGTGCCGGATGGCAGCTCGGCAGCGGGCTGGGTCAGCGCGGCGGTGACCGCCTGCTGGAGCGCCTTGCCGGTGGTGTGCTCCATCGCGATTCCGCGCACCAACCCGGTGTCGGCGTCGAGGATCATCGCCGCTGCGAGCCGGTCGGCGCCACGGACCCGGATCGTCGCCGGCACGTCTCGGGCCAACACCATCCAGGTGATCGTCCCTGCCGACACAGCCTCATTCTGGACGAGCGCTGAGCTGGCCGGTCGCGCGGCTCCGGTGGACCGCTGGTCGCGCACCAGAAGATCGGGCTTCAAGTAACGAGCCGGGTCAAAGATGAGCATCTACTGGCTACGAATGGTGAACGCCGACGCACGACACCCTCACCGTCTCGTGATCAAGCAGCGCGACCGTACCGCCGATTACTCCGCGCGGGCGCGATGAGTTCAGCGGTTGCGGTCGCGGCGGTATGCGCTCGCCGGAGCGGGTCGACGTCAAGGGGTGTTGAGCCCGGCTTGGCGCATTCTGGTGGTGAGTAGCTGTTTGATCAGTGGGCGGGGCAGAGGCGTGTCGACCGGGAAGTGCAGCGACCCGCCGGTCTGGGTGTAGCCACGGGTCTGCTCGGCCAGCGCGGCGAGGACCGAGCCGCTGTGCGGCAGGTAGCTCAGGTGGTTTGTGAAGGCGGCCAAGCCGGCCACCGTTTTGCCCTGCATCTTGAACGCCGGTACCGCGTAGGACAGGCACTGCTCGGCATCCGGGATGACCTCCAGTATTCGCGCATCTCCTCCAGCGTGCCGCGTTCGGGTTCCGCGACACCGGCGAGGTAGCGGTCAATGTCTTCCGCGGTCATCACGACCCCTTTGCTGCGATTCAGGTAGTCGAAGTCTGCTGCCCGAGCCGTTCGGTGAGAGCTCGAGGTCGCCGAGCTGATCGCCGAGGGGCTGACCGATCAGGCCATCGCCAGGCGCCTGTCCGTCGCGCCGCGGACAGCCGAGGCGCATGTGGAGAACATCCGGCGCAAGCTGGCGGTGCACTCGCGTGCCCAGATCGCGGCGTGGGTGACCGAGCACCGGCTGCGCCGTGGAGCGGCTCGGTAGTTCACCCGACGTACCCACCGGGGACGACCGCCCCAGCCGGGGGAACGAGGAGATTGCCGGTAGTTCACCCGATAGCCGCACCAGGCCGGGCGTTCTTAGCGTCAAGGCATGTCACACTCCACGAAGCCCAGCCCGCCGCCTGGCGGCGGGCCCTGCAGGTCGCGCGGCGGCGTCAGCCCGGGTCGGCATGGTCACGCCGCTCGGTCGGCCCGAGCAAAGCCCGGAGACTGCCCGCGCATTCCTGGTGCGGGCCGGAAAGGCGCTGGGTTCGTGAACCCAACCCAGGTGATACGAACCGATAGCCACGGCACCGCCGCGATCCGGCCGGTGCACCCGGCGGACCTGCCGGCGCTCGGCGGCTTCTTCGAGGATCTATCCGTCGAGAGCCGCTACCTCAGATTCTTCGCCCCGATCAGGCCCACCGGCAGCCTGCTCCACCTGCTATCCGGCGGGCCCGCCCATGTCGATGCCGTGGTTGCCGTCGCGGACGGCGTCATCGTCGGGCACGCCATGGCCACGGACCGGACCGAGGCCCAAACCTTCGAGGATCCCTGCGGTGCCCGGGTGACCGACATCGGCGTGGTTGTCGCCGACGCCTGGCAGCGCCGGGGGGTGGGCGCGGCGCTGATGCGCGCGCTGATCACCCGGGCCCAGGCCCGAGGCGTGACGTCGCTGGCGATGGACGTGCTGCCCGGCAACCGGCGGGTGCTCGCCCTGATCATCAGTCACTGGCCGGAGGCCGTCATCAGGCATTCCCCGGACGGCCTTGACATCCGCATCCCACTGCCGCGATTTCAGCTGCCACAGCCCCAGGGGCGCACCGCCCCCCAGCTGGTCCGGCCGCTGGTCACCGTCGGCGCTGTTGCGTTGATCGGTCGTGTGCGGCGTGATGCCGGTGCGCAGCGTGCGCGAGCCCACGATCACAAGCACGCTGTGAGTTGGTCGAAGGCAATCCGGATCCGGTTGTTGGGACGGCGATCGGCGCCGAGCTCGTAGTGGCCGCGGCGTAGGTTCCGTACGAACGCGTGCCCGGCCGCGATGGCCTTCAGCGAGCGGGCACGCTTGAGTGCACACATGGGCCGTAGCAAATCCGCCGCTTTCTCGCGGGCCGCGGCACGTCCCGGTGCGTACGTCGGGCGAACTACCGAGGCGCTCCACGGCCGAGCCGGTGCTCGGTCACCCACGCCGCGATCTGGGCACGCGAGTGCACCGCCAGCTTGCGCCGAATGTTCTCCACATGCGCCTCGGCTGTCCGCGGCGCGACGGACAGGCGCGTGGCGATGGAACGATTGGTCAGCCCCTCGGCGATCAGTTCGGCCACCTCGAACTCACGACCTGTGAGCCGCGGCCCCGTGTTCACGGGCTCGCACAGGAAACTGAGCATCGCATCCAGGACCGCTGGCCAGTCGCCGTGGTAGAACAGGTGGCTCGAACCCGGCAGCGGGACCAGCGTCGCCCCGGGGATCAGCGCGGCGACCTCACGCCCCAGCGCGAACCTGGTGCCCCTATCCGCCTCGCGGTGCAGCACCGCCGTGGGCGCCCGGACCGCCGGGAGCAAGGCCCTGATGTCGGTGTCGTAATAGACCTCCAGCAGCCGGGCGGCCACGTCGGCCGAGGCGCTGGCCCGCTGGAACCGGGCGAACGCCTCCACCTCCTCCGCCGTAGGATCGGTGACGAAGGCCCCGGCCAGCGCCTTCAGCCCCAGGCCCCAATGGGCCCGCACCAGCGCCACGACCGAACTGCGGACCTCGGCAGGCGCCAGGTCCCTGCCGCTGGCACACATCCCGTACAGCACGAGCGCCTCGACCCGATCCGGGTACTTCGCCGCCATCGCGGCGGCCAGCTGACCGCCCTGCGAGGCCCCGAACAGGCGGAAACGACTGGCGCCCACCGCGTCGGCCACCGCCAGCGCTGCGGCCACCTGCCCATCGAAGGACGGGTCAATCCCGTCCCGGTCGGACAGGCCGCAGCCGGGCTTGTCATAGCGGATCACGGTAAACCGCTCGGCCAGCCGCTCCACGAAACCTCCGAAGGAAAACAGCTCCAGCTGCCCACGCAGATCAGTGATCCAGCCCGAGTCGCACAACAGCGCCGGGCCAGCACCCGCCGTCGAGTAAGCCACCCGACCCGCGGGCGTGGCGCAGTACCGGATCCTCGGCCTCACCCGTCCAGGCTCGCACCGCCAGCCGACACAGTGAACAAGCAGCACCGGGTCCGGGCATGACCAAGACGATCCCAGCGATCCCAGGCCCACAGCAGCCGATCGCCGTCACGCGCCACCAGTAACCGCCCAGAACGCCCAGTTCGGTGTGGGCACCACCCAGCCCTGGCCGGTAACCGAAGCGCCACGCATATCGACTAATACACGGGTGATGTTCGTGTCATACCGGCCTGGGTGGACGCTGCGAGCGTGTACGCATGACTGGTTTGCCTTTCTTGGTGCGCTCGGCGGCAGCATCGGGCGTGGTGCGGCATCAGCTTGGTGATCAGCTTGTGGATCGTTATCTGAAGTTCGTCGCGGGGCGGGCCCGGCCGAACACGTTAAGGGCGGTCGTGTTGTCGGCGATGGCATTACGGAGATCGTCTGGCCCGGCGTGGCGCGGTTATGTGCCTCGCCCGGGCCTTGGCCCGCCGCGACGGACGGGCCAAGCACGTGGGGTTCGGCGGCCTAGTCATCGAACGCGCAAAACTCGTCGCCCTCAGGGTCGGCCAGCACGTGCCAGCCGATCTGGTCGTCCTTGGCCCGTAGCAGGGTGGCGCCGGCGTCGAGCAGCGGCTGCAGGTCGGCGACGCTCACGTCCCAGTGGATGCGGTTCTTGACCGTCTTCGGCTCGGGCACCTTGTTGAAGTCCATGGTCAAGATGGGCATGCCGACGACCTTCTCGATGGTGGCCCAGCCCTCGGAGTTGACCTCGACCGGCGCGTCGTACAGGGCGGCCCACCAGGTCGCGAGCGCGGCCGGATCGGCGCAGTCGACGACCAGCCCGTGCATCCGGTCGGCGGGCAGCTCATCGCGCAGGAACGCGCAGAACTGGGTGCCCTCGGGGTCGGCCATCACCGTCCACCGCTCGTAGGGCTGGACGATCGTCGCGCCCAGCTGCTCGAGATCGGCCAGGCTGGTCGCGTAGATGTCGAAGTGCACCCGGTTCTTGACCGTCAAGGGTTCGGGTACCTGGTTGATCCAGATGGTGTGCTGCGGCATCGCTCCAGAGAGCCAGCCGTCGCCGTTGTCCTGGGCCTGCCAGTTCCGGTCCAGCACCTGCCCCCAGAACGCGCCCAGCCGGGTCGCATCGGTGGCGTCCAGGACGAGGTCTTTGAACTGCGCGATGACCATGATGGCACCGTAGCGGCGACCGCGGTCAAGCCGCAGGGTCGAACGGGCACGCAGCGGCACACGAACGAGGTCAGGTAGTCGCCGGTACGCCGGCCGCCGGACGATTCACCGACGGCACGGGGAAGTCCTCTTGGAGCGGGCCGGCGGGAATCGAAGCCGCACGGTCAGCGTGGCAATCCGGGAGCGCAGCCGATAGCCCTCCCGCAGGATCACGGCTCGACGGCGCAGCTCGACGGCTTATTCCTCGTGAGTGCCGAGGAAGCGCTTCTCACGCAGGCCTATCACGGTGACGGCCGGGATCGCCGACTATGCAGACCTCGTGGTTATGCCGACTCAGGTGACGAAGCCCTTGCCACGTAAGGGTTCGTGGCTGTGGGATGTCGGCATAATCCGAGCGCATGGTGGTGCGGCGACGTAGGCCGCGACTGAGATCGAGGGCCGGCATCATGGAGCCGGGCTCGTCACGGCGATCCGGGTTCCTGGCACCGGATCTCCCGCCGACGGTGTCGGCAACGGCGAGCACGTCCACCTGTCGCTGTGGCGCGAGGACGTGAACCTCTTCAGCAGCGGAACCGGCCGGTACGGGATGAGCGCCGAGGCCGAGGCATTCACCGCCGGCGCGCTCGCGCACCTACCCGCCCTGCTCGCCATCGGGGCACCCTCGCCCGCCAGCTACCTGCGACTCATCCCGAGCCATTGGGCCGGGCCGTTCCAGGTGTGGGGACTGGAGAACCGCGAGGCGGCGCTGCGGCTGATCACCGGCTCGCCCGGCAATCCCGGCGCCGCCAACCTGGAGGTCAAGGCGCTCGACCAGGCGGCCAATCCCTACCTCGTGGTTGCCGGGCTAATCCACACCGGCCTCGCCGGCATCGCCGCCGCCGCCACGTTGCCCGAACCGGTGAACGTCGATCCCGCCTCGATTCCCTCCGACATCCAGGCCCAGCAAGGGATCACCCGACTGCCCGCCACCCTGCAAGCCGCCACCGACGCCTTCGAGGCCGACGACGTACTCCAAACAGCGTTCGGCGAACCCCTCACCGCCACCATCGTCGACCTACGCCGCGCCGAAGTCGCCCGATTCGCCGACGCGACCCCCGAAGAGATCGTCACCGCCGCACGCTGGCAATACTGAGCGCCACCGACCGGGTCCAGCCCGCCTCCGGCAGCCGATCGATAGGCCCGCACGTTGCACCGCACTCAGGCGAGCCGGCGCTCCAGGTAGCACAGGCGCCGACAACCTACCCGCCAACTTCGCCTAGACCCGCAGGTGGCCTCACCTCTGGGTGGACGCGCGCTGTCTGATCTGAACGAGTGCCGGGTGTAGCAGACGGGTCACGGACGTAGAGGGGGCGTTGGGACGACCCAGCCGACGACGCGATCACGCAGGGTCACCGACAAGATCAACAGGATCGCCGATTCCGTTGCGGACGGCAGGGAGATCGCGGTCGTCGCGAACGCGTCGTTGTGCGCCACCGTCGTGGCGAGCACTTCTCGGGCAATCATGCAACGCCGGCGACGCCAATCAGGGTGCCCTGGCGGGCGGTCGCTAGGTGCTTCCGGCATTGCCGGGCGTTGTGCGATCTTGGCAGTATGCAGACGGTGTACGAGGACCGATCTGCGTGTTGCGGGCGACCGTGCGGGCGGTTTGGGACACCGTCTCTGCCGCGGGGATACATCGACCCAGCTGGCGGGGTCATTCGTGGTCGCCGATCCGGCGCGCGGAGTGATGACGCCTCGCGGGGCCGGGGTCGATCCGTGCGCTCGGCCGCGGCCGGTCGTCATCGAGCGCGCGGCGTGGCCATTGCGTTGGCCTGCCACGCCTCACAGTTTGCGGGCGGCGGCCAGGGCGGCTGCGTCGTTGGCCAGCCGTGGCCAGCCGAATCGCTTGCACCAGACGGGGAAGTCCGCGGTCGGGCCGGTCCACTCCCAGTCGTCGACTGTGCCGACGGCGGCGTCTGTGCGCACCGTGGCCAACAGCTTGAACGTCTCGGCATCCGCACGCTGGGAGACGAGCGTCGCCGCCAACCTGGCCGCGCCACGCACCGTGACGTCCCAGTCCTTGGCGTCGGTCGGGATGTCTTCCAGGTGCCCGTACCGGCCGAGCAGTGTCGCTGCGGACTTCGCGCCGAAGCCTGGCAAGCCAGGGAAACCGTCGGCACTGTCGCCGACAAGGGCCAGCCAGTCGGGGATCGACTCGGCCCGGACGCCGAACTTCGCGATGACTCCGTCGGCGTTGATCAGGTTGTCCTGACGACGGTCCCACTGGATGACCTTGCCGCCGACGCATTGCCCGAGATCCTTGTCGGGCGTGCAGATGATCACCTGCTCGACCCGTGGGTCGGCAGCGGCGACTGCGGCTGCGCTGGCCAGGCCGTCGTCCGCCTCGACGTTCACCATCGGCCAGACCGCGACGCCCAGTGCCCGCAGCGCGTCCTCGAGCGGCTCGAACTGTGCTAGCAGCAGCGGGTCCATGCCGGCGCTGGACTTGTACGTCGGCCAGATGTCGTTGCGGAACGACTCGATGACGTGGTCGGTCGCGACCCCGACGTGGGTTGCGCCGTCCTGCAGCATCGTGAAGACGGACTGGACGACGCCGCGGGTCGCGCCGATCTCGATGCCGGCGCTGTCGAGATGTCCCGGCCGCGGCGCGTAGTACTGGCGGAAGATCTCGTAGGTCCCGTCAACAAGATGAACGAACACGTCCCGAGCCTGTCACGGCGGATGTGAGCTGGGTGCCGCCCATGCCAGGCCGCGAAGCGCGTATCAGGCGCCGCCCTCCCAAGGCGTTGGACATACCGACTGCGGCGATTCGACTCCGCCGCCACGGCGCTGGGGCTGCAAGGATTCCAGCAGGATGGAATCGTTGCGCTTGCCGGGGCGTGCTTGTCACGGTGCCGAAGTGGACGTTGTTGCATCGTGGATGGTTCAACCACACCCGCACCCGGTTGCGGCACGTCGACATGCCGGTGCTTCGCGCGATCGTGCCTGCCCCGAGGCCGCACGTGGCCAGCTTTCTGCTGTCCGGGGCGCGCGAGCCGTCCACCTCGATCGACCTGCAACTGGCAGCGGTGGCGGAATGTTCACTGGAGCGGCTGCGCAGGGACCTCGAAGTCGTGTGGCGCGGCGAGCTCCCGGACGAAACCAGGCGGGTGCGCAAGCACGGTCGCGGGCCGCTCGTCGCCGATGCGCTGCGTCAGTACTGGCAGGTGGCGATCAAGCCGTTCTGGCCGCAGATCCGCGCCGTGCTTCGACGCGGACGTGGCTACCGGGCGACCCGACTGGCCCGGGGCGGTATCGAGGCGCTGCTGACCGACCTGCATCCCGAGCTGGAACGCGCCGAGCACGCGATCGAAGTCCAGAGCAGCGCCGGCGGCACCGAACACCAGCTGCATGGTGCCGGACTTCGGGTTGTGGCGTGCGTGTTCGCCTGGCCGCACGTGATGGTCGACATCGATGCCGACAACCCACCGAGCAAAACCTACGGACCGCGCGGTATCGGCGAGCTGTGGCCGCGGACCCCGCCGCCAGAGCCGACCGGGGACGCGCTCGCGGCTTTGCTTGGACGCACCCGAGCTGCGATCCTGCGTGCCGTTGCCCCGCCCAAGTCCACCTCGGACCTCGCCGCCGAACTGGACCAGAGCATGCCGCTATTGGCGCGCCCCTTGCTGTGCTGCGCCGCGCCGGCCTGGTGTCCTCTTGGCGTGCCGGGCGGCGCGTGCTCTACCAACTCACCCCGCTTGCCCGCAGCGTGCTCGCCGCCAGCATCAGCGCCTCGGCCACGCCGGCAGAACCGGCATAGCGGCAGCTCGAACGAGTGGAGCCATCGACGATGGGGAAAGTGTCGCGCAGGCCTCCATGACACTCGACGGCTTCATCGCGGACACGAACGCGGGCTACCCGGAGTCCCCTTAGAGCGGAGCGAATTTGGTCCCTTCCGCGGGGCGGCTCGTCCCTCAGGCGGCCGGTGAGCGGAGCGGGCGGTGTCCTTCGCGGCGAAGTTCTGTTTCGAGGTCGAAGGAGTAGGTGCCGTAGAAGTTGATGTGGTCGTGCTGGGCGGGTGTCAGGTGCGCTGCGTCTTCGTCGGTGACGGGGTGACCGTCGGCGCGCAGGGGGTCGAGGGCGTCGCCGAGGTAGGTCGTGGTCCACAGCACGGCGGCGTTGGTGACCAGGGTCAGGCACAGCGCCTGGTCGACTTGGTCGTCGAGGTGCCGGCGCCGGACGTGGCCTTGGTGGGCGAAGAACAGGGTCGCGGCGCAGGGCGTGCAGGCTCTCGCCCTTGTTCAACTGGCGGCGGACTCGGCGCCGCAGTTGTTCGTCGGCGACGTAGCGGCACAGGTAGATGGTGCGGACGGGTCGGCCGTATTCCTGCGGTGCACGGGCGAGGGAGTTCTGCCGGGTGCTGGCGTGCAGCTTGGCGATGAGCAGGCTCGCGGTCGGGTGCCCGAACTTCATCGACCCGACCAGGCGGAGTAGATCGTTCCAGTGGTGGGCGATCAGCTGGGTCTGGATGGGCTGGGTGAGCAGCGGACCGGCGTGCGGGTACCGGGAGCGCCACGAGGATCCGGCGCCAAGCCGGTACAGCTGATTACCCACCCCAGCCACGGCAGCGTGCAGAGCTGAACCGCGGCACCGAGCCGGTTCTCCACCCGGACGGTCGAGGCGAGCCAGCCCAGGTCGTTGCTGGTCAGCGTGAAGTAGGTGACCAGGTCATCGTCGGCGATCTCATCCGGCCAGCTGCTCAGCCGCGCGAGCTCGGCGTCGGACAGGAACCGAACCGGCATGAGGCAGGCTATCCGCGTCGATCAACGCCCGACAAGACCCGGACGTTTGCAAGCGGCGACCGCCCGCAAGAGGATCCGCTATCGGGCTGTCCGGTGGTCGGTCATTGGAGCGTGTGTTGGGACCGGTCAGTTCCAAGCACGTGGCGCTCAAGCCAACTCGCGACTCCTTCCTCGTCGTTGCTTGGCAGGACCTCATCAGCGAGGTTGAGCAGTTGCGGCACGGCATTGGCAACGGCGCAGCTGTGGTCTGCCAGCTCGAAGAGCGGGACGTCGTTCAGGTTGTCGCCGAAGGCGATGACCTGGTCGGCGCTGATCTGGTTCGCGATCCGGCGTGTGGCTGCGGCTTTCGTCGCGTGCCTCGACATGATCTCGAACCATGTTTGGTGCCGGTTGTAGCCGTCGGGGCCGACGGTGCCGAAACAGTCGGTGAGCGCGGGCAGGAGTTCGCCGCGCAACCCGTCGATGTCGTCGCGTTCACCGATCAGCGTTGCGTAGAACACCGCAGCGTCGGCGAGCTGCTCCCACTCTTGCAGCGGCAGAAGGCGAGGATCGCTAGCCCTCCTGGAGGTGAACGAGTCGACGTGCTCGGTCGCGTGGTGCTGCCGCCAGCAGACGCGGTCGCGACCGTCCACCATCGCGAACAGCAGCGGCTCAACACGCGGGTGCGTTTTGGTCGCCGCCGTTATGGCAGCAACGGTCTGCGCCGGCAACGGCTCGACACAATCAATCGAACCTGTTTCGGCGTCGACGCGGACCGCGCCGCCGTAAGTGATCAGAGGCAGCGTCAGGCGCAGCCCGGTGGTGACCCGCACGGCGGACCGACCGGACCGAGCCGTGGCGCAGGTGAAATGATGCCCGGCCTCGATGAGCCGGTTGACCACGGCTACCGTCCGTGCGCCCAGCGTCGCGTCGCTGAGCAGCAACGTGAAATCCAGATCGGTCACGTAGAGCGGTGTCACCGACGTGGCTCAGCCGGCGACACGGACCGCCCTCGAGCCGTGTGGACCTGCGGCCGGCTGGCGCGCTGTGTCCTCAACTTCCGGCAAGGCCGGTGCTGATGCATCAGACGAACCGGTCTGTGAGGGCTGCGACCTCGTCGAACTTCTTCTTGATCTCGGGCAGGGTGGCCGTGCCGTCGCGATAGGACTGCTTGGACATATCGACCTCGCCGAAGCGCAGCCGACCGGAGTCACTGTCGATGACGTCTGCCACCAGCAGCTCGCCGGTCTGGCGATCGAAGCCGCACTCGATCTTGAAGTCGACGTACACGCCACCGTGCTGCTTCCAGGCGTTCTCCACGACCTCGAAGGCCGACACGGTCAGGCTCCGCAGACGTGCGAGCACGTCCGGGGAGATGCCGGCGTAGCGGCTCTGACCCAGCGGCTCTTCGCTGATGAGCTCGCCCGCCTTGGCGGCGGGGCCGATCGCTTCAGCAGCCTTGCGGTTCGGTACGTACCGCCGTAACAGGCCGGCCTGGAAGTCGAACTCCAGCAGCGGGTCATGACGGGCATCGTCCTTCTCAAAGACCTCGAACGTGAGTTCATCGAGCACCGCGCCGTCGGCAAGAGCTGGGAAGCGGTCTATGAAGCTCCCGGTGGCGTACCGTCGCGCCACCAGTTCCAGCGGAATCATCTTGACGTCACGGGCCCGGAAGGTGACCTCGTCGACCTCGCCCACAAAATGCGTAGGGATGCCGTTACGCTCCAGCAGCCGGAAAACGTTGGCGCTCGTCCGCGTCGACGCGGCGGCCTTTCCATCGAGCACATCGTGCTTGGCCCCGTCGCCGGCAGTGATGTCGTCCTTGCTTCGGAGGAACACCTCACCGTTGCCCGCATCTTCGACGGTCTTGGTCTTGCCCTCGGCCACCACGCGCGCCAACCGTGCCCACGCTGTCTGCTTAGTGACGCCGAGGGCCCGACCGATCTCTGTCCACGAGCGACCTTGCTCGCGGGCCATGGCGACGAGCTGATCCATCTTCGATTCGATGTCACGAACCGATTCGGCTCCGGCGTAGACCAACAGCAGCGGGTCCACCACGCCATCGAGTTCGGACAGATCAGAGGGCAAGGAGAAGCGTTCGGCCCACGGCTTGCTCCGAAACGTCGGAGGCGCGGCGTCCCCGAACACCGTATCGGCGCCCTTCAGATGCAATACCCAATCAGGAGGGCCAGTCTTGGCCGTGGAGGATTGGCCGCCGGTCGACAATGAAGACTCCTCGACATTGGGCGTCAGGGAAACCTGACGTCAGTTATAGCTGACGTCAGTGTTGACTGACGCTTGCGCGAAGTCAAGCGACACGCAGGACGGCCGAGATAGGCACGACATCCTCCGTCCATCCGCCCCACGTCGCGTCCCGTCGTGACGAGCACACTCATACCGCCATTGCCGACAGGCGCGTTCACTTGCACGCACCCCCGCTCGCAACCGACCCGCAGAACGGACGTTGTCTCCACAAGCGGAACGTTCTACGGGACACCGCCGACGTGCTTATCGACCCGGCATCCCGCGAGCGGGCTCCGGCACCGGTGATTCCCAGAAACCCCGCCCGCGATAATGCCCGGTGAAGGTAGCCTAACCGCTACAGTGATCCGGTGGCCAGAATGCTCGTCGGCTACGCCCGCTGCTCGACCGACACCCAAGACCTCACCGCCCAGCGCGACGCGCTTGCCGCGCTGGGGGTGAAGCCGAACCGGATCTACGTGGACCACGGCCTGACGGGCACCAACCGGGCGCGTCCCGGGTTGCGCGAGGCACTCGCAGCGTGCCGTTCCGGTGACACCCTCGTGGTCACCAAACTCGACCGGCTCGCACGCTCGCTGACCGACGCCCGCGACATCGTCGAGGAACTCACCGAGGCCGGCGTGAAGCTGAACATCGGCGGCTCGCTGCACGACCCGACCGATCCGGTCGGGCGGTTGCTGTTCAACGTTCTCGGGATGATCGCTGAATTCGAGTCGGACTTGATCAGGATGCGGACCAGGGAGGGCATGAAGGTCGCCAAGGCCAAGGGTCGGCTGCGCGGCAAACAGCCCAAGCTCGAGCCCGCGCAGGAGGCGCACCTGGTCGAGCTGTGGCGCGCGGGCAAACACACCAGCGCCGAGCTCGCCGAACTGTTCTCCGTCGCCCGCTCCACCGTGTACCGCGCCGTGCAGCGCGCCGGCGAACCGAAGCCCCCGCGCGGGCTCGTCGAGCGTGAGCGGGCACGTCTTCGTAGACGAGTCGAAGCAGCGGGACTACCTGGTCGTCGCGGCCGTGGTCATGCCCGGCGAGCTCGCTGGTGCGCGCAGAACCCTGCGGGCACTCGTGATGCCGGGCCAGCGGCGCTTGCACATGAAGAAGGAGAGCGACGCCCGCCGCCGCGCGATCGTCGATGGCATCGCCTCGACCGGCGCGACCGCGACGATCTACAACGCTGGACGGCCTGGCCGTCGTGAACTTGACGCGCGCGAGGCCTGCCTGCGTGCCCTGGTCGCCGACGTCGCTGCCGCCGGTCATCACATGCTCGTCCTCGAGCAGGACGACTCGTTGCGGTGGTGGGACCAGCAGCATCTGATCGAGATCACCCGCGAGGACGGATGCCGCGACACCCTCCGCTACGAGCACCGGCGCGCCGAACACGAACTACTGCTGGCTGTACCCGACGCGGTCGCATGGTGCTGGGCCAAGGGCGGCCACTGGCACGACCGCGTACAGCAACTGGTAACGGAGGTCCGCCCACTCTGACCTCCGAAAAGAACGAAGCCCGGCTCACCGACCGTCCGGACGGCTACCGGGCTCACTTCCTGAAGCTCAGCGCAACAGGCACCACCGAGTATAGAGCACCGCTGCCCGGCCCGTCACCTGATTGTCCGACTGCTGCGGTCATCAGGGACCAGATTCGCTCCGCTGCTAAGGGGACCCCTACCCGCGGTGAGTGCCGCCGCGCCACACCCCACGACAGCGTGATCGGCTGAGCGGCCGATTCCGCGCGACCCGTCGTCTGCTCGCGCGCCCCCTTCGCCGCCGGGCCACGCGCGTGAACACTGGCCGCGCACGATTGCGATCAAGGCAGACGTGATGGCCGTTGTGGTTATGCATGCCGTGGCGTCGATGGACGGCTACATCGCCGACACCGATGACGAGGTGGGTCCGCTGTTCGAGTGGTACTTCAACGGCGACGTCGAAATCGTCGACGGTGGCCCGTTCAAGGGTGTCGAAGGCGTCGGCCGACTACGTCCGCCCGATGTGGCAGAGCATCGGGACGACCGTGATCGGACGACACCTGTTCGATCTGACGAACGGCTGGGAGGGCAGACCGCCAGCCGGCGAGCACCTGGTCGTGGTGTCGCATCGACCGAAGCCGGACGGGTGGCACCCGGAAGCATCGTGTCACTTCTTCGATGATGTGGCAGCGGCCATCGCCAAGGCAAAGGAGCTCGCTGGCTCCCGCATCGTCGCCGTGGCGGCGGGCGACGTCGGTGGGCAGGCCATGGCGTTGGGCCTGGTGGACGAGGTAGCGATGGACGTCGTGCCGGTGGTGTTCGGCTCGGGCAAGCGATACTTCGGCCCGGTCGATCGCCAGCACCTGCTCGAGGACCCGGACGTGGTCATCCGCGGCGACCGCGTGCTGCACCTGCGCTACCGGGCTCGCCGCTGAGGGATTCGACCGAGGACAGCGTCGGTCCGTGACGGTCTCCTGGAGGTGGGCTAGCTTGTGGGCGAAGAATGGCTGTGCTACAAGGCAGTACCCGACGACCTGGCCGTGGGGGACGCCAGATATTTCAACGAGAGACCCTGCCGGCCGACATTAGGGAAGGTGCCCCCACCATGAACTTCGACCTCACTGACGAGCAAGAGCTGATCCGGGGCATGGTAAGGGAGTTCGCCGCAGCCGAGGTGGCGCCGATCGCGGCTGAGATCGACCGTGAGCACCGCTTCCCCGCAGAGCTTCTTCCGAAGATGGCCGACCTGAACCTCTTGGGTATCCCTTATCCCGAGGAGCTGGGTGGTGCGGGAGCGGACCACGTGAGCTACGTCATCGCGCTCGAGGAGCTGGCGAGAGTATGTGCGACCACCTCCCTCATAGTGTCGGTTCATACCTCTCTTGGCACTTGGCCGATCTACGCGTTCGGCACCCAGGCTCAGAAGGAGCTGTACCTTCCTGATCTGATCACCGGCCGTCGCTTGTCGGCCTTCGCTCTGACCGAGCCCGGCGCGGGAACGGATGCGGCTGCCGGCACCGCCACGGCAGTGCTGAGCGGCGACGAGTACGTCCTCAATGGATCGAAGATCTTCATCACCAACGGCGGGTACGCGGATGTGTTCATCGTCACGGCGAAGACCGATCCGAGCAAGGGGGCAAGAGGGATCAGCGCCTTCATCGTCGAAAGGGGCGCCCCTGGGTTCACGGTCGGTGAGGGGGAGCGGAAGCTGGGGATTCGCGCATCCAGCACGCCACCGCTCTACTTCGCTGACTGCCGCGTTCCCAAGGATGCGCTTCTCGGCGGGGAGGGCAACGGGTTCAAAGTCGCCATGCAGACGCTCGATGGCGGGCGGATCGGGATCAGTGCGCAGGCGCTGGGCATAGCCCAGGGGGCGCTTGATGCGTCCATTGCGTACTCGAAGGAACGTTTCCAGTTCGGCAAGCCGCTCGCGAGTCTGCAGGCTATTCAGTGGATGATCGCGGATATGGTTACCGACATCGAAGCCGCTCGCCTCCTGGTCTATCGTGCCGCATCATGCCACGACAACGGCCGCCCCTATTCCGCGGAAGGGGCGATGGCGAAGCTATTCGCCTCGGAGACTGCCACGCGGGTGGCGGGCAAGGCGATCCAGATCCACGGGGGAGCCGGCTATATGGAGAGCTATCCAGTGGAGAGAGCTTATCGTGACGCCAAGATCACGGAGATATATGAAGGAACCTCCGAGGTGCAACGTATGGTCATCGCGGGAAGCCGTCTGCGGTGAGAATTATTGTCCATAGGGAAATGCTGAACGAATACCCGATACAGCAGTGAATCGCAAGACTGCGGTGTCGAATCAACGTGGCGGGGTCGTCATCGACGTAGCGGGTCTGTAGGCCGGTGTGGCGAGGGGGTCGTCCCGTATTGTTGAGCAGGCGTCGCGTCCGGCTATCGACGTGGCCCGGTCAGGAGGGTCGTCATGAGGATCGTGGTTGCCTATAAGTGGGCGTCGGACCCGCAGGAGGCCGTGGTAGGTGTTGACGGCACTGTGGACTGGAGCCGGGCGAGGCCCGGCCTCAGCGAGTACGACCTTGTGGCAGTGGAGCTGGGGCGTGACCTCGCTCAGGCCACGGGTGGCGAGTTGATCGGTCTGAGTGCGGGGCCGCTGGGTGTCGGTGCGGCCGTCGCCTGCAAGGCCGCCCTCTCGCGTGGCCTGGATCGAGCGGTGATCGTCGAGGACAGCTCCCTCGAGGGAGCCGGAACGACCGAGCTGGCTGCGGTCCTCGCGGGCGCGGTGCGTCACATCGGCGACGTGGACCTCGTCATCACGGGTGACTCGTCAGTGGACGTGGGCGCGCAGATGGTGCCGACGGTCCTGGCCGGCCAGCTCGGCTGGCCGGCTGTCGCCGAGGTCACCGCCGTGTCAGGCCAGGCTGGCACGCTGCGCGTCGAGCGCGCGGTTCCCGGCGGCGCGCAGGTTGTCGAGATCTCCGGTCCCGCCGTCCTGGCTGCGTCCGCGGATGCCGCGGTGGTGCGCGTGCCCGGCATGAAAGACATCCTCGCGGCGGGCAAGAAGCCGGTGGAGCACCTCGAGATTTCCGCCTTGGACGTGCCCGCCATGAGCGTGGCCGTGAGTGTCAAGGGCGTCTCGCGCCCGGACCTGAAGGCCCGCAAGGTCCAGATGATCGACGCCACCGACGCCGCTGCCGCTGCGGCTGCGCTCGTCACCGCCCTGCGCGGCGCCGGATCCCTATGACAAGCCCCGGGACGACAGTGGAGGCTCGACAGTGAGCGTGAATGCCTGGATTGTCGTCGGGGATAGCCCGGCGATCGGCAACCTGATCGCGGTCGGCCGCTCTTTGGGCGGGCAGGTCGCGGCGGTCGTCGCCGGACCGCGGTCTGTGGCCGAGACGGTGGCGGCGAGCGGCGTGGACAAGGTCGTCTGGTTCAGCGGGCAAGGTGAGGCGCCCGTGGAGGCGTACGCCACGGCGGTTGCGGACGCTATCGCAGCCGATCCCGGCGTCCTGCTCGGCGGCCGCCACCCAAGCGAGCGGGCGCTGCTCGGTGCCGCCGCGGCCCGGCTGCAGGTGCCGGTCCTCACCGGTGCCCACTCGGTCTCAGCGGAGGGCGGTGATGTCATCGTGGCTCACTCGATCTTCGGCGGTATCGCCGAGGAGACCGTCGCCGTCTCCGGCCCGGTAGCCCTTGTGCTCGACAGCGGGCGGGTCCCGCCGGCAGGCAGTACCGCGTCCGTTGAGGAGGTCGCAGCCATCCCGCTGAGCATGAGGGTGATCGAGACCAAGACGTCCGAGTTCGAGCAGGTCGACCTCGGCATAGCTCCCCGCGTGGTCGCCATCGGTCGCGGCCTCAGAGCCCAGGAAGACCTCGTCATGATCGAGGCCTTCGCCAAGGCCGCCAAGGCCGAGGTCGCATGCTCACGACCCCTGGCCGAGGGCCTGAACTGGCTGGGAAAGGACCGCTACGTCGGGGTCTCCGGCCTGCACATCGCTCCCCAGCTGTACTTCGCCATCGGGATCTCGGGCCAGCTGCAGCACATGGCCGGCGTTCGGGGGGCGGAGACGATCGTGACGATCAACTCCGACCCGGATGCCCCGGTGTTCAAGGACACCGACTATGGCATCGTCGGCGACCTGTACGAGATCGTGCCGGCGATCACCGACGCCTTGAGATGACGGTGCGACATGACAGAAACGGCTGAACCCGACTTCGAGGTCATCGTTGTCGGCGCCGGTGTCGCTGGCTGCGTCACGGCCTACCAACTGGCCCGGGCGGGCCGCTCGGTCCTCCTGATCGAGCGGGGCGAGTCTCCCGGCTCGAAGAACCTCTCCGGTGGGGTGCTGTACTCGCGTGGCATACAGCAGGTCTTTCCCGAGTTCCTCGACGAAGCTCCGATCGAGCGTCGCATCACGCGCAACTACATCAACTTTCTCAACGCCGAGAGCTCGGTGGCAATCGACTACAGGGACACCCGGCTAGCGGACCCGGTCAACGCCGTCACGGTGCTACGCGCCAAGCTCGACGCGTGGCTGGCCCAGAAGTGCGAGGACGCCGGTGTCTTCATCATGCCCTCGGTGAGGGTGGACCGTGTGCTCACCGAGGACGGCGCCGCCGGCAAACGGGTCGTGGGAGTCCAGGCAGGCACTGACGAGCTGCGTTCCCGCGTGGTCGTCGCCGCGGACGGCGTCAACTCCTTCATCGCCCGGGAGGTCGGGCTACGCAAGAAGGAGCCGCTGAATCACCTCGCCACGAGTGCGAAGTGCGTGATGTCCCTGCCCAGAGAGACAATCGAGGCACGATTCAACCTGGCCGGCGACGAAGGTGCAGCCATCGCCGTCGTCGGTGACTGCACCGAGGGAGTTGGGGGTGGTGGTTTCGTCTACACCAACCTCGACTCCATCTCCGTCGGCGTGGTAGTGCGCCTAGACGACCTCACCGCGAGGAAGAAGGCCGTCACCGACGTCTTCGACCACTTCATCGAACACCGATTCATCGCCCCCTACCTCGAGGGCGGCGAGGTGGCCGAGTACGGCTGCCACCTGGTGGCCGAAGGCGGCCTGGACATGATCGGCGAGATCACCATGGACGGCATGGTCGTCGTAGGTGACGCCGCAGGGCTCACGCTCAACACTGGCCTGACCGTGCGAGGGATGGACCTGGCGGTCGCCTCGGCGGTCGCTGCCGCCGGGGGCATCATCTCCGCTCTGGACCATGACGACACGTCCAAGTCCGGCCTGGCTGGGTATCGGGAACGATTCTTTGCCTCCTACGCCGGCAGGGATATGAAGACCTACGCCAAGGCACCCGCCTTCCTCGAGCTCGAGCGCCTCTACAACCACTACGGCGAGCTGCTCGCGAACGTCCTGTACGGCGCCTTCAACCTCGACACCGAGCCCCGCCGGCATCTCCTGAGCGTCGCCCGCAAGGCGCTGGCGCAGTCACCGCTGAAGATGAGGCAGTTGGTCAGCGACGGCATTTCGGGGGCACGCGCACTATGAGACCACTGTCTATCCCGGAACGCCTGGCGAAGAACCGCTTCAACACCGACGAGCAAGAGAGCCACATCGAGGTCAACCAGGAAATCGTCAAGGCCACCGGAAGCGGCAAGGACATCGTCGCCTGCTGCGCGGCCCACGTCTATACCGAGGAACCCGACGGGACGATCTCCGTGGAGTACGCCGCCTGCCTCGAATGCGGAGCCTGCCTCGCTGTCGCCCCCCCCGGTGCCCTGAAATGGCACTACCCCCGCGGCGGATTCGGTGTCCAGTTCCGCGAAGGGTAGCAAGGACACCAGCCATAGGTCCTATGTCTAGTGGCCCTTGGTCCCTTCAGGCCGGGACATCCTGGTCTTGTCCAGTCCGGGGGCGGTTTGCGACAGTGAGATCTACAGTGAGATCACGGACGGCAGGTTGACGCTTTCGCCTGCCTCGTACGCGCACGAGGAGAGGTCATGGACAAGAAAGCAGCATCCGCGGACGTCATGGAGATCATGTCAGAGGCGACCGAAGCAGCGGCCGGCATGCTGCCGCTGGACATGGTCAACGCGATTACCGACCTGGTCGACCCGGTCGCGGTCGCGAAGGAGATGCCGTGGCTGGCCGGAGAGCTGACCAAGATCGCGCTCGGCCAGTCGGATATCGCATTCGACAAGCGGGACCAGCGCTTCACCGACGAGGCATGGCGAACCATCCCCCACCTCCGCATGCTCGGCCAGTCCTACCGGCTGTTCGAGCTGTGGATGGACCGGATGTACGAGTCCGTGGACGGCTCCTGGCAGAACAAGGCTCGCGCCCGCTTCGCGGCTGACGTCATCTCGGCCGCGCTGGCCCCGACCAACTACCTGGGCACCAACCCCGCCGCCCTCCGGGAGGCCGTCCAGACCGGCGGCCTGTCGCTCGTGAAAGGCGCCCAGAACATGCTGAAGGATCTGGCCCGCGGCGGGATGCCCGCTATGGCCGACCGCGAGAAGTTCATCGTCGGCGAGAACATTGCGTGCACGCCGGGTGCCGTGGTGTACCGGGATGAGATGTTCGAGCTGCTGCAATACCAGCCGACCACGCCCAAGGTCCGCGCCATTCCGCTGCTGATGGTCCCGCCGCAGATCAACCGCCACTACATCCTGGACCTGTCGCCGGGGCGGTCGCTGGTCGAATTCGCCGTCAGTCAGGGCATCCAGGTATTCGTGATCGTCTGGCGGAACCCGAGCCCCCACCTCGGGCACGGGAAGTGGGGACTGGACGACTACCTGGCCGCGACGGAACGAGCCAGTGAGGTGGTCAGGAAGGTCGCCCGCACCGACACGTTGAATCTGCTCGGTCTGTGCGCCGGCGGCATCACGGTCTCGTACGTGCTCGCCCACCTCGCCACGATCGGCGACGACTCGGTCAGGTCGGCGACCTTCGTCGTCACCATGCTGACCGGTGATAAGCCGAACGTCGTGGGCATGCTCGACACCAGCCAGGCGCGCGCCGTGCTCGAACAGGCCGCCGCGGCGGAACAGATCGTCCCCGGGACCGCGTTGCGCAGCCTGTTCGCCATGCTGCGGCCGAACGACCTGGTCTACAACTACCTGGTCAGCGGATGGCTCATGGGCAAGTCGCCCGCCCCGTTCGATGTCCTGGCGTGGAATGACGATGCCACCCGGACGACGGCGAAGTTCGCGCTCGAGTCAACCCGGCTGGCCCTGGACGGATGGGACGGCAATGGGCCGACAGTGCTCGGCGTCAAGACCGACTTCAGCAAGGTCACCTGCGACAGCTACCACGTCGGCGGTGACACCGACCACATCACGGCGTGGCGGGCCTGCTACGACACCGCCCATCTGGTCGGCGGTGCTGAGAAGGAGATGACCCTCGTTCACTCCGGTCACATCCAGTCGGTCGTCTACCCGGCGGACAGCACGCGTTATGACCGCTGGTACGCGCCGGCCACGCCGACGGATCCTGACGAGTGGCTCGAGACGGCCACCGTGGAGCACGGCTCATGGTGGCGGCCGTGGACCGAATGGCTGATCGCCCGGTCCGGCAACGAACGGCAGGCGCGCGCCACCCTCGGCAACCGCCAATACCCACCGCTCGGGCCGGCTCCCGGCACCTACGTGTACGAGTGACCGCATGCGGCGGCGGGGCGTCTCCTGCCCCGCTTCCAGTGCCGCGCCAGATCGACGTGGGCACACCGGCGGTCGCGGCGCAAAGAGTCGACTGGTCCAAGGCGCAGCTCTAGCCCAGCCCCGCGGCGCTAGGTGCTACTGTGTAGCACTGTGGAACGGATCGGAGTCCGGGAGCTTCGTCAACACGCCAGTCGCTATCTCGCCCGGGTGGCAACGGGGGAGACGTTCGAGGTGACGGATCGAGGGCGTCCGGTCGCGCTGCTCCTGCCCACTCATAGAGACCGGTGGCAGGACCTCATCGCCAGCGGTCGCGTACTTGCGGCGACCGGCGAGGGCGATGTGGTCGACGACGCACCGGGCGACTACGGGATCCACGCCTCGGCTCGATTGGCGGCGATGCGCGACGAGGAGCCGTGAGGCTCTACCTGGATTCGTCCGCGTTGGTGAAGCTTATCCAGCGAGAAGCGGAGTCTGATGCCCTGCGAAGGTTCCTGCGTCGTCACCGCGCCGACCAGCTCGTGACGAGCGCACTTGCCCGTGTCGAGGTGGTCCGAGCGGTCCATGCCGGCGGCTCTCCTGCTCACGAGCAAGCGCGTCGGCAGCTCTCACGCCTCGACCAGATCCTGCTGAGCACCGAGTTGCTCGATCGCGCTGGGACGTTGGCTGCGAACCTTCAGCTGCGAAGCCTCGATGTGATCCATCTGGCCGCTGCGCAGGTCATCGGTGAGGAGCTGCGGGCTGTGGTCACCTACGACCGGCGCATGGCAGATGCTGCCGAAGATCTTGGCCTTGCGGTGGAGGCGCCAGGATGAGCTGACATGTTAGGACCACTCTTTCAGCCCCGTCCGAAGGCTGCCTAAGCCCTTTCGGTCGCGATGATCGGTTGCTCCTGGCTGGGCTGGTCGAGCGTTGCCGCCCAGCTGGTCGGTTCGGATGTGTCCGGGTTGCAGGCCGGCGACGTGGTGGTGGCGCCGTTCGTGTGGGCGGACAACACCCGCGATTTCTGCCGCGAGGGCCTGCAGACCTCCTGCCGGCACGGCGGCCAATGGGGACACGATCTGGACGGCGGGCAGGGCGAGGCCGTGCGGGTGCCGCAGGCACCGGGCACGCTGGTGAAGCTGCCCAGCCATATCGTCAGCCCAGCCGCACGGTCGACGACCATCCGGCTAGAGCCGCGATGACGCAGACGGCGACGACGAGCAGCAGTGCTCGGTCATGCTCCGGGTGGTTGACGGACGTAGTCCCCGGGGGCCGCAGTGATGGGTTGGAAGGTCGGACTGCCGAGGGTTTGCGGGGCAGGGCGTTGGCCGCCGGAGTACGCGATGATCCAGTCTGCCCATTCCTGCCACCACGACCCGGTGTGTTTGGTGGCGTTCGCCAGCCACTGGTCGGGGTCGGAACCGGTTTGCGGGCTCGTGTAATAGGCCGCTTTCGGGTTGCCTGGGGGGTTGACGAGGCTTTGGATGTGTCCGCTGTTGCTGAGTACGAATGTCATCGGTCCGGACAGCAACTGGGTGGTGCGGTAGCAGCCCTTCCACGGCGTCAGGTGGTCGGTGACGGCGCCGGTGACGAAGGTCGGGACCTTGATGGTGGACAGGTCGACCGGCGTGTCCAGCACCTTGACCGCGCCGGGCTGGCAGAGTGTGTTGGCTTCGAACATGTCGAGGAACTGAAGGTGCAGGGCGGCGGGCAGGTTCGTGCCGTCGGCGTTCCAGGACAGGATGTCGAAGACGGGCGGGTCTTGGCCCAGCAGGTAGTTGTTGACCCAGTAGTTCCAGATCAGATCGTTGGGCCGCATGAGGGTGAACGCTGCGCCCATGTCGCGGGCTGAGATGCCGCCGGCGCGGCGGGTCCGTGCGCGGGCGACGGACAGCAGCTTGGCGTTGGAGAAGACCTGGATCGGTGCCCGCTGGCCGAAGTCCAGCATGGTCACCGCGAAGGATGCGGAGTGGACTCGGGGATCTCCGGTCGCGGCGAGGTGGTTGAGGACGCCGGCGGCGATGATGCCGCCTGCGCAGAACCCGATGGTGTTCACATCGTTTGAACCCGTGACGTCGCGGACGGCGTCGATGGCGTCCAGCACGCGAGCCGCGTAGGTGTCGAAGTCCCAGTCCGCTTGCGCCTTGCCGGGGTTACGCCAACTGAGCAAGAAGACGTGCAGCCCGCGAGATACCGAGTATTCGACGAAGCTGCGGCCCGGGCGCAGGTCGGCGAAGTAGAACCGGCCGATCGGCGGCGGCACGATGAGCACCGGCCGCTGGTGGACGGTGTCGGTGGTTGGCGTGTACTGGATCAGCTCGGCGACCTCGTCCCGCTCGATGACCGATCCGGGGGTGAGGGCCAGGTCGCGGCCGACTTGCAGGGCCTGCCGATCGGCCATCGAGGGCAGGCCGCCGTTGTGCCGGACATCGTCGGCCCAGTTGCGCAGCCCGCGGGCGAGATTGGCGCCGCCGGTCTCGAACGTCTTTTTGATCGCCGCTGGGTTCCCGAGCAGGAAATTGGTGGGTGCCACCGCGCTGGTCATCAGGGTGACCGCAAGCCGGGCCTGATCCGAGTCCTTTCCCGACTTCTCCAGTTCATCGACGAGCCGGTCCATCGACCCCGTGAACGCCAGATAGGCCTGCCCGACCCGCCGGTAGAGCGGGTTCTCGGTCCACGTCGGGTCGGCGAATCGCCAGTCCCCTTTGGCCGCCGCCACCGAGGAGGAGCCCTTCGCAATCCGCAGCAGTGCGCGCGTCAGGTGGCCAGCTTCCCGCGCCACCGCCCTGCCCTGAGTGACCGTGCCAGCGGCGGCGGACAGGATCGCGGCGGCGCTGGGCTTCGCAACCGGCTCGGTCCAGGCGGCGCTGTCGGCTGCTCGTTGTGCGGTCGCGGAGGCGTCCGGGCTCGCTTCACTCGCCTGTTGGGCCGAGCCGTGAACCGTGGCACCTGCCGCCGTCGACGGTCGCCTGCCCGCGCCGCCGTGGCGAGCGCCCGGACTCGTCATGGTCATCGAACTCCCTTTGGTCTACTTCCTACCCCGATTGGACCACCCGAGCCAATCATCCCAGCGTTGTTGCTGGCCAGGGCCGGTCGTGGCGCGATTGATTTCGTCTTCCACCGCATCACGACGCGCTTTGGTGACTCTGTTCAGGCATGTCACTCGTGTTCACCGACTCCGGCGTGGTCCGCCGCCCGTTTCGTGTCTTGGCGCTGCTGGCGACGCTCGCCGCGTTCGTCACCGCGGCGCTGGCCACTTGCGGCCAGCAGCACTGATCACGTGAACCGGAAGCGCGGGGCCTGGAATGACGGGCAGCTCGGACAGGCCGCGTAGCACGAGCCCGTCGCCGTGCCCCCAGTGCAGGTCGTCGCCAGGGACGGCGAGGCGGAGCTGGGGGAAGCGGCGCAGCAACGATCCGAGGGCGAGCTGGCCCTCCATGCGGGCCAGCACCGCGCCAAGGCAGTGGTGGATGCCGTGGCCGAACGCCAGGTGACGAGCCTCGGCCCGGTCGATGTCGAGCAGCTCCGGGCTGGTGTACCGACCCGCATCCCGGTTGGCGGCCGCCAGGCTGATGACGACCTGAGCCCCGGCGGGGATTGTCACGTCGCCGATCTCCACCGGCTCGATCGCGTACCGAAACGTCGAGTGGGGGACCGGTGGGTCGTAGCGCAGGAACTCCTCGACCGCTGCCGCGATCTTGCCGGGGTCCGAGCGTAGCTGAGCGAGTTGCGCTGGGTTGCGAAACAGGGCGACGACGCTGTTGCCGATGAGGCTTGTGGTCGTGTCGTGTCCCGCAACGATCAACTGGAAGATCGTCGAGAGCAACTCTTGGCTGTCGAGACGCTCGTCGCCGTCCCGAGCGCTGATCAACCCGCTTACCAGGTCGTCGCCGGGCACCTCCTGCTTGGCCTGGACGAGCGCGCCCAACCTTGCCACAACGGCATCGGACGCCTCCTTGGCTCGCGCATACCGCGCCGGACTGGATGTCGGGACGAGCAGCGCGGTCAGGTCTCGACCTAGCGAAGCCCGGTCGGGCTCGGGCACGCCGAGCAGTTCGCAGATGACCGTGAACGGCAAGGGGAATGCGAACGCCGCGACGAGATCGACTCGGCTGTCGGGTCCTTGCACGGCGAGCTCATCGAGCAGGTGATCGACGATCGTCTGCACCCGCGGCCGCAACCCGTCGACGCGGCGGGGAGAGAAGGCGGCCGATACAAGACGGCGCAGCCGGGTGTGATCGGGCGGGTCGACGCTGAGCATATGCCGCGCGAAAGCTGGTCCGGGAAGCCCCTCTGCCACAAGATCGGCGCCCGTGGCGAGCGCCGCATGCATGTCCTTGGACAGTCGCGGGTCGTTCAGAGCGGCGCGCGCCTCGTCGTAGCGGACCACCAGCCAGGCGCGGTGCCCGTCGACCAGCGTCACCTCGTGCACCGCGCCTAGCTCACGGACCGCGGCGAACAGCGGGAACGGGTCGTCCCGGCTGTACGCTCCCCACGCCGCCAGCGCCTGTGACGCCGTCATTCGTCCCCCTGTTGAACGCTACGGGTCGCGAGCCTGTTGTCAGGCCGGCGGCGCGAAGAACTCGAGCGCAATCCCGTCCGGGTCGCGGAAGGAGACGCCCGAGCCGTAGTGGGCGTCCTTGATTCCGCCGTGGGCAATGCCGAGCTCGTCCAGGCGCGCCGTCCGCTTCTGCAGCTCGCCACGGTCCCGGCAGGCGAAGGCGACATGATCCAGGCCGGTGCGATGCTCGTCGAATCGGTCACCTACGCCCTGAGGGTGGGTATGCAAGCCGAACAGCTGCCCGCCATCCAGGGCGAACACCGTGTGGTGGAAGCCGCCGGTCTGTTCGTCCTCGTCGAGCACGGGCGCGGCGGCGAACAGCTCGCTGTACCAGCGAGTGCTTCGCTCGAGATCCGTCACGGTTACCGCGACGTGGGTCACGGGTGGAAAGTCCGGCACAGTGGCCTCCTCATCGATGTGGACGTACGGAGGTTGGTGTCTGTTCTTACCCTGCGATCAGCCCAATCAGCTGCCGACCCTCCCCCTGCTACGGCAGCCAGCTATCTTCGGTTCAAGACCGATACTGCTCCTTCAAGTGCTTCAGTGCAGGGTTCATGGTGCAGCGGTACGACGCGTACTTGCGATGGTTGTACCGGGGAGGCCGCCCGAATATGTTTGCGCGACTGCAGAACCGGGCTACGGCAGTGGCCTTTGCGGCCGGGATCTGGCCGAGGCGTGCCGCGACGCTCGAGGTGCGGGGGAGGCGCAGCGGCCGGGTCATCTCGTTCCCGGTGGCGATCGCAGATTACGAAGGCGAGCGGTACCTCGTGGCAATGCTCGGCGTGAACACGAATTGGGTGCGCAACCTGCGCGCAGCCCAGGGCCGGGCGGTGCTGCGTCATGGCCGGCGTGAGGGCGTGCGCCTCGAGGAGGTCGCTGCGGAAAGCCGGCCACCGATCCTGCGTCGGTACCTCGAGCTCGCGCCGGGAGCTCGTGCCCACATCCCGATCGATCGCCATGCTCCGCTTGACGAGTTCGAGCAGATTGCGCCCCAAGTTCCCGTCTTCCGCATCACGCCAGCGCCTGCAGCAGGCGCATGTGCACACTGAGCCGTTTGTTCCGGGCGTTGCGGTGCCCGATGCTTACCCGATGCGTCCTGATCGTTCCGACCGTCGGCAGCTCAACCGGGCCACGCTGGCTCGGCAGCTGCTGCTGCACCGCGCGGGCCTGCCTACGGTCGACGCGGTCGAGCACCTGGTCGGGTTGCAGTCGCAGGCTCCGCTGGCCCATTACCTCGGGTTGTGGAGCCGGTTGGACTCGGCGCCACGCCGCGTGGACCTACCGCCCTACGCGTGCGGCGGGCAATCGGTGATACTTGATCTATGGCCACGGATCCGCGCTCCGGCATGACGATCCTCGGCTCGGACGCGTGCTTGCAGCTGCTGCGTTCCGAGGAGGTCGGGCGACTCGCCGTGTACGTCGCCGGTCACCCTGACATCTTTCCGGTCAACTACGTGGTCGGCGACGACGACACGATTGTGTTCTGCACAGCCGAAGGGACGAAGCTCGCGGCGGCGTTCATCGGCCGCGCTGTCGCGTTCGAGACGGACGGCTATGAGGCCGATTCCGGCGACGCGTGGAGCGTCGTGGTCAAGGCGCACGCCGAGGAGATCGAGATGCACGACTTGCTCGAGGAGACGGCGTTCCCGCTGTACCCGTGGAGCACGGCCCCGAAGGCGCGATTCGTGCGCCTCGTGCCCGACGGGATCAGCGGTCGCCGCTTCCACGTCGCGCAACGGCGGGTGGACCACAACGGATGAGTCCGCCGTCTGAGCGCGAGGCCCGAGTGCCGAGCGTGAGCCTCCGGCCGGCTCCCACCTGGTGATCTTGAGGCGCACGTCTAGTCGGGGAGCCTGTTGCATATTCGACCATCGATGACGTGGAACACAGTTCTCGCCGATTCGGGCCCGCCACATTTTCGGGGAGCCGCGATGTTCGGCCGGGAGAAGCGACTTGGGAGCTTCACTCCGAGTTCACTGATCATCGCGATCCGATTACGCAACAGGCTCCGGGACTCAATGTGAGCCTCAAGATCGACGCAGCGCGGCGACGCCCGGAGCTTGGATCGCATGCCCTCAGGGAGCGAATCATGGCAGATCAGGGTGAGTCATACGAGAAGCCGCTGGCTCGTGCCGCCGAATACGCTCGGTCGTGGCTCAGTTCGCTCGACGATCGGCGAGTAGGGCCGCAGGCTTCCGCCGACGAGCTGGCGGCCGCATTCGGTGCCCACCTGCCTGACGACCCGTGTGCGGCGGAGGACGTGGTCGAGCTGCTGGTGTCGGTGGCCGAGCCGGGCCTGATGGCGATGCCGTCCGGTGGGTTCTTCGGCTGGGTGATCGGCGGGACGCTTCCGGCCGCGTTGACCGCCGACTGGCTGGTGAGCGCGTGGGACCAGAACACCGGACTGCGTTATGCCAGTCCGGCAACAGCGGCGGTCGAAGAGATCGCTGCGGGCGAGACGGTCGGCGTCGCGGTGCGGTACCTGGGTCTTGGTTCGCCGACCCTCGTCCCGGCCGACGAGCAGGGACGAATCCGAGTCGATGCGCTGGCCGCGGTGCTTGCCGAACTGGATCCGACGGACCCGTTGATCGTCTGCCTGCAGGCTGGCAACGTCCACTCGGGTGCCTTCGATCCGCTCACGGAGGCGATCCATGTTGCCCGCCGGCATGGTGCGTGGGTGCACGTCGATGGCGCCTTCGGCTTGTGGGCCGCCGCGTCCCCCGCGTTGCGTCACCTCGTCGCGGGGCTGGCCGATGCCGATTCCTGGACAACCGACGCACACAAGACCCTCAACGTCCCCTACGACCGCGGGATCGCGATCGTCGCCGACCCGGTGGCGATGCTGTCCGCGCTGGGGGTGCATGCCAGCTACCTGATCACGGAAAGCTCCGGGCCGGGCGACCCGCTCGAGAAAGTCCCCGAGCTGTCGCGACGGGCTCGCGGTGTTCCGGTGTGGGCGGCACTTCGGTCACTCGGCCGGGCTGGCGTCGCGGCACTAGTCGAGCGCCTCGCCCGCCACGCCCGGGCGATCGCCGACGGCATTTCCGAGATCGACGGTGCGCGAGTGCTCATCGAGGTCGACTACACGCAGGTGTGCGTCGCTTTCGGTGATGATCAGCGCACCCGATCGGTGACGGCGCGCGTCATCGCCGACGGCACTGTGTGGATGTCGGGTTCGCGGTGGCGCGGTCAGGACGTGCTGCGCATCTCGGTCAGCAACTGGTCGACCGATGACGACGACGTGCGGCGATCCATCGACGCGGTGCGCCGCCGTGAACGATTAGCGCCTGCCACACACCGCCAGCATGGACAGCGCGCCGTAGAGCCGGTCGCGGCGGGCCGCGTCCTCCACGCCGGTGACAAATCGTTCGGCCATCAGCGCGGTGAGGTAACCGAGCTCGACCAGCTGGTCCACGACGGGACGGATCGGGAACAGCCCGGGAGGTGCCGGCTGCGTGCCCGGATCCCAACGGTTCCAGATGTGGACCGCGCCGGTGACATCCAGATCCTGCACGCCGAAGTCCCGAGCGAGGTTCAGCAGCCGCCCACCCAGGTCGAACGCCGGCCCTCGCAGCGCACACATCGCCTCGCTGATAGCCTCGCCGGCGGCTCGGTCGGGCAGGTCGAACGTCAGAGTCCGCCAGTCGGTGTCAATCACCGACAAACGACCCCCCGGTCGCAGCACACGGACCATTTCGGCCAGGGCCCGCCCGGCATCGGGCACCCACTGCAGCGCCCGCTCCGACCGGCACGCGTCGATCGATCCGTCGTCGAACGGCAGGGTCTGCGCATCACCGACCCGAAAGTCCACGGAAACTCCAGCCTCGGCCGAACGCTGACGCCCGACGGTGAGCATGGCCTCGCTGGCATCGATGGCGACCACCGAGCCCGACGGGCCGACGTCCGCGGCCAGCGCGATGGCCACGTCGCCGAGCCCGCAGCCGACGTCGACCAGTCGTTCGCCGGGCTGCAGGGCGAGGTGCGTGCGCTCCCACGCCCGCAGCTGGCGGGCCGCCGGCCATTGGGCAGTCTGCTCCATGCCCTTGATCAGCGGCGCGGCGTCCGGGTGCGCATCGACGCGCGTGTACCCGATCTGGGCGTCCGGCCGCTGTAGTGGTCCGCTCGACGGCACAGCGTCACGGTACCCTCGGCGTGCCCGCAGCTCGCTGTGTGTGTGGCGACCTGAGGGGAATCGCGGTAGACGGGAGACGGCCGTTAGTCCCGACACGATCGGCGATGTCGGCAGCGTCCTCGGCGTGTGGGGCCACCCCGACGACGAGGCATATCTGTCGGCCGGCTTGATGGCGCTCGCCGTCGATGCTGGGCGGCGGGTCGTGTGCGTCACGGCGACCGCGGGAGAGGCCGGCTTCCCTGGCGACGACGCTCGGTCGGTCGATGCGCGAGTCGCTGTCCGGCAGGCCGAGATGGCGGCGAGCCTGGCCGAGCTCGGTGTCACCGAACACCACTGGCTGGGGTACGGCGATGGCCGCTGCGCCGAGGTGTCTGACGAGGACGCCGTCGACGTGATTGCTGGCCTCATCGCCGACGTTCAGCCCGACACGCTGCTCACGTTCGGCCCTGACGGCGCTACCGGCCACCCCGACCACATCGCGGTGTGCCGGTGGTCGACGCTGGCCTGCGCCCGGTCGTCGCCAGCGCCGAGGCTCCTGTATGCCACCAAGTCGCCCAAGTGGAACGCGACGGTCTTCAGCCGGATTCACCCGGCCCAGGTGATGATGGTGGACGGCATGCTGCCCGAGGGCGTCCCGACCGACGAGCTGGCGATCTGGCTCACCTGCGAAGGCGAGCTGCTGGACCGCAAGGTTCGAGCGCTGCGCGCCCAACACAGCCAGATCGAGCCACTGGTGAGCAGCTACGGGCTCGACTGGTATCGAGAAATCGTGCGCGAGGAGTTCTTCCGCGAACCGCGACCGACCGACCCGACCATCGCGGGGTAGCCCGCTCAGGCGGCGCGTGCCGTCTCGGCTGGCTCGATCGTGGCGTGGACGATGTCGGCCACGTCGGCGACCAGCCGAATGTCGAGCCCCTCGAGCACGTCGGCCGGCACGTCGTCCAGGTCCGGCTCGTTGCGAGCGGGCAGGAACACCGTGGTCAGCCCGGCCCGTTGCGCGGCCAGCAGCTTCTGCTTGACCCCGCCGATCGGCAGCACCCGTCCGTTCAGGGTTACCTCGCCGGTCATCCCGACGTCGGACCGCACCGGCCGGTCGAGGGCCAGCGACGCAAGCGCGGTCGTCATCGTCACGCCGGCGGACGGCCCGTCCTTCGGGACGGCGCCGGCCGGCACGTGCAGGTGCAGCGCGCGATCCAGTCGCGACGGGTCGATGCCGAGCGCGTCCGCGTGCGAGCGCAGGTAGGACAGCGCGATCTGCGCGGACTCCTTCATCACGTCACCGAGCTGGCCGGTCAGGGTCAAGCCGGGCTTGCCGTCCATCGCGGTGGCCTCGATGAACAGCACGTCACCGCCGGCGCCTGTCACTGCGAGGCCGGTGGCGACGCCTGGCACCGCCGTGCGCTCGGCCGTTTCGGGCGTGAAGCGCGGCCGGCCCAGGTACTCGCGCAGATCCTCGGCCCCGACGCTGATGGGTGGCTCGGCACCGGAAGCGAGCTTGGTGGCGATCTTCCGAAGCACCCGTGCCAGCGACCGCTCGAGTTGACGTACCCCCGCCTCGCGGGTGTAGTCGGACGCGATCATCCGCAACGCCTCGTCGGTCACGCTCACCTCGTCCGGTGCGATCGCGGCGCGCTCGCGCTGCCGGGGCAGCAGGTGCTCCCGCGCGATCACCACCTTGTCGTCCTCGGTGTAGCCGTCCAGGCTGACGAGCTCCATCCGGTCCAGCAGTGCCGGCGGGATCGTGTCCACGACGTTCGCGGTAGCGATGAACAGCACGTCGGACAGGTCCAGGTCGATCTCCAGGTAGTGGTCGCGGAACGTGTGGTTCTGCGCCGGGTCGAGGACCTCGAGCAGTGCCGCGGCCGGATCGCCGCGGTAGTCCGAGCCGACCTTGTCGATCTCGTCCAGCAGCATGACCGGGTTCATCGAGCCGGCCTCGCCGATTGCTCGGACAATGCGGCCGGGCAGCGCGCCGACATAGGTGCGGCGGTGACCGCGGATCTCCGCCTCGTCGCGTACCCCGCCCAGTGACACGCGGACGAATTTACGGCCAAGCGCACGGGCGACGCTCTCGCCGAGCGATGTCTTGCCCACGCCGGGCGGGCCAACCAGGGCGAGGACCGCACCGGAGCCGCGTCCGCCGACGACCTGCAGTCCGCGGGCGGCCCGGCGGGCCCGCACCGCCAGGTACTCCTCGATCCGGTCCTTGACGTCCGCGAGGCCATGGTGGTCGGCGTCGAGCACCCGGCGCGCCGCCTCCACGTCGGTGTTGTCGGCTGTGCGGGTCGCCCAAGGAAGCTCGAGCACGGTGTCGAGCCAGGTGCGGATCCATCCCGACTCGGGGCTCTGGTCACTGGCCCGCTCCAGCCGGCCGACTTCGCGCAACGCCGCCTCGCGCACCTTGTCCGGCAGGTCGGCCCCCTCGACCCGGGAGCGGTAGTCGTCCGCTCCGTCGGGCTCGCCTTCGCCCAGCTCCTTGCGGATCGCGGCAAGTTGCTGACGCAGCAGGAATTCGCGCTGGCTCTTCTCCATGCCGTCGCGGACGTCGTCGCGGATCTTTTCGGTGACCTCCACCTCGGCCAGGTGGTCGCGTGTCCAGCCGATCAGCAACGTCAGACGCTCCTCGACGTCCGGGGTCTCGAGAAGCTGACGCTTCTGCTCGTTGTCGAGGTAGGACGCCCAGCCGGCCGTGTCGGCCAGCGCGGACGGGTCCTTGATCTGCTCGACCGTGTCGATGATCTGCCAGGCGTTGCGCCGCTGCAGGCTGGCGATGACCAGCGAGCGGTATTCGCTGGTGAGCTCGGTGATCTTGCCGGTGGGCGCGGGGGTCTCGACGAGTTCTGCCTCTACCCACAGCGCTGCGCCGGGGCCGGTCACGCCGGAGCCGAGACGGGCGCGCTGCTCGGCGCGCAGCACCGCGCCGGGTGCGCCGCCGGGCAGCCGGCCCAGCTGCTCGACGGTGGCGACGGCGGCGAAGGTGGGGTAGCGGTCGGCCAGGCGTGGGGCGAGCAGCAGCTTGCTGTCGGCGGCTGCCCGGGCGGCGTCCACGGCAGCCTGAGCTGCCTCGTCCAGCTCGACCGGCACCACCATGCCCGGCAGCACGACCAGGTCAGGAAGGGAAAGAACGGGCAGCTTTGCCATGGCCATCAGTGAATCTCCAAGAGTTGAGTGCTACCGACTCAAGCAGAGCGGTGCCACAGTTGTTCCCGACGTGAGGATGCCCAGACGTCCGCCCTGGGCGAACAGCGCGGGAACCCGGATTTGCGTGTCGGATTCTCACAACCACCAGACCTACCCTCACGCGCAAGGAGGCCCGCCCGTGAAGTTGACGGACCGGATCGGTCAATGGAGTACGAAGCAGAAGGCGATCGCAGCCGCGGTCATCGTGGTCGTCGTCGGTGGTGGCGTGGCCGGCCTGAGTATCGGGCTCACCGGCGGTAACTCCAAGACGAAACCGCTGGCGAGCGCCACGCCGCCGACGCCGACGCCGAGTCCGGTGAATACGCTGAATCCGCTGATCGGAGTCGGGGCGCCACCGACGGGTCCGGTCATCGGGGTGAAGATCGACGACACCGCGAACGGACGTCCCCAGCTGGGGGTCGACAAGGCCGACATCGTCTACGTGGAACAGGCGGAAGGCGGACTGACCCGGCTGCTGGCCGTGTTCGCGACCAACAAGCCGCTGGTCGCGCCGGTGCGCAGCGTGCGGGCGAGCGACCCGGAACTGCTCAGCCAGTACGGGCGGGTCATCCTCGTCGCGTCCGGCGGCGGCGGGGACTCGATGCCGACCTTGGACAGGTCGATCCTGCGCGGGGTCACGCTGGACCGCGGCGGACCCGGGTTCTCCCGTGACGGCTCCCGAAGCGCGCCGTACAACCTGATCTCGAACCTGGCTGCGGTCAGCTCCGCCGTGCAGGCGGATTCGGCCAAGAGCATCGGCTTTCAGTGGGCGGCGAACCCGGCGGGGCTGTCCGCCACCCGCACGGCAACCTCCGTGCAGACGCAGGTCGGCGGCACGCCGGTGGGATTCCGGTGGGACGCGCAGCTCGAGCGCTACGTGCGGGTGATCGACGGCGCGGGGCAGAGCGCTGCCGACGGCGCGCCGATCACGACCCCCAACGTCATCGTGCAGTTCTGCCAGGTCACCGTGAACCCCGCCGACGTGGATGTCGAGGGCAATCCATCGAAGTACACGCACTCGATCGGGCGCGGACGGGTCGCGATCTTTCGCAATGGGCACCGCATCGACGGGTCATGGTCGCGGGCCAACCTGACATCGGGCACCACACTGCGTGACACGAACGGTCAGCCGATCACCCTGGCCCCGGGTGGAGCGTGGGTCGTGCTGGTCGCCACGGGTGCGCCACTGACCTCGAGCTGACCAGCGGAAGTCATTTCGGCTCTGGGACGACTACAGCGGGCGGGGAAGATTGAGGCTGACAATGTCGAGGCCACGACACCCAGTGAGCGGGCTGGTGCTCGGCGCGTGGGCGCGGCGCGATCAACCACGCCTGGCCGATGCGCTGTATGTCGAGTTGGCCGTATCTCTGGGTTTGTCGCTCATCACCACTGACCGGCGCCTGCACGCGGCGTCCGTCGCCGACGTGGTGATCGCATGAAGGTCATCCGTTGTCCGACGACGAGGTCAGCTTGAGAGGCAGCCCGGCGAATCGCGCATAACGCCGTGCCGCCGCCACTGCGGCAGCCCGCGCCACCCCGGTCGGCGCACTGAACCACTCCAGCCCGACCCCGGTCGCCTGATCGCCCTGGACCCGGCGCCAGCGTCCAGCCACCCGGCCGTCGAGGACGATCATGGGAAGGAACATGCCGTTGTTCCCGGGCACGATGCGCTGCGCGTGTTCCGGTCCGAGCATCGCGCTGCGGTCGCGATAGCCGAGCAGGTACTCGTCGAATCCGGGCAACAGCTGGACGCGCGGCGTGCGGACGGGGGCCGGTAGGTCGGGTCCTGACCAGTACTCGACGTCACCGACACACAGGTGGGTCAGCATGCCTCGCGCCTGCGACACAGCCGCGCGGGCGTCTGCCATCGCGAGCCCGGACCACCAAGCGAGATCGTGCGCCGTCGCCGGCCCGTGGCCGGTGAAGTACCGCAGGGCAAGACGGGTCAACGCCTCGGCGCGCTCGACTGGCGGTTCGGGCGCGACCCATTCGTCGAGCAACACGAACGTTGGCTGCTTTCCGGCCGCCGGCCCGTGGCAGATCACCGCATGGTGAGCCAGCCAGCCGAGCACGTGGATGCCGCGCTGCCCGACCGGGTCGACGCCGGCGGCGGACAGGACCGAATACAGCTCGGGTCGGGTGAGTCGGCCACCGCCGGCGAGCGCAGCGCAGACCGCCTCGCGTCCGCGCTGCAGGTCCGCATCGGACAGCTGCAGCTGCCGCAGCCGGCCGCGCATGTTGGCGAGCGGCCGTGGACTGAGCAGCTGCAGCATCCAGCGCACGTCCGCCGCGGCGACCAGGTGCAACGTGCCACGCATCGGCCACGTGCGCACCACCGTTGCCGAGGCGATCGCGCGATCCAGTGCCTGCGCTGTCCCACCCGTCGTCCGCAGCGCGACGGCCCACTGCGCGCCTGGCCAGTCTTGCGCTTGGACCGCGCCGAGTTCGCCGACCACGTCGGCGGCGTTGGCATGGCGGGGTGCCGAGATCTGCTGGGCCAGCAGACGTCGGCGCAGCAGTTGTCGAACCATCACCTCGCGAACGCTATGCGGGCGGACCGACATCGTCGCGGTGCACCCATTCATTGCACCCAGTCAGTGCACCTGGCGCTCCTGCCCCGCCCAGAACGGCTCACGCAGTTTGAACTTCTGCAGCTTGCCGGTGGCCGTGCGCGACAACACGTCGACGAACTGCACCTTCTTCGGGCACTTGAACCCAGCCAGCGACGCTCGGCAGTGCGCGATGAGCTCGTCCGCCGTGACGGCAGAGCCATCCGTAACGACGAGCGCCGTCACCAGCTCGCCCCATTTCTCGTCGGGGATGCCGATGACGGCCACCTCGCGCACAGCGGGGTGATTGTTGAGCACGTCCTCGACCTCGATCGAGCTCACGTTCTCGCCACCAGAGATGATCATGTCCTTCTTCCGGTCCGCGATGACGAGGTGGCCCTCGTCGTCCAGGTAGCCACCATCGCCCGTGTGGAACCAGTCGCCTCGTGATGCCTCAACAGGATGGATGGCATCGGCGGTGGCCTCGGGTTCGCGCCAGTAGCCCTCGAGATTGTGGTTCGTTTGCGCGAGCACCTCGCCGACGGCGTCGACCTGCAGCCGGACGCCGAGGGCCGGTGCCCCCGCCCGGGCCAGCTTGCGCGCGCGCTCGTGCGGCGCCAGCTCGTCCCACTCGGGGCGCTGCCGGTTGACCGTCAGCAGCGGGGCGGTCTCGGTGAGCCCGTAGATCTGGATGAACTCCCAGCCCAGGTCGGTGAGCACCCGCTCGATGGTGCGGGTCGGCGGCGGGGCACCTGCCACGACGATGCGGACGCGATCCCGCCCGGGAACCGGGCCGTCCCAGCTGGCCGCGGCATCGAGCGCGGCGTTGACCACGGCCGGCGCGCCGCACATTAGCGTCACCGTGTGCTGCTCGATGCGGCGCAGGATCTCGGCACCGTCGACCTGCCGCAGCACGACGTGCGCGCCTCCGACGCCCGTCATCCCATAGGGCATGCCCCAGCCGTTGCAGTGGAACATCGGCAGCGTGTGCAGCAGCACGTCCCGGTCGCTGATCGTCGTGTGCAGCCCAAAAACCACCGCGTTGAGCCACAGATTGCGATGGGTCAGCTGCACGCCCTTGGGCCGCGCAGTGGTGCCCGACGTGTAATTGAGCGTCGCTGTCGCGCCCTCGTCGGGCTCGTCCCATGGCCGCGGCTCGACACCGGGCAGGTACAGGTCGTCGTCGTCTCCGAGCAGGAACTTGTGCGGGACGTCTAGGGCGTCGAAGACGTCCTTGACCGATGGATCGGCGTAGACGACCTGGGATCCGGAATGCTCGACGATGTAGGCGATCTCCGCGGCCGTCAATCGGAAATTGACGGGCACCAGGATGCGTCCGTAGCCGCTGACGCCGAAGAACGAGTGCAGCATGCGAGCCGAGTTCTGCGAGATGATCGCCACCCGGCCGCCCGGCGGCACGCCCAGCTGGTCCAGCTTCGCCGCCTGCGCCCGCGCCCGCGCGGCGAGTTCGCGATAGGTCAGCTCGCCTAGGCTGGGCGCTGGCTGGTCGGCCTCGTCTACGACAGCAATCCGGTCGGGGTACACGCTCTCGGCCCGGTCGATGAAGTCACGGACGGTCAACGGGACGAACATGGCGGCCTCGCTCTCGAAGAGGGTCACACCCAGGACGGGAACCACATGTGCAGGTGCCACTGGTTGTAGCTGAGCATGCCGCCGGTGAACAGCGGCCACATCCAGGCGAAGTCCACGATCACCAGGCCGAGAAAGCCGGTCACCGCTGCGATTCCCCACATACGCCGCCGTTGCGCGACCTCGTCGCTGGTCGCGCTGGGCGCACGGCGAAGCGCCGGGCCGAGGATCGTGCCGAGCGCAAGCGTCAGACCGAAGATCAGGTAGGGCATCAGCGGCGTCATGTAGAAGAGGAACATGGTCCGGCGAATGTCCCGCAGCCAAAACACCCAGCCGGCGAGGAACGCCACCCATACGGCGGCGGCCCGCCAGTCGCGGGTGGTGAGCCAGTGCCAGGCGAGCCAGATCAGCGCAGGCAGGAAGGCCCACCACTCGAGCGGCGTCCCGATGAGTAACACCTGCCGGACGCAGCTGGCCGCGCCACAGCCGTGCACCCCGTCGCCCACGTAGTAGTAGTTGACCGGACGGCCGAGGATCAGCCAGCTCCACGGCTTGGAGCCGTAGCTGTGCGGCGTGTACAGCGTCTCGTGGAAGCGGTAGGCCTGCAGGTGGTAGGAGCCGAGGGAGCGCAGCGCGTTTGGCAGGAACCCCCAGTTGAACGGGAAGTGGATGCCGAAGGGCAGGTTAAGGGTGGTGCTGCCGCTGTGCGACTCCGCCCAGTGCCGTCCCCAGGAGTTCTCGCCGGCGAACCAGCCGAGCCAGCTCAGCAGGTAGGTCGCCACGGGCGCGAGCAGCAGCGAACCCGACGCGGGAAGCCACGACCGGCGGGCGGCGTTGCGCCACGACGCGTGGACGCCCGCCGTCTTGAGCGCCCCACGGTCCCAGATCAACGACATCAACACGAACGCCACGAAGAACGACAGCGCCGTCCACTTCACTGCGCAGGCGCACCCGAACATCACGCCCGCGACGAGCCGCCACGGGCGCGGGCCGAGCATCGGCGGGCCGTCGGTCAGGTCGGCGCCGTCGGCGAGCAGCGCCGCGAGGCGTCCACGAACCTGCTCGCGGTCCAGGACGAGCGCGCCGAAGCCAGCGAGGATGAACAGCTGCAGGAAGATGTCAAGCAGCGCCACGCGCGACTGCACGACTGATACGCCGTCGAGGGCGAGCAGTAGCCCGGCGATGCCGCCGAAGAGGTTTGAGTGGAAAATCCGCCGGGCGATACGGGTCATCAGCAGCACGCTGACGATGCCGGCGAGGGCGGGGGCCAACCGGAAGGCGAAGTCGCTGTCGCTGTCGAGAATCCACTGCGGGAGCGCGATTAGCCATTTGCCCAGCGGTGGATGGACGATGAACATGTAGCCGCGGTTGTCCTCGTGCCCAAAGCGCAGCAGCTCCTGTGACTCGGTGGCGTAGTAGATCTCGTCGAACGATTTGCCGGGCGGCCAGCCCAGCGCCCACAGTCGGGTGAACGCCGCGACGGTCGTTGTCAGCCCGGCGACCAGCCAGCCGACGCGCGGCGACGGGTCGCTCCACGGGCGTAGTGCGACAGGGACGGGCCCCTCGGGGGCGGGCGGCTCGGTCGCGGCCTCGCCGATCACATCGGCCACCGGTCGCGTCTCGAGTGTGGCCGTCACGCCGCCGATCGTAGGGTTTCCGCATGAGCGAGCGCAGCGTGCGAATCAATGGGCACAGCGCGCGTGGAGTCTCATGCCCGTTCGCAGCGGAGCGAGAACGGGCATGAGCGGGTCGCCGTCGCCGGGCCGCGTGCTGCTGGCTGGCACGCCGTTGGGCAACGTGCGGGACGCCAGCCCCCGGCTGGTCGGGGCTCTGCGGTCGTCGGCGGTGATCGCCGCGGAGGACACCCGCCGGCTGCGCCGGCTGTGCGCGGACCTCGACGTAACGCCGTCCGGGCGGGTCGTCTCGTTCTTCGACGCGAACGAAGCATCCCGGGTGCCCGCGCTGCTCGATGCCCTTCGGGCTGGAGAGGACGTGCTGCTCGTGACCGACGCGGGCATGCCGTGCGTCTCGGATCCCGGCTATCGGCTGGTCACCGCGGCGATCGCCGCCAGCCTTACCGTCAGCGTGCTACCCGGCCCCTCTGCAGTGACCGCGGCGCTGGCCGTTTCCGGGCTGCCGGTAGACCGCTTCTGCTTCGAGGGATTCCTGCCACGCCGCATCGGCGAGCGGCGGCGCGCGCTAGCTGCGCTGTCCGGTGAGCCGCGCACACTGGTGTTCTTCGAGGCGCCGCATCGGCTTGCGGCCGCGTTGCGCGACCTCGCGGACGCGTTCGGCGCCGATCGGCCGGCCGTGGTCTGCCGGGAGCTGACCAAGACGTACGAGCAGGTGCGCCGCGCAACGCTCGGGGAGCTGGCTGCGTGGGCGGCCGACGGGGTGCGCGGCGAGATCACCCTGGTGGTGGGTGGAGCGCCGCGCTCGGCCGTCGCGCCGGGCGCCGGCGAGCTGGCCGAACTCGTCGCAGCACGCGAAACCGCGGGCTTGTCCCGCAAGCAGGCCATCGGCGAGGTGGCGGTGCAGCTCAACGTCCCCAAGCGCGCCGTTTACTCCGCCGTGGTTGCCGCCAAGCCCGAGTGACGATTTCGAGCTCGCGGTCCGTCATCCGTGGCGTGGGGCTGTCGTTTTGCTCGGCAAACGGCGCGGCAGCACTCACTAGGCTGGAGCGTATGAGTGATCATGTGCTGACCGCCGTGGCCTGGCCCTACGCCAACGGCCCCCGGCACATCGGCCACGTCGCCGGCTTCGGCGTCCCGTCCGACGTGTTCAGCCGGTATCAGCGCATGGCCGGGAACAAGGTGCTCATGGTCAGCGGCACCGACGAGCACGGCACCCCGATCCTCGTCCAGGCCGACAAAGAAGAGGTGTCGCCTCGCGACCTTGCCGACCGCTACAGCCGGGTGATCGCCGAGGACCTGCGCAACCTGGGCCTGTCCTACGACCTGTTCACCCGCACCACGACGCGCAACCACTACGCGGTGACCCAGGAGATCTTCCTCCGGCTGCTGAAGAACGACTACGTGTTCGCCCGCAAGCAGCTCGGCGCGATCAGCCCGTCGACGGGGCGCACCCTGCCCGACCGCTACATCGAGGGCACCTGCCCGATCTGCGGCTATCCCAATGCGCGCGGCGATCAGTGCGACAACTGCGGCAACCAGCTCGACCCGACGGACCTGATCAACCCACGCAGCCGGATCAACGGTGAGACGCCGAGGTTCGCCGAGACGGATCAGTACTTCCTGGACCTGCCGGCCTTCACGGCAACGCTGGGGGACTGGCTGGCCGGGCAGAAGCACTGGCGCCCCAACGTGCGGAAGTTTGCTGTCAACCTGCTCGACGACCTCAAGCCGCGGGCCATCACGCGGGACCTGGACTGGGGGGTGCCCGTCCCGCTCGACGGCTGGCGTGACCGCACCGACAAGCGGTTGTACGTGTGGTTCGACGCCGTCATCGGCTACCTGTCGGCGTCCATCGAATGGGCGACGCGGACGGGCGACCCGGACGCGTGGCGGCCGTTCTGGCAAAGCCATGATGCCCGGGGTTACTACTTCATGGGCAAGGACAACATCGTCTTCCACGCCGAGATCTGGCCGGCGATCCTGTTCGGCTACTCGGGTATCGGCGCGCGGGGCGGGACACCGGGCGCGTATGGGGCCCTCGAGCGCCCATACGAGATCGTGTCGAGCGAATTCCTGCAGATGGAGGGGCGAAAGTTCTCCTCGTCGCGCAACGTGGTGATCTACGTAGGGGACATGCTGTCGCGCTATGACCCGGACGCGCTGCGCTATTACCTCACGGTTGCAGGCCCGGAGAACCAGGACACCGACTTCACCTGGGCGGAGTTCCTGCGCCGCAACAACGACGAACTGGTCGCCGGGTGGGGCAACCTGGTGAACCGGACGGTGTCGATGACCGCGAAGAACATCGGCTCGATCCCGGCAGCGGGCACGCTCACCGAGGTCGACCGCGCGCTGCTCTCCTCGACGCAGGCAGCGTTCGGCACCGTCGGCGACCTGCTCGCCAGGTCCCGGCAGAAGGCCGCGATCACCGAGGTCATGCGAGTGGTCGGCGACGCCAACAAGTACCTGTCCGACACCGCGCCGTGGGCGTTGCGGAACACCGACGCCGACCGGATGGCCACCGTGCTGCACACCGCGTTGCAGGCCGTCGACGACTGCAAGACGTTGCTCACCCCGTTCCTGCCATCGACGTCCTCGCGGGTGCACGCGTTGCTCGGCGGCACCGGCGAATGGGCCCCCATGCCCGAGCTGGTCGAGGTCGACGAGCCGACTGCGGTGGGCACGCCCTCGTACGCGGTGCTGACCGGCCGCTACGACACGGGTGCGACGTGGGAATCGGTGCCGCTCGAGCCCGGACGGCCGATCGTCCCGCCCACCCTGGTGTTCACCAAGCTCGACCCGTCCATCGTCGACGACGAGCTGGCCCGGCTGGAAAGCGCCGACGCGGCCCGATGAGCCTTGGCCGCGCAGCCGGGCGACACGCCGCAGCCGACCCTGTTGGGGGGCCAAGACGGGACGAGCCGCCAGCGCCGCACCCGCTGCCCGGCCCGGTCTTCGACGCGCACTGCCACTTGGACGCGATGGCGCAGCGCGCCGGGGTGGCGCCGAGCCGCGAGTTCGTCGCCGGCGTGCTGGCCCAGGCGCGCGCCGTCGGCGTGACCCGCGTGATCACGGTCGGCGACACGATCGCGTCCAGCACGTGGTGTGTGCAAGCCGCCGCCGAGCACCCGGACGTGTTCGCCGCGGTGGCCGTGCACCCGACTGAAATCGCCGGGATGACCGAGGACGACTATGCCGAGCTGGAATCACTCGCGAGCAAGGAGAAGGTCGTCGCGATCGGCGAAACGGGGCTGGACTACTACTGGGACCGCACCCAGCCTGCGGTCCAGCAGGAGCACTTCCGCCGGCACATCGACCTGGCCAAGCGGCTGGGCAAGCCGCTGATGATCCACGACCGGGACGCGCACGCCGACGTGCTGCGCATCCTCGACGAGGAGGGCGCTCCGGCGCAGGTCGTGCTGCACGCGTTCTCCGGCGACGAGACCATGGTGCGGGCCTGCATAGCCGCCGGATATGTCCTGTCCTTCCCCGGCGTGGTGACGTTCACAAACGCGCCAGGCCTGCGCGCCGCTGCAGCGGCTACCTCGGCCGAGCACATTCTGGTTGAAACGGACGCGCCGTTCCTGGCCCCGCATCCCTTTCGCGGACGTCCCAATGCCCCGTACCTGCTGCCCTACACCGTGCTGAGCCTGGCCGCCGCGACTGGTCGGGACCTCGCCGCCCTGTGTGCCGCGACCGTTGAAAACGGCCGCCGGGTCTTCGGTAAGAACTTCATCGGACATTCCTCGCACTAGCCCGAGTACCTCGCGCTCGTAGGTTGTCGTCCGTACACCAGGGCGTTATGGTCCCGTGACTTTGTTTCGCGCCAGCACGACGGGGCGTGCCGATACGAACAGGGAGTCTTTCTCGTGCGTCGCAGCATCAAGTTCTCGATCGCGGGCGGCGTAGCCGTCGCGGTCACCGCAGGGGCCATCGCATACGCCGCCGTAGCCAACGCGGGCGCGTCCGTGACCGTGCGGGTCGACGGCGACACCCAGAAGATCACGACGACCGCGTCCAGCGTCGGGGGCGCGCTGAAGGACGCCAAGCTCTCGGTTGGTGCGCACGACATCGTGGCCCCTGCGGTGGACGTGAAGATCCACGGCGGCAGCGAGATCGTGCTAAAGCGCGGCCGTCTGCTGCACTTGGTAGTCGACGGCAAGAAGGTCGACGTGTGGGTGACCACACCGACGGTGGCCGAGGCCCTCGCCGAACTCGGCTACTCGAGCGCGGACTTCTCCTCCGTGTCGCGTGACAAGCGCCTGCCGCTGACACCCACCGACATCGAACTGCGCACGCCCAGGAAGGTCACCATCGTCCATGACGGCCGGGCGCAGACGGTCACCTCGACCGATGCGACGGTCAGCGAGCTGCTGCGCGAGCTGGGCATCACGGTAGGCAAGCTGGACCGGCTGTCCGTCAAGGTCTCGGCCGGGCTCGCCAATGGGCAGAAGATCGTGCTGCAGCGAGTGACCCACAAGAACCTCGTCGTGGTCGAGCCGATCGACTTCGGCTCCGTCCGGCAGCAGGATTCGTCGATGTACCAGGGCGACAGCACGGTCGTCACCGCGGGCAAGCGAGGCAGCGACTCGGTCACGTACGCCGCGGTCTATCTCGACGGCAAGCTGATCGGCAAGACGAAGGTCTCGAGCAAGCAGCTGACGGCACCCGTCACCCAGGTGACGAAGGTCGGCACCAAGGTCCGCCCGGCCGCTCCCGCGCCCGCGCCGACGACTGCGCCTACCCAAACGGCGCCGCCGGTCAGCAGTGGCAACGGGCTGAATTGGGACGCGGTCGCCGCGTGTGAGTCCGGCGGGAACTGGAGCATCAACACCGGCAATGGCTACTACGGCGGCTTGCAGTTCGACTCGGGCACCTGGCTCGCCAACGGTGGCGGCGCATACGCCCCGACTGCCAACCTGGCGAGCCGCGAGCAGCAGATCGCCGTGGCAACGACCCTGTACAACAAGGCCGGGTCCTCGCCATGGCCGGTGTGCGGTCGAAATCTGTAACGGCGGGGGGGCTTGGCCAATCGGTCACGGGCACGTTATGGTCTCGTGACCAAGGAGCTCGTACGGGGACATCACCACACGCGACCGTGATGGGAGCTTGTTTGTGCGTCGCACCGTGAGGTACGGCCTGTACGCGGTCGTCGTGACCGGCGTGGTGGGCGCAACGGTGGCCTGGGCGAGAGTCGACAAGACGGTCACCCTGCGGGTCGACGGCGACACCAGCACGGTGCACACGACGGCGGCGAGTGTCCAGGGGGCGCTTGCGGACGCCAAGCTCACGATCGGCGCGCATGACATCGTCGCCCCCGCCGCCACCGGGAAGATCCACGATGGCAGCCAGATCGTGCTCAAACGCGGCCGGCTGCTGCATCTGATCGTCGACGGCAAGCGGCTGGACGTCTGGGTGACCACGCCGTCCGTGGCCGAGGCGCTGAACCAGCTGGGCTACTCGACCGCCGACTTCTCCTCGGTGTCACGGGACAAACGTCTGCCGCTCACGCCTACCGATATCGAGCTGCGGACACCGAAGACGGTCACGGTGATCGCGGACGGCAAGACCCGGACTGCGACCACGACCGATGCCACCGTGGGTCAACTGCTGACCGACCTGGGCATCACGGTCGGGGCGAGCGATCGGCTGTCCGTCGCCGTGAGCAGCGTTCCGCGCGAGGGCGGCAGGATCGTTCTGCAACGCATGCGGAAGGGCACGGTCGTCGTGCAGCAGGCGATCCCGTTCCAGACCACCAAGCACGACGATCCGACGGCCCTGGTCGGGACGACGACGGTTGTCACCCCGGGCAAGACCGGCCTCGCCACGGTGAGGTATGCCGTCGTGTACCTCGACGGCAAGGTCATCGGCAAGACCTCGCTGTCCCGCAAGGTCGTGCGCCAGCCGGTGAACCAGGTCGAGAAGGTCGGCACCAAGTCAGCGCCGACGACGGGGACCACCACGCCGATCAACGTCGACCCCAGCTCCGCGCAGGGCATCGCCAAGACGCTGCTCGCGGAGCGCGGAATGGGCGACGACCAGTTCTCCTGCCTCGTGCAGATGTGGGACAACGAGAGCGGCTGGCGGGTGAACGCGCAGAACTCCAGCACCGGCGCCTACGGCATCCCGCAGGCGCTGCCCGGCAGCAAGATGGCCGCCTACGGCGCCGACTGGCAGACCAACCCGAAGACGCAGATCCTCTGGGGCCTGGCCTACATCCAAGGGCGGTACGGCACGCCGTGCCAGGCCTGGGCGTCGTGGCAGGCCCAAGGCTGGTACTGACGGGCCGCCTGCTCGGCCCGGCCGACATCACGCGGCTGGCCGCGCAGCTGGGCATCCGCCCGACCAAAACGCTGGGCCAGAACTTCGTGCACGACCCGAACACCATCCGCCGCATCGTGCGGACGTCCGGGGTGACGGCCGACGATGTCGTGCTCGAAGTGGGCCCCGGGCTCGGCTCGCTCACCCTCGGCCTACTGGACGCGGGCGCCCGGGTGGTGGCCGTCGAGATCGACCCCGTCCTCGCCCGCGTGCTGGACGCGACCGTGCGCACCCATGCTCCACAGGCAGGCGCCCGGCTCACCGTGGTCGAGGCCGACGCCGTGCGGCTGACCGGGGTGGCCGACCCTCAACCGAGCGCGCTGGTGGCCAACCTGCCGTACAACGTCGCGGTCCCAGTGGTGCTGCACCTGCTCGAACTGTTGCCGACGGTTCGCACCGGGCTCGTCATGGTGCAGTCCGAGGTGGCCGATCGCCTCGCCGCCCGCCCGGGAACCCGGATCTACGGCGTGCCCAGCGTCAAGACGGCCTGGTACGCCGCGGCCGAACGGGCCGGGGCGGTGCCGCGTAGCGTGTTCTGGCCCGTCCCGAACGTCGACTCCGGGCTGGTCCGGCTGACCCGGCGCCCGCCGCCGTCGCTGCCTGCGGGAGTCAGCCGGCAGGACGTCTTCGAGGTCGTCGATCGGGCATTCGGCCAGCGCCGCAAGATGCTGCGCTCGGCGCTTGCGTCCTGGGCCGGGTCGGCAGCGGCAGCCGAGACGATCCTGCGCGCCGCGGGCGTCGACCCGGCGGCGCGTGGCGAGACGCTCGAGGTCGCCGACTACGCCCGGATCGCTAGCGCTGGTCGCGTGCCGCCAGCCCGGTGACCACGGTGGCGCCGGCACGCACCCAGGCCCGCCTGCTGCGGGGGCTCAACTGCGTCCAGCGGATGGGGCCGCCGCTGGCGATCAGCGGATCGAACGGCACCTCGACGACCGCCCGGGTGCGTGCCGCGAAGTGGGTGAGCAGCTCGCCTCGCACCTTGGCGTCGATGTGCGGATCGGCGGCCGTCAGGATGGTGACGGCGTTGCGGGCAAGCTCCTCGCGACCGGTCTGCACGAGGTGGTCGAGTACCCACGATCCGCTGTACCCGACATCGCGCTGGTAGGTCGACACGACCACCACGGTGTCCGCAGCATTGACGGCGGCCTGCCAGTTGGGTGAGCGGACGTTGTTGCCGGTGTCGATGACGATCAGCCGGTAGAAGCGCTGCAGAACCGCGTGGATGCGTCGGAACGCGTCCTCGTCGAGCTGGACCATGTTCGCCGGGTTGTCGTCGCTGACCAGTGCGTCGAAATGCGCTTCGCCCTGCGGACGCACGAACGGACTGAGGTGGCCGACGCGGGCATCGGTTCGCTCGAACGAGGGCAGCTGGGCGAGCAGATCCCAGGTCGTCGTGCGCTGGCCGGCGGAATTCGTGATCCGAACTGCCAAGGTGCCGCGGGTCTCGTTGTCGTCCCAGCCGACGACGTAGCCGCCGCGGTGCGAGCCGAGCGCGGACGCCAAGCCGATCGTCGTCGGCGTCTTGCCCGCACCTCCCTTGGGTTGGATGACGACCACGGTCATCGGCCGAGAGAAACCGCGTTGGATATCGACAGCCGCCTGCCGCTGCGCCGACTCCACCGAGCTGGGTCGCATCGCGACTGCACCCCCCGTCACCCGGTTCACCCACCCGCGCCAGCCCCACCGCGCCGGCCGGTCTTCGACCGCCGCAAGATCTGGCGGCAGCAGGTCCTCCGGCCGCGGCACCGGCGAGGTGGCCGGCGGTTGGACGGAGGCGGGCTGGACCGCGGGGTAGGGCGGGTTGGGCCCTGGGGAGTAGGCCGGCAGAGTCTCGGTGCGGGCGACGGCGACGGCGTCCTGGTAGTCGTAGGTGGCGCCGGACTGGGGCGTCGGTGGCAGCGCGCCGATGCTGGGGAGGGGCAGATCCGAGGTCGGGGAGACGTCGGTGCCGACCTCGTCCTCCTCGACTGATTCCGGAAAGGACTCGGCGAGAAAGTCAGGAACGGGTGGGGCGGTCGGACGGTTGCTGCGGTAGGAGTGCTGACCAGTCACGCGGGATACCTCGCTGGATGCGCTGCTATAACCGACGTCGTGCCAGAATCGGGCCCACTGTAGCGGCCGGCGTCCGAGAGGGCGTCAGGAACGGCCGTCGAAGAGGCTGGTGACCGAGCCGTCCTCGAATACCTCCTTGATCGCCCGAGCGATCATCGGCGCGATAGACAGCACCGTGAGCTTGTCGAAGCTCTGCTCCGGGCGTATCGGCAAGGTGTTGGTGACGATGACCTCGGTGACCCGGCTGTTCTTCAGCCGGTCGGTGGCCGGTGCTGTCAGCTCGCCGTGGGTGGCGGCCACGATCACCTCGGCTGCCCCGGCCTCGAAGAGCAGCTCGGCGGCCTTGGTGATGGTGGTGCCGGTCGCGATCATGTCGTCGATCAGCAGGCAGGTGCGGCCGGCCACCTCGCCCACGACCCGGTTGGCCACCACCTGGTTCGGCACGATCGGGTCACGCGTCTTGTGCACGAAGGCGATCGGCAGGCCGCCGAGCCGGTCGGCCCACTGCTCGGCCACGCGCACCCGGCCGGTGTCGGGCGAAACCACGATCAGGTCGTCGGTGGGGTATCTCGCCCGGACGTACTCGGCCAGCAGCGGCAGAGCGAACAGGTGGTCGACGGGACCGTCGAAGAAGCCCTGGATCTGCGCCGTGTGCAGGTCGATTGCCATCAGCCGGTTCGCGCCGGCCGTCTTGAACAGGTCGGCCATCAGCCGGGCGGAGATCGGCTCGCGGCCGCGGTGCTTCTTGTCCTGCCGAGCGTACGGGTAGAACGGAGTGACGAGCGTGATCCGCTTGGCCGACGCGCGTTTCAGCGCATCGACGAGGATCAGCGTCTCCATCACCCAGTGGTTGATCGGGGTCGTGTAGCTCTGGATGACGAACGCGTCGCTGCCGCGCACCGACTCGTCCGGCTTGATGAACGTCTCGCCATTGGCGAACTCGCGGGCGGTGGTGGAGGTGACGGTGGCCCCCAGCTCGCCGGCGATCTCGTCGGCCAGCTCGGGGTACGCGCGCCCCGACAGCAGCATCAGGCTCTTGCGGCCCGCCAGATGTATGACACTCATTGGTCTACTTCGCTCTTCGCGCGAGCGCTCATCGCGCCGTTCGCTCCGCACCTGCACCCCACGAAATCGCTGCACGATTTCGCGGGGACCCCGCACCAAATCGGTCGGTTGCGCTCGCTGCGATGCTCACTCATCGGTGGTCCCGTCGGTATCGGCGGCAGTCGGTTCGCTGGCCCGGGCGGCGGCGTCGGCTGCCCGGGTTCCCGGCCGACGGCGCGCAACCCAGCCTGCCACGTTGCGCTGTTTCGCGCGCGCCACGCCCAACGCGCCCGGCGGAACGTCCTGGTCGATCACCGATCCAGCCGCGGTGTACGCGCCGTCGCCGATGGATACGGGGGCGACGAACATGTTGTCGGCGCCGGTACGAACGTGGCTGCCGATCGTGGAATGGTGCTTGGCTACGCCGTCGTAATTGACGAACACCGTCGCGGCGCCGATGTTCGACTGTTCGCCGATCGTGGCGTCGCCGACGTAGGTCAGATGGGGGATCTTGCTGCCGGCTCCGACGTCACTGGCCTTGAGCTCGACGAACGTGCCGATGTGGACGCGGTCGGCGAGCTGGGCGCCGGGGCGCAGGTAGGCGAACGGGCCGATGGTGACGTCGGCGCCCACCGTTGACGATCGGCAGACGGCGCGCTCGATCGTGCTGCCCACGCCCACGGACGTGTCGACGAGCGTCGTCTGCGGGCCGATCGTGGCTCCCTCGGCGACCGTCGTCCGGCCGCGCAGGTCGGTGCCTGGCAGCAGGGTCACGTCCGGTGCGAGCGTGACGCAGGCGTCGACCCAGGTGGTGGCCGGGTCGACGACCGTGACGCCGTTGCGCATGTGCTCGTCGAGCAGCCGGTCGTTGTACCTGCGATGGGCAGCCGCCAGCTGCACGCGGTCGTTTACTCCCGCGGTCTCGGTCTGGGGCGCGGTCATCGCCGCGACAACCGAGCCGTCGCGGACGAGCAGTTCGACGACGTCGGGCAGGTACTGCTCCCCCTGCGCGTTCGCGCTGGAGAGCCGGCCGATCGCGTCACGGAGCAGGTCGGCCTCGAACACGTAGACGCCGGAGGCGACCTCGGCGATCGCCCGCTGCTCGAGGGTGGCATCGCGGTGCTCGACGACGCGCAGAACCGTGTCGCCTTCGCGGATCACCCGCCCGTAGCCGGTGGGGTCGTCGACCACGCTGGTCAGCAGGGTCGCGGCAGCGCCGGCGTCGCGGTGGGCGTGGTAGAGCGCGAGCAGAGTGGCCGACCGCAGCAGCGGGACGTCTCCCGGCAGCACCACGACGGTGGCCTGCGGGGTTGTTTCCGGCAGCGCGTCCAGCGCGAGGCGCACCGCGTGGCCGGTGCCGCGCTGTTCATCCTGGACGATCAGGATCACCGGGTGCCCGATGTCGTCAAGATGGGCACGGACCTCGTCGCGACGGTGGCCGATCACGACCAGGGTGTGGTTGGCGGCCAGCGGGCCGGTGGCGACGAGCACATGCTCGAGCATCGAGCGGCCGCAGAAGCCGTGCAGCACTTTGGGGAGCGTGGCGGACTTCATCCGGGTGCCCTCGCCCGCGGCCAGGACGATCACCGATAGCTCACTCACGCTGCTCCCTCTCCGTCCTGTTCGACCTGCGTCAAGCCTGGCCGCGCCGACCGTCGAACATCTGGGTTGGCGCCTTGCGGCTTGCTGGGGGACTCGGACTCGAACCGAGACTGCAAGGCTCCAAAGGCCTGCGGGCTGCCGATTACCCCATCCCCCATCGGGACCAGTTGGACAGCAGCCAGCCTACTGGCGTGTCTCCGCTAGCGAACTTACGCAAGCGTAGGTTACGCTTCCGTAACTGACGTCGTGCCAGAAGGGCGCTCCCCATGACGATGCTCGACGATCGCGCGGTCCCTCAACCGGTCCATAAGACCGTCCAACCGGGCGAGCCCAAGCCGTTGACCGAGGGAACGAAGCGCAGCGGCGAGCAGATCGCGCTCTACCTCTTCGTGATCGTGCCGTTCCTGGCGGTGCTGGCCGCGATCCCGGTCGCCTGGGGCTGGGGACTCAGCTGGACCGACGTGATCATCTTCGCGGTGTTCTACGTCGTCTCCGGTCTTGGCATCACGGTTGGTTACCACCGCTACTTCACACACGGTGGGTTCAAGGCGCGGCGACCGCTGCGCGTCGCGCTCGCGGTTGCCGGATCGCTTGCGATCGAGGGTCCGGTCATCCGCTGGGTGGCCGACCACCGGCGGCATCATGCATTCAGCGACCGCGAAGGGGATCCCCACTCGCCATGGCGCTATGGCGCGACCACGGGCGCGCTGTTGAAGGGGCTGTTCTTCGCGCACATCGGCTGGATGTTCGACGTCGAGCTGACGAACCGTGAGAAGTACACGCCGGACCTGCTGCGCGACCCCGATATCCGGCTCGTCGACAAGCTGTTCCTGCTGCTGCTGACCGTGTCGCTTGTCGCCCCGGCGCTGATCGGTGGGCTCGTCACCTGGTCGTGGACGGGCGCAGTCACGGCGTTCTTCTGGGCGTCGCTGGTGCGGATCTGCCTGCTGCACCACGTCACCTGGTCGATCAACTCGATCTGCCACACGATCGGCGAGCGTCCCTTCGTGGCCCGGGACAAGAGCACGAACTTCTGGCCGCTGGCGGTCCTGAGCTTCGGCGAGAGCTGGCACAACACCCATCACGCCGACCCGACCGCGGCCCGGCACGGTGTGTTGCGCGGCCAGCTCGACGCGTCCGCACGAGTGATCCAGGCATTCGAGAAGCTGGGCTGGGCGACCGATGTGCATTGGCCGAAACCGGAACGCCTGGCCAAGCTGCGCGTCGTGGACTGATCAGGTAACGGTGGCGCGCTCGTCCCGGACGTGCGCCAGGTACGCGCCGCTGGTCAGGACGTCGGCCAGGACGTCCATGGCATCCGACACCTGCGCGTAGCTCAGGTAAAGCGGGGCGAAGCCCAGCCGCAGCAGGTCCGGTGGCCGGAAGTCGCCGATCACCCCGCGGGCGATCAGTGCTTGGCAGACCTCGTACGCGTGCGCCATGCGCAGCCCGACCTGCGAGCCGCGCCGCTCATGTTCGCGCGGCGTGACGACCTCCACGCCGAGGGCGTCGGCCCGGGCGATCGCCAGATCGGTCAGGGCCAGCGACTTGGTCCGCACGTCCGCGAGATCGACCTCGTCCCACACATCGAGCGCCGCCTCGAGCGCGAGCATCGACAGCAAGGGCGGAGTGCCGATGCGCGCTCTCGCGATACCGTCGGCGGCCGTGTAGGTCTCGGCCAGTGCGAACGGGTCCATGTGGCCGTGCCACCCCGTAAGCGGCAGGTCCGCGGCAGAATGATGCCGGCGTGCCAGGTAGATCCACGCCGGGGCGCCCGGCCCGCCGTTGAGGTACTTGTACGAGCAGCCGACGGCTGCGTCGGCCGCGATCCGGTCCAGTTCGATCGGCAGCGCACCCGCGGCATGGCACAAGTCCCACACCATAGCGGCGCCGGCCTGGTGTGCCGCACGCGTGATCGTGTCGAGGTCCCACAGTTCGCCGCTGCGGTAGTCGACGGCGCTGAACGCCACCACGCCCACGTCCTCGCCGATCGGGTCGGACGGTGTTGCGCGGCGGACGTCCAGGCCGAGCAGCCGTCCCACCGAACCGGCTATGTACTGGTCGGTGGGGAAGTTCCCCCGGTCGGTGACGAGCACTCGACGGCCCGGCCGCAGCCGTGCGGCGGCCGTCAGCGCCTGGAACAGCTGGATGCTCGTCGAATCGCCGCACATCACCTGGCCGGGAGCGGCCCCGACGAGCGCGCCGATGCGGTCGCCGACGCGGCTCGGCAGCGTCCACCACCCGTTCGCGTTCCAGGACGTGATCAGGTCCCGCCCCCACTGGCGCCGGACCGCGTCGTCGACCGCGCCGGGCACCGCACGAGGGAGGGCGCCCAGCGAGTTGCCGTCGAGGTAGATCACATCGTCCGGCACGGCAAAACGCGCACGCGCGAAGGCGAGCAGGTCAGCCGAGTCGAGCGCGTGTGTGCTAGAGGACACCACGCACCTCCCACAGCGCGGGGAAGGCCGGGCGGAACAGGGTCGAACGCAGGTAGTCGGCGCCTGCGGACCCGCCGGTGCCGACCTTGGCGCCGATGATCCGCTCGACCATCTTGACGTGCCGGTAGCGCCACTCCTGGATGCCCTCGTCGATGTCGACGAGCGCCTCGCACACCTCTGCCGCCGGGCTGCTTTCGTCGGCATACGCGTCGGCGAGCACGCTCTGGACGTCCACGTCGGCCGGCCAGGGCTGACTCGGGTCACGCGTCAGAGCGGCGGCAGGGACGCCGAAACCAGCAGTCGCCAGGTACCGCAGCAACGAGTCGAACACCGACCGGCGGTGGACCGCCGCGAACAGCCGCTGGTCGGCGAGGCCGGTGCCGAGGTCCCGCCGGCCCAGCACCGCCTCCAGCTCGCGAAACTGGTCGGACTGGAAGCCGCTCGCCGAGCCGAGTTCGGGACGGAAGGACGCGAACTGCCGCGGCGTCATCGTCTCGAGCACGTCGAGCTGGCCCACGATCGTCTTGAGGATCTTGGCGATTCGCCGCGCAGTGTGCAGGGCGCCGGTGCTGTTGCCGTCCTCCAGCCGGCGCTGCAGCAACGCCGATTCGTGCAGGATCTGCTTGAACCACAGTTCGTACACCTGATGGATGATCACGAACAGCAGTTCGTCGTGTTCGGCGGTCAGTGGGGCTTGGCAGGAGAGCAGATCGTCCAGCCGCAGGTAGCCGCGGTACGTGACCGGAGCCGCTCCGGGCGTCGTCATGCCACCATCATCTCCTGATGAGTGACACGGAGAATCGTCCCCGGGTGCGGATGACCGGCAAGGAACGGCGCGAGCAGCTGCTGAACGTCGGGCGGTCACTGTTCGCCGAGAAGGGCTTCGAGGCCACCTCCATCGAAGAAATCGCGGCGCGCGCCGGGGTGAGCAAGCCGGTCGTCTACGAGCACTTCGGTGGCAAGGAGGGGCTGTACGCCGTGGTGGTCGACCGGGAGATGCAGTCCCTGCTCGAGCGCATCACGTCAGCCTTGACCGCGGGCCACGCGCGGGAGCTGGTCGAGCAGGCGGCGCTCGCGCTGCTGACATACATCGAGGAGAACCCGGACGGGTTCCGGGTCCTCACGCGTGACTCTCCCGTGGTGTCGGGTTCGGGGACGTTCTCGTCACTGCTGAACGACATCGCCAGCCAGGTCGAGTACATCCTGGCCCGCGAGTTCTCCAGGCGCGGGCTGAACGAGAAGCTGGCCGGCATGTACGCGCAGATGCTCGTGGGCATGGTTGCCCTCACCGGCCAGTGGTGGCTCGAGGTGCGCAAACCCAAGCGAGAGGACGTCGCCGCGCACCTGGTCAACCTTGGCTGGAATGGACTCAAGGGCCTGGAGGCGAAACCCCGGCTGATCCACGGCACCTGACGGCGCTCACTGATGCTCGTGACCATTCGGGTCAGCTACATGGGCCTGCAGGTATTCGAGGGACGTGTTGACGTATCCGCCGAGCACTTGGACCATTTCGGCCAGCGCCTCGTTCTGCCGGGCGATCGCCCGCAGCCGGGTGTCCATCGCGTCGATCAGTTGGTCGACGCGATGGAATCGCTCCTCGATTGTCGGCATGCGCCAGCTCTCCTGTCATCGTGCGTGATTCAGCATACGGTGCCGGTACGACAAGTTAAGGCTGGTGTGCGCGAGGGCGCGGCATGCGGGTTCGAGCGGGGGCGGCCCGTAAGATGAGGTACCGGCGCCCGCCGGGGTACACAGGGAGTTCGTTTGACCACCGACTCGACCACTGCCGCCGGTCTGCCCGCCACGTTCGCGCCCCTCGGCCTCACCTTCGACGACGTCCTGCTGCTTCCGGGCGCGTCGGACGTGATCCCCAGCGACGCCGACACGACCACCCGGGTCACCCGCAACATCACCGCACGCATCCCGCTGCTCTCCTCCGCCATGGACACCGTGACCGAGGCGCGGATGGCGGTCGCGATGGCCCGGCAGGGCGGCGTCGGCGTGCTGCACCGCAACATGTCCGCCGAGGAGCAGGCGGCGCAGGTCGACCTCGTCAAGCGCTCGGAGGCCGGCATGGTCTCCAACCCGGTGACCTGCTCGCCCGACGCGACCCTGGCCGACGTCGAGGCGTTGTGCGCCCGGTACCGGATCTCCGGCGCGCCAGTGGTCGACGCGAACGGGGTCCTGCTCGGCATCGTCACTAACCGCGACATGCGCTTCGAGACCGATCAGACCAGGCTGGTCCGCGAGGTCATGACACCGATGCCGCTGGTGACTGCGCCGGCGGGGGTGGCCAAGGCCGACGCGCTCGCCCTGTTGGCCCGGCACAAGGTCGAGAAACTGCCGCTGGTCGACGCCGACGGGCGACTGACCGGGCTGATCACGGTCAAGGACTTCACCAAGAGCGAGGAGTTCCCGAACGCCACCAAGGACGCGCACGGGCGCCTCGTCGTCGGCGCCGCGGTCGGCGTGGGCGAGGACTCGTACAAGCGAGCTCTCGGCCTGATCGAGGCTGGCGTGGACTTCGTCGTGGTCGACACCGCACACGGGCACTCGACCGCCGTGGTCGAGATGGTGGCCCGGCTGAAGAAGGACACCAAGGTCGACATCGTGGGCGGCAATGTGGCGACCCGCGCCGGTGCCCAGGCATTGATCGACGCGGGCGCCGACGGCGTCAAGGTCGGCGTCGGGCCGGGCTCGATCTGCACCACCCGCGTCGTGGCCGGGGTGGGCGTGCCGCAGGTGACCGCGATCTATGAAGCTGCGACGGCGGCGCGTCCAGCCGGCGTCCCGGTGATCGGCGACGGCGGCCTGCAGTACTCCGGCGATATTCCCAAGGCGATCGTCGCGGGCGCCGACACGGTCATGCTCGGCTCGCTGCTGGCCGGCTGCGAGGAGTCGCCCGGCGAGCTGATCTTCATCAACGGCAAGCAGTTCAAGTCCTACCGCGGCATGGGGTCGCTCGGCGCCATGCAGTCTCGCGGCGAGAACAAGTCGTATTCGAAGGACCGGTACGGCCTGCACGACGTCGCCGACGACAGCGACCTGGTGCCGCAGGGCATCGAGGGCCAGGTGCCCTACCGCGGCCCGCTCGCCGCCGTGGCGCGTCAGCTAGTCGGCGGGCTGCAGGCCGGCATGGGTTTCGCCGGCGCGGCCACCATCGCCCAGCTACAAGAGCACGGCCATCTCATCCGGATCACCGCGGCCGGTCTGACGGAATCCCACCCGCACGACATCCAGATGACCGTCGAGGCGCCCAACTACTCCGGGCGCTGATCACTGCCGCGGCCTTACCCGATCAGGACTCGTCGGCGCAGCCATTGGCAATCGTCCCTGGCCCATCCACCGTCACGCCGTGTTCCCCGGACCACGTAACGGTTTCGTCGCGTGCCGCCGTGGGGCAGTGCAGCCGTCTATGGTTTGCCTCATCGCCCACCTTGTTTGGAGGCCCGTCGTGGATATGCCAATGCGCGCCGCCCGAGTCGTTCTCGCCGCCGTCGCCGCGGGGGCGCTCGCGCTCACCGCGTGCTCGAGCAACAAGGAGTCCGGCGGCGGCCCGACCGCGACCGGTGCACCCACCGTCACCCAGAACACCGGGTTGGTCTCGCTGCTGCCAGCGAAGATCAAGTCTGCGGGCAAGCTGATCGTCGGGGTGAACGTGCCGTACACACCCAACGAGTTCAAGGACTCGAGCGGCAAGATCGTCGGCTTTGACGTCGATCTGCTCAATGCCACGGCGCAGGTGCTCGGCCTCAAGACCGACTACCGGCAGTCCGACTTCTCCAAGATCATTCCGGCTATCGAGGCGGGCACCTACGACATCGGAATGTCCTCCTTCACGGACAACAAAGAGCGCGAGAAGACCGTCGACTTCGTCGACTACTTCAGCGCCGGCATCATGTGGGCAGCACCGGCTGGCAAGACGGTCGACCCGAACAATGCGTGCGGCCTCACCGTGTCCGTGCAGTCGACGACGACTGAGCAGACCGACTACCTCCCCCCCTTGAGCAAGGCTTGCACGACGGCTGGCAAGCCCGCCATCAAGGCTCAGCCCTACGAGAACCAGGATGATGCCACCAACGCGGTCGTGCTCGGCCGGGCGAACGCCATGGTGGCGGACTCACCGGTGACCGCCTACGCCATCAAGCAGACCGGCGGCAAGCTGCAGCAGGTCGGCCAGATCTACGAAGCAGCACCGTATGGCTGGCCGATTGCCAAGGGCTCCACGCTCGTCCAGGCGATGCAGAAGGCGCTCCAGCAGCTCATGGACAACGGGACGTATGACCAGATCTCCAAGAACTGGGGCGTCCAGGGGGGAGAGATCAAGACCGCCAGCATCAACGGCGCGGTCAGTTAGGTGGGCAGCAGCAATGACCTCGCTGGAAGAGAAATCAGTCGAGCCGGTGCGTCCGGCCGAGACGATCAAGGCGGTCCCGCTCCGCCATCCGGGCCGATGGCTCGGCGCGGCCATCGTGCTGATTCTGCTGTTCCTGTTCGTCTGGGGTGCGGCGACCAACGCCAACTACCACTGGGACACCTACCGTGCGTACCTGTTCGACCAACGGATCTCGACCGCCGCCTGGAACACCCTGCAGCTGACGTTCTGGGCCATGGTGATCGGCGTCTCCCTCGGCGTGGTGCTGGCGGTGATGCGCCTGTCACCAAACATCGTGCTCAGGTGGTCGGCCTGGGTATACCTGTGGATCTTCCGCGGCACCCCCGTGTACGTGCAACTGGTGTTCTGGGGGTTGTTCACCTCGCTCTACCCCCACCTTGCCTTCGGGATACCGTTCGTCCATCAGTTCGCACATCTCAACATCCAGGGCGTCAACGCCGCCTTCTTCTTCGCTGCGCTGGGCCTCGGGCTGAACGAGGCGGCGTACATGGCGGAGATCGTTCGTGCCGGCATTGGATCGGTGGGTGAAGGGCAGACCGAGGCGGCGACCGCGCTGGGCATGTCGTGGGGCCTCGCGATGCGGCGGGTAGTGCTGCCGCAGGCCATGCGGGTGATCATCCCGCCGACCGGCAACGAGGTGATCAGCATGCTCAAGACCACGTCGCTGGTCACGGCCGTGCCGTACACCCTCGACCTGTACGAGACGCAGCGCGGTATCTCCGGTGTGATCTTCCGGCCGGTCCCGCTGCTGCTCGTTGCCTCGACCTGGTATCTGGCAATCACCAGTGTGCTTATGATCGGGCAATACTTCCTGGAGCGCCGCTTCGCGCGCGGGTCTACCCGGCGGCTCACGGCGAGGCAACTACGCGCGCAGGCGCGGGGGCAGATGCGTATCGAGGGGGGAGCTGGTTCCCGATGACCGCGAAGACTCCGATGGTCCACGCCGAGCAGGTCTGCAAGGACTTCGGCTCGGTGCGGGTGCTGAACGGCGTCACACTCGATGTGCAGCCCGGTGAGGTCCTGTGCATGATCGGCCCGTCCGGGTCCGGGAAGTCCACCTTCCTGCGCTGCATCAACCACCTGGAGCAGGTGAACGCCGGGCGGCTCTACGTCGACGGTGTTCTGGTGGGGTATGTCGAGAAGGGCGCCAAGCTGCATGAGCTGCCCGCGCGTGAGGCGGCCAAGCAGCGGCGCGACATCGGCATGGTCTTTCAGCACTTCAACCTGTTCGCACACATGACCGCGTTGGAGAACGTCGTCGAGGCGCCCATGCGCGTGCTGGGGCGATCCAAGAGCGACGCGGTCGAATCGGCGCGCAAGCTCCTGGATCAGGTGGGCCTGGCCGGTAAGGAGAACATGTATCCTGCTCAGCTCTCCGGCGGCCAGCAGCAACGGGTGGCCATCGCCCGGGCCTTGGCGATGGAGCCCAAGCTGATGCTCTTCGACGAGCCCACCTCAGCGCTGGACCCGGAGCTGGTCGGCGAGGTTCTCGACGCAATGAAGCAGCTGGCGCTCAAGGGCATGACGATGATCGTGGTGACGCACGAGATGGGCTTCGCCCGCGAGGTCGCCGAGCAACTCGTCTTCATGGACGGTGGCGTGGTCGTCGAGTCAGGCCCACCCCGCGAGGTGCTGGCCAAGCCGCAGCGCGAACGCACCAAGGCATTTCTCTCCAAGGTGCTGTGATCGATCGCAACCGCGTTGTCCGTGTCGAGGTGCCCCACCACCAAGAGGAACCCCGGGTTCTCGCGGTGGTCGCAACGCAACCGTGATTCGGGGCCATAGATCACCTTTGGCTGTCACGCTGCGTGTCGGATTCGTGACATGCGTCGTCTCGATAACGAGACGGTCACGCAGCGAGGAAGCAAGGATTCATAGCCGCCTTTTCGGTCTACGCTTCACGCACCCGAGCGCGAACCAGGCCCGCTCGGGTGACCGGTGCAACGCTGCGCCGGTGCGGCACGAAGCTCAGGAGGAAACGTGCGTCATCGCTCTCTCGTGGCAGCCGGTGTGGTCCTCGCCGTCGCTGCCCTGTCATTGGCCGCCTGTAAGAGTTCGAGCAAGAGCAGCGGGAGCTCGGCCACGTCGGGAGGCGCCGGGGGCGGCGGCGGCAAGACGTTGGTCATCTCGAGTGACCTTCCGCTGCAGGGCGCCTCGCACGACGCCTCGGTGTCGACGAACAACGCCATAAAGCTCTACCTGCAGCAGGTCGGCAACAAGGCGGGCAATTACACGATCCAGTTCAAGGAGTACGACGACTCCACGGCTGCGAAGGGCGCCTGGGACGACGCCAAGTGCTCCAGCAACGCGTCCGACCACGTCGGGAACACCGATGAGGTCGCGGTGATGGGCACGTACAACTCCGGCTGCGCCAAGCTCGAGGTGCCGGTGCTCAACCAGGACCCGAACGGGCCGATGCTCATAGTCTCGCACGCCAACACCAACCCCGGCTTGACGAAGGCGTGGGACCCGGGCGAGCCCGACAAGTACTACCCGACGGGCAAGCGGAACTACGCCCGCGTGATCACCACCGACGACTACCAGGGCGCCGCAGCGGCCCAGTTCGCCGCCCAGGATCTGAAGGTCAAGCGCTGCTTCGTGATGAATGACAACCAGACCTACGGGCAGGGCGTGGCGCAGGCGTTCGTCACCGAGGCGAAGAAGCAGGGCATCACGATCATCGCCAACAAGGCATGGGATGCCAAGCAGCCGAGCTATGCGGCGATCTTCCAGAACGCCAAGTCGCAGAACCCGGACTGCGTCTACCTCGGTGGCATCTACGACAACAACGGCGGCCAGGTCATCAAGGACAAGGTGTCCGTGCTCGGCGACAACACCAAGGTCAAGATGATGGGTCCGGACGGCTTCACCGGCTACCCCAGCACGCTTGACAAGCAGCCTCAGTCGCAGGGCATGTACATGACCTTTGCCGGCCTGTCGACCACACAACTGGTCGCGGGTGGCGGCGCGGCCGCCACGCTCATCAACGCGTACAAGGCCAAGTACGGCCAGCTGCCCGCCACCAACTACGCGCTGTACGGCGTGGCCGCGGTCCAGGTCATCCTGGCGGCGATCGCCAAGTCGGACGGCACCCGCAAGAGTGTCACCGACGCGGTGTTCAGCGGCGACGGGATCGACATCCCGGTCGACCAGTCGGTGCTGGGCAAGGAGATCAAGATCGACCCGAAGACCGGCGACACGAATAACAAGGATATCTCGGTGCTGTTTATGAAGAACAATCAGGAGACGTTCTTCAAGGCGCAACCGGTCGTCGGCGGGTGAGGCCAGGTGGGGCCCGGGCAGGCACTTAGCTGCCCGGGCCCCGCGTGGCTCCATGTCGGTGCGTGCCACGGTCTTGCATGATGACCGCTAGACGGGGAAGGTTCCGCGCATGACATCGACGACCGCGACGGTGGGCCTGCTCAAACCACGGATCCGCCTCGGGGAAGCACTCGAGCGCGTCCTGGGGCTGGCGATTGTCGTCGGGTTGGGCATCTGGATCGTCGTCAACTTCGTTGACGAGCCCCAGCAATGCTTCGCCGTCACCTTGACCGGGCTGAACAGTGGCGCGCTTTACGCGCTGGTCGCGCTCGGATACACCCTGGTCTACGGCATCATCGAATTGATCAACTTCGCGCATGGCGACCTGTTCATGCTGGGCACCATTCTCAGCGCGAATTTCCTGGTCAACTGGCTCGGCTTCGACTCGCCGGGGTTCGGATCGGTCCTCGCGCTCGTGCTGACGTTTGCAGTAACCATGGCGTTCTGCGCCTCGATCAATATGGGCGCCGAGTTCTTTGCGTATCGGCGACTGCGCCGCGCCCCCAGGCTCGCGCCGCTGATCACCGCGGTGGGCCTCAGCTTCGTGTTCCAGAACATCGGCCTGAAGTGGAATGGATCTACCCCCAAGCAGTGGCCCAGCGTGATCAGCACCGGCGGTTTCACCATCGGGGGCGTTCTGGTCCGGTGGTCGCTGCTCGTGACCCTGGGGGTGACGGCGCTGGCGCTGTCTGTGCTGACCTACATCGTCCAGCGGACCCGGCAGGGCAAGGCGATGCGGGCCACCGCGCAAGACCAGGATGCCGCCCGGCTGATGGGTATCGACGTCGACCGCACCATCTCGTTCACCTTCGCGCTCGGCGGTGTCATGGCGGGTGTCGCGGCCGTGCTGTCAGTGCAGACCCTGGGCACCACCCGATTCGACCAAGGGTTTCAGTTCGGTCTGATCGCATTCACGGCCGCCGTCCTGGGCGGAATCGGCAATCTGCTCGGCGCGGTTGTCGGCGGCATGCTCATTGGCCTCATCCAGTCGTTCAACGACGGGTTCCCGCACGGCTTCGGACAGGACTGGTCGCAGACCGTGGTGTTCACCATCCTGATCCTGGTGCTCGTCTTCAAACCCGAAGGGATCTTCGGCACCCGAACGACGGAGAAGGTATGAGCGCCTCAACGTCCCAGAGCCCCTCGCGGCGCAGGATCGGGTCGGCCGCCTGGCCAATCGGCTTCGCGGTCGCGATCGTGCTGGTGTTCGTGTTCTACCGCTACTGGCTGCCCGACATGGTCGACTCGGTGCAGAAGTTCGTCGGGGACTGGCTCCCACTGTCCACGATCAACCAGTGCCTGATTTGGGTGCTCATGGCGCTCGGCCTCAACATCGTCGTCGGCTATGCCGGGCTGCTCGACCTGGGGTACGTCGCGTTCTGGGCGCTCGGTACCTACATGGGCGGCTGGCTCATGTCGACGTTCTTCTACCAGGTCAAGTTCCACCTTGGCGTTCCGACCGCGCTGAACCACGCCGTAGGGATCCACATCAGTTACTGGCTGGTGGTTGTCTTGGCGGGTGCCTTCTGCGCGCTGTGGGGCGTGATCATCGGTGCGCCGACTTTGCGCCTGCGCAGCGACTACCTCGCCATCGTGACGCTGGGCTTCGGTGAGATCATCCCGCAGATAGTCACCAACGGTGACAAGGAGCACCTGCATTTCAACCTCACCAACGGAACGAAAGGCATCGTCCCGATTGATCCAATAGGTACCGGCATCTTCTCCAACCTCAAGGGCGTCCCTGTCGCCCTCGGCCCGTTCGACGTGGCTTACCTTTTCCTCATCTTCTCCGCACTCGGGGCATTCTGTGTATTCGTATCGCTACGCCTGCGACGGGGACGGCTCGGCCGGGCGTGGCTCGCCATCCGCGAGGACGAGCTGGCGGCGAGCATGATGGGTGTGCGGCTCGTGACCGCGAAGCTATCCGCCTATGCAGTGGGTGCGGTCTTCGGCGGGATCGGGGGCGCCTCGTACGCGGTTGCCGTTGGCGGGGCCACGCCGAACTTCAGCTTCTCCAACTCGATCACCATTCTGCTGATGGTCGTGCTCGGCGGCATGGGCAATGTCTGGGGTGTCATCGTCGGTGCGCTCTTGGTTGCATGGATCAACCTGCGTGGTCTCGCGCAGTTCGGGGACTGGTTCAACGGTCGGTTCAGCACGAACATTGACTTTCCGTCGTGGAACTTCCTGATCTTCGGGATAATCCTGGTGCTGATGATGCTGTTCCGCCGCGAGGGGCTGCTCCCCGAGTCGCGGACACGCCAGATCATGCGCGAGCCTGCGAGAACTGAGCTGGAGTCCATCGGCAGGGACATCGAGGCCGAGGCGGAGGTCCAGGCGGCGGAAGAAGCCGAAGAGGAGCTGGTCGGCTCGAAGACACTGGGCAGCTCGGACGGCGGCAAGCCATGACCGCGGCGCCGATCGAGCAGCGTGCCGAGGCCCCGGCAACGGCCGACGCGCTGCATGCCGACGAGATCGTCATTGCCTTCGGTGGTCTGGTCGCCGTCAACGACGTCACCTTCAACGTGCCGGAGGGCGGCATCGTTAGCCTCATCGGCCCGAACGGTGCTGGCAAGACCACGTTCTTCAACGTCCTCACCGGCCTCTATCGCCCGACAGCCGGGCGGGTATATCTCGGCGATCGGGATGTTACTGGCATGAAACCGCACAAGATCGCCTCGCTGGGCCTGGCCCGCACGTTCCAGAACATCCGGCTGTTCAACCTGATGACCGCCGAAGAGAACGTCATGGTGGCGATGCATTCGCACCTGCGCTCAGGCATCACCAGCACGGTGTTCCGGACGCCGTGGCAGCGCCGCGAGGAGCATCGGGCCCACGACACGTCGCGCGACCTGTTGGACTTCGTCGGCATCGGCAATGTGCGCAACGAGTACGCGCGCAATCTCTCCTATGGCGACCAGCGCCGCCTCGAGGTGGCCCGCGCGCTGGCACTCAAACCTAGGGTGCTGCTTCTCGACGAGCCGACAGCGGGCATGAACCCGCAGGAGTCGGCGCAGTTCGTCGATTTCGTGCACCGCGTGCGCGACGAGAAGGGCGTGTCGGTGCTGCTCATCGAGCACGACATGAGCGTCGTGATGCGGGTCAGCGAACGCATCACCGTGCTCGACCGGGGCGAGTGCATCGCCGAGGGCGGTCCGGACGACATCCGCGCCAACGAACGCGTGGTCGAGGCGTATCTTGGCACGACCGGAACGCGCGAGGGTGGGCGCAAATGACCGCCGTCCCCGCGCACCGCGGCAATGGCGCCCAGCCGCTGCTCACGCTGCACGAGCTGCAGGTCAGCTACGGCAACATTGCCGCGGTCAAGGGTCTGAACCTCGATGTGTACGAGGGCGAGATCGTCACGTTGATCGGCGCAAACGGCGCTGGGAAATCCACGACGTTGCGCACCATCTCGGGGCTGCTGCGGCCACGGGGGGGCGAGATGCGCTTCGAGGGACGAAGGATCAACGGCTTGCACGGTCATCAGGTCGTCAAGCGGGGCATCTGCCATTCCCCAGAGGGCCGGCGCATCTTCCCGCGAATGACCGTGTCAGAGAACCTCGACCTCGGCGCATTCCTGCGCACCGACCCCGAGGGCATCCTGGCCGATCGGGAGCGGGTACTTGAGCTGTTCCCGGTATTGCGCGAGCGGCTATGGCAGAAGGCCGGCACCCTCTCCGGTGGCGAGCAGCAGATGCTCGCGGTCGGGCGGGCGCTGCTGGGCAAACCGAAGCTGCTGCTGCTCGACGAGCCGTCGATGGGCCTTGCCCCGGTGCTCGTGGATCTGATCTTCCACACGATCGAGCAGATTCGTGACCAGGGCGTCACCGTGCTGCTGGTCGAGCAGAACGCACTCGCCGCGCTCGAGATCGCCGACTACGGCTACGTGCTCGAGTCGGGGAACCTGAACAGCGAGGGAGCGGCCGCCGACCTGCTCGCGGACGACTCGGTAACCCGCGCCTATCTGGGCGGTTGACACCCCGGCCTCGTTCGCTAGGGCAGACTCGGCGCCATGCCGGAGACCGTGGAGATCGGGCTGGGCCGCGACGCGCGCCGTAGCTACCACCTCGACGAGATCGCGCTGGTGCCCAGCCGCCGGACGCGGGGATCGGCGGTCGTGTCGACCTCCTGGCAGATCGACGCGCACACCTTCGACCTGCCGCTGGTCGCTGCTCCATCCGATGCGGTCGTCTCGCCGCACACCGCGTGCGAGATCGAGCGGCTCGGCGGGCTGGCTGTGCTCGACGGCGAGGGTCTTTGGACGCGGCACGCCGACGCCGAAAAGCGGCTGTCGGCGCTCGGCGACTCGGCCGGCGACACCGCGCAGCTCCAGCAGGTGTACGCCCAGCCGGTGTCGTCCGACCTGTTGCGGGAGCGGATCCGCGAACTGCGCGATTCAGGCGCGCGCGTGGCGGTCCGTCTCTCGCCCCAGCACACCGTCGAATTGGCGCCGCACGTGCTAGCGGTCGGAGTGGATCTGCTCGTGATCCAGGGGACGGTGATTTCGGCCGAGCACGTTGCGTCGGCGAAGGCGGCGTCCAGCGCACTGAATCTGAAGACGTTCATTGCGGACCTGGATGTGCCGGTCATCGTCGGCGGATGCGCGAACTACCAGACCGCCCTGCACCTGATGCGCACCGGCGCGGCCGGAGTGATCGTGGGTTACGGCGCGCACGTCGGCTCCACGACGCATGCGGCGCTGGGCATCGACGTCCCGATGGCGACGGCCATCGTCGACGCCGCTGCCGCCCGGCGCGATTACCTGGACGAGACGGGCGGGAGGTATGTGCATTTGATCGCCTACGGCGACCTGTCGACCGGTGGCGACATCGCCAAGGCGCTGGCCTGCGGGGCCGACGCCGTGATGCTCGGCGAGGCGCTGGCCGTCGCGGCCGAAGTACCAGGCAACGGGCGGTACTGGGACCCGACCGCGTCCCACCCGCGGGTGCCCCGCTCGGCCGTCGTCCCGCTGGGCTACGAACCCGATGAGCGGCCTTCGCTGGCCGAGGTGCTGATCGGCCCGACGAGCGACCCAAGCGGTGAGCGCAACCTGTTTGGCGCGGTGCGCCGCGTCATGGGCAAATGCGGTTACTCCTCAGTCAAGGAGTTCCAGCGGGCGGAGTTGATCCTCACCGCTGGCCGGTGAGGACCGGAAGCAGAGCCTCACCGCTGGCCGGTGAGTCCTCGCCGCCCACGCCGAGTTGTTCGACCCTCGGTCGGTCCCAAGGCGCTGGCAGTCGAACAGGTTCGGATGGGCAGGACTGCTTGACCTTTCGGCGTGGCCGAGATCTACTGGTTATCTAGCTGATTAGATAACTGGTGAAGTGATCCATGCTGCGGCTGCACCTGTCTACGCACTCGAGCGTCCCCGCGTACGTCCAGATCGTGCAGCAGGTCCGCCAGGCGCTGCTGTCCGGCGTATTGCGTCCCGGCGACCGGCTGCCGACTGTCAAGGAGGTGGTCGGCGATCTGGCGATCAACCCGAACACGGTGCTCAAGGCCTACCGCGAGCTAGAACGAGAGGGGCTGGTCGAAGGGCGCCAGGGCATCGGTACGTTCGCGCTGCGCCGCCCGGACGGCCCGCCGCCGGCGACCCAGGCGGCCCTGGCGCGCAGCCTCGCCCGCTGGGTGGCCAATGCCCGGGAGGCCGGCCTCGACCCGGCTGGGATGGAGAGCCTGCTGCAGTCGACACTGCTGGCCGACTCGATGGAGGCGACGGCATGAGCACCCGCAATGAACAGCGCGACCGCTCGCCTGTGCGCGGGGGCCCCGCATGACGGCCGCCCTGAGCACCTCCGGACTCGGCAAGCGATTCGGCGCGAAGTGGGCGTTGCGCGACTGCACTCTGCAGCTACCGGAAGGCCGGATCTGCGGCCTGGTCGGCGCCAACGGAGCCGGCAAGACCACACTGCTCCGGCTGCTCGTCGGGCTTAGCCGACCGTCAGCCGGCGAAGCGCGGGTACTGGAGCAAACGCCTACAGACGAACCTGCGTTCCTGCGTCAGGTCGGCTACCTCGCCCAGGAGATACCGCTCTACCGGCGGTGGACCGCAGCCGACCACCTGGACATGGGCGCGCATCTGAACCACACGTGGGACAACGCCGTCACCATCGACCGCATCCGGTCGCTCGGCATCCCGTTGGACCAGCCGGTCGGCACGCTGTCCGGCGGTCAGCGTGCGCAGGTCGCGCTCGCCTTGGCGCTGGGCAAACGGCCCCGGCTGTTGCTCCTGGACGAGCCGGTGGCGGCACTGGACCCGTTGGCCCGTCGCGAGTTCCTCGCCGTCCTGACCGAGGCCGTCGCAGAGGGGGATCTCACCGTCGTGCTCTCCAGCCACCTGGTCACCGACCTGGAGCGGGTCTGCGACCACGTGATCGCGCTTGCCGCGTCGCGCACCGTGCTCGCCGACGACCTGGACTCGATACTCGCGACGCATCGGCTGCTCACCGGGCCAGGACGTGACACCACGGCGATCGAACGGCAGCACACCGTGCTTCGGCGCGAGCAGACGACGCGGCAGGTCAGCCTCTGGGTACGGCTCGATGGGCCGCTGCACGACCCGAACTGGCAGGTCGACGAGCTGGATCTGGAGGAGATCGTGCTCGCCTACATGGGCCACACCCGAACGCCACGCGCCACACTCGTCGCAGCCGGCGGTGCCGCATGAGGTGGTTGCTCTGGCGACAGCACCGCCTGCAGGGTGCCGTGGCAGCGGGCGCGCTGGCCGCCTTCGCGATCGCGCTGTGGGTCACCGGCGTGCACATGGCCGACCTCTATCGCAGCGCGCTGAGTACCTGCCGCGCGAACGGCACCTGCGACAGCCTCAACCTGTTCCAGGGCTACGGGGCGATCATCGACCTGGTCAACCTGAGCGTCGCCGTGCCCCTCGTGCTCGGGGTGTTCTGGGGCGCCACCGTGATCGGCCGCGAACTCGACGCCGGCACGCACACCCTGGTCTGGACGCAGAGTGTCAGCAAGCGTCACTGGCTCAGGTCGAAGATCGCTCTGGTCCTGCTCGCCGCCACGGTGTGGGGAGCCGCGATCGCCGCGCTCGTAACCTGGTGGTCGGGCACGACGAACTCGCTGTACCAGGACCGATTCACCCCGTCCAAGTTCGACATCCAGGGCGTCGTCCCGATCGCGTACTCCTTGTTCGCGGTCGGCCTCGGCCTTGCCGCCGGAGCCGTGCTGCGACGCCTGCTCCCCGCTCTCGCGGTGACGGTCGTCGGTTATGTTGCGGTCCGCCTCGTCGTGGTCAACTACCTGCGACCGCAGTACCAGGCTGCGCGAGTCGCGAACGTGCCGTTCGACCAGCCCGTGCCAACCGGCGGCGGCTGGACGCTCACCCAGAACCTCGCGTTCAACGGCCACGTCGTCTCCGGCGCGGTGCGGTTGCCCTCGCAATGCATCGCGGCCGGGAACCCGCGGCAGTGCCTGGCGAGCCTGGGCTACCGGTTCGTCGTGACCTACCAGCCCGCCAACCGGTACTGGACATTCCAGTTCATCGAGGCTGGCCTGTTCGTGCTGCTGGCGGCGATCCTGGTCGCCCTGGCCGTTGTCACGGTGCGCCGGCACGACGCTTAGATCCGGTCCTTCGCGAATTGCTGGCCATGGCTGTCGACCGGCCCCTGGTGTTTGCCTAGGGTTTTGGCTATAATTGCTTGCATGACCGCTGTACCACTGGGGGAGGCCAGGAACCGGCTCTCGGAGTATGTCGCCGATGTCGAGCGCACCCACGAACGAGTCACGATTACCCGACACGGCCACCCGGCCGCCGTGCTGATTTCCGCGGACGATCTGGCTTCTCTTGAGGAAACCCTGGAGATCCTCGGCACTCCCGGCGCGGTGCAGGCGATCGCAGAGGGCAAGGCCGACGCCGTGGCTGGCCGGTTCATCGACAACGACGAGATCAAGGCTCGCTACGGGCTCGGGTGAGCGAGCCGTACCGGGTTCAGATCACCGCACGCGCAGCCCGCGATCTCCAACGCCTGCCGGAGAAGATCGCCGCCGCCTGCGTCGCATTCCTCCTCGGTCCGCTGGCTGAAAACCCGCAGCGGGTCGGCAAACCGCTGCGAGACGAGCTGGTTGGCCTGCGCTCGGCACGGCGTGGCGACTACCGAATCGTCTACGCCGTTATCGACGTGGCACATCGCATCGAGGTCCTACACATCGACCGCCGCAGCAACGTCTACCGATAATCACGTCCACCCCGACTGGTTCGACCCTGGGCAAACTCCGACGGGTTGCCAGTCGAACAACTGGTTCCGGGGCGACGCTTAGATCCAGTCCTTGCGACGGAAGAGCATGTAGAGGCCGCCGGCGATGACGAGCGTCACGATCGTACTGACCCAGAAGCCCCAGTGCGTACCGAAGCCGGGGTAGGGCACGTTCTGGCCGTAGAAGCCGGTGATCGCGGTGGGTACCGCGATGATCGCCGCCCATCCCGTAAGCTTCTTGACGATCGTGTTCAGCCGCGAGTCGGCCAGCGAGAGGTTCGTCTCGAAGATCGTCGTGATCATGTCGCGCAGCGACTCGGTCCATTCGGCGGCCCGCAGCACGTGGTCGTACAGGTCGGCGAAGTAGGGCTGCATCTCGACCGAGTCGGGCACGTCGGCGAGCCCGTGCATGACGGTGTTGACGACCTCGCGCATCGGCAGGATCACCCGGCGTGCCTCGACGAGCGACTTGCGCAGGGTGAACGATCGCCGTTGGACCTCGCGGGTCGTGGTTCGGGTCTCCTCGAACAGGATGTCCTCGATCTGCTCGATCTGGTCGTCCAGCGACTCGATCGCGACGAAGTGACCGTCGACCAGGACGTCGAGCAGACCGTAGACGAGCGCCTTTGGGCCGTACTTGATCAGGTCGGCGTTCTCGTCCCACCGCTCGACGACCTGCACGATGTCGAAGTCCTCGCTTTGCCGGACCGTGAAGACCCCGCGCGGTACGACGAATGCGGACACCTGGGTAGCCGACAGTTCAGCGGAGCCCTGGTCGAACGCGACGGCGTAGGCGGTAATGAACGTGTGCGTCTTGTACCTGCTGGCCTTGGGCCGCTCCCGGCGCTCGACGGCGTCCTCGACCGCGAGCGGGTCCAGGCTCAGCTCGTCAGCGAGGGCCTGGAGCAGGTCGGACTGCGGAGCGCAGAGGTCGGCCCAGACCAGGCAGTCGTCCTGCCCCAAGTAGTCCGAGATCTGCTCGAACGGGAACCCTTCGGCCTCGAGGGTGCCGTTGCGCCACACCCGGGTCGGCACGTCGTGCGCTGTCACGTGGACCAGTGTGCCCGCACGACGTGCAGTTCACGCGGTGGCGGGTAGCTTTGTCAGACATGGGAGGCCGGCGGGAGGACGACCAGTTGCCGAGCCTGGCCGGGCGCGTCGCGGTGGTCACCGGAGCCAACTCCGGCATCGGCTGGCAGACGGCCAAACAGCTCGCGGCGCTCGGTGCGCGCGTGACGCTCGCCTGCCGCGACGTCGAGCGTGGCAAGCAGGCCGCGGATCGCATCCGCGCTGCCCGTCCGGGAGCCGATGTCGAGGTCGCCGAGCTGGATCTGGCCAACATGGCCTCGGTGCGCGACTTCGCCGTGTCGCTGGGCGCGGACGGCCAGCCGCTCGACCTGCTGGTGAACAACGCCGGCGTCGTAGCGCCGCCCCGACGATCGTTCACCGCCAACGGCTTCGAGCGGCAGTTCGGCACCAACCACCTGGGCCACTTCGCGCTCACCGGGCTGCTGGTGCCCGCGTTGCTGCGCGCAGCCCAGCCGCGGGTGGTGACCGTGTCCTCGGTCGCGCATTTCGACGGACGCGCCGATGTCATCGACGGGAATGCGACCGGCCCATACCGCCCCGGCCACGCATACGCCAACTCCAAGCTCGCCAACCTGTTGTTCGCCCTCGAGCTGCAGCGCCGAGCCACAGCGCGAGACCTGGCTCTCACCTCGACCGCCGCGCATCCCGGGTTGGCGTCGACCGGACTGGTCCGCAACCCGGACGGCATCGGCGCGAATTCGCTCGTACGCACCATCGGGCCCGTCCTAGTCAAGGCGTTCACCCAGCCCGCGGCGGTGGGCGCGCGCGCGTCGGTGTACGCCGCGACTGTCGCTGCGCCGGGCAGCTATGTCGGGCCGCAGCACTTCGGCCAAAGCCGCGGGCCGATCGGCCCGGCGCGCATGTCGTCGCTGGCCCGGGACGAGACGCTCGCCCGGCGGCTGTGGGAGGTCAGCGAGGAGCTCACCGGCCTGCGTTACCCGTGGCGGCGGTGACGCTTCCGTAGACTGCCGATGTGCAGCCGGACCTGGTGCTGGTCGTCGACTACGGCGCGCAGTACGCGCAGCTGATCGCCCGCCGGGTGCGCGAGGCGCACGTCTACTCCGAGATCGTCCCGCACACGACGCCGGTTGCCGATCTGGTCGCGCGGCGACCCAAGGCGATCATCCTGTCGGGCGGGCCCTCATCGGTGTACGCCGACGGTGCGCCGCGAGCCGATCCGGGCATGTTCACGGCCGGCGTCCCGGTCTTCGGCATCTGCTACGGCTTCCAGGCGATGGCGCAGGCGCTGGGCGGCGAGGTCGCGGACACCGGCGGCAGCGAGTTCGGGCGCACCGTGCTGCACGTGACGACACCGGGCGTGCTGCTGCGCGGCCTGCCCGAAACCCAGCAGGTCTGGATGAGCCACGGCAACGAGGTCACCCGAGCCCCCAACGGCTTCGTCGTCACCGGGAGCTCGGCGGGCGCCCCGGTGGCCGCGTTCGAGGATCTCGCCCGGGGGCTGGCCGGTGTGCAGTTCCACCCCGAGGTAGTGCATACCGCGCACGGGCAGACCGTCATCCAGCGTTTCTTGACCGAAATAGCTGGGGTCCGGCCGCAGTGGACCGAGGCCAACATCATCGACGAGCAGGTCTCGGCGATCCGCGCCCAGGTCGGCGGCAAGCGCGCGATTTGCGGGCTGTCCGGCGGCGTCGACTCGGCCGTGGCCGCGGCGCTCGTCCAGCGGGCGATCGGTGACCAGCTCACCTGTGTGTTCGTCGATCACGGGCTGCTGCGCGCCGGCGAAGCCGAGCAGGTCGAGCGCGATTTCGTGGCCGCGACGGGAGTTCGGCTCGAGGTCGTTGACGCCACCGGGCAGTTCCTCGAGGCGCTGGGTGGGGTGACCGATCCGGAGGAGAAGCGCAAGATCATCGGCCGGGAGTTCATCCGGGTCTTCGAGACGGCCGCCCGCGAGGTGGTGGCCGAGGCGGGTGAGCACGGCGAGAGCGTCGAGTTCCTGGTGCAGGGCACGTTGTATCCCGACGTCGTCGAGTCCGGTGGCGGTGCCGGCACCGCGAACATCAAGAGCCATCACAATGTCGGCGGGCTGCCGGACGATCTGCAGTTTGCGCTCGTCGAGCCGCTGCGGTCGTTGTTCAAGGACGAGGTGCGCCGGGTCGGGGAGCAGCTGGGCCTGCCGCGCGAGATCGTATGGCGTCAGCCGTTTCCGGGGCCGGGCCTGGCGATTCGCATCGTCGGCTCGATCACCGCGAAGCGGCTGGACGTCCTGCGCCGGACGGACGCGATCGCCCGGGCGGAGCTGTCCGCCGCCGGGCTCGACCGAGAGATCTGGCAGTGCCCGGTGGTGCTGCTGGCCGACGTGCGGTCGGTCGGCGTCCAAGGCGACGGGCGGACGTACGGCCACCCGGTGGTGCTGCGCCCGGTCTCGTCCGAGGACGCGATGACTGCCGACTGGGCGCGAGTACCGTACGACGTGCTCGAGCGGATCTCGACCCGGATCACTAACGAGGTCCGCGAGGTGAATCGCGTCGTGCTGGACCTGACGTCAAAGCCACCCGGCACGATCGAGTGGGAGTAGCGCTACTTTGCGCGGGTCACCCTCCCGTATCGCTCCTGGATGAGTGTCAAGCCAGGACCGCGCTGTGGACCCGATGTGGTCGCCGCTCGCAGGCGCGGCTGCGGTCCGCTCGGCCCGGCAATGCGCAGCTAACCACGTGCCCGCTCACCTTGGGACCGCTCAGCCGGCGTGCTCGATCGTGACGGCGCCGTCCTCCAGCCGGACGTTCACCGTGATCGCGTTGCCGGTGCCGGTCACCACGTCGCGGTCGAAGTTGTAGCCGGAGTGCAGCTCGGCGCCGTCGAGCTCGATCGTGCCGAAGCGCAGCGCCGCATGGACGCGAACGTCCGAGGATCGCGGCACGATGATCTTGACCTGGCCGGTGGCTTGTTCGATCCGGGCGCTGCCCGTGTCGGACGTCGGCAGCTGGCGAAGGTCGAGCGTGGTGCGTCCGAACGCCATCCGGGAGTCCGCCGGCAGTTGGCCGGACGACGTCGGCGTCAGCAGCCGGTCCCCGGATCCATCGTGCAGGCTCACTTTCGTCCCGCCGAGGGCGATGACGCCGATTGCGGCCGGGAGCAACAGGAACGCGAAGCCCCACACCGGACGCCGGATGATCGCGCCGACGATCAGCGCCGCGATGACGATGCCGCCAATCGTCCAGAAATAGACCGGAATCCGGATCCCGGTCACCGCGTCGGCGATCCCGAGCCCGATGAGCGTGAGCACCAGGACGCTCCACGTGGCGACGCGGATCGGCCGGTTGCGCGAGCGCCGGGCCTGCCTGGCGGACCGTGACTCGGCCACCCACGCATTGAGCTCCGTCCTCGTGTCGGTGGTGGCCGGCGGTAGCGAGTAGTTGGCGGTCGTGTCGACCGGTGCTTCGGGCATCGCCGCGGGGCGCCTGCGCCGGCCCAGCACGATCACCAGCAGGATCGCGAGCAGGATCAGCGGGGCGAACGGCCACGGCCGGTGCCAGCCGAACAGCACGATCAAGGCGACGACCGTGATCGCCCCGAACGCGATCCACACCGGGACGTTGCGCCGGCGCAAGGCCGCGATCAGCCGATCGATCACCGCGTGCTGCGCGCCGCGTTCGGGGATGATGACCCACGCGATCAGGTAGGCCAGCACGCCGAAGCCCCCGAAGAAGGCCGACACGCCGAACAGCACGCGAAACAGCACCGGGTCGACGCCGAAGTACTCGCCGAGTCCGCCGGAAACACCGGCTAACATCCGGTCGCTGTCGCTGCGCCGCAGCACGCGCGGCGGTGTGGTGGGGGGCGTCAGGTCGTCAGTCATAGTCGTCATGCGATCGACTCTGCTGGACGGCTCGGCCGCCGCGCATCGGGCACGACCCTGATCTCACCCTGAATCGCCGCTCCCCGCGAGATCGGGGTACCGCCTGATGCGCGCCGTGCGTGCCAACGGCGAAGATGGGTACGTGACCACGGCCGCATCGACGCCAACGACTGTGTCGGTCGAACCACCGCGGCTGTACCGGCGTGCGCAGCGGCGGATCATCGGGGGCGTCGCGGGCGGGATCGCCGACCACCTCGACATCTCGGCTGCGGCCGTACGCCTCGTCTTCGTCCTGCTCACGGTGGCGGGCGGCATCGGAATCCCGCTCTACGGCGTGTTCTGGATCGTGCTGCCGACGCCCGAGGGTCAGGCTGGGTCGGCGCGGATACCCGCCTGGTTGGGCTATGTCATCGGCACGATCGTCGCCGTCGGCGCCCTGTTCGGGCTAGCCCGGACGATGCCCCTGGGCAACCTGTTCATCCCGTCCGTGTTCGCCGTTTTTGGCGCGGCGCTGATCTGGCGACAGGCCAGTGAGACGCAGCGGGCCCACTGGTGGCGGCTGTCGCGCAGCTCGCTGTCCGCCGATGCGGACGCGCGGACGGGGCGGATCCGCCTGCTGGCGGGCGTCGGCCTGGTTGTCATCGGCGCGGTAGCGGTGCTGCTGCGCACGGACCTTACCGCCGTCCGTGACGCGTTCGTGGCCGTCGTGGTGACCGTGATCGGCCTGGCCCTGATCACCGGGCCCTGGTGGATGCGGATGGTCACCGAGCTCGGGGAGGAGCGCCGCGAGCGCATCCGCTCACAGGAGCGCGCCGAGATCGCCGCGCACCTGCACGACTCGGTGCTGCAGACCCTCGCGCTCATCCAGCGCAACGCGGCTTCCCCGCGTGAGGTGGCGCGGCTGGCGCGCGGCCAGGAGCGGGAGCTACGGACCCTGCTCTACGACATGCGTACGCCCACCGGCCAGCTGGCCGACGGGCTGAAGACCGCAGCCGGCGAGGTCGAGGACGACTACGCGATCACCGTCGACGTGGTCGTGGTCGGCGATGCGCCCATGGACGCCAACCTGGCCGCCGTCGTCGCAGCAAGTCGCGAGGCGCTGGTCAACGCGGCCAAGCACGCCGGGGTGGATACCGTTTCGCTGTACGCCGAGGTCGAAGACGACGCCGTGGGGGTCTACGTCCGCGACCGGGGCGCCGGATTCGACCTGGACGACGTGGCCGGCGATCGGCAGGGCGTTCGCGGCTCGATCATCGGCCGCGTCGAGCGGCACGGCGGCCAGGTGACCGTCCGCACGGCCGCGGGAAGCGGCACGGAGGTCGAGATCAGGATGGCGCGATGACCAACCGCACGGTGTTCCTCGTCGACGACCACGCGATGTTCCGCACCGGGGTTCGCGCCGAGCTGGGCGACCGGGTCGACGTGGTCGGCGAGGCGGGTACGGTCGCCGAGGCGATCGAAGGCATCGGAGCGACTCGTCCGAACGTCGTGTTGCTCGACGTGCACATGCCCGACGGCGGCGGGCTGGCCGTGATCGCGGGTGTGGGGGAGACGCAATCCCGCTTCCTGGCCCTGTCGGTATCCGATGCTGCAGAGGACGTCATCGATATCATCCGCGCCGGTGCCCGCGGCTACGTCACCAAGACGATCTCGGCCGCAGACCTCGCGGACGCGATCCGGCGGGTCGCCGATGGCGACGTGGTCTTCAGCCCCCGGCTGGCCGGGTTCGTGCTCGACGCGTTCCGGGACGCACCGGTGACGCCCTCCGTCGACCCGGAGCTCGACCAGCTCACCCCACGTGAGCTCGAGGTACTGCGGCTGCTCGCGCGCGGTTATGCCTACAAGGAGATCGCGGCACAACTGTTCATCTCGATCAAGACCGTCGAGACGCATGCCTCCAACGTGCTGCGCAAGCTGCAGCTGTCCAACCGACATCAGCTCACCCGGTGGGCAGCCGACCGACGCATGCTGTAGGTGCCGCGGTCAGCGGGCCCCGCGGCACACCCGCAGTACCGCCTCGCCGACAAGCGCCCCGTCCGGCCCGAGGGCCCGGCGGTACCCGTCCAGGATTACCCGTTCGCGGCCCAACTCGACCCTGGTGCCCCCGGCATTCAGCCGGGCGGTCTGCACCCGGGTCGATAGCCTGGTCCGTTCGGTGACGAGCCGGGCGATCGCCTGGTCCAGGGCGTCGATCTGGCCGCGCAGGGTCGAGATCGTGTCCGTGTCGTCGATCTCGGCGAGTGTGTCGGTGCCGGTCATGGTGCGTTCCTTTTGCTGGTATCGGCCCGGCCCCGGACGCGAAAACGCCCCGAGGCTCGCGGCCCGGGGCGTCGTTGGGATGTGGTCAGCCAGTAACGACGGGCACCGAGCTGCGGTACCCGTAGAAGAACACGTAGGCGTGACTGCGCACGGGTAGATGGTGACACGTCCGGCGCGGTAAGGGCAAGCGGCGGTGGTGGGGTCGGTGGCCGCCCGTAGGCTGACGGTAGATGACTACCGACGCCGACACCCTGGTAACGACGCCCGATTCGCCGCCCGAACGGCGTCCCCGGACGAAGATCGCGGTCGACCCGGCGACTCTGCTCGAGGGGCTCAACCCGCAGCAGCGCGCGGCCGTCGTCCACGAAGGCGGTCCGTTGCTGATCGTCGCGGGTGCCGGCTCCGGCAAGACGCGGGTGCTTACCCACCGGATCGCCTACCTGCTGGCCGAACGCGGGGCGCAGCCGGGCGAGATTCTGGCGATCACGTTTACCAACAAGGCCGCCGGCGAGATGAAGGACCGAGTCGCGGCTCTGGTCGGGCCGCGCGCCAAGGCGATGTGGGTCAGCACGTTCCACTCGATGTGCGTACGCATCCTGCGGGCCGACGGCAAGGCGCTCGGGCTCAAGTCGTCGTTCTCGATCTACGATGCGGACGACGCGAAGCGGCTGATGACGTTGGTTGGGCGCGAGCTCGACCTGGATCCCAAGCGGTACCCGGCGCGTGGCCTGTCGGCACAGCTCAGCAATCTGAAGAACGAGCTGGTGACGCCCGAGCAGTGGAGCGCGCAGGCCACGAGCGCCCGCGAGAAGGTGCTGGCCGACGCCTACGCTCGCTACCAGCACCGGCTGGCCGAGGCGCAGGCACTCGACTTCGACGACCTGATCATGACCACAGTGCGCCTGCTGCAGCAGCACCCCGACGTGGCCGAGCGGTACCGGCGGCGGTTTCGGCACGTGTTAGTGGACGAGTACCAGGACACCAACCACGCGCAGTACGTCCTGGTGCGCGAGCTCGTCGGCGCGCCGACTGTAGGTCCAGGCGCCTCGGCAAGCAGGGCCGCCGTAAGCGGCGCGCCGACTGTAAGTCCAGGCGCCTCGGCAAGCAGGGCCGCCGTAGGCGGCGCGCCGACTGTAAGTCCAGGCGCCTCGGCAAGCACTGAGCTCGCCGTGGTGGGCGACGCTGACCAGTCGATCTACGCGTTCCGCGGGGCCACGATCCGCAACATTCTCGAGTTCGAACGTGACTACCCGGACACCACCACGATCCTGCTAGAGCAGAATTACCGTTCTACGCAGACGATTCTCACCGCCGCCAACTCGGTCATCGCCCGCAATCCCGATCGCAAACCGAAGAGCCTGTGGTCCGCGGCGGGGGCGGGCGAGCCGATCACCGGCTACGTCGCGGAGAACGAGCACGACGAGGCCGCCTGGGTGGCGCAGCGCATCGAGCAGGACGTCGCGGCCCCGTCCGACGTGGCGGTCTTCTACCGGACGAACGCGCAGTCGCGGGTGTTCGAGGAGGTGTTCATCCGCGTCGGCCTGCCGTACAAGGTGGTCGGCGCGGTGCGCTTCTACGAGCGCAAGGAGATCCGCGACGCGTTGGCCTATCTGCGGGTGATCGCCAACCCTGACGACGTGGTGAGCCTGCGCCGCATTCTGAACACCCCGCGCCGCGGTATCGGCGACCGCGCCGAAGCCTGCGTCGGGGCGCTGGCCGAGCGTGAGGGCGTGTCGTTCGGGGCGGCGCTCGACCGCGCGGACGTCGCGCCGGGCATGAACCCCCGTTCCCTGAACGCCATCCAGGACTTCTTGATCATGCTGACCGAGATCCGTTCGGTTGCTGTGAACGGCACACCCAGCGAGATCCTCGAAGCCGTGCTGGATAAGACCGGGTATCTGCGCGAGCTCGAGGCCAGCCGCGACCCGCAGGACGAAGGGCGGGTCGACAACCTGCGCGAGCTCGTCAGCGTCGCCCGCGAGTTCGAGGAGCAGCGTTCGGGCACCGCGGAAGCCGGCGATCTCGACGCGTTCCTCGAACAGGTTTCCCTCGTTGCGGACGCCGATACGGTCCCGGATGCCAGCCGGGGGGTCGTCACGCTGATGACCTTGCATACGGCGAAGGGTTTGGAGTTCCCGGTGGTGTTCCTGACCGGCATGGAGGACGGTGTCTTCCCGCACCTGCGGGCGCGCGACGATCCGGCCGAACTTGCCGAGGAGCGTCGGCTGGCTTACGTGGGCATCACTCGGGCCCGGGAGCGGCTGTACCTGTCCCGGGCGCTGCGCCGCAGCGCGTGGGGCGCGCCGCAGTGGAACCGGCCGTCCCGGTTCCTCGACGAGATCCCTGGTGATCTCGCGACTTGGACCGGCGCCGTCGACCGGCAGCCGTTCGTCCCGTCCTACGAGGACGATGGGCCGTCCCATTACGGCGACCACGGCTACCGCGCGCCGACCCAATCGGCCCAGGAGCAGCTGGCCGGGGGCAGGCTGGCTGGTCGCGGCCTGCGCGGCGGCATCGGCAATCGGGCGGTACTACCCCTCGAGGTCGGCGATCGGGTAACCCACGACACCTGGGGACTCGGCACCGTAGTCGACACGCGCGGCGCGGGCGACAAGACGCAGGCGCAGATCGACTTCGGCAGCGCAGGCGCTAAGTGGCTCGTCCTGCGCTACGCATCCCTCGAGAAGCTCTGACGGTTACCTCTCAAGATCATCGGGGAGGTTCGAGATCAGTAGGGACGGCGCAGCTGCGGGAACATCGGGAAGCGGCGCACGTTCAGCGTCAGCAGCTCGCACCCGGTCAGGGTGGCAGTGGCAGCAATCGCCAAGTCGGCGTCGTCGATGGTGTGGTGACTGGGCAGCCAGTGCCGGCCGAGCGCTCCGGCCTGTTCGGCGACGTCCGCGTCGACCGAATGCCAGATAAGGGTGGACAGCAACAGCCGGGTGGGTTCTTCTTCAGTGGGGCGCATCCCCGCCAGCACCTCCAGCCGGGTGATCTCGCTGGCATGCAGTGGGCCGACCGCCCGATGCGCCTCCAGGAGCCGCGCGGCGCGCTCGTCGCCGCGCAGGTGGTCGATCAGGATGGCCGTGTCAACAAGCACGCTCACCGTATGTCGTGCACCCGCCTTCCGGATCGCATCCGGTCGACCCACTCGGCACCGTGCACCTCCCGCGCCTGCCAGGACCCGAACGCACTGCGCATGGCATCGAGGTCGTCTTCTGCGGAGCGTTGCGACCCGTAGACGACGTCGACCGCGTCCCGGATGAGCGCCGCAACGGACCGTCCGGTACGGGCAGCCTCAGCGTCGAGCGCCCGGCGCTCTTCCGCGGTGAGCGAGATCTGGGTCCGCAACATGATGTAAAGCTACATCAGATCAGCCGGCGGCGCCGGGATGTCCGGTGCCGAGCGGGCCGCACCGGGACGATGGACCGGTGAACGACGGCGAGAGCAGCAACACGACCGAGTCGCGCTCGAAGATCGGCAGGTATCCGGCCTCCTCGGCATCCGTGAGCGCCGCGGCAGGCCGGGGACCATAGTTGCCCACGTCCGGCGGGGTCAGGTCGATCGCGACGAAGTCCGCCGTGTGGTGCTGCATCGGCGGCAGCGTTACATAGTCCCGGTAGGTCAGGTGGCCGGCCAACCGGTCGTCCGCCTCCACACAGACATTCCGCGGGATCCGGTTCACGACGGCCTGCTGGGCCCGCATGTGCTCGGTGGTCGTGAACAGCTTGCCGTTGACCATACGGCGGAGGATCGCCGAGTCCGGCTGGAAGGCGATGACGGCAAGCGGCAGCACCGCGAGCAGCACGAGCACCGTGGCCCGAAGCCGCGGACGTGACCACACGCCCAGCCGGGCCGCGCCGTCGATCATCGCCAGCACCAGGATCACCCACGGCAGCGCGTTGTAGTGGAAGCCCGGCCCCCACAACGTCGAACGGGCGGGCGGCTCGAAGAACCGCTGGGCCAGCAGCGGCAGGGCGAGGATCGCGTAGCGCGAGCGGAACGGCAGCAGTAGCAGGGGGAGGACGAGCAGCGCCAGGGTGTGCGTCTTGGTCCATGGCGTGAAGAACAGCCGCACGACGTGCCACGGGTGGATGACAGCGTTGCGCACGGCACTGCCCAGGTTCGGCCCCAGCGTCTCGGTGTACTGCCAGTAGGCGAACTGACCATTGGGCGCGAAGTGCGGCAGGATCACCGCGGTCGCCAGCTCGTACGCCAGGACGCCCGCCACGACGAGCCCCAGTCCGACGCCCACCCCGCCGCGCAGCCGCCGTGGGCGGCGCGCCGACTGTAAGTCCAGGCGCCTCGGCGAGCAGAGTCGGGGCCGGCGCAGCGCGCGCAGGACGCCGAGCAGCACGACCAGGATGCCCATGTCCTCGCGCACGAGCAGCAGCAGCCCCGCGAAGATCACCAGCTGACGGTCGTCCGCGCGGTCGAGGGCGTCGATCGCCAGCGCAAGGACCGGAACTCCCCAGGCCACCTCGTGGAAGCTGAAGTTGACCAGTGTCTGGAACGGCCAGCCCGCGGCGTAGGTGAAGCAGATGACCAGCGCGGCGCCGTTGGACGTACGCCGCCTGGCGAAACGGTAGACGACCGGCACTGACGCCGCGACGAGGGCGGCTTGTAAGAGCAACAGGGTCTGCGGGTTGTCCCAAAGCCAGTAGAGCGGGGCGCCGAGCGCGATGATCGGGTGGAAGTGGTCGCCGAAGATGTTGTAGCCGACGCCCTTGAGCGGAACGATCGGTGCTTCGAAATGGGCGTATCGGCGCACCGCCTGGTCGAAGATGCCTAGGTCGTAGCCTGCGGTGCCGAATTGCCGGTGCCGCTGCAGCGTGACGATCGAATAGATCGCGAAGGTCCCCGCGCACAGCGCCCACAGCGCCCAGTGGGCCGGCACGCGAAGCCGGACCCGGGACCGCAGGTCCACCGGAGCGACAGTCGTCATCGCGCGGATTCGACGGCGCGGGCGGGACGGGCGGTGCGGTGCCAGACGTGCACGCACGCCCGGACGGCGAACAGCAGCAGCAGGACGTTCCGGGTCTCGAGCACCACGGTCGCAAGCGGCATCGGCCCGTAGTCCCTCACCAGGAAGTGATAGAGCAGCGGGTAGTCCAGATGGGTGAGCACCGCGATCGCCATGAGCAACGCCAGCGCCCTGCGGACTTCCCGGTCGGCGGGCAGGAACACCGCAAGCGCGGCGAGCGGACCGCCCAGCCACAGGATGTACTGCGGGCTGAGCACCTTGTTGGTGATCGTGATGACCGCGGCGGTCGCAATCAGCAACCAGCCCACGACCTCGATCGACGCGTCGGGCAGCCGCACCGCGCGCAGCCAGAGCACGGCGAGGACCACGATGCCGACGACGGTGGCCACCGTGCTGGCGGTGATGAGTGCGCGCACCCCCGGCCCGGTGATCTCGTATGCCTTGTAGACCGACAAGTGGAGTGCTCCACGGCCCGCCGGGGTTCACCATCCGAGCGAGCATCACGGGCGCGGCCGCGATCGACTCGACCTGCAGGCCGCGTCCGGACTGCCAATGGAGCGGGGAAACGGAACGGTGCAGGCCACCGACGAGCAGGCTGACGAGCGCCAGCAGCGCACCGGTCACGAGGAACGAAGCGACGATGGCGGCCCGGTGCACCCGGCGGATCAGGAAGATCGGCAACATGATCGCCGGCCATAGCTTCAGCGCGGCCCCCAGCGCGGTCAGCACACCGGAGATCACCGGCCGGCGGATCGCCGCGAGCAGCGCGGCGCCCGCGAGTGTGGCCGGGACGATGTCGAACCGGAAGTAGGCGATCGGCCCGAGAACAGCGACGAACCACAGCCAGAACGTCACGGCTGGGCCCTGTGCCCGGCCGCTGGCCCGCCACAGCAGCCGGGTGAACAGCGCGTCGACCGCGAGCATGGACAGCGCGAACAAGATGGTGAACGCGGTCTGGTTCAGCCCCCCGATCAGGTACTGCGGGAGCATGATGCCCAGCACCGGGATTGGGTATTCCTGCAGGGTGTCGCGGATGCCACCGCCGTGCACCAGCGACTGCAGGCTGCTCGCGTAATAGCCGACATCGCCGGTCATGGATCCCTCGACTAGGACGAGCAGCGAGAGCATGGCGGCGCGGGTGGCGAGCCACTGCAGCACAATTGCCCGGCTGCCCCGCGTCAGCTCGCCGGGCAGCGCCAGCAGCGAGGTCGCACGGGGCGCCGGAGCGTCGACCCGCGAAGGCGCATCGGCGGTGACGTCCGAGATCGGCACAGTCGGCATGCTCTCCTGCTGGGCTCGTCGCTGGCGGTCGGCGTTGCCCGGCGCCGACGCCACGGACCGCGAGCATCGCTGTGATTCAGGACCGAACGGTAACCCGAGGCTGCCTACCCGGCCAAACCTGGGAGACTGTCCGCGTGAGCGCGCACATCAGGGTCGTCATCGCCAAGCCGGGCCTGGACGGGCATGACCGCGGCGCCAAGGTCGTCGCGCGCGCACTGCGCGACGCCGGTATGGAGGTCATCTACACCGGGCTGCACCAGACGCCCGAGCAGATCGTGCAGACCGTAATCCAGGAGGATGCCGACGCTGTCGGGCTCTCCGTTCTCTCCGGCGCACACATGACCCTGTTCGCCCGGCTGATGGAGCTGCTGCGCGACCACGGCGTCACCGATGTCGTCGTCTTCGGCGGCGGCATCATCCCGGAAGCCGACATCCCCCAGCTCCTGAAGATGGGCGTTGCCACGGTGTTCACCCCCGGTACCTCGATGGAGCGGATCGTCGACTGGGTGCGTGAGAACGTGGGTGAATCCGGTCTCAGCGGCGCGCGGCAAGACGACCTGCGGGCATAGGCTCAGCGACCGACATCCGGCACTCAACGAAACGGACGACGCCAGCGTGGATCTGTTCGAGTACCAGGCCAAACAGCTGTTCGACAAGTACGGCGTGCCGGTCGCCCTCGGCGAGGTCGCGACGACACCGCAGCATGCGGTCGACGTGGCGAGACGAATCGGTGGGATCACCGTCGTCAAGGCGCAGGTGAAAACCGGCGGCCGCGGCAAGGCAGGCGGCGTCAAGGTGGCGAAGTCGCCGGAGGAAGCGGGGGAGATCGCGCGACAGATCCTCGGCATGGACATCAAAGGCCACACAGTGCACCGGGTGCTGATCGACCCGGGCGCGCAGATCGAGCAGGAGTACTACGTGTCCTTTCTGCTCGACCGGGCCAACCGCACGTATCTTGCGATGGCCTCCTACGAAGGCGGCATGGAGATCGAGCAGCTCGCGGTCGAGCGGCCCGAGGCGCTGGCCAGGGTGCCGGTCGGTGCGCTCGACGGCGTCGTCGCCGCCAAGGCTCGCGAGATCGTCGCCGCGGCGAAGTTCCCGCCGGAGGTCGCCGCCCAGGTCGCCGACGTGCTGGTGGCGCTGTGGCAGGCGTTCGTCGGCTCGGACGCGACGCTGGTCGAGGTGAATCCGCTGGCCAAGTTGGCGGACGGGTCGATCAAGGCGCTTGACGGCAAGGTGACGCTCGACGACAACGCCAACTTCCGGCAGCCGGGCAACGCGGACTACGTCGACGTCGAGTCGACCGATCCGCTGGAGCAGCAGGCCACAGAGAAGCACCTCAACTACGTAAAGCTCGACGGCGAGGTCGGCGTCATCGGCAACGGCGCGGGGTTGGTGATGTCGACCCTGGACGTCGTGGCGTATGCGGGTGAACGACATGGCGGCGTCAAGCCTGCGAACTTCCTGGACATCGGCGGCGGCGCGAGTGCCGAAGTGATGGCCAACGGCCTCGACATCATCCTGACCGACCCGGCCGTGCGGTCGGTGTTCGTGAACGTCTTCGGCGGCATCACGGCCTGCGACGAGGTGGCCAACGGCATCGTCACTGCGCTGTCGATGCTCGGCGATGAGGGCAACAGCAAGCCGCTGGTGGTCCGTCTGGACGGCAACAATGTCGCCGAGGGGCGGCGCATCCTGACCGAGTCCGCCCACCCGTTGGTCACCCTGGCCGACACGATGGACGGTGCGGCCGACAAGGCCGCCGAACTGGCTGGGGCCTGACGTGGCAATCTTCCTCGATGACGCCTCCAGGATCATCGTCCAGGGCATGACGGGCTCGGAGGGCACCAAGCACACCAAGCGCATGCTCGCTTCGGGCACCCGGATCGTGGGCGGCGTCAATGCCCGCAAGGCCGGGACGAAGGTCGACTACGACGGCACGGTGCTACCGGTGTTCGGGACGGTGGCCGAGGCCATGAGCGAGACGGGGGCGAACGTATCGGTGCTGTTCGTCCCGCCGGCGTTTGCCAAGGATGCCGTGATGGAGGCGATAGACGCGCAGCTGCCGCTCGCCGTGGTGATCACCGAAGGCATTCCGGTCCACGACAGCGCCTACTTCTGGGCATATGCGCAAGGAAAGGCGACCCGGATCGTCGGGCCCAACTGTCCCGGAGTGATCAGCCCCGCCAAGTCGAACGCGGGCATCATCCCATCCGACATCACCGGGCCAGGTCGTATCGGCCTGGTCTCCAAATCCGGCACACTGACGTACCAGATGATGTACGAGCTGCGCGACATCGGCTTCTCGACCGCGATCGGCATCGGCGGCGACCCGGTCATCGGCACCACCCATATCGACGCCCTGGAAGCGTTCGAGGCCGACCCGGAGACCGATGCGGTGGTGATGATCGGCGAGATCGGGGGCGACGCGGAGGAGCGCGCGGCGGACTTCATCCAGCAGCACGTCACCAAACCGGTCGTGGGATACGTGGCCGGCTTCACCGCGCCGGAGGGCAAGACGATGGGCCACGCCGGTGCCATCGTCTCGGGCTCGTCCGGCACGGCGCAGGCGAAGAAGGAGGCGCTGGAGGCCGCCGGTGTACGGGTGGGCAAGACCCCGAGCGAGACCGCTCGGGTGATGCGGGAGCTGCTCAGCTAGCCCACAGCTCGGGCTAGTCCAGGCCCAGCACTGCCTGCAGTGCGGAGTCGACGGCCTGCAGCTCGGAGGGCTCCAGCCGGCCGGCGAACTGGCCAAGGCGTGCTTGTGGGTCGATCACAGTCAGCTGTTCGACCATGACCCGGGTCTTGGCGCCGTCTATCTCGATCTCCGGTCGAAAAGACGCCGCCCGCCGCCCGGTGGAGGTCGGCGCGATGATCCACGTGGACAGCGGCAGGTCGTCGGACTGCACCACGACGGCGTAGCGTGCCCCGGCTTGCTCGTGGCCCCGGACATCCTTGGGGGCTTTGAGCCTGTAGAGGTCACCACGCACGGATTGCGTCCATCTCCGCCGCCAATGCCCGCGAGGCGGCCACGTCATCGGGGTCGTTGCACAGCTGGGCCGCCTCGGCCCTCAGCCGGGCCCGGCGGTGCGCGCGCTCGGCCTCCAGGATCGCCGCGCGTGCCGCCTCGGAGCGAGATTGCCCTTCGCGAGTCAGCGCCGCGAGCGCGCGCTCGACCTCCGGGTCTGTGCGAATCGTAAGCGTCGTCATGCAACGGAGTGTATTACACATCGCAGTCGCGGTTGTGGCGCGATCTATCGGATTAGCAGTGAATTGTCACTTATGTGGTGAGACGCGGGGCATAGTTCAGCCTGCAATTGCTACTCAGCGACGGGTTCTGTCGCTACCTTTCCCCGGGCGGCCCGCCGCGGACCGTCGGCCCGGCTGGGCCATCCACAAGGGGGGAATGGTTCCATGACTAGCAACCTGCCCGGCGATCCGTCGTTCGATCCACCGCAGATTCCCCAACCGCCTGCTCCGCCGCCGCCACCCACGTCGCACGCCTACAACCTGTCCAGATCCGGGGTGTCGTTCGATCCGAAGACCGTGCATCCGATGGACTGGGGAATTCTCGCCTGCGGGTTCCTGGCCCTGATCTTCTCGTTCTTCGGCTACTACACGCTCGGCCCCTACGGCGAAAGCGCCTGGCATGGCTTCTTCGGCTGGTTCGCCGCGCTGGTCGCCTTGTTTGCGGCGGCGGCCCTCGCGGTGGCGATCTTCGCACCTCAGGTCAGGCTGCCGTTCCCGCCGAGGCTCATCGCGCTCGGCGGATTCGCTTTGGCGTTGCTCTGCGTCATTCTTGCTGGACTGGTTGATCCCGACGGCGCCAGCGGGCTGAGTCGCGGCGCCGGCTTCTATCTGAGTTTGATCGTGATTTTGGCTGGTGGCGCGCTCTCTTACCTGCGGCTGAAGGCCACCGGCGGCAAGTTACCCTGGGAGAAGTAGCCGATTACCTGACGCGCCCGTTCCTTCGGGAAATTTTGCCCCACTGATTCCTCGGCGTGTTGTTCTCAGTGGGCTCACGGCCCGCTAGCTTTTGACCCGGCGGTCCATCGCGGGCCGTCGGCCCATCGGGGCCATGACTCGGGAGTACACATGACGGTCAACCCGCCGCCCGGTGAACAACCGCCGCAGCCTCCATACAATCCGCCGCCACAGCCTCCAGCGCCGCCGCCTGCGGCACCCCAGCCGCCCTACACACCGCCCCCGGTATCCCAACCGCCCGCCGCTCCGTACGTCCCGCCGGCCGCGCCACCACCGCCCGGCTACCCCCCGCCTGGGTCGCAGGGCCAGTGGCCCGCCCAGCCGCCAGCTGCACCGCCCGGCTACGGTCAGCAGCCGTATGGCGCCCCTGGGGCGCCGCCATCGGGGCCGGCGCGTTCGGGGTTCGACCCGAAGGCGGTCAATCCACTCGACTGGGCCATCCTCGGCTGCGGCTTCCTGGCGTTGATCTTCTCGTTCTTCAGCTACTACACCGCGTCGGTGCACGGCTTCGCGTCCGTTAGTGGCAGCGCCGGCGCGTGGCATGGCTTCTTCGGCTGGTTCGCCGCGCTGCTTGCCCTGGTGTCGGCCAGTGTGCTCGCCGTAGCGCTGTTCGTGCCGGACGTGCGCATCCCGTATTCGGTGCGGCTGCTGTGTTTGGCTGGCTTCGCATTGGCCACGGTCTGCGTGCTGCTGGCGTGGATCGTCACTCCCAGCAGCGTCGGGGGTGGGGTCCGCGGCATCGACACTGGTCGGGGAGTCGGGTTCTATCTGAGCCTGATCGTCATCGTCGCTGGGTTCGTGCTGTCTTTCCTGCGGCTGCGGGCCACGGGCGGCAAGCTGCCGTGGGAGGCCAAGAAGTAGCCGTCCGGCCGACAGGAGGAGGCCGATGACCGGATACGGGCCGCCGTCCGCCTATTCCAGCGCGCCACCGCCGCGTCCGGCGGCGAACACCGGCTCGACCGCGCCGGTGTTCGACCTAATCGGCATCGTGCTCGGCGTCCTGTCGATCGTCTGGGGCTTCCTCGACTGGTACGGGTCGAGCGGCAGCTTCACCTATAAGGGCTTCGCCACGACGGGCGCCGGGGCGATCGGTCTGTCAGTGCTCGCGGCCGCGGCAGCGGCCTTTGCGCTCCTGGACCGCGAGGCAAGGGGCACGATCGTGCCCGCGGCGGCCTCGGTCGCGGCCGTGCTCGTGACGGCGGGTCTGCTCGTCGGCAAGCCGTCGGGCGAGGACGCCAAGGTCGGGCTGATCCTCGAGCTGGTCACTGCGCTGTTCCAGGCGGTGATGTTCGTGCTCGGCTGGCTTCAGGCCAAGGGCCAGATCATGCAGCATCCGGTGAACGCGCCATACCCCGCACCGCCCGGGGCCGCCGCGTCGTACAACTACCCGGCCCACGCAGCCGACCTGCCGTCGCAACCCCTGCCGTTCGTGCCGCCGTATCCCGGTGCCGGGGGGTATCCGCCTCGTCCGCCGTATCAGCCCTACCCACCCGCGGTCTACCCTCAGCCGACATCGCCTCCTGCGCCGAGCCATCAGCCGGAGCAGCAGCAGACCCCCAGCGAGCCGCCTTACCCGCCGGGCCAGCCGGATATTAGCTCGTCCTACCCGCCACTGCCTGGCGAACAATCGCCGCCGGACCAGCCGGGCTATCCGCCGCGCGCTGGCCCGTACGGCGGCTGACCGATCATCGCGCCCGGCGAGCCTGCCAAGGATCGCGCCCGCCGTTTGCCAGCCTGGGCTGGTGACCCGCCCGAAGGACGCCGACGACGACCTCATGCGCGGCGTCCCTGACGTGGTTGGCCGATCGGTCTGGATGACCGCGGGGTGGACGGGCGGGGCAGCAGCAGCGCTCGGGGCCACCTTCGGAATGTGCGTCGCGCTCGTTTGCTGGCTGCCGGACGCCGGTGTCTCGGGCCATCCGGTGTCCGCGATCCGGGCCGGTCTGCTCGGCTTCCTCGCCGCGCACCACGGCGGCGTGATCATCGACGAGGTGCCGGTGGGGTTCGTTCCGCTGCTCGCGACGATCGTCGTGGCTGCGATCGCCTGGCGTGCCGGGGCGGTGCTCGGCGAGGTCGCAGCGCGCCGCGGCGAGACCCGAGGCCGTCACCTCGGCCTCGCTCTGGTCGTGCAAGCCGCGAGCTACGCAGACGCGTGCGCGTTCCTCGCGACGGTTGCCACGCTGGGGACGTCGACCGCCTCGCCCGTGCGAGCGGGCGCCGCGGGGTTCGTGCTGTTCGGGACGACGTCGGGTGTCTCGTTGTGCCGTTCGCCGCTGCTGGCCCGCTGGTGGCGGGCCCGGCTGGCGGACTCGGTCGTGAACGGCGCACGAGCCGGCGCGGCGGCGGTCGCCGTGCTGGTTGGGTCGGGCGCGCTGCTGGTAGCCGGGTCCCTGGCGATGCATGCCGACCGGGTCATGCGGCTGTCCGGTCTGGTGGGCGGCGGCCTGTCCGGAACCTCGATCCTCGTGGTCGGGGTGCTGTCAGCGCCTAACGCGGTCGTCGCAGGCACCGCCTACGTGAGCGGGCCCGGATTCGCGATCGGTGCCGGCACGATCGTTAGCCCGTTCTCCCGCACACACGGAACGCTGCCCGCGTTTCCGGTGCTCGGTGCCGTGCCGACCGGCCCGGCGAATCCGGTCGTGCTGAGCTACCTGGCGGTCACTCTGGTAGGCGCTGGTCTGATGGTCGCGCGGCTACTCGCGCACCACCGGCCGGCAGACGGCATCCGGGCGCTTGCGGCAGCGGCGGTCGCCGCAGGGCTCACGATGGCGGGGCTGTGCTGGCTCGCCGGCGGAGCGCTCGGCACCGGCCGGCTGCGGACGGTGGGCGCGTCCCCGTGGCGGGTTGGCTGCCTGGTGGCCGGCGAGGTCGCAACGATCGCGTTCATCCTGCTGTGGGGGTGGTGGTCGTGGCGGTGGCTGACCTCGCGGCTGGCGCGCGCCGCGAGCGGCGATTTCGACGACGCGCGGGCACTTGCGACGATCGAGCGCTAGGTCCTGGGCCGGTACTGTCGGGCATCATGCCGGCTCGCCTCGTCGTCCTAGCCTCGGGCAGCGGCACCACGTTGCGGGCGATCATCGACGCACCCGATCTTGGTGGGCAGATCGCCGCGGTTGGCGCGGACCGTCCTGGCATAGCCGCTCTTGATCGCGCGGCGGCGGCCGGGATCGAGACGTTCGTGGTCCCATTCGCCGACTATCCCTATCGAGCCGACTGGAACCGTGCCTTCAGTGACGCCCTCGACAAGTACGACCCGGATCTCGTGGTGCTAGCCGGGTTCATGCGCATCTTCGACTCCGCCGTTGTCCGCCGCTTCCGGATGGTCAACACGCACCCCGCCCTGCTCCCGTCCTTCCCAGGTGCGCATGCGATCCGCGACGCACTCGCACACGGTGTGAAGGTCTCCGGCGCAACCGTTCATTGGGTGGACGAGGGCGTCGACACGGGCCCAATCGTGGCTCAGGTCGCCGTGCCTGTCGAGGACGGCGACTCCGAGGACACCCTACGAGAGCGCATCCAGGCTGCCGAGAAGGCGCTCTACATTGACACGATTCGCCGACTCTGCAAGGAGATTCCCACCCGATGAGCAAGATCGCGATCCGGCGCGCGTTGATCAGCGTGTACGACAAGACCGGCCTGGACGAACTGGCCCGTGGGCTGCACGAGGCGGGCGTCGAGATCGTCTCGACGGGTTCGACCGCTGCCCGCATCCGGGACCTCGGTATTCCGGTGACGCCGGTGCACGAGGTCACGGGCTTCCCGGAGATCCTGGGCGGCCGGGTCAAGACGTTGCACCCGCACATCCACGCCGGCTTGCTCGCCGACCAGGCCGATCCAGAGCATGTGGCGACGATCGAAGGACTCGGCATCGCGCCTATCCAGCTGCTCGTCGCGAACCTGTACCCGTTCGTCGACACGGTGCGCTCCGGCGCAACACCGCAGCAGATTATCGAGCAGATCGACATCGGGGGGCCCGCGATGGTGCGGGCCAGCGCCAAGAACCATGGCTCGGTCGCGGTGGTCACCGAGCCTGTCCGTTATCAAGAGGTGCTCGCGGCTGTCCGGGTCGGCGGCTTCGACCTCGCGGCCCGGCAGCGGCTCGCCCTTCTCGCGTTCCGGTACACCGCCATGTATGACATCGCGGTCGCCAGTTGGCTCGGCAGCTTCGTCGCCCCGGACGACGACGGCAGCCGGTTCCCGGGTTGGGTCGCGGCGTCCTGGGAGCGGGCGGCGATCCTGCGCTACGGCGAGAACCCGCACCAGCGCGCGGCGCTGTACATCTCCCACGACAGCCCGCCCGGTCTGGCGCAGGCCGAGCAACTGTGCGGCAAGGACATGAGCTACAACAACTACGTCGACGCCGATGCCGCCCGCCGCGCCGCGTACGACTTCGGCGAGCCGTGCGTGGCGATCATCAAGCACACGAACCCCTGCGGCATTGCGGTCGGCTCCGACGTCGCCGAGGCGCACCGCAAGGCGCATGCCTGCGATCCGGTCAGCGCATACGGCGGTGTGATCGCGGCCAATCGCCCGGTCAGCGTGGCGATGGCTCGTCAGGTTGCGGAGGTCTTCACCGAGGTCGTCGTCGCGCCGTCGTACGAGGACGGCGCGGTGGAAGTGCTGAGCGCGAAGAAGAACCTGCGGCTGCTCGTCGCGGCACCGCGACCGGAGGGGCCGGGCATCGAGCTACGGCCGATCTCGGGCGGGCTGCTGATGCAGGGCGCCGACCGCATCGACGCCGCCGGAGACGATCCGGGCTCGTGGACGCTCGCAACCGGCGATCCCGCCGACGACGCGACCCTGGGCGAGCTGGCCTTCGCCTGGCGGGCGGTGCGGGCGGTCAAGTCCAACGCGATCCTGTTGGCGGCGCACGGCGCGACCGTCGGCATCGGCATGGGGCAGGTGAACCGCGTCGACTCATGCCGGCTGGCAGTGGCCCGGGCGGGCGATCGGGCGAGCGGCGCAGTAGCAGCATCAGACGCGTTCTTTCCCTTCGCCGATGGGCTGCAGGTGCTGCTCGACGCCGGGATCCGGGCGGTGGTCCAGCCTGGCGGCTCGGTCCGTGACGCCGAGGTGATCACGGCGGCTGCCGGCGCGGGCGTCCCGCTCTACCTGACCGGAACGCGGCACTTTGCGCACTGACTGGCAGGATGAATCTCGTGGGCGCGATCATCCTGGATGGCCGGGCGACGCTGGCGGCGATCAAGGCCGAGCTGAAGCAGCGGGTAGCTGCCCTGGCCGAACGGGGCGTGGTGCCCGGACTCGGTACCGTGCTGGTGGGCGACGATCCCGGCAGCATTTGGTACGTCAACGCCAAGCACCGCGACTGCGCCGAGGTCGGCATTGCCAGCATCCGTCGCGACCTCCCGGCTACGAGCACGCAAGCCGAGGTCGAAGCCGTGATCGACGAACTGAACGCGGACCCCGCGTGCACCGGTTTCCTGGTGCAGCAGCCGACCGGACTGGACGAGTACGCGCTGCTGTCACGGGTCGACCCGGCCAAGGACGTCGACGGACTACACCCGATCAACCTCGGTGCGCTCGTCCTCGGCCGGCCGGGCCCCGTGCCGTGCACTCCCCTCGGTGTGACCGAACTGCTGCGTCGCTACGACGTGCCGATCGCCGCAGCCGACGTGGTGGTGATCGGCCGCGGCATCACGGTGGGCCGGCCGCTCGGCCTGCTGCTCACCCGGCGCAGTGAGAACGCCACCGTCACCATCTGCCACACGGGTACGCGCGACCTCGCCGCGCACGTCCGCCGAGCCGATATCGTCGTGGCCGCCGCGGGCACGCCGCGGCTGGTCAGCGCCGACATGGTGAAACCGGGCGCCGCCGTTCTGGACGTCGGCATCAGCCGCGTGGACGGCAAAATCGCGGGTGATGTCGCTTCCGACGTGGCCGAGGTGGCCGGCTACCTCAGCCCCAACCCGGGAGGCGTCGGGCCGATGACCCGAGCGATGCTGCTGCGCAACGTGATAGAAGCCGCCGAACGGGACGCGCGGTCGAGGTGATCCTGCCGGCCATGGGTCTGCGCAAGACGCTCCGCAGCGAGGCGCCGTTCGCCCTCGTGCTGGCGATCGCGATCGCCGGCTTAGGCTCGGTGGTCGTATCCTCGCAGCACTGGCTGCGCGGCGTGTTGATCGCCGCCAGCGCACTGCTTGTTGCCGGCGTGGCACGCTTCGTGCTACCGCCTCGTCAAGCGGGCTTGCTCGCCGTCCGCGGGCGGCTGTTCGACACCGCCTGCTATCTGGCGCTCGGGGGGTCGATCGTGCTGTTCGGGCTGCTGCTGCCGCGCTGAGCCGCGATCTGCCTCGCCGACGACGGGTTCCCTCGCCGTGGTCCGGCGGTAGATTCGCGGCATGACCGTCAACGTCACCATCACCGGCGCGGCCGGACAGATTGGCTACGCCCTGCTGTTTCGCGTGGCATCGGGGCAACTGCTCGGGCCGAACGTGCCCGTGCGCCTGCGGCTGCTGGAGATCACCCCGGCGCTGAAAGCCGCCGAAGGCACCGCGATGGAACTCGACGACTGCGCGTTCCCGTTAGTCGAAGGCATCGATATCACCGACGATCCGCGCACTGCGTTCAACGGGGTGAACGTGGCGCTGCTGGTCGGGGCACGGCCCCGGACGGCGGGCATGGAACGAGGTGACCTGCTCGGGGCCAACGGCGGAATCTTCCAGCCACAGGGTGAGGCGATCAACGCGGGCGCCGCGCCGGACGTGCGGGTGCTGGTGGTCGGCAACCCGGCGAACACCAACGCACTGATCGCCGCCTCGCACGCCCCGGACGTGCCGAAGGACCGGTTCACTGCCATGATGCGCCTGGACCACAACCGGGCGATCAGCCAGCTGGCGAAGAAGGCCGGCGTGCCCGTCGCGGAGATCAGCAACATGACGATCTGGGGCAACCACTCGGCGACCCAGTATCCCGACGTCTTCCACGCCCGGATCGGCGGCAAGCCCGCTGGGGAGGTGCTCAACGACCAGGCCTGGGTCGAGAACGAGTTCATCCCGACCGTGGCCAAGCGCGGCGCGGCGGTCATCGAGGCGCGAGGGGCATCCAGTGCGGCCTCGGCGGCCAACGCGGCGATCGGTCACGTCTACGACTGGGTCAACGGCACCGCCGAGGGCGACTGGGTGTCGGTCGGCCTGGTCTCCGACGGCTCCTACGGCATCCCCGCGGGCCTGATCGCGGGCTTCCCCGCGGTTTCGCGGGGCGGTGCGTGGCAGGTCGTCGAGGGCCTCGAGCTTGACGAATTCTCCCGATCGCGCATCGACAGGTCGGTGGCCGAGCTGACCGAGGAACGCGAGGCCGTGCAAGCCCTCGGCCTGGTCTGACCTACGACGTCGGGAGTAACAGCCACCGCAGGTGGCGCGCCGACCGTAGGTCCAGGCGCCTTGGCAAGCTCTGGCTCAAGGCCTGGATCGGATACTCCCGAAGTCCAGTAGGGTCGGGAACATGTCCAAGATCAAGGTCGAGGGGACCGTCGTCGAGCTCGACGGCGACGAGATGACGCGCATCATCTGGCAGTTCATCAAGGACAAGCTGATTCTGCCGTACCTGGACGTCAACCTCGAGTACTACGACCTGGGCATCGAGCACCGTGACGCCACCGACGACCAGGTCACGGTAGACGCGGCGAACGCGATCAAGCGCCACGACGTCGGCGTCAAGTGCGCCACGATCACGCCGGACGAAGCCCGGGTGGCGGAGTTCGGCCTCAAGCACATGTGGCGGTCGCCGAACGGCACGATCCGCAACATCCTCGGCGGGGTGATCTTCCGCGAACCGATCGTGATGAGCAACGTGCCACGACTGGTGCCGAGCTGGACCAAGCCGATCGTCATCGGCCGCCACGCCTTCGGCGACCAGTACCGGGCGACCGACTTCGTGGTTCCCGCCGAGGGCAAGCTGACCGTCACCTTCACGCCGAAGGACGGCAGCCAGCCGATGGAATTCGATGTGTTCGACTACCCCGGCGGCGGCGTCGCGATGACCATGTACAACCTGGACGACTCGATCCGTGACTTCGCGCGGGCGTCGTTCCGCTACGGCCTGGAGCGCAAATATCCGGTCTACCTCTCGACCAAGAACACCATCCTCAAGGCCTACGACGGACGGTTCAAGGATCTGTTCGCCGAGGTGTTCGAGTCGGAGTTCGAGGCGGAGTTCGACGCGGCCGGCCTGACCTACGAGCACCGGCTGATCGACGACATGGTGGCCTCGGCGTTGAAATGGTCGGGCGGGTACGTCTGGGCCTGCAAGAACTACGACGGCGACGTGCAGTCCGACACGGTCGCCCAGGGCTTCGGCTCGCTCGGCCTGATGACCAGCGTGCTGATGACCCCGGACGGACGCACCGTCGAGGCCGAGGCGGCGCACGGTACCGTCACCCGGCACTATCGCGAGCACCAGAAGGGCAACCCCACCTCGACCAACCCGATCGCGTCGATCTTCGCCTGGACGCGCGCGCTGGAGCATCGCGGCAAGCTGGACGGCACGCCCGAGGTCAGCACGTTCGCCGAGACACTGGAGCGCGTGTGCGTCGAGACGGTGGAGAGCGGCCAGATGACCAAGGACCTGGCCTTGCTGATCAGCCCCGACACCCCGTGGCTGACGACGGAGGAGTTCCTGGCGGCTATCGACGGCAACCTGCAAAAGGCGACCGACTAGAGCCGCATCGCCAGGTCCGCCACGCTCTGCTGGAAGATCGGATCGGCGGGGTAGCCGGAATGTCCCCGCACCGGCGGGTCGCTCGTGTCGCCCGCGGGGACGTCGAAGCGCGGGTCGATGAGCTTGCAGTCCGCCTGTGCGATCGGGCCGCCGGCTGCGCGACCGGTGCCCGGTGGACCCATCGCGACCGCGCCGCCGATGGGGTCGCTGTGCCGCCACAGGTTGCGCCAGCGCATGACCCCGTCGGCACCGAGCACCTCGGCCATCCGGTCGAGGATGCCCGCCCCGAGATAGGCCGGGAAATAGCGGGCGTAGAGGCGGCGCAGCACGCTGCCGTAGGACAGGAACCCCAGGCGGGGCAGCACGCGGTCCGGCTGGGCTCGTTGCCGGTCGCTCGCCTGCAGCTGCAGCAGCACGGCCGCCGAGATGACGGATCCCTGGCTGTGCCCGGCCAGTACCACGGCGCCGGTCGGGTAGTCCGACGGGTCAGATCCCTCGACGTACCAGCGGATCCGGGTCGTCAGATCCGGGACGGACCGCTCGGCGTAGCAAGGCGCCGCCAGCGGGTGGGCTGAGCGTGGCCAGAACGAGGCGAGATCCCACACGATGCCGACCAGCCGCCGGGTCTTCGGCACCCGGTAGGCGAGCGCGCCGAGGGTCACCAGGCCGAGCATCAGCAACACCACCGCGTACGCGCCGAAGGCTTGCAGGTAGGCCGCGGAGAATGCCTGGTCTGTGGGCAGCCAACCGACGGCGCGACCGGTCAGCACGTCCGCGTGATGAGCGGCCCAGCTCGACCAGGGCCGCAGGAGCAGCAGCACGGTGACCGCAAGAGTCAGCAGCGTCCCGGGCAGTAACAGCAGCCCGACGGCCGACCCGACGCCGTCGATCAGCCGGGCCCGCCAGAACGCGCGCAGGATCTGCTTCGCCCGCCCGGTCGCGGTGGACACCCCGGGATAGTCGTCTGCGAACTCCCGGCCGGTCAGCGGCCGGCTGCCCGGGCGGACCAGTGCATACCGCACGGCGCCCATCGCCGCCGCAAAGACCGCGATGACCACGACGAACGCGCCGGACACGGCGAACGTCAGCGATGCGTCCCGGATCGACTCGGGCACGTCGAACGCCGCCGCCACACTCGTCGCCTCCTGGAAGCTCGGCTTGACCGAGCCGGTGTGCAGCCAGGCGCCCGCGTAGATGTAGGCACTGGCGGACAAGACGGCACCGGTGAACACGCCCAGCAGCGTGAGCACCAGCGTGCCGATGCCCCATACGCTCGGTCTCGGCCCGGCCGGCGCGGCGACCCGGCCGGCGCGCTGTAGGGACAGGGCCACCACGGTCAGCCCGACGACAAGGACGAGCTGCGCAGCGAAGAACCAGATCAACGTCCCGGCGTAGTGCGGCAGTCCCACGGCGGTGACCGGATGCGGAGGTCGGGTCCGGTGGGTGAACGACACGGCAGACGTGAGCAGCAAGACCGCCGTGGAGACCGTGATCCCGCCGAGCACGGCCCAGATCGCCCAGATGAGGCGGCTGACCCACGGCACGTTCGGCCCACGCCCGTACACGGAGGATCGGCTGAGCAGCGCGACAGCGCAGCCGGCCGCCCCGGCCGCGACCAGCAGCACCACCACCCGCCACCACGACTCGATCGGCCAGGCCACCGCGGCGAGCACCACCGCCAGCCCGGCCTGCAGATGCAGATGACGTAGCCGCCGCACCAGATCCTCCCCACGCCACATCCAGGCCGAGTCCAGCCGCGGCTCCGTGGCCCGCGGGTTGTCGGCGCGGCGGGCTTGGTCGCTCACTGCCTCGTACCGGGCGATAGTCCGTCCGCTGATGAGCGCGAGTGCGGCCAGGACGAGCAGTGGGACGAGCGCCCCGACGGCCAGCCGAGGGCCGGTCGCCAGCTCGCTGACCCGGCCGATCAGCCAGCCCGGCGAGCCGGCCGCGCACGGCCGGGACGGGTCCGCGCACTGCCAGCCCAGTAGGTCCAGCCCGATGCCGCAGAAGGCAACGACCAGGGTCATCGTCAGCGACAGGGCAAGCAACCGGCTCAGGTACCACAGCCACCACACGAGCCGCGCCGACCCTCGTGTCTGGCCGCCGGACGGGTCGCCGGGGCGCAGCCGCGGGGCCACGTTGATCAGCGTGAACGGCAGCAGCACCAGCCACAGCGCCCGGCCGGGCGAACCCGAGGTGAGCCCGCCCCACACATACCCCTCGAGTGGCGGCCCATCGCGCCCGGGGACCGCGTCCGTGCGCTCGGAGGCTAGGCGCGGACGGTAGAAGCCGGCGATCCGGTCGCCGGCCACCTGGGTGACCAGCGGCCGGTCGAGCAGGTCCTGGGGTGGTGTGCCTGACACGCCATGCACGCGCAGCTCGACCACTCGCGACACGTCCACGCGTCCACCTCCAGGGTGTCCGCAGACTAGCGTCACGATGGCCGTCCGGTCCGTAGACTCGGGACGGTGAGCGGCCATACCACGACGGCCGGCTAGCGCCCAGCCGTGAGCCCCACTCTGCTCAACATCGCCATCGTCCTGGCCCTGATCCTGGTCGAGGGACTGTTCGTCGCGTCAGAGATCGCGTTGATCTCGCTGCGCGACGGACAGGTGCGCGCGATGGCCGAGGGCAGTCGGCGCGGCGCGGCCGTGGCCCGGCTGACCGCTGACCCGAACCGGTTCCTCGCCACCGTCCAGATCGGAGTAACGCTGACGTCGCTACTGTCCAGCGCGTTCGGCGCCGTCACCCTGTCGCATCAGGCCAAGAACGCTTTGGTCGATGCGGGGATGGCCGAGGGACCGGCCGGCGTGATCGGGTTCATCGGGGTCACCGTGCTGATCTCGTTCGTCACGCTGGTCGTCGGCGAGCTGGTGCCCAAACGGCTGGCGCTGCAACGCTCCGACGGCACCGCGCGCCTGTTCAGCCCCACGCTGGACCGGCTCGCGACGCTCGCGCGTCCCGTCATCTGGCTGCTCTCGCGGTGCACGAACGGTCTCGTCCGGGTGCTCGGCGGCGACCCCGACACCGGCCGGGAAGCCATCAGCCAGGAGGAGCTGCGCGGCCTGGTCGCGGCGCACGAGTCGCTGTCGAGCGACGAGCGCCGGCTGATCGACGAGGTGTTCGCCGCCGGGGAGCGTTCGGTCAGCGAGGTGATGGTGCCGCGAACCGAGGTCGACTTCCTGGACGCGACGATGACCGTGGCCCGGGCGGCGAAGGTCACGGGAGAGTCGCCGCACTCCCGTTACCCGGTGTTCGGGCGGGGACCGGACGACGTGGTGGGCTTCGTGCACATCCGCGATCTGCTGCTCGGCGGCGGCCACGCCGACCGAGGTCGGACGGTCGGTGACCTGGTCCGCGAGATCAAGCGGCTGCCCGGGTCGAAGAACGTGTTGTCGGCGCTGTCCGAGATGCGTCGCGAGGGCCTGCACATGGCGGTCGTGGTCGACGAGTACGGCGGCACCGACGGCATCGTGACGCTCGAGGACCTGATCGAGGAGGTCATCGGGGATATCCGCGACGAGTACGACGAGGCCGCAGCCGGGCCCCGCCGGCTGATCGACGGCGCGGTCGAGGTGGACGGCCTGGTCAACTTGGATGAGCTGGCCGAGTTCACCGGCCTGGAGCTGCCCGACGGCCCGTACGAGACGGCTGCCGGCTACGTCATGTCCGCACTGGGCCGACTGCCCGCGGTCGGCGATGACGTCGACTATGCGGGCTATCACCTCACGGTGACGGCGGTGGATGGCCGCCGGGCGGCGCGGGTGCGCGTGACGCCGCCACCGCTGGCCGAGCCGCAGATGGCGACCCCGGATTGACGCGGCTGCCAGAATCGGATCTCATGTCCGCTCCCGCGTCCGCCGGCAGGCAGCCCCGGGTGCTGTCGGGCATCCAGCCGACGGCGTCGTCCTTCCATCTCGGTAACTACCTGGGGGCGCTGAAGCATTGGGTCGCGTTACAGGACACGCACGAGGCGTTCTACTGCGTGGTCGACCTGCACGCGATCACGCTCGACCCGCCATCGCCGGCGCAGCTGCGCGAACGCACCCGGGTCTCGGCGGCCCAGCTGTTCGCGTCCGGGCTCGATCCCGCGCGGTGTGCGCTGTTCGTGCAGAGCCAAGTGCCCGAACACACCCAGCTGTGCTGGGTGCTCGAGTGCCTGGCCGGGTTCGGCGAGGCGAGCCGCATGACGCAGTTCAAGGACAAGTCGTCGCGTTCCGGTGCCGACCACTACTCGGTGGGGCTGTTCACCTACCCGGTGTTGCAGGCCGCCGACATCCTGCTCTACCAGGCCGACGTCGTGCCGGTCGGCGAGGACCAGCGTCAGCACCTCGAGCTCACCCGTGACCTCGCACAGCGTTTCAACAGCCGCTACGGTGCGACGTTCACCGTGCCGGCGCCGTTCATCCCGAAAGAGACCGCCAAGATCCTTGACCTGCAGGATCCGTCGGCCAAGATGAGTAAGTCACTCGGGGACGTGGGCACGCTGAACCTGCTCGACGACCCGGCGGCGCTCACAAGGAAGATCAAGCGCGCCGTCACCGACACCGGCACGGAGGTCCGCTACGACCCGGACGGCAAACCGGGCGTCTCGAATCTGCTGACGATCTTGGCCGCGGTCACCGACGACACGCCTGAGGGCGCCGCCGCGGCGTTCGCCGGGCAAGGTTACGGGGCGCTGAAGAAGGCCACCGCTGACGCCGTCGTCGCGTTCGCGGAGCCGTTCGCCAATCGAACGAAACAGCTGCTCGCCGACCCGGCAGAGCTGGACCGGCTGCTCGCCGGCGGGGCGGATCGAGCCCGAGCCGCGGCGGCGCCGACGCTCGCTGCCGCCTACGAGAACGTGGGCTTCCTGCCCCGTGTCGATCAGGTTCTCCCCGGAAATGTGCGCTCAGCGCAGGGCGCAGCGCACAATCCCGGGGAAATGCGCGGCAGGGTTGGATCGTGAGTCGTGAACGCGTGGTGCTCGGGGTGGCCATCGCCGTTCCCGAGCCACATGCCACCGTCCTGTCCGGGTGGCGCCGGCGCGCGGGCGACCCGCAGGCGGACCTGATCTGGCCGCACGTCACACTGCTGCCACCGACGCCCGTCGACGTGGACGAACTGGACGAGATCGACAAGCACCTGGCCGAGGCGGCCGCCGACAGCGAGCTGTTCGTCATGCACCTGCACGGCACCGGCACCTTCCGGCCCGTCTCGCCGGTGGTTTTCATTCAGGTCGCGCGGGGAGTCGCCAACTGCGAGGTGCTGGAGAAGGCCATTCGCAGCGGGCCACTCGACCGCGAACTCGAGTTCCCGTACCACCCGCACGTGACCGCGGCGCAGGACGTCCCAGTCGCGGCACTCGACGTCGTCTACGACGGGCTGTCCGGCTTCGTGGCGCGGTTCACTGTCGAGAAGTTTCAGTGCTTTGCACGCAATCGGGCGGGCGCCTGGCAGACCCGTCGCGAGTTCCCGCTGGGCTGCTGATGCAGCCGCGCCCTCTCGTCGGCCGCATCCGCGAGGCGGTGTCGCGCCGCTGGCGGGAGGCAAACGACCGGCACGCCTGGCTGCGGCACGTGGTGGCGGCCTGGGCCCGCTTCCAGACCAACCACGGAGGACAGTTCGCGGCGGCCATCACCTACTTCAGCTTCCTGTCGCTGATCCCGCTCGTCCTGCTCGCGGTCTCGATCGGTGGCTTCGTGCTCGCCGAGAACCCGGATCAGCTGCGCAGCCTGCTCGACCACATCACCTCGACACTGCCGGGCAGTTTCGGCGACACCCTCAAGGATTCGGTCAACACGGCGATCGCCAATCGCACCAGCGTCGGGTTGATCGGCCTGGCGGGCCTTCTGCTCACCGGCCTCGGCTGGATCGGCAACCTGCGGGCGGCGAGCAACGCGGTCTGGGGGGTCGAGCCGACCAGGGGCAAACTGGTCAAGACCAAGCTGGGCGACCTGATTGCGCTGGTCGGTCTGGGGGTCGGCTCGCTGATCTCCATCGGACTCACCGCAGGTGGCACGGCACTGGCCGGGCGCGCCCTCGACGCGCTGGGCATCGACTTCGCCGGAGCGGGGACACTCACCGCGGCGCTGGGGGTCATCCTGGCGGTGGCCGGCGACATGGTGATCTTCTGGTGGCTATTGGTGCGCCTGCCGCGGGTCACGGTGCCCCGGGGCGTCCTGCTACGCGGCGCGCTGCTCGCCTCAGTCGGCTTCGAGGTGCTCAAGCTCATGGGCACCTGGTACATCGCGCAGGTCAACAAGAGCCCAGCGGCTGGCGTCTTCGGCAGCGTGATCGGGATCCTCGTCTGGTTGTACCTGGTGGCCCGGTACCTACTGTTCTGCATGGCGTGGACGGCCACCGCGCTGCCCGCACCACAGCCACTCACGCCCGGCCTCGTCCCGCCGCAGAGCCTGACTGCCCAGCCGCGGCCGCCCGCGATCTCGCCCACGGCGGTGGCGGCGTCATTGGTGGGGACGGGCGTGGCGATTGGCGCGGCCGCCGTTGCCTGGCTGACCACCCGACGGCGACGTGGCTGACTTCGTCGGGGCGGTCGACCAGGGGACGACCAGCACCCGATTCCTGATCTTCGATCACGGTGGCACCGAGATTGGCAGGCACCAACTCGAGCACGAGCAGATCCTGCCGCGGGCCGGGTGGGTCGAGCACAACCCGATCGAGATCTGGGAACGCACCAGCGCGGTTATCCAGGCCGCGCTCAACCGCGCCGGGCTGGCCGCCACCGACCTGGCAGCGCTCGGCATCACGAATCAGCGTGAGACCACCGTCGTCTGGAACAGGTCCACCGGACGCCCTTACTGCAACGCGATCGTCTGGCAGGACACCCGCACCGCTGCCATTGCGCACGCGCTGGAGCAGGACGGCCGCGGTGACGTGATCCGGCACAAGGCTGGCCTGCCGCCCGCCACCTACTTCTCCGGCGGCAAGCTGCAGTGGATCCTGCGCAACGTCGACGGTGTGCGGGCGGATGCAGATCGCGGCGAGGCGCTGTTCGGCACGATCGACAGCTGGCTGACGTGGAACCTGACCGGTGGTGCGCGCGGCGGTGTCCACGTCACGGATGTCACCAACGCCAGCCGGACCATGCTGATGAACCTCGAGACGCTGGACTGGGACGACGAGCTGCTCGGCTTCCTCGACATCCCACGCGCGATGCTGCCGGCGATTGGCCCATCGGCAGACCCGTCTTCATTCGGGCGGCTGACGCATCCGGGCGTGGTCGCCGGTGTGCCGCTCACCGGCATCCTCGGCGACCAGCACGCGGCCGTCGTCGGACAGGCCTGTTTCGAGCCTGGCGAGGCGAAGAACACCTACGGCACAGGCAATTTCCTGCTGCTCAATACCGGCGAAGAGCTGGTCCGCAGCACCCACGGTCTGCTGACCACGGTGGCCTACCAGCTCGGTTCGGCTCGCCCGGTCTATGCGCTCGAGGGTTCGATCGCCGTGACCGGGTCCGCGGTGCAGTGGCTGCGCGACCAGCTCGGGATAATCTCGGGCACCGAGCAGATCGAGGCGCTCGCCCGGCAGGTCGACGACACCGGCGGGATCTACTTCGTGCCGGCGTTCTCCGGGCTGTTCGCGCCGTACTGGCGCAGCGACGCCCGCGGGGCGATCGTCGGGCTGTCCCGGTTCAACACCAACGCGCACCTGGCTCGCGCGACGCTGGAGGCGATCTGCTACCAGACTCGTGACGTCGCCGAGGCGATGACCAGGGACGCTGGCCTCCAGCTGGACGTGCTGCGCGTCGACGGCGGGGTGACCGCTAACGAGCTGTGCATGCAGCTGCAGGCCGACATCCTGGGCGTGCCGGTCAGCCGTCCAGTGGTCGCGGAGACGACCGCGCTGGGCGCGGCGTACGCGGCGGGGCTCGCCGTCGGCTTCTGGTCGGGCCCCGACGAGCTGCGCGCCAACTGGCGGGAGGGCCGTCGTTGGACGCCGGAATGGGACGAGGCGACGCGCGCGCAGGGGTATGCCGGCTGGCAGAAAGCCGTGCAGCGCACACTGGACTGGGTCGATATCTCCTGAAAGGAACGAGCTGTGCTGGGTGCTGCCTTGTCGCCGCAGGCACGCGCCGAGGCGGTGTCCCAGATGGCGGGCCCGGAGGAGCTGGACGTCCTGGTCGTGGGCGGCGGCGTCGTCGGCGCCGGGGCGGCCCTGGATGCCGTCACGCGCGGGTTGTCGACCGCGATCGTCGATCAGCGCGACTGGGCTAGCGGCACCTCCAGCCGGTCCAGCAAGCTGATCCACGGCGGCATTCGGTACCTGGAGATGCTCGACTTCGGGCTGGTGCGTGAGGCGCTGCGCGAGCGTGGCCTGTTGCTGCAGCGCCTGGCGCCGCACCTCGTGCGCCCGGTGCCGTTTCTGTACCCACTGCAGCATCACCTGTGGGAGCGCCCGTACGTCGGCGCCGGTGTCATGCTCTACGACGCCATGAGCTCAGTGGGCGACGAGTCCCGCGGGCTGCCCTACCACCGCCACCTCAGCCGTCGTCGGGCGCTGCGGGAGGCGCCCTGCCTGAAGAAGTCCGCGCTGACCGGGGCCGTGCAGTACTGGGACGCCCAGGTCGACGACGCGCGGCACACCATGATGCTGGTGCGCACGGCGGTGGCCTACGGGGCCTTCGCCGCCAACCGGATGCCGGTCACCGGTTTCGAACGGCAGGGCGAACGCGTCACCGGTGCGCGGATGGTCGACCTGGAGACCGGGCGCGAGCTGTCGGTGCGCGCCAAGCAGATCGTCAACGCGACCGGCGTCTGGACCGACGACACGCAGAGCCTGGCCGACACCCGCGGGCAGATCCACGTGCGAGCGTCCAAAGGCATCCATCTGGTGGTCCCGCGCGACCGGCTGCAGTCCTCGACGGGCGTGATCCTGCGGACCGAGAAGTCCGTGCTGCTCGTAATCCCCTGGGGACGTCACTGGATCCTCGGAACGACCGACACCGACTGGTCGCTGGACAAGGCTCACCCGGCCGCCAGTTCGAGGGACATCGACTACCTGCTCGACCACGCGAATGAGGTGCTCGCCTCGCCACTGACCCGCGAGGACGTCGAGGGCGTGTACGCGGGGTTGCGGCCACTGCTGCACGGCGAGTCGGACTCCACGTCCGAGCTGTCGCGCGAGCACGTCGTCAACCACCCGGTACCGGGTCTCGTGGTGGTCGCCGGCGGCAAGTACACCACCTACCGCGTGATGGCCGCCGATGCCGTCGACGAGGTGGCGCGCGGCATGGACTCCCGTGTTCCCGCATCGTGCACGGACCGCATCCCGCTGGTGGGCGCCGACGGCTTCACTGCGCTGTGGAACCAGCGTCATGCGCTCGCCACCTCGGCCGGCCTGCACGTGGTCCGAGTCGAGCACCTGCTGGGCCGGTACGGCTCGCTGGTGCACGAGCTGCTCGACCTAATAGCCGCCGACCCGTCGCTGGCCACGCCGCTGCCTGGTGCGGACGACTACCTGCGCGTCGAGGCCGTGTACGCGGTGACGCACGAGGGAGCACGGCATCTGGAGGACGTGCTCGCCCGGCGCACCCGGATCTCCATCGAGTCCTGGGACCGCGGCATCGAGGCTGCGCCCGTGGTGGCCTCGCTGATGGCCGGCCCACTCGGCTGGGATTCCCGTCAGCGGGATCGCGAGGTCGAGCACTACCTCGCCCGCGTCCACGCCGAGCGGCTGTCGCAGGACCAGCCGGACGACGCGGCCGCCGACGCCGCCCGCCTGGACGCTCCCGACATCGTCCCCGTCGTCTGAGGCGAGCCCCTGCCCGTCCCGATCGTGATACTCGGCGAGCGCCAATGACGCACGTTGAGTATCACGATCCACTGCCATTGGGCCATCCACAGCCGCTCGGCGTATCCATAAGCCGCCCGTTTCTCCCGCGTGACCCGCACCGGACGGGCACGCTCAGACCATGCTGACGAATGCCGCCCGGGCCGCCCGGCAACTGGCCGACCTCGACCTGGGTGTGCTGTCTCGTCACCAGCTTGCCCAGCCCGGAGTCAATCGGTTCAAGGTGCGCGATCAGCTCGCAGCCGGGCGGTGGCGCATGCTCGGCCGAGCCGTCGTCCTGCACACCGGTCCACTCGCGCGCCAAGAGCAATGGCGTGCCGCGCTTGTCAGCTGCGGGCCCAGGGCGGCGCTGACCTCCTTCACTGCCGCCGAGGCTTACGGACGATCAGCTGCGCCAGAACGAGATCGCGCTTGGCGGAGCGCTGTTCCTGCGCTATCCGAGCGTGGTCGCGCGCGAAGAGGAGCAGCTGGTGGTGACCCAGTTGCGCCGGGCACTGCTGTTGATCGTGATACTGGGCGTGCGGCATAGCGCACGCTGAGTATCACGATGCCGTGGCCGGAACGGCAACGATCAGGTGACGACACCAGATCACCTGCACAGTCGGCACGTCCAGCCGATAGCGTGTCAGCACGTGGCCGACGTCCGGATGTGGCGCTGGTTTACCGAGCGAACGGGAGAGGTGGTCGCATTGCGTCGTTCCTACGGTGTGGTGATGGCAGCCGCTGTCGCCGCGGGGGCGTTGGTGCTCGCGGGTTGCGGCAGCAAGAGTTCAGGCGGCGGCGCTGCGTCCAGCGTGGCGGCAGGCGCGTCATCGGCCGCGTCGAGCGCGGCTGCGGCCGCCTACAAGGCGTGCATGGTCACCGACACAGGCGGCATCGATGACAAGTCCTTCAACGCCTCGGCGTGGCAAGGCATGCAGAAGGCACAATCGGACGGTAAGGCGACGGTCAAGTACGTCCAGTCCAAGGCCGAGACCGACTACGTGCCCAACATCACCTCGCTCATCGGCGAGAAGTGCAACCTGATCGTCACGGTCGGTGGACTGATGGCGACTGCTACCGGGAACGCCGCGAAGGCCAACGCCAGCCAGGACTTCGCCGAGGTCGACGCGGCCGGCAATGGCAAGAACATGCAGGGCTTGCAGTACAACACTGCGCAGGGCGGCTTCCTGGGTGGTTACTTGGCAGCGGCGTATTCCAAGACCGGCGTCGTCGCCACCTACGGTGGCCTGAAGATCCCGCCCGTGACCATCTACATGGACGGCTTCCAGGAGGGCGTCAACTACTACAACCAGCAAAACGGCAAGAACGTCAAGGTGCTCGGCTGGGACGAGAAGGCACAGAACGGCAGCTTCGCGGGCTCGTTCACCGACCAGACCAAGGGTCAGACACTGGCGACCAACTTCATTTCGCAGAACGCTGACGTGATCTTCCCGGTTGCCGGTGGCACCGGGCTGGGCAGTGCTGCGGCGGCGAAGGCGTCCGGCGGCAAGGCCGTCGTCATGTGGGTCGACACGGACGGCTGCATCTCGGCTTCGCAGTACTGCAGCGTGTTCCTTACGTCTGTGGTCAAGGGCATCGCCGACTCGGTCACCAAGGCGGTCGAGGGCGCGGCCACGGGCAGCTTGTCCGCGAAGGACTACATCGGCGACCTTTCCAACGGCGGCACGGGTCTTGCTCCGTTCCACGACTTCGACTCGAAGGTCCCGGCGGACGTGAAATCCAAGCTCGACAGCATCAAGCAGGACATCATCTCGGGCAAGATCAAGATCACCTCACCGTCCCAACCGAAGGCCGGTGGCTGACGAGCACTACCCCGCGGAACGCTGCGCTGGTTGACTGACCGGCGCAGCGTTCCGCAACCCTGCGTCGCCCGGCTCGCGTGCGGCGCCCAGGCGCCACCCAGGGGGTTGTGCAGGTATGAGGCTCGAGCTACGGGGCATCACGAAGCGTTTCGGCTCGCTGGTGGCGAACGATTCGATCGACCTGACCGTCGAACCGGGTGAGATCCACGCGCTGCTGGGCGAGAATGGGGCCGGCAAGAGCACGCTGATGAACGTCCTCTACGGGCTCTACCATCCCGACGAGGGCGAGATCCTCATCGACGCAACCCCGCGGCGATTCCGCGGACCGGGTGACGCGATCGCCGCGCGCATCGGCATGGTGCACCAGCACTTCATGCTCATCCCGGTGTTCTCGGTGGCCGAGAACGTCATGCTCGGGGACGAGCCGACGACGGGCCCGTTCGGGAGGCTTTCGCACCGCACCGCCGCGGCCAAGGTGCGTGAGCTGTCCGAACGCTACGGATTGGACGTCGACCCTGGCGCGCTCGTCGGCGACTTGCCGGTAGGCGTGCAGCAACGTGTCGAGATCCTCAAGGCGCTCGTGCGCGACGCCGGCGTCCTCATCCTGGACGAGCCGACCGCGGTCCTGACCCCGCAGGAGATCGACGACCTGATCCGCGTCATGCGGGACCTTCGCGCGGGCGGCACCTCCATCGTGTTCATCACGCACAAGCTGCGCGAGGTGAAGGCGGTTGCCGACCGGATCACCGTGATCCGCCGCGGCAAGGTCGTGGGGGAGGCCCCCCCAACCGCCTCCGAGGCCGAACTCGCCGGGATGATGGTCGGCCGCGACGTCGCGCTGATCGTCGACAAGGAGCTGGCCACGCCGCGCGAGGTGGCGCTGTCGATCAGCGACCTGGTGGTCCGCGACGATCGCGGGCAGGTGACCGTCAACGGGGTGAGCCTCGACGTCCATGCTGCCGAGATCGTCGCGATCGCGGGAGTACAGGGCAACGGGCAGGAGGAACTCGTCGAGACGCTGCTCGGCCTACGCCCACCCGAGGCAGGCGACGTGCTGTTGTACGGCAAGCCGCTCGTCGGGCGGTCGCCGCACGCGATCTTGGGCGACGGCGTGGGCTACGTGCCGGAGGACCGTCAGCACGACGGGTTGGTCGGCGCGCTGTCAGTGGCCGAGAACCTGGTGCTCGACCTCTACGACCGCGACGAGTTCGCGCGCGGGCCCAGCCTGCGGCTGGGCGAGATCCGCCGCAACGCTGAGCATCGGGTCGCCGAGTTCGACGTTCGCACCCCGTCGATCTCGACCCCCGCGGGCAACCTCTCCGGTGGCAACCAGCAGAAGCTCGTCCTGGCCCGGGAAATGTCCCGGCCGCTGCGGCTGTTCGTCGGATCCCAGCCGACGCGCGGCGTGGACGTCGGCGCGCAGGAGTTCATCCACCGCAGGCTCATCGCCGAACGTGACCGTGGCACCCCGGTGCTCATCGTGTCGACCGAGCTTGACGAGGTGCTCGCACTCGCCGACCGGATCGCGGTCATGTACCGCGGAGCGATCATCGGCGTCCTGCCCGCGGGGGCCTCACGCGACGAGGTCGGCCTGATGATGGCCGGCGTTCCGCCGGAGGTGGCTCAGGTCGAGGCGGAGGCGCACCCCACCCAGCTGACGGCGGTCGAGGAGCAGGAGGCCGACGAGTGACGACGACGGGCACCGAGCCGGTCACCGAAGCTCCGGCTGACGTCCCGGAGCAGCAAGGACGGCCAGCACGCAGTGACGCGTGGCTCGTGACGGTCCTGGCGATCGTGATCGCGCTCGTCCTCGGCGGACTGCTGATGATCTTCTCTGACGAGACGGTGCGGAAGGACCTCGGCTTCTTCTTCACCTCGCCGAGCGACTTCTTCAAGGACTCGTGGTACACCGTCCGCGACGCGTATAGGGCCTTGTTCCAGGGCTCGGTCTACAACTTCAACAACGACCGCACGACCGCAGGCATCTGGGGTCCAATCACCGGCACGATCTACAAGGCAGCGCCGTTGATCTGCGCGGCCCTGGGGATATCTATGGCGTTCCGGGCCGGCCTGTTCAACATCGGCGCCCAGGGGCAGGTCATCGCCGGGGCGATGGCGTCGGGCTACGTCGGGTTCGCGTGGTCGCTGCCGCCGGTGATTCACCTCGTGGTGGCCGTTGTGGCCGGCATCACCGCCGGTGCGATCTGGGGATTCATCGCCGGCTGGCTCAAGGCGCGCACCGGCGCGCACGAAGTGATCACCACGATCATGCTCAACTACGTCGCGCTGTACGTGTTGAAGTACCTCCTCACCGTCAGCGGCATCATCCAAGGTCCCGGTGCACAGGGCAGCAAGATCATCCACGGCACGGCGCGATTGCCACACCTGTTCGGTCACACGCTGCAGATCGACCTCGGCATCGTGCTCGCGCTTGCCGCGGCTACGACCGTCTGGTGGATCATGAGTCGCAGCACGATCGGCTTTCGGCTGCGGGCGGTCGGCGGTAACCCCTCCGCGGCGCGCACAGCCGGGATGAGCGTATCCGCGGTGACCATGCTGGCGATGGCGGTCGCCGGCGGACTTGCCGGCCTGGCCGGAACGTTGTTGTCCATCGGCGGTGCGACGTCCTACCAGGTGACACCGAACATCGACTCCAACGTCGGCTTCGACGCCATCACCGTCGCATTGCTCGGGCGTACTTCGCCGTGGGGGACGGTGTTCGCCGGCCTGCTGCTGGGCGCCCTGCGTCAGGGCGGAACGGCGATGCAGACGCAAACGTCGGTTCCGATCGACATCGTCACGGTGATCCAGGCGCTGATCATCATTTTGATTGCCGCACCTGCCCTGGTGCGGTCGATGTTCCGGCTGCACGGCCGGGCTCAGGGTGCGCTGACCGGCGCGGCGACCAACCTCGCGGTCACGGTGTCGGCCGTGCGTCAGGTCCGCGTGCCGCGCCATGTCACCGCGGGTGTCCTCGAGATCGTGGCTGGCCTGGTGAACCTGTGGCTATTCGGACTTGGTGTGCGGTCGAAACAACAGGCCACGCTGCAGTTCTCGCTGCCAGGGGCGAAGGTCGACGTCGGCAGTTGGACCTTCACCGCGCGCAACATGGTGATCGTCATGTCGGTGTTGGTGATTCTCGCCGGGGTATTGCGCCTGACTCGCCGGCTCGTAGCGCGCTGGTGTGCCGCGTTAGCGATCTTTGGCGTGGTCGTGTCGTTCATCGTCTGGTCGATTGCGGGCACGGGCAACAGCCTGAACGTTGTGTCGCTACTGCAGGGCGCCCTCTTCCCGGCGGCGATTCCCCTTATCTGGGGAGGGATGGCGGGTGTCATCGGCGAACGCTCCGGCGTGGTCAACGTTGCGATCGAGGGTCAGTTGCTGCTCGGCGCGTTCTTGGCTGCCTTCCTCGCGACGATCTCGGGAAGCATCTGGGTAGGGCTACTGGCGGGGGCGTTCGCGGGTGCCCTGCTTGCCGCGATCCTCGCCGTCATGGCGATCAAGTACCTCGTCGACCAGGTGATCATCGGCGTGGTGCTGAACGTCTTCGCGCTGGGCCTGACGAGCTTCCTGTTCATCGTGATGATGACTCCGCACCCCGACCAGTTCAACAACCCCGGCTACTTCAAGGTGTGGAACGTGCCGGGCCTCGGCGACATTCCGCTCATCGGGCCGGTGCTGTTCCACGGCACGATCTTTCTCTACGCGACCTACGTGATTGTCGCGGCGATCACGTTCGGCCTGTTCCGTACCCGCTGGGGCTTGCGACTGCGGTCCGTGGGCGAGCACCCTCGCGCCGCCGACACGGTCGGCATCCACGTGCCGGGCACGCGGTGGCGCGCGCTGCTCATCGGCGGCGTGATCGCCGGACTCGGCGGTGCCTTTCTGGTGATCGGATCTGGGGTGGCCGGCACGTTCCAGCTGAACATGTCCAACGGCAAGGGTTTCATCGCCTTGGCCTGTGTGATTTTCGGTCGTTGGACGCCGATCGGCGCGGTGGGTGCGGCGCTGATCTTCGGCTTCGCGGACCAATTGCAGAGCCTGCTCTCGCTGGCCGGCACGCCGATCGACTCGAACCTGCTGCTCACTCTGCCGTACATCGCCACGCTGTTCGCAGTCGCCGGCTTCGTCGGCCGGGTGCGAGCGCCTGCCGCCGACGGTCAGCCCTATGCGGTGGGATAGCGGCATGACATCGGTGGATTGGCCCGCGCTGCGCCGGGCAGCACTCGAGGTGATGGGGCGCGCGTACGCGCCGTACTCGCAGTTCCCGGTGGGTGCCGCGGCCCTGGTCGACGACGGGCGGACCGTCGTCGGGTGCAACGTGGAGAACGCCTCCTACGGGGTGGGGCTATGCGCCGAGTGCGGGCTGGTGTCGGCCCTGCACGCGTCAGGGGGCGGGCGGCTGGTCGCGTTCGCCTGCGTGGATCGGCGCGGCGAGGTGCTGATGCCGTGCGGACGATGCCGCCAACTGCTGTGGGAGCACGGCGGCCCGGACCTGCTCGTCGACACCGCCGAGGGGCCACGGCCGATGACCGACCTGCTTCCCCTGGCGTTCGGCCCGGACGATCTAGCATGACCGAGCCGTTCGTGGCGGTCGACGTGATCCGCATCAAGCGCGATCGGGGGCGCATCCCGGACGAGCAGATCGACTGGGTGATCGACGCGTACACCCGCGGGGTGGTCGCCGACGAGCAGATGGCGGCGCTGGCCATGGCGATCCTGCTGAACGGCATGGCGCCCGACGAGCTGGCCCGGTGGACCGCCGCGATGATCGCGTCCGGGGAGCGTCTCGACCTCTCGTCCATCGACAGACCGACGGTCGACAAGCACTCCACGGGCGGCGTCGGCGACAAGATCACCTTGCCGCTGGCCCCGCTCGTGGCGGCCTGTGGCGCTGCGGTGCCGCAGCTGTCCGGCCGCGGGCTCGGTCACACTGGCGGCACGCTCGACAAGCTGGAGGCGATCACGGGCTGGCGCGCCTCGCTGTCCAATGCCGAGTTCCTCGCTCAGCTGCGCGACGTGGGCGCGGTGGTCTGCGCGGCCGGAGAAGGCCTCGCCCCCGCAGACCGCAAGCTGTATGCGCTACGCGACGTGACGGGCACAGTCGAGGCGATCCCGCTGATCGCCAGCTCGATCATGAGCAAGAAGATCGCCGAGGGCTCCTCCGCGCTGGTGCTGGACGTCAAGGTCGGCACCGGAGCGTTCATGAAGACCGTCGATACCGCTCGCGAACTTGCCCGCCGGATGGTCGAACTCGGAGCCGCGCACGGCACCAGAACGGTCGCCCTGCTCACCGACATGTCGACGCCCCTTGGATGCACCGCCGGCCACGCGCTGGAAGTGTCCGAGGCGCTCGACGTGCTGGCCGGCGGGGGCCCACCCGACGTCGTCGAGCTGACGCTCACGCTCGCACGCGAGATGCTCGGCGCCGTGGGAATCGACACGGATCCGGCCGACGCCTTGCGGGACGGACGAGCCATGGACGTGTGGCGGCGCATGATCACCGCGCAGGGCGGCGACGTCGACGCACCCCTGCCGGTGGCGCCCGAACGGCACGTGGTCGCCGCTCCAGCCGGCGGAGTGGTGACCAAGCTGGACGCCTACGCGGTCGGCGTGGCAGCCTGGCGCCTCGGCGCGGGCCGGGCCCGCAAGGAGGACACTGTCTCGGCGACGGCCGGCATCGTCCTGTTCGCCAAGCCCGGCGAGCAGGTGCGCGAGGGCCAGCCGCTGCTCGAACTGCACGCCGATGACGCATCCCGCTTCGACTCTGCGCTCAGTGCGCTGCACGGCGCTGTCGAGATCGGCGAGGCGTATTCGCTAACGCCCCTGGTCATCGAGCGGATCAGCTGAGGTCGATCACCCACCGGCCCTCGACGGTCGCCGACACCTCGACGGGCTCGGGCGTGAAATCCATGGCTCCCAACCCACCCCCACCAGGGGCGGTGGCACTCAGCGCCATCGTGCGGTGCACCTGAATGCCGGTGTCCGAGATCTGGACCAGCCGGCCGAGCGTGCCGCCCACCGCCTCGGCGTACCGCCTCGCCCGCACCACTGCAGCCTGCACGGCATCGGCCTGAACCGCCCCGTGCACGGTGTTGTCGTCGTCGAGCTGCCAGTGCGGGCCGTTGATCACCAGGCCCTCGACCTCGTCGGCCAGCTTGCCGACCGTCTCGAGCACGGCTGCCGCGTGCGCCGTGTCGCGATCGGTCAGTGTGAAGCCTCGGCTGGCGAGCCACTCGACGACGGGCTCCCCACCCCCGTCGCGCGGCCACACGTTGCGACGTATCGACAGCGGCCCCCGGACGATGGTCAGCTGCGGCGACGTCAGCGCACCGAGGGCTGAATCGGCCTGGGCGGATCGATCGGCAAGCTGCGCGTTCACCGTCGCGGCTGCCGGGCCGCGCACCTCGACCGTCACGTGCAGCAGGTAGGAATCGGGATCGGCCTTGCGTTGCGCCGTACCGTTCACGGCCACGAGCGCGGGCTGGGCATCCATGGCGCGCATCCTACGGACGCGGACCCACTAGCGTTCACGTCATGCCGACCGCGCTCACCGACGAGGCGATCCAATACGCGCCGAAGGTTCTGCTGCACGATCACCTGGACGGCGGCGTACGACCGCAGACCGTTGTCGAGCTCGCCGACCAGATCGGCTACGAGGCTCTGCCGACAACGGATGCGGACAAGCTAGCGCGATGGTTTCGCGAGTCGTCGAGCTCCGGGTCACTGGAACGCTACCTCGAGACGTTCGCGCACACCGTAGGCGTGATGCAGACGGCCGACGGGATCGCCCGGGTGGCCAGGGAAGCGGCCGAGGACCTGGCGGCGGACGGGGTTGTGTACGCCGAGATCCGCTGGGCTCCCGAGCAGCACACCGAGCGCAACATGTCTTTGGAGCAGGTGGTGGACGCGGTTCTCGAAGGGTTCCGGCACGGTGAGGCGAATGCGGCCCAGGCCGGCCATCGCATACGGGTCGGCGCCTTGGTGACCGCGATGCGGCACGCTGCGCGATCGCGGGAGATCGCCGAGCTTGCGGTGGCCTATCGCGACCGCGGCGTGGTCGGCTTCGACATCGCCGGCGCCGAAGCGGGTTTTCCGCCGACCCGGCACCTGGACGCCTTCGAGTACCTCCGGCGGGAGAACGCGCACTTCACGATCCACGCCGGCGAGGCCTTCGGCCTGCCGTCCATCTGGGAGGCGATCCAGTGGTGCGGGGCAGATCGGCTCGGTCACGGTGTGCGGATCGTGGACGACATAGCCCGTCGCCCGGACGGCACCGCGGTACTCGGCCGGCTGGCCCGGTACGTCCGTGACAAGCGGATACCGCTGGAGATGTGCCCGTCGTCGAACGTGCAGACGGGCGCGGCCACCTCCATTGCCGAGCATCCGATCGGCCTGCTGCGGTCGCTGCTGTTCCGGGTCACGGTCAACACCGACAACCGGTTGATGAGCAACACCTCGATGAGCCGTGAGATGTCCTTGCTGGTCAAGGCATTTGGTTATGGTTGGGCCGACCTGCAGTGGCTGACCCTCAACGCCATGAAGAGCGCGTTCATCCCTTTCGACGAGCGGCTGGCCATCATCAACGACGTGATCAAGCGGGGATACGCGGCCCTAGCGGAGTAGGCCGCGGGCCTGCTTGGCAGTCAGCACGCGCAGCGCGGCGGCATCGACCTGGGCCCGGAATGCGGGGTCGGTCCGGGCCCGGGCATGCACCGCCTCGATCATCGGGGCGATGTCGGCGTTCTGCACGTCGAGCACGATGTCGCCCCCCGCGGCGATGAAATCGACCGCACGTTCGGCAGCGGGCACTGCGCGCACCTGGACGGCGTTGAGGTCATCGCTGATCACCACACCGCGGAACCCCAGCTCGCCACGCAGCATGCCGTCCACGATCGTCGGCGAGAACGCGGCAGGCCGGGCCGCGTCGAGCTGCATGTACACGGCGGTCGACATCATCACGAACGGCACGCCTGCCCGGACCAGCGCGGCGAACGGCCTCAGGTAGGGATCGCTGCGGGTCGTCAGGGTGTCGGTGACCCCGGCGGTCGTGTCGGTGTTGGCCGTCACCCGCCCGAGCGCGGGGAAGTGCTTCGCCGTGGCGTCCACGCCGGCGGCTGCCAGCCCCGCGGCGAACGCCACGGCGTGCGAGGCGACCGTCGCCGGGTCGTAGCCGTACTCGCGGTCGAAGCCGCCGATCGGCGGGTTGTGCTGGGCCGCGGCTGCGCTGGGCACGGTGTCGGCGACCGGGGCCAGGTTGAGATTCACGCCGGCGCCGGCCAGTTGCCCGCCCCACAGCTGGGCGTCGGCCCGCAGTTCAGTGGGGGCGAGCATGCCCTGCTGCACGCCGCTGGGGATCTGCGAGAAACCAGGCCCGGTGAAGCGCTGCACCTGCCCGCCCTCCTGGTCCGAGCTGATGAACAGCTTCGGGCCGGCGGCGTGTTGCTGGAGCCCGGCCGTGACCGCTGCCGTCTGCCGCACGCTGAGGCTGGTCTGGCCCGACAGGTAGACACCGCCGACGTGGTAGTTGGTGATCAATGCGACAGCACCCGCATCGACGAGTGTGGCGTCGCCGTCGACCATGAACAACTGGCCGACGCGGTGTGCCTCGTCCATCGTCGCCAGGACGCGTTGTGCCTGAGAGAGCGTGGGCGTAGGTGGCTTGGGTGCAATGGACGTCGTGGGCGCCGACGGGGTGGGCGAGGGTGGCGGGCTCGACGACGCCGGGCTGGGGGGCAGGCTGGCCGTGCCCCTGCCCGGAACGGCGGACGAGCAGGCCGTCAGCACGGCCAGCAGCGCGAGCGCCCCAGTCCTCATCCGGCCACTATCGCAGTCGCGCTCTCGAGCCGCGCCCCGGCATGATCTTGACGTCAAGGTGCAGGGGAGTCCCCGGCACCCGGGTCTTCCGGGTCGTGCCCGATCGGTGACCGTGACCTTCACGCCTGCCTAGTGTCAGCAGTGATGACGACGCTCCAGGGTCGGATCGTCCAGGAGGTCACCAAACCATTGCGGACGTACGGATCTCGCGCGACGAAGCCCACGAGCGGTTCGCGGCTGACCGAACCAGGCATACGAGATCGCCAACGTGCTCGCCAGATCGGTATTCGACGGAGCGCTCGAGACCGCTTCAGCGGCTACGCGGGATGCGCGCCGCGGTTGGGTGAGGTGACGAACCACGACGGTTCGGAGAAGCCGTGTGCGGCGTAGGCGCTGGCTACTGCGGCAGCGCACGTGTCGACCGAAGCCGGCTGGATCAGCGCAATGACGCATCCGCCGAACCCGCCGCCGGTCATCCGGGCACCGAGCGCACCGGCCGCTAGCAACGTCTCGACCGCGACGTCCACTTCCGGGACGGTGATGTCGAATTCGTCCCGCATGGAGTGGTGTGAGGCGGTGAGCAGCGGCCCGATTGCGGCCACATCGCCGCTGCCCAACAGGGCAACTGTGTGGAGCACTCGGGCGTTCTCGGTGACGATGTGCCGGGCCCGCCGCCGGAGCAGATCCGACGACAGCCGTTCGACGTCGTCCACCGTCGCATCGCGCAGCGCCGGGACGCCGAGTTCCGTGGCGGCGAGTTCGCAGGACCGCCGCCGTTCTCGGTACTCGCCGTCCGAATGGCGGTGCGGGGCGTGGCTGTCGACGACGAGCAGCGTCAGCCCCGCGCCGTTGAGGTCGAGCGGTACTGGTTCGGTTTCGCGGGTCCGCATGTCGCAGAGCAGCGCGTGCCCGTCGATGCAGAGCATCGATGCCAGCTGGTCCATGCCACCCGTCGGGGCGCCGACGAACTCGTTCTCGGTCAGGTCGGCAACCCGGGCGAGCTCGCGGGGTGACAAGCCGAGCTGCAGCAAGTCGTTGACGGCGGCGGCGACCGAACAGGAGATCGCGGCCGACGAGGACAGGCCGGCGCCGATGGGAACGGTGCTGTCCAGGGCAATCTCGAGCCCGGCTGGAACGCCATCGGTAATGCCGCGCTGCGCGAACACCCAGAGAATGCCCGCTGCATACCCGGCCCACCGCTGTCGGGACGTAACCCACGCGGCCCCGAGGCGCAGCTCGGAGGTGGGGATGTCGAGCACGGCTTGCACCTGTGCGGAGCGCACCCGAACGCCGTCGATCGGCGCCCTGGCGATCGTCGCCGCGCACGACTCGGCGATGGCGAACGGCAGTGCGAACCCCGCGTTGTAGTCCGTGTGCTCGCCGATCAGGTTGACCCGGCCGGGGGCGCGCCAGCAGACGGCGCGCGTCATCCCTTGCTGGCACCGAGCCTGAGCCCGGCCACGAAATGTCGTTGCAGCAGCAGAGCGCGAACGCGATCGGAGTGATCCACGTCAGTCTTGAGGGCGCAGGCACGACTCGACCTCGGTGACCAGCCGGGTCCAGGTTGCCTCGTCGATGGGATCCTCTAGGTCGGCGACGTCGGCGTCCAGATCGCAGAAGTCGGCCAGCTCACGCAGCAGCTCGGACCCGCGAGTGCTCGGGACGGTGAGGTCGTAGCTGTCGTCCGGCTGCGGGGTGAAGATCTCCTCGTCCTCGGCCGGTTTGGTCTCGGCCAGCTCCGACCACCATTCGAGGTGGACGAGCTCGTGGTCCTTGGCGGTTCGGCAGTACCGGGCGAGGTCCGCCACCTCGCTGAAGACGGCAATGTCGCCCTCGCTGCCCAGGAACTGGATCTCCTCATCGGTGCCCGCTCGGACCGTCAGGTAGGTCGCGTCGGGAAGGATCAGCTCGATCGGCTCGGCGCCCACTCGATCCCACACCGTCTCGGCTTCGAGGTCGGTGTCGCTGAAGTCGCCCCGCCAGTCCAGCCAGCTGTCGACCCGCGAGATCGCCCGCTCCCAGGTGTCCGCGATCACGTCGCCCAGCTCGCTCCAGCGCTTGCGCCCCTCCTTGCCCTGATAGCTGACCTCGTCGCTGACCAGGTCCTCGTATTCGGGGGTGTTCTCGACAAGCCGGCGCAAGGCTCCGTCGTCGCAGCAGTCGGCGATCTTCGCGACGATGTCGACCACGTTGGCCAGCGACGAGACATGCACCGGGTCCGGCTCGCCGGACGCCCACTCGTACACCTGATCCAGGTCGTAGGCGTCCTCGCCGCCTGGCCGCAGCTGATCGGGGGTCAGCCGCTGCACCCGTCCCCACGCCGGGTGATCGGACAGGTCGTGGTCCACCCCGGACGCGATGAACTCGCCCAGCCGCTGGACGCTGGGGAACAGCACGATCTTGGCGCCGTCCCCGAGGAAGCCCTGCCACTCCTCGCCGTCGTCGTCCTCCCAGGGCGGGGCCCACAGGGTGAGCCCGGTCCGGCCATTGACAGTCAGCGTGATGGGGATGATCGAGGCGTCCGATGCGCTGGTCATGGAGCCACCCCGCGGGACCGGCGTCCTGCGCGCTTTCTCATGAGCGGCAACCTACCGCCGAGGAGAGCGCTCGAGGCACATCACTCCTCGCCGGCTGTTGAGGTCTGCTCCGATAGTGGAGCAGACCTCGAGCAATGGACTGGCTATGCGGCTTGCAGCTGTGCCGGCGCGCTATCCACAGCGACGATCGGCTCGTCCACAGGCGAGGGCCCGCGGGTGTTCATGGCGGGACTTGGTCGGACACTCTTGACGGGTGCGCATCGACCTGCTGATCCGGTCCACGCGACGGGCCGCCCGGCTGAGCCAACGCGAGGTCGCCGAACGGGCCGGCATCGCGCGCTCGGTGATCGGCAGAATTGAATCCGGCGCGACCGCTGACCCCGGGATCGCAGTCGTGTCTCGGATTTTGGCCGCGACTGGGTGCCGTGTGCAGGTCGTCGACCGCCGTGGGCGCGAGCTGACGCAGGCGCATCCCGACGACGACCTTCGGGATCGTGGCGGACGCCGCTACCCTGCTCACTTACCGCTGCATCCCGTTGAGCACTGGGACAGCTGGTGGGGATGGTTCCGCATCGCCTGGTGGATGTGGGATCCGGCCGTGCCCGAGGTGACCTATGACCGGCGACGTCGGTCGCTCGGATCTTCGACTCAGCGATGGTTCGACGCGACCTGACACGCCGGTGGGTCAGACGCCGATCGGGTGCCAGACGGTCTTCGTCTCCACGAACGCGCTGAGCCGGCCCGTCCCGGGGTCGTTGGCCCAGTTACCCGCAGGCGGCGCGTACACCCGTTTGACGTTATCCGCGGCGGCACGCTGCAGGGCCGGACGTGCTGTGTCGGCTACACCGGTCAGGTCGATCGCGTTGACGTCCCGGTGGCTGGCCAGCCACGGGGCGAGCTCATCGGTGAAACCGGTCAGCAGGTTCACGACCCCGCCGGGCACGTCCGAGGTGGCCAGCACCTCGGTCAGCGACACGGCTGGCAACGGACGCTGCTGCGAGGCAACCACGACCGCGGTGTTGCCGGTGGTGATCACGGGTGCCAGCACCGACACCAGACCGAGCAGGCTGGATTCCTGTGGGGCGACGATGCCGACGACGCCGGTGGGTTCGGGCAGCGAGAAGTTGAAATACGGCCCGGCGACCGGATTGGTGCCTCCGGCCACTTGGGCGAACTTGTCCGCCCAGCCCACGTACCAGACCAGCCGGTCGACGGCCGCGTCGACGGTGCCGGGGTCGTCGCCGGACGCGGTGACTTCCGCGACGAACTGGTCCCGCCGCCCGTCCAGCATCTCGGCGATCCGGTACAGGACCTGACCCCGGTTGTAGGCAGTCGCGCCTGACCATGCCGGGAAAGCCTTGCGGGCCGCAACGACGGCGTCGCGGACGTCCTTGCGGGATGCCTGCGCAGCGTGGGCCAGCAGCGTGCCGTCCGTATCGAGGACCGGATAGGAGCGGCCGGACTCCGAGCGCGGGAAGGCGCCGCCGATGGAGAGCTTGTACGTCTTGCGCACCCGCAGCCTGCCGGCAGTCGCGGGCTTGGCCTTAGTGGGCAACGTAGGCCTCCAGCCCGTGGCGGCCGCCTTCGCGTCCGAAGCCCGACTCCTTGTACCCGCCGAACGGGGACGATGGGTCGAAGCGGTTGAACGTATTGGCCCACACGACACCGGCCCGTAGTTGCGACGCCATCCACAGGATGCGCGAGCCCTTCTCCGTCCAGACCCCGGCCGACAGCCCGTAGGGCGTGTTGTTCGCCTTCTCGACCGCTTCGGTCGGCGTACGGAACGTCAGCACCGACAGCACCGGTCCGAAGATCTCCTCGCGGACGATGCGATTCGTCTGCGAAACGTTCGTGAACACGGTCGGCGCGAACCAGTAGCCGCGATCAGGCAGCTCGCACGGCGGCGACCACCGCGTGGCGCCCTCGGCATCGCCGGCATCGGTGAGCTCGCGGATGCGGGCCAGCTGCACGGCCGAGTTGATCGCGCCGATGTCGGTGTTCTTGTCGAGCGGGTCGCCGAGCCGCAACGTGGTGAGTCGCCGTTTGAGCGCGGTGAGCACGTCGTCGGCGACCGACTCTTGGACGAGCAGCCGTGAGCCCGCGCAGCAGACATGGCCTTGGTTGAAAAAGATCCCGTTGACGATGCCTTCGACCGCCTGATCCAGCGGGGCATCGTCGAAGATGACGTTGGCGGCCTTGCCGCCCAGCTCGAGCGAGAGCCGTTTTCCGGTGCCGGCCACCGTGCGCTGGATGATCTTGCCGACCTCGGTGGACCCGGTGAAGGCGATTTTGTCGATGCCTGCGTGCTCGACGATCGCCTGCCCGATGCTCGGGCCGCCAGCCAGGATGTTGACAACTCCCGGCGGCAGGTCGGCCTCGGCGATGATCTCGGCGAGCGTGAGCGCCGTCAGCGGCGTGGTCTCGGCCGGCTTGAGCACGACGGTGTTTCCGGCGGCGAGCGCCGGGGCGATCTTCCAGGAGGCCATGAGCAGCGGGAAGTTCCACGGGATCACCTGACCGGCGACCCCGATCGGCTTCGGGTCCGGACCCAAGCCGGCATAGGTCAGCTTGTCGGCCCACCCTGCGTAGTAGAAGAAATGCGCCGCAGCAAGCGGAATGTCGACGTCGCGCGACTCCTTGATCGGCTTGCCGTTGTCGAGTGATTCAAGCACTGCGAGTTCACGGCTGCGTTCCTGGATCGCCCTGGCGATGCGGAACAGGTACTTGGCTCGTACCGATCCAGGCATCCGCCCCCAGGCGCCGTCGTAGGCCCGGCGAGCGGTGGCGACCGCGTTGTCGACGTCCCGCGGGCCGGCTTCGGCGACCTCGGCGAGCGGCGTCTCGTCCGCCGGGTTGATCGTCTTGACCGCCTCGCCGGACCCGTCGCGGAAGGCGCCGTCGACGAAGATGCCGTAGGACGGCTTGAGCCGGGCGATGTCGCGTGACTCCGGTGCCGGTGCGTATTCGAAGATGCTCATTGCCCGCTCCGCAAGCGTCGCTCTGTGGCCATGCCTCAGTCCACCGATACGTAGTCGGGGCCGTCGTACGCGCCGGTGGCCAGTTTGTGCCGCTGCAGGAGCAGATCGTTGAGCAGGCTAGAGGCGCCGAAGCGGAACAGCCGCGGTGTGAGCCACTGCTCGCCTGCCACCTCGTTGGCCATCACGAGGTAGCGAATGGCCTGCTTGCTCGCCCGGATGCCACCGGCCAGCTTCACCCCGCGCAGCTCGCCCGTCGCATCGGCGAAGTCGCGTACCGCTTCGAGCATGACCAGCGCCACCGGCGGAGTTGCCGCAGGCGTGATCTTGCCGGTCGAGGTCTTGACGAAGTCGGCGCCGGCGAGCAATGCCAGCCACGACGCGCGGCGCACGTTGTCCAAGGTGACCAGCTCCCCGGTCTCCAGGATCACCTTGAGATGCGCAACGCCGCAGGCGGCCTTGGTCGCCATGATCTCGTCGAAGACCTGTCGGTAATGCCCCGCCAGGAAGGCCCCACGGTCAATGACCATGTCGATCTCGGTGGCGCCGGCGGCGACCGCGTCGCGTACGTCGTGCAGCTTGGTGTCGAGCGCGGCGCGTCCGGACGGGAACGCCGTGGCCACGCTGGCCACCTGGACACCGGTACCGCGCAGCGCCGCCACGGCCGTCTCGACCAGGTCGGGGTAGACGCAGACCGCGGCGACGGACGGGGTGGTCGGATCGGACGCGTCCGGCCGAGCCGCCTTGGCGCACAGCGAGCGGACCTTGCCGGGAGTGTCGGCGCCCTCGAGTGTCGTCAGGTCGACCATGCTGATGGCGGCGTCGATGGCCCACCGCTTGGCAGTTGTCTTGATACTGCGCGTGGCCAGCGCCTCGGCCCGAGCCTGCGCACCGACCTGATCGACGCCCGGCAGCCCGTGCAGGAAGCGGCGTAGCGAGGATTCGTCGGCAGCGATGGCCGGGGGTTCCAGGGCGGTGCTCACGCCGTCCAGCTTAGGTCGTTCGGGGATCGCCAGGCCGATAGTGTCTGAGCCCGTGGAGACACTCGTTGTTGGTCACCCGATCGCTCGTTCGCGGCTGACCGTGATGCGTGACGAGCGCAGTAGCAATGCCGAGTTCCGGGCGGCGCTGCGGGAACTCGCGACGCTGCTGGTCTACGAGGCGACGCGCAACGTCGCGGTGACCGAGGTCCCGGTGACGACGCCGGTCGGCCCCACGACCGGTGTGACGCTCGCGAATCCGCCGCTGCTCGTGCCGGTGCTGCGTGCCGGTCTCGGCATGGCCGAGGCGGCGTTCAACCTGCTGCCCGAGTCACAGATGGGGTTTGTCGGCCTGGCCCGCGACGAGCAGACCCACGAGCCGTCGCCGTACATGGCCTCCCTGCCCGACTCGCTGGCCGGCCGTCCGGTGATCGTGCTCGACCCGATGCTGGCGACGGGCGGGTCGCTGCTGCATTGTCTGTTGCTGCTGGCCTCGCGCGGCGCGTCCGACATCACCGTGATCTGTGCACTCGTCGCGCCGGAAGGTCTCGCGCGGATCGAGCAGAGCGGGCTGCCGGTGCGGATCGTCACCGCGAGCATCGACGAACGCCTCAACGACGCCGCCTACATCGTCCCCGGCCTGGGCGACGCGGGGGACAGGCAGTTCGGGCCGCGGTAGCGGCCCGAACCGATGGGCACAGCGGCCCCCGCTGATCCGCGGCTGGATTGACTACATCGTTATCTGCCGGGTCCACCTAATCCGCCCGCCGATGCGGCATTGTGGTGTTTCACGCCGGTGTTTGCCCCGTGTCGCGCGGAGGGTCGGATGAGCATGATCACGAGAGCGTGGCTCGGGCGCCGGACGGTGGTAGCGACGCTGGCCGCGCTCATTCTGGTGGGATGCTCCAGCACTTCGAAGTCCGGTGCGAAATCCACGTCAGCCCCACCCAGCGCGGTGCCGATGCCGGCGCAGTGTGCGACCTGGCACTGCCAGCGGGCTCAGTCGGTGACGCTGCGCGACGGCTACGCGGTGAACGTGTGGCACGCCGGCCAGGTTGGCGACTTCACCACACACCCGATCCTCGAATTGACCGATAACGGCGTCGCGGTGCAATGGTGGGTGGCCCCGAGCGGCTACGGCTGGAGCGGTTCGGTGACCTGCCTGTCGAGTGGCGCTGAGCCCAGCTGCGTCTTCATGGACGGCCAAGGGGCACACTCCGGTCTCGCGCAGGAGATCGTCGTGCGGTCTGGACGGCTGGTCGCGTCGGCGATGGTGTCGTCCGATTCGGCCATGATCGTCGCGCAGGACATGAACGGCGACGGCGACCTGGACGTCGCCGCACTGGACAGCGACTTCACGCCGAACTACGCCAGCGGCCACCTTTTCTGGCACACCTATCGCTTTGCCGGTAACCAGCTGGTCTCGACCGGCTGTACTCCGGCGGAGTCGACCCGGGCACCTGTCCCGAAGCAGTTCGTGACCGGCAGCTGCCCTCGGCGTTGAGCTGTCATGGGCGCTGCGCGCTGATCAGGTCAAGCGCGCACCAGGACGCGGACCTCGTCGCGCAAGGCGGCGAGCTGCGCCGCTGCCGTGTCCGCGGATCCGTCCGGGACGACCACCTCGAGGTAGGCCTTGAGCTTGGGCTCGGTTCCGGACGGGCGGACGACCACGTGTCCGCGGGGCCAGCTCAGCTTGACGACGTCCGCGTCGGGTAGCAGGTCCGCGTACTCGACCGATTCGCCGAGCAGCGTGTGCGGCGGACGGATCCGCAGCCGCCGCATCGTCTCGGCGATGACCGACTGGTCGTCGACGCGGACGGAGACCTGGTCGGTGGCGTAGCGGCCGTACGCGGCGGCCAGCTCGTCCAATAGGTGGGGCAGCGATGAGCCTGCCGCTTTGAGTGTCGCCGCGAGCTGTGCCACGAGCAAGGCAGCGCTGATGCCGTCCTTGTCGCGGACGAGCTGCGGCGCGACGGCATAGCCGAGCGCCTCCTCGTAGCCGAAGACGAGATCGGGCGCCGCACGCATGATCCACTTGAACCCGGTGAGCGTCTCGGCGTAGCCGACCCCGTGCCGCTGCGTCATTACCCGCAGCAGTGACGACGAGACGATTGTCGTCGCGTAGGTGCCGCGAATCCCTTGCCGCATCAGCGAATCCGCGAGCAGCACGCCCAGCTCGTCGCCGCGCAACATCCGCCAGCCGTCGCCAGCCGGCACCGCCACGGCACAGCGGTCGGCGTCCGGGTCGTTGGCGATCACCAGATCGGCGTCCTGTTCCCCCGCGATCGCGAGCGCAAGGTCGAGCGCACCGGGCTCTTCGGGGTTGGGGAACGAGACGGTGGGGAAGTCCGGATCGGGGTTTTCCTGCTGGGGCACCGGAATCAGCGGATCGAAGCCAGCTGCGGCGAACACCCGCCCGATCACCTCTGCGCCGACACCGTGCAGTGCGGTGTGCACCACCCGAACGCCGCGCGGCCCGTCGCCTGCCAGTGCGGCCAGGGCTGCCACATACGCGTCGACGATCTCGTCGTCGAGCACCTGGTAGTCATCGGACATAGGGAGCCGTCGGGTCGGCCCCAACGCGCGGATGGCGGCCTCGATCTCGACATCGGATGGCGGGACGATCTGCGCGCCGTCGTGGGCATAGACCTTGTAACCGTTGTCCTGTGGTGGATTGTGTGAGGCGGTGACCATGACCCCGGCCGCGGCGCCCAAATGCTGAACCGCAAACGCCAGTACCGGGGTCGGCAGCAGCCGGGGGAGTAAGCACGCCACGAACCCCGCCGCCGCGAATATCCTCGCCGAGTCGCACGCGAAGTCGGCCGAGCCGTGTCGTGCGTCGTAGCCGACGACGACCGTCTCGCCGACGCGGCCGCGCGAAGTCAGCCAGCCGGCGAGCCCCGCAGCTGCCCGGCGCACTACGGTGCGGTTCATGCCGTTCGGACCGGCGCGCAGCGGCCCGCGCAGGCCGGCGGTGCCGAACGTCAGCGGGCCGCTGAATCGGTCGGCCAGCTCGGCTTGGTCACCCTCATCGAGCAGTTCCCGCAGCTCAGCTGCTGCGGAATCGTCCACCTCATCGGCGATCCAGGCCTCGACCGCGGCGCGCAGTGCCTCATCCACCCTCATAGCCGGGTGATCAGCTCGCGCAGCAGCTGCCCCATCCGAACCGCCGCCGCCTTGCCGGCCGCCAGCACTTCCTCGTGGTCGAGCGGAGCGCCGAGGCCTGCGGCCAGGTTCGTCACCAGGGAGAGGCCGAGTACCTCGGCGCCGTCGGCGTGCGCGGCGATCGCCTCGAGCACGGTCGACATCCCGACCAGGTCAGCGCCCAGGACGCCGGCCATCCGGACTTCGGCCGGCGTCTCGTACTGGGGGCCCGGAAACATCGCGTAGACGCCCTCGGTGATCGATGGGTCGATCTCGCGCACAAGCGCGCGTAGCCGGGCCGAGTACAAATCGGTCAAGTCGACGAATCGCGCGCTCGGCAGTGGGGAGCGCCAGGTCAGGTTCAGGTGGTCGCTGATCAGCACGGGATCGCCGACGGACAGGCCCGGCCGCAGGCCGCCGCAGGCGTTGGTGAGCACGACGACCCGGCAGCCGGCTGCGACCGCGGTGCGGACGCCGTGCACGACCGGCTCGACGCCGCGTCCTTCATACAGGTGCGTGCGGCCGAGGAAGGCCAGTACCCGCTGCGTCCCGACCTCGATCGAGTGCAGCCGGCCGGCGTGGCCGACGACGGCGGGCGGCAGGAAGCCGGGCAGCTCGGTGACCGTCAGCTCGGCCGACGCCTGGCCCAGCGCGTCGACCGCGGGGAGCCATCCCGAGCCGAGGACGATTGCGACGTCGTGGCGGGCGATGCCGGTGCGTTCGGCCAATGTATCGGCGGCCGATCGGGCGAGGGTGGCGGGATCGGTCTGCGTCACGTCCGCCGAGCCTAGTGATTCCGGACCAAGTCCGGTCCGGGGTCAGCCAAGGGTTGCCCTGCGCTGGCACGCTATGCACCGCGCGACCTGCGGCAGGATCTCCAGCCGCTCGATCGGCAGCGGCGCCTGGCAGTCCGGGCAGATGCCGTAGGTACCGGCGTCCATCCGACGCATCGCGTCGAGCACGTCGTCCAACGCAGCTCGCGCGCCGGCGACGAGCGAGTCGCTGATCTCGCGGTCGACACCGCGCAGCAGGGTTGGCTCGTTGCCGTCGCGCAACTGCGCGAGCTGCTCGATGCGGAAGTTGCGCTGCTCTTCGAGCAGCGTGCGCAACGCCGTGAGTCGGGATGGGGTGAGCGCCGGCGCGTTTGGCTGAGCCGGCATCGTGACAGGTCTCATTGCGGAACTCCCTGACGAGGCTGGGACGGCTTGGGCTAGGAGTAAGCCTTTGCCGGCGGGCCTCGAGTCCGCGCTGAATCGACTGTGATCGTGCTGATGGTCTGCACCGAGGGCGTAGCGGCGCGCGCCGGGCCCGATTTGTCGGTGTCCGAATTGGGCAGTGCAGCGTGCGGCAGGTCGAGCCGCTGCAGCGACCCGCGGTGATCCGCAGTCGTCGTTGCGGCGTGGATGGCGTGCAACGCGGGATGGCTCGAGCTGCCGGCCGCCCGAGCGGCGACCGGCGCAATCAACCCGAAGATGCAGAACAACAGGGCGAGAAGCGCCACGCTACGTACCCGCGTGGCCCTCGCTCCCGCCGTGCCCTCCATACGTTCCCAACGGTCGGGCCGCCCGGCAGGTTCCGGCGCACTCATCTGGGCGGCGCGAGAGATCGGCCACCTCGCGGGCCCCCACAGCGTTGGTCAGCCATACGATTCTTGACATGTCCGCCCAGTCCGAGCCGCTGGCGCTCGCCGCGGAATTCCCGGCCGCGAGCCGAGACGAGTGGCTTGCCGTCTTGACCGAGGTGCTGCGCAAGTCAGGCGCCGGCGGCGACGTCGACGACCCGCTGCGGGCGCTCTCGACCGAGACCTACGACGGCGTGCTCATCGAGCCGCTGTACACCAGGAGCGATGAGCCCGACGTCGGCCTGCCTGGGTGGCCGCCGTTCGTCCGTGGCGCGCGCACAGCTGGCACCGTCGCCGGCTGGGACGTGCGGCAGCGGCACGGTGACCCGGATCCGGGCCGCACCAACGCCGCGGTGCTGGCCGATCTCCAGAACGGAGCGACGTCGCTGTGGCTCGTGCTGGGCGAGTCCGGCTTGGCGGTCACCGACCTGCCTCGTGCGCTCGACGGCGTGCATCTCGACCGGACCCCGGTCGCCCTCGACACCGGCACGCAGATCGCGCAGGCCGCGGAGGTACTTCTGAAGGCCGCCGCAGATCGGGGCGTCGAACCGGTGCAGCTGGGCGGGACGCTCGGCGCAGACCCGATCGGCCTGGCCGCACGCCTCGGCACGACACCAGACCTGACGACGCTAGCGCGGCTGATCGGCATGATCGCCGACTATCCCGCACTGTGCGCCATCACCGTCGACGGCACGATCTACCACGACGCGGGCGGCAGCGACGCTGACGAGTTGGCGGTGGCGACGTCCGTCGGCGTTGCGTACCTGCGGGCGCTCACCGACGCCGGGCTGTCTATCGACGCGGCGCTGGGACAGCTGGAGTTTCGCCTCGCGGTGACCGTGGACCAATTCCTGTCGATCGCCAAGCTGCGCGCAGCGCGGCGCATCTGGGACCGCGTCGCCGAACTCGCCGGCGGGTCCGGCTCACGTCGCGGACAGCGGCAGCACGCGGTGACCTCGGCCGCGATGATGACGCGACGCGACCCCTGGGTGAACATGCTCCGCACGACCATCGCCTGCTTCGCTGCGGCCGTCGGCGGTGCCGAGGCGATCACCGTCTTGCCGTTCGACTCGGCCCTCGGTCTGCCGGACGGCTTCGGGCGGCGCATCGCCCGCAACACGTCCTCGATCCTGCACGACGAGTCGAGTCTGAGCCGGGTGATCGACCCGGCCGGCGGCTCGTGGTACGTCGAATCGCTCACCGATCGGCTGGCCGAGACGGCGTGGGACCGGTTCACCGCCCTGGAACGATCCGGTGGCGCGGCAAACCTCGACGCGGTGCGGTCACTGGTCAAGTCAACAGCCGCCAGGCGCCGAGACAACATCGCCCATCGGCGCGACCCGATTACCGGCGTGAGCGAGTTCGCGCTGGCCGACGAGCCCCTGCTCGAACGTCCTGAGTCGCCCGCCATGCCCGGCGGAGGGCTGCCGCGGTTCCGCTACGCCGAGGCCTTCGAGGCGCTCCGCGATCGCGCGGACGCGGCCCCTGTCCGTCCGGCGGTGTTTCTGGCCGCGCTCGGTGCGTCGTCGGCGCATGCCGGGCGGGTCGGCTTCGCCACGAACCTGTTCCAGGCAGGGGGGATCGAGCCCGTCGTCCGCACGGGCGACGTCCCCGAACTGGTCGCCGGATTCCGGGCAAGCGGCACTGCGGTGGCCTGCCTCTGCGGTCTGGACTCGGCAGACGCGGCCGCAGCCTCCGCGGCGCTGCGGGCCGCCGGAGCCCGCCGGATCTGGCTGACTGCATCGCCGCCGGGTAGAGACGCAGGCGTCGATGGATACCTCTACGACGGGTGCGACGCAGTCGAGGTCCTGACCACGACGTTGGCCGATCTGGGGGTGTCGGCATGATCCCCGACTTCGGCTCCGCCACGCTCGACTTGGCCCCGCAGCGGCGAGACACGCCGCGGCGGAGCCCGCAGCGGGGCCAAGACGGGGTGTGGGAGACGCCCGAGGGCATCCCGGTCAAGACTCTGTACACCGCCGAGGACCTGGCCGACGTCGACTTCCTGCAGACCTTTCCCGGCATCGCCCCATTCCTGCGCGGCCCATACCCGACGATGTACGTCACCCAGCCGTGGACGATCCGCCAGTACGCGGGCTTCTCCACCGCGACCGAGTCGAACGCGTTCTACCGCCGCAACCTGGCCGCCGGCCAGAAGGGGCTGTCCGTCGCCTTCGATCTGCCCACGCATCGCGGCTACGACAGCGACAACCCGCGCGTCGTCGGCGATGTCGGCATGGCCGGCGTAGCCATCGACTCGATCTACGACATGCGCGAACTGTTCGACGGCATCCCGCTCGACCAAATGAGCGTGTCCATGACGATGAACGGCGCGGTGCTGCCCGTTCTCGCGCTCTTTGTGGTGGCGGCCGAGGAGCACGGGGCGAAACCGGACCAGCTCGTCGGCACCATCCAGAACGACATCCTCAAGGAGTTCATGGTCCGCAACACCTACATCTATCCGCCCGCCCCGTCGATGCGGATCGTCAGCGACATCTTTGCGTTCACCTCGCAGCGGATGCCGAAGTTCAACTCGATATCGATCTCCGGCTATCACATCCAGGAAGCCGGGGCGACCGCCGACCTGGAGCTCGCGTACACCCTCGCCGATGGGGTCGAGTACGTCCGGGCCGGGCGCGACGCGGGCTTGGACGTCGATGCCTTCGCACCGCGACTGTCGTTTTTCTTCGGCGTCGGCATGAACTTCTTCATGGAGGTCGCCAAGCTGCGAGCCGCGCGCCTGCTGTGGGCCAAGCTGGTCAAACAGTTCGAGCCGAAGAGCGACAAGTCCCTCTCGCTGCGTACGCATTGTCAGACCTCGGGCTGGTCGCTCACGGCTCAGGACGTCTTCAACAACGTCATCCGCACCTGCATCGAGGCGATGGCCGCGACACAGGGACTGACCCAGTCGTTGCACACCAACGCGTTGGACGAGGCGCTGGCCCTGCCGACCGACTTCTCCGCCCGCATCGCCCGCAACACCCAGCTGCTCCTGCAACAGGAGTCCGGCACCACGCGAGTCATCGATCCGTGGGGCGGCAGCGCATACGTCGAGAAGCTCACCTACGACTTGGCCTGTCGCGCCTGGGGCCACATCCAGGAGGTGGAGGAGGCGGGCGGCATGGCCAAGGCCATCGATGCTGGCCTGCCGAAGCTGCGGATCGAGCAGGCCGCGGCGCGAACCCAGGCGCGCATCGACACGGGCCGCCAGCCGGTGATCGGCATCAACAAGTATCAGGTCTCCGACGAGGAGACCATCGACGTCCTGAAGATCGACAACGCCGACGTCCGCCAGCAGCAGCTGGCAAAGCTGCGCCGGCTGCGGGCGGAACGGGACGAGGCAGCCTGCGCGGCGGCGCTCGACGCGCTGACCCGCGGGGCCGCCGCCGCGATGGACGGGTCGCGGGGTGCCGGACTCGACCAGAACCTGCTCGCGTTGGCGATCGACGCGGCGCGGGCACACGCCACAGTCGGCGAGATCTCCGACGCGCTGGAGAAGGTCTACGGTCGGCACGCAGGGCAGATCCGGACCATCTCGGGCGTGTACATGGCAGAGGCAGGTGTAGTGGGCGCGATTGACGAGACGCGCCGCGCGACGGACGCGTTCGAACACGAGCACGGCCGTCGGCCGCGCATCCTGGTCGCCAAGATGGGCCAGGACGGCCACGACCGCGGCCAGAAGGTGATCGCCACCGCGTTCGCCGACCTCGGTTTCGATGTCGACGTCGGCCCGCTGTTCCAGACCCCGGCCGAGGTAGCCCGGCAGGCGGTCGAGGCGGACGTGCATATCGTCGGCGTGAACTCACTAGCCGCGGGGCACCTGACGCTGGTGCCGGCGCTGCGTGACGAGCTGGCTGCCGCGGGGCGGCCGGACATCCTGCTCGTCGTGGGCGGCGTCATCCCGCCGCAGGACGTCGATGCGTTGCGCGAGGCTGGAGCCGCCGCGATCTTCCCGCCAGGCACGGTGATCGCGACGGCGGCGCTGGAGCTGTTGCAGGTGCTGTCCGAGCGGCTGTCCCAGGCACGGTGACGACCGAGCTCGCCCGTCGAGTCGACGGAGTGCTGGCTGGCGACCGCGCGCAGATCGCCAAGGCCATCACGCTGGTCGAGTCGCGTCGCGCGGACCATCGCGCGCATGCCCAGCAACTGCTCGTCGAGCTGCTGCCGCACACCGGAAAGGCCGAGCGGGTCGGCATCACCGGCGTCCCCGGGGTGGGCAAGTCGACATTCATCGACACCCTTGGCATGAACCTGCTCGCCGACGGGCACCGGGTGGCGGTGCTGGCCGTCGACCCGTCCTCGGCACGCACCCGCGGCAGCATCCTGGGGGACAAGACTCGGATGACCCGGCTGGCCAACGAGTCGCACGCGTTCGTCCGGCCGTCGCCTTCGTCCGGGACACTGGGCGGAGTCGCGGCGGCCACCCGCGAGACGATGCTCGTGATGGAGGCCGCGGGCTACGACATCGTCCTCGTCGAGACGGTCGGTGTCGGCCAGTCGGAGTTCGTGGTGGCCGATATGGTCGACACCTTCGTGTTCCTCACCATGGCGCGCAGCGGCGATCAGCTGCAGGGCATGAAGCGCGGCATCCTGGAGATCGTCGACGTGATTGCCGTCAACAAGGCCGATGGTCCCCACGTTGCGGAATCGGCCCGCGCCGCAAGGGAATTGTCGTCGGCTCTGCGGTTGTTGCGGGGCACCGAGGGCGAATGGCGGACGCCGGTCGTCACCTGCAGTGCCCTGACCAATGCCGGGCTCGACAAGGTGTGGAAGCACGTCATCCGCCACCGCGACCAGCTCGCCGCCGATGGCGGTCTGGAGCGAAAACGGCGGCGGCAGCTCGTCGAGTGGACGCGAGCGATGGTGCGTGACCGGCTGCTGGCTCGCCTTGACGCTCCCGGCGTGCGGGAGGTGGCCGCCTCGACCGAGGCCGCGCTCCTCTCCGGACGGATGACACCGGACCAGGCCGCGCAACGAATCCTCGCCGCACTCGACGGGAGGACGTCAGGCCAAGATTCGGTATCGGCTCGCGACCGGTGAGTGCTCGCTGCGTGCCAACGCGGTAGGTTATTGGCCCGACGTCGGTCGCGGTCCGCGGTCGGTCGGCTCAGCGGGGGACTCTTGCCCAAGAAGCGGAGTGGGGGATCAGCCGAGGCTGCCAAGACTCGGCCACCCCGGCACGTCGCCGGCCTGGCCCGCGGCGCGGTGCCCGGCGCGGGCCGCACCGGCCTCGCCGGGCGCAGGCGGCCGAACGTCGCGCGGGCCGCCCGCGCATGTGCCGCGCAGGTTGAGCCGCTTGAACCACCCGGCGCACAGCGCAGACCCAAGACGCGCGCGGCATGGCAGACGGAGAAGCTTGTCCGTGCTGCGGCCGTGCGCCGGGCTCAGGCGTCCGCTCGGCCGCCAAGGGCGATCCCTCAGCAGCCGCACAGCGCGAGGGCGGATCCCGTGCCGGACGGGGCACCGGAAGCGCCGGCCCCGGATCGCGCGCAACCGCCTGTCATCGCGTCGCCGCATCTACACCCTCCCGCCCTCCCCCGCGGTCCCGGCCTGCTCGCCGCGCTCGGCGGGGTCGCCGCGGTCGTCCTCGCGCTCAGCCTGATCGCGGCGTTCGGTGTGCACAGCCCCCAGGACACCGCACCGGCCGCCGTCCCGCTCGGACCGTCGGCAACCTCGCCGGCAGGCGCATCCCAGGCCTCCTCGGTGGGATCCGTGACGCGGCCGCCGGCGACGAGCACCGGACCCGGCGGGCGCCCGTGCCAGGTCTGCGCACCCGCGCCCGACCCCGTGGCGGTCGGCGCCGGCGCACCCGGGCCCAGTTCGGGTGGATCCAGTCTCGGCAGTCCGCCGCTCGCAGCCAGCGCGCCGGCGGGCTCGAGCGCACCGCCGGCCAGCCCGGCCCCGTCCGGCGCGCCGAACCGGTCCGGCTCGGCCCCCCCGCCGCCGTCGTCCAGCCCGCCCCCGTCTGGCACGCCGAGCCCGTCCGGCTCGAGCCAGCCGCCTGCGTCCAGCCCGGTCCCATCATCGGACACGTCGAGCCCGTCCGATTCGAGCACACCAACGTCGTCGAGCCCGACCCCGTAGGCAGGTCGTGGTCTGATGGACCGGTGGACGACGGCGGGCTAGATCGATACGTAGGCGTCGTCGGCCCCGGCGACCGGGCCACCGCGCAGGAATGCGATCTCGCCGAGGCGACGGGCGCCCTGCTGGCCGCACGGCGAACGATCGTCGTCACCGGCGGGTTGGGCGGCGTCATGGCTGCTGCCGCGCGGGGTGCGCAGCGTGCTGGCGGGCGGACGGTTGGCCTGCTCCCCGGCCTCGATCGCGTGGCCGCCGTGGAGTCCAACAGCGTCGTCATCCCGACCGGCCTCGGTCAGCTACGCAACGGACTGGTCGTCAACAGCGTTGACGGTGTCATCGCGATCGGCGGCAGTTGGGGCACGCTGAGCGAACTCGCACTGGCCCGCCGAGTCGGTCGACCCGTCGTAAGTCTGCGTGGCTGGACGATCCTCGACCAGGAAGGGAATCCCCTCGACCAGGACACCGCCGATTCACCCGAACAGGCCGTGATGCGCCTGCTCGCCCAACTGCGGGCTCGTTCGGCGCCGTACAAATCCTAGGTTCGGCAAATTCGCTGAAGGAACAAATTCGCTGAAAGAATTGTGCGAGCGGGACGGCCTGGACAGTGCTGTGATGGACTCGTGGACGACGAGCTGTTGGAGTTCGGTCCGCGGCGCTCGGCACGGTTGCGGTGGTTGAGGGTCCTGGCCATCTGCTTTGCGATCGTCGCGGCAGCTGGATACGCGATGGTGCGGTCGGCCCGCGGCTCGGACTCCACACAGATCGCCCAGCCGTCGCCGAATGTCGAACCGCTGCCGACGGTGGGCCCGCCGGCAAGCCCGATCGCGCTGCCGGGGCCGTCTGACGTGTCCTTCCCAGCCGCGACGGCCGCGGTAGTGCTCGGCGAGATACCACCAGGTGGGGCGCTCGAGCGCAGGGACAATACCGCGGCCCAGGGACCGTGGACGGTGATCGTCCGGCGACACGATGGCTCGCTGGGCCTGCATGGTGCCGTGATCACTTATCCGGTGTCCGCACCGGCGTGGGCTCACCCGGTGCGGGTGGGCCGCCTCATCGGATCGGCCGTGGCCGCGGGCGTGGTCTGGCCGCTCGGCGGTGCGCACGCGCGAATCCGCGGCGACCTGACCGACGCGGAGCTCGTCCGCATCGCGACGTCCACGTCCGTCGTCGAGGGACGGCCGATGGTGCACCCGCCCGCGGGATTCTCGGTAGTTCTTGCGGCCCCGTACCGCGCGGCGTCGGTCCACGAGATCCGTTATGGCGCAAGCCAATTCGGCAGCCCCGCCGACAGCCTCGGCGGGCTCGTCTACACCGGCCTGCTGACGGCGGGCGGCGGGTTCGAGGACCAGCTGTACGCCCTGTCGCCCACTGATGCCGGCATGGTGCATGGCCGACCCGCGGTCGCCTCGCCGGCCCTCGGCGGGAACGGCGCCGTCGCCTGGGAGATCACCCCGGGAAGCGTCGCGTATGTCGGACGCGTAACACTCGGCTACGGCGGAGCCGGGTTTGACCAGCATGCGATCGACGTGCTCCGGCAACTGGCTGGCCAGTCGCGCGCTCTGGTCTCCACCCAGTGGCACGCCAGCGGTCCGCAGATCACCGACCAGCTCAACGAATTCGGCTAGCCCGATACCCTGCATTACGTGCACCCAATGACCCACGACTTGATCGCACTGCGGCGCGACATCCACGCTCACCCCGAGATCGCGTTCGCGGAGAAGCGCACGACCGACCTGATCGCCGAACGCCTGAAAGGGCTGGGTCTGGCCCCGCAGGTGCTGCCAAGCGGCACTGGGGTGCTCTGCGATATCGGAACGGACGGCCCGTTGATCGCCTTGCGAGCCGACATCGACGCGCTCGCTCTCCCGGACACGAAGGACGTAACGTACCGCTCGCAGGTCGACGGGGTGGCGCACGCCTGCGGACACGACGCACACACTGCGATTCTGCTCGGCGCTGCCGCAGAACTGGTGCGGCAAGCCGATCTGCCCGGACGGGTCAGGCTGATCTTCCAGCCGGGCGAGGAGACCGTTCCCGGCGGTGCGCTGACGGTCATCGACGCAGGCGGCCTGGACGAGGTCGAGCAGATCTACGCACTGCATTGCGATCCGCGTATCGACGTCGGTCAGCTCGGCTTGCGGTCCGGCGCGATCACCGCCGCCTGCGACGGCATCGACGTGCAGCTGAGCGGGCCTGGCGGGCACACCAGCCGGCCACAGCTCACCGTCGACCTGGTGTATGCGCTGGGCCGCCTCGTCACCGACCTGCCCGGCCTGCTGTCCAGGCGGGTCGACGCGCGCTCCGGCCTGTCAGTCGTGTGGGGGACGATCGAGGCCGGGCATGCCACCAACGCGGTGCCGTCCACCGGTTCGGTGGCTGGCACGGTGCGCGTGCTCGATCGTGACGCCTGGGATGGCGCGGAGGAGATCGTCCGCGGACTGGTCGACCAGATCGTCGGGCCCACCGGAGCCAAGGCCCAGATCAGTTACGTACGCGGGGTGCCACCCGTCATCAACGACGCCAGCTGCGTCGGCCTGCAGCGCGAAGCCCTCGTGGCGAGCCTGGGTGCCGATGCGGTCACCACCACCCAGCAGAGCATGGGTGGCGAAGACTTCGCCTGGTACCTCGAGCAGATCCCGGGCGCCCTGGCCCGGCTCGGGGTCCACTCGCCGGACCGTCAGCGAGTCGACCTGCACCAGTCGACGTTCGACATCGACGAACGGTCGCTCGCCGTGGGCGTCCGGTTCACCGTACGACTGGCGCTCGACGCGCTGCGTTCAGTCGCGTCCTGAACCGGGCTCTCACATGCAGGGACGCGAACGCAGCTGCTCGACGTACTCCACCGGAGCGCCGGCTTTCGCCGCGGCGTCAGCCAGCATGGCGAGGTAGCGCTCTGCCGGCAGTCCGCCCTCGTAGTCGTCCAGCACGTACGCCCACGCCACCACCTCCCCGTCAGGTGTAGACACCCGCAGCCGGAGTTTCTCGGCCAGTCCGGTGTCCACCGCCTCCCAGCGGTCGAGCTCGTCGTGATCGTGCGGCGACAGTTCGTAGAGTGCGACGAAGACCTTGCCCTGCGCGTCCGGGACGACGGTGGCAATGGCGCGTGCGCCGCCGAACGTCAGCCGCCAACCGTCCACCCAGCCGGTGCCCGCGAACGGCGAGTGCGGGCAGCGCTCGAGCATGAGCTCGGGGTCCATATTGGGCCCGTAGGCGGCGTAAAGGCTGCTGGAGTACGCCATGTCGGGGGAGCGTACCCACCGGCCCGCCCGCCGGTGTCGCCGTCGGTCGCCGCTCACGGGAGAATGACCCGGTGACCCGGATCGCGATCGTCGGCGGGGGACCGGCCGGCTACGAGTCGGCGCTCGTCGCGGCGCAACTCGCCGGCGGTTCGGGCGACACTGTCACGATCATCGACCGTGACGGAGTCGGCGGGGCGTGCGTGCTCACCGACTGCGTCCCGAGCAAGACCCTGATCGCCACCAGCGACCGGGTTACCGCGGTCCGCGACGGGGCACGCGTGGGCATCCAGGTCGCCGCTGACGTCCGGGTGGACCTGGTCTCGGTTGATGACCGCATCAAGGACCTCGCGCGGCAGCAGTCCGACGACATCGAGTCGCGGCTGGTCCGGGAAGGGGTATCGGTCCTGCCCGGTGCTGGCCGGTTCGCCGCGGAGCAGGGTGGCCGGACATATCGGATCGAGGTCGTCGACGGCACCGGCGCGGTGTCCGACACGGTCGAGGCCGAGGTCGTGCTGCTGGCCACCGGCGGGACGCCCCGCGTCCTGCCCGAAGCCGTCCCCGACGGCGACCGGATCCTGTCCTGGCGCGACCTGTACGAACTCAAGTCCGTGCCCGAGCACCTGGTCGTGGTCGGCTCCGGCGTGACAGGCGCGGAGTTCGCCAGCGGTTACAGCGAGCTGGGCGTACCGGTCACGCTCGTCTCCAGCCGCGACCGCGTGCTGCCCGGCGAGGATCCGGACGCCGCCGACGTCATCGAGCAGGTGTTCACCTCGCGCGGCGGGACGCTGGTCAAGCGGGCCCGGGCCGGTGCCGTGCGCAACACCGGCGACGGGGTGCTGGTCGAGCTACTCGACGGTTGCACCGTCAGCGGGTCGCACGCGCTGATGTGCGTGGGCTCGGTCCCGGACACCGCGGGGCTCGGCCTCGAGCACGCCGGTGTGGCGCGGGACGTTTCGGGTTACCTCACGGTCGACCGGGTGTCGCGCACCAACGTACCCGCGGTGTACGCGGCCGGTGACTGCACCGGCGTGCTGCTGCTCGCTTCGGTGGCCGGGATGCAGGGCCGGATCGCGATGTGGCACGCGCTCGGGGAGGCGGTGTCGCCGCTGCGCCTCAAGACGGTCGCGGCCACCATCTTCACGCACCCGGAGATCGCTACGGTCGGCATCGGCTACCAGGCAATCGCGTCGGGTTCGTTCCCCGCCCGGACGGTGACGCTTCCGCTGGCGACGAATGCCCGAGCCAAGATGCAGGGCCACCGCGACGGGTTCGTCAAGCTCTACTGCCGCCCGGCCACCGGCGCGATCATCGGCGGGGTGATCGTGGCCCCCGGCGCGTCCGAGCTGATCTTCCCGCTGACCCTCGCCGTGCACCGCGGCCTCACCGTCGCCGAGGTGGCGTCGACGATCGGGGTCTACCCGTCGCTGTCGGGCTCGGTGGCCGAGGCCGCACGACGGCTGATGCTGCACGACGACCTGGACTGAGGAGGAGCTCATGCCCGATCTCTCGCCGGCGGCGCAGGAACGCGCCCGGCGCACCATCCTGGTTGCCCGGGTGTTCGATGCCCACGCCGACGAGATCGCCGCGGCCGTGGTCGACGTGCCCGAAGGTCACGTGCTGGTTGCCGTCGTCGACGTCGACCACGTCTTCACCGGCACGCATCAGGTGAGCCAGGACGAACTCGTCGAGAAGGTGCCGGCCGTCGAAGGACCGGATGGCTGGGCCATGGTGTTCTCGCCCGGCGCGGATGCTGCGCACATCCGCCGGCGCACGGCCGACATGGCCGACATCGCCGCGCAGCGCATCGCCGCGATCGACCGCATCAGGTCCCGGCAGCAGTCGGGTTAGCTCACCCGCGTTCGGGGTCCGGGCCGGACGGAGGCAGCAGGCCGTGCTGCCGCAACCGGTACGCGCGCATCTCGTCCGCGAACCCGATCGCGACGAACGCCGGCCCGATCACGAAGAACGACGCTGTCCCGAGTCGCAGGCCGATGTCGCCCGGGAGGAACAGCGCCCCGACGGTGAACGGGACCGGCACCAGCATGATTCGGCCGGCCTCCCGCCACCACCAACCGCGGTCGTTCAGGTCGTGAAACACCCAATCGTCGTAACGTTCCGGCAGCCGTAGGCCGGCCGCATACAGCAGCCAACGACCCAGCGACGGACGGCGCACGGTCCCATCCTGCTCGGCTGCTCGCTCAGTCTTTGATCTCGCAGATCGTTGCCCCAGAGGTGACCACGGCGCCGACCTCGGCGGCCAGCCCGGTGATCGTCCCGGCTTTGTGCGCGTTGATCGGCTGCTCCATCTTCATCGCCTCGAGGACGACGACCAGGGCGCCCGCATCCACGGTGTCGCCGTCGGCGACGGCAACCTCGATGATCGTGCCCTGCATGGGTGCGGTGAGTGCGTTGCCCGACACGGCGCTGGCGGCCTTCGTAGCCGCCGACCGCTTCGGCGCGGCCTTCTTCGCCGTGCCGCCCCGGCCCGCCCCGAGGCCCGCGGGCAGCGAGACCTCGAGCCGTTTGCCGCCGACCTCGACGACCACCGTCTCGCGCGGGGCTTCGGGCTCGGCGGCGTCCGCCGCGCCGGTGAACGGGGGGATCTGGTTGTCGAACTCGGTCTCGATCCACTGGGTGAAGACGCTGAAAGGTTCGCTGGTGAATGCCGGATCACGTACCACGGCGCGGTGGAACGGCAGCGCGGTGGGTATGCCCTCGATCACGAACTCGTCCAAGGCGCGGCGCGAGCGCGCGAGCGCCTCCTCGCGTGACTCGCCCCATATGATCAGCTTCGCGAGCAGCGAATCGAAGGTGCCGCCGACGACAGAGTTCGGCTCGATGCCGGAGTCGACGCGCACGCCCGGCCCACCCGGCTCGACGTATCGCGTCACCATTCCCGGCGCGGGCAGGAAGTTACGGCCGGGGTCCTCGCCGTTGATGCGGAACTCGAACGCGTGCCCGCGCGGCTGCGGGTCCTCGCGAATGCGCAACGGTTCGCCCTCGGCGATTCGGAACTGCTCACGCACGAGATCAAGGCCGCTCGTCTCCTCTGACACGGGGTGCTCGACCTGCAGTCGGGTGTTGACTTCGAGGAAGCTCATCACGCCATCACTCCCGATGAGGTACTCGACCGTCCCCGCACCGTAGAAGCCCGCCTCACGGCAGATCTCCTTAGCGGAACGGTGGATGTGCGAGCGCTGCTCGTCGGTGAGGAACGGCGCAGGAGCCTCCTCGACGACCTTCTGGTTGCGGCGCTGCAGCGAACAGTCGCGCGTGCCGACGACAACGACGTTGCCGTGGATATCGGCGAGTACCTGTGCCTCGACGTGCCGGGAGCGGTCGAGATAGCGCTCGACGAACAGCTCGCCGCGTCCGAACCCTGTGACGGCCTCGCGAATGGCGCTGTCGTACAGACGCGGGACTTCCTCCATCGTCCGGGCGATCTTCAGGCCGCGTCCGCCACCGCCGAACACCGCTTTGATGGCAATGGGCAGGCCGTACTCCAGCGCGAACGCGACCACCTCGTCCGATCCGCTTACCGGGTCAGGGGTGCCCTGGACGAGCGGGGCGTTGGCTCGCAGCGCGATGTGCCGCGCGGTGACCTTGTCGCCCAGGTCGCGGATCGACTGGGGAGATGGCCCGATCCAGGTCAGCCCGGCATCGAGCACGGCTTGGGCGAAGTCGTGGTTCTCGGCCAGGAAACCATACCCGGGGTGGACGGCGTCGGCGCCCGACTGCCGGGCCGCGCCGATCACCTTGTCGATAGCTAGGTACGTGTCGGCCGGCGTGTCCCCACGCAGCGCGTAGGCCTCATCGGCAATCCGGACATGCCGCGCATCCCGATCTTGCTCCGCGTACACCGCCACCGACGTGTAGCCGGCATCGCGGGCTGCCCTGGCCACCCGGACCGCGATCTCGCCCCGATTGGCGATGAGCACCTTCTGCACTGTCGAGCCTCCGATGGTCTCGCTGCCCGCCACCGACGGACACTACAGCTCGGCGAGGCGCTCGCGGCACTGCGTTGCGACGTCGCTCACCTCAGCCAAAGTGCGACGCAGGTCGGCCTGTCGAGCCCGCAGGTCCGCCCTGATCTCGTCCAGCCGGGCAAGCAGCGTCTGCAGCTGCCGGCGCTCCGAGGACGCCGCGCCGTCGTACATGGAGACGATCTCGCGGATCTCGGCCAGGGACATGCCGAATCGCTTGCCACGCAGGATCAGTCGCAATCGCGCGCGGTCACGTGCGCTGTACACCCGGTTGGCACCCGCGCGGCCCGGTGCGATGAGGCCCTCGGCCTCGTAGAAGCGCAGGGTGCGGGTCGTGACGCCGAGCTCGTCGGCCAGCTCGCCGACCGTCCAGCTGTGGGCTTCCCTCGTCGCGGTCACTAGGCTATCCTGATTGACGTTGACGTAAACGTCAAGCTAGGAGCAGATGGGGTCATGACGTTCGAGCTCTCCGAGGACCATGAGCTTTTCCGCAAGGTCGTGCGTGACTTTGCCGAGGCCGAGGTGGCACCGCATGTCGCGCAGTGGGACCGTGAGCACCACTTCCCGGTCGACCTTGTCGCGAAGATGGGCGAGCTGGGCCTGTTCGGGCTCAGCGTCCCGGAGCGGTACGGCGGATCTGCGGGCGACTTCACCTCGGTCTGCGTGGCGATCGAGGAGCTCGGCCGGGTCGACCAGTCGATCGGGATCACCTTGTCAGAAGGGGTGGGCCTCGGGATCAACCCGATCCTAACGTTCGGCTCCGACGAGCAGAAGCAACGCTGGCTGCCGGACCTCGTCGCGGGACGGGCGATCGCGGCGTTCGGCCTCACCGAGACCGAGGCTGGATCGGATGCCGGCGCGACCAAGACACGGGCAACGCTCAGCGACGGCCAGTGGACGATCAACGGCTCGAAGGCGTTCATCACCAACTCGGGAACCTCCATCACCTCGGTTGTCACGGTTACTGCGCTGACCGGCGGCGGCGGCTCGCGCGACGGTTCGCGGGCAGAGATCTCCGCGATCCTCGTCCCGGCGGGCACGCCGGGCTTCATCGTCGAGCCGGCGTACGAGAAGCTCGGTTGGCGGATTTCGGACACGCACGGTCTGACTTTTGACGACTGCCGCGTTCCCGAAGGCAATCTGCTCGGTAGCCGGGGCAATGGCTTCAAGCAGTTCCTCGCGATCCTGGACGACGGCCGTATCGCGCTCGCGGCCCTCGCGATCGGCCTGGCCCAGGCATGCCTCGAGGTGTCGACGCGCTACGCCAAGGAGCGTTACACATTCGGTGCGCCGATCGGTTCCCGGCAGGCGATCGCGTTCGCGATCAGCGACCTGGCCGTTGCAGTCGAGGCGGCCCGACTACTGACGTACAAGGCGGCCTGGCTCAAGGACGCGGGTCGTCCGACGGCGCAGGTGAAGCAGGCTGCCGCGCTCGCGAAGCTGTACTCCAGCGAGGCGGCTGTGGCGGCGACCCGTACAGCCACCCAGGTCTTCGGCGCGAACGGGTTCATGGAGGAGTTCCCGGTCGCCCGGTTCTACCGGGACGCCAAGGTCCTGGAGATCGGCGAGGGGACCTCCGAGGTGCAGCGCATGGTCATCGCCCGCGGCCTGGGTCTGCCCGTTACATGACATCCGCCGAGCGCGCCTCTCGATCCGGACCGCTCGCTTCGCTCGGGCCGGTTCCATCGCCACACCGCGCCTGCGGCGCGGGCGCAAGCTCACTTCGTTCGCGCGCCAGCGGCGGGCTCTTCGCGCGAGCGCTCATCGCCCGGCGGGCTCTTCGCACGAGCGCTCATCGCGCGGCGGGCTCTTCGCGCGAGCGCTCATCGCGTGATTGGTCACCCTTATGACGGCTAAGGAGGTCCTCGCTGCGCGCGAGGCAACGCTAGCGCCGTCCAAGAGCGCGGCGGCCAAGCTCGCTGCCCAGCACAAGCTCTACGTCCGCGACCGCATCGCGCTGCTGTTCGACGAAGGCAGCTTTCTCGAGGACGGCCAGCTCGCGAACGCGCTCGGCTCCGGCCTGCCGGCCGACGGCGTCATTACCGGCCAGGGCCTGGTGGACGGGCGGCCGGCGCTGGTGGTCGCCAATGACCCGACCGTCAAGGCCGGCTCGTGGGGCGCGCGCACCGTCGAGAAGATCATCCGGGCGACGGAGCGCGCACTCGTCGAGGAGCTGCCGATCTTCTGGCTGATCGACTCGGCCGGGGCCCGCATCACCGACCAGGTCGCGCTCTTCCCTGGACGTCGCGGCGCGGGGCGGATCTTCCATAACCAGGTCGCGCTTTCCGGCAAGGTGCCGCAGATCTGCTGCCTGTTCGGGCCGTCCGCTGCCGGCGGGGCCTACATCCCGTCGTTCTGCGACGTCGTGATCATGGTCGAGGGCAATGCCTCGATGTACCTCGGCTCGCCGCGCATGGCCGAGATGGTCGTCGGCGAGAAGGTGTCGCTCGAGGAGATGGGCGGCGCGCGCATGCACGCCACCGTCTCGGGGTGCGGCGACAACCTCGCGGTAGACGACGAGGACGCCATCGAGCAGGCGAAGCTGTTCTTCGCCCACCTGCCTACCTGCTGGCGAGAGCAGCCGCCGGATCTGCAGCCCGAGCCTCCGGCGACAGTGCTGGCCGACGACATCGTCCCCGCCGACGAGTCGGTGCCATTCGACATGCACGCGATCCTCGACGGACTGGTCGACGCCGACTCGTTCTTCGAGGTGAAGCCGCTCTTCGCTGCCGAGCTGATCACTGGCTTCGCGCGCATCGACGGGCGTCCCGTGGGCGTCGTCGCCAACAACTCGGCGGTGCGAGGCGGCGTGCTGTTCGTCGACTCGGCCGACAAGGCCACGCGGTTCATCTGGCTCTGCGACGCGTTCAACGTCCCGTTGCTGTACCTCGCCGACGTGCCGGGCTTCATGATCGGCAGCGAGGTCGAGCGGCAGGGCATCATTCGGCACGGTGCGAAGATGATCACCGCCGTCTCCGAGGCAACCGTGCCACAACTGTCGATCATCGTGCGCAAGGCTTATGGAGCAGGCCTTTACGCAATGGCCGGGCCGGGCTTCCTGCCTGATGCCTGCATCGCCCTGCCGACGGCGAAGATCGCGGTGATGGGGCCAGAGGCTGCCGTGAACGCGGTCTACGCCAACCGCATCGAGGCGATCGCCGACTCGGCCGAACGTGACGCGTTCGTCGCCGAGAAGCGCGCAGAGTACGAGCAGGACGTCGACCTGATGCGGCTCGCCTCAGATCTGGTCATCGACGCGGTGATCAATCCGAGCGAGCTGCGCACCGAGATCGTGCGCCGCTATCAGGTGCTGGTGGGCAAGTCCCGGCACCTGGCTTCGAAACGGCACGGGGTACCCCCCACGTGAGCCAGCCGGCAGCCGTGGTGCGGGGCGACGCGACCGCCGAAGAGCTCGCCGCGGTTCTCGCTGCCCTTGACGAGCAGGCCAAGCGGCGTCCCCAACCGGATCGCTACGAGCAGTGGCGGGCTCGCCGCCTGGAAGCACTCAGGCAATAGCTCGCGGCCAGCCGAGGTCGGTCAATGCGACACCGACATCGGCGAGCATGGCGCGTACTGCGGGCAGCGACAGGCCGACGACGTTGTGGTGATCGCCCACGACGCCCTCGATCAACCAGCCGCCCGGCCCGTCGATCGTGAATCCCCCGGCGACCTGCAGCGGCTCGCCCGTCGCGACATACGCGTCGATCTCCACGTCCGTCGGCGAACCGAAGTGGACGATCGTCCGCACGTCTCGGCACACGACCACCGTGCCACGGACCAGTGCGTGGCCGGTGTGCAGTGTTCCGGCGCGTCCGCGCATTCGCCGCCAGCGATCCTTGGCGTCGTCCGGGTCTACGGGTTTGCCGAACGCCTGGCCGTCCAGATCCAGCATCGAGTCGCAGCCGAGGACGACCGCATCGTCAGTCAGGGCGCGGCACACCGCCACCGCCTTCGCCCGAGCGAGCGCCACCACCAGCGCGGACGTGGTGGATGCGGTGAGCGTCGACTCGTCGAGGTCGCTCACGATCACCTCGGGCTCGACGCCCGCCGCGCGCAGCGTCGCGAGCCGCGCCGGCGATGCCGACGCGAGAACGAACCGCATCACAGGCCGAGCGACTTGCCGATGACCTGTTTCATGATCTCGGTGGCGCCGCCGTAGATCCGGGTCACCCGGGCGTCGGTCCAGGCGCGGGCGACCGGATACTCCAGCATGTAGCCGTACCCGCCGTGCAGCTGGACACAGCGGTCGAGCACCCGGCCCTGCAGTTCGGTGGTCCACCACTTGGCCTTGGCGGCGTCCTCGGCCGACAAGTCCCCGGCGTTCAGGTCGTCGACGCAGCGGTCCACGAAAGCTTGCGTCACGTCGATCTCGGTGGCGATCTCGGCGAGCACGAACCGGGAGTTCTGGAACGACCCGATCGTCGTGCCGAACGCTTTGCGCTCCTTGACGTAGCGCAGCGTGTTCTCGAACGCGGCCCGCGCCTCGGCGATTGCGGCCACGGAGATCGACATCCGTTCCTGTGGCAGCTGGGCCACCAGGTAGAAGAAGCCGCGGTTCTCTTCGCCCAGCAGGTTGATTGCCGGCACTCGCACGTCGGTAAACGACAGCTCGGCGGTGTCCTGCGAGTGCATACCGACCTTGGCCAGGTTGCGTCCACGCTCGAAGCCCGGCATGCCGCGTTCGAGAATCATCAGCGACAGCCCGCCATGCTTGTGCTCGCCGGTGCGTACCGCGGTGATGACGAGATCGGCGTTGATGCCGTTAGTGATAAACGTCTTGGCCCCGTTGACGATGTAGTCGCCGCCGTCACGCCGAGCGGTCGTGCGAATGCCGGACAGGTCCGACCCTGCTCCCGGCTCGGTCATCGCGATCGCAGTGATCAGCTCGCCCGAAACCTGGCCGGGCAGCCAGCGCTGCTTCTGCTCGTCGGTGGCGTAGGCCAAGAAGTACGACAGGCAGGTGTCGTTCTGCAGGCTGATGCCCAGGCAGGCACCGGTCACTCCAGCCAGCGCGATCTGCTCGTCCAGCGCTTGGTTGAAGCGGAAGTCCTTGACCCCACCGCCGCCGTATGGCTCGGGCACCACCATGCCGAGGAAGCCGTGGCGGCCCGCTGCCTGGTACAGCTCCCGCGGCGTGGCGCCGGCACGCTCCCACTCCAGGAAATGCGGCACGACCTCCTTGTCGAGGAAGGTGCGGAACGACTCGGCGAACGCCTCGTGCTCGGGCTCGTAATGCTTGCGCAGCATGCCCTGCATACTAGGACGGCAGACCGTCGGCGATCTTGAGCTGGCACCACGACCGGGGCGGGCGCTTACTTCGTGCCCGTGTCCACCAGGTGGTTGGCCGTCACGGTCGAGCCGGACTTGACGCCCGCCACCAAGACGTGGTCGCCGTCCTTGACGTCCCCAATGGCACCTTTCTTCGCCGACCCCTTGCCGTTCTCGCGCAGCAGCACCTTGGTGTTCGAGTCCACAATGAAGGTGAGCGAGTACCCGTCATCGGCCTTGACCGAGACCGACGTCGGGCTGACGGCGCTGACGGTGCCCCGGATCGCATCGTGCGTCTCGGTGCCCGACTTGCCCTTGCTGACCCACTCACCGTGCTCGAAGCGGCGTGCCAGCAAGCCGGCGAGCCGGCCGCCGTGCGCACCGTTCGACGCGGCGGGCGCGCTGGCCGAGGCCGACCCGGAAGTGGCCGGCGTGCCGCTGTCGTTCGCCGCGGCCAGCGCCGCGGTCGTGCCGCCCACGACGACAGCGCCGATGCCGCTGGCGATCGCAATCTTCTTCCACATGGTGTTCGGCCCCTTCGTCGGGTATCAGACACTGCCGAGTGTGCCTGGAAAAGGTCAACCTCCGGCGGGGGCAATGTCAGGATTCTGTTCGGATCTGACCCGCTAGCCTCGTGAGCGTGAGCGAACGCGCCCAATTCGGCATCATCGGCGGATCGGGCTTCTACTCGTTGCTCGACGATGCGACCACGGTCGAGGTCGACACGCCCTACGGCCGTCCCGCCGCGCCCGTGTCGGTGGGCCGGGTGGGTGACCGATTGGTGGCGTTCCTGCCGCGCCATGGCTTCGACCACCGCTACGCGCCGCACGCGGTGCCGACCCGGGCGAACCTGTGGGCCCTGCGATCGCTGGGCGTACGCCAGCTGCTGTCGCTGTCTGCTGTGGGCTCACTGCGAGCCACGTTCGGTCCAGGTGCGCTGGTGCTACCCGACCAGATCGCCGACCGGACGAGCGGCCGGGTGAGCACCTTCGTCGAGGACGGGCGCGGGGTGGCGCATGTCTCGTTCGCCGACCCGTACTGCCCGCACGGACGCGCCGCCGCTCGTGCCGGTGCTCGGGCCGCCGGACTGCAGATCGAGGACGGCGGCACGCTGGTCGTCGTCAACGGCCCGCGGTTCTCGACCCGCGCCGAGTCGCTCGAGTACCAGCGGCTGGGCCACGCGATCATCGGCATGACGGCTATGCCGGAGGCCGCGCTGGCCCGTGAGCTGTCGGTCTGCTACACGACGCTGGCGCTGGTGACGGACCTGGACGCTGGGGTCGAGGCCGGCGAAGGTGTCACGATGGCCGAGGTTCTCGAACAGTTCGCGACGAATCTGCCGGTGCTGCGGTCGTGGCTGCTTGCCACGCTCGCTGAATTGCCGGCGAAGCAAGGGAATTGCGATTGCGCGGACGTCTACGCCGAGATGCCGGCACCGTTCGAGCTGCCGTGACGTGCGCGTCCTGCTGACCGGCGGCGCCGGGTTCATCGGCCGACACGTGCTCGACTCGTTGCTGGCGAATGGGCACGACGTGCGGGTGCTGGACTCACTGCGTCCGGACGTGCCCCGCGATGAGGCACCGGCACTCCCGGCCGAGCTGATCGTCGCCGACGTGCGGGATCGCGCCGCGGTCGATGCGGCGTTGCGGGGGGTCGACGCCGTCTGCCACCTCGCTGCCAAGGTCGGGCTGGGCCTGGACGTGCAGGACCTGCCCGACTACGCCTCGTCGAACGACCACGGCACCGCTGTGCTGCTCGCGGCGATGGCCTCGGCGGGGGTCGAACGGCTGACCCTGGCGAGCTCGATGGTCGTCTACGGCGAGGGCGTCGGCCGCTGCGCCGAACACGGCGAGGTCACGCCCGTGCCGCGAGCCGAGTCGGATCTCGCCGCTGGCCGGTTCGAGCCGCCCTGCCCGACGTGTGGGCGCGCGGTCGAAGCCATCCTGGTTAGCGAAGACGCGCCGCTCGACCCACGAAATGCCTACGCGGCGAGCAAATTGGCGCAGGAGCACTTGGCCGCGTCCTGGGCTCGGGCGACGGGTGGCAGCGTCGCCGCGCTGCGCTACCACAACGTGTACGGCCGTGGCCTGCCGCGTGACACCCCCTATGCGGGGGTCGCGGCGATCTTCCTCTCTGCGTTGCGCCGAGGAACGGCCCCGTCGGTGTACGAGGACGGCAAGCAGCTGCGGGACTTCGTCCACGTGCGCGACGTGGCAACGGCCACGGTGCGCGCTGCCGAACGGCACGTCGACGGCGTGCGCGCGTTCAACGTGGGCTCGGGGAGGCCGCGGACGGTCGGCGAGATGGCTTCGGCGTTGGCCCGCGCCGTCGGGGGGCCGCAGCCGGTGATCACCGGCGGCTACCGTCTCGGTGACGTCCGGCACATCACCGCTGACTCGTCCCGGCTGCGCGCCGAGCTCGACTGGACGCCGGGCGTCGCCTTCGACAATGGTATGGCGGAACTCGCGACGTCCTGACCGTTATGCCGCTGCGGGCAGACGAACCGTGAAGGCGCACCCACCCGGAACGTTCTGCACGTCGACGGTCCCGTCATGGGCTTCGACGATCCCGCGCGCGATGGCGAGCCCTAGGCCTGCCCCGGTGCCTTCGGCGGCACGCGGGGTGCGCGCCAATTCGCCCCGGAAGCCGACGTCGAAGACTCGGCCCAGGTCCTCAGGCGCGATCCCGCCGCACTCGTCGCGCACGGCTACTTCGGCGCCGTCGCGGTCTGCGGAAACGGTCACCAGAACGCTTCCGTCGATCGGGGTGTGCCGGATGGCGTTGGCGACCAGGTTGGTGAGCGCGCGGTTGAGCTCATGACTGCTGCCAAGGACGGTGACGCCACGATCGCCGGAACCGGTCAGCCGAACCCCGTGCACGCTCGCGAGCGGTTCGAGCGACGCAACGCAGTCGGACACCAGGTCGCCCAGCGACACGGCTCCCGTGGCAGGCGTGAGCACCCCGGCCTGGATCCGGGACAGCTCGAACAGGTCGTCGACCATCGACGAGAGGCGGTCGACCTCCGTGCGGATCTGCTTGAGGTATACGGCAGGCGGGCCGACGCCGTCCTCGAGCGCCTCGGACATCGCCCGCAGTCCGGCCAGCGGCGCCCGCAAGTCGTGGCTCACCCAGGCGACGAGCTCGCGGCGGGCGGACTCCAATGCCCGCTCGCGGTCACGCGAGTCGGCCAGCCGCTTCGCCGTCTCGGCCAGCTGGCGGCGCACCTGTTCGAGCTCTGCGGTGAGCGGCCGGCCGTCCGTCGCGGGCATCCGGCCGGAGCCGAGGTCGGACACCGCCTCGCGCAGCGCGCGATTGTCGCGGGTGAGCCGGCGCGCCGCGGCGCCTGCGGTGACGGCGGCGACCAGGCCGGCGATGATCGCCACCGAAACGATCGTGGCCTCTTCGCTCGCCGAGATGAACATCGATCGGACGCTGCCGAAGATCGCCGCGACCGAGGCGAGCGTTCCGGTCAGCACGACGGAGGCGAGCAGCCAGCCGAGCGAGCGGCGGTGCAGCGGGAGGGTCACCAGCCAGGTCACGGCACCCGCCCCGGCGGCCCACAGCAGGGCGGTGAACACGCTCGACAGCGTCGGGTTCACGGCTGCTGCTCAAGCCGATAGCCGATACCCCACACGGTCTGGATCAGCACCGGGTCGGCGGGATTGTCTTCGATCTTCTCGCGCAAGCGACGTACATGCACGGTGACCGTCGAGTGATCGCCGAACGTCCAGCCCCACACCTCCTGCATGAGCTCGGCGCGGCGAAAAGCCTGACCAGGATGGGACATCAGGAAGATCAGCAGGTCCAGTTCGCGCACCGTGAGCGCCAGTTCGGCGCCATCCCTGGTTGCCCGCCGGGCGGCCACGTCGACCCGGATCGGCCCGGCGGTGAGCACGGCCGGATGGGCGGCGGGAGATCGGGTGCGGCGAAGCACCGATTCGATGCGCAGCACGAGCTCCCGCGGCGAGAACGGCTTGGTGACGTAGTCGTCGGCGCCGACCTCGAGGCCGGCGATGCGATCCTCGGCCTCGCCAAGCGCGGTCAGCATGATGACCGGCAGCTGCGGATGGTCGGCCCGCACCCGGCGGCACACCTCCAGGCCGTCCAGGCCGGGCAGCATCAGGTCCAGGACGATCAGCTCCGGCGGCAGGCTAGCGACCGACGCGAGCGCGGTGTCGCCGTCGGGTGCGACGCGGGTCTGGTGTCCAGCGCGCTCGAGATAGCCCACGAGCACGTCGCTGAGCGTCTCGTCGTCGTCGACGACCAGGACGTGCGACATGGAAGGAAGTCTAGGTTCGAGCCCCGGCAGAGGCGGAGCGTACCCGACGAATTACGCGATCTGTAAGGGTCATTTGTACCGGCCCACACCTAACGTCGGGCGGGTGACCGACATCGTGCTGCCGTGCCTCGACGAGGCGGCGGCGCTGCCCTGGGTGCTCGCCCGAATCCCTCCCGGCGACCAGGCAATTGTCGTCGACAACGGTTCACGCGACGGGTCGGCGCAGCTGGCCGCATCTCTCGGTGCGGCTGTCGTGCACTGCCCGCAGCGAGGTTACGGCGCCGCCGTGCACGCTGGGCTCGAAGCGGCGACCGCCGAGTTCGTCGCGGTGTGTGACTGCGATGCGACGATCGACCCGGCGCACGTCGCCGCGGCCGCCTCGCTCGTCGGCGCCGGAGCCGCTGATCTGGTCGTGGGGCGCCGTCGTGCGGTGGACCGGCGGTCGTGGCCGCTGCATGCCCGGCTGGCCAACCGTGAACTCGCCCGGCGGGTGCGCCGCCGCACGGGCGCGCCATTGCGGGACATCGGACCACTGCGGGTGGCGCGGCGGAGCGAGCTGCTCGCGCTGGGCGTCGCGGATCGGGGCTGCGGCTATCCGGTGGAGACGATCGTCCGGGCGGCGGGTGCCGGCTGGGTCATCACGTCCATCGACGTCCCGTACCGCCAGCGGATCGGCGCGTCGAAGGTCACCGGGACGCTGCACGGGAGCCTGCGGGCCGTCCGCGAGATCAGCGCGGTGTTGGCGCGATGATCGGGACGCTGATCGTCGTCGCCAAGGAGCCGGTGCCCGGCCGGGTCAAGACACGGCTGGTGCCTCCGCTGACGTACGAACAGGCCGCCGACGTGGCATTGGCGGCGATCGTCGACACGTTGCGATCGATGAGTTGCGTTCCGGCGGAACGGCACCTGCTTGCGCTGGACGGCCGGGCCGGCGGCTGGCTGTCGCGCGGATGGGACGCCGTGGGGCAGGCGGTTGGCGGACTCGATGCGCGCCTGATCGGTGCGTTCGGACACGCTGATCAACGGCGCCCCGCCGTTCTCGTCGGCATGGACACGCCGCAGCTGCGGCCGGAGCAGGTCCTCGCCTTCCAGCCGGACGGCTACGACGCGTGCCTCGGGCTGGCCGAGGACGGCGGTTACTGGGCGATCGGGCTACGGTCGCCCAGCCTGGCCGGGAGCGTGATCGCGGGTGTGCCGATGTCGACCGCGCACACCGGCAGTGAGCAGTTGCGCCGGCTGCGTGCGGCGGGGATGCGTACCCAGCTGCTGGCCGAGCTGGCCGATGTCGACACGTTCGCGGTCGCCCGCCGGGTGGCCCGACGCGCGCCGCACGGCGAATTCGCGGCGCTGATGCGACGGCTGGTGCCGGCATATGCGTGACGGTGCGCTGGCGCCGTACGAGCTGTCCCTGCACGCGTCGTCGCCGTTGGCGCTGCTGGCGGACGATGGGCGCGCGTTACCCCTGGAGGTAACCCGGTGGCTGGCCCCCGCGGACAGCGCGGACCAGAGCGTGGTCGCGCGATGTGCGGGCCCCGTCCTGGACGTGGGCTGCGGACCCGGGCGCTTCGTGCGGGCGCTGGCCGAGCGAGGAATCGCCGCCCTAGGCGTGGATATCGCCGACACGGCCGTGACGTTGACCCGCGCACTCGGCGTGCCGGCCCTGCTGCGCAGCGTCTTCGATCAGATCCCGGGAGAAGGGCGATGGCCGACGATCCTGGTCATGGACGGCAACATCGGCATCGGCGCCAACCCTCGTCGGCTGCTCGACCGGTCCCGTCGGCTGCTGGCGGCCGGCGGGCGGGTGCTCGTCGAGGCGCATCCTGAGGCGGCCCTCGACGAGGTGCTGACCGTGCGCTTCACGCACGACGGCACGGCCCTCGGGCCGGTGTTCGGCTGGGCGCAGGTGGGCGTCACCGCACTGGCCGGGCACGCGACGGCGGCCGGTTGTTACGTGGACGAGGTCTGGTCGGACTCTGGCCGCTCGTTCGCGTGCCTGCTTGCCGATCGGGCGTCCCGGACGGCCCGCATCGCGTAGCAGGCAGCCGTCCCGAGAGCGATCAACAACAGGAGCAAGGCCAGGTTCGCCGAGTAGTTCTGTTCCAGGAGCGACTGCCCCGGCGCCGACCTTCCGCGCCGGTATATCTCGACTGCCGCAACGGCCGTGACCAGGCCTGCCGTGATCAGGCCACCCTGGACATAGGCCCGGGCTCGTCCAGGGATGGCTCGCGCAACCAGCCAGCCGATCGCAACGACCACGAACGACAGCACACCGTCGTGCAGGATCAGTGCTCCCACCAGCCATTCACCCAGGTGCAGCGGCTGCGTCGCGCCGGCGTTGTCGAAGATTCGCCAGATTCCGTAGGTCATCATCGCGACGCCGACCACGCCGATCAGGACGCGTTTCATGCCCTCACCTCGATCCGGTTGACCCACTTGGTGTTGAACACGCCGGCCCGGTCCGGTGCGATCAGCCGTGCTGGATAGCCATGGTCGATGCTGAGTCGCTCGCCGTTCAGGTGCGTGGCGAGCAGCGCCGCGCGCAACTGCGGGCCGCTGATCGTCGACGCCCGGTACGCGCCGGCCGGCTCCAACGAGACGACGACGACCTTGGCCGCTGCGGTTCCACCGGCCCGTCGGACGAGGTCGAGCAAGCGCGGTCCGGCCCAGCGCGCGCCGATACTCCAGCCCTCGACGCAGGCGATCGGCAGGTCCCGTTCGACGGTCGGCAGGGCCTCGAGTCCGGCCAGGTCGAGGTCGAACGGGGTGGGCCCGAGCACCGTCAGCCGGTAGTCGGGCGACCGCGCGACGGAGCGCACGCCTGCCTGGTCCGCGGTCCGGTTGATCGGGACGTGCTGCGGGCCGCGACTGGGCCGGCGCGGCGCGAGCAGGGCGATCGGCTCCAACGGCGCGAGTGTCTGCCCGGCCGTTGTCAACGCGACGACGCCGAGCCCGGCGCCGGTGGCGATCAGGACGCCTCGCCGGCTGATGCCGTCCGACGGCGCGGCGGGGGCGGGAGCGGCGAGTGGCTCGCCGAGGCCACGGCGGATCAGCGGCAACTTGACCGAAACATGCAGCAGCGCCGAACCGGCGACGACCCAAGCCAGCCAGTGGTGCACGTCGATGAACGACCACGGCCAGGGGTACCAGTTCAGGACGTTGAGCAGACCGCTGACCACCTCGAGCAGCGACGAGCTGACGAGTACCGCGATGCTCAGCCGTTCCAGCCCGTGCGCGACCGAGCGGACCGGCGGCCACTGGAACAGCTTCGGCGCCACCGACCAGAGCTTGACGAGCAGGAGCGGGATCGACACGATGCCGGTGATCACGTGCAGGCCCTGGGTGAGCCGGTAACCCCACACCGGCACGGCGGGGATCGCCACCCAGCTCCATGGCGTGTAGTGATAGCGGCTGATCAGCCCGGTGATGAAGCAGATCCCCAGGGCGATCCCCAGGGCGCGCCCGAGCCGGGCGGTCAGCCCAACCGACCGGACGTGACCATGGAAGGTCGGCCACAGCGCGGGCGAGCGCAGCGCGCTGATTCGCATGCCGTCAAGTCTGTCCCGCGTCAGGGCCGACGACCCTTACGGAGCCGGGAACTTCGCGCGTCTGGGCTTCATCAGGGCGGCCTCGGCTGCGAGGCTCGACCGGTGGGGCGACGAGACCTGGTGCGCTGGGCGCTGGCCGGCGTTCTGGGGGCCGAGCTCCTGGCGTTCGTGCTACGTCCAGCACTCCCGCTGCGCACGCTCGAGCTGGAGTGCGTGACGATCCCGTTGTTCCTGCTCGCCGTCCTGCTGCTCTCCCGGGCCGCTCTCGCACCGCGCCAGGCCGTGGTCCTCGTCCTTGGTATAGGCGTCGCCCTGCAGATTGCCGCGATGACGATCCGGCCGGCGTCGTCCGACGATGCCTACCGCTACGCGTGGGACGCCAAGGTGCAACTCGCCGGCGTCGATCCGTACCGGTACGTTCCGTCGGCGCCGCAGCTGGGCGAGCTTCGGGATTCGTTCTTCTTCCCCGACCATGAGCGCTGTGCGTGGCCGTTGCCCGACGGATCCTGCAGCGCGATCAATCGCCCGAGCGTGCATACCGTGTATCCGCCGGTCGCGCAGGCCGCGTTCGTGCTGATCCGGCTGGTCTCGTTCGGGCACGGTGGCCTGCTGCCGCTTCAGCTGGCGGCAGCGCTCGGCGCCGTCGTAGTGGCATGGCTGCTGGCGCGCCGTGCACTCGCGCTCGGCCGGCCGGTCTGGACGGTCGCACTGTGGGCCTGGTGCCCGGTGACCGTCGTCGAGCTCGGCAACAACGCACACGTCGACTGGCTGGCCGTGCTGCTTACGGTCCTGGCCCTGCGATCCGCTCGGCGGCCCGGCCTGGCCGGCGCGCTGGCAGGTGCGGCGGTCGCGGTCAAGCTGTACCCGGCGCTGATCCTGCCCTCGTTGCTCCGGCGCCGCCCTGTGCTGGTGGTCGGCGCCGCCGTCGCCCTGATCGTGCTGGCCTACCTGCCACATGTCGCTGCCGTGGGTGGCGACGTGATCGGGTTCCTGCCTGGCTACCTGGACGAGGAGAGTAGCTCACGCAATCTGCTGCTCCGTCTCGTCCTGCCCGGCGCGGCGGCAAGCGTCGCGGCGGTGCTGCTGCTCCTCGCGGCCACGATCTGGGCGGCACGCCGCGGCGATCCGGACGCGCCCGAGCGGACCGCGGTGATGGTCGCCGGAGTCGCGCTGCTCGTTGCTACGCCGGAGTACGGCTGGTACGCGCTGCTGCTGCTCGCGCTGGTCGCCATGACAGGGGCGATCGAATGGTTGCCTGTGGTCCTCGCGTCGTCGCTGTTCTATCTGGTCCAGGGCGACTTCGGCGTCTCGCGGGTGCTGGGCCAGCTGCTCTACGGTGCCGCGCTCATCCTCGTGCTGGCCGGGTACGCTGCCCGCACTCGCCGGGCTCAGGACAGCGCGATCAGCGCGCCGATCGCGAACCCGACCGCCGCCAACCAGAGCAGCGTCGGTAGTACTCGCCACCATCGCATCGCGGCCTCCTAGCCGGTGTAGATGTTGCCGCTGCGTTCGACGACGCCGATCGCGGGCAGCGGGCTGGTGGCGGGCCCGGCGAGCACGGCGCCGGTGTCGGCGTTGAACTGGCTGCCGTGGCAGGGGCAGATGATCGCGCCGTTGTCGACCGAGCCGACCGTGCAGCCCTGATGGGTGCAGACGGCGGAGAAGGCGTGCACGGCTCCTCCGGCGTCACGGGTGAGGACGATCCGTTGTCCGGACAGGATCAGCCCGCCGCCGGCCGGAACTTGGTCCACCGGAGCGAGCAGGCGCCCGGTCGCGGGTGCGGCGCCGTACCCGTTCGCGCCCGTGGTCACGCCTTTCGCGTGCGCCGCGCTACTGTGCCGCGCCACGACGAAGCCCGCCACCGCGCCGACGAGCGTCGCGGTGAGGCCGCTCATCATGGAGCGCCGGGAGATGGTGAACGCGGACATCGTCGCCTCCGGTCAGCTCAGCGGTAGGCCGGAGCGGGTGAAGAACCACAGTGCGGCGGTGAGCCAGATCACCACGAGCAACCCGAGGACGCTCCCGCCGAGTATTGGCAGCGCCCAGCCCGGTAACCGCCGCTGCCGCAGGCCGAGCATCTTGGCGGCGTACGCCCCGTAGAACGCGCATCCCGCCACGCCGTGGACGACGACGCGGGTGCTGCCTGTGGCGAAGCCGAGGGCCCAGATGCAGTGGAACGCCACCGGCAGGGTAACCACGAATGCGACGGTGCCGCTCCACCGGTGGACGATCGATGCCCACCCGGGGGCGGCGCCTGCACCCGGCAGCCGGCCCCACATCCACAGTGCCGTGCCGAGCTGCACCAGTAGCAGGGCGGTTGCCACGGTGGTCAGCCACGCCTTCATCTGCAGCATGCCGGAGAAGCCGAGCGTGAACAGTGGCCGACCGGCCGGGGTATGCACCTTGGCGTACACGCCAAGCGCGACCGCTACCCCGGCACCGAGGGCCAGCACGGCCGCCAGCGCCGTGCGATTCGCCTGACTGCTGGCACTTGCGCCGACCGTGGACACAGCGCTACCCCCCTCCCGCCCTGGTAACTCAGACCTGGTAACGCAGCGCGGTCGCGACGTTGAGATTCTCGCGAATCCAGTCCGACGTGCGCTGCAGGCCGTCGCGCAGCGACACCTGCGGCGTCCAGCCGGATAGCTCGCGTGCCTTGGTGTTGTCGGCGAGCAGTCGCTCGACCTCGCTGCCGCTCGGCCGGATGCGCTCAGTGTCGGTGACGACCCGGGCGTCCTTCCCAGACACCTCGATCAGCAGTCGGGCCAGGTCGCCGACCGAGATCTCCTGGCCGCTGCCGATGTTGATGACCTCGCCGAGGCTCTTCTGCGCCTGCGCCACGGCCAGGAAGCCCGCTGCGGTGTCGGTGACGAAGGTGAAGTCGCGGGTGGGCGTCGTCGCGCCGAGCTTGAGCTCGGTGACCCCGGCGTGCAGCTGCCCCAGGATCGTCGGGATCACCGCCCGCGCCGACTGCCGCGGCCCGTAGCAGTTGAACGGCCGCACCACCGACACCGGTAGCTCGAACGCGTGCCAGAAGGACAGCGCCATCATGTCGGCGCCGATCTTGGACGCCGAGTAGGGCGACTGCGGCTGCAGCGGATGGGTCTCGGCGATCGGGACGGTCAGCGCCGTGCCGTACGTCTCGCTGGTCGAGGTATGCACCAGGCGGGCGCCGTGCCGGCGGCACGCATCGGCCACGTTCAACGTGCCGCCGACGTTCGTCTGCACGTAGGAGTCGGGGGCCTCGTAGCTGTACGGGATGCCGATCAGGGCACCGAGGTGGAAGACCGTGTCGCAGCCGTCGACCGCGTCGATGAGCTGCCCGGCGTCGCGCAAGTCACCGGCCTTCACCGTGACGGGGGAGTCCGGGACACCGAGGTACCGGGCGAGGTTCCCCCTTTCGGCGTAAGGCTTGTAGTGCACGAACGCGCGTACGCGCGCCCCACGCTCGACCAGCGTGTCGACCAGCGTGCTGCCGATGAACCCTTCGGCGCCCGTGACGAGGACGGTGTGCCCCGCCCACTCGCCGTTGCTGCTCGTCACGCTGGCTCCCTTTCGGTGCTTGCGCCGGCCAGCTGGAGGACCCAGTCGGCAAGCTCCGCGGCCGCGTTGGTGTGGACGGGCTGATGCACGGCCGCGGCCATCTTGGCCAGCGCCGCCGGGTCGCTGAGCACCGGCTCGAGCAGTTCGTCCAGCCGTTGCGCGCTGACTTCGTCGTTGCGCAGCATCAGCGCCCCGCCGGTGTCGACGAGCGCCTGCGCATTGAAGGACTGGTGGTCGTGCGCGGCGCTCGGGTACGGCACGAGGATCGCCGGCAGGCCGACGTGAGCGAGCTCGGCGACCGTGCCCGACCCGGCGCGACATACGGCGAGGTCCGAGGCGGCGTAGGCCAGATCCATCCGATCGAGGTAGGCGACGGCCGATGCGACCCGGTCGCCTCCGCTGGCGGCCAGCTGGGCCTGCAACGACTCGAGCTGGTCTTTGCCGGCCTTGATCACCAGCTTGACGTCGTCGCGATCTTGCCAGCGCCCGGCCAGCTCGACCGCGGACTGGCTTAACCTCACCGCGCCGAGGCTGCCACCGTTCACGAGCACCATGCGCTGGTTGGGCGCCACGCCGAAGTGCGCACGCGCCTCGTCCCGCAGCGCCTCACGGTCGAAGCCGGCGAGTGAGCTGTTCAGCGGCATGCCTACCACCCGCATGTGCCGGTGCCCGGAGCCCTTGATCGCTCCGGCGTCGAAGGCCAGCGCGATGTTCGGGACGAACCGGCTCACGAACCGGTTCGCGAGCCCGGGCGTCGCGTTGGACTCATGGATGATGCGTGGCCGGCGGGTGAAGAAGGCCGCGACAACCGCGGGAACGCTGGGGTAGCCGCCCATGCCGAGCACCACGTCCGCGTCCCGCTGGCGCAGCAGCCGACGGCTCTGCGCGGCCGCGCGGACCAGCGCGAACGGGAACAGCACCATCCGCCAGCCCAGACTCGTCGAGAACGGCAGCATGTCGACGGTCACGAGCTCGTACCCAGCCCTCGGGATCAGCCTGCCTTCCAGCCCGCGCGGTGTCCCTACGAAGACAATCTCGGCATCGGGCCGCTTCACGCGAATCGCATCGGCGACCGCCAGGCCCGGATAGATGTGTCCGCCGGTACCGCCAGCGCCGATAACGATCGACGGAGCGGACGTTCTGCGGGAGCTGTCGGGCACCCGAAGAGGGTAGCGGAGCTATCCGTCGCGGGTTGTTGCGCGCTCGACCTAGCGGGTGGCCGCCCAGGACCGATCGCGCGCTGCGATAGCGTGGCGTGCCGTCCGGACGCGACCGCTGGGAGGTCCCGGTGGCCGATGTTCCGCAGCAGGAGCGCCAGCGCCGCGGATTGGCGGCATTCCTGCGCGACTTCCTGCACGACGAGGCCGTCGGTGGAGTGCTGCTGCTGTTGGCCGCGGTGATCGCGCTCATCTGGGCCAATTCGCCGGCCGCTGTCTCCTATCAAGACTTCTGGCATCACGAGCTCACCGTCGGATACGGCCAGTGGGCAATCCACGAGGAGCTGATCGGCTGGATCAACGACGGAGTCATGGCGGTGTTCTTCTTCGTTGTCGGGCTGGAGATCAAACGCGAGCTCGTTATCGGCGAGTTGCGCAGTCCCGGCGCGGCGGCGATGCCCGCGGTGGCCGCGATCGGTGGCGTCGCGCTACCCGCGCTGTTGTTCCTGCTGATCGCGCCAAGCGGCGACGCGGGTCGCGGCTGGGGTGTGCCGATGGCCACCGACATCGCGTTCGCCGTCGGGGTGCTCGCGTTGGTGGGTCGTTCCGCAAGCGGTGGCGCGAAGCTCTCCTTGCTCTCGATCGCCATCGTCGACGACCTGATCGCGATCGTCGTGATCGCGGTCTTCTATTCCGCTCACATCTCCTGGGGCTGGGCGGGGATCGCGGCTGCCGGCTTGGCCATCGTAGTCGCGATGCGCCGACGGGTGAGCAGCCCGTGGGCCTACATCCTGCCGGCCGCGGTCGTATGGGTCGGCCTGCTGGAATCCGGCATCCACGCCACGATCGCGGGCGTCCTGCTCGGGTTGCTCACTCCGGCTCGTCCGGTTCGCGGACGCGCCGTACTCGAGGACCTCGAGCACAGGCTGCACCCGATCAGCGCCTTCGTGATCGTCCCGCTGTTCGCCCTCGCCAATGCCGGCGTCTATCTACGCGGTGGAGCACTGGGTGACGCCCTGGGCCAGCGCCTGACCTGGGCGGTGGCGGCAGCGATGGTCGTCGGCAAGACACTTGGCATCGCTGGCGGCACGCTCGTCATGCTGCGATCGCGGGTGGGTTCGCTGCCCATGGATATGCCGCCGCGGGAGGTTTGGCCGGTGGCCGCTCTCGGCGGTATCGGCTTCACCGTGGCAATGTTCATCGCCGATCTCGCCTATTCGGATCAAAGCTTGATCAACAATGCCAAGGTCGGCATCTTCACCGGATCGCTCGTCGCCGCGTTGCTGGGTTCGTTCCTTCTCCGCCTCGTCGGGCGGGGCGCGAAAGTGCCTACAGAATAGGCTGGCGCCGCAGATGCGTCAGATGGGCGCAGGCTGGGTTGCTCGACTCGCTTGCTCCGGCGGCGCGGCGTTGGGCATCTGCTGCTCGGACGCTTTCCACTCCGTACTGGTCGCCCCGAGCAGCGCACGCATTTGTTGCAGCACCCGGTCGGTGAACAGTCCGGCCAGCCCGCCTGCCAGGAAGGCGAGCATCGGCGTCGCGCCGTTGCTGGTGTCCGTCCCGACGCCGAGCTGACCGGCGCGGACCGCCGCCATGAACAGAATCGCCAGCAGGCATGCGGCGAACGGCCGCAGCACGTACCACCAGGCGTAGCTGCCTTCGAAGGTGCGCCGCCCCACCCGGGAGGAGAAGACACCCACGGTCTGCACCACACTGCCGGTTACGCCGGCCACACCGGCCAGCAACAGCGCGGCTGTGGTGGCCGACACCGTGAAGTCCGGACCGATCCACTGCACGTGGACCGACGACACCGCGGCGCTGATCCGCTCGGCGATCGTCCACGTCCAGAACATGGCCACGACCGCGAGCAAGGCCAGCACCACCTGCCAGATCCCCACACCGGCGACGATCGCCCATTGCGTGCGCGTCGCGGGGTAAGGCGCGGATCGCCGCGGCGCAGGCTGCGTGGTACCGGGATCGGTCATAATGATCCCTCCTTGGCTGAGGTGGATCACTCGTCGGGCAGGAGCACAGCCTCGCACCGGTGATACAGCGGGCGCCGCCGCGGCATGGTCAGATCTCGATGTCCACCCCGACGCCGGAGGCGCGGGCTGCGGCGAGGACGAGGCCGGCGGCTGCGACGTCCTGGGCAGCGACGCCGACGGACTTGTACAGCGTGATCTGCTCGGGCGATGTTCGTCCCGGGCGGCGACCGGCGAGCAGTTCGCCGATCTCGGCGTGGATATGCTCGGCCCCGATGAGGCCTTCGGCGAGTGGCGTGAGCAGGTCATTGGAGCCGGCCGGGGGTGGCGCCAAGACGGCGTCGCGAGACTCGACGACCACGACGGCCGCAGCGACCGTGGCGGAGTCGACCTCCCGTCCGGCGGTGTTATAGCCAACCGAGGTGATGTGCGTTCCCGGATCGACCAAATCGCGCCGGACCACCGGCTCGGCCGAGTGGGTTGCCGCACAAATCACGTGGGCGCCAGAGCAGGCTCGGGGGTAGTCGGTTGCGGTGACCGAGACGTTCAGTTGTGCCTGCAGGTCGGCGGCCAGGGCGGCGGCGCGTTCCCGGTTCCGGGCCGCGATACGGATTCGCTGAATGGGACGCACGCGCACGACCGCCTCGGCGTGTGCCCGGGCCTGCACACCGCTTCCCAAGATTGCGAGAACCTCCGCGTCCGGTGATGCAAGCAACTCGACGGACAACGCCGATCCAGCGGCCGTACGAGCCGTCGTGATCGATGTCCCGTCGAGCAGGGCCATCGGCTGGCCGGTCTGCGCGTCGAAGACGATCACCACAGCCTGATGGGTCGGCAAGCTGGCGGTTGCATTGCCCGGAAACAGGGTTACCAGCTTCGCTGCCATCTCGCCGGCGCTGGGCAGGTAGGCGGGCATCGCGGCCAGCAAACCCCGATCCGGGACGGTGGCAGCGATCCGGGGTGGCATCGACGCACGTCCCATACTCACGTCCATCATGGCCTGTGCCACTGCCTGCCGCAGCGCATCCGGATCGAGCAGCGCCTCGATCTCAGCTCGACGTAAGACCAACACGAGCCACAGTCTGCCCGGATGCCGGGGCGTCGGACGCCGAGCACGTCGTTGCCTCAGCGGGCAGCGCCCCACCCACCCGGACCCGACCGCCAGTAGCGCCGGTGCGCGTGAGCTGGGTCGTTCCAGCGGCCGCGAATCGGCGTCGGTGAAGGGGATTCGGCTGAGGTGGCAGCCGCAGCTACTACGGCCGTCAAAGCCGCCAACTCCTCCGCGGTCGGCTCACCCCGGACGATCCGCAAGTGAGCAGTCATGGACGTCTCCACGCGAACCGGGGTCCCCGCGAAATCGTGAAGCGATTTCGTGGGGTGGTCATAGGGGAATGTTCCCGTGCTTCTTGGGCGGCAGCGATTGCCGCTTGTTACGCAGCATCCGCAGCGAGCGGATGACGTACGAGCGCGTTTGCGACGGCGGGATCACCGAGTCCATATAGCCGCGTTCGGCCGCCATGTACGCGTTGACCAGGGTGTCCTCGTAGTCTGCCACCACCTTGGCCCGCATCGCCTCGGAGTCATCGGCACGGGCCAGTTGGCGCCGGTACAGGATGTTCGCCGCGCCCTGGGCGCCCATGACGGCGATCTGTGCCGTTGGCCACGCGATATTGACGTCGGCGCCGAGGTGCTTGGAGCCCATGACGACGTAAGCGCCGCCGAACGCCTTGCGGATGACGATCGTCAGCTTCGGCACAGTCGCCTCGGCGTACGCGTAGATCAGCTTTGCCCCGCGCCGGATGATGCCGTTGTGCTCCTGGTCGACACCGGGCAGGAAGCCGGGGACGTCGACGAGGGTGATCACCGGGATGTTGAACGCGTCGCAGGTGCGCACGAACCGGGCAGCCTTCTCCGATGCGTCGATGTCCAGGCACCCTGCGAACTGGGTCGGTTGGTTGCCGACCATCCCCACCGGATGCCCTTCGATACGGCCGAATCCGACGACGATATTCGGGGCGAACAAAGCGTGCACCTCGAGGAACTCCGAGTCGTCGAGCAGGTGCTGGATGATCTGGTGCATGTCGTAGGGCTGATTGGCCGAGTCAGGCACGAACGTGTCGAGGAATGCGTCGTCCTCGTGCACGTCATCCGAAAGGTCGGTGTCATAGGTCGGCACCGGGTCGAGGTTGTTGCTCGGCAGGTAGGACAGCAGCGCTTTGACGTAGTTGATCGCGTCGTCCTCGTCGGCGGCGAGGTAGTGCGCGTTGCCGCTTGTGGTGTTGTGTGTGCGGGCGCCGCCCAACTCCTCGAGCGTGACTTCCTCGCCGGTCACGGTCTTCAGCACGTCCGGCCCGGTGATGAACATCTGCGAGGTCTTGTCGACCATGACAGTGAAGTCGGTCAGCGCGGGGGAGTACACGTGACCGCCCGCGGCGGCGCCCATGATCAGCGAGATCTGCGGGATGACGCCGGATGCCTTCACGTTGCGATCGAAGATCTCGCCGTAGAGGCCGAGGCTGACGACTCCCTCCTGGATGCGCGCACCCCCGCCCTCGTTGATGCCGACCACCGGGCAGCCGTTCGTCAGGGCGAAGTCGAGCACCTTGACGATCTTCTCGCCGTACACCTCGCCGAGACTGCCGCCGAAGACGGTGACGTCCTGACTGAAGACGCACACCGGCCGGCCGTCGACGGTGCCGTAGCCAGTGATCACGCCGTCGCCGAACGGACGGGTGCGCTCCATGCCGAACGTCGTCGACCGATGCCGGGCGAACTCGTCCAGCTCGATGAACGACCCTTGGTCGAGCAGCGCCGCAACGCGTTCACGCGCCGTCTTCTTGCCCTTGGCGTGCTGCTTCTCGACTGCGCGCGCCGAGCCTGCATGTACCGCCTCGTCGTAGCGCCGCTCGAGCTCGGCCAGTTTGCCGGCCGTGGTGTGCGGATCGGGTGCGGCGTCGGGGGTTTCGGGCAGGACGGACATGGCTCGGAGCCTAGCCCGCGTCGGCGCAACCGGGCCGTGCCTCGGCTCACAACCTAGGCTTGCGTCCGTGAGCAGGACGCCGCTCGACCGGGGCGCGCTCAGCCGCGGACTGCCGGCGCCATGGATCCGGATCGAGGTGGTCGACAGCCTCGAGTCGACCAACCGCGCGCTGCTCGAACAACCCGCCGCGTACCCGCCGGGCACTGTGCTCGTCGCCGAACACCAGGTCGATGGCCGGGGCCGCCTCGGCCGGACCTGGGTGACTCCGGCTCGTTCCGCTTTGACCTTCTCGGTCTCGTTGCGCCCATCGCCACCGCCGTCGACATGGGGCTGGCTTCCCCTGCTTGCCGGGGTCGCCGTGCGCGACGCGGTCGTGTCGGCGACGGGCCTGCCGGCAGGGCTCAAGTGGCCGAACGACCTGTTGGTCGGCGCAGAGCTGGGCAAGGCAGCGGGCATCCTTGTCCAAACCGCCGCAGACGTTCTCGTTATCGGCATCGGGATCAACGTCAGCACGACGGCCGACGAGCTGCCGGTCCCCACGGCCATCTCGCTCGAGCTGGCGGGAGCCACGCCGGTCGAACGCAGTGGACTACTGCTGCATGTGCTCACTGAACTAAGCGCGCGGTACTTGGGCTGGCAGGCGGCCGGCGGGGACGCGGATACGTGTGGGCTCGCCGCGGCCTATCGCGACCGGTGCCTGACGATAGGCCAGCAGGTAGTCGTGACGGCGATCGGCCGGCCGCCCCTGGCCGGCGTCGCGGCCGGTATCGACCGCGACGGCAGGCTCGTCCTCGACGTGGACAGTCGTCGGGAGCCAGTGGCTGCGGGCGACGTTGACCACGTGCGCGGCGCCGCGGACCCAGGCCCGAAATCGGCCAAGACCAGATAGCGTGGATGGCAGCAATCCAGTGGGACCGTGGAGGCAGGGACTGTGAGCTTTCCAGAGAAGCTTCTCGCGGACGACGAGCAAGTCGTCAAGCACCTGCATCCACACTGGATCACGCTCGTTTCGGCCGTGGCCTGGTTCATTGTCATCTGCGCGGCGGGCGGAGCCGCGATCGCGTTCCTGCCTACTGGGTCGGCGCACACCCCGCTGCTGATCGGGATCATCGTGGTGGGCCTGGCGTTGTTGTCGTGGCTCAGCTTCACGCCGTGGATCAGCTGGCGTGCGGATCACTATGTGTTCACCACGCACCGCGTGCTCATCCGGCGCGGCATCATCCATCACACCGGCCGGGACATCTCGCTACAGCGCATCAATGACGTCGGCTACTCCCAGACCTTGTGGGACCGCATCGTCAAGGCCGGCACGCTCACGATCGAGTCGGCTGGCGAGCATGGGCAGGAGACGCTCATCAACGTACCTCGCTCCAGCGAGGTGCAGCAGATGCTGAACCGGCTGATCGAGGAGGACCACGACCGGCGGTATCCGGCGGCGCAGCCACAGCCACAGCCACAGCCACAGCCACAGCAGTTCTACCCAGGACAGCAGCCGTATCCGCCGCAGACGTACCCCGGCCAGCAGCCGTATCCGCCGCAGGGGTACCCCGGCCAGCCGACCTATCCGGCGCCTCCTGGTTACCCGGGAACTCAGCCCTACACCAATCCCTACCCACCACAACAATGAACTCGCTGCCCGAGGCGATCACGATCCGGGAGGTCGGCCCGCGCGACGGCCTGCAGAACGAGGACCCGATCGGGACCGACGCCAAGGTGGCGCTGCTGGACGCGCTATCGCGCACCGGGGTCTCGCGCATCGAGGCGGTGTCGTTCGTCCATCCGGCGGCCATTCCGCAGATGGCCGATGCGGACGAGGTCTGGGCCCGGATAGCCCGCAACCCGGCAGTTCGCTACTCCGCGCTCGTCCCCAACTCGCGCGGTGCCAGCCGGGCCCTGGCTGCCGGCTTCACCGAGATCGAGGTCGTGGTGTCGGCGTCCGACACGCACAACCGCAAGAACGTCAACCGATCGACCGATGAGTCTCTGGCTGACATCGAGACGCTCATCGGCCAGGTGCACGATGCCGGCGGCACGCTGGAGGTCATCGTCTCCACGGCCTGGGGCTGCCCGTACGAGGGCGAGGTGCCGGTCGAGCGGGTGCTCTCCGTGGCGTCGCGAGCCGTCACCGCAGGTGCCGACTCGTTGACCTTTGGCGACACGACGGGGATGGGCACACCCACCCGGGTCGTCCAGTTGATCACCCGCACTCGGGAGGAGCTAGGCGACGTGCCACTGGCCCTGCACTTTCACAACACGCGGGGCACCGGACTCGCGAATCTCTACGCGGCCCTGCAGCTGGGGGTGACGGATTTCGACGCGAGTGTCGGAGGGCTGGGGGGCTGCCCCTACGCACCCGGCGCCACCGGCAACATCGCCACCGAGGAGGTCGTCGCCATGGTCGAGGACATGGGTATCGGGACAGGCATCGACCTCGACGCGTTGCTGGACGCCGCGGCGCTCGCGCAGACCGCGGTAGGCAAGCAGCTGCCGTCGAACGTGTTGCGTGCTGGGCCCCGTGACCGACTCACCCCTCTCGACGCAGCCGTCTGCTGACACGAGCTACCGGCCCTGGGTGATGTAGCTCTCCAGCTGGCCGCGGTCGACCTCGAGTTGCCGGATGCGTGCTGCCACAACGTCGCCGATCGTGACGATGCCGACCAGGTTTCCGTCGACCACGACCGGCATATGCCGGATGCGTTTCTCAGTCATCGCCTCGGCGACGGAGTCGACCGACTCGTCGAGGGACGTGCTGCGCACCGTTGATGTCATCAGCGAGCCGACGTTCGCGGAGAGCACCGCGTCGCCGTCGCTGTGCAGCCGACGCACCACGTCACGCTCGGAGATGATGCCGACGACTGCCTCACCGTCGATGACCACGAGCGCGCCGACGTTGTACTCGGCCAGCCGGGTGAGTAGCTCACGAACCGAGTCAGCAGGCGTGATGGTGACGACGTCCGAGCCTTTATGCCGGACGATGTCCGAGATCTTCATGGCCACACCTCGATCCGCCTGGGGGCGATGGCCGCCCCTCATCGAGCATTCACGCTAGCCAGCCAGTTGGCTAATCGGAAGGGTCCTCGCGCCGCTGCGATGCGGCGGCCGCGGTGACGATGGTCTGCACCTGGAGGTATCCCAGCGGCTGCTGGTGATCCTTCGCGGCCACTCGCACCCACCCACGGCTGGTAAGCAGGCGATGATCGCCGCTCGCGATGATCGTGGTCTCGTCCTCGAGCGTGACCCGGTAGGCAGGCTTGCAGGTCTGCCAATGAGCCAGCACCTCGGTGGGCACGTAATGGCGATGGGTGCCGCGTGGCTCGGTTCCATAGACTCGGTCGCCGACCTGCATGTCGGCGAGCGGCCGCGAGCAACGGAAGCTGATCGCCGTCGTCCACGCTGATCTTGAGGCCGACGTCGATCCATAGAGCCTGTTGCATATTCGACCATCGATGACGTGGAACACAGTTCTCGCCGATTCGGGCCCGCCACATTTTCGGGGAGCCGCGATGTTCGGCCGGGAGAAGCGACTTGGGAGCTTCACTCCGAGTTCACTGATCATCGCGATCCGATTACGCAACAGGCTCCATAACTGAACCTCAGCATCAAGATCGGAACGGTGGTTGTCATCGGAAGTCCCGGGAGCGGGTGCGCAGGCCCAGAGGTAGCTTCTCGATGCGTTCGGCCAGGACGTTGACGACCTTGCCGGTGCGTTCGAGCATGCCGCGAATAAGCAGGCCACCCGCCTCCCGGGCGACCCGGCGATATCGGGCCCATACCACCGAGTCGCAGATGACGTTCACCATGCCCGTCTCGTCCTCGAGGTTGAGGAACGTGACGCCCCGCGCAGTCGCAGGCCGCTGCCGATGGGTGACGATGCCGGCGACGGTGACCCGGGTGCCGTTCTCTACCTGCTTGAGGGTCGCGGCATTGATCACGCCGAGCGCATCGAGCCGGTCGCGGATGAGCGCTGTGGGGTAGACCTCGGGTGTTATGCCGGTGGCCCACATGTCGGCGATCAGTTGCTCGGGTTGGGTCATCTTCGGCAATGGCGGACGACGTGATTCGTCGAACGTCGGCAGGTCCAGCTGATCCGGGCGGCGGGTCGCCACCGCGCCGGCCGCCCACAGCGCGTCGCGTCGCGACAGGTCGAAGCCCCCGAACGCTCCGGCGGTGGCCAGCGCCTCGACCTGCTCGACCGACAGGCCGATCCGGTAGGTCAGGTCGGCCATCGACGTGAAGGGCCCTGCCGCGTCACGTTCGGCGGCGATCCGCTCGGCCAAGTCGTCGCCGATGGTGCGCACGCTGGCCAGGCCCAGCCGGACGGCCGGCTGTGGCGCGTCCAGACATGAGCATTGCGACGGGCCATGCCCGGTTTCCAACGATGCTCCCGCGGCGGAGAGGTTGATCTCGGGACTTCGGACCTCGATGCCGTGGCGTTTGGCGTCGTGCACGAGCGACTGCGGCGAATAGAACCCCATGGGTTGCGCGTTGAGCAGCGCCGCGCAGAACGCCGCCGGGTAGTGCAGCTTGAGCCAGGACGATGCGTACACCAGCAACGCGAAGCTCATCGCATGGCTTTCGGCGAAGCCGAAGGCCGCAAATGCCTTGATCTTCTCGTAGATCGTGTCGGCAACATCGCCGGTGATGCCGTTGCGGCTCATGCCGTCGTAGAGCCGGGTGCGCATCCGTTCGATGCGATCACCTGAGCGCTTGGACCCCATGGCCCGGCGCAGCTGATCGGCCTCGGCGGGGCTGAAGTCGGCGGCGGTGACCGCGATCTGCATCAGCTGCTCCTGGAACAGCGGGATGCCCAGCGTCCGCTCCAGCACTCGCTCGAGCATCGGGTGCGGGTAGGTGACCGCCTCCAGCTTGTCGCGCCGCCGGATGTAGGGGTGCACCGAATCGCCCTGGATCGGGCCGGGACGGATCAGTGCCACCTCGATCGCCAGGTCGTAGAGGTTCTCCGGCCGCAGCCGGGGCAGCGTGGCCATCTGCGCGCGCGATTCGACCTGGAACACCCCGACGGAATCGGCCTGCCAGAGCATCTGGTACACGCACGGCTGCTCAGGGGGAATCGTGGCGAGGTCGTATCGGACCCCGTGCCAGTCGGCGACGAAGGTGAAGCAGTTGCTCAGCGCCGAGAGCATGCCCAGGCCCAGCAGGTCGAACTTGACCAGGCCGTTGGGTGCGCAGTCGTCCTTGTCCCACTGCAGCACCGTGCGTATGGGCTTGCGAGCACCGCTTGCGGTGCGAGCGTGTAGCCGGCCCCATTCGACCGGGCAGACTTCGATGATCGGACGGTCGCACATCACCATGCCGCCGGAGTGAATCCCCATATGGCGTGGGGCATTTTGCAGCTCGGCGGCGAGCTCGATGACATGTCGCGGGACGCCGGTCTGCTCGTCGACCGACCCGGCGTCCCAGTAGTAGCCCTGCTCGACCTCCTTGCTCCACGCATCCTGCTGGCCGGGGGAGTAGCCCAGCGCCTTGGCGACGTCGCGGATCGCCGACTTGGGCCGGTAGCTGATCACGTTCGCCACCTGTGCCGCGTAGTGCCGCCCGTGCAGCTGATAGACGTACTGGATCACCTCCTCCCGCCGGTCGGACTCGATGTCGATGTCGATGTCGGGCGGCTCCTGGCGTTCGGGGGCGAGGAACCGTTCGAAGAGCAGCTGGTGCTCGACGGCGTCGACCGCGGTGACCTTCAGCGAATAGCAGACGGCCGAGTTGGCGGCCGAACCCCTGCCCTGGCAGAGGATCCCGTTCTCTCGGCAGAACCTGGCGATGTCCCAGACGACCAGGAAGTAGCCGGGGAAGTTGAGCTGCTCGATGACCGTGAGCTCGTGCTCGAGCTGCCGGTATGCCTTCTCGGTGGCCGGGCTGCGGGGTCCGTACCGTTCCCGTGCGCCGTCGAACGTGAGCTGGCGCAGGTAAGTCATCTCGGTGTGGCCCTCGGGTACCGGGAACGGCGGCAGCTCAGGTTTGATGAGCTGCAGCCCGAACGCCAGCTCTTTAGCCAGCGCTGCAGTCGCCTCGACCGCACCGGGCCAGCGGGTGAACCTGGCTGCCATCTCCTCCCCGGAACGTAGCTGCTGGTCGGCCCAGCCGGGCAACCAGCCGTCCATCTCGTCCAGGCTGCGCCTGGCCCGCACGGCGGCGGTCACCGTGGCGAGCGGACGGCGGAGCGGCCCGTGATAGTGCGCGGCCGTCGTGGCGACGACCGGCAGGCCTGCCTCGTCGGCCAGCTGCGTCAACGCGTCGTACCGTTCGTCGGCGAGCGGGTCGAGGGCGTGGATGAGCTCGACCACCACGTTGTCGCGGGCGAATCTGTCGACCAGCTCGGCCAACGCCCGACGGGCCGGGTCGAGGGCGAACGTCCCGAGGCCGCCTGCTTCCAGCGCCTGCCGCAGGGTGCCCTTGCGGCAGCCGGTGAGCACTAGCCAGTGCCCGTTCGCCGCGTCCGAGACTTCGTCCCATTCGTAAACGGGACGGCCCTTGGCCCCGCCGCGCAGGTGCGCCAGGCTGATGCTGCGGCACAAGCTGGCGTAGCCGGCCGGATCGCGGGCGAGCACGAGCAGGTGCTGTCCCGGGGGGTCGGGCACTGCTACCCGGGCCGCCATCATCCGCTCGGCCTGGGTCGTCGGCATCGGGACGTCGAGCGAGAGCTCGGCGCCGAAGATCGTAGGCAGCTGCAGCGCATCGGCCGCCTCGGCAAACCGAGCCACCCCGTAGAAGCCGTCGTGGTCGGTGAGGGTGAGCGCCTCGAGGCCGAGTTGCACGGCCCCTTCGACCATCTCCTCGGGGGAGCTGGCCCCGTCGAGGAAGCTGAACGACGAGTGGGCGTGCAGTTCGGCGTACGGCACCACGGCGGCAGCGGGACGGGTGACGGGAGCGGGCTCGTAAGCCGGCCGCTTACGTGACATAGGAAGCTCAGTCGGCGAGTCGCCGCCGTCGCCGGCCATCCCGCCCGGCTGCGGGCGGCCGGAGAGCCGACGCTCTAGCTCGCGCCACGGGATCGATGGGTTCTGCCAGCCCATCACTCCATTATTCGAACAACAGTTCGATAAGTCAAGGCGTCCGCTCGGTTCGCGGAGCCGTGCCGTGTCAGGACGGGGAGGCGCAGGTCTGCTTCGCCTTGCTTGCCAGCGAGTCAGCCGCGGTCGTAACGTTCGCGAGCTCGGCGCGCAGCGACGACAGGGCGGCCGACAAACCGCCGCTGGGTAGCCCGGAGATCGTTGCGGTCACAGCGCTGAGGGCCGATTTCAGCTGATCCACCTCCGGGCCCAGCTGCGGTGCGGCGCCTGCCACGGCCGCCAGGTTGGTCTGGACGTCCTGAATGGCCAATCGGATGCCGCCGACGCCCGATGTCAACGTGCTGGAGCTGGTCAGCTTCGTCACCGACGTCTTCAGATCAGCCCACGCCGCGCAGAACGAAGCCGTGCTCGCCGATGCCAAGACCGACGCGGAAGAGGCTGGAGCCGCAGATGAAGACGAGGACGACGAAGAACACGCAACGGCACCCAGCAGCAGGACGAGCGCCGCGCCCCCGGCCGCGGCTAACCCGCGCAGTCGATCAACGGTCATGATGACCATCCGCCTTCCACCAGACCCCGCCGTTTCACGGACTCTCGTCCATACCGGGGTTTGCCCACAGGGGCAATCTAGCGAGGTCCCGCGGCCGGAGCATCAGAGACTGACCTTAGACGGCCCTTGGCGAGTACACACCATCATGATTCATCGCGCTGGTGATCGCGAGGGTGATGACTGCCAGCAGGGCGATCAGCACGGCGACACGCGCAACCGCGCGCGGCATCCGGCTCGAGCGCAGCGCCGATCCGGGCCTGATTCCGTTGGGCGGGCGGCCGCTCAGTCGGCGCCGCGCAAACGCGTAGCCGAGCAGCAGCGTGCCGACGACGATCCAGAGGTCTGCCACGTTGCAGCGGCTGGAGCCACCACTGGGAATGAAGTCCACGACGCCGCGCGCGCTACCGGGCGCCGTCCAGTTGTGCACGCCGAGCCGGTCGAGAAGGTTGCTCGCCCATCCTGCGGCGACCAGCCCACCGCCGACCAAGACCCACCACACCCGGCGGCGAAAGAGCAGCCACCAGACTCCGAGGACTACCAGCACGCTGCCCAGAACATCCGCCACGGCGCCGCTCACCGGGGCGGCGAACCAGGATCGGACGACCGGCCCGAGCAGGATGTAACCGCCGTTGTTGATGAGCGATCCGTCGAAGTGCCGCCACGCCCACCACTTCACGGCCTGGTCTGTGCCGATCACAGCGGCGAAGACAGTGACCAGCAGCCACCTCCGACGGGTGGCCCCGGCGTCGGCCGAGGCAAGGACAGGAACCGGCGAGCGCCCCGGTCCTGCAGCGTGTTCGCTTCCGGCCATCAGGGCTCAGTCCCAGTCGGCGCCGCCAGCGGCGCCTCCGATCGATCCGTGGCCTGACAATCGTAGCGCCGTGCCGGTACGTACGATCGAGAGATGACGGAGCGCAAGCCGGGCGACGTCTCGTTCGAGGGCTGGATCGAATACCAGATTCGCCGGGCGCAGGAGGCGGGCGCGTTCGACAACCTCGGCGGTGCCGGCAAGCCGCTGCCCGGCATCGACCGTCCCCCGGGCACATCGGCGCCCGCAGAACGGGCCGCCGCTACGCGCCATGCCGGTGGACGTCGAGCGGGTGGTCACCACGTGGCGGGACAGCCGCGCCTCTCGGCAGCCACCCCGAAGCTGATCGGCCTAGCCGCGCGAATATCCCTGTTCGCCGGCGGTGGCGGCTCAGACCGTTTCGATCCGCATGCGGGCCCGCGCCGCTGCGGCCACTGCGCGGATGTGAGTCGGGTTCGAGGTGACCACGGCATCGCCGCGACGGCTCGCTCCCTCCACTACCGTGACATCGACGATGTCGTCGTGGCCGGCCTTGCCCGCGAGTACCCCGACCCGTCTGGCTTGGAGCGCGCTCATCGGCTCTAGAGCGCACAGTTTCAGCAGCCTGGTCAGGCTCGCTTTACGTGGTCCGCCTCGCCATGCCTCGGCGAGCACCGGTGCGGGTACGACGGGTATCACCTCTTCGGCGAGGAACGCGGCGTGCAGGGCCCACATTCGCCGATCGTTGCTTTCGGCCGCAATCAGGGCTCCGGTGTCGTACGTGACGCCCGCCATCTACGCCGGCCGCCGTGCGGCCCGTGAAGGCGCACGTCGGCTGAGCAAGGCGCGGGCGCGGCCCAGCCCCTCGGCAAGTTCGACCTCCGTCAAAGGTCCCTGCTCGCGTTCCCATTCGGCGATTGCCCGCCGGCCCGCCTCCAGACGAAGTCGGCGCGCCGCGGTGTCGGCCAGCCAGGCGCTGAACGTGCTGCCCTCGGCCTCCGCGGCACGGTCGATCGCCGCGGCCACCTCGGCCGGTAGCGACACGGATCGCTTTTCACGTTGCGCCACGCATGAACAGTAGCACCGGTGGTAGGACAGCCGTTGGGATCACGGCTGGGAGTCCCGCTCGTCGTGGGGCTTGCGGGCGCCCCGGCGGTACGGCAGGTCGGTAACCGCATCGGTGACGGCCTCCGTGACGCTGCGGGTGGCGGCCTTCGTGGCACTGCGCAGCCGTTCCACCGCGATCGCCGTGCGGGTGCTCTCCTCGGCAACCGCTCGCCGCTGCCTCTCCCGTTGCCGGGCGCGCTCCTCGACGTCCAGTTCGCGCAGCACCCGGTCGACCGCGGCCAGCAATGCGCCGTGCAGTTGCCACAGCTGCGGGTCCGCCTGCGGGTCGACCAACAGCAGGTCGGTGAGCATGGCGCGTGCCTCGCGAGCGGAGTCCAGGGCAACCGCGAGCTCATCGGGATGCTGCTCGCCCTCGTCGACCAGCAGACCGCCCACCGCGAGCACGAGCATCGCGCTGATCGGAACCTCCAGCAGGTGCGGACCGAGCCGCAGCACCTGGCCCACCATGATCGACGCCCCGATCAACAGCGCCAGGCTCCACCAGCTGAACCCGACAAACGCCGAGAACACGATCGCCAAGGCCACGCCAGCGACGACGCTGAGGATGCGACGCGCCGTGTCGGTGATCGTGCCGACCAGCGTCACCTGCACGATGAGCAGCGCGGTCAACGGCGCCAGGACGGGCCGGGATCGTCCAACAGCAGCAGCGCCACCAGATAGGCCGCCACGGCCGCACCGGTCAGCCGCAGCATCCGGGTCAGCGCCGCCCCGCTACGTTCCCGGAATCGCCGCGCGGCCCTGTATAGCAGCGACCGCAACGAGTCGAGGCCGACGACGGGCATGCCGCCATCATCCCGGTCCATGCCTGACGGGCATGCAGCAGCGCTAGCCCGGCCCGCCGAGGTCCCAGACGTGCAGGTCCTCGTGTGTCGGGGACGGTCCGAGCCTGCTGCGGACGAGGGCAAGCCGGCTCGCCGTCCAGGTCGGCCCCGCGTAGTCGGCCAGTTGGGTTGCCCAGGGCCGTAGATCGGCGCCCTGGCGGCCTCGCGCGACTGTCAGGTGCGGGCGGAACGTCCGCCACCCACAGCACGGTGCGGCCGAAGTGGCCGGCGCCGTGTAACTGCAGCTCGACCGGACTGCACCGGCCCGCGGCCCGCTCCAGGCGAGCCGCGAGGCGGGGCACCCGGTGCTCGTCCACCTCACCGAGGAACGCGAGGGTCAGGTGCCAGCGCTGGGCGGGCACCCACCGGATCACGTTCGACGCTGCCGGTCCCGTTCCGGTGAGCCCGTGGAGCGCCTCGGCGAGATGGGCGATCGCCTCCGGAGCGGGCCGCACACCGACGAATAGCCGCACGCCGGCGATTGTGCCCGCACGGTCACGGACTGCCGATCCGCAGGTCCGCGCGCTCGCGAGTCCCGTCGGCGGCGAAGAACCTGCGCTCCTGCTCCATCCAGTGCAGCCACAGCGCGCGGTGGTCCGCGCCGTCACGCTGCACGCCTCGGGCCAGCCGCACGTCGGCGGGCGCGTCGACCCAGATCGCATACGTCAGGTCAGGCACGGCGGCGCGCCGAGTGCACGTGACGCCTTCAACCACGATGACCGGCGCCCACCGGGCCGTCTTCCACGGTCCGAGTGACGTGCCGAACTCGTCGTGCGCCCAATCGCGAACCTGGTAGTGCGCATCGCGGCCGCCGGCCAGCGGCCTCAGGACCTGTCGTTCGAAGCGGGGCCACCAGCCGAAGGGGTCGGGCCATGACACGAAGTCGTCAACCTCGACGAGCCTCGAGCCAGGCAGCGCAGCCTGCAACCGACGGGCCACCGTGCTCTTACCCGCTCCAGCCGGCCCGTCGATCCCGATGATTCGCGTCGGTCCCACCGCTGGCCGGGCCACGATCTGCGCGGCCACGGCGGACAGATCCGGCAGCGTCAAAGCTCACCGGTCCGGAGCGCCGGCGACGAGGTCACGCAACCGGTTCCAGCGCGCCGCATAGGACATACCGAATCGTCTCTCTGCGCGGGCGAGCCGACGCGGACGCCGCGGGTAGCGACGCCGCGCCCACCAGACGGCCTCTTCGGCCCCGTCCGCCCCTCGCGGCGCAGCGCGTCCAGCATCACCGGATCGTCCGCGACGTCGGACCCGGCCAGGGCCGGAGGCTGGTTTAGCACGTCATGGGTTGGTGGCATCGGTGGTTCCTGTCTGAGCCAGGCCAGGAAGGGTACCTGACCCTAGCTCTGGATTACCTCACCCCGGCGTGAGCTATGGGATGCTGACGCCGGGAGTCGATAGCGAGGCCAGGATGGAACTCAGACGTGAGCTGCTGACCGCTGAGATGATCGAGCCAGGCACGGGCGAGCGAGTCCAGACCACCATCGAGGTGCGCCTGGATCCGCTGACCGGGCACAGCTCGCGTATCGTGCCCGGACGTGGCCTGATGCCCGCCAGCGACTTCGACCTGGAGGCGTTCGCGCGGCAGACCGAGCCGAAGTGCCCGTTCTGCCCGGGCCGGATCGAACGGCTGACTCCTGCGCTGCCGGCCGAGATTCACCCTGACGGGCGGATCATTCGTGGCGAAGCCGTCCTGTTCTCCAACCTGCACGCCTACTCGTCGCACAGCGCGGTGTCGGTCTACTCGCCCGGGCTGCACTACCTGCCGCTCGGCAGGTTCACCCCGCGGCTGCTGGCCGACAACCTGGCCACCCAGGTCGCCTTCGCCAAGGCGGTGATGGCGGCCGAGCCGCGGTCACGGTGGGCATCGATCAACGCCAACCACATGTTGCCCGCAGGAAGCTCGCTGTTTCATCCCCACCTGCAGGCGATCGTCGATTCGCAGCCGACCACGATGCAGCGCATGCTCGCGGATGTGCCCCCGCAGCGCTATGCCGCCTACCTGGCCGCCGAACGCCGCAGCGGCGAGCGCTACCTGGGGGACACCGGGCGCGTCCAGTGGATCGCCAGCTTTGCCCCGATCGCCCCCGCCGAGCTGCGGGCGTTCGTCACCGGCGTCTCCTCGCCCGCGGAGCTCGATGACGATCTCATCGGCGAACTGGCCGGCGGGCTGGTGCTCGTCCTCGGCGCCTACGCCGAGATGGGCTTCCAGAGCTTTAACTGCGCGGTCTACGGAGCTCCGCCCGGCACCGAGGGCTACCCGCTCAACCTGCGCCTGGCCAGCCGCTCGAACCTGAGGCCCTTCTACCGCTCGGATTCGACGTTCCTGGAACGTCTGCACTGGGAGGGCGCTGTCGACCTTGCGCCGGAAACCGTGGCCCGGCAGATCGGCGAGCGCTTCCGAGGCTGAGGACGGGGCTGAGGCCGGGCTAAAGCCGACGGGCCCATCGCGGCCACCACCGGGGGTCACGGCGGACAGATCCGGCGGCGTCAAAGCTCACCGGTCCGGAGCGCCGGCCACGAGGTCACGCAACCTGTTCCAGCGCGCCGCATACGACGAGCCGAAGCGCCGCTCGGCACGGGCGAGCCGACGCGGACGCCGCGGGTAGCGACGCCGCGCCCACCACGATCCGGGCTTGGCCAGCCGGATGGCGCCCACGAGTGCGAGCGGTTGGAAGAACACCCCGATGACTCCGGTAACGAGCTTTCCCTTGACCAGGCAAATAATCGACAACGCCAGGGTGATGGCCAGGCCGCTGACCGAGGTCCACCACTCACTGCTGCCGATTTCCCCGGTCAGCAGATCCACGCCACCGATCAGAATTCCGGTAACCGCGAGCACGCAGAAGATTGCGTCGACGGATTGGCGACCCTCGTTCGTCCAGTACACGTCCTTCAGATGCAGCCACAGAGCGAACTCGTCGAACGTCAGGCTCACGCCGACCCCGAATACCGCGGCGACCGCGTTGAGCGCGTCGCCTTCGGGCGTCGTGGCGATCAGGCCGAGACCGGCACCCAGCATGATCACGATGCCAAAGACCTGGTGGTGGATGTGGACGCCGCCGATCGTGATGTCGCGAACCGGCCCGGTGGCGTGGCCACGCGCCGACCGCGAACGGATCAATCGGGTGATCGAACGGGTGACGAGGAAGGTGACCAACACGCCGAGGAACATCCACAGGACCGGTCGCAGGACCACGGCTTGGGTGTCCTGCGGAGCCGGCGCCGCGAGCAGGTATCCAGTATTCACGCCGCTCCCACCTCCGCAGGACGACGGTAACAAGCCCGGCGGCTCCTGCACTTTGGCCGGCCGCATGACAGAGTCGTGCTATGCCGACGCTGTTTTCGAAGATCCTCTTCGGACGACTGCCCGGCCGTTTCATCTGGCGGGAGCCTGACGTCGCGGCGTTCTTGACCATCACGCCGTTGCGTCCCGGCCACACGCTGGTAGTGCCTCGCCAGGAGGTTGATCAGTGGACCGACGCCGACGGCACTCTGCTCGCGCGCTGCGTCGGCGTCGCGCACACGATCGGGCAGGCTGCGAAGCGGGCATGGAACGCCCCACGTGCCGGGCTGATCATCGCGGGGTTCGAGGTGCCTCATCTGCACGTTCACGTCTTCCCGGCGTGGGGGATCCATGACTTCAACTTCGCCAACGCCGACCACAACGCGCGCCCCGAGGACCTCGACGACGCCGCGGACCGGCTGCGCGGCACGCTGCGCGGCCTCGGCCACGGCGCACACGTGCCCATTGACTAACGTCGAGGAATGACCTCCCACCCCATTCGCATCGGCGTCCAATTCCAGCCGCAGCATGCCGACTACACCGCCCTCCGCGCGGCGGTGGCCGAGGCCGAGGACCTCGGCGTCGACATCGCGTTCAACTGGGACCACTTCTATCCGCTCTACGGCGATCCGAACGGCAAGCATTTCGAATGCTGGACGATGCTGGGAGCCTGGGCTGAGCAGACCTCGCGCATCGAGATCGGCGCGCTGGTCACCTGCAACAGCTACCGCAACCCAGATCTGCTGGCTGACATGGCGCGGACGGTCGACCACATCAGCAATGGCCGGCTCATCTTGGGCATCGGCTCCGGGTGGTTCGACAAGGACTATCGGGAATACGGCTACGAGTTCGGCACCGCAGGCGGGCGACTCGACGATCTGGCGCGTGCCCTGCCGCGTATCGAGCAACGCTTGGCGAGGCTGAATCCCGCGCCGACGCGGAAGATCCCGGTATTGATCGGTGGTGGCGGCGAGCGCAAGACGCTGCGCCTGGTCGCGCAGCACGCCGACATCTGGCACACATTCGGAGACCTCGCGACGTTCGAGCACAAGTCGTCCGTGCTCAACCAGTGGTGCACCGAGGTAGGTCGCGACCCGAACGAGATCGAGCGGTCCATCGGCGTCCCTCGCGGCCGACCGAAGGAGGTCGCCGGGCCGTTCGTCGACGTAGGCGCCCGGCTGTTCACTGTCGGTCTCGGCGGGCCGTCGTACGACCTGCGCCGACTGCGCGACTGGGTGAGCTGGCGGGACAGCCAGTAGTTCCCGCCCTACGCGGGTGATTCGGTGCGATCGCCGCTCCACTCGGTGTGGAACACGCCGTCGCGGTCGACGCGCCGATAGGTGTGCGCGCCGAAGTTGTCGCGCAGGCCCTGGATCAGCGCGGCGGGCAGCCGCTCGCGGCGCAGCCCGTCGAAGTACGCCAGGGACGAGGAGAAGGCCGGCGTCGGCACGCCGGACCGCGCCGCGTCAGCAACCACACGCCGCCAGCTGTCGATGCCGTCGCCGACTGCCGCCGCGAAGTACGGCGCAACGAGGAGTGATGCCAGCTTCCGATCCGCGTCGTAGGCCTCGCGGATGCGGTTCAAGAAGCGGGCCCGGATGATGCAGCCGCCGCGCCAGATCGTTGCCATGGCCCCACGATCGATGTCCCAGCCGAACTCGGCGCTGCCCGCCGCGATGTGGTCGAAGCCCTGTGCATACGCGACGACCTTGGACGCGTAAAGCGCCTTGCGCACGTCGTCGACGAAGCTGTCCCGGTTGTCGACCCGCCAGCCGGTGGTATCTGTCCCGAACGCGCGTCGGGCGGCAGCACGCTGGTCGGCGTGCCCGGACAGCGATCGCGCGAACGTGGCCTCGGCGATGCCGGTGATCGGGACGCCGAGGTCGAGCGCGCGTTGCACCGTCCAGCGCCCGGTGCCCTTCTGCTCGGCCTGGTCGAGCACGACGTCGACGAACGGCTGGCCCGTCTCGGCGTCGGTGTGGGCCAGCACGTCGGCGGTGATCTGGATGAGGAACGACTCGAGGTCGCCCTCGTTCCACGTCTTGAAGATCTCCGCGATCTCGCCCGGTTTCGCGTCGAGCCCAGTGCGGAGCAGGTCGTACGCCTCGGCGATCAGCTGCATGTCGGCGTATTCGATGCCGTTGTGCACCATCTTGACGAAGTGCCCTGCGCCGTCCGGGCCGACGTGCACGCAACATGGTGTGCTGTCGACCTGCGCGGCGATCGACTCGAAGATCGGCCCGAGCGTCCGGTAGGACTCGACCGATCCGCCGGGCATGATGCTCGGCCCGTTGAGCGCGCCTTCCTCGCCGCCCGAGACGCCGCTGCCGACGAAATGCAATCCCCTTGTGCGCAGCGATTCCTCGCGTCGACGGGTGTCGAGGAAGTTCGCGTTGCCGCAGTCGATGACGATGTCGCCCCCGTCGAGCAGCGGGACGAGCTCGTCGATCACGGCGTCGGTGGCGTCGCCTGCCTTGACCATGATGATGATCGCGCGCGGCCGTTGCAGCGAGGCGACGAAGTCCTCGATCGAGTCGCTCGGGAGGAACGTCCCCTCCGCGCCATGCTGTTCGACCAGCTCGTGGGTCCGGGCGCTCGTGCGGTTGTGCAGCGCCACGGCATACCCGTGGCGCGCCAGGTTGCGGGCCAGGTTACGGCCCATGACCGCCAGCCCAGTGACCCCGATCTGCCCGCGTGCGGTGTCGTGTTGACTCATTTCTCCACCCTACGGCGGGCTGGTCGGCCAGCCAGGCGCAGCAAGGACGGTGGGCTGCTCGGTAGCGTGCGATGCGTGCCGGTCCTACTGGTCGTCCACCACACGTCATCACCGTCGCTGCAGGCGATGCTCGAGTCCGTGCTGGCGGGCGCGACCACTGACGAGATCGAGGACGTTGAGGTGGTCGTACGCGCGGCGCTGGCCGCGACGGCGGTGGACGTGCTGGCCGCGGACGGATTCGTGCTCGGGACGTCCGCCAACATCGGCTACATGTCCGGCGCTCTGAAGCATTTCCTCGACCAGATCTACTACCCGTGCCTGACCGCCAAGGTCGGCGCTGGATACGGCCTGTATGTGCATGGCAACAGCGACACGACCGGTGCCGTGCATGCGGTGGAGTCGATCACCAAGGGGATGGGCTGGCAGCCCGTTCACGACCACGTATCGGTGGTTGGCGCACCGAGCAAGGCCGACTTGGACGCCTGCTGGGACCTCGGAGCTACCGTCGCGGCTACGTTGATGCCCTCGTAGGCGTGGCCATGGTCACAGCTGCGCGGTCGCCACGTCCTTCATGAAGGCCCGGAAGGCGTGCCCCCAGTGGTGCTCGCGAGCGGCGGAGCGGGGCGTCGTCTGCTCGCGGGTGTGGTTGGCCCGCCGAGTCCGGCGGTAGTTGTCGGCTTCGGCCAGCATGTCGGTGTGGCGCTGCTCGGCGACCAGGGCGGTCAGGTAGTTAGTCATCTCGGCTCCTCCAGGTCTTGTTCTCGATGTACCTAGACTCGTCGTAAGGCCCCACCCGCCACATCGGAACGACGCCGTATTTCCAGCCGCTCCGGCCTTAGATTCAGGCCTCATCCACCGTGCATGTCGGCTAAGGTGGCCCGCGTTTCTGGGGTAGGCAGCTCGCGCTGGACGGGCAGTGAACGTGTTCAGTCGTAGCACGCCTCCAGCCGCCATTGCGGGTCGGCATCGCCGGTCAGCTGGCAGCTGACGAGATAGGCCCGTCCGTGCACGTCGACGAGCTGGAAGCGGGCCTGGCGGACGGCGTCGGCGCTCCACCAGCGTTCGTCGACCGGCCAGGGACCTGCCCAGGACGTGATGGCCGTGATGGTTTCGCCTTCCATCCCGAAGCGGGCCGGCGGCATCGGCACCGCACCCCGCTCGGTGACCAGCACCGGACGGCCCGCGTCGTCGAGCACCTGGACGGGACGGGGCGGATCGACGAGCACCGACGGAGCAGGTGGGGGCAGCCGTCCCGGCCAGGGCTGCTCGGGCGAGCGCACCGGCTCCGGCTCGTCGCCCCACGGGACGAGCCGGGTGCGCTGTGCCGGGGTGCGGCCACCCTGCACCATCGGGGTGAGCACCGAGCCGTGCCCGAGCAGCGTCTGCACCCGGGCCAGTGCCCGGTGGGCGCGCTCGTCCTCGGTGCCCGAGCCGCCCCACAGCGCCCGTTGCTGCGCCCCGGTCGGCACCGTCTCGATCGGGACGAGCCGCAGCCGGGTGATCCCGCCGCTCGGCCGCAGTGAGCCGTGCCGCCAGCCCTCGAGCTGCCACCGGATCCGGTCGACGACGTCGACCGTAGACAGCACTCCGGCATGCCGCCAGCGGCGCACCGTCTCGTCGCCGTGCTCGCTGTGTGCCTGCAGTTCCAGGCAGGTGCAGGCCAGCCCGTGCTCGGCGAGGTCGGCGATGAACCGCTCGGCGGTGGCGCGGGCGCTGAACGCGACGGTGTCGATCCGGTCGACGGGCGGATCGAGGTCCAGCGTGACGGTGAACTCGACCGGAGGGCGGCGCCCGGCGACCGGGCGGTCGTCGACCCCGCCGGCCTGGCGGTGCGCCCACGCGCCGTCCGGGCCGAAGCGCGCCAGCACGTCGCGAACGGGCAAGGCGGCGAAGGCGCCGAGCGTGCGCAGTCCGAGCCGGGTGAGCAGGTCGACCAAAGGGGAGCCGGACGGGTCGAGCGTGCTGATCGGCAAGCCGGCGAGGAACTCGGGGGAGCCGCCAGGCGGGACGACCACGCCCGCCCGGGCTGCCTGCTCGGCGGCGAACGACCCGTCGGCCACCCCGATCAGCAGGTCGGCCCCGCCGGATGGCAAACCGGGCAGGTCGGTCACCGACCGGGACAGCGCGCGCAGCACCGCCGTCTCGCTGCCGAAATACCGGGTCGGCCCACGCACCCCGATCGCGGCGAGCCCGGGCCGGGTGACCTCCACCCCCGGCGCGATCGACTCGAGCGCCACGACCACCGGCTCGAAGATGCGCGCCTCGGCGGCCTCGTCCCGGGGCAACACGGCGAGCTCGGGGCAGCGCGACTGCGCCTCTCGCCGGCGCATCCCGCGGTGTACTCCGGCCGACCGGGCGGCGTGGGAGCAGGCCACCACCCGGTTGCCGGTCACCACGGTTGCCGGCCCGTCCTCCAGGACGCCGGCGGCAGCGCGGGCCGCCGTCACCGGCCAGTCGGGACACCAGACGGCGATCATCCGGGGCGGGACGGCGGTCATCCGGCCCTCGCCATGGGCAACGTGACCACAGCCGCCTGCTGGTCGACGGCACGCACCCCTCCGTCAGCAGCGGGCAGCCACAGCAAGGCTGACCGGGCCCGTGCCGCCTGTCCCCGTCCCGAGACCGTGACGGCCAGCCGCCGCTGGCGCAGCCGGCCATGCCCCGCCCCGATATCTGCCCAGGTGCCGTCCAGCGCGTCGAGCCGCACCTCGGCGCCGGGCCAGGACGAGTCGCCGGTGAGGAACGGCACGAGCACGGCGTCGTGGCTGCGGGCCCGGGCGGCCAATCGGCGGATGTCGCCGTTCGCCACCCTCGCCGGCGCCCGGGCAACCACCACGTCGACCGCGTCGAGCAGTGCCCCGACCGCCGTGCTCCACTGGGCGTCGGAAGCCGGCACGATGGGCAGCCGGGACAGCTCGACGCCGTACTCGGCGGCGGCCTCGGCGCTGATCGACCAGCCACCGACCAGCGCGCACCAGGCTCCCTCGGCCGAGGCCGCGGCGAGCAGGGCCAGCAGCAGCGACACCGATCCGGACACCGAGACGGTGCTGCCCCGCCGCAGCCCGTCCGGCAGCAGTGGACGGAGTGCGGGCAGGACGGGCAATGCGGGCACCTTCCGGCGGGTGAGATACGCCGGGTCGACCTCGCCTGCGCGGATCGCTACGTCGAGCACTCGTCCAGTGTCGAACAAGCGTTCGAATACGTCAAGTTGCGTGTTCGTCAAACTCTAGACAGTGGCAGGAACGTGCGGAGGATCCGGGCTAGTTGGGCAAGGATCGGGCCGTTGTTGTCCCTCGCACGCAGCAGCGTGCGGTCCTTGCGTGTGATCACTGACTTGGCCCCGGCTTGGCCGGTTTTCGTCGCGAATCTCGGCCCCAGCTGGGCGGTGATTTCGCCGCGTGGTGGGACGGTGTGTCGTCGCGAATGTTGGCCCCACCCCGGTTGCGATCTTCACGTCGGACTCATCGGCGGGGAGGTCGGGAATGGCGCGGTCAAGGGTGGAGCTGTTCGAACAGATCAGGCGAGACAGGGGATGAAGAGTTGTCGATCCGGAGCAGGCTGAAAGCACGCGGTGATCGGTGCACGGTGCGTCAGACGTTGGCGTCCGCGGTTCCGCCGCCGCGCAGGGCGTACGCGCGTCGGTCGCGGCCGGCGATGGATCCGTGGGTCGAGGTGATCGACTCGTGGTTGCTGGGTGACCGGGATGTGCACGCAAGCAGCGGCATACCGCGCGGCGGGTGTGGCAGCGGCTGGTCGCCGAGTACGGCGCGAGCGTCGCGGAGGTGACGGTGTCGCGCTACGTGGCCCGGCGGCGGATCGAGCTGGGCCTGGACCGCACGGAGGTGATGGTGCCGCAGACGCATCGACCGGGCGCGGAGGCTGAGGTCGACTTCGGCGAGTTCTACGCCACCATCGCCGACGGGTGGATCAAGGTGTGGATGTTCGTGATGCGGCTGTCGCACTCGGGCAAGGCGTTCCACGTCGCGTTCGCCACCCAGGCCCAGGAAGCGTTCCTGGAAGGGCATGTGCTCGCGTTCGCGCACTTCGGCTCGGTGCCGGGCAGGATCCGCTACGACAACCTCAAGCCGGCGGTCATCCGGGTGCTGCGGGGGCGGGACCGGGCCGAGTCCGAACGATTCATCGCGCTGCGCAGTCACTACGGTTTCGACGGATTCTTCTGCATCCCGGGCAAGGAAGGCGCGCACGAGAAGGGCGGCGTCGAGGGTGAGATCGGCCGGTTCCGCCGCCGTCACCTGGTCCCGGTCCCGAAGGCCGCGTCGCTGGCCGAGCTGAACGAGCTGATCGCCGCCGGGGATCTTGCCGACGACGACCGGGTGATCACCGGCCGGCCGGTCACCATCGCCGCCGCGTTCACCGCCGAACTGCCGCACCTGAGCCCACTGCCGGGCGAGCCGTTCGACGCGGCCCGGCTGCTCGAGGCCCGGGTCGATACCCGGGCCCGGGTGTCGGTGCGGCAGTGCTACTACTCGGTGCCGGTCCGCTACGCCGGGCGCCGCCTGCCGGTGCGCCTGTCCGCAACCAGAGTCGAGGTCCTGGACGGGCCGCGCGTGGTGGCCGGGCACGAGCGCGCGGCCGGCAAGTACGTCGAGGTCCTCACCCTGGACCACTACCTCGACATCCTCAACGTCAAGCCCGGTGCTCTGCCCAGCGCAACGGTCGCTCGTCTGAGTGAACGCGCGGCCGGCGCGTTCAAGGCCGATGATCAACGGTATTGAGCCTGCCGGCGTGAGGTAGTTAGCCGATCAGGTAACCGGGCGCTGACCGAGCTGCTTCACCCTTAGCGACGCTGTCCGCCGCGGCGTTATCAGCGCGATGCAAGGGATCGACGCCGGCACGCTGGACCCGCAGGGGGTGCTCATCGACGCCCGCCGCGAGGCGGGCGGGCAGATCGCGCCGGTGATCCCGATCGGCGCGCTGGCCCGCTACGACCGACCGGCGCCGGCGCTGAGCGACTACGACGACCTACTCACCACAGGAGCGCACCATGAGCACCCGAACCGACACCGCGGCCCAGGCCGCCATCGGCGCAGCGGCCCGCGACCTGCACCTGCCCACCGTCCGCGACGAAGCACCCGACTTGCCGAGATCGCAGTCCGGGAACGGCAGTCACACCTCGGCTTCCTCGCCGAAGTACTCACCGCCGAAGTCGACGAACGGATCGACACGGCGTCGGACCCGACGCATCGTCGAGGCGAGTTCGCCCGCCTCAACTGGCTGTCCGAGTTCGTCATCGACGCCGTGCCCAGCATCGCGGCGGCGCAGCTGGCCACCCTCGCCAACGGCGCATGGATCGACGCCGGCGAACCGGTCGTGTTGCTCGGCGACTCCGGCACCGGCAAGACGCACCTGCTCATCGGGCTCGGACTGGCCGCCTGCGAGCAAGGCCGCCGGGTCCGCTACGTCACCTGCGCGCAACTGGTCAACGAACTCGTCGAGGCCGCCGACGACCGGCAACTGTCCCGCGTCATCGGCCGCTACGCCCGCCTGGACCTGCTGCTGCTCGACGAACTGGGCTACGTCCAGATCGATCCGCGCGGCGCCGAGCTGCTGTTCCAGATCATCACCGAACGCGAGGAACGCGCCAGCGTCGGGATCGGAACCAATTTGCCCTTCAGCGAATGGGGATCCGTCGTCGGCGACCCACGCCTGGTCGCCGCGATCGTCGACCGCGTCACCTTCAACGCGCACATCCTCGAGACCGGCACCCAGTCCTATCGACTACGCACCAGCAAGACCACCACCCGCCGCAAGCGGGCCAGCTGACCGGGAGGTCGCGATCATGCCCAACACCAGCCTGGACACCAGCGACGCCATCGAACTCGCCGAGATGTGCAGTTCCTCGCAGACTGGCTCGCCGCCGATCCCGCATCTCGAAGCCTACCGACCCGCTTCGTCGGATCCAGCCCACCCGCGCCAGTGAGTGTGCACCGACCTACACCGCTTCTCATCCTCCTCGGTGCCGACGAGTGCGCAGCCGAGAGGCGTACACACCAGCCGATAGCCACGACTGGCGCGTTACGTTATGAGCCGATCCACGTGCGAGCAATGCGAGCAGCGGCTTCCGCGACCACTGCCCGCCGGCCGCCCGATGAGCTACTGTTCCCCAGCCTGCCGACAGAAGGCCTACCGGGCACGCGGCGGCCAGACATCCGGCACCACCGGCGCACAGCGCCACCGCAAACGATCAGCCGGGGCCAAAATCCGCGAAGACAGCCGGGGCCAGATCACTTGACGAAACGCAGGTCCTGGAGAGGCGTCGAAATGCGTCGACTCACTGTGCTATTCGCATCGATAGCGGTTGCCATCTTCGCGGCGGTGGCTCCTGGGTTTGCCGCAAGCAGTTCCCCCCATAAGGATGCGGGAGAGGACAGCCAGGACGCGGCCGAAGCACCGACTGGTTCACGTCACAGCGGCTCGCACCTACGGGACGGTGGACCCGAACGGGTACGCGGCCGCGGCGCTTCAGGCGGCGGCGCTCACAAGCGTGGGCGGCGCCTGGACCGAGCGGACGGCGCGTCCTGGCACCGACGGCAACGACTTCTCCGACTCACCGCAGTACATCGACCCCACCGGGGTGCGCGACACGTTTGTAGGTGATCGTTCCAGTTCCCCGTGATCGGGGAGATGCGTTCCTAGTCTGAGAGTGTTTATACTCCCAGATTAGGAGGCAGCGATGGCTCCACCGGTGGACGTGGCCGCACTCGAACGACGCCGCGACCGGCTGCGCGACGAGCTGGCCGCGGTGGGTGATTTCCGCCCGGGCAGCCTGTCGGCGGCGATGAGTCGCAGCGACAAGTCGAACTGCGCCTGCGCGGATGCGGCCCATCCCGGTCACGGCCCGCAGCATGTGCTCACCCGGAAGGTCGCCGGCAAGACGGTGACGGTGCACCTGCGGCCCGGTCCGGAGTTGGACAAGACCCGCGTGGAGGTCGGCAACTACAAGCGGTTCCGGGCGCTGGTGGACGAGCTGATCGAGGTCAACGAGGCGATCTGTGTGGCCAGACCGGTGGCGCCGCTGGCCGGGCACGCCTGCGGCCCAGGCGAGGGTTCGGGCGCCGGGTCAGCCGGCGAAAAAAGGGCTCTGCGAGGCGCTCGGGCAGGCGTTCGCGGCCGAGGTGAGTCGGCTGTCCGAGCTGGCCGCTGCCACTGCTGAACGTCGGGCAGCACGAAGGGCTGGCCGTGGCCGAGTAACCGCGGTCGGGCGATACGGCGCACCTGGGCTCGCCGCCGGTAGAGCAGTCCTGATCGGGATGCGACAACCGCGAATCGCAATGGTCTGCTTCGCCGGGCATGCCTCATTGTCGGCCATCGGCGCTGTCGCTCTCGTTGTCGGCCCGAGCGTTGTGCCGGGCCTTCTATCACTGCCCCGACTGCGGGCACGGCGTCGCCCCCCGCGACGAGCAGCTCGGCGTCACCGGCGCGTCGCTCTCACCCGGGCTGCGGGCCATGCACGAACGGGCCCGGGCCGGGTTTCGAGCAATCACGGTCCTACTCGCCAATCTGGCCGGGTGAGTTGACCAGCAAGGGGTGAGGGGCCGCCGAAGCCGACGGCACCACTGCCACGCCGTACAGGCCGAACACGTCCGGGCGATCCTGACCGACCGGGTCATGCCGCTGCCACCAACCGACACGGTGCCGGACAAGCTCTATATCGGCGTGGACGGCACGGGCATACCCATGACCCCGGCCGTAACCCGCGCCCGGGCCGGCAAAGGACCCGACGGGCACGCCCGCACCCGCGAGGTGAAACTCGCCGCCGTATTCACCCAGACCCGCCTCGACGAGAAGGGCCGGCCGGTGCGCGACCCCGACTCCACCAGCTACCTGGCCACCCTGGAACCGGTCGAGCACTTCGCTGGCCTCGTGCAGGCCGAGGCCCGCCGCCGCGGCAGCGACCACATCCGCCAACTGGTCGTCGATCGGCGACGGAACCCGCTGGATCTGGAACTCGCCGAACAGCGGTTCCCGGAAGCGACCCACATCGTCGACCAGTACGACGCCCGCGAACACCAGCACGAACTCGCGAGCAACTGCCTTCATCACCCCCGACCGCGACGTGGCTGGCCGAGCGGCTCACCGAGTCGACAACGGCGACATCGAGGCGATCTCGGCCGCCGCCCGCCTCTACGACCTGTCCGGCCCGAAAGCCGACATCATCGACAAGGCCGTGGCCTACTTCGAGTCCAACGCCCACCGCATGCGCTACGCCTACAACCGCAAACTCGGCCTTTCGTCGGTTATGGCGGGGTCGACGCCGGCTGCAAAGCAGTCATCGGAAACGCCTCAAACTCTCTGGCATGCGCTGGTCGACGCGCGGCGCCACCGGCATCACCACCCTGCGCTGCCAACACGCCAGCCGCCCCTGGATCAGCGCCGGCGTGGCCTGAAACCCAAAACGATCACAAGCGCGTTGACTACCTACAAATCTGTCGCACACCCACCCCACCGTGATTCCATACAATATGAATTGATAGTATGTTAAAATTGACGTATGGGTTCGCTATTGCAGATCCGGAACGTGCCCGACGAGGCGCGCCGCGCGCTCAAAGCCCGCGCGGCCGCGCGTGGCGAGTCGCTCAACGCGTATCTGCTTGACCTTGTCACTCGCGAGGACGCGCGGCCAGACGATCGAAGAGGTGGTTGATCGAGCGGCGCGTCGAGATGAGCGTTCGAAGGCCTCGGCCTTGATGCGCTCAGCGCGGCCCGCGTGGAACGCGACGCCGCTGCGGCGCCGTCGAACCGGCGGACGATCGTCGTTGATTGCGCAGCCGTGGTTGACGCGCTGGCCGCCGTCGACGGCACGGATGACCTGCGCAGCTACCTGGCCCGTGAGGAACTGCACGCACCGACGTTGCTCGATTTCCAGGTCGTGACAGCCCTCCGTGGGCTCACGCTGGGTGGACATCTGAGGCCTCGAGGCCGGAAGACGTGCTCAGCGACTACGACGACTGGCGATCCAACGCTGGCCGGCAGGAGACGGCCTACGTCGCCGAGCGCTTCAGCTGCGGGACAGCCTGTCGGCCTACGATGCGGCCTACATTGCCCTCGCGGAGGCGCTCGACTGCCTGCTGCTGACCCGCGACCACCACCTCGCCCGAGCCAGCGGCGCTCATGCGGTCCACATCCAAGTCCGGTGAGTAGTTCGGCCAGCCGCCCCTATGATTGAACGATCAACTGAAGGGGTGCTCGATGAACCCTAGCACCCACGCTCCCAGGACGTCTTCCCGGCCGCAGCGGCTCGTTCTCAGGCGACAGCAGAGCGGAACAATGCCACTTCAACTCGGATCGGCCCGAGGTGCATTGCTGCGGAGCGGAACAATGCCACTTCAACTCGGATCGGCCCGAGGTGCATTGCTGTCGAATCTCGAGCGACGGACAAAGACGGTTTGCGCCAATCGAGCGGACCGATACGCACGAGCCATTGAACAGCCGGGCGAAAGGCTCTGGACTCCTGCAGAGCGGCTGGGCCCGGCGAGCCGACGCTGGTGGCCGGGCTCTCTGATTTGAATGTGTCAATCGGCGCCGGTTGGGTGAGGTCGGCGAGCAAGTCCGCCGCAAGGTCGTGACGAGGCGTATCGGGATTCTTCGTCATGCCGCGAGCACCTCTCGATAAGCTGCCACTGCCTCATCGGCAAGGCTGACGTATGCGCTCGCCACCGGGCTGCTCGGAGCACGGAGCACCACTGGGCGCTTGGCCAAGGTGGCACTCGCCACTCGTCGCGAGAACGGAATACGGGTCGCGAATATTGGCAAATTGGTCTCGGCCAGTGCGCTGGCGACCTCGCGGGCCGCAGCACCCGTGCGGTCCCAGTTGGAACAGACGACGCCGAGGAGCTTCGCCGACGTGTTCTCGAACTTGCGGTGGATGTTCAAGAACGAGGCGAGGCGCACGGCACCGAGCGCGCTACCCGGGTCCGAGGTAAACACCGTAAGCACAGAGTCGGCGGCTGCGATAGCCGCGAGCGTGAGGTCGCCGGTATCAGCATGGGTGTCTATTACCACGAAATCGTAGGTGGCATAAACCGGGCGCAGAGCACGCCTGATGCTTGTGACCAGGCCGCCCTGTTGAGCAAGCGCGACACCGACTCCGTTGAGCGACGGGTGCGCCGGCAGAAGATCGACTCCTCCGGCCACATCACTTCGGATTGCCGAACGAACATCAACTTTATCGTCGGAGAGCACGCCCGCGAGCGAATCCTGAGGCCCGGCGATCACACCAAACGCCCGGCCTAGGCCCTCCTGGGCATCAGCGTCAACCGCCAGCGTCCGACCCCTCTGACCCAAGACCGCTGCAAGGTTGGCCGCAATCGCGGTCTTGCCGACGCCACCCTTGGTGCTACATACCGCTACCCGCATCGCAGCGCCTCCAAACCGCAGAAGTGGCTCCTCAGCGTACGCGGGGCTACCGGCGGGTCTTCTTCCTCTGCGGCCGGGCCGTCGGGCCCGGGAGAATGACGGTATGGCTGGGTTGCGTGACAGCAAGGAGATGCTGTTGTTCGTAGCGTCCGCTGTGTTGCTGGTCGCGGGTGGCGTGGCGTGGCTGCTGGCTGCCGAGACGCTGGCGAGTGTGCTCTGGTTCGCCGGCACGGTGCTGGGCCTGATCGTCTCGGTGTGGTGGGCGATCGGCGCGATCCGGCGCCGTGAGCCGAGCGTCGACGTGATCGCGGTGCTGGCTCTGGCCGGCGCCCTCGCGGTCGACGAGCTGTTTGCCGGCGCGATGATCACGGTGATGCTCGCGAGCGGGCAGGTGCTGGAGGCCCGGGCGGCCGCGCGGGCGCGGCGGGAGCTGAGCCTGTTGGTCGAGCGGGCGCCGCGCACGGCCCGCCGCCGCGGCGGAGGCGGCGTGGTGGAGGTTCCGGTGGACGACGTCGTCCCTGGTGATCGTCTGCTGGTGGGCGTCGGCGAGATCGTCCCGGTGGACGGTCGGCTGCTGGGCGCGGCGGTGCTGGACGAGTCAGCGCTCACGGGCGAGTCGCGGCCGGCCGAGCGGATCGCCGGCGACGACGTGCGCAGCGGCGTGGTCAACGTGGGGCAGCCGATCGATCTGGTCGCGACGGCGCCGGCCGCGCAGTCCACCTACGCCGGTGTGGTGCGCCTCGTCGAACAGGCGCAGGCCTCGTCGGCACCGTTCGTCCGCACCGCCGATCGGTTCGCGGTCCTGTTCGTCCCGCTCACGCTCGTTCTCGCCGGCGCGGCCTGGGCGCTGAGCGCGGACCCGGTCCGCGCCGTGGCCGTGCTCGTCGTCGCGACGCCCTGCCCGCTGCTGCTCGCGGCCCCGATCGCGATCATCTCCGGCCTGTCCCGCGCCGCACACGTGGGCGTCGTCGTCAAGGGCGGCGGCGCCCTGGAACGGTTGGCCGCCGGGCAGGTGATGCTCTTCGACAAGACCGGCACATTGACCCGAGGTCGACCGGAGCTTGCCGACATTGTCACCACGGGCGACTGGATGGACCCGGACGAGCTGCTGCGACTGGCCGCCTCTCTCGACTCGGTCTCACCGCACGTCCTGGCGAGCGCGATCGTCACCGCCGCCACCCGTCGCGGGCTTGCCCTGAGGATGCCCGACGACGTCCGAGAGGTGCCCGGCTACGGCCTGGAGGGCACCATCGGCAACCACCGGGTGCGGCTCGGCAAGACCGCCTGGGTGGTCGGCGATGACCCGCCGGCCTGGGTACGCCAGGTACGTCGACGCGCCGACCTGGACGGCTCGCTGACCGTCTTCGCCGCCGTCGACGACGAGCCCGGGGGCGCCTTCCTCCTCGACGACCCGATCCGGCCCGACGCGCCCCGGATGGTTCGGGCGCTGCGCCAGGCCGGCATCACCCGCGTTGTCCTGGTCAGCGGCGACCGTGCCGACATCGCAGACATGGTCGGGCGTGTCGTGGGCGTCGACACCGTGCTGGCCGACTGCGACCCCGCGGACAAGCTCGACGCGATCGAGCGCGAGTCGGCGCACGGCACCACGATCATGGTCGGCGACGGGGTAAACGACGCCCCCGCGCTCGCGGCCGCCGGGGCCGGGGTCGCGCTCGCCGCGCGTGGCGCCACGGCATCGTCCGAGGCCGCCGACGTCGTGCTCACGGTCGACCGGATAGACGCCCTGGCCGACGCGATCCTCATCGCCCGCCGCTCGAAGGCGATCGCCCTGCAGGCCGTCGTGATCGGCATGGGTCTGTCGTTCGTCGCGATGGTCGTGGCCGCGATCGGGTTCCTGCCGCCCGCGGCCGGTGCGATCCTGCAGGAGGCCATCGACGTGCTGGCGATCGGCATCGCGTTGCGGGCGGTGCTACCAGCCGCGATCCACACGATCGCGATGCCCGCCGCCGACGTCGCCACCGCGCTGCGACTGCGCGCCGAGCACGACGCCGTGCTGCCGGTGATCGAGCAGATCCGATCGGTGGCCGACGGACTGTCGACACACGACCGCGACCTCACCCCAGCGCGCACGTTGCTGGACCGGCTGGAGACGAGCCTGCTTCCCCACGAGCGGGCGGACGAGGCGCTACTCGTCCCATTGGTGGCCCGGGCGCTAGGCGGGACGGACGCGACGGCGGCGATAAGCCGCACGCACGCCGAGATCGAGCACCAGGTCGGCCGGCTGCAGCGGCTTCTCACCGACCTCGACGACGAGGCCGCCCAACCCGAGGACATCGTCGAACTCCGGCGCCTGCTCTACGGCCTCTACGCCGTGCTTCGATTGCACAACGCGCAAGAAGAAGAGGGTGCCTTCAGCCTCGTGCCGAACGGGGCCACGAACGGTCCCGCGATTATCACCCGGCCGGAACCATCCTAAGGCCGACCCGCGGGCGGCTCAGTCTTCGGCGAGTTCCTCGTCGAGGTCGACGTCCGGACGGTGCACCCTGTCCGGGTGCAGGAACACGAAGCGCTTGTACGCCCAGAACCGGAACAGTGTCCCGGCCGCGATCGTGAACAAGTTGACCACGTTCATGACCAGGTGGTCGTTCTTGTAGTGCATCGGATAGGCGAACAACGCCAGGACGAGTTCGGCCATCACCAGTGCGATCAGGTTGATGCCGAAGAAGAACGATGTCTCCCGCCCGAGTCCGGTCCGGGCCCGGTGTGAGAAGGACAGATGCCGGTTGCCGAAGTAGGTGAAGGCCGTCGCCACCACGGTCGAGATGCACTTCGAGGTGAGGACTCCGGTGCCGTGGTGCAGCAGCAGGTTGAACAGGCCGATGTCGATCGCGAAGCCGATCGCGCCCACCGCACCGAACGCGGTGATCTCTTTCAGCAGGATCCGCCACGAGCCCCGCAGGCGATCGCGCAGCGAGCCATGATGGGTAGGTGTGGTGAGCATCGGAAGCGCAGTCTACCCACGCCGGCCGTGGAGCAGCCGTAGGTCACCGCGGTATCACAGCTACCACTACTCTGCCTGGTCGTGGACACGCGAAGCGGGCTGCCCGTCGTGGGCATGGTCGGGGCCGGCGAACTGGCACGGATGACCCAGCAAGCGGCGATCTCGCTCGGCCTGTCGTTCCGGCTGCTGGCCGAGTCAATGGACGACGGGGCAGCCCTGGTGGCGGCTGACATCACAGTCGGTGACTATCGCTCGATCGACGACCTGCGCACCTTCGTGAAGGGCTGCGACGTGCTGACGTTCGACCACGAGCACGTCCGCGTCGAGCAACTGCAGACGCTCGCTGACGAGGGCGTGAACGTCCAACCGGGTGCCGGCGCGCTGCGCTTTGCGCAGGACGAGTCGGCGATGCGGGCGCGCCTGCGCGAGGTTGGCATCGAGGCGGCCGAGCTGATGGGATACGGAACACAGGAGCAGGTCGACATCGCCCATCAGGTGGCCGCCGTCGTGGCGCGGTCTCCGTTCGGGCAGGGCGCCGCGTGGTCGGTGGCCGAGACGGTGCACGCTGGCGACAGATGCGTCGAGGTGATCGTGCCCGCGCCCGCCCTGCCCGACGAGTTGGCCGACGAGGCGCAGGCGATCGCGCTGCGCATCGCGTCCGAGCTGGACGTGACCGGCGTGCTTGCGGTCGGACTGTTCGTGTCGGCCGACGGTGCGTTGCTGGTGAATGGTCTGGCGATGCGTCCGGACAACGCCGCCAACTGGACGATCGAGGGCGCGCGCACGTCGCAGTTCGAGCAGCACCTGCGCGCCGTGCTGGACTACCCGCTCGGCGCCACGACGGCGACCGCGCCGGTCGTCGTCGTGGCAAACCTGTATGGCGGACCGGACGAAGTGCGCCCCGCCGCGCTGGACGAACGGGTGCACCATTGCCTGGCGCGCTGGCCAGACGTGAAGATTCACCTGTACGGCAAGGAATTCCGGCCCGGACGCAACGTCGGTCATGTGACGGCGCTCGGCGACGATGTGGCGAGGGTCCGCGAACGGGCCCGGGCCGCTGGCCGCTACCTCGCGAACGGAGACTCGGTGTGACCCCAATAGTGGGCGTGATCATGGGCAGCGACTCGGACTGGGGCGTCATGTCTGCCGCGGCCGAGGCGCTCGCCGAGTTCGACGTGCCGTACGAGGTCCGGGTCGTCTCCGCGCACCGGACGCCACTCGACGCAGCCGCATACGCACAGCAGGCAGCTGGCCGCGGGCTGAAGGTGATCATCGCCGGCGCGGGGGGCGCGGCACACCTGCCAGGCGTCGTCGCGTCGCTTGCCACGCTGCCGGTGATCGGCGTCCCCGTTCCGCTGCAATATCTCGACGGTATGGACTCGCTGCTGTCCATCGTGCAGATGCCTGCGGGCATCCCGGTCGCGACTGTGTCGATCGGGGGCGCGCGCAACGCCGGGTTGCTCGCGGTGCGAATCCTCGCCACATCCGACGACTTGCTGGCACAGCAGATGGCCGCCTTTCAGGTTGCGCTCGCTGAGACCGCGCACAGCAAGGACGCCGCCCTCGCCGAGAGGCTCCGTACGCTGCCGGAATGAGGCTCCCGCGGCTGCGCCGGCCCCGTCGGCGCAGCACGGTCGTCGCCGGATCACTCGTGGCCGCCGCATTGTTGGCCCTGATCCTGCTCGCCGTGGTCAACCACCGCCCGGGCATCCGCACCACGTCGCAGTTCGTCCCCGGCACGCCAGAGGGCGACACAATCGTCCAGCTCGACACGACCCTCTACCTTCCCGCGTCGACGCCCGCGCCGGCGATCCTGCTGGCCCACGGTTTCGGCGGCAGCAAGACCGACCTGGATGCTCAGGCGTCCTCCGGCTCTCGCGTCTGTGGGCATCGCTGTGCAGCAGGTGCCGGCCCGGCGCGCGTTGGAGGACGTGTTCCTGGACTTGGTGGGGGAGCCTCATGGCTGACTCTCCGGATGCTCCGACCCGGCGTGGCGTGCACGAGCGGCTGACCGCTCTGCCGGCAGGAACCTCGGCGCCGGCCTTCGACCCGCGACGTACCTTGCCGGTGCGCGTCGAGTTCGTGCGTCAGCTCGAGCGGCGGCGTACGCAGCTGGCCGCCCTCGTCCTGGTGGTTCTGCCCATCCTCATCGCGATTGCGTTCAAGGTCGGCGGCAACGGGTCGAACGGCGGGGCGGCGCTCGTCGACATCGCCACGACCGGCGCCGGCAACTTCGCCATGTTCACCGAGTTCGCATCGGTCGGCTTCCTGCTGGTCGTCATGGTGGCGCTGTTCTGCGGCGACACGGTGGCCAGCGAGGCCAGCTGGTCGTCGCTGCGCTATCTGCTCGCCATACCGATTCCGCGCGCTCGGCTGCTGCAGCAGAAGCTGATCGTCGCGCTCACCTTGAGCTTCGGCGCCAACGTGCTGCTGCCCGCCTGGGGCTACGTCGTCGGCGGCCTGTTCTTCGGCTGGGCGCCGGCCCGCTCGCCGCTCGGCGGGACGTTCACCACCGGCGAGGCGCTGGCCCGGCTGGCCATCGTGGTGGCCTATGCCAGCATCCAGTCACTGATCGTCGCAGCGCTCGCGTTCCTCCTCGGCGTGGCCACCGACGCGCCCCTCGGCGCGGTCGGCGGAGCGGTCATGCTGGTCGTCGTGTCGAACATTCTCGACTCGATCAACGCACTCGACCCGTACCGCCGCTACCTGCCTACGCACTTCCAGTTCTCCTGGCTGGACGCGCTGGGCCCGACCGTCGTCTGGGACGACATGCTGCGTGGCATCGGCCTGGCGCTCTGCTACGCGGCGGTGTTCTTCGGCGCCGCGTGGATCCACTTCCAACGCAAGGACATCACCAGCTGACGCGTCGGGCGGTAGCTTGCGGGGGGCATGGATCGGAATAAGGCACATCCGGTTCGACTGAGCAGGCGGGAATCAGATCAGTTCAATGGAGCAGGGCAAGCCTGGTGTCCCGCTCAGCCGGCGATCACCGGTGACCAGCGGGATGTCCAGGCGAACGGCCAGGGCGACGTAGAGCGCGTCGTAGAAGGACAGGTTGTCTCGCCAGGTCCAGGCCAGGTCCGCCAGAGCACCGATGTGGGGGTAGCGGTAATCGATGACGTCGCGGGCGGCGCGCAGCGCCGTGTGGGCCTGGGTAGGCGTGACGTCTCCCGCCCGGGTCCGTCTTCGCAGCACGTTGCCCAGCTCGGCATCGATCAGATGCGGGGCGTGACAGTCGGTGCCGCGCAAGGCCGTGCGCAGACCCACGGCGTCGGACGTCTTTCCGATCAACGCATAGGCGACGGCGGACGCGTCGATGACCCGTTCGGTCACCTGCGTTCGGCGGCCAAGTCGCGGGTGATGTCTTTCAGCGTCGACCCGGCGGAATCCTCGGCGGCCAACGCGGACTCGATTGCGGTCCAGGCCTCGTCCTTGGTGCGGCGGGCGGCGAGTTCGACCACCTGATCGCGCATGTAAGCCTGGATCGATTGCCCCGCCGCGCGAGCGCGGCGTCGGATCGTCTCGTACGTGTCTTCGGGAAGCTCACGGATCTGAATCGTCGCCATAGCGCAAGTGTAGCGCTGTAGCGCGCCCGGGCTGAACCCAATCCGATCCCCGGGGGAATAACCGTTTGGTATGATGATTGTATGAAGCGCATTACGGTAAGTCTTCCCGAGGACTTGGTCGACAAGATCAAGCACGCGGCAGGCGGCGAGGGGCAGGTCAGCTCGTATGTCGCCACCGCTTTGGCCGACTACCAGGAGCGGGAAAGCCTGGACGAAATCCTGACTTCGTGGCGATCCGAGACCCCCATACCGGACAACGTACGGCGGCAGGTCACCGGCGAGTTGGACGGGGTAGGCCTGGCGACGGCGCCCGAGCGAAGCGAACGGACAGCGGGGTGAGTTCGACTTCCACCACCGGACTGACCCTTGACACGGGCGCGCTCCTGGCGCTCGATCAACCCAGCAAGGCAGTCATCATGCAAGCCCGCTTGGAGGAGGTGCGACGGCGCGGCGGAACGATCTGCGTTCCGGTCGGTGTCATCGCCCAGGCGTGGCGCGGTCCTCGGCAAGTACGGCTGGCGCGGCTGATCAAGTCGCCTGACGTTGACATCGCGATCATGACGCTCAGCGCGGCCCGCGCCGTGGGTTCGATGTGCGCGGAAGGCGGTCACGACGACGTGATCGATGTACACGTCGCGCTGTGCGCGAGGGACCGTCATCACGCCGTGGTGACGAGCGATCCCGATGATCTCGCCGGTATCGACCCCGCGTTGCGGTTGATCCGAGCGTAGCCGGGTCCGCTCCACGACCGTCGGGGACGCGCGTGGTCATCGGGCTGTGGGAGGAGTACAGCAACTCGGACGCGTCCGAACGTTTTCAGCAGTCCACCGAGCGTCACGGCCGTCCCAGTGCACGGTAATGCCAGCCGGCGGCACGCCACACGACGGGGTCCAGCACGTTTCGCCCGTCCACGATGTTCCGCTGGCCGACCCACGCGCCGACCGCCTCCGGATCCATGGCCTTGAACTCGTCCCACTCGGTGAGCAGCAGCAGCAGATCCGCGCCCGACACCGCCTCGTCCAGAGACGCGCCGTAGGTCAGTTCCGGATGCAGCAGGCGGGCGTTGTCCATCGCGTACGGGTCGTAGACGACGACCTCGGCGCCGTGCCGCTTGATCGAGGCGGCCACGTCCAGGGCGGGCGAGTCGCGGATGTCGTCGCTGTTCGGCTTGAACGCCGCGCCCAGCACCGCCACCCGCGTCCCGCGGTACGTGCCGTCGACCAGGTCGAGGCCGATCTCCAGGGTCCGAGCGCGGCGGCGCAGGTTGATCTCGTCGACCTCTCGCAGGAACGACACCGCCTGGTCGACGCCGAGTTCGCCGGCCCGGGCGATGAACGCGCGGATGTCCTTGGGCAGACAGCCGCCGCCGAAGCCCAGCCCGGCCGACAGGAACCGGTGCCCGATCCGCGGGTCGTAGCCGATCGCCTGCGCGAGCTGCTTGACATCCGCCCCGGTGACCTCGCAGATCTCGGCCATCGCGTTGATGAACGAGATCTTGGTAGCCAGGAACGAGTTGGCCGCCACCTTGACCAGCTCCGCCGTCGCGAAGTCGGTGACAACGACCGGCGCGCCGTCGGCAATGGGCTGCGCGAAGGCGGCACGCAGCTGCTGCTCGGCCCACGCGGACTCGACTCCGAACACCAGCCGATCGGGGTGCAGCGTGTCCTCGACCGCGAACCCCTCGCGCAGGAACTCGGGATTCCAGGCGAGTTCAACTTCGTCGGACGGAGCGTACTCGCGCAGCAGTGCCTGCATCTGGACGGCCGTCCCGGCGGGCACCGTCGACTTGCCGACCACCAACGCGCGCCGCGTGAGGTGCGGGGCGAGGGACGCGAACGCGGCCTCGACGTAACTCATGTCGGCCGCGTAGTCGCTCTTGCGCTGCGGCGTGCCGACGCATACGAAATGGATGTCGGCGTTTTCCGCGACGTCCTTGTACGAAGTAGTGAACCGCAGTCGGCCGCCGTCGATGTGCTTCATCAGCAGCTCGGGCAGGCCCGGCTCGTGGAAGGGAATCTCGCCGGCGCACAGCCGGGCGATCTTCTCCTCGTCGATGTCCAGGCCGACAACCTCATAGCCCAGCTCGACCATGCACACGGCGTGCGTCGCGCCCAGATAGCCCGTACCGATAACGGACAGCCTCGGCCGTTCATCACTCACGTCGATGTTCCCCTTCTTGCCTCGGTAATCCGGCCAGGGTAGTCGGTCGATCGGGCGCTGTACGCCACCGGGAAGCCCCTGGCGCGGCATCTGACCAGGGTGCTGAGATGGACCCATGATCGCACCTCAACCGACGCCGATTACCTCGCAAGGTGCGTGGCAGGCGCTTGCGGCGCACCACGCGCAGATCCGCGACGTGCACCTGCGGGACCTGTTCGACAGCGACCCTCAGCGCGGCGAGCGGTTCGTGCTGGATACGGAGGGCATCTACCTCGACTACTCCAAGAACCGGATCACGGCCGAGACGCTGTCGCTGTTGCTGCAGCTCGCCGCTGAATCCGGCCTGCGTGAGCGCATCGACGCGATGTTCGCAGGTGAGAAGATCAACATCACCGAGGATCGCGCGGTCTTGCACGTAGCGCTACGAGCCCCGGCCGGGCAGCAGATCCTGGTCGACGGCATCGACGTGGTCCCCGTCGTGCACGAGGTGCTGGGCCGCATGGCGTACTTCGCCACGCAGGTGCGCGACGGCGCCTGGCTCGGGCACACCGGCCAGCCGATTCGCAACGTCGTCAACATCGGCATCGGCGGTTCAGATCTGGGCCCGGTGATGGCCTACGAGGCACTGCGCCACTACAGCACCCGCGAGTTGACGTTCCGGTTCGTCTCCAACGTCGACGGCACCGACTTCGCCGAGGCCACCCGCGATCTGGACCCCGCCGAGACGTTGTTCATCGTGTCGTCCAAGACCTTCACGACCCTGGAGACGATGACCAACGCGCAGAGTGCTCGGGAATGGACGCTCGCCGCCCTGCATGACGAGTCCGCCATCGCCCGGCACTTCGTCGCGGTGTCGACTAATGCCGACGAGGTAGCCAAGTTCGGCATCGACGTCATGAACATGTTCGGCTTCTGGGACTGGGTCGGCGGGCGCTACTCGATGGACTCAGCCATCGGGCTGTCCACGATGATCGCGATCGGGCCGGACGCCTTCACCGAGCTGCTCGCCGGGTTCCACGCCATGGACGAGCACTTCCGCACCGCGCCGTTCGAGGCGAACCTGCCGGTGATTCTCGGGCTGCTCACCGTCTGGTACAGCGACTTCTTCGGAGCGCAGACCCAGGCCGTGCTGCCGTATGACCAGTATCTGAAGCGATTCCCGGCCTACCTGCAGCAGCTGACGATGGAGTCGAACGGCAAGTCCGTGACGTTGACGGGCGAGCGCGTTGGTTACGACACGTCGCCGGTCTTCTGGGGCGAGCCCGGGACGAACGGCCAGCACAGCTTCTACCAGCTGATCCACCAGGGCACCCGGCTCATCCCCGCGGACTTCATCGGATTCCTGCACACGCTCAACCCGCTCGGCAACCACCATCACCTGCTGACCGCGAACGTGTTCGCGCAGACCGAGGCGCTGGCGTTCGGCAAGAGCGCTTCGCAGGTCGCCGAGGAGGGCACGCCGGACTGGCTAGTGCCACACCGCGTATTCGAGGGCAACCGACCCACCAACACCCTGCTGCTCGATCGGCTGACACCGTCGGCACTGGGCAAGCTGGTGGCCCTCTACGAGCACAGCGTGTTCGTCCAGGGAACCGTGTGGAGCGTGAACTCCTTCGACCAGTGGGGCGTGGAGCTGGGCAAGGTACTCGCCAAGAAGGTCGCCGAGGAGCTCGTCAGCGACACCGAACTCGGGCACGACAGCTCGACGAACGCCCTCATCAGCCGCTACAGAGTCAACCGTCAGGAGCCCTAGATGCAGCTCGGAATGATCGGCCTCGGCAGGATGGGCGCCAACATCGTGCGCCGGCTCATGCGCAACGGCCACCAGTGCGTGGTCTACGACGTCAGTCCCGACTCGGTGCAAGACCTGGTCGGCGAGGGCGCGTCCGGCGCGACGACACTCGAGGAGTTCGTCGACAAGCTGACGGTCCCACGGGTGGCGTGGGTGATGATCCCGGCAGGCATCACGGGCAAGGTCGTGGAGCACCTGGCCGATTTGATGGAACCGGGCGACATCATCATCGACGGCGGCAACTCCAACTACCACGATGACGTCCGCCGATCGAAAGCCCTGCGGGAAAAGGGGATTCACTTCATCGACGCGGGCACCAGCGGCGGTGTCTTCGGCCTCGAACGCGGCTACTGTCTGATGGTGGGCGGCGACGAGGACGCGGTTCGCCACATCGACGCGCTGCTGAAGGCGATCGCCCCCGGTCTGGGCGACATCGCGCGAACCCCGGGCCGCACGGGGGAGCCGGAGCAGGAGGAGCAGGGGTATCTGCACTGCGGTCCGTCCGGGGCGGGCCACTTCGTCAAGATGGTCCACAACGGCATCGAGTACGGCATCATGGCCGCGTACGCCGAGGGGCTCAACATCCTCGAGCACGCCGATGCCGGCATCAAGCAGCAGGAGCACTCAGCCGAGGTCGCGCCACTCGAGGAGCCCGAGTACTACCAATTCGACATCGACACCCCGAAGGTGGCCGAGGTATGGCGGCGCGGCAGTGTCGTCTCCTCGTGGCTGCTCGACCTGACCGCTGCCGCACTGCACTCGAACCCCACGCTCGATGGGCTGGCCGGCCGGGTGTCGGACTCGGGCGAGGGACGGTGGACGGTCAAGGCCGCCATCGACATCGGCGTCCCTGCGCCGGTGCTCTCCTCGGCCTTGTACGAGCGGTTCGCGTCCCGCGACCAGGACCGGTTCGCCAACCAGCTGCTGTCGGCCATGCGCCAGCAGTTCGGCGGGCACAACGAGTTGCCGGCTGGCGACTCCCTGGAGGCGGGCGGCGCCACGGCGGACTAACCTCACGACGTCGGGAGTAGTTGGTTCGCCTTCCGCACCAGACACTCCCGAAGTGGGGGGTGCGCGGCGGCTAGCCGAGGTCGAGGCCGGGGTAGAGCGGATGGGCGCCCAGCAGTTCCATGGCGGCGGCCTGGGTGTGCGCGGCCACGCCGTTGGCCAGGGCGTAGCGGGCCTTGGACGGCGACCCGTCCGGCGCAGCGGCCGGCGACGTGGCGGCCAGCACGTCCACGATCAGCGCGGCGACCGCGTCGAAGTCGTCGGCCCCGAAGCCGCGGGAGGTGAGCGCCGGCGTGCCGAGCCGGATGCCCGAGGTGTACCAGGGGCCGTTCGGGTCGCGAGGGATCGAGTTGCGATTGGTGACGATGCCGGAGTCGACCAGTGCGGACTCGGCGTGCCGTCCGGTGATCCCGAACGATCTCACGTCGAGCAGCACTATGTGGTTCTCGGTGCCGCCGGTGACCAGCCCGGCGCCACGCTTGAGCAGCCCCTCGGCCAGCGAGACGGCGTTGTCGGCGACGGCCTGCGCGTACGTCCGGAACTCCGGCTGACGAGCTTCGGCCAGGGCCACCGCCTTCGCGGCCATCACGTGGCCGAGCGGGCCGCCGAGCACCATCGGGCAGCCCCGGTCGACCGAGTCGGCGAACTCTGGCTGGCAGAGGACCATTCCGCCCCGAGGGCCGCGTAGCGACTTGTGCGTGGTGGTCGTCGTGACGTGCGCGTGCGGCACCGGGTCGAAGTCGCCCGTAAAGACCGAGCCGGCGACCAGTCCGGCGAAGTGCGCCATGTCGACCAGCAGCGTCGCCCCAACCTCGTCGGCGATCTCCCGCATCGTCGCAAAATTGATCTTGCGGGGATATGCCGAGTAGCCGGCCATCAGGATCAGCGGCTTGAAGTCCTTGGCCTGGCGGCGCACCTCGGCATAGTCCAGCAGGCCGGTGGTCGGGTCGGTGCCGTACGTGGCGTGGGCGAACATCTTGCCGGAGATGTTGGGCCGGAAGCCGTGGGTCAGGTGACCGCCGGTGTCGAGCGACATGCCGAGCAGCCGCTGCTCGCCGAACCGTCTCCGCAGCTGCTCCCACGCCTCGCCGGACAGGTCGTTCACCTGCCGGGCGCCAGCGTCCGCCAGCGCAGGTGACTCGATCCGTTGGGCCAGAATCGCCCAGAACGCAACGAGATTCGCGTCGATGCCGGAGTGCGGCTGGACGTATGCGTGCGGCGCGCCGAACAACGCCGTGGCGTGGTCGGCGGCCAGCTGCTCGACGGTATCGATGTTCTGGCAGCCGGCGTAGAAGCGGTGCCCGATCGTGCCTTCGGCGTACTTGTCGGACAGCCAGGTGCCCATGGCGAGGAGCACAGCTGGCGAGGCGTAGTTCTCACTGGCGATCAGCTTGAGCGAGCTGCGCTGATCGGCGAGCTCCTTTCGGATCGCGGCTGCGACGTTCGGCTCTACGGCGGCGACGACGTCGAGCGCGTTGCGGTAAGCGGTGCTCGCGGCCGCTGCGTCGAAGGCGGTGGCTGGTGCGGTCTGGGTCATGGCGCTCCTCCGTTGTGTCGTCGAGGGCACCCAGGCGCGCGGCTGTCGTGCGGAGCCGCTCCCCGGTGGTTGACCCCACCTTACGAACGCGCCAGTCACGGCTCGATCAGAGCCTACCCCGGGTTGCCGCGCAGCGTTCGACCTAGCGGACGATGCGATGTCCACAGGACCGCACAGGTCGTCGGCCGCCTTGTCTGCCGGATACGTGCGGCGGTGGCGGTGGGACGCGGCTTCGACAGGCAAAGCCGAGGTTCACAGCCTCACGCGCCGAGCGGGCACTCGAACGGGTCGCCTGCAGATCGAGGTGCTCAGCTGACGCCCGCGGGGATCGCCATCTCGTGCAGGTCGTGGGCCTCGACGAGCGGCGGCTCGGTGGCGGCGCGGACCTCGCGCACCGTGACGCCCGGCGCGGTCTCGCGCAGCAGCAGGCCGTTGTCCGTGACGTCGATGACGGCTAGGTCGGTGATGATGCGCTGGACGCAGGCGGCGCCGGTCAGCGGCAGGGTGTACCGGTCGACGATTTTGGGCGAGCCGTCCTTGGCGGTGTGCTCCATCATGACGAGGACCTCCTTGGCGCCGTGGACCAGGTCCATTGCGCCACCCATGCCCTTGATCATCTTGCCGGGGACGGTCCAGTTGGCCAGGTCGCCGGTGCCCGACACCTGCATCGCGCCGAGGATGGCCAGGTCGAGGTGCCCGCCGCGGATCATCCCGAATGACGTGGCGGAGTCGAAGAACGAGGCGCCCGGCAGGACGGTGACCGTTTCCTTGCCGGCGTTGATCAGGTCGGGGTCGATCTCGTCCTCGTAGGGGTAGGGGCCGACGCCGAGGATGCCGTTCTCGCTCTGCAGCACCACATGCACGCCCGGCGCGGCGTGGTTGGGAACCAGGGTGGGCAGGCCGATGCCGAGGTTGACGTACTCGCCGTCGCGCAGTTCCGCGGCCACCCGAATGGCCAGTTCGGTGCGGGTCAACGTCATCGTCGCGCCTCCGGACGGGGTCGTGTTGTGCGCTTCTCGATCAGCTTGTGCTCGGCGCCGACTTCCACTACGCGGTGTACGAATACCCCAGGGGTGTGGACGTCGTCGGGGCCGATCTGGCCCGGCTCGACGAGGTGCTCCACCTCGGCGATGGTGACCCGGCCGGCCATCGCGCACAGCGGACTGAAGTTGCGCGCGGACTCCGCATACACCAGGTTGCCGTGCCGATCCCCGAACAACGCATGCACGAGCGCGAAGTCGGTGACAATGCCGCGTTCCAGCACGTACTGCTGGCCGTCGAACTCGCGCACCTCCTTCTCCGGGGATGCGACGGCCACCGACCCGTCCGGGTGGTAGCGCCACGGCAGGCCGCCCTCGGCGACCATCGTCCCGACCCCCGCGGGCGTGTAGAACGCCGGGATCCCCGACCCGCCGGCGCGCAGCCGCTCGGCCAGTGTGCCCTGCGGGGTCAGCTCCAGCTCCAGCTCGCCGTGCAGGTACTGCCGGGCGAACTCCTTGTTCTCCCCCACGTAGGAACTGATGGTCCGCCTGATCCGTCCGGCGGCCAGCAGCACCCCCAATCCTGCGTCGTCGGTGCCGCAGTTGTTCGACACCGTCTCCAGATCCGTGCTGCCCAGCTCGTACAGCGCCTGGATCAGGTCGTGCGGCACGCCGGACAACCCGAAGCCGCCGACCGCGACCGACGCACCGTCCGAGATGTCCCACACCGCCTCCGCGGCCGAGCGGAACGTCTTGTCCATGCGGGCTCCCGTCGGGCAATCTGCCGTTGTCGTCGGTGTTGCAGGTGGGACGATACCGAGGTCGTCGCAGTGCCCTGCTGCGCCGCTGGAATCAGGAGCTCGGATGGCGATCGCGTCCCACGCGGCCGATCCGACGACGGCTTCGGCCCAGCCCGTCGTCGGGGCCGGACGGTTCGCGCGCACCGTCTACGCCGGCCCGGAGTTGGTCGCGGTTGCCTTCGCCGGCTTCGCGCCGGGCCCGATGCTGCTCCTATTGGCCGGCCACTTTGTGCCGTGGCTCGCCATGGTGCTCGGTCTGGTCGGGGCCGCCGCGGCGCTCGCGGTCTACCGGCTGCCGGTCGCGGTCAGCCGTTCGTCGCTGCTGATCACCGTGGTGGCGATCGCGATCGCTGTCACGTGGTTCGTGGTCAACCTCTCCTACTCGGCCCAGGATCTCTACGCGCAGCGCGACCCCGCGACCTACCAGCTGGCCGGGCGCTGGCTGATGGACCACCAGTCGATGCGGACGATCCCGACACATCCCGAGGTCTTCGGGTCGCTGCCGGGTATCGACGACACCTCGGCCGGCTTCTCCGACGGAGGGCCCGGTTGGGTGTCCGCGCAGGGCAACCACCTGCTGCCGGTGCTGCTGGCCTGTGTGGGTGCGCTGCTGGGCGCCACAGCGATCCTGAAGACCAGCGTCGCGATCATGGCGCTGGCGCTGCTGGTGTTCTTCGGCGCGGCGCGGCGCGTCGTGGGCGGCCCGCTCGCGCTCGTCGCGATGACCGCCCTCGCGGTGAGCATGCCGATCCTCTACGTCGGCCGGGACACCTACTCCGAGGCACTGGCGATGTTGCTGTTGATGGGTGGCCTGGCCCTGCTGCAGCGGGCGATCGAATCGCGGCGCACCGCCGACTTCGCGCTGGCTGGGTTCGTGACGAGCTGCTGCGCGGTCGTGCGCATCGACAGCTACGTCTCGCTGCTGGCGTTGATCGGGGTCGCTCTGGTCCTGGCGGCAGCCGCGACCCCGCCGCAGCGCCGCGCAACGGTGCTGCGGTCTCAGGCGCTGCTGCTCGGTGCGCTGCCGATGGCCGCACTCGGCTGGCTGGACGTGACGCGCCTAGCCAACGGCTACTACCACAACCAGCGGGTGCAGATCTTCCCCGTGATGCTGGCCGCGGCGGCGCTGCTCGTGGTCGGCAGCGGGCTCGTCTGGCTGGCGTGGCGATCCCACTATGCCGTGCGGCTGGGCACCGCGAGAGCCCGCCGACAACTCGCCGGATGGGCATCAGGCACTCTCGTGGCCGGGTTCCTGGTGCTGCTGAGCCGTCCGCTCTGGCTGCGGAGTCGTTTGTCGACGGACAGCGACGTCGTGCGGATGATCCAGCAGGCCTCGGGCGACGCGATCGACGGCACCCGCGCGTACGCCGAGCAGACGCTGAACTGGCAGGCCATGTACCTGGGTTGGGTGACCGTCGGGCTGGCGCTGATCGGCTATGTCCTGTTGCTGCGGGCGCTCATCCTGCGTCGTGAGTGGGGCCTGTTGGCGGTTCTCGCCATGGGCCTATCGGTGACGGCGCTGTACCTGATCACCCCGCAGATCACTCCGGACCAGGTCTGGGCGATGCGGCGCTTCGTCCCGGTCGCCATGCCAGCGATGCTGATCGCCGCGGCCTACGCGCTGCGCCGTGCTTATGGCTGGCTCGCCGCGCGCGACGCGCTGGTGGCGGCGCGTTGCTGCTCGGCCGTCGCTGCCGTGGTCATCGTGGGCGTTCCGTTCGCCGTGTCGTGGCCGGTGTTGTCGCTGCGTGAGCAGGTGCCGCAGCTGGCGCAGGTCGAGGCGATCTGCCGGGCCGTCGGCAACCGCGGCGCCGTCCTGGCGATCGACGACGGTCTCCGCTACGGCTACTCGCAGACGATCCGCTCCTGGTGCGGGGTCCCGGCCGTCGGACTGGTTGGCGCCACACCGTCCGAGCTGGCCACGGCGCGGGCCAGCGCGCAGGCGGCCGGCCGCACCCTGTACGTCATCGCCGCGCGCCCGGACCAGGGGACTTACGCTACGTCGCCGCCGGGCGCACCGTTCTCTTCCGCGACGGTCACTCGCTGGCCGCAGACACTGCACACACCGCCGAGACACGCGGCGTGGCAGACGATCGCCGTGTACCTGTCGACCGTCGGCGCCGACGGCCGCCTGGTGCCCGTGGCAGGTTAGGAAAAGCCGGGCCGGCTACATGCCGATACAGACGCGCCAGGCTACTGGTCGTCGTCCTGCTGACCAATGAGAGTGTTCAGCAGCTGGGCGATCTGCTGCTGACCGGCGGCCGCCTGGTCCAGCTTGCCGCGCATCTCAGTGAACCCGTTGTCCACCTGCTGCTCGAGCCGGTCGAAGCGGGCAGCGGTCTGTTCGCCGAGGGCGTTGATCGTCGACCGGTTGGCGTCGACCTTCACGCCGAGGTCGGCAAGGTCCCGATCGCGGGCGGCGGCCAGGTGTCGGGCGGCTATGGCGTCAGCGGCCACCGCTTCGACCCGGGCCTCCAAGGCGGCCACGCGAGCCTCGAGGTCGGACGGTTCCACCATATCGGCAGCGTACCGGGAGTACGCGACGGACACCGTGAAGGCTGATTCTGTCGCGGATGCGGCGCTCCTCGACTGATGCGAACTCAGGTCGGAATCGGGCGGTGTTGGAGGACGTTGGTCGCAGAGCGTCGCGGTGTACTTGTCGACCGTCGACGCCGACGGCCGCGGCCCGTCGAGGTGATCATCGCATTGCGTGAGGCCAGGCGGGGCGTTCGGCGCGGTCGTACGTCGGTGCGTCGGATGATCGAAGACGGCCGCCGCTAGTGACACTTGTCGTCGACGCCTCGGTAACGCTGGCCTGGTGCTTCGAGGACGAGGCCACGCCCGACACGGAGGCAGTTCTCGATCGGCTGCAGGAGGACGAGGCGATCGTGCCCATCCTGTGGCAAGTGGAGGTCGCAAACGTGCTGCTGGTGGCCGAGCGGCGAGGACGGATGACTGAGGCGCAGGTTACCCGCTTCGTCGGACTGATCGAACAGCTGCCGATCCGGATCGACCTGTCCGGCACCGAGCTGACTGCGCTGTTGAGCTTTGGTCTTCGCCACGGCTTGAGCGCCTATCACGCCGCCTACCTCGCCCTTGCCGAACGGCTGGCAGCGCCGCTCGCCACCCTCGACGCGAAGCTGGCCACGGCCAGCCGCAACGCCGGCGTCCCGCTGCTCATCCCGCCGTGAGTCAGCACTTCAGGACCGCCAGGTTGCGGTCCTCGGCTGCTTGCGCGAGCCGCTCGTCGAACGACGCGACGCTTGCGGCGGCATCCTCGGCAGCGAGTAGGACGCAGCAGTCCGGCATCCTTAGCCCGGTGGTCGCCCGCACCTGGGCGAGTCGGACTGCTGTGTCGACGGGAAACGGCAGTTCCTGTACCTCGAGATCGCGAAGAGCCGCCTGGACCGGATCCAGTCGGCCGTCCCGGACGGGCACGACAAGCACTTCCGCGAGGGTGAGCGAGTTGGCGGCGAGGTCGTCGTCTATCGCTTGGGTGAGAAGCGCTTCTGCAGCCGCATGGTGCTCGTCTTCACCGTCGAGATAGGCGACGAGGACGCTTGCGTCGAGCACGATCACGCGGGCCACTCCTCGCGCAGGTGTTTCAGGTAGTCAGGGCCGTATGCCCCGGTGAGGGTCCCGCTGTGTTTGCGAACGGCGTCAAGCCTGCGGCGACGCCGTTCGTCGTGCGCCTGTTGGGCGGCACGGTGGCCCTCCAGTGCGAGGCGCACCAGCAGCTGCGCGCGGCTCAGGGCGGGCCAGCGGCGGGCAGCTTCATCCAGTGCGGCGGCGAGGTCATCGGTCTCGGTCACGAAATGCCGCGGGCGAGTGGTGGGCACCTTTGTCAGTGTAGCACCGACGTCAGGAGGTGCTACACCCACGTTCCACACAGGAGCGCCAGGTGGAGAAAGCGCCTCGCGCAGACCCGGTCGATCCCGGTCGGTGCAGGTCAGCCGGCATCGACGACGGCCGAAGCCGCTGAGATCAGCCAAGCCGTGCAGACACCTCGCGAGGGGATCGCTCGCTGCTGGTATTCGATTGTAATACACTCAAGCTGTGGCGGTGGAGCGGTTCGATCTGGAGCTACTCGACGACCACGATCCGTTCGAGATCGATGCCCAAACCGCGCACCTGTTAAAACATCCGCACCTGGGAAGCGGCGACCCAAGCCGCTGCCGCCCGATCGGCTGCTACCAAGCGGCCGCCGCCCTGGCCGACCAATCCCGGAGAGACCGATGACCACCGAACCGATGACACCCGATCAGGAGTACGAGTTCTACACCCGCGCCGACAACCAGCAGCCGCAGGGCCCGCCCCGTCGTCGCAGCCCGCGGCTGTCGGCGATGGTGCCGGTGCGGTTCCCGCCCGAGCTGCTCGAGGAGATCCGTCGCCGCGCTGAGGCCGATGACCGGTCGCTGTCGTCGTGGATCCGCCGTGCCGTCGAACACGAACTACGCAACTCCGCCTGACCCTCGACCGTGTCGTGAGCGGAGCCGCGACTGATGCGGGCTCAGGTGGCAGTCGGGTCGCGCTTTAGGACGACGTTGCTGGCCCAGGCGTCCGGCTGCGGCCGGACCGCGGTCACGTAGTCCCGCGCGCCGTCCGGGGTTGAGCCGGCGAAGCCGACCGCGGCCGAGTCGGGAGCCAGTGCGTCTTGGCCACCCGGTTGCCGAGCGAGCGCGCCGAAAGCGGCCAGCACCGCGGCGAACAGCGCGCTGAACGTGACCTTTTCCGCCTGCCCGAGAAGATCGGTACGGCCGGTGTGGCGTTCATCTTCGGCCCACTGGCGCAACGGCCCTACCGGCTCGGCGGCGAGCCGCGTGGCCAGCTCGTCGGCCCGCCGCGGGAGCTACCGGATCGTCTACCGCGTCGAGGACGACTCGCGGCGGGTCGACATCGTCCACATCGATCACCGGGGTGACGTGTACCGCTGACGGTTACGTGTTGGAGAGCGGGCCGAACCACCGCTCGCTTGAACCTAGCCCATCCGGACGCTCGCGGAGCACACGTTCGAGTGCGTCTGCGAGGGCCGTGACCGCGGTGCGCGTGCGCGTACGCGATGAGGGCAGCAGGATCAAGCCGCCATGCTCCTGACCGCGGGCGAGCCGCTCGGCCGCCAGGGGGCGGAAAGTCCGTGATGTTGTTCGTAACCACCGCCCGGTGTTCGCTGCTTGCAATGTCGAGGATCATCCTGTCGCTGCACCCAACGAGATCCGCACGGTCGGCGGCCGCGACGACGTCGTACCCGCGCTGACGCAGCAAGACGGCAATCTGCGGTGAGAGCTGCTCGTCAAGCAGGGCCTTCACGCACGGACGGCGCGCTTGCCGCGGGCCGCGGCTGCACGTCCGCGCTCGTATTCGGCCTCGTTGAGCTCGACTTCTCGATCGATCTCCTCGCGGTGCTCCCCGTAATAGGAAACGGCCGCCTCGACCAGCCCAACCGGAACCTGCAGATAATCGCCGGCCTCCGTGAGGGAACCGTCGTTGTCGCGCACCGTGGCGATCACCTCCCACACGTCCAACCCGCGGCCGACGAGGCTCGCGCGTCGCCCACTCGGCCCATCGAGGAACTGGACCAGCGGATCCGCGTCGTGACGCAGTCCTTCCTCGACGTAGCGCCGCGCAAGCGTGCGCTCGGGAACACCGATGCGGCGAGCTCGGTCAACGAGTTGCTGGCGCGTGCCCGGCGCCAGCCTCAACGTGTAGTGGTCGGCCATGTTCCGATCCTAAACACCAAGTGCCACGTCGCGACGCCTCGTGACACAGGCTCTGGTCGCCCGTTCCTGCTGCACGCGCCGGTCGACGTCGCCGGCCGCGGCGTTGCGGACGATGACGATCGAGCCGTGCACGGCCAGCGGCGCCAGCAGGGTGTCGACCCAGTCAGCCGCGCCGGTCCAGTCGCGACCGGTGAGCACCCGGGCTCCCTCATCGAGGCCGAGTTCTGTCGCGCGCCGCGGCCAACGCGGCGACCGCCGACCGCGATTAGCCGTCCAGCGCCGGGTCGCTGTCACCCGCCGGAGAGTGCACGCTGGCCCAGGCGTCCGGCTGCGGGCGCCCGCACCGAAATCCAGTGCGCCGGCAAGTCGACGAACGCGGCGTCGCCGACGCCGAGGCCGAGCTCGTCGCTGAGCAGGAAATGCGTTTTGGCCACCCAATTGCCCAGCGAACGCGCCGACAGCTCGGACCGCTCGCCCTGCGCGTCGTCGTAGAACGTGACGAGCGGCTCGCGGGCCGGGCGGCGAGCACCGCGGCGAACAAGGCTTCGGGCGAGCTCATCGTCAGCAAATGCAACCCTTCGCCGCCTGACCGCTCTCCGCCCGCGCTGAACGTGACCTTTTCCGCCTGTCCGAGAAGATCGGTACGGCCTGTGTGGCGTTCATCTTCGGTCCACTGGCCAACGGCGCTACACGCTCGGTGGCGAGCTGCGTGGCCAGCTTGCCGGCCTGCGCTCGGCCCGACGCGGGAGCTACCGGATCGTCTACCGCGTCGAGGACGGCTTGCGGCGTGTCGACATCGTCCACATCGATCACCGGGGTGACGTGTACCGCGAACCCACGGATCCCCTGAGCGACACTTTGATCTTGTCTGGCTGGCGCCCAGGGGTCATCTGGTCAGGCGTCCGCCGATTCGGCTACCACCCGGCGGGCGATCGCTTCGACCTGTTCCACGGTGAGCACCGAGGCGCCGGAGTCGTGCACTGCTTGCCGCAGTAGGCGCCGCACTAGCGCGGATGTCGGGATCTGCGCGGCGGCCGCGTGCCGCTTGAGTTGCTCATCGAGATCCCTATCGATTCGCAGGTTCAACGGCACGTCCAGCGCGGCGTTGCGCTCGGCGATCTCGGCCTCGGCGGCTTCGGCCTCTTCCTCGGCGTACTCGGCGCGGATGGCCTGCACCTCCGCGTCGATCCGCGCGCTGCGCTCGTCCTCGCTCATGATTTGCCCTGCCCTTCGTACGCGCGGAGGTCGGCTCCGCTGGTCTTCCACGCGGTCACGCCCGCGTGGTCGGACCGGGTGGCGATCACCGTGATGACGAACCCTGCACTCGGCGAGTAGCCGATGACACGGATCGCCGTGCTACGACTCTTCGGGTCGGGGTCGCGCACGATCCGCTGGGGATCAGCGGCCGCTGCTGCACGCGCCGGTCGATGTCGCCGGCTGCGGCATTGCGGACGATGATGAGCGAGCCATGCACGGCCAGCGGCGCCACCAGGGTGTCTACCCAGTCCGCCCCGCCGGTCCAGTCGCGACCGGTGAGCACCCGGGCGGCGAGACTTGCGTGGCCAGCTTGCCGGCGTGCGCTCGGCCCGACGCGGGAGCTACCGGATCGTCTACCGCGTCGAGGACGACCTGCGGCGTGTCAACATCGTCCACATCGATCACCGGGCTGACGTGTACCGCTGACCGTTCGAACCTCCACCGGCGGCCTCCCACTTCTCACCCCCTGACGCCGTGTGTCGCGGTGCCGCGGCCACCGCGACACACGGAGCGTCGGATTCGTCGGCGGCGCAGACGTCTGCCCACGGCGCCGTGAGCAGAGGACTTGCTAGCGACGCAGGACCGCCAGGTTGCGGTCCTCGGCTGCTTGCGCGAGCCGCTCGTCGAACGACGCGACGCTTGCGGCGGCATCCTCGGCAGCGAGTAGGACGCAGCAGTCCGGCATCCTTAGCCCGGTGGTCGCCCGCACCTGGGCGAGTCGGACTGCTGTGTCGACGGGAAACGGCACTTCCTGTACCTCGAGATCGCGAAGAGCCGCCTGGACCGGATCCAGTCGGCCGTCCCGGACGGGCACGACAAGCACTTCCGCGAGGGTGAGCGAGTTGGCGGCGAGGTCGTCGTCTATCGCTTGGGTGAGAAGCGCTTCTGCAGCCGCATGGTGCTCGTCTTCACCGTCGAGGTAACCGATGAGCACGCTTGCGTCGAGCACGATCACGCGGGCCACTCCTCGCGCAGGTGTTTCAGGTAGTCAGGGCCGTATGCCCCGGTGAGGGTCCCGCTGTGTTTGCGAACGGCGTCAAGCCTGCGGCGACGCCGTTCGTCGTGCGCCTGTTGGGCGGCACGGTGGCCCTCCAGCGCGAGGCGCACCAGCAGCTGCGCGCGGCTCAGGTCGGGCCAGCGGCGGGCAGCTTCATCCAGTGCGGCGGCGAGGTCATCGGTCTCGGTCACGAAATGCCGCGGGCGAGTGGTGGGCACCTTTGTCAGTGTAGCACCGGCGTCACCACGTGCTACACCATGAGACGACGATGGTCGCCCGTTCCTGCCGCACGCGGCGCTCGCGGTCGCCCGGCGTGCCGTTGCGGACGATGACGAGCGAGCCATGCACGGCCAGCGGCGCCACCAAGGCGTCGACCCAATCCGGCCCACCGGTCCACTCGCGGGCGGTGAGCACACGTGCGCCTCGGGTGCCGTCGGGGGGCGCGCCCCCGGAACCCGACCGCGGCCGAGTCGGGGGCAACGGCGAAGACTCCGGGCCACCCTTCGCACGTGCACTGGAAGACGGGTGGACGATGGCCACCGCGGCCCGGGCGGGTCGGTGACGACCTTGAGCCCGGCGGTCCAGCAACCGAGCAGCGACGGCACCGAAATCCAGTGCGCAGGCAGATCGACGAACGCGGCTGCGCGGGCCGGGCGGCCAGCACCGCGGCGAACAACTCTTCGGGTTCGCGGTCACGCCGGCCCACGCATGCGGCTGTCAGAGACGGCGATAGACGCTGCTGCGATGGGCCACACGCAAAACCAGAACCACGAGCTCGGTGTCCCTGATCGTGTAGACGACACGGTAGTCGCCGACCCGGATCCGCCATAAGTCTGGATACCCGATGAGGGGTCGAGCACCGCTCGGCCGTGGGTCGGCTCTCAACGCATCGACGGCCTTGATGATTCGGCGTGCGACTGGCTTGTCGAGCTTCGTCAGCTCTTTGAGAGCCTGCGGGTCGTATTCGATGGCGAATGGCCCAGCACTCACAGTCCGAGCGTCCGAGCCACCTCATCCGCCGGGACGGTCTCCGTGCGACCGGCGTCGAGGTCGGCCAGTCGTTTCGACGCGATCCGACCATCCTCGCTGTCGATCATTGCTTCGTAGCGTTCGACGAGCTCGGCCGGCACGATCGCGGCAGCCCGCTGTTGACCGCGCCCACGCGTAACGTAGGTGATCTCCCCACCGAAGGCGGCCCGGTTCACGGCGTCGGAGAAGTGGTTCCGCGCCTGGCTGACGGATAGTTCGGTGTCCGTGCTCATACCGCCATTATGCGCCAGGTACGCCAACTTGGCTACCGGGCGGTGATCTCGCGAAGGGCGAAACCGCGTGCCTCGTACCAGGGTTCCTCGCGTGATCCCAGCCGACGGTCGGGAGCGATCCTCGACGGATGCGGACTCAGGTGGGAGTCGGGTCACGCTCGAGGACGACGTTGGTCGCCCGTTCCTGCCGCACGCGCCGCTCGCGGTCGCCCGGCGTGCCGTTGCGGACGATGACGATCGAGCCGTGCACTGCCAGCGGAGCCAACAGGGTGTCGACCCAGTCCGCCCCGCCGGTCCAGTCGCGACCGGTGAGCACCCGGGCCCCCTCATCGAGGCCAAGTTCTGTCGCGCGCCCCGCGGCCAATGCGGCGACCGCGGACCGTGGCTGGCCGTCCAGCGCCGGATCGTCGGCGCCGGCCGGCGGGTGGACGCTGGCCCAGGCGTCCGGCTGCGGGCGTACCGCAGCCACGTAATCGCGGCTGCCGTCTGGGGGCGAGCCGGCGAAGCCGACCGCGGCCGAGTCGGGAGCCACCGCGAAGACGTCCGGTACGCCCGTGGTCCGGGTGGCCGACGACGGCTGGACGAAAGCCACCGCGGCGCGGGCCGGGTCGGTGACGACCTCGAGCCCGGCCGTCCAGCAGCCGAGCAGCCCGGGCACCGAGATCCAGTGCGCGGGCAGGTCGACGAACGCGGCGTCGCCGACGCCGAGGCCGAGCTCGTCACTGAGCAGGAAGTGCGTCTTGGCCACCCAATTGCCCAGCGAGCGCGCGGACAGCTCCGACCGCTCGCCACGCGCCTCGTCGTAGAACGTGACGAGCGGCTGAGCGGGCCGGGCAGCCAGCACCGCGGCGAACAAGGCTTCGGGCGAGCTCATCGTCAGTAGATACAGCCCTTCGCCGCCTGCTCGGCCGTGGTCAGGCCGGACGAGGACGACGACGAGGTAGCCGACGTCGAGGGCTTGGCTGCGGCCGCCACGACGCTCCGACCGTCCTCGCCCAGGACGAGCGTGACGTGCTGCGCCGACCTGGACTGCTGGAGCGTCGCGCCCGGCACGTGCGCCGCGACGGTCGCGGCCTGCGCCTGCATGCCGCTCGGGTACGTGACGACGGTCGTGGCGTTCGCCGACGTGGTACCGACCGTGCCGACCTGGAAGCCGAGCCCGCGCAGGGTGGCCGCGTTCGTCGTCGCCACACCGTCGGCGGCTGCGCCGTTGAGCACGTCCACCGTGACCGAACTGGGCGCCACCGTCTTCGCTGCCGACGCGCTGCCCGGGCTGCTGTTGGTTTGCGCCACCAGCTGGGCGACCCGCTTCTGGACGTCCGCCGGATGCACCACGACCACGCTGCCCACGTCCTCGGTGGCGAAGCCGTCCGTCGGGATGGTGGTGAAGGTGAGGTTGCCTGCGCTGAGGTTCTGCAGCTGCTCGGCGAGCTTGAGCGGGTCGAGCGTCTTGTCCATCGTCAGCGACGTCGACACTGCCTTGAGCAGGTTCTGCAGCTTGATCGGGTTGAGGATCACCCCGGCGCTGGACAGTTTGCGGAAGACCGCGGACAGGAAGTATTGCTGGCGATGGATCCGGTCGAGGTCGCCCAGGCCGTCCGGGAAGTTGTACCGCTGCCGGACGAACGCGAGTGCCTGCTTGCCTTTGATCGTGGAGATCCCGGCCGGCAGATCGATGCCCGAATTGGCTTCCTTCGCCGGCGCGCAGAGATTGACCTGCACGCCGCCGATGGCGTTGCTGATGCGGTAGAAGCCGATCAGGTCCACCTGGACGAAGTGGTCGATCGTCAGGCCGGTCAGGTTCTGCACGGTCTGCACCGCGAGCCGCGCCCCAGCACCCTTGTCGCCATGCGCGCTGTTCGTGCCCGTCGCGTACGCAGAGTTGATCTTGTTCATGCCGTGGCCGGGGATGGACACGTAGGAGTCGCGGGGGATCGCGATCACGGTGGCCTTGCGGCCGTTGGCCGGGACGTGCATGACCATCATCGTGTCGGTGTTCAGGCTGCCGCCGTCGCGCGTCGTGCCGAGCTCGGCGAGCTCCTTGTCGCTCGCCGTATCGCGGTCGTCGTTGCCGACGATGAGGATGTTCTGGTCCTTCCCGTCGATATCTGTCGACGGCTTGCCCGAGGCCCCTACGGCGTCGACCCGCTTGATGTCGGACGTGAAGCCGCGCCAGGTCCACCAGGCCCACCCGCTCGTCACCAGCACGGCGAGCGCCAGGATGGTGGCCAGCGCGGCGCCGCCGAGGAACACGCCGCGTCGCAAGTCGCCGCTTTGCCGCCGCGCGGCCCGGCGTCCTCTGGGATTCAGCTCCGGCGGCAGGGGCTCCCGCGGGTCGTGGCGCGGCGTTGGATCGCGCCGCGCACCGTCGTCCCCCCCGCGTGAAGCCACACAGCGAGGCTACCCGCGCTCACCCTGAGTGCCCGCCAAGAATTCCGAGTTGGCGGCGAGGTCGTCGTCTATCGCTTGGGTGAGAAGCGCTTCTGCAGCCGCATGGTGCTCGTCTTCACCGTCGAGGTAACCGATGAGCACGCTTGCGTCGAGCACGATCACGCGGGCCACTCCTCGCGCAGGTGTTTCAGGTAGTCAGGGCCATATGCCCCGGTGAGGGTCCCGCTGTGTTTGCGAACGGCGTCAAGCCTGCGGCGACGCCGTTCGTCGTGCGCCTGTTGGGCGGCACGGTGGCCCTCCAGCGCGAGGCGCACCAGCAGCTGCGCGCGGCTCAGGTCGGGCCAGCGGCGGGCAGCTTCGTCCAGTGCGGCGGCGAGGTCATCGGTCTCGGTCACGAAATGCCGCGGGCGAGTGGTGGGCACGCTTTGTCAGTGTAGCACCGGCGTCACCACGTGCTACACCATGAGACGACGATGGTCGCCCGTTCCTGCCGCACGCGGCGCTCGCGGTCGCCCGGCGTGCCGTTGCGGACGATGACGAGCGAGCCATGCACGGCCAGCGGCGCCACCAAGGCGTCGACCCAATCCGGCCCACCGGTCCACTCGCGGGCGGTGAGCACACGTGCGCCTCGGGTGCCGTCGGGGGGCGCGCCCCCGGAACCCGACCGCGGCCGAGTCGGGGGCAACGGCGAAGACTCCGGGCCACCCTTCGCACGTGCACTGGAAGACGGGTGGACGATGGCCACCGCGGCCCGGGCGGGTCGGTGACGACCTTGAGCCCGGCGGTCCAGCAACCGAGCAGCGACGGCACCGAAATCCAGTGCGCAGGCAGATCGACGAACGCGGCTGCGCGGGCCGGGCGGCCAGCACCGCGGCGAACAACTCTTCGGGTTCGCGGTCACGCCGGCCCACGCATGCGGCTGTCAGAGACGGCGATAGACGCTGCTGCGATGGGCCACACGCAAAACCAGAACCACGAGCTCGGTGTCCCTGATCGTGTAGACGACACGGTAGTCGCCGACCCGGATCCGCCATAAGTCTGGATACCCGATGAGGGGTCGAGCACCGCTCGGCCGTGGGTCGGCTCTCAACGCATCGACGGCCTTGATGATTCGGCGTGCGACTGGCTTGTCGAGCTTCGTCAGCTCTTTGAGAGCCTGCGGGTCGTATTCGATGGCGAATGGCCCAGCACTCACAGTCCGAGCGTCCGAGCCACCTCATCCGCCGGGACGGTCTCCGTGCGACCGGCGTCGAGGTCGGCCAGTCGTTTCGACGCGATCCGACCATCCTCGCTGTCGATCATTGCTTCGTAGCGTTCGACGAGCTCGGCCGGCACGATCGCGGCAGCCCGCTGTTGACCGCGCCCACGCGTAACGTAGGTGATCTCCCCACCGAAGGCGGCCCGGTTCACGGCGTCGGAGAAGTGGTTCCGCGCCTGGCTGACGGATAGTTCGGTGTCCGTGCTCATACCGCCATTATGCGCCAGGTACGCCAACTTGGCTACCGGGCGGTGATCTCGCGAAGGGCGAAACCGCGTGCCTCGTACCAGGGTTCCTCGCGTGATCCCAGCCGACGGTCGGGAGCGATCCTCGACGGATGCGGACTCAGGTGGGAGTCGGGTCACGCTCGAGGACGACGTTGGTCGCCCGTTCCTGCCGCACGCGCCGCTCGCGGTCGCCCGGCGTGCCGTTGCGGACGATGACGATCGAGCCGTGCACTGCCAGCGGAGCCAACAGGGTGTCGACCCAGTCCGCCCCGCCGGTCCAGTCGCGACCGGTGAGCACCCGGGCCCGCTCATCGAGGCCAAGTTCTGTCGCGCGCCCCGCGGCCAATGCGGCGACCGCGGACCGTGACTGGCCGTCCAGCGCCGGATCGTCGGCGCCGGCCGGCGGGTGGACGCTGGCCCAGGCGTCCGGCTGCGGGCGGACCGCAGTCACGTAATCGCGACTGCCGTCCGGAGGCGAGCCGACGAAGCCGACCGCGGCCGAGTCGGGAGCCACGGCGAAGACGTCCGGTACACCCGTGGCTCCCGCTGGCCGACGATGGCTGGACGAAAGCCACCGCGGCGCGGGCCGGGTCGGTGACGACCTCGAGCCCGGCCGTCCAGCAGCCGAGCAGCGCCGGGCACCGAGATCCAGTGCGCGGGCAGGTCGACGAACGCGGCGTCGCCGGCGCCGAGGCCGAGCTCGTCACTGAGCAGGAAGTGCGTCTTGGCCACCCAATTGCCCAGCGAGCGCGCGGACAGCTCCGACCGCTCGCCACGCGCCTCGTCGTAGAACGTGACGAGCGGCTGAGCGGGCTGGGCAGCCAGCACCGCTGCGAACAAGGCTTCGGGCGAGTTCATCGTCAGTAGATACAGCCCTTCGCCGCCTGCTCGGCCGTGGTCAGGCCGGACGAGGACGACGACGAGGTAGCCGACGTCGAGGGCTTGGTAGCGGCCGCCACGACGCTCCGACCGTCCTCGCCCAGGACGAGCGTGACGTGCTGCGCCGAGCTGGACTGTTGCAGCGTCGCGCCCGGCACGTGCGCCGCGACGGTCGCGGCCTGCGCCTGCATGCCGCTCGGGTACTTGACGACCGTCGTGGCGTTCGCCGAGGTGGTATCGATCTGTGCCGACCTGGAAGCCGAGCCCGCGCAGGGTGGCCGCGTTCGTCGTCGCCACACCGTCGGCGGCTGCGCCGTTGAGCACGTCCACCGTGACCGAACTGGGCGCCACCGTCTTCGCTGCCGACGTGCTACCCGGGCTGCTGTTGGTCTGCGCCACCAGCTGGGCGACCCGCTTCTGGACGTCCGCCGGATGCACCACGACCACGCTGCCCACGTCCTCGGTGGCGAAGCCGTCGGTCGGGATAGTGGTGAAGGTGAGGTTGCCGGCGCTGAGGTTCTGCAGCTGCTCGGCGAGCTTGAGCGGGTCGAGCGTCTTGTCCATCGTCAGCGACGTCGACACTGCCTTGAGCAGGTTCTGCAGCTTGATCGGGTTGAGGATCACCCCGGCGCTGGACAGTTTGCGGAAGACCGCGGACAGGAAGTACTGCTGGCGATGGATCCGGTCGAGGTCGCCCAGGCCGTCTGGGAAGTTGTACCGCTGCCGGACGAACGCGAGCGCCTGCTTGCCTTTGATCGTGGAGATCCCGGCCGGCAGATCGATGCCCGAATTGGCTTCCTTCGCCGGCGCGCAGAGATTGACCTGGACGCCGCCGATGGCGTTGCTGATGCGATAGAAGCCGATCAGGTCGACCTGGACGAAGTGGTCGATCGTCAGGCCGGTCAGGTTCTGCACGGTCTGCACCGCGAGCCGCGCCCCAGCACCCTTGTCGCCATGCGCGCTGTTCGTGCCCATCGCGTACGCAGAGTTGATCTTGTTCATGCCGTGGCCGGGGATGGACACGTAGGAGTCGCGCGGGATCGCGATCACGGTGGCCTTGCGCCCGTTGGCCGGGCACGTGCATGACCATCATCGTGTCGGTGTTCAGGCTGCCGCCGTCGCGCGTCGTGCCGAGCTCGGCGAGCTCCTTGTCGCTCGCCGTGTCGCGGTCGTCGTTGCCGACGATGAGGATGTTCTGGTCCTTCCCGTCGATATCCTGTCGACGGCTTGCCCGACGCGCCCTACCGCGTCGACCCGCTTGATGTCGGACGTGAAGCCGCGCCAGGTCCACCAAGCCCAGCCGCTCGTCACCAACACGGCCAGGGCCAGGATGGTGGCCAGCGCGGCGCCGCCGAGGAACACGCCGCGGCGCAAGTCGCCGCTTTGACGCCGCGCGGCCCGGCGTCCTCTGGGATTCAACTCTGGCGGCAGGGGTTCCCGCGGGTCGTGGCGCGGCGTTGGATCGCGCCGCGCAGCGTCGTCACCCCCGCGTGAAGTCACACAGCGAGGCTACCTGCGCTTACCCTGAGTGCCCGCCAAGAATTCCGATGGAAGCGCTGAGCAGACCCCGCTCAGTTGATGCAGCCCACGCCCGTCGAGGTGGCTGCCTTGGGCGGGGTCGAGCTCGGATGCGTGGCGCTGGTAGCGGACGGGTGTGGTGCCAGGCCCGACGCCTGACGGCCGTCGGCGCCGAGGACGAGGGTGACCTTCTTGACCGACTCGGTCTGGGTGAGCTGCGCGCCCGGGACGGCGGTTCGTCAACGGCCTTGGCCTGGTTCTGCGCGCCTGGCGGGTATTCCACCGTCGTGGTGTTGGTCTGGTCGGTCGAATCGATCGTTTCCACGCGGAAGCCCAGTTTGCGCAGCGCGGCGGCGTTGCGCCCGGCCAGCCCGGCGATCGCCGTGCCGTTGAGCACGTCGAGCGTCACCGACGACGGCTTCGCGGCGGGGGCGGTGGCCAGACCCGGGTCGGCGGGCTTGCCCTGCAGCTGGTTGATGAACCCCGGCATCGCCGCAGTGTCCACCGCCACGATCGAGGTCACGACTCCGTCCGGGTAGATCGTCTGCGTGCCGTCGTTCGGGATCGTCGCGTAGCTGATGTTTCCCGCCGACAGGTCCTGGAATTGCCGGGCAAGCGCGAGCATGTCGAGGTCCGGGTCGGTCAGCATGGACGAGCTGATGGCCTTGAGCAGGTCGCGCAGCTTGAACGGATTCAGCAGCACGCCGCCGGAGACGACCTTCCGGAACGCGGCCGACAAGAAGTACTGCTGGCGCTTGATCCGGTCCAGGTCGCCGTTGGGCAGCCCGTGGCGCTGCCGGACGAACGCCAGCGCTTGCGACCCCTTGATGACGCTGTGCCCCGCGGGCAGGTTGATGCCCGAGTACCCCTTGCCGAACGCGTCGCTGTCGGTGTTGGGGTTCTGCGCGGCGTTGAGGCAGACGTCGACGCCGCCGATCGCGTTGCTGATCCGGTAGAAACCGAGCAGATTGACCTGGACGTAGTGGTCGATGTGCAGGCCGGTCAGCTGGGCGATCGTCCTGATGAGCAGCCGGATGCCAGCGCTCTCGTTGGCCGTCTCTGTCGGCCGCCCTTGTTCTTGGACGCGACGTACCCGTCGCCGTACGCTGAGTTGATCTTGCCCTTGCCGTTGTCCGGGATGTCGACCCAGGAGTCGCGGGGGAAGGAGATCACCGTCGCTTTGCGCCCGTTCGCCGGGATGTGCAGCACCATCATGGTGTCGGTGTTGACGCTGCCCCCGTCGTCCTGCGTGGACAGCGCCTTGAGCTCCTGTGCGTTCGCGCCTGCCCGGCTGTCGTTGCCCAGTAGCAGGATGTTCTGGTCCTTGCCGTCCGGGTCCTTCTGCCCAGCTGCCAGCGCGGGCACCGCCTCGCCGTGGTGCACGCTCGCGGTGAAGTTCTGATACGTCGCCCAGGCCAGCCCGCTACCGACGATGGCAAGCAGCGACACGCCCGCGACGGTGGCCCGGATGCCGACCCGCCAGCCGTGCGGGATGCGCGACGGCCAGCCCGTGATCGGGCGGGACGTCGTCGGCGGACATGAACCGAGGCTAAACGCGCGGCGCCTGTCAGCCCGGTAAGCCGCGCTGGCTGGCGAGAAGGAGAGACGCGTTGGCGTAGAGTCCGTCGCCGCGGTTGTGATCAGTGCATCTCCGGGAGGACGGCGGAGTTGAACGCGACGACGACTGCTGAGGGCGACGGTCCGGTGGTGAGTAGGGCGGCTCGTGCCCGGAATGCCACGGCGGGCTTCGCGCGCCGGTTCGGCAGCGTCGAGTGGGGACTCGTGCTCGCTCTCGGGGCGGCCACGTTCGTCGTCCACGACGTGGGGTACCTGCTCTCGCGGCCCTACTGGACGGATGAGGCCTGGGTCGCGGTTACGACCCGCTTCCCGATCGGTGACCTGCGGGACACGACCTCATCGACGCCCATTGGCTGGAGCGCATTACTCCGCCTCTTCGCCGTCGGCGGTGCTCAGCGACAGCGCATCGAGCCGCTACTCTTCAGCGCGGCGACGGTGATCCTCGCGTATTGGTTCGCCGGGGGCTCGGCTGGCGCGATCGCCGGCTGGGTATCGGCGCGGGCGTGCTGGCTGGATTCGCGGCGCTCACTACGCCAGCCATGTTGGTGCGAAACGACCTGAAGCAGTACACCGCAGACGCCTGCTTGAGCCTCGCAGTGCTGATCCTGACGTCGCGTCTCGAACAGTCCTGGTCACGGCGTCGGCTGGTCGTCCTCGCAATCGGGGTGCCGATCGGCATGCTGTTCAGCCACCCCACCGCGTTCGTGGGCGCAGCGGCACTCGTCGGCGTTGGCCTGGTGCAGCTCGTCCGCCGGGACTGGAGCAAGCTGCGTGACGCGCTCGTGGCCGCAGCCGGAGCCGGCGCGGCGATGCTCGGGGTGTACCAGATGTTCGACGCGCAGGCGGTCGTTCCGGGCCTGACCAACTACTGGCATGCGTACTACGTGCCCCTCGATCGTGGGCTCGGTGCGAGCGCGGACCTGGTCGAGAAGACGTTTGACGCCATCCGTCCCTTCATCGGCCTCGGGCCTACCTGGCTCGTTATCGTGCTCACAGTCGCCTGAGTCGCGACGATCGTCTGTCTTGGTCGCGTGATCGTTGCGCTTGCGCTGGTCTTGCTAGGGCCGGAGATGTTGGCACTTTCGGCTTTGAAGAGGTATCCGCTGCTCGATCTGCGGACGTCGACATTCCTCCTCGTGATCGTGGCTGTCACCGCGGCGGTTGGCGTATGTGGGATATGCACGCTGGTGGCACGTCGGAGCGTCGTGGCCGGCGGGGTCCTAGCGGTAGCCGCCATTGTGGCCTCGGTCACGCAAACTCACGGATACATGCGCAGTCACCGTATTCCGAACGAGGACGTGCGCACCCAGGTGCGCTATATCGCGGAACATCGGTCGGCCGCAGACGTCATCCTCGTCAACCTGAGTAGCAACTGGGGCTTTGCCTATTACTGGCACCTGGACAGGCCCTCGCGGCGCTCCAATGCCAACGTGGCGCAAGGCTACGTGGCGTTCTTCCCAGGTGATCCGCGGATCGTGGTGGCGGACGACCGGACGCCCGCGGGAGTGAGCGCAGCGCTCGCTCAGGCGGTGCGGGAACTCGCTCAGCGGCCGGAGGGGCGCATCTGGCTCGTGCGGACCCATGTGATTGCGACTGAGGCCGCCGCATGGCGCTCCGCGCTGCAGGACCGCGGCCTGACCGCTGAGCCGACGGGTCCGGCCGGACTGGTGACGCTCACGACCGGGTGAGCATCTGCGCGCGTGGCACTCGGCGTACGCACTCCCGTGTCAGGATCCACAATGCCTCGACCCCGTCGCGCCAGGTCAGCTTCTTGCCGGCTGCGCGCGGCTGCGTGCCTTGTACGAGATCGGTACCTCGTAGGGCCGGTGGCCGCGGCGCAGGAGCTTGCCGGTGATCTCCGCCTCCATGCCGAAGCCGGCCGAGCGGATGTCGAGGTGGTTGTAGAGCGCGCGGCGCATGAGCTTGAAGCAGGTCTCCAGGTCGCTGATATAGGTGTTGAACAGCACGTTCGCGGCTGTGATGACGCCCCTGTTCCCGAGCACATAGAGGTAGGAGTAGGCGTTGTGGTTACCGAACGTCCGGATGCCATAGACGACGGTGGCGTCGCCCCTGATTATCGGCGCGAGCAGCGATGGGATCTCGCTCGGAGAGTACTCTAAGTCGGCGTCGCAGATGATCACGTAATCGCCCTGCGCACGCTCGGCAGCGGTCCTGATCGCCGCGCCCTTGCCCTTGTTCCGAAGGCTGCAGGTGGACCCTGACCCGATCGTCACCGTCGAGACCCCCATACAGCTCGCGGGTTCCATCGGTGCTGCCGTCATCCACGATGACCAGTTCGATCGGGCACGGATAGTCCACGTCGAGGACGTCCTTGACAGCGTCCTGCAGCGTGCTGACCTCGTTGTAGACCGGCATCAGGATAGACAGCTTCACGAGGCGTGAGGGTACGGTACCCACGGCGTGGAACCGGTGCACATCCCCCGCGTTGACTCATCGAAAACGCCCGCGTAGCGCGTATCGTTGACTCATCCAAAGATGCCCGGCTGCGTGGCTGGCCGGATGGGGCTGGACATGAGTGCATGCAGGATGGTCAGCAAGGAGATGAAGGGCCGCTATCAGCGGGGGTCGCGCCGGCCTCGTCGCCGTTAAAGCGGTCCTGGGCGCTGAGCAGATAGGCCAGCCGTGCGCCGATCGCGATGCAAACCAGGGCAGCGGCAGTGAGCATCGACCTACCTGGTCTCAGCCTTCGCGTGGCTCGCCTCAGACTCGGGAGACTAGCGACGGTCGTAACGGCGAAGCACGCTGCGGCCGCGAGGGCAGCCCGACGATGTCGACGGGCTTTCGGACGCCGAGGGCCCCGGATGACGGCTTACCGGCGGTCGCACGCGCCAGTGCGAGGTACCTTCTCCCGGACGGGGCCTGGCTCGTGATCATTGCCGCTCGTCACCTTACGCGGGTTCCGTCCGTGGCGTGAGTTGAAGTCGCTTTGGGAGGAGCCGGTCAAGCTGCGGGGGCAGCCACAGGATGGACTGCTTGGGACGCATGCACAGGTACATTGCGGCCACCGTGCCGACCACGACCGGGTACCAGACGGTTGGCCAGCGGCCGAACGGCGGAGTGCCGAGTGCCACGCCGGTTGCGACCAAGGCCAGTCCTGCGGTGCGGCGGGGTGCCTGAAGCACCGCGAACGCGATCAGCGGCACAAGCGCCAAGAGGGAGTACATCCATCCGATCGGCAACACGGCGACCGATGCCCACGCCGTCGGCCAGAACAGATCTCGCTGTGCCAGCACGAGGCCGATCGTGATAAGGACGATCAGGAAGGCCGTCGCCGTGTAAGAGAGCCCCCACAGGGAGTGAGAAAGGTACAACAGCGACGCATTATCCGCCCTCAGGTAGGCATTGGCGTGCACAGACTTGAGACCCACGTCGAGGTAACGGCCCCAGATATTGGACTGCCAGAAGACCGGAACAAGTGCTGCGCCGGCATAGAACAGCGCGGCATATACGACAGTGCGAAGGCGAGCCGCTAATAGGAATGGTACGGCTAATACCAGACCGGAGCCCTTAGGAAGCGCGGCTAGCGCAATACCCAATCCAGCGATGATTGGACTGTCACGGTATCTATAAGCGAGTGCTATGCCCAGACCAATTACTGGCTCCACGTTTACTATCCCGTAGGCGCCCGGGAAGGTGATCGCCAGACCCACTCCGATCGCGAGAGCGTAGCGCAGCGGAACACCCACGAGTCGAAGCGTTGCGATGAACACACCAACCATCGCCAGTGCCCACCCGGCGAGCGCGGGTCCATAACTCAGCAGTACGAAGGGCAACACGAGGATCAGCAACGTGGGCGGATGGGGATTGGGGCCGTTCACCGCCCACGCTGGACCGAGCCCGCGGAAGAGGTGGGCTGATATGTCGTACGCGTCTTTGTGATGGGTCAGCGCGTGAGAGCTCGCGTAGTCCACAAAGAAGTCACGCCGGTCGGGCCGTCCGAGTAATGCCCGTAGCGCGGGGGCGAGTCCGCTACCCACATCCGAGCTTCCGATCTTGTCGTCGAGGAGTCTTATATGACGACCCACGTAGAGCAGGACTGACAACACGGCGCCGTAAGTCGCGCACCAGGCCACGACACGAACCGCAACGCCGGAGAACGCGGTCGGTGGGCGTATGAATCTGCCGCTCGCGACGACTGTGTTGTCATCCGCTGCTGCCTGTGAGCCCGCCGTTGCGGACGACTGCACGCCGACGTCACTCATGGCCTGATAATTCCATGGACGTCGCCAGTTGGCGTGCGCCGCCAGGCATGCTGGCGCGGCAGACTCGTGGCCGGCGGCGTCAATGGCCCATCTCGCGTCTGAGCGCTCGGCTCGACTGACCCGGAAGAGCACTTGATCGTTGTTGTCACCAATACCTCAATCAAACTCGGCAGGCCAGGGAGGCTAGGGGAGGCTAGGGGACCTGGGTCGTGGGGACAGGCCGGAAGCGCTCGCGGGTGAGAATCCACAGTGCCTCGACTCCGTCGCGCCAGGTGAGCTTCTTGCCGTCCTCACGGCTGCGTGCCTTGTAGGAGATCGGTATCTCAAAGGGGCGGTACCCGCGGCGCAGCAGCTTGCCGGTGATCTCCGCCTCCATCCCGAATCCCGCCGAACGGATGTCGAGCTGCTGGTACAGGTCGCGCGGCAGCAGCTTGAAGCACGTCTCCAGGTCACTGATATACGTGTTGAAGAGGACATTGGCCGCGGTCGTGACACCTTTGTTGCCGAGTACATAGAGGTATGAGTAGGCGTTGTGGCTGCCAAAGGTACGGGTGCCGTACACGACTGTCGCGTCGCCCGAGATCACCGGGGCGAGCAGCGCAGGGATCTCGCTGGGCGAGTACTCGAGGTCCGCGTCGCAGATGATCACGTAGTCGCCGTGCGCCCGCTCGGCGGCGGTCCGGATCGCCGCGCCCTTCCCCATGTTCCGGGGCTGCAAGTGAATGCTCACCCGCTCGTCCCTATTGAGGGTTTCGTATAGTTCACGAGTCCCGTCCGTGCTCCCATCGTCGACCACGACGAGCTCCATCGGGCATGGGTACTCGACATCGAGGACGTCCTTGACGGCGTCCTGCAAGGTGTTCAGCTCGTTGCAGACGGGCATCAAGATGGACAGCTTCACGAGCGGAGACAGTAATACATTGCTACGCAGACTCAGGCCACCGGCGAGTTGGCGGTTGGGTCGCAAGGCGTGGCTCGGTGGGTAACTGGTCGTTCAAACGGGGAGCTGCGGAACGATGCAGAGCTCGACGTCGGCGATCTGTCGAGCCTCGCACCCGGCGACCCGTTCGCTCAACATAGCGACGAGCGCGCGATGCGGTTGCAGCGCGGTGATCACGATGTAGCGCGCATGACTCCCCGAGATGGATGGCCGGGCGCTGACAATTGCGGATTGCGGGGGCAGGACGCCGGTGCGACCCGCGTCGACCAATAGACGTGCGAATGCAGGCGCGCCAGCGAGATAGCTCATCTTTCCGCCGAGGTTGAACACGCCGTAACCACCGACGAGGTTGAACCGCATGTGCGCTCGAATCTGCCAGGCCATCGATGGTGCCTGGCCGAACGGAGACGGAACGCTGGGCAGCACCAGAACGTTCGCCCCTGCACTGATCGCCGTGACCGCTTTGGTCGTGAAGAACCGGGGTGCGGCGTCGCGCTCGATGAATCCGTATCGGCCGAACGGGCGAAGCGGTATGAGCGCCAGGATGACGACCACCACACCGGCCATGAACGCCTTGCCATGGAGGCGGGCCAGGCCCCACGCCAAGATCAGCGCCACGAGCAGAGTCGTGAGCAGTGTGAAGCGAATCGCGGCGGCGCCCTTCATGAGGGGCAGCCGGTGTACGACCGCCCAGGGCCCGATGCCGATGACGTGTCCGTTGACGCGTACACGGCTGCCCAGGCTCAGCGCGATCGTGAACGCTGTCGTGGCGAGCCACCAGTAGGCGAACCGCTCGCGACGAATCAACATCCATACGCAGAAGGTGATCGCGACAATCAGCATTGGCCAGCCGAGGTACCCCGTGTTCTCGATTCCGTTTGCAGGAAAGTGCTTGTTTGCTTGGATGTCGGCGTTCGATGCGTAGAACTGGAGACCGCTCGGTCGCACGATGCCTGCTAGGTCGAGTTCTTCTCGCGGCGCGTGTACACCGCCCGGAAGAGCTTGTGAGCCGAAGAACTGGTAGCCGAGAGGCACGCAAGCGATGGCCAGGGCAACGAGCGCCGCGGTGCCCAGCCCTATCGCGATGTGACGCACGCACCGCCGGATATTGCCGATGTTCAGTATGGCCAGGACAAAGGCGGCGAACAGGGCCATGAGCGTGCTCAGAGCGACGATCTCTTGGGTCACGAGTGCAGCCGCGCCGGTCACCACCCCAAGCGCAATCCCCGTACGTATAGGGTTGCTGCGCTGCCGGACGCACAGCTCGTACAAGAAGAGCAAGAGCAGCGGCGGGAATGGCGCGAAGATCAGGTGCAAGTGCGCGTTCTGGCCGACGAAGAACGGTCCAAAGCCGTACAGGGATGCGGCAACAGCTGATCCCCACGCGCTGCTCGTCACGCGCCGAAGGACGAAATAGGCAACGCTCGCCGACACGACAGGCGAGAGCATCATCATCAAACCGACTGCCGCGAACGGGCCGATCGTGGCAGTCAGAGGCACGCAGATCACGGCCAACAGCCATAGGCTCGTGTTCCACATGACGTTTACGCCGAACGGTGCATGCATGGCCGGCGAGAAGAATGGATTGTGCAGGTGCAAGACCGCCTGCCGCTCCCATTCGAAGTACCAGACGTAGATCACCCCATCCGGGCCACCGGGAACGCCGCTAGTCGGGCGGGCGAGAAAGTGCGAGTAGAGGAACAAGGACGCGGAGAGATAGAGCATCGGCGGCAGAATGCGTTGGATCCATCGCTCGGGGCCACTCCTGTGTGGAGCAGTCGGCCGTGTCGGGTCTTGAGAGACTGGGCCCGACGGCATTTCGTCGGACGGCGTGTCGAAGACCTCGGCCACGTCCGTCAAGTCGTCCCCTTCCGCAACCGATTGGGAGACTGTATTACGCGGACCTCGTTCGCCCGATGAACACGCAGTGCGCGGCTCGGTCGCACTTGCGCGATCGACGTCAGGTGGCAAGCACGCGCGCCCGCTCTGCGATACTCGTTCGCTGAGAGAGTCAACCGAACTCGGAGGTTTGCCGCGTGATGCGCGTCTTCGTTACCGGCGGGGCCGGTTTCATCGGCTCACATTATGTACGCGAGCTTCTCGCTGACGCATATCCGCAATTCGCGGGCGCCCACGTCACCGTGTTCGACAAGCTGACATACGCGGGGAACCTCGGGAATCTCGCACCCGTGGCGGACAGCCTGCGGTATTCCTTCGTCCGCGGGGACATCTGCTCGGCCGCTGACCTGGATGCCGCGCTGCCCGGCCACGACGTGCTGGTCAACTTCGCCGCCGAATCGCACGTCGATCGTTCCATAATCGGCGCGGCGGACTTCACGCAGACGAACGTGCTTGGCGCGCAGCAGGTGTTCGAGGCGGCGTTGCGTCACGGCGTTCAGCGGATCGTCCATATCTCGACCGACGAGGTCTACGGCTCGATCCCCGTCGGGTCGTGGACCGAGGACCACGTCCTCGAGCCCAACTCGCCGTACTCGGCCGCGAAAGCCGGCGGCGACCTGCTGGCCCGCGCATACGCCCAGACATACGGGCTGAACGTCTCGATCACCCGCTGCAGCAACAACTACGGGCCGTACCACTTCCCGGAGAAGGTCATCCCGCTATTCGTGACCAACCTGCTCGACAGCAGGAAAGTGCCGCTCTACGGCGAGGGGCTGAACGTCCGCGACTGGTTGTTCGTCGGCGACCACTGCCGGGGCGTTCAACTGGTGGTCGAGCAGGGCCAGTCCGGTGAGTTCTACAACATCGGTGGCGGGCGTGAGCTCTCGAATAAGGAGCTGACCCAGCTGCTGCTCGACTCGACCGGCCGCGACTGGGACGACGTCCAGCACATCGTCGACCCGCGCCTCGGCGGCCACGACCTGCGGTACTCAGTCGACTTCAGCAAGATCGCCGAACTCGGGTATGCGCCGCAGGTGTCCTTCGAGGAAGGGCTTGCGCAGACCGTCCAGTGGTACCGCGACAACCGCGCCTGGTGGCAGCCGCTGAAGGCCCGCGCGGAGCTAGCGAAGGACAGATTCGACGCGTGAAGTGGTTCATCACTGGGGCGCGGGGGCAACTCGGGACCGACCTTCAGCGTGTGCTTGCCGACTCGACGGACGAGGTCCTCGCGGTCGGCCATGCTGAACTCGACATCACCGCGTCTCATGCTATGGCTCGCGTCGTCTCCGAGTTCACGCCTGACGTCGTCGTGAATGCTGCCGCGTACACCGCGGTCGACGCCGCCGAGACGGACGAGGAGGCCGCTTACCGCATCAACGCAAGTGGGCCGGCCATCCTTGCCAGCGTGCTCGCCCGCTACGGCGGCCGGCTGATCCACATCTCGACCGACTACGTCTTCGCAGGCGATGCCACGCGACCCTACGAGGTCGACGATCCCGTCGCCCCCAAGTCTGCCTACGGTCGCACGAAGCTGGCCGGCGAGCAGGCCGTGCGCGAGCTGTTGCCCGATCGGTCGCTTGTCGTGCGCACCGCTTGGCTGTACGGTGCCGCCGGCGCGAACTTCGTTAAGACGATGGCCCGGCTCGAACGCGAACGCGAGACGGTGCGCGTCGTCGACGATCAGCGTGGGTCGCCCACGTGGTCTGCCGATCTGGCTGGGGCTCTCATGCAACTCGGCCAATCCGACGTCCCTGCGGGTACCTACCACTGCACCGGATCTGGCGAGACAACCTGGTGCGGCTTCGCCCGCGCGATCTTCGAGGAACTCGGGACAGACCCTGCCCGAGTCCTGCCGACCACTACCGAGGCGTTCGCCAGTGCGGCGTCGCGACCGGCGTACTCCGTCCTGTCAGACGCCGCCTGGCGCAAAGTGGGTCTCACGCCCATGCCGAATTGGCGCGAGGCGTTGCATCGCGCCGTCGCGAAGTCCGGAAGAGCGCTGACTGGCTAGCGCACTGCGGCCTCGTATGCCCCCATCGCCTTCTGCGCGCACGCCTCCCAGGTCCAACGGCGGGCGCGAGCATGGCGCTGTTCGATCTGCTGGGGGGTCGACCTGCCAGCGCATTGCTGCTCGAGCGCGGCCGCCAGCGCATCACGATCACCACGTGGCACGAGCAGCGCGGCGTCTCCGAGTACCTCGCGCGTGACCGGAAGGTCAGTCGCGACCACGGACACTCCACAGGCCAGAGCCTCGACCGGAGGAATCCCGAATCCCTCGTACAGCGAAGGGAATGCCATGCAAGTCGCGCCGGCAACCACCCGGCGGAGCACAGCCTCGTCGAGGTAGCCGGTCATGGTGACCGACCCAGCGGGCAGTGATCCGAGGTCGAGCTGGGGACCCCAGCCGGCTGGCCCGGTCAGCACCAGCCCCGGCGCGTCAGGTGCCGAGCTGCGCCACTGTCGGTAGGCCGCCACCAGCAGCGATAGATTCTTGCGCGGCTCGAGAGTCCCGACCGCCAGCACATAGCGCTCCGGCAGGCCGAGCCGAGTCCGAGTCGCCGCGTCCGGTGGCTGCGCCGCGAACCACGACTCGTCGACGCCCGGCTCGGTTACGTGGATCGAAGCCCGGTCGAGCGCGTATTCAGCGGCGATCTCGTCGGCCATCGCGCACGACAGGGCGCAGACCACCTCCGCTCGCGCAACGCTGCGCGGGACCAGCTCCCGGTAGCGCAGTGAGTCCGCACTCACGGTCTGTGGGTACCTGAGGAAGGACAAATCGTGGATGGTCACCACGCCGCGCGCTCGGCGGGCCGGGGGCAGGACAAAGTTCGTCCCATGGAACACGTCGACCCGTCCGCACAACCATTCAACCGGCGGCAGCTCGCACCTGGCCCAGGACGCCCGGAGCAACCGCGCTGGCACCGGCCTCGCATGCGTCGTGACACCCCCGGGAACCCGAGCAGCAAGCTCGCCGTGGCCGCGAAGTGTGAACGCGGTGGCACGGACCTCGGCCGGCCCTGTCTCGCCAACGCCGGGAACTGCGAGCGCCTGCAGCAGCCGCCGGGTGTAGACGCCGATGCCGGTCTGGTGGCCGAGCAGCGGGGTTGCGTCCAGGCCGACTAGCACGTGGTCGGCCGATCAGCCGAAGCGGACTTCGGGTTGCGTATGGATGTAGCCGACGCTCTGCCCGTCCGACTCGACCGAGAAGGTCGCGGCATCAGGCAACCGGTCGATCTCGACCCCCGAAGGCTCGGCGATCGCGCCGTGGACCGAATACTGGCCCTCGCCAAGCCACAAGTGGGGCAGTCTCACCTCGAAGACGCGCTCGCCGCGGAAGGTGGGCATCGGTACGCCGAGCAGTCGGGTGTTCGTGCCATACACCACTTGGCCCAACTGGCTGTCTATGCCGACACCGAGGATCCAGTCGGAGATCTCGTCGACCGCCTCGATGCGGACACGGACAACGACATCCTCTCCGGGCTTCGTTGCCATCAGCGCCCCGCCGCCGGCGTCTAGCACGTCCACCGAGACCACACGCGCTTGAGACGCTCTCACCTGGACTCGGTCGGCGGCGCGCTCTCGTTCCCGCTCGCGTTCCTCCTGACGGGCGAGCTCGAAGTCTGCCCGCAGGTGCCGCAGGGCGTCGCGTGGCTCGCCGTCCAGCTGAATCCGCCCTTCCTCCAGGACGATCGCGCGATCGCACAATTCCGCCACCTGATCGAGTGAATGGGTGACCAGCACGATGGTGCGGCCCTCGCTCTGAAAGCTGCGGATGCGATCCATGCACTTGCGCTGGAACGGCTCGTCGCCGACCGCGAGCACCTCGTCGACCAGCAGCACGTCCGGATCGACGTGCACGGCAACGGCAAACGCCAGACGCACGTACATCCCGGAGGAGTAGAACTTGACCTGCGTGTCGATGAATGGCTCGATGCCGGAGAAGTCGATGATCGCGTCGAAGTAGCGTTCCGTCTGGGACCGCGACAGGCCCAGGATCGAGGCGTTGAGGTAGACGTTCTCGCGGCCGGTGAGATCCGGGTGGAACCCAGTTCCGAGTTCGAGTAAGGCCGCCAGCCGGCCGCGGCGTTCGATGAGTCCGGAGGTGGGCTGGATGATGCCTCCGACGAGTTCCAGCAGCGTGCTCTTGCCTGCTCCGTTCGGCCCGATCAGGCCGACGGTTGAGGCCGACTCAATCTCTAGCTCGATGTCGCGCAGGGCCCAGAATTCCTCTTTGTGCAGGTTCGAGCGACCGAAATTGACCACGCGCTCCTTAAGCGACTTCTCCTTGCGGATGACGAAGCGTTTGGAGACGTCCTTGAGGCGCACGACGGTCGTCGGCGAGCTCATCACAGCTCCTGCGCGAAGTTTGACTGCAGCCTGGCGAAGACCCGCTGACACACCCAGAGCAGACCGAGGCCGACGACGATCTCCCAGCCGAGCGTCGCCGCCAGGCCCGCGGGGCTGGGCTCGTTGGTGCCGGCCACCCAAAATGCGCGCTGAAAAGCGAGGACGCTCGCCGTCAGCGGATTTGCGTCGTAGAGGTGACCGGCGATGCCGTTGCCGAGCTGAGCGTGGGCCTGTGCCCATGAGTAGACGGTCGGCGTGATCCAGAACAGCACCATCAACATGATCTCGACGAGATACTGGATGTCGCGCAGGTACACGTTCAGCGCCGAGAGCAGAAACCCCAGTGCCGTCGCATAGATGAGCAGGACCAACGCTCCGAGCGGGAAGTACAGCAGGCGCGTTCCTGTTGGCGGGGCGCCGACCGCGAACGTCGCGAGGACCAAGATCAGGACCTGAACGAGGAAACTGAACAGCGCCGAACCGACCACGCTGAGGGGGAAGACCTCACGCGGCAGATAGATCTTCTTCACCAAGCCGCCGTTAGCGACGATCGAGCCAGTGCCTGCGCCGACAATCTCGGAGAACAGCTGCCACGCAGTCAGTCCGGTGAAGACGAAGATCGCGTAGTCGGGGATTGACCGCTCCGCACCGAGGAACTTCCCAAGCGCCACGTAGTAGATGAGCAGCTGGGCGAGCGGGCGCATGAGACTCCAGAAGAAGCCCAGCGCGCTGTCCTTATAGCGGGCCTTCAGCTCGCGCCGTACGAGTAGGGAGAGCAGCTCGCGATAAGCCCAGAGGTGGCGGAGTGAATGCGCCGTACCCAGGACGAAACCGGGTCGGGGTCCGGCGGGAGTGAACGGCAGTTCGGACAGGTGCTGTTCGCGTTGCGTGCTCGCCTGTCGTCGGCCGCTTGTCGGAGTGGTCATACGGAGCGACCCGCCGGCTCGACCGTCGAGGCGGAGGAGACCTTGCCCGGCTCGATGCCGTTGACCAGGTACTGCCACACCTGTTCGGCGTAGTCATCCCAGCGCCGCACCGCGACATTGCGGGCTTCACGGGTCAGCCGCTCGTGCAGAGCGTCATCGGTCAACAGGTCACGCATGGCGGTTGCCAGCGCGTGGTCATCGCGGGGGTCCACGAGGAGTGCGCCGCCGGCAGCCGCGATCTCGCGCATGCTTCCGAAGTTCGACGTCACGACGGGAGTTCCGCTGGCCAGCGACTCCGCCACCGGTAGGCCGAACCCCTCGTTGAATGAGGGGAACACGGTGTACCGGGCGAGGCGATACGCCGCCCACAGCAGCTCGTCAGACAGCGCCGATATCGCTTGGACCGGGCGGTGCATTGCCTGTAGCTCAGCAAGGCGGCGCTCGAACAGTTCGCTGTTCCAGGCGTTACCACCCACGAAGTTCAGACCGAACCGGGCGCCGTCGCGCCAGAGCAGTTCCGCGGCGTGCAGCACGGCAAGGTGGTTCTTGCGTGGCTCGTGGCTGCCGACGACCAACACCATAGGCAGGTCGCCTGCCGTCAACAGCCGCCTGGCTTCGTCGAGCGCGGCTTCGGTCGGTTCGGCGCCTTCGACCGCCAGGGGTATCGGCACGATTCGCGGCCCAGAAAGCCCCGCGCCGTGCAACATCCTCTTCCAGCCCTCATACTCCGTCGCCGCACCGTGTGAGATCGTGGCGACCCGATCCATCCGCGCGACCGCGGAGAGGTTCAGCGCGAAGCCGCCGCTCATGCCGTACGCCGTCGTCTCCGCAGATGTCAGCGGCACACAGTCGAAGCCGATGACGGCTGAGGAGGAGCCAGAGAACTCGACCATCGCCTTGAGCCGCTGTGCGCGGGGCGGCTCGGCGAGCAGCTCAGGGAGCAGGTATTCGCAATGCCAGGGTACGAGTATCTCGCGACGATCCGCTGCTTCGCGTGCGCCGTTAGCGCTCGTCCCGAAGCAGGCACGCTGTGTCTCCCAACCACGCAGTCGCCGCAACGCCGTGTAGTCAGATGTCCAGCCGATCAGCAGCGGATCGTGGTCACGGCTCCAGCGCATGACGGACTGACGGGCAACTCGCTGGATGCCCGTTGCGAAAGTCGTCTGGGAGGTGTGGTGCACGTCGACGAGCACCTCGCCGGTGACCACCTCGACGGCGGGCCAGTGATTGCGCCATAGCCGGAAGCCACGCCCCGGGGGGCGCAGCGCGCCCGCCATCGCGGCAAGCGGGCCATCGAGGCGGGCGGTGCGCACCGCCCGTTGGACCGATTCGCTGTGTGGCAGACGCGCATACAACACCGACAGTGCGAGCCAGAATCGCTCGGGTTCGGCGTGTTCAAGCGCGCTCTGCAGGTTCTCGAGCAGGGTCGTGGTGCTCGCCAGCTCATCCGGCTCGGTGGCGATCGCCGCGACGACCCCGCGCAGCCGGGCACGGATGGCATCACGTGACTTCGGACCGCTGCGGTTGATCGTCCGCGCCAGCGACGCGACGGTGGGTTGGGTGCGGACCGAGTTCATCGCGTCCGGCCTGCCGCGGCGGCAACCCGACTCGAGCTCACCAGGCTATGCCACGCCTCTGTGGCGTAGTCCTCCCAGGATCGACTCGAGCGATGCCTCGTCTCGGCGCGCAATGCGGCGAGCCGGGCGTTGTCACGGAGCAACCTGCGCATGGCGTTGACGAGTTCCTCCTGCTTGCGTGGGTCGATGAGTTCGGCTCCTCGGCCCTCTCCGATCTCCCGGGTGCTGCCGTAATTGGACGTGATGACGGGGGTACCGAACGCGATGGACTCCGCGACCGGTAGGCCATAGCCCTCATGCAGCGAGGGGAACACCGTGAATCGAGCGGCGCGGTATGCGGCGGCGAGCTCACTAGTCGCGACGCGGCTCTCGATCGTCAGCGGGTAGCCGTTTGCTTTCAGCGCGCGCACTGTGTTGGGCACCTCATGCCCCCAGCCGCTGCCGCCGATAAGCCGGAGGCGGAAGGCGAGCCCTTCGCGCCAGAGGATCTCGGCCGCATTGAGCAGAGCAAGGTGATTCTTGCGCGGCTCGAAACTTCCCACCGACAACACGGTCGGCATGGATTCAGACTTGGGGGAATCCACAGCCGGCGCAAACCCGATGCCCTCCGACGGGAGAAGGCACTCGACGACCGCCGGGCCAGCCAGCCCTTGATTGGGCAGGGTTTCGGTGAAGCCGCCGAACTCAGTGCGGGCCGAGATGCTGATGCCCGCGACGTGATGAGCATGCTTCACCACGGATAGGTAGCGGGCGAACCGGTTCGGCTCGACGATCGGCACCATGTCCGCGCTCACGATCGGGACGCAGTCGTAGCCGATCGCGGACAGCGTATTGCCGGAGGACTGCCCGAGCGCGGCCAGCCGCGCGCACGCGGCGGCGGGTGGCACCTCGGCCAGTACGAGCGTGCTTCGCCACGGAACGACGAGGGGCAGCGCATCGGCGTCATCCCCCTGCCGGCGATTTAGCTGGCTTGTGCTGCGCCAGTGCAGCACTCGGTCCTGCTCCGATCTGCTCAGCGCGCGCTGCGCGGTGCAGCCGGGCGTCCAGGCGACCGGGACGATGTCGTGGTCACGCGCCCACAGTGGAAGCGTGTTACGCACGACCTGCTGGATGCCGGTATGCAGGTCGTGTTGCGCCGAATGGTCGACGTCGACTACGACCTGATCGACCGCAAGGTGCAACTCGCGGGTGGGCGAACCTCTCGATGCGGCCTGCATGCTCGTGTCGAGCAACCATAGGGACGCCTGCTGAACGGTGCGCAGTTCGAACTGGCGCCGGACGGCTTGCACCTCGTCGCTGCTCGGTAGGCAACTGGACACGGCGACGCACAGCAACCAGACCCGATCCGGTGACGGGTCCGCGTGTACCCGCCGGACGAGCACGTCCAGCACGACCGCCGCGTCGCGCGCCGGGTCGGGGTCCGGCACGGGCAGCGGTTCGTCGATCAGTACGCGCGCGGCGGCGCGCAGGCGCTGCGCCAGGGCGCGCCTTGCCATGGCGGGATCGATTGCTCGCTTCATCCTCGCCTCGCCCGGTCGCTTCCGATCCGCCCGCGCACCGCCCGGAGCGGTTTAGTCACCCGCCACGACACGGTTGCCCGCACTGCGGCCAGTTCGTCGCGCAGGTGCTGCGCCTCGTCGGAGTCTGTTTGTTGGCTTGCGGCCGCGACGCTGTCCGCCCAGCGGGTCAGCGCGGCACATCGCCATTCGACGACATCGTCAGCTGCCTGGGCGAGGTCCCGTTTGGCCTGTGCAAGGTTCTCGTCGGCGTTTCGCAGGCTCTCGTGCAGGCGCTGGATGGTCGACTCGAGGTTCCGCTGCCGGAGCGTGGTGTAGTTGTCGAGGATGCTCGCCCCGTGGCCGAGTGCGGCCCCGAGTTCGTCCCCATGCTCGGCTGCGACGTAGAAGCGGGAGAGCCCGTCGAAGAGCTGAAATCGGTACCCCGCTTTCTCGACGACGTGCTCCCACGCCTGATACGTGGGACTGATGCTGTCGGGAGCCGTGGCCTCGATGACCAGAACCCAGGGCCGCCATCGGGGCAGATCGAATCCCCGAAGTACGCCCTCCTCGCCCCCTTCCGTGTCGATGGACGCGAAGTGGATGTCCGCGCCGTCCCAACCCGCTTCGGCGAGCACGTCGTCGAGCGTCCGCGTCTTGACGGTGATGTCGCGAACGTCGCGCCCGGCCTGCACATGTTGATCACGAACGCCGTCAAGCAAGGTGGACAGCCCAGTGCCGGGCACCTCGTGCAGCGTTACGACGTCACCGGAGTGTGCCGTGATCGCCGCCTCGACGACATAATCCTCTGGTCGCTCCTTGCGGAACAACGCGGCGTACGCGGGAACTGGCTCAACGGCGATCCCACGCCAGCCGTTGTCGTAGAACGCGCGAGTCACCGAGTCCTCGGTCGGGTCGTTCGCCCCAACGTCGACGTAACGGCCGTGCTCGATGTGGCCGAGCGCACGCCGGAGAACCACGTCCTCGCCGTTTTGGGCGAACGAGGCAAAGGGGGGCGTCGGCACGGCGACCATCATAAGGTCCAGCTCGCGCCAGCCAGGTCAGCGCTGACGCGCATTGATGATCTGCATGGCGCTCGGCTGGTGGGAGGCCGCCCTTGTAGAGTATCGGGGTCCACTCCGGAGGCCGTCATGATCAAAGGGTTTTGATGCCGCGCGCACTGATCACCGGGATCACCGGCCAGGACGGGCTCTACCTGTCCGAGTTGCTCCTCGACAAGGGCTACGAGGTATACGGCCTGATCCGCGGACAGAACAACCCGAAGCGGGACCTGGTCGAGCAGACGGTGCCCGGTGTTCGGCTACTCACCGGAGATTTGACCGACCTGTCCGGCCTGATCCGTGCGTTAGCCTCGGCACAGCCTGACGAGATCTACAACCTGGGCGCTATCTCTTTCGTCGCCTACTCTTGGGAGAACGCCCGGCTAACCTCGGAGGTCACCGCTCTCGGCGTCCTGAACATGCTGGAGGCCACCCGGCTGTATGCGGGGTCGGACGGGTCGCGGGTGCGGTTCTACCAGGCGTCCAGCTCCGAGATGTTCGGCAAGGTGCAGGAGGTGCCGCAGCGCGAGTCGACTTTGCTGTGGCCGCGCTCACCTTACGGCGTGGCCAAGGTCTTCGGTCACTATATGACGATCAACTATCGCGAGTCCTACGGCATGCATGCGTCATCGGGCATCCTGTTCAATCACGAGTCACCGCGCCGCGGTCCCGAGTTCGTTACCCGCAAGATCTCCCAAGCCGTCGCCCGAATCAAACTTGGCCGACAAGAGCAGATCGCTCTGGGCAATCTGGACGCCAAGCGCGACTGGGGCTTCGCCGGTGACTACGTCGAGGCGATGTGGCGGATGCTACAGCAGGACGAGGCTGACGACTACGTGGTGGCAACCGGCGAGACGCACTCGATCCGTGAGTTCCTGGATGTCGCGTTCCGCCACGTCGGAATCACCGACTGGTCGAGTCATGTCGTGCAAAATCCGCGTTTCTTCCGGCCAGCCGAGGTCGACGAGTTGATCGGCGATCCGCGCAAGGCACATGAGCGTCTTGGCTGGAAGCCGAGTGTCACCTTCGCGCAGCTGGTCGAGATGATGGTCGACGCCGACCTCGCCAACCAGCGTGCGCTGATCGGCGGGTAGTCAGCGCATGCCGATCGCTCTCATCACGGGCATCACCGGTCAGGACGGCGGCTATCTGGCCGAGCGTCTGCTGGACGAGGATTGGGAGGTTCACGGGCTCGTACACGCCGGCGACGGCCACGTCGACGAGCTGCGCACGCGGGCAGCGTCCGTGGTCCTGCACGAGGGCGACCTGGCGGATGCCGCGGCCATGAACGATCTGGTGGCAGCGGTCGCTCCCGACGAGATCTACAACCTGGGCGGCGTCAGCTCGGTTGCGCTGTCATGGGAGCAGCCGTTGCTCACCGCGCAGGTCTGCGGCCTGGGCGCAGCAGCCATCCTCGAGGCAGCCTGGCAGCTCCAGCAGCGGACCGGTCGGGATGTCCGGGTGCTACAGGCATCGAGCGCGGAGATCTTCGGTTTGCCGCGTCAATCGCCGCAGTCCGAGAGCACGCCGGCCGCTCCCGCCTCCCCGTACGGTGCCGCAAAGGCGTTCGCGCAGCATCTGGCCCGCGTGTACCGGGTCCGGGGGCTGCATGTGGCCAGCTGCATTCTCTACAACCATGAGTCGCCCCGCCGTCCGCCCCAGTTCGTCACCCGCAAGATCACCCGTTCGGCCGCGCTCATCGCCGCCGGTCAGCAGCACTCGCTGGAACTCGGCAACCTGGACGTGCGTCGTGATTGGGGCTGGGCGCCGGATTTCGTCGAGGCGATGGTGCGGGCGATCCGCTATCCCGACCCGCATGACTTCATCATCGCGACGGGCGAGTCGCATTCGGTGGCAGACTTCGTGGCGGCGGCGTTCAGGCACGCAGGGCTAGGCAACTGGCGGAACTACGTATCCGTCGACGAGCGTCTCGCCCGGCCGATCGACGCCGCCGAACTCGTTGGCGACGCGAGCAAGGCGCGAGTGCTGCTCAACTGGCGGCCAACAGTCTCGTTCGACGAGATGGTCCGAAGGATGGTTGAGCACGATATGGAATACATTGCGGAGTCATTCGGCACGCCCACCTCTTCTGGCGCCGACAGGGAGTCCTCACGTGGATAGCATCCGTTGTGCGTTCGGCGCTGCTCTCACGAGGGGCCGCCAGCTCATCGCTCGACGTTGTAGGCTCCGCCAGGTCGATCGGGTCCAACGATCTTTTCGTGCTGGCAGTCAGCAGATGGGTAGGCCGTGAGTTCTGACCAGCAGGCCGTAGTGCGCGCAACCTCTCCAGCAGAACCCGTGGCCGCCGTCGACGTCGACGGGCTGGCTACCTCTGCTGGCCCTTCCGAATACCTTCCGCTGTGGTTCGAGCGGGCACTCGTGGTTGCCATCGCGGGAGTGCTGTCGTTCGGCGGGTTCGGGCTGCTGCTCGCCGTGCTGGGCGACTACCGGATGCTCTGGGCGTTTCTGTTTGGCGCGGCCGGAACTGTGGTTGGCTCCGTGATCGCGTGGCCGCGCAAGAGTTCATCGCGGCCGTCGCGCGGGATCACCTTGCCCGCGCTGGGGATGTGCATCGTCGCGCTGGGGTTCGCCGTTTGGAACGGGCTGGACAGCGGGCACTACGTCTCGGTCGACCGTGACCCCGGCGTCTACGCCACGGCCGGGAAGTGGGTCGCTGAGCACGGCAGCCTCGAAGTGTCCGCCGGAATGGTGTGGGTCGACAAGGGACATGAGTTCAACTGGGGCTCCGCCGGGATGTACCCGGAGGGCGCTGGCCGGCTGGAGTTCCAGTTCAACCACCTGACGGCCGTGCTGCTGGCCGAGGGAGACAACCTCGGCGGCGATCGGCTGCTGTTCGCCATGCCCGCGGTCTTGGGAGCGCTGGCGCTGTGCGGCGTATACGCGGCGGGCTGTCGTCTGGTTCGCCGACCGTGGCTGGTCCTCGTCGCGGTAAGCGCTCTGGCGATATCGCTGCCGCAGTTGTCGGTGTCCAGGGATACCTATTCGGAGACGAGCGCGCAGTTCCTGCTCTGGTCGGGGATGTGGCTGACCCTCATAGCGTTCGAGCGTCGACGCCTCGGGGTGTCGCTGCTGGCCGGTGCGACGATCGCCGGAGCGATGCTGAGTCGCGTCGATGCTCTCGTATACCTCATCCCGCTACCGACGCTCGCGGTCCTGGCCTGGCTGGCGGCGGGCTCTCGCGAGGACAGACGATTCCGCCTCCGCATGTACGCCATGGTGCTCCTTGGCGCTGCCCCGGTCGCGGCATTGGGCACAATCGACGTGATGTACCGCGCCGGCGGGTATTACAACGCGTTGCACACTCAGGTGAAGATCTTGCAGGCAGGCTTCGCGCTCTCCGTCGCCGTCGGCTTGGCTCTCGTCGTCGGTTGGCCACGGCTGCCCGCGCTGCGCCGGTGGGCGCGGCGCCATCGCCAGCGGGCAGCATTTGGGCTCGGTCTCATGGCGATCTTTGGGCTCACGATTGCCTGGGCGCTGCGACCGGCGTTTCCATTGGAGCGGCTCCGTGGTCCCAACCCGACGGTTGCTGCATTGCAGCAGGCGGAAGGTCTGCCACTTGATCCCACGCGCAGTTACAGCGAGCAGACGATGGTCTGGATGTCCTGGTACCTCGGCCCGATCGCGCTCACCCTAGCGATCATCGGTACGGGGATCCTCGTAGCCAGGCTGGTCCGTCGTCCCGATCCTGCAGTCGCGCTGATCCTGTTCGTTGCCGGTATCGGAACGGTCCTCTACCTCGTGACGCCGCAGATCACCCCTGAGCAGATCTGGGCAATGCGTCGCTACGTTCCAGCCGCACTCCCATTCCTGCTGTTAGCGGCCGCCGTCGCAGTCGACGCAGGTCTGGTGGCTGCGATCGCGGTACTCAAGAGAACGACACTGAGAACGTCCGGCATCGTCAAGGCCGTGACTGCGGCGATCGTATTGGCAATGATCGGATTCCCGTTGGCGACAACCTGGCCGGATCGCAGCTTCTCGTCCCAGGCTGGCTTCATCGGAGTCATCGACGACACTTGCGCATACATCGGCCCGGACGCGGCGGTGCTGTTCGTGAACGACGACCGCCTGCGGATCACCTTGCCCCAGACAATGCGGAGCTTTTGCGGAGCGGAGTCCGCCGACTTGGTCACCCGCGTGTCTGCTCAACGCATAAAGGAGATTGCCGACAGCTGGCAAGCGCAGGGCAAGGCACTGTGGGTCCTGGGCACCAGCCCGGCGTTAGTCGCCACGGCGGCACCGGGGCTCACCTCCAAGCTCGTCGCTTCGGCTACGAATACCCACCTTCTGGAGCGCACATTGTCACGCCCGCCGAAGGGGTACCAGCCGGAGACGTTGAGCATCTACGCCGCGCGCGTTAGTCCGTAGACCCGATCATCACTCTCGCTTGCGATTGTCCGAGGCGGAGCGGCTCCAACGAAAGGTAGTTCACGTGGTCACGACCGCTAGTGAGCGGCGGCGCAAATTGACTCAGGACTTGATCGACAGCGCCGCACGCCTGTCTTCCGCGACAGCGACACGATTGCAGTCTGCGTCCAGCCGGTATGCCCGTCGGAACGCGGCCATCCCCGAGCCGACGCGCACCGCTGCCGACAGCGATATCACGTGGTTCCACTCGCTAGATCTCGGTGATGGTCACGTCACACCCGGCATCAAGGCGCCCGACCAGCTAGCGGCCGAGGTCGCTGCCTTGAACCTACCCGCGCGGCTGACCGGCAAATCGGTCCTTGACATCGGCGCATGGGACGGCTTCTTCTCCTTCGAGGCGGAACGTCGCGGTGCGCGACGGGTGGTGGCGCTCGACCACTACGCATGGTCGATCAACTGGTCCGCCTGGCACGACTATTACGTCAAGACCACGAATGAGGGCAACGTCCCGTTGCCGCCAGACGAGGTTGCGACTGTCTGGGATCCGGAGCGACTGCCTGGCCGGGCCGGTTTCGACCACGCCCGGGCTCAGCTGGGCAGCGCGGTCGAGCCAGTAGTCGGCGATTTCATGACTATGGACGTGCACAACCTCGGCACGTTCGACGTGGTGTTCTTCCTCGGCGTCTTGTACCACCTGAAGGACCCGTTCGCAGCACTTCGGCGGCTTCGGGAGGTAACCCGCGGCGTTGCCGTTATCGAGACCGCAGGCACGGTGGTGCCAGGGTTGCCGAGCGAGCGGCTGTGGATGTTCGTGGAGTCCACCGAGCTCAACGGGGATCCCAGCAACTGGTGGGCGCCAACCTCGGCCGGGCTGACGGCGGCCTGTCGAGCCGCGGGTTTTCGGGAGGCTCGGGTAATTCTCGAGCCGCCCGAGAACAGCCCGCCGACGGGTGATTCGAAGCTGCATTATGGCCGAATCACCGTCCACGCTTTTGCGTAGGGCTGGAGAGCCTGGCTCCGTCGGCTCGTGTCTGTCTCAGACGTAGTCGACGATCTCTCCCGCCGGGTAGCTTCGGTAGAGGAAGCTCGGCAGTCCGGTGCGGGCGGTACCGGTGGTGCGGGCGCCGACGAACAGGTAGTGGCCGAGGTCGTCGCGGTCCTTCAGAAGCGGTGCGACCTCGTGATACCGGGGCAGGATCAGAGGGTCGCTCGGATGTCCGTCGGCCGTGAACGAGCGTTCGACTTCGAATCCCGCGAACTCGAGCAGACGGTGCAGTTCACGCATGGTGTACTCGCGGTTGTGCCGCCCGTAGGGCCCGAATCCTGAGTACGGGTCGTAGATGTTCGTGCCCACGACCATCGAGGTGACGTTGCCGATTCGGGCGACGTTGGGCGTTGTCAGGATCAACAGCCCACCAGGCGCGAGCACCCGATGGATCTGCCGCAGAGTCGCGAGCGGGTTCATCAGCAGGTGCTCGAGCATCTCGCAGAAGAGCACGACGTTGAACGAATCAGTGGGGTACGGGAACTCGTCCTCCTCGACGTTGAACATTGCACAGTCGTACTTGACCTCGACCCGGTCAACGCCGCCGGGCGGTAGGTAGGACACTGTCTGCGTCGTCTCGCCCGAGTGCCCGAAGTAGTTCGCGAGCGTCAGCTCAAGGTCGCTGTGCTCGTCGAGCAGGTAGGTGGTGAAATACGGATTGGCACCGAGTTCGAGGCAGCGGCCTTGCTCCGATCGGGCGAGAGACCAGGTGTGCAGGAAACGACAGATCGAGTCGTTCACGTAGTCGGTCATGTGTCCGGCAGGTTCGCCGTCGATCGACCATGTCTTCATCGCCGCGTCAAGCTGCGCGAACGTAAGACCTTCCGGCAGTGGGAGCGCGGGCGAGCGCCAGACGGGCTCGGACGCAACGCCGGGCTCACTTGGTGGCTGCGAAGCCGACATCGGCGGATTGCCCAGAGCCGCCAGCAGACGCCCGCTACCACGACGAAGGGCGTCCTGAACGGGCGCGGGGCTGCTGCGCAGCGTCTTGCCAGCCGCGTGGCGCACAGTGGAACGCAAGCTCGACATTGATCAAACCTCTACAGTCACGACGCCTGTGATTCGCGGCAGCCTAGCAGCCAGTAGCATCCATGACGTCGCGATGGCCCGCTGCGAGTCACGGTGGGTCCGCAAGTCGATCAGACAGGTGGAAGTACAGACGTGTCGGTGAGCCTCCGTATCGTCGTCAGATCACGCAACCACACGTGACCGGCCGCACGGCCGACATGGCTCCACCCGTTCGCAGTGAACGCGTGCCCTGGTTCCGCAGCGCGCTGACGGCTCGCCTGGTCAAGGTTGGCTTCGGTATCGCCGTTGTGGTGTTCGGGGTCGTATACGTCTTGAGCCGGTGGGACGAGATGCGCAAGGCGCTCTCGATGGCAAAGCCCGGCTGGATCGTCGGGCCGCATTGTTCGCGATTGCCGGGCAGTGGGCGGCCTCGGCGAGTTTCCGGAATGTACTGGCCTCGGCCGCGCTACGGCTCCCCATCCTCGCCGTGGCACGCGTCTACTTCGTGAGCCAACTCGGCAAGTACATTCCTGGATCGGTGTGGCCGCTCGTGGCTGTGACCCAGATGTGCCAGCGGTTCGGCGTGGCGCGCCGAGCCGCGGCCGCGGCGGGCGTGCTCGCACTGCTCTTCTCGCTCGTGACGGCGGGCGTTGTCGGGGCAGTGCTCGTCGTCGTGGGGGCGGCCGGGAGTGCCGGTGGGTTGTGGTGGTTGTTGCTGCTCATCCCGGCCGCGTTCCTTCTGGTGAACCCACGGGTGATCGTCGCGGCGTTGAACTTCGTCATGCGAGTGATTCGACGGCCGGCGATTCAGGTGGAGCTGACACCGGCGACGCTCGGTCGGGCCCTCGGCTGGTCAGCGCTGTCGTGGGTGCTGCTGGGCCTTCAGTGTTGGGCCCTTCTGGTAGCGCTCGGCGGACCCGTTGCTGGCTCGGTGGCGGCGTCCATCGGGGGATTCGCCCTCGCATACGCCGCGGGCACGATCTTCGTCCCCGTTCCGGCCGGGGCAGGCGTCCGCGAGGCCGTGCTCGCACTGGCGCCGTGATCGCTTCAAACTCGACGTTCACCCACGAGAGCGTCATCGTCGTGGCGCTGCTCTCGCGGGTCCTGCTCGCAATGCTGGCCTTCGGCCAAGCCGGCGTGGTGCTACTGCTGGCGCGCCGCAGCGCCGACGCGACCGCTGACTAGGATCGCCGCCGTGCGAGTCGCGCTAGTGGGCCCGACCCATCCGCTCAAGGGCGGGGTGGCACAGCACACAACGGCGCTCGCGGAGCGCCTGAAGGCCGCCGGCCACGAGGTGGAGATCGTATCGTGGCTGCGGCAGTACCCGAAGCGCCTCTACCCAGGCAAGCAGACAGTGGATGTGCCGGAGTACCCGCCATTCGAGCCGACGCGTCGGCCGTTGTCCTGGGACCGGCCGGACGCCTGGGTACGAGTTGGACGGCAACTGCGAACGTTCGACGTGGTGGTGTTCGCGCACATCACCCCGGTGCAAGTGTTGCCGTATCGACTGATGCTTGCCGCGCTGAGACGAGGACGCGCGCGCACCGTCGTGATCTGTCACAACGTGTTGCCGCACGAACGAGGCAGGTTCGACGAGTGGCTGGTGGTTCGACTGCTCCAATCGGCCGACCGCGTGCTGGTGCACTCCGAGACCGAGGCGCACCTCGCCCGGACGCTCACCGAAACGCCGGTCGTCGTCGCTCCTATCGCACCGTTTCTGCCGCCGACGTTCGAACAACGCCATCCGCTGCCGGGGGAACATCGACGGCTGATCTTCTTCGGCCTCGTTCGGCCGTACAGGGGACTCGACGTCGCGCTGCACGCGCTGGCACGCGGCCCTTCCGATATCCGGTTGCGGGTGGCCGGGGAGTTCTGGGGCGGCCCCGGTCCGATCGAGCAACTCGCACTTGAACTGGGCATCGCAGGCCGGCTTGAGGTGCACAGCGCAGCCGGACCCGAGGTCCCGAAGCTGTTCACCGACGTGGACGCGCTGATCCTCCCGTACCGCACCGCGACTCGATCGCAGGGCGTCTGGACAGGGTTCGAATTCGGTGTCCCGGTCATCGCCACCCAAGCGGGCCACCTTGCCGATGACATCCGAGACGGGGTCGATGGCCCCGTCGCCGAGCCCGACAACGTCGACTCGTTCGCGAGCGTTATCGAACGGTTCTACCAGCCCGGAGTTCCCGAGCTGATGCGGTCGAACGTCAAGCCGGTCGATCCCGCCCCCTATTGGAATACCTATCTGACAGCGCTGCTTCCAGGGGTCGGTCACTCACCAGAAGGAGTTGGTATGCAGAAAGCCGCAGCCCCCGGGGGCGCTGTCATCCACGCTGCGAAGGTCGCGGCCGAGCAGGTGCTGTGGATACGGGTGCGGGTGCAGCGGCTGTGGCTACGGCGTCGGGGCCGCGTCGTACGCCTGCCGTCACCCGTGCCGGCCACCGATGTGCTGCGCAGGCGCGAGGAAAACGAGCGAGCGATCACCGAATGTTGCGAGCTGCGTTTGCCCCTCCATCACGATCGGCCGAAGAACTGGGACGCGCTTGGTGCGGTGAGCACCGTCGTTAATCGGCCTGGTACCGACGTCCGAGTACTGGACGCAGGCGTCGCCCGCTATTCATCTGTGCTGCCGTGGCTGCGGCTGCTCGGTGTAGCGAACTTGTCGGCAACAACCTGGAGTACGCCAAGACGATCCAGCACGGGCCGGTACGCTTCGAGCCCGCCGACATCACGGCCACGTCCTACCGCGGCGGATGGTTTGACGCGGTCACCTGCATGAGCGTGATCGAGCACGGCGTTCCGCTCGTTGCATTCGCGGCGGAGTCCGCGCGCATCCTCCGGCCAGGTGGGCTGCTCGTGGTCTCGACCGATTACGACGAGGATCCACCGGATACCGCAGGCAAGCTGGCCTACGGCGTGCCTGTTCACATCTTCGGTCCTGACGAGATCCGCAAGTTCGTCGACATCGCCGACCAGCACGGTCTCACCCTGTTGGGGGAACTTGCGCTGAGCCACGACGAGCGTCCGGTGGATTGGAAACGGTCAGGCCTCGACGACACGTTCATTCGACTCTCGTTCGAGCGCCGCGCCGACTAGTGCGCGTGGGGATCCTGCTAGAGCAGGCGCTGGCTCCCGTGCCCGGTGGGACGGGTCGGTACTCGATCGAGCTGGCCGCCGCACTGGCTCGGACCGGCGACGACTCCGGTCACCGGGTGGACGGCGTGGCACCGCGATGTCCAGGCACTGCCGTCGTGCCGGGCGTGCGTGGGCCGACACGGCTGCCGCTGCCCAGGCGGCCGCTGATCGCGGTGTGGGAGGGGGGGCTGGGTCCGGCGCCGCGGAGGAGTCGACGTGGTGCACGCGCCGACGCCGCTGTTCCCGCCCCGCCGGCGGACTCCGCTTGTCGTGTCGATTCACGACCTCGTGCCCTGGACGCATCCTGACACGATGACGCCGCGGGGTGCCGCGTGGCACCAGGCCATGGGTCGCTCGCGCCGCGCGCGTTGCCGACGCGATCGCCGTGCCGAGCAAGGCAGTAGCCAGCGGGCTGCGCGAAGGTGCTGCCCGAGCTAGCGTCCCGAGCGGATTCATGTGCTAGGTGCCGGCGTGGCCGAGCGCGCTGCGTACGCCACCCTCAGCCGAGCTCACGGCGGACGTCGGGTCGCGGCTGGAACTTCCCGACAGGTACGTGTTGTCGCTCGCCACGCTCGAGCCACGCAAGGGTCTCGACGTCCTCGTCGCGGCGCTGGCCAGCTTGCGGGACGCGGCGCCGCCGCTGCTGGTCGTGGGTCAGCCCGGATGGGGAGGCGTCGATCTGCCATCGGCGGCACAGGCGGCCGGACTGAGCGCGGATAAGGTGCGGTTGCTCGGACGGCTGCCCGATCCCGAGCTCGGTGTCGTGCTGAGGCAGGCGACGCTGCTCGCCATGCCCAGTCGGGCTGAAGGCTTCGGCCTGCCGGTGGCCGAGGCGATGACCGTCGGCACGCCTGTGGTGTGCAGCGCGGATCCGGCGCTGGTGGAGGTGGCTGGCGATGCGGCCGAGGTGGTTCCCGTCGGCGATGCGTCCGCGCTGGCCGAGGCCATCGCGGGTCTGCTCGCCGACGATGTGCGCCGAAGTGAGCTCGTCGTGCGCGGATCTGGCCCGTGCGCCGCGGTTCGACTGGGACGACGTTGCCCGGCGTGCGTGGCGGCTGTATCGCGAACTCGCCAGATTAGGCTGCTGAGCCGGGGCGTCGGCGTATTCTGCGACCGGCAGCTGTACGAGAGACGAGGTCACGACGTTGCGATTGGTTGTCCAGGTGCCCTGCCTGAACGAGGAGGAGACCCTTCCGCTGGTCCTTGAGTCGATTCCCAAGCACATCCCGGGGATCGACGAGATCATCGTCTTGATCATCGACGACGGCTCGACCGATCGGACTGTCGACGTAGCCAAGTCCTATGGTGTGTCCCATTTCGTACGTCATGCGCGCAATCGCGGTCTGGGCCGGTCGTTCCACGACGGCGTGCAGTGCGCATTGGAACTCGGCGCCGACATCGTCGTCAACACCGACGGCGACAACCAGTATCCGCAGGATCGCATCGCCGACCTCGTCCAGCCGATCCTCTCCGGCGAGGCGGATATCGTCATCGCCGACCGGCAGGTGCATCTGGTTGAGCACTTCTCCAGATTCAAGATCATGATGCAGAAGTTCGGCAGCCGCATCGTCAATCTGGCCGCGGGCACCGACCTGCCCGACGCGGCCAGCGGTTTCCGGGCGTATTCGCGCGAGAGCATCATGCTGCTCAATACGATCACCCGCTTTAGCTACTGCATGGAGACGATTATCCAGGCCGGGAACAAGAAGCTGTCGATCTCCAGCATCCCGGTGCGGACGAATCCGAAAACACGCGAGTCCCGGCTCTTCAAGTCGACGCGCCAGCACATCTTCAATTCGGCGGGTGCAATCGTGCGCGCCTACATCATGTACAAGCCATACGTCATCTTCACGGCGCTCGCCGTGGTGTTCGGCGTCCTGGGACTGATCCCGTTCGTTCGGTTTGCGATCCTGCAGTTGCAGGACAACCCGGGCGGGCACTTGCAGTCGCTGATCCTCGGCACGGTCTTACTGATCATCTCGTTCCTCAGCGTCATTATCGGCATCATCTCCGACCTCATCCGCACCAATCGACTGCTGATCGAGGACACGCTGGAACATACGAAGAAGATGCGCTTCGGGAAGGGCGAGCAGCTACCCGAGCATCAAGAGCACGAGCTTGCGCTGCGGGTCGGATAGGCGGCTATTCGATCTGGCGCGTCGACAGGATTGACGTTTGGTCGGGATACGGCAGCGTCGGAGTAATCCCGCGCAACCGTTGCTCAGCGAGCCCCGATGCGGCGATCGCCCGACGGTAACGAGCGCGGCGGGTGTTGTCGAAGACGATGATCCCGTCCGGTGAGAGGTGGCGGATCGCTGCAGCCAGACACGCCTCGCGGGCACGGCCGTCGATCACGATCAGCGAGAACTCACCGCCGACCTTGTCGATCGTCGCGACGTAGTCGGCGAAGTCGAGACCGGCATGGCCTTCCTTCGCGGACGGGACTGCCGGCGCGGCCGAAGCGGCCGGCTCGACGATACTGAGATCTACGTTGCCGACCCCCGTGACAGTTGGCGCGATGTGCTCACCGAAGCCACGATGGTGCTCGACGGAGTGCACCTCGTCCGTACGCTTGGCCAACCACAGCGTGCTGGCACCGGAGCCGTACTCGAACACCCGGATCGGCCGTGCACGGGAGGCGAGCCACGACTCGACGACATCGATCGCGCGGTAGGTCCACCACGGCACGTCCAGCTCGGCGATCGCCAGCGAGTCGTGAACTCGGGTGAGGCTGTACGCCCAGTGCTTGAGTCGTTGGTCACGAGTGGGCGGCTGTGAGCCGATGACGCCCAAGCGAGTGAGCGCATTGCCGGTATGCCGCGCGCCGTCGGCGTACGCGGTCTTGGCGCGACGCAATGCGTCACCCCTGTCCATGTCGGCCTCCCGTCCGGCTTAGGTATTGGACCTTGCCAGTGTCGCTGTGTTGTGCTTACGGGCGTACCAGAGCCCTACCACACCGCCGATGCCGTCGACCACGATGAGCAGGAGCCGGGCGATAGCCGCGACCGCGGTCGCGGGGGCGCCGTCCAGACCGCAGAGCCCGACGAACACGAGCTCCCGCAGCCCCGCTCCGGCCGGTACCGGCACCGCGAGGAACCCAAGTATCCACCCAGCGATCGCGGCAAAGGCGACTCGCGCAGGCTGCTGGTCGTAGCCGAGCGCAGACGTGACGGCCACCGATGCCCCGCCGAGGAACAGCCAGGTGGGGATCGACCACGCGATCAGTCCCAGCATGCTGCCCCAGGGCTGCGGCTCAAGGGTGAGACGCCCTTTGGTCACCCGGCGGCCGAAGGTGAGGATCCGGCCGAGAATCGCGGGGTGCACGGCCGCGACACCAAGCGGTATCAGCAGTAGCGGCAGCCATGCCCAGCCCAGCCCCTGCCCGTCCGCGGCGACGATCGGCGCGAGCACCCCGCAAGCGATCGCCGCCGCGATGCACATGGCACCGTACGAGATCAGGGTGGTCGCATATGCGGTGCTTCGGCTCACCCGGCCGCGCTGGGCGAGCTCGCCACGTCCGAGCACCGACCAGACCCCGCCGGGCAGGTACTTGCCCAGCTCACCTCCGAAGTACCACGACAGAGCCTCGCGGCGGCGGGGGAAGGACCCGAAGACGTGGAAGCAGCGCCACCACAGCAGGCCGAGGCCGGTCATCGACGCGGCGCTGCACAGCAACGCGACCGCGAGCCAGCCCAGGTTTGCGTGGATGATTGACGAGCGGACCTCCGACCACTGGGCCGCCAAGGTCTTCGCGAGCAATGCCACGGCAAGCAGGGCGATCGCGATGCCCGCGACATGCACGATCCGGATGACGCGGCGGCGCCGCCCTGTCGGCGGCCCGGCTGCGGGCTCGGACACGACCGGCCACTCTAGTGCAGTTCGGACGCAGCGATGGCCGGGTAGGCTGCCGCGGTCGCCTGTTGTCCATCGGTCCGGAGTCCTACGTGCGCGTGCTGCTCGACGCGACGGCGGTGCCCGCGGACCGGCGGGGCGTGGGCCGTTATGTCGACAGCCTGGTCCCCGCGCTGCGCCAGGCGGGTGTCGACATCAGGGTCGTCTGCCGTCGTGCCGACGTCGCGCAGTATTCGGCCCTGAGCGGTCGCGAGCCCGTGGCGGCCGGACGGGCGACCGACCGGCGGCCGACGAGGCTGGCGTGGGAGCAGGTCGGGCTGCCGCGGATTGTGCGGCGGCTCGCGCCGGACGTCCTGCATTCGCCGCACTACACCCACCCGCTGCGCGCGCGGGTGCCGGTGGTGGTCACCCTGCACGACGCGACGTTCTTCACCCAGCCGACCGTCCACACCCGGACGAAGGGACCGTTCTTCCGGGCAGCGACCAAGCTGGCGCTCCGGCGGGCGGCGTGCTGCGTGGTGCCATCCCAGGCCACGGCCGACGAGCTGGTCCGAGTGGCGGGAGCCGATCGGGCGAGGCTGCAGGTCGCCTATTACGGTGTCGATCGCGACGTGTTCGGCCCACCGTCGGCGGACGCGGTGCGTGCCGTCCGGGAGGAGCTGGACATTGCCGAGGGGCAGGACTACGTCGCGTTTCTCGGCACCCTTGAGCCGCGAAAGAACGTGCCCGCGCTGGTGCGCGGCTGGGTGCAGGCCGTCCGGGAACGGGCGAACCCTCCCGCGCTCGTCCTGGCCGGCGGTGCCGGCTGGCACGGCAGCGAGCTGGACGCCGCGATCGCCGACATTCCCGAGCAGCTGACGTTGATCCGGCCGGGCTACCTGCCGGTCGAGCAGCTGGCCCCGCTGCTGGGCGGGGCCCAGGTGGTGGCGTACCCGAGCCTGGGCGAGGGGTTCGGCCTGCCGGTGCTCGAGGCGATGGCGTGTGGTGCCACAGTGCTGACCACGCGACGGCTCGCCCTGCCTGAGGTCGGCGGCGAAGCCGTCGCGTATACCGAGCCGGACGCGGCGTCGATCGTGTCCGCGCTAAAGCAACTGCTCGACGACCCGGCCGAGCGGCAACGGCTCGGCGAGGCTGCGATCAAGCGCGCTGCCGGGTTCACCTGGGACGCCTGCGCCGCCGCGCACATCGAGGCGTACGAGCGGGCGATCCGAACCACCCCACGAAACCGCTCGCTGCGCTCACGCTTTCGCGGGGACCACGGATGACCACCAAGCTCTCGGTTGTCGTGGTGACGTACTCGCCGGGTGCGACCCTGCAGACCTTCCTCGACTCGCTGCACGAGCCGCGACCACGGCCGAGGTCGACGTGGTGCTTGCCGACAACGGGTCGACCGACGGCTCGGTGGAGCGCGCCCAGCAGCAGGCCAACATCCGGGTAGTGCCGACCGGTGGCAACCTGGGCTACGGCGGCGCGGCGAACCTCGGCGTGGCGCAGACCGACACCGAACTTGTGCTGATCAGCAACCCGGACATCATCTGGCGAGCCGGCGCCCTCGACGAGCTGATCGGCGCCACGGCCCGCTGGCCGCAGGCAGGAGCGTTCGGACCGCTGATCCTCACCCCGTCCGGCGAGATCTACCCGTCGGCGCGAGCCCTGCCGTCGCTGGGCCGCGGAATCGGCCACGCGGTGTTCGGCTGGTGGTGGCCGAGCAATCCGTGGACGGAGTCCTACCGCCGCGAGCGCGGCGCGCCCGCCGAGGGGCCGACCGGCTGGCTGTCCGGCTCGTGCCTGCTCGTCCGCCGTCCGGCCTTCGATGCAGTCGGCGGCTTCGACCCGGAGTACTTCATGTACTTCGAGGACGTCGACCTCGGTGAACGCCTCAGCCGGCTCGGCTGGCAGAGCGTCTACGTGCCGGGCGCGGCCGTGGAGCACACCGGTGGGCACGCCACCGCCCGGGATTCGGCGCGGATGGCCGTCGAGCACCACCGCAGCGCGGCCCGTTACCTGTCGCGCCGCTACCCCGGATGGCGCTGGCTGCCGGTACGGTCGGCGCTGCGGGCCGGGCTATGGCTGCGGTCGCTGCTCGCCCGCCGATTCCGCGGCGTGGCCGAGGGCGCCGCGCCCCAACGGAGGACATGGTGAGTGGCGTCGACGCGGTCGTCCTGGTGGGCGGCCTGGGCACCCGGCTGCGGCCGCTCACCTTGTCGGCCCCGAAGCCGATGCTGCCGACGGCCGGGGTGCCGTTCCTGACGCATCTGCTCTCGCGGATTCGCGAGGCCGGAGTCGAGCACGTCGTGCTCGGCACGTCCTACCGGGCCGAGGTGTTCTCCGAGCACTTCGCCGACGGCTCCGCCCTCGGTCTGGACCTCGAGTACGTGGTCGAGGCCGAGCCGCTAGGCACCGGCGGCGGCATCCGCAACGTCGCCGATCGGCTACGCGGCGGGACGACGCTGATCTTCAACGGGGACGTGCTGTCCGGTGTCGACCTGCGGGCCCTGCTCGCCCGGCACACCGACGCGGATGCGGACGTGACGCTGTACCTGACCAAGGTCGACGACCCGCGGGCGTTCGGCTGCGTGCCGACCGATCCGGACGACCGGGTGCGGGCGTTCCTGGAGAAGGACCCGGACCCGGTGACCGACCAGATCAACGCGGGAACGTACGTGTTCCGGCGTTCGGTGGTGGACGCCATCCCGGCGGGCCGCCCGGTGTCGGTCGAGCGGGAGACGTTCCCTGGGCTGTTGGCGTCCGGCGCGACGGTGCTCGGCTTCGTCGACACGACCTACTGGCGCGACATCGGCAAGCCGGCGGACCTGGTCGCGGGCTCGGCCGACCTGGTCCGCGGCCTGGCCCCGTCGGCGGCGCTGCCCGGCCCCGTCGGCGAGTCGCTGGTGCTGCCCGGTGCCTCGGTGGCGGCCGACGCCCTGCTATGCGGCGGTACGACGGTGGGTGCCGGATGCGTCGTCGGCCCCGGCGCGACGCTGGACGGCGCGGTGCTGTTCGACGGCGCGACGGTGGGCGAGGGGTCGGTGGTGCGGCGCAGCGTGGTGGGCCGCGACGCCGTGGTGGCGGTGGACGTCCGCCTGCAGGACGCGGTGATCGGCGATCGGGCGCGGATCGGCTCGGGCGTGGAGCTGCTCGGCGGCGCGCGGGTGTGGCCGGATGTCGAGCTGCCGGCCGGATCGGTGCGATTCTCGTCTGATGTTTGAGCGGATGCTTGAGCGGATCTGGGCGCCTGGGCGTCCGGTCGATGTGCTGAGCTCGCTCGGCCCGTTGCGGCACGGAGGCGGGGATCCGGCGCATCAGGTGAGTCCTGACGGGACGTTTTGGTGGGCCTGCCTGACTCCGGACGGTCCTGGCACGCTGGCCTTGCGAGCCTCGGGTTCGGTGCACGCTACGGCCTGGGGCCCCGGGGCCCGATGGATGCTCGACACGGTGCCGCAGCTGCTGGGCGAGGGCGACGACTGGTCGGCGCTGGACGTCTCGGCGTATCCGCTGCTGCACGCGGTGTTGCGCCGCCGTCCCGGGATGCGGCTGCCGCGGACCGGGTTGGTGCTCGACTCGCTCGTCCCAGCGGTGCTCGAGCAGCGCGTCACAGGTGGTGAATCGCGGCGGGCTTGGCGCGGCCTGCTGCACCACTTCGGCACCCCGGCACCGGGCCCGATGGGCCGGCTGCGCGTGCCGCCCAGTCCCGAGGTGCTGCTGCAGATCACCACCTGGGAGTGGCATCGGCTCGGCGTGGACCTGCAGCGGCAGCGGGCGATCCGGGCGGCCGCCACCGTCGCGTCCCGGCTGGAGGAGTGCGTGGCGCTCCCGCTTCCCGCCGCGGTTTCCCGGCTGCGGCTCGTGCCGGGCATCGGCGAGTGGACCGCGGCCGAGACCGTGCAACGCGCGCTCGGGCACCCGGACGCGGTGAGCGTTGGCGACTACCACATTCCCGACCTGGTCGGCTACGCGCTGACCGGGGCACCGCGCAGCGACGACGCCCAGATGCTCCGGCTGCTGGCGCCATGGCAGGGCCAGCGCCAGCGGGTCGTGCGGCTGATCGAGGCGTCCGGCGTCCGCAAACCGCGCTTCGGCCCGCGTATGGCCGTGATCGACATCCGGGCAATCTGAACGCAACTGGCCCAAGAGCAGGAGACGCGGTCAGCTGGCGCGCAGCTGCTGGGCCCGCGACCGCGACACGCCCAGCAAGGCGCCTGCATCCCGCACCGAGAACCCCGACAGCTTGCCTGCCAGCCGAGCCGTATCGTCCTCGAGCCGCGCCTGCGATTGCGCAACCTCGTCACGCTCGGCCCGCAGCCGGGCCAGCTCCATATCCAATGCCTCGTCGCCGGTATGGAACTCCCACGCCAACTGCAGCGACCCCATCGATTCGTCCGGCAGATCCTCGGCCAGCACGAGCGCCTCGCGCACGTAGCGGTCCAACGATTCCAAGTTCCGCGCAAAGGTGTGCGCAGGCGGAGCGTCCGGCACGTCAGCCAGCCAGTCATCACCCTCACGGGTCACCACGACCCGATACACCCGCTCGCTCATCGCCTGATCAGCCATCCCTTCCCGAAGACATCGGCTTTTCCATCGTGCCGCTCGATCCGATGCGGTAACGTATATTGGTTTGACAGAGGGACGCGATGACGATCTTGGTAGAGACGGACAGCCGGAGCCCGCTCGGGATGTCGCGGCCGCCGCCGTGCTGGGCGACCATCGTCCTGCAGCCGTCCTTCTCGTAGATGCGGTGCGAGGCGCTCTGTCGCACTACCATGCCGCCGAGCCGCTCGATCCGCCTGCTCACTTCCCTCGCCTTCACAGTGTAAGTCTAGCGGCTGGACTGAGCAACTGTCTAAGCGGTGGACATCGACGGTGTACACGTAGCATGACTTTCCTCAACATCGGCCAAGATTGGGCACTGCCTTTGCCTGGCGAGGGCCATGGCGGTACTACTCTTTCTTCCGCGGGACATGGGTGACGCGCCGGTGCGGCTGGTCGTCGACGATCTAGGCGAGTTGAACGACGAGGTGACGCAGGTGCGGGAGCTGCAGGCGCGGGCTGATGATGTGCGGCGGTCGGCGGCTAGGCGGTCGCGGGCGTTGGCGCGGGCGTTGAAGGCGCGGGGATTGTCGGGGGCGGACGCGGCGGCGGTGTTGCAGGTGTCCGAGCAGCGGGTGTCTCAGTTGACCAAGGCGGGTGAGCCGGCCAGCCGGTGATCCTCAAGGTCTGCGACTGACCCCCGCCAGGCGCGTCACGCAATCAGCTCCCGGAGTCGGTGCACATCCGCCTCGAGCCGCTGCACCGCTAACGGCCGCTGCCGGTGAGGTCCGACGCGGTAACCGTGACCGGGAACGGTACGGCGACCGTGGCGGGCTCGGTGCCCCGCGCGACGGCGGTAACGCGATAGCGGCCCTCGACCAACCCGTGGACGATTACCTCGGGCTGGCCTGGGGCGGTATCGAGCTCGACGCGGATGAACACACCAATACCGGCGTCCGCGTACACCTCCGGCTTCCAGCGGCGGTCATTCGTTCGGGAGGACGGAGAGACGAGCTCGGCGACTGCGAGCACATCGCCCGCCGTCAACTCCCGGGTGGCGGTGTGGACTGCCGCGGCCCTGGCGATAACCACGTCCGGCGCGAGTAGCCCGGCCGGCACCGCCACGCCGACGGCCTCGAGCACCTCGACATCGCCGGGGGCCGCGCCGGCCAGCGCCGCGACCAGGCGCCGGGCGGCGAGCTGATGTGGCACCGACGGCGGCGGGGTCAGCAGCAGCGTCCCGTCGAGCAACTCGTGCCGCATGCCGTCCTCGGGCAGCGCATACAGCGCATCCGTCGTCCACGGCTCCGAGTGGACGGTCGCGACGCTCATCGCTGCTCACCGCCTCGTTCGGTCGCTGCCAGTCTCTCACGTCCCGCGGGCATCGCCGCGGGGCCCGCCTCGGCGAGGACGGCGTCGGAGAGCGCCGGCCATCCGGTGGCCGCCCAGTCGCCGAACGGCAGGTCGCTGAGCGTGACGAGCCCGATGCGGGCGACCGGATCGACCCAGAGCATCGTTCCGCTCTGCCCGAAGTGGCCGTAGGTCGCCGGCGAGTTCGCCGAGCCGGTCCAGTGCGGCGACTTGTGCCCGCGGATCTCGAAGCCCAACCCCCAGTCGTTGGGGTTCTGGGCGCCGAAGCCGGGCACGACTCCCCGCAGCCCGGGGTACTGCACGCTCGTGGCATCGGCCAGCGTGGACGGATGCAGCAGGCCCGACGGCGCGAGCAGCTCGACGATCACCCGGGCCAGGTCGGCCACCGACCCCCAGCCGTCTCGGGCCGGGGAGCCGCGCAGCGCCACGGTGCCCAGCCGCAGCGGAGCCGCGACGGCCTCTGCGAGATAGGACGCGAACGGCATGCCGACAGCTGCTTCGACCCGCTCACCCAGCAACTCGAGACCGACGTTGGAGTACACCCGGCGCACCCCGGGCGGGAACGATCGGAGCCACCGTTCCGGGGCGAGACCTGAGGCGTGGGCGAGCAGGTGGCGGATCGTGGCGCCGGGGACGAGCGAGTCGTCGGCCGGATCGGTGAGCTACGAGTGCTCCCTCCTCGTCCGCCACCAATGCGGCCAGCGCCGTCAGCGGTTTGGTCACCGACGCCAGATAGAACGGCGCGTCCACCGGGCCCCGCGCCGCGATCACCCCGTCCGGGCCGACGATCGCCGCGGCTGTGGTCGCGGCGGGCCAGCCGTCGATCAGGTCGAGCGCGGGCATTAGACGCCGAAACGCGCCCGAGCCAGCGCGAGCTGCCCGGGCAGCTCGGGTGCCGCTCCGTCGGGCAGCGCGTCCCAGGAGAACCAGCCCAGGTCGAGCGACTCGTGGCTGCGCACCGGCACGGCGCCCGCCGGAGCGACGGCGACGAACCGCACGTCGAAGTGCCTGGTGGGCACGCCGAGCGAGCAGGTGATCGCGTGCACGTCCAGGCTGAGCAGCATCGGATCGAACCGTAGATCGGCGATGCCGCTCTCCTCCGCGGCCTCCCGCCGTGCGGCGTCGAGCAGCGTGGTGTCATCCGGGTCGCAATGGCCGCCGACCTGGAGCCAAATGCCCGCTCGGGGATGCAGGGTGAGCAGCACCGAACGCCTGACCGGGTCGAGGATCAACACGCTGGCCGTCAAGTGACCGGCCACGCAGCTGCGCCACATCGCGTCGGGACGGGCGGACAGGAAGCCGAGGAACGCTTCACGCACGGAGCCCTCCGCCATGGTCGGCGGCACGAACGCGGTGATCGCCTCGACCGCGGCGCGATGCAGCGCAGGCGGCGATACGCGAGATCCCACCGCGTCCGCGCGGCCGACCTCGATGGCCTCGGTAGTGCCCAGGCGGAACAGGTCGTCGGTCGAGTCGCGCAGCAGCGTGCTGATTCCCAGCCCGTCGTCGACCAGCTTGCCGTCCGTGGCGAGCCCGCGCACGATCGCCACCGGGACGCTGGACAGCTTGCCCTTGACCAGATCGGCTGCGGCCGCAATCTCATCGGCGACGGCCACCTCGGTCACCAGCAGCGGCCGGCCGTAGCTGTCCAGCCTGCCGCGCGCGTCGAAGACCGCCCGCAGGCCGGCCACCCCGATCGCCAAGTCAACGATGCCGTTGCGCCATGGCCGGCCCATCGAGTCGCTGACGATCACCCCTACATCCACACCCAGCCGATCGCGCAGGCCCTCGCGCAGCGCCGCCGCCGATCCGTCCGGCTCGACCGGGAGCAGCGCGAGCTCGTCGGCGGCGACGTTGGACTCGTCGACGCCCGCCGCGGCGAGCACCAGTCCCTGCCGAGTCTGCACGATCTTCAGCTCGTCGCGCTGTGCCACGACCCGATCGGTCTCCGCGTCGATCGCCGCCATGCGCGCGGCATCCCGCGCGGCTGGATCGGCGTTGTCGACGGCGACCAGCCGCCCTTCGACCTTCGAGACGACCTTGGACGTCACCACCAGCACGTCGCCGTCCTGCAGCCTGGGGGCGTGATCGGCAATGGCCGCGACCAGGTCATCGCCGGGGCGCAGCTGACCAATCCCCAGGACGGGCAGTACCTCAAGCCGCGCGACCGCGTGGTCGGGTCGCCCGTCAGACACCGGCCAGCTCCAGCGCCGTGTCGACCATCGCCGCGGTGGCCAGGTCGTCGGTCATCAGCAGCGGCACGGCCCGTACCGGGACTCCCGGGACCTCGGCCGGATCGTCCTCGTGCACCAGCCATCCGTCGAGCAGGCCGCCCGCAGTGCGGGCGCCGTAGTGCCGGCCGACGCCCTGCGCGCTGACCTCGACGCCGATGGCCGGCAGGCACGCGTCGGCCATGCCGCGTACCGGCCGGCCGCCGATGATGGGCGAGACGCCGACGACCGGAGCGGGCGTGGCCGTCACCGAGTCCCTGATCCCCGGCACGCCGAGGATCGTCCCGATGCTCACCACCGGGTTGCTCGGCGCGACGAGCACGACGTCGGCATTGCCGATCGCCTCCAGCACTCCGGGTGCGGGCTTCGCGTCGTCGACGCCGACCTGGACGAACGCCTGCGCGGTGAGCGCCGCGTGATGCCGGATCCACCATTCCTGGAAGTGGATCGCGCGCCGACCGGCCTCCGTCTCGACGACCACGTGCGTCTCGCAACGTTCGTCTGTCATCGGCAGCAGGGTCACCCCGGGTTGCCACCGGGTGCACAGCGCCGCCGTCACGTCGGACAGCGGATAGCCCGCGTCGAGCATCTGCGTACGCACCAGGTGCGTGGCCACGTCCAGGTCGCCCAGGCCGAACCAGGTGGGTTCGGCGCCGTAAGTGGCGAGCTCGTCCTTGATGCGCCAGGTCTCCTTGGCCCGCCCCCAGCCACGTTCGCGGTCGATGCCGTCGCCCAGGGTGTACATGACGCTGTCCAGATCGGGGCAGATGCGCAGCCCGTGCAAGGTGATGTCGTCGCCGGTGTTGATCACCGCGATCGTGTCGTCGTGCGGCCGAGCCGCGCGAACCCCGCGGAGGAACCGCGCGCCCCCGATGCCTCCGGCCAGGACGGTGATGCGCACGTCTGCGAACCTACGCGAGCGACTGCGCTCGCCGGTCGCCTACCCGGTGAAGCGTCGACGCCTGCTGCGCCGCATGACCACCGTGGCGCCGACGAGGGCGTTCTGCACGGCCCGCCGAACCGGATCTGTCGTGTCGCCCACCGCGTCCAGGAGGTGCAGCAGATCGCCGCGCAGTGCGCGCGGGCGCGGCGGGCCGCCCAGTGCGCCGCAAAGCGCGGCCACGACGGCAAGCACGGCGTCGGCGCTGTCGCGGGGCAGGCCGCGGTTGTCGAGGATCGCGGCGGTGTGTTGTGCTTCGTCGAGGGTGACGTCCGGGGTCAAGTCGCTGAACCTCGGCCGAAGCCGGCTACCCTCCGACTGCCAGCGGCCCTGCTCGAGCAGTTCCGCGGTGAGCGCGTGACGGTCGACGCGCACATGTCGGTACCACCTCGACCAGGCGACCGCGGAACGTCGGACGACGGCGCGATGCACCGCGTCCAAGATCCGGTCGCCGCTCGGTGGCGTGTCGGCGGCGACCGGGCCCAGCCCGTCACTGACGATCCGTCCGGAGAGGATCAGGTCGGCGAATAGGCTGGCTCGCAGGCCCGCGTCAAGGACGGTCGGATGCCGCAGCCGGCCAGTGAGCGGATCACGCGCGATGAGCAGCAGCGTGGTCGCGGTCCGGTCGGGCACGGTGCTCGATTCTGCTCCGCGGTCAGCCAGCTTGCGTGCGCCGTTCGCGCAGCAGCCGGCCGACGGTGTACAGGTCCACCTCGATCGCCCCAAGCCGCACTGCCTCGACCCGGACGTGCTCGGGCAGGTCGTAGTGCCAGCGCCACGGGTGGTCTTGGAAGAACCGCCGCGGCACGCCGAGCCGATCGGCCATGGCGTGTAGCTCGTCGCGTGAATCGGCAAGCAGGTGGCAGAAGTCGCGGAAGCGCAGCCCTGCACCGGGATATGCGCGCACCGCGTCGACGTAACAGCTCATCAACCATCGACGCTATCGCCCGTCGGGGTGCCACGGTTGCCGCTACGGGTGACTGGCCGGCCCTCGGCGGCCGCCGTGCGCTCAGCGAGCAGCGCGTCGCTTGCGAGCTTCTGGGTGGCTGAGCCAGTCCTCATTCGGTCGTGGTTCTGCAGCGGCGAGACGCAGCCACGCGTCGAGTGCGTCGATGAGTGGTCCGGGGTTGTGGCGAGACCGGGGGAAGTTGCGGCTGCTGGTGAATAGCACTGGCGTTGGTGGCTGGCCGGATTCTTCGCTTCGACGCAAGAGCGGCCGGAAGTCCTTGACGTTCTCGAATGCGCCGCCGTTGCTGGCCGGCCCAGCTGTACAGTTCCTCGTCCGAGAGCGCGCGCAGGTCGGCTTCAGCGGCGACCGCAAGCGCGTCGTGACCCCGCTCGCGCAACGCCGTGGCGAGGGCCGGTGCATGCATCTCGTCCAGCAAGAGCGCGACTTTCACGCGAGCAGCCGCTGCTCAGCCTGCCAGGCCGCTTCTGCCGCTGCTGAGGCGTCGTCGGCGTCGCGTATCTCGGCGTCGATCTCGTCCGGGTAGGCCGCGTAGTAGTGCATGGCCACCCGGACCTTCGCCTCCGCCAGGGCGAGCACGTCAGCCGCAGCAGTGACCGCGGCAGGGCCACGCTCGTCGACCTCGCGCAGCACCTTCACGACCTCCCACACGTCCGGTCCGAAGGCGAGTGCCGCGCGTCGTCCGCTCGGGCCGTCCTTGAAGACCACCCCTGGGTGGTCAGCCATGCGCAAACCCTCGTCGACGAGGCGCTGCGCGAGTCCCGATGGCGTTGAGCCGGGGCTGGTCTGGGCGCGGCGGCGCAGGCGCTCAAGCAGCCTCGCGTCGAATCGAATCGACAGCGGAGCAGTCATGTGCTACATCGTAACTGTTGCGCTACAGGCACGCGGCCCAAATGGCCTCGCGATCGGGATGCCCCTTCGCGATCGACGGCGAAGCGGCAAATAGCAGATGCGGGCTTGACTTTCCGGTAACGACACGAGTGTAATTTCATGCATGTCGCCGGCTCCGTACAGCGACGACAGCCAGGTCACAGGGCCGTAGGTGTCAGGAGGGGCGCGATGACGGACGTGACGGACCATCTCAGGCAGGTCAACAGCGTCGAGCTGTCCGAGATCTTCGGGCTGCCGGAGGAGCAGAGCTGGCAGGAGCGGGCGCTGTGCGCGCAGACCGATCCGGAGGCCTTCTTCCCCGAAAAGGGCGGCTCGACGCGCGAGGCGAAGCAGATCTGCACGGGCTGCGAGGTGCGCGGCGAGTGCCTCGAGTACGCGCTGGAGCACGACGAACGGTTCGGGATCTGGGGTGGGCTGTCCGAGCGGGAGCGCCGCCGCCTCAAGCGCCGCGCCGGTTAGCGGTCAGGGCGGGTCGACGTCGTCGACGTCCTTGCCCAGTAGCTCAGCGACCAGCTCGCTGACCACGGCGAACACCAGGTCGCCGCGGTCCTCCCGGTCCAGCGCCCGCGCCTCGATCGGCCGGCGGTAGAGCACGATCACCGGCTTGCGGATCGAACCCAGTCCCGCGCGATGGATCCGCCCCATCGGAACACCCCGATCGGCCACCACCTCTGGGTCGAACTCCAGGCCGGTCGGCGCGTCGGCGGGCAGAGTTGGGACGTCCTCGACTGCAAATTCCACACCAGCGAGATCGCTCGCGAACCGGTCCTCGAGCTCCTCGACCGCGTCCAGGACGAGATCGTCGAACAGGTCGCTGCGGGTGCGCGCGATCGGCACATCGCTCGGCGCGAGCGCCGAACGCATGCCACGTCCGTGCCGATCCCGCCGATTTCTCCTGCGGTCCTGGTTCACGCGCTGCACAGTGGGCAAGCGTACTGACGAATGGGGCCAGCGGGATTTGCGGTAGGTGATCACGGCTCGCGAAAGATGCTGTGCGTGCCGATGCGACGGCAGCGACAGCGCAGCTCGCCACCGACGGTGATGAGTTCGAAGGTGGCCCGCCCATCCGGACCGGCGAACGACCAGGTCATCTCGAGAATGCCGGGCGCGTTGGTGACCGGCTTGACCCGGACGGACGCTGGCCACCCGGCTGCAGGATCCGCGACGTGCGTCTCGCACGCTGGGGCGAACTTGGTGGCGACGACCTCATGGAAGATCGCGCGGTCGCGAGGGGTCAGGCGGCGGTAGTCACTATCGAAGGCGGGCGTGGTCTCGAACTTCACGCCTCCGCCGATGCGGCGTCCAGCTCGTCGAGGTGGTCGAGGAATGCTTCCGTGTCGTCGTGGACGGCGACCTCGCCGGCGGCGACATGCTCGTCGACCTCCTGTTCACGGCGCTGCCATCGCTCCGTCCAAAACCATGCCTGATCGGCTGGCACCGGCAGCGCGGCACGAAGTTCGACCACTCCGTCGGCGCGCTCGACGATCTCGACCTGCGCTCCGGGCTTGTCCAGGTGCATCCGCCGGCGCAGCTCTGGCGGTAGGGCGAGCGTGCCACGGGTTTGCATCCCGACGTAGCCGTGAAAGCGAGTCATGCCCATCACGCTATCCCACATTACGGCATTACCGCAAAGCAGCACTATGCTAGATCCTGGCACGGAAGTGCGACACGGGGTAGCTCGACCGCACCATCCTGCGCCCTAGACCCCACGGGGACTATCGTCTCGCGCTGTGAGGATCTGCCTTGCGAGCCGCCTGTGAGCATCCGGTGAGACGCGTGCGGACCTGCACCCGCACCGGCTGCGGCCGGCCGGCGGTGGCCACGCTGACGTACGTCTATTCCGACTCCACGGCAGTCGTGGGCCCGCTCGCCACCTTTGCCGAACCGCATTCGTACGACCTGTGCGAGGAGCACGCGGTTCGGCTCACCGTGCCGCGCGGGTGGGAGGTACTGCGGCACGTCGGGGAGTTCCCCGTGCCGATCCCGCAGGCGGACGATCTCGAGGCACTCGCCGACGCCGTCCGGGAGGCCGGGCGGATCGACACGCCGGGGCGAGCCGCGGCAGGGGTGGGGCTCGAGGCGGCTGCCGCTGGATCGGGCACCGGTCGTCGCGGCCACCTGCACGTCGTCCCGCCGGCGACCTGAGCACCCCGAGACCGCCCGCGATCCCGGTAGGCTGCGGCGAATGAGCAGCACCGCCGATCTCGCGGCGATCGTCAAGGCCTACGACATCCGCGGCACGGTACCCGACCAGCTCGACGAGCGAATCGCCCGAGCACTCGGGGCTGCGTTCGTCGAGGTCACCGGCGCGAGCCGGCTGGTCACCGCGCACGACATGCGCGATTCCGGCCCGGCGTTGACCCGGGCGTTCGCGGCCGGCGCGGCGAGTCGTGGTGCGACGGTCGTCGAGGCCGGGCTGGCGTCGACGGACATGCTCTACTTCGCCTCAGGTCACCTCGACCTGCCCGGCGCCATGTTCACGGCCAGCCACAATCCCGCCCAGTACAACGGCATCAAGCTGTGCCAGGCCGGTGCCGTCCCAGTGGGCCAGGATTCCGGGCTGGCCGAGATCCGTGATCGCGCCCAGGCGTACCTGCGCGACGGGCTCGACAGGCCCGAACACCTGGGCGTGGAGCACGTCGACCTGCTCGCCGACTACGCGCGGTACCTGCGCTCCCTCGTCGACCTGTCCGCGATCCGTCCGCTGCGCGTCGTCGTGGACGCCGGCAACGGCATGGGCGGCTGCACCGTCCCGGCCGTGCTCGGCGACGCGGCGCTGGGTGCGTTGCCGCTCACCATCGTCCCGCTGTACTTCGAGCTGGACGGCTCGTTCCCCAACCACGAGGCGAACCCGCTCGAGCCGGCGAATCTGGTTGACCTGCAGAAGGCCGTGATCGCGGAGGGCGCCGACATCGGCCTGGCGTTCGACGGCGACGCCGACCGGTGCTTCGTGGTCGATGCGGACGGGAATCCGGTGTCGCCGAGCGCGATCACCGCGCTGGTAGCCACCCGCGAGCTGGCCAAGAATCCGGGTGCGACGATCATCCACAACCTGATCACCTCGCATGCCGTGCCGCAGATCGTCCGCGAGCGCGGCGGGACGCCTGTACGCACCCGGGTCGGCCACTCGTTCATCAAGGCCGAGATGGCCCGCACCGGCGCGGTGTTCGGCGGCGAGCACTCTGCGCATTACTACTTCCGTGACTTCTGGCGCGCCGACACCGGCATGCTGGCCGCCATGCATGTCCTCGCCGTGCTCGGTGAGCAGTCCGGGACGCTCGCCGATCTGACGCGCGTCTACGCCCGCTACGCCGCCTCAGGCGAGATCAACTCGACGGTCGCGGACCAGAGTGCGCGTGTCGCCGCCGTACGCGAGGCCTTCGCCGACCGCACCCGCTCGGCGGACGAGCTGGACGGGCTCACGGTCGAGCTCGCGGACGGCAGCTGGTTCAACGTCCGGGCGTCCAACACCGAGCCATTACTGCGACTGAATGTGGAGGGCCCAGACGACGCTGCGATGCGTCGGGTGCGCGACCAAGCGCTATCGGTCATCCGCGCCTGATCAGGAGGAACCACATGCCCATTGACGCAGAGCTGCTCGAGCTGCTCGCCTGCCCGAGCGACGACCACGCGCCCCTGCGCGAGGAGATCCGGGACGGTGTGGAGGTTCTTATCTGCACCCACTGCCTGACCAGCTATCCGATCAGCGACGGCATCCCGGTGCTGCTGCTGGACGAGGCGACACCCGGTCCGAACGGCATCGGCGTCGCAGCCTCGCCCGACTCCTGACCGCCCACGACCATGCCCTTCGACGAGCTGCTGCTCGACGACGCCGACCTGCTAGCCGCCCGAGACGCCGGACGCCTGCTGTGGGCGCTCGCCACCGCGGGCGCCCAGGTGCGGCGCTGCGTCGAACTGCGCGACGACTGGGGACTTGGCCGGTTAGCGACCGGCGACCTGCCACGCGCAGTCCTGGTCAGTGCGGACGCGCCGGCGAAGGGCGCCGCCCGGGTCATTGTGCGGATGTCGTCCGGTGCCGCTCCGACGCTGTCGTGGGGCGGCGTAGAGCTGCCGAGGTGGGCGGGACCCGCGGACGCGTTGTTGGTGGGTTCCACCGACGGGCGCAACCCGCGGCTCGCCCGGTTGGCGGAACTCGCCGAACACCGGGGAATGGCCGTCGCGGTGGTCGCGCCGGCCGGGTCTCCCGTCGCACAGGCAGCCGGCCGTGCGCCGGTCTGCGAGCTGGGCCCGGACCTGCACATGCGCGCGGCGCGGTGGAGCGTGCTGACGCCCTTCCTGCAGGCGGCCGACGCGCTCGGACTGCTGAACGCCCCATCAGGGTTGCTCGGTGAGGTCGCCGACGCCCTGGACGGGACGGCCGAATCGTGCCGTCCAGCAAGCGAATCGTTCACCAACGCGGCCAAGTCGCTTGCCATCGAACTCGCCGACTCGGTACCCGTCGTTGCCGGCGCGGGCACGCTCGCGGGGGTAGCCGCCCGGCTGATCAGCGAGGCCATCCAGCTGCTGGCCGGGGTTGGCGCGGTGTCGGTCGGCCTGCCCGACGGAGTCGCCTTCGCGGGGGCGTTGCTGCGGGGCGGACCGACGGACCGCGTCGCCGACGACGACCTGTCCGGGTTCTTCGCCGATCGGGACGCGTACGCGCCGCCGCGCCCGCGGCTGATCACCGTCGGCGACGACGGAGCCCCCGACGACCCGGAGCTCGGCGAGCGGACCGACGCCGAAGTGCAGCTGGACGAGGTGGCCGCCCGGCAGGCCGTAGCGGCGCTGCGCGCCATCGCAACCCAGCGCGGACTGCGGTGGTCCCACGTCGATGCCCCGGACGGCCCGGCCCTGGTGCGATTCGCGGCGGCAACTGCGTTTGGTGACTTCGCCGCGACCTACCTGGCTTTCGGGCTGGGGATCGACCCGTCCGAGCCACTACCCGGGGAACTGACATGAGCGAGCGCAGCGAGCGAATCAATGGGCATCGTGCGCATGGAGCCTCATGTCCGTTCGCAGCGGAGCGAGAACGGACATGAGTTCGCACGGTGGTTCCAGGGCGGTGTTGGCGGCCTTGAGCGCCAACCTCGGCATCGCCGTCATCAAGTTCATCGCGTTCGCGATCACCACATCGACATCGATGCTCGCCGAGGCCGTGCACTCGGTCGTGGATTCGGGCAATCAGGTGCTGCTGCTCGTTGGTGCCAAACGGTCCCGCCGCGCGGCCACCCCGGCGCACCCGTTCGGGTATGGCCGGGACCGCTACGTCTACGGTTTCCTCGTCGCGCTGATGCTGTTTTCGGCAGGCGGCCTGTTCGCGCTCTACGAGGGTGTGCAGAAGATCTGGCATCCACATCCGCTGGATTCGCCGATCGTGGCCTACGTCGTGCTCGCAATAGCCATCGTCCTGGAGTCGTACTCGCTGCGAACGGCGATCCACGAGTCGCAGCCGCTGAAGGGCGACAGCAACTGGATCGAGTTCATCAGGCGGGCAAAGGTGCCTGAGCTGCCGGTCGTCCTGCTCGAGGACGTCGCCGCACTCATCGGGCTGGCGTTCGCGCTGATTGGCGTTTCACTGGCCGAGATCACCGGCAACGGGCGGTGGGACGGCATAGGCACGCTGGCGATCGGGCTGCTGCTGATCACCGTCGCCTGCATTCTGGTCGTGGAGACGAAGAGCCTGCTGCTCGGCGAGGCGGCCTCGCCGGACAAGGTGGCCGCAATCGTCAGGAACCTTGCCGGTCAGGGCATCGATCGGGTGATCCATCTGCGCACGCTGCACCTCGGTCCCGAGGAACTGCTGGTCGCCGGCAAGCTGGCGATGCCGGCTTCGTCGGATCTCGCAGACGCCGCCGCGGCGATCGACGCGGCCGAGGCCCGGGTGCGCGCGGCGGTGCCGGAGGCGCGGGTGATCTACCTCGAACCGGATGTCGACCGAGGTGCCGGGGACGTCCTTGACGCGATCGACCCCGATGTCCTCGCCGCACCCGCCGAAGGTCCGGCCAGTTCGGAAGACTGACCGACATCAACTTCGTCGGACCGAGCGACCGGCTAAGCTGGCCGGTCGTGCCCGGGACGCTGCCGCTGATCGCCCTGCACGGGGTGATCCGCCGGTACGCGTGGGGGTCTGCTACCGCGATCCCGGGGCTGCTCGGCATCGAGCCGACGGGCGAGCCCGCGGCCGAGCTTTGGCTGGGGGCCCATCGGGACGATCCGGCCCGCGCACCCGATCACGAAGCGACGCTTGACGAACTGATCGCGCGGGACCCGGTCGGGCTGCTCGGGCCGGACGTCGTCGAGCGATTCGGCCCTCACTTGCCCTTCCTGCTCAAGGTGCTCGCGCCGGCGGCGGCACTGTCGATGCAAGTACATCCGGATCTGGCACAGGCCAGGGCCGGGTTCGCGGCCGAGGAGGCCCGCGGTGTGCCCCGTGAGGCGAGCGAGCGCAACTACAAGGACGCCAACCACAAGCCGGAGCTGCTCTGCGCGCTCACCGAGTTCGACACGCTGTGCGGGTTCCGTCCAGTGGACCAGACGCTCCGGTTGATCAATGCGCTCGACGTGGCCGAGCTGGCCCCATATGGGGAACTGCTCGCTCGGCCGGACGGTCTGCGCGCGGCGTTCACGAGACTGCTCGAGCTGGACCGTCCTGGGCGAGCCGCACTCTGCGAACCGGTGATCCAGGCGTGTCGGCGAATGGCCGCTGCGCGTGGCGCATGGTCACGCGAGGCCGCCTTTGCGGTGCTGGCGGCCGCCGACGCCCCAGGCGATATCGGCGTCGTGCTGACGCTGCTGCTCAACGCCGTGCACCTGGAACCCGGTGAGGCGATCTTCCTCGGCGCCGGGAATGTCCACGCCTACCTGCGTGGCGTCGGCGTCGAGCTCATGGCGAACAGCGACAATGTCCTACGCTGCGGCCTGACGCCCAAGCACGTCGACGTTCCGGAACTGCTGCGGATCACCGACTTCGCCCCGCTACCCGAGCCGCGCTGCCCGTCCCGGCCCGGCGTGGCGGGGGAGCGGGCCTTCCAGACGCCGGTGCCGGACCTCGCGCTCGGCCTCGTCGCGGTCGACGGCCCGGTCGAGATCACCGCGGCGGGCCCGCAGATCCTGCTCTGCACCGACGGTAGCGCCGAGGTGACTTCGGGTGCCGGCTACGTCGTGCTGTCCCGCGGTCATGCGGTCTTCGTGGCTGCAGGCCAACCATGCAAGGTTGCCGGGAAAGGCACCCTCTTCCGCGCCACTACAGGCCATTTGAGCCGGTCCGCGCCCTGAGTGACGACGGATGACGCGTCGGCGCGACACTGCCTCTCCCAGATAATCTGACATGACCATGGTAGGGTCTGCGGCGATGAAGTCGCTGACGATGCAGCAGGCAGCCGACGCTACCGGCTGGTCGCAGCGAATGTTGCGTTACCTGGAGCAGGCCGGCCTGGTGACCGCACTGCGCACTGCGGGCGGGCACCGGCACTACGGGCCACGCCAGATCGAGCGGCTACAACGGCTGCGCGATCTGCTGGCCGAGTACGACCTCGGTATCACCGACATCGCCTTCGAACTACGGATGCGCACCGATGCGCAGCTGGCCAGGGCGATCGACGAGTGGTTCGGGCCGATCCATCGAGCAGCAGCACCTCCCGAGGCGGGCATCTACCGTCGCCTGGCCGCCGAAGGCGGCGCGCCGACCGTCGGTCCAGGCGCCTATACAGGCACTGCCGCCGAAGGCGGCCTCTATGACAGTTTCGCGCCAAACGAGAATCCCCATCCCGAGAAGCTAGGAGAGAATGTGAGCGTCGCCCTCACCCCCGACAGCGCCGGATCCGTCAGCGACTTCAAGGTCGCCGACCTATCGCTCGCGCCGTTCGGCCGCAAGGAGATCCAGCTCGCCGAGCACGAGATGCCCGGCCTCATGGCGCTACGCCGCGAATACAGCGCGCAGCAGCCGCTGGCGGGCCGGAAGGTTGCCGGCTCCCTGCACATGACCGTGCAGACTGCCGTCCTCATCGAGACGCTTGCCGCGCTCGGCGCGGACGTGCGCTGGGTTAGCTGCAACATCTTTTCCACCCAGGACCACGCGGCTGCGGCCGTCGTTGTGGGTCCAGCCGGCACGATCGAGTCACCGCAGGGCGTGGCCGTCTTTGCCTGGAAGGGCGAAACGCTTGAGGAGTACTGGTGGTGCACCGAGCAGCTGCTCACCTGGCCAGACGGCTGCGGGCCGGACTCGATCGTCGACGACGGCGGAGATGCCACCCTGCTGATCCACATGGGCGTGGAGTTCGAGGCGGCCGGGGTGGTGCCGCAGGCCGACGAGAACGACTCCGAAGAGTACGGCGTCATCCTGGACACACTGTCACGCTCGCTGCGCAGCCAGCCCGGCAAGTACACGCGCATGGCGCAGGGCATCATCGGCGTCACCGAAGAGACCACCACTGGCGTGCACCGACTCTACGAGTTCGAGAAGGCGGGCACGCTGCTCTTTCCCGCGATCAACGTCAACGACTCCGTCACCAAGAGCAAGTTCGACAACAAGTACGGCTGCCGCCACTCACTCATCGACGGCATCAACCGCGGGACTGACGTGATGATCGGCGGCAAAATGGCCGTCGTCTGCGGTTACGGCGACGTCGGCAAGGGCTGCGTCGACTCGCTGCGCGGTCAAGGCGCTCGCGTGGTGGTCACCGAGATCGACCCGATCTGCGCGCTGCAGGCCGCCATGGACGGCCTGGAGGTCGTCACCCTGGACGACGTGGTCGGCAAGGGCGACATATTCATCACCGCCACCGGCGACAAGGACATCATCACCGCCGAGCACATGGCGCAGATGAAACACCAGGCGATCGTGGGCAACATCGGCCACTTCGACAACGAGATCGACATGGCCGGCCTGGCTCGCGTCCCTGGCATTGTCAAGAACGAGGTCAAGCCGCAGGTGCACGAGTGGGTGTTCGCTGAGACTGCCAGCCGGGCGTCTCACTCGGTCATCGTGCTGTCCGAGGGTCGGCTGCTGAACCTCGGGAACGCCACCGGCCACCCGAGCTTCGTCATGTCCGCGTCGTTCTCGAACCAGACGATCGCCCAGATCGAGGTGCACACGAAGCGCGGCCAGTACGACAACAAGGTCCACGTGCTGCCCAAGCACCTGGACGAGAAGGTCGCTCGGCTGCACCTGGACGCTCTGGGTGCCAAACTCACCACATTGACCAAGCAGCAGGCCTCTTACATCGGCGTCGACGTCGCGGGGCCCTACAAGCCGGATCACTACCGCTACTGAGTCGCGCTGCTCTCACGACTTGCCTTTGTGCGACTTGTTCGACCCCCGGCGTGCCTGACGGCGCCGGGGGTCGAACAATTTGCCGGTGATGGGGCTGGCCCGCTGTCGTAGGACGGTGCCAGGCTGTCCGGCATGACTGATGTCTTGCTGGCACTCGGCACCCGCAAGGGGCTTCTCCTGGCACGTAGCGACGCCCGGCGGGCGAGTTGGCAGCTGTCCGCGCTGCAGTTCCCGATGAACGCGATCTATGCGATCTCCATCGACACACGTGGTGCGGCCCCGCGGCTGCTGGTCGGCGCCGACAGCGAGCACTGGGGGCCCTCGGTCTTCCACAGCGACGACCTGGGCGCGAGCTGGCAGGAGCCGGACCACGGCGCGATCACGTTCCCGGCGGAAACGGGCGCGGCGCTCACCCGCGTCTGGGCGCTGCAACCGTCCGCGGCGGAGCCGGGTGTGGTCTGGGCCGGCAGCGAACCGAGCGCGCTGTTCCGCTCCGAGGACGGCGGCGAGCACTTCGCGCTCGTGCGCCCGCTGTGGGACCACCCGCACCGACCGAAGTGGGGCGCCGGCTTCGGCGGGCAGGCAATCCACACCATGCTGCCCCACCCGGCCGATGCGCAGCAGGTCGCAGTCGCCATGTCGACCGGCGGCGTGTACGTCACGAGCGACGCTGGCGGCAGCTGGCAGCCGTCCAACAAGGGCGTCAGCGCGCGGTTCCTGCCCGACCCGTACCCGCAGTTCGGGCAGTGTGTGCACAAAGTCGCACGTGATGCCGTCAACCCACAGCAGCTGTTCCTGCAGAACCACCTCGGGGTCTATCGCAGCGACGACGGCGCAGCCAGCTGGACGTCCATCGCCGACGGGCTGCCGTCGGACTTCGGATTCGCGATGGTGGCTCACCCGCACCACGGTGCAGTGGCATACAACTTCCCGGTGGCTTCCGACGGTGCCCGGGTGCCGCCGGATCACGCCTGCCGGGTGTACCGCACCGAGAACGCGGGCGACACGTGGGCCGCTCTCAGTGACGGGCTGCCGCAACACGACCACTACGGCATCGTGCTGCGTGACGCGATGTGCGCCGATGACGCCGACCCAGCCGGTGTCTATTTCGGCACCCGCAACGGCGAGGTCTATGCCAGTCCGGACGAGGGCGACCACTGGTCGCTGGTCGCCGCGCACCTGCCTGACGTGCTGTGCGTACGCGCGGCCACTGTCGGATGAGCGTGCGGCTGTCGCTGCCCGGTGCGCTGCGCCCGCTGGTCGGTGGAGGCAAGACGATCGAGCTGAACTGCCCAGCTGGCTCGCTGGCCGAGGTACTTGACGCGGTCGCGGCGGACTACCCCGCGCTCGGCCGGCGCATCCGCGACGAGCAGGGCGCGCTTCGCCGCTACGTCAACGTGTACGTCGACGGGCAGGACGTCCGAGCCATCGGCGGCGCGCAGGCAGTCGTCGGCGAGGGCGCCGAGGTGCTCGTGCTGCCGTCCGTCGCCGGCGGCTGACAGCCCCAACCTACGCAACCGTAGGTACCCTGGGGTCCATGACGACCATCGCCGATCGAGGCACCGACCTGCAGAGCCGGATGCTGCAGGAGCTCCAGCCCGTCGTCGAGGCCAACCTCAATCGTCACCTGGGGCTGGCGAAGGACTGGATGCCGCATGACTACGTGCCGTGGAGCCGCGGCCGGGACTTCGAGTTCCTCGGCGGCGAGGACTGGCGTCCCGAGGACTCACCGCTGGACCGGGTTGCCCGCACCGCAATGGTGGTGAACTTGCTCACCGAGGACAACCTGCCCTCCTACCACCGGGAGATCGCCACCCGGTTCGGCCGGGATGGCGCGTGGGGCCAGTGGGTGGGGCGCTGGACGGCCGAGGAGGGGCGGCACGGGATCGCGATCCGCGACTACCTGGTCGTCACTCGCGGCGTCGACCCGGTGAGTCTCGAGCGGCTGCGCATGGCGCACATGACCGCGGGCTACGAGTCGGGGGACAAGACCCTGCTGCAGGCGGTGGCCTACGTGTCCTTCCAGGAGCTGGCTACCCGGGTGTCGCACCGCAACACCGGACGCTCGACCGGCGACCCGATCGCCGAGCAGCTGCTGGCGCGGATCTCGATCGACGAGAACCTGCACATGGTCTTCTACCGCAACCTGGTCGCCGCCGCGTTCGACCTCGCCCCCGACGACACCATGCAGGCCGTTCGCGACGAGGTCGTCGGGTTCCAGATGCCCGGCGCCGGGATGCCCGACTTCACCCGCAACTCGGTCACCATCGCCAAGGCCGGCATCTACGACCTGCGGCTGCACCACGACGAAGTGGTTGTCCCGATCCTGAAGTTCTGGCGGGTCTTCGAGCGCGACGACCTGGGTCCGGCCGGCGAGCCGGCTCGCGAGGAGCTCGCTACCTTCATGGCCGGCCTGGACACACAGGCGGCACGTTTCGTCGAGCAGCGGGAGAAGCTGCGCGCCCGCAAGGACCGCCGTCAGACGTAAGGCGCCGCCGGTTCACGTGAACCGTCTGCCACGGTGCACGGTCCGCGGCATTTCCTGCGGGAAGATGCCACGATGGTGGCTATGAGACCGCGCGTACTGGTTGTCGACGACGACACCGCACTGGCCGAGATGCTCGGCATCGTGCTGCGGGCCGACGGCTTCGAGCCGTCGTTCGTTCTGGACGGCAACCGCGCGCTGCAATTGTTCCGCGAGACAAAGCCGGAGATCGTGCTGCTTGACCTCATGCTGCCGGGCTTGTCCGGCTTGGACGTCTGCCGGGCCATCCGCGCCGAGAGCGGCACCCCGATCATCATGCTGACCGCTAAGAGCGACACCGTCGACGTCGTGCTCGGCCTGGAGTCCGGCGCCGACGACTACGTGGTCAAGCCGTTCAAGCCGAAGGAACTCGTCGCGCGCATGCGCGCCCGGTTGCGCCACCACGAGGACGTCGTCAGCGAGACCCTGACGATCGGCCCGCCGGACTCACCGGTCAGCATCGACGTGCCCGCCCATCAAGTCACCCGCGACGGTGCCGCGATCGCGCTCACTCCCCTCGAGTTCGACCTGCTCGTGGCGCTCGCCCGCAAGCCACGGCAGGTGTTCACTCGCGAGGTGCTGCTGGAGCAAGTTTGGGGCTACCGGCACGCCGCTGACACGCGGCTCGTCAACGTCCACGTGCAGCGCCTGCGGTCGAAGGTGGAGCGCGATCCGGAGCGTCCCGAGGTGGTGCTCACCGTCCGCGGCGTGGGGTACAAAGCCGGACCCCCATGAGCATTCCGCGTGTCGGTACGGCTCCACCCGACGAAACGGTCGCTGCGCCGGATCCGGCCCCGCAGCCGGCGGATCAGGGCGCGCCAGTTGAGACCATGTCGGCTCGGCTCCCGCTGCCGCGTGCGGCGGTGGGCGCGGCCGCAGGTGTGTGGCACGGGACCGCTCGCCAGCTGAGCGCTGTTGCCCGTGCGCTTGCCCGCACCTGGCGCAATTCGCTGCAGCTGCGGATCGGCGCCACGACCGTGCTCGTAACGGGCGTGGTCGTTCTCGTGATGGGGATTTTCCTGGTCAACCAGATCACCGCCGGCATCCTGCACGCCAAGCGAAACGCCGCCATTTTGCAGGCGAACTCCGGGCAGGTGACAGCCGGCCAACTGCTGGCCGACGTCAGCCCCAGCGACATCGCCGGTTACAACGATGCGGTCGCTGTCGTCTTGTCCCAACTCACCGGCTCCGGCAATGTTTCCGGCTTCTACTCGATCATCATCCTGTCACCGGCGTCCGCGGTGCCCGCCGCTGGCACGAACCCGACCAAGATCCCCGCGGAGATGCGCCGGCTCGTCCGGCAGCGGAAGACCGTCGTTCAGTACGCGAGCATCGTCGACACCACCGGTACCTCGACGGTGCGTGGGCTGATCATCGGCGAGCCGGTGGCGGGTCAGGGCGGCACCTTCGAGCTCTACTACCTGTTCCCGTTGACCGCCGAGGAGGACACCATCTCGTTGGTCCAACGGACGGTGCTGCTGTCGGGCCTCGGCCTGGTGCTCTTTGTCGCGATCGTCGTGCTGCTGGTGACCCGCCAGGTGGTCGCGCCAGTGCGCGTCGCCGCGCAGACGGCCGAGCGACTCGCCGGCGGCGACTTGGCCCAGCGAATCCCGATCCGCGGCACCGACGACATCGCTCGGCTGGGCCAATCATTTAACGACATGGCCGTCAGCCTGCAAGGGCAGATCCGCCGCCTGGAGGAGCTGTCCCGGCTGCAGCGACGATTCACCAGCGACGTGTCGCACGAGCTGCGCACCCCGCTGACCACGATCCAGATGGCCGCCGAGTTGCTGTATGCCGAGCGGGGACAGTTCTCGCCGCAGCTGGCCCGATCGGCGGAGCTGCTCACGGCGGAGCTGGACAGATTCCAGTTACTCCTCGCGGATCTGCTCGAGATCTCCCGATACGACGCCGGTGTGGCCCGGCTGGAATCGGATGTCGAGGACCTGGGCGCCGTGGTGACCAATGCCGTGGACGCCAGCCGGGCCCTGGCCGAGCGACATGGCAGTGAGCTCGTCGTCCACACGTCGGACGCACCGGTCCGCGTCGAGATGGATTCCCGCCGGGTCGAGCGAATCCTGCGCAACCTGCTGGGGAACGCCATCGAACACGGAGACGGACGGCCGGTCGTGATCACCGTCCGGGCCGACGAGCAGGCCGGGGCGGTGACGGTGCGCGACCACGGGGTCGGGCTGCGCCCGGGCGAGGCGGCGCTCGTCTTCAACCGGTTCTGGCGTGGCGACCCCTCGCGCAGCCGGCTCACCGGCGGTACCGGACTGGGGTTGTCGATCAGCCTCGAGGACGCCCGGCTGCACGGTGGCTGGCTGCAGGCCTGGGGCGAGCGCGGGCTCGGGGCGCAGTTCCGGCTCACCCTGCCGCTCGTGGCCGGCCACGAGCTCACCGGCTCGCCGCTGCCCCTCGAACCAGAGGCGCTGATCACCCTCGAGGACGACGCGTCATGAGGTTGCTGCGGCTCACGGCGGTCGGCGCGATCGCGGCGCTCGTCACGGCCTGCTCGGGCGTGCCGTCATCCTCCTCGCCGGAGGTCGTGCGCAACAGCGTGGGCGGACCGACGCAGGCGCCGGTCGACACGGTCTCGCCACAGCCGGGTGCGGAGCCGCGGGCCATCGTGCAGGACTTCCTGCTCGCCAACCTCAGCACGGCGGACGACAAGCATGCCGCGGCCAAGCAGTTCCTTACCCCGGAAGCGCGGACCAAGTGGTCGGACAACACGGTCACGGTCGTCGACAGCTTCCAGCAGATCGGGCTGCCGGATCCATCGACCCACGCGGTGACCCTGACGGCCAACAAGATCGGCACGATCAACGCTCAGGGCATCTACGCGCCCGCCGAACCGGCCGAGGGCACGACCCTCACGTTCGGCCTCGCGCAGCTCAACGGGCAGTGGCGTATCGACCAGCTGCAACCAGGGGTTGTGATCACTCAGGCCGACCTTGGCTCGGTCTACAAGATGTACCCGCTGTACTTCTTCGACCTGTCGGCCCAGCGATTGGTCGCCGACCCGCGCTACAGCCCGCTCAGCGGCCAGGCTCTGGCGTCTTGGCTGCTCACCCAGTTGTTCGCGGGTCCCCGCCCGGAATTGCAGACCGCCGTGCTGTCGCTTCCTGGCCAGCTCAACGCCCGCAGCGCGAGTGTCGCGATCGGTGCAGCTGCCACGGTCGACTTGCCGGGCATCGGCCAGCTCGACAACGACACCAAGCTGCGCGTCGCCGCACAGCTCGCGACGAGCATCGGGGCTGCCGGAGGGCTGCCGATCAAGATCACCGAGAGTCAGCGCCCCATCTCCATTGCCGGGCTTGACAGTCCCTTCACCAGCGACGACTTCGCCGTGTATTCCAGTGCGGGCTTCTCCGCTGTGCCGTTCTACCTGTCGGCCGACGGGAGGGTGATGACCCAGGATGGGACGCCGCTGAACGGCCCACTGGGCAAGCGGGGATACCGCCTCACCGCGGTCGGCCTGGCGCAGGATCCCGCCGGTTCGACGAACTACCTGGCAGCTGGGATAGCGGGCCCAGCGACGGCGTCCCGGTTACTGCTCGGCACCGCAGCGAAAGGGCTGAAGAACTCTGGTCTCGCTCCCGGGCCGATGTCCGGGCCGTCCTGGGCGCCTGGCCAATCCGAGGTGTGGGTCGGCTCCGGTACCGCGATATGGCGGGCATCCATTGGCAGTGCTGTGGTGCGCGTCCCGGTGAATCCTCCGGCCGCGCACCCTGGCACGATCCGGGCGCTGAAGTTCAGCCGTGACGGAGTGCGCATCGCGATCGTGCTGACCACCGCGGATGGCACCGCACAGGCGTACGTGGGCACCGCCGAGCGCAGCGGCAAGAACGCCCGCGTCGACAATCTCGTGGCCATCAGCCCGTCCACGGTCAACGTCAACGACATCGCCTGGAACGACGACACCACTTTGTACGCCGTCGGCACTTCCGCCAACGGTTACGGCGTGTGGTCGGTGCAGTCGGACGGGTCGCTGTGGAGCCAGCGCAGCCGCACGAACCTCCCGCAGGCAGCCCAGCAAATCGCCGCGGCACGCGACCAGTACCCGTGGGTGTCCGCGGGCGGCGTCATCTTCGTGCAGCGGTCGAGCACCTGGGTCAGCCCATACGGTCCGCCGGACAGCACGGTGCGCGGTACCAGCCCGACCTACCTCGAGTAGCCGTCCGCAGCCCCAGACGATATCCACAGATCCCGCTGCGCCGTGCCTTCGCGCCAGCTTTCCAGGCAGAGTCGGCGGCGTGCACCTGCTTGCCGCCGCCGCCGACCTGGTGCTGCCGCGGTCCTGCGTCGCCTGCCGGTCGCCGGGGGAGCTGCTGTGCGGTCGATGTGCGCCGGCGCGGCCGCCGTTGCGGATCGGGGCGGCGGGAACCACCGTGGGGGCCGCCGGCTGGTATGACGCAGCGCTGCGCGAGGCGCTCATCGCGTACAAGGAGCGGGGACGGCGGGATCTCGCCCGTCCCCTTGGTCGATGTCTGGCGCGTGCGGCGGCCGCCGTGCCGGCCGAATCCTGGGTGGCCATCGTGCCGGTGCCCTCGTCCGGGGCAGCGGCACGGGCGCGCGGGGGCGATCACGTCGCCCGACTGGCACGTCATGCTGGTGCCGCTCTCGGCGTTCGGGTGCTCCCGGCGCTGCGGCTGACCCGCCGGGTGTCCGACTCGGCTGCGCTCGGCGCGGACGAGCGCGGCGTCAATCTGGCCGGCGCGATGGCCGCCGCGGGGCCGCGTGGGGGCCCGCACCCACCACACGCGCTGGTCGTGGACGACATACTGACGTCCGGGGCCACGCTGACCGAAGCGATCCGGGCGCTGCGGGCCGCCGGCTGGGCTGTGTCGAGTGCGGCGGTGGTGGCCGCCACGCCGCGGCGCGCGGCGAGCCCGGCTCGGTGAGGCGTTGGCTGGGCAACCGGCACTCGGCGTGTCCGAGACCTAGCCGCTCGCCGCGCGCCGGGATAGCGTGGACGGGACCAAACCCGAGTAGGCGATCGGTGGCCACCGAGCACGGTCAAGACGGAAGGACCTCCGACCGTGTCCGGACGGCGTTTGCCGCTAGAGCTGGTGGAGGGCGTATGGGCACTGCCGTAGGTCGTATGGAGGTTGTGGTCCGCGGGCGCAACGTCGAGGTCCCGGACCACTTTCGGCAACACGTGACAGAGAAGCTCGCCAAGCTCGAGCGATACGACAGAAAGATCATCAGAACTGACGTAGAGCTGTACCACGAACGCAACCGGCGGCAGAACGACAGCTGCCAGCACATCGAGATCACCTGCCGCGCTCGCGGCCCCGTGGTGCGCAGCGAGGCTTGCGCCGCGGACTTCTACAAGGCGCTGGACCTCGCGACCGAGCGGCTCGAGCGGCGCTTCCGCCAGGCCGCCGACCGACGTCGCGTACACCACGGCCGGCGCACGCCGACCTCGCTTGCGGCAGCGACCGCCACCTCCGGCGACACGGACGGCGACACCGAATCCACCGGGCTGGACGAGACGATCACCGAAGGGCCCGGGCAGATCGTGCGCGTGAAGGATCACCCCGCCAAGCCGATGAACGTCGACCAGGCGCTGCTGGAAATGGAGCTCGTCGGCCACGACTTCTACCTGTTCGCCGACATCGACAGCGGCCGGCCGAGCGTCGTCTATCGCCGGCACGCCTACGACTACGGCCTGATCCGGCTGACGGCCGGCTTGCTCAGCGGTACCTAGGGTTGAGCGCGGCGAAGCGCGCTTCGTTGCTGAACGTCCCGTCCGGGTTGCGCAGCCGGCCCACCATGACGCCGTCGGGCTGGAAGCCGCCGGCAACCGCGGCCTTGTGCGAGGCGGCGTTCGCAACCTTGGCGCCGAGTTCCAGCCGGGCGAAGTCAGCCTCCTCGAATGCCCACCGGGTGAGCAGCCGCAGCGCGCGGGCGGTGTAGCCACGTCCGCGAAAGCGCGGGTGCACCCCGTACCCGACGTTGGCCAGCTGCGGCGGCCCGCCGAGGCGCAGCTGGATCGAACCGGCGACCGTGCCCGTCGCGACATCGACGATGGACAGTCGCAAGACCCTCCCGACGAGCCAGTCCAGCGCTGCGCGATCCAGGATCGCCGCCCATTCGGCTCGGGCGGGAACCGTGTCGGTGAAGTCCCAGCTGCGCGTCTGCGGGTCGTTCTCCTCCTCCAGCGCGGCGGGCAGATCCCCGGGTTCGCGGACCCGCAGCCGCAGCACGCCGTCGCTGAGGCCGCCGTCCGGCAAGGCGGGCACCACCGGCGCGATCGGGGCGCCGTCGTCGCCCGCGATCCGGCCAAAGACCGCGCCGTCCGACGCGCCGCCGGGGGTCACGACGTCTGCCCGAGCAATACCCTCGAAACGAAATCCTGCATTCAGCGCGACTTTCGCCGAGGCGAGGTTGCCCACCGCGCAGCGGATCTCGATGCGCGCCACGCCGTGCTCGAACGCCCAGCGAGCAAGCGTCCGGGACGCCTCGGTGGCATACCCGTTGCCCTGCGCGTGGGGATAGGTCGCATAGCCGATCTCGGCGCCGGCGCGCCTGGCCGGAGGCAGCCGGAGAGCCGCGCTACCCGCGAGCCGTCCAGAACTCATCTCGATCGCAGCGCATTCGATTCCGGATCCATCGCGCCGTTGCTGCTGTCCGATGACCGTCACATACTCCACCGCGTCGGCAGGCGTATAGGGGTCCGGCAGTGGCAGGAACTCGTGCATCCGCCGGTCCTGCATAGCCCGGTGGACAGCGTCCGCGTCGCTTCGCAGCAATGGCCGCAGGGTCAGCCGCTCGCTCGTCAGGACGAGGCCGTCGAGCTCGATGCCGTTCCACACACCCACGTGCAGTGAGCCTGCCAGACCGCCCGAGCCGATTTGGGTGGCGGACCTGTGACCGATCCTCGTCCGCCCTTCGCCGCTGCGGGGCGAGTCCGCGCTCGGCGCGGACGGGGCGGACCTGTGACCGATCCGTGACCACCGCCGATTAGCCCGTACCATGGCGCCGTGGTTCTTGCGAAGATTTTGCGTGCCGGCGAGGGCAAGATGGTCCGCCGGCTGTCGGGTATTGCCGATCACATCGAGACGCTCGAGGACGACTACGTCGACCTGACCGACGCCCAGCTGCGTGAGCAGACCGACCAGTTCAAGACCCGCCTCGCCGACGGCGAGACGCTCGAGGACTTGCTGCCCGAGGCGTTCGCGGTGGTGCGCGAGGCGGCCCGGCGCACTCTCGGCCAGTTCCACTTCAGGGTGCAGCTGATGGGCGGCGCCGCGCTGCACCTAGGCGACATCGCCGAGATGAAGACCGGTGAGGGCAAGACACTGGTTTCGACCCTGCCCGCGTACCTGAACGCGCTCACCGGCAACGGCGTGCACATCGTCACCGTCAACGACTACCTGGCCGCCCGTGACGCCGACTGGATGGGTCGCGTCCACCGCTTCCTGGGCGTCTCGGTCGGCAAGATCCTCTCCGAGCTGCCGCCGGACAGACGCAAGGCCGCGTACGCCGCCGACATCACCTACGGGACCAACAACGAGTTCGGGTTCGACTACCTGCGCGACAACATGGCCTGGTCGCTCGACGACCTCGTCCAGCGCGGGCACCACTACGCGATCGTCGACGAGGTCGACTCGATCTTGATCGACGAGGCTCGGACGCCGCTGATCATCAGCGGGCCCGCGGAGGAGAACCAGCGCTGGTACCTCGAGTTCGCCCGGCTGGCGCCACGGATGAAGCGCGACGTCCACTACGACGTCGAGGAAGGCAAGCGGACGGTCGCGGTTACCGAAGAAGGCGTGGCCTTCGTCGAGGACCAGCTCGGGATCGACAATCTCTACGAGGCGGCAAACACTCCGCTGGTCGGCTACCTGAACAACGCGCTCAAGGCCAAGGAGCTGTACAAGCGCGACCGCGACTACATCGTCTCGGCCGAGCAAGAAGTGCTCATCGTCGACGAGTTCACCGGCCGCGTGCTGCACGGCCGGCGCTATAACGAGGGCATGCACCAGGCCATCGAGGCCAAAGAGGGCGTGCGCATCCAGCAGGAGAACCAGACGCTCGCCACGATCACCCTGCAGAACTACTTCCGCCTCTACGAGAAGCTCGCCGGCATGACGGGCACCGCGCAGACCGAGGCAGCAGAGCTGCATCAGATCTACAAGCTCGGCGTGGTTCCGATCCCGACGAACATGCCGATGATCCGCGGCGACGAGACTGACCTGATCTACAAGACCGAGGATGCCAAGTACGCGTCGGTCGTCGACGACATCGCCGAGCGGCACGACGCGGGCCAGCCGGTGCTGGTGGGTACCGCCAGCGTGGCGAAGTCCGAGCGACTGTCCTCGCTGCTGCTGCGCCGCGGCATCCCGCACGAGGTGCTCAACGCGAAAAACCACGCGCGTGAGGCCGCGATCATCGCCAATGCCGGCCGCAAGGGCGCAGTCACCGTGGCCACCAACATGGCCGGCCGCGGTACCGACATCATGCTCGGCGGCAACCCCGAGTTCACGGCTGACCTCGCGCTACGGGACCGCGGGCTGACCCCGGACGAGACGCCCGAGGAGTACGAGGCCGCCTGGCCGGACGCGTTGGACAAGGCCAAGGCCGAGGTGGCCAGGGAGCACGAAGAGGTCGTGGACCTCGGCGGGCTATACGTGCTCGGCACCGAGCGGCACGAGTCCCGGCGCATCGACAATCAGCTGCGTGGCCGTTCCGGCCGGCAGGGGGACCCGGGGGAGTCGCGCTTCTACCTCTCGCTCGGCGACGACCTGATGGTGCGCTTCAACGGTGACCGGGTCGCAGCGATCATGAACATGCTGCGGCTGCCCGAGGACACCCCAATCGAGAACAAGATGGTGTCGCGGTCGATCCAGTCGGCGCAAACCCAGGTCGAGCAGCAGAACTTCGAGATCCGCAAGAACGTCCTCAAGTACGACGAGGTGCTCAACAAGCAGCGCACCGTCATCTACGACGAGCGGCGCCGGGTGCTCGAGGGCGCCGATCTGTCCGACCAGATCCGGCCGATGATCGACGACGTCGTGACGAGCTACGTCGAGGGCGCGACGGCGTCCGGATACGCCGAGGAGTGGGACCTCGATCAGCTGTGGACGGCGCTCAAGACGCTGTACCCGGTGTCGCTGACGATCGACGAGGCGATCGAGCAGGCCGGCGGCAGGAAGGCCGACCTGACCAGGGAATACCTGGTCGAGGAGCTCGTTGCGGACGCCCAGTCGGCCTACGACCAGCGCGAAGAAGACCTTGGCGGCGAGGTCATGCGCGAGCTGGAGAGGCGGGTGATGCTCTCGGTGGTCGACCGCAAGTGGCGCGAGCATCTGTACGAGATGGACTACCTGCAGGAGGGGATCGGGCTGCGCGCGATGGCCCAGCGCGATCCGCTGGTCGAATACCAGCGCGAGGGGTTCGACATGTTCAGCGCCATGATGGACGCGATCAAGGAAGAGACCGTCGGCTTCCTGTTCAACCTCGAGGTGCAGGTCGAGGCGCCAGCGTCTGCCCCGGCACCGGCGGGTGACGAGCCGCAGCTGGACGAGTCGTTGCTGGCGGCCGCGCAGCAGTCTCGCGTGATCGACGAGAAGGCCGTGGAGCAGCCGCACATCACCGCCAAGGGGTTGGAGCGCAACGACGCCAAGGTCAAGAAGCCGCTGGTGTACAGCTCGCCGGCGCTGGGCTCGGATGCCCCGCAGATCCGGCGGGAGAACGCCAGTCCCGACGGTGCGAGCGGCGGGGGCTCGACACCCCGTCGCCAGCAGGCGCGCGCCAATCCCAACCGGGGCAGTCGCGGGAACCGGGGCAGCGGCGCTCGCCGCCGCAAGCGCTAGGAGCTTGCGGAGCCGAACCTTGGCCCCCTGGCAGGGTCGCTGTCGGCATGTCGCCCTGCTGCGAGGCCAAGTTGGGACCTAGCCGATCTGCAGGCGGACGCAACGCCAACGACCGTCAAGGCCCTCCAACCGCAGCGCCACGGCTCGACAGCGGCGCCCGGCTTGGATCACCGCCGATAGCTCGGCGACCCCGGCGGCCGGCTCGCAGAGCCGCATCGAGCGGATAACCGGAGGCGCGCGCCAGGTTCGCCGGCCTGGCCGGTCGAGGTCGCTCACGAGTCCGCCGTACACCCGGTGGCTCAGGTGCGCGGCGAGCTGCGGCAACGAACGGCGGCCGCCCAGCGCCTCGAAGATCCCCACGAGCAGGCGTCGGCCGAACGCCTCCGGATCCGGCAGATCGCCTCGTTGCGTCGGACGTGGCGTGAAGATGTCACGCGCCTCGACGGCACGGCGTCGCGGCGCGAACGGCAGCGGGCGGTCGTGCGGGCCGACCAGGGTCAGCTGATCCTCGCTGAGCTCGTCGTCGAACGGCGGCTCGCGCCGCGGCGCTGGCCGCACCGTCACGACGCTGACAGGTACCGGAATCGTCTCGGACCGCGCGGCGCTCATGGCGTACCTCCAGGGCTGGGAGTCAGTCATGCGGTGGAGTCGGCGGATGGAGGACCTGACCCGGACGGATCAGCGACGGATCAGGCCCGATCACGGCCGTGTTGGCGGCGTACCAGCGTGGCCAGGCGTCGGCGACCTCGGCGGGACCGGCGTTGGGGCCCAGACGACGCGCCGCGATCAGCCACAGCGAGTCGCCGGGGGCAACGGTGACGGTGGGACCGCTGGGGCTGGCCGCGGCGGGTCGCTGCGGACGGGTCGGCGCGGGCGTGCCGACGGCATTCGGCGGTGTCGACGGCCATGGCACGGCGAGCGTCGGTGCCGGAGCGTCGTCGGTAGGCCAGCCCACGGCCGGGATCGGCCGCACGGCGGGCTGGGGAGCGGCCGACGCGGCGGCCGACACAGTGGCCGGCTCGGGCGGGCTCGCGCCGGCCACCGCAGGGGCCAGGACGACCGAGAGTCCCGCCGCGCCGGCCAGGACGCGCACCAGGGCGGCCGGCAACATGCCCTCTGCGGTACGCCGGGCGAGTCCGCCCAATACTCCCGGCAGCCGCGCCACGCTCGCAGCGAGCAGCCCGATGGCGATCCACAGGGCGACGCACCACAGGGCAGCGGCGGACAGCTCGACCGCGACGCCGTCCACGCCCACCCGTCCGGACCAGGCCCGGGGCGCGGCCACCTCACGGGCGAGGGCCGGCCAGCTGGGCGACAGCAGCGCGAGCACGGCGACCGTGGACCCGGTCATCACCGTCCAAGTCGTCCACCGTTTCATGTTTACTCCGTTAACCTTTATTTACCTCTGATTGCATTTATAAGCGTCCAGCAGCCATCGGTCAAGGGGAGGTGGTTGAAACACCGCGGATGACACGAGAAGGTGGGCCCATGCACTGGGAGGGGTTGTTCGCCGATCTCGAAGCGCAGGCCGATGCGCTCGAGGTAGCCGAGCGCGCCGGCGAGGTGACGGAGCGGGCGCGCATCGAGACCGCCCGGCTGCGGCTGCTGGACCGGTTGCGTGCCGGCGTGGGCCTCTCGCTCGGGCTCAGCTGCCTAGGGGCGGTCGAGCTGCGTGGTCAGTTACGCCGTGTCGGGCCGGACTGGGTGCTGATCGACGAGGGCGGCGGCCGAGAGACGGTAATCGTGCTGGCCGCCGTCACCCGGGTATCCGGACTCGGGCGGCTGGCCGGCGTTCCCGACTCCGAAGGCGTCGTGGAATCCCGTCTCGGACTGCCGTACGCGTTGCGGATGCTCGCGCGGGATCGCGCGGCGGTGCGCCTGCAGCTCATCGATGCGACGGTGCTCGACGGCACACTGGACCGGATTGGCGCCGACTTCGCCGAACTTGCCGCCCATCCACCGGCCGAGGCCCGGCGCCGATCGCAGGTGCGCGAAGTGGTGGCCGTGCCGCTGTCGGCCGTCGCCGCAGTGCGGCGCGGCTGAAGCGCCGTCAGTCGGCCCCGCCGCCACCCTCCGACTCCACGAACGGGTGGTCGGCGACGAACTGCCGGGTCTGGTCGTACATCTTGCCGATGTAGCTCTCCAGTTTGTCGCGCTCCACCCGCCACTGGCCCCGTCCGCCGACCTTGATCGCCTCCAGCTCGCCGTTTCGGACCAGGGCGTAGGTCTGCGATGCGGAGATGTTCAGCACCTCGGCAACGTCGGCAAGAGTCAGGAAACGTTCGGCAGCCATGGTTGTCGCGGGCTTCCTTTCGGACGGCGTCGGACGGGTGCGGTCAGATCCAGTCTGGCAGCTCATTGGGCCAGAACGGCGGTTATCCACATCAGGGCACGGAGTTTGCCGAGGCGCCTGGACCTACGGTCGGCGCGGATTCGTCAGATTGCGCCGCGTGATGCACGATATGGCGCGTGACCGCCCCATCCTCGGCCCCGTTGTCGCCCCAGCCGCGCCGAGCACGCACGCCGCGGTGGCTCGACCTTCGGCTGATCGCCGGCATCGTGCTCGTCCTCGGCTCCGTCCTGCTCGGCGCCAAGGTGGTGAGCGCCGCCGACTCCACCGAGCCCATGTGGGCCGCGGCGCACGACCTCGCGCCCGGCTCCCTGCTCACCGCCGCCGACCTGACCGCCGTCCGGGTGCGAATGCCCGGCGGTTCCGGGCACTACCTGGGCGCTGGCACCAGCATGGCCGGCAAGACCGTGAACCGCCCGCTGTCGGCCGGCGAGCTCGTGCCGCAGTCGGCGCTTACCGGCACCCGACCCGGGACGACTGTCACCGTGCCGCTCAGCTCGGCCAACGCCCCCAAGGTCAGCCGAGGACAGCGCGTCGAGCTGTGGGTGACGACCAAGACGTGCAGCGCCGTGCCCATCCTGGGTGATGTCACGGTGCAAGACGTCCAGACCAGCACCGGTGGCGCCTTCGCCAGCGGCGCCATGCAGAGCATCGTGGTGCGGGTACCGGCCGACCTCGCTCAGCGCCTGGTTGGCGCACTGGCACTCGACGGCGCCGTAATCCGGGCCGGGATCCTCGACGGCCCGCCTGCTGCAGACCCCAACGCGCACCTGCAGCCACTCGACGCCTGCGCCGCGAAACGATGAAGCTGCCCGTTCTCAGCGCCGCCGGTGGCGCGGCGTGGGAGGCCGCGCTGGTCGCCGCGCTGGGGCGCGCCGACCACGGCGTCGTGGTCGTCCGCCGATGTGTCGATGTCATCGAGCTGATGGCCGTCGCCGCGACCGGGCAGGCCCGCGCGGCGCTGCTCGACGCGGCGTTGCGCCGACTGGACGCCGACGTGGTCGACCGGCTCGGCGCCGCCGGTGTCGTGCCGGTCGGAGTTGTGCGACGCGGCGACTCGGCCACGGAGGATCGGCTGCGGGCGCTCGGCGTCGAGCACCTCGTGCCCGCTGACGCCGAGCCGTCGGTTGTCGCGTCAGTGGTCACCGAAGCGGTCGCCGCCGCGGTGCCGGCCGACCACGCAGCGACGCGCGCCTTCGGCGATCCGGCTGCGGCGACGTCCATGGTCACCCCGCCGACCCGCGATCCGGTCGCACCGCAGCCGAGACGCCGCGGGTCCGTCGTCGCGGTCTGGGGACCGACGGGCGCACCCGGCCGCACCACCGTGGCGGTGACGCTGGCCGACGAGTTGGCGCGGCTCGGCTGCGTGAGTCTGCTCGTCGACGCGGACGTGTACGGGGGCGTGGTCGCCGCCACGCTCGGGTTGCTGGACGAGTCCCCGGGACTGGCGGCCGCCTGCCGGCAGGCCTCGGCGCGCCGGCTGGAGCCGGAGATGCTCGCGGGCCTGTGCTGGCAGTTGGGCCCGCAGCTGCGGGTGCTGACCGGCATTCCCCGGTCCGAGCGCTGGCCGGAACTGCGGCCGGCCGCCGTCGTTCCGGTCCTCGCGGCGGCGCGTGCCCTCGCGGACTTCACCGTGGTGGACTGCGGCTTCAACCTGGAGACGGACGAGGAGCTGAGCTTCGACTCCCTGGCACCGCGGCGCAACGGGGCCACGCTCGAGGTGCTCGACGCCGCTGACGTGGTGATCGCGGTCGGCGCGGCGGACCCGATCGGCATGCAGCGACTCGTTCGCGGGTTGTCGCAGCTCAAGGACGCCGAGGTGACGGCGCCGATCTGGGTGGTGCTGAACAGGGTGCGTAAGAGCGTCGTCCCCGGCGATCCGGTCGCCGAGCTCACGGCCGCACTCGACCGGTTTGCCGGGCGGGCCCCCGCTGCGCTGCTGCCCGACGACGCGGCCGCGCTCGACGCCGCCCTCGCAGTCGGCAAGACGCTGGGCGAGGTGCGTCCCCGCAGCGCGCTGCGCCAGGCTACCGTCGAGCTGGCCAGCGCGGTGACTGGCCGGTCCACGCCGGACCGCCGAGGTCGGCGCCCCGGACGGGCGCTCCGGACGGGTTAGCCGATAGATCCGCGTGATGGCCGTCCGGCTTTGTAGGCTGGCGTGATGAGTGAGCATCGCAGCGAGCGCCCAGCGAGCGAGGAGCGGAGCGAATCGCCGATGAGCGCTTGCGCGAAGAGCCAGGAGACGTGATGAGTGAGCGCCTGTCGTCACTCGACGTGTCGTTCCTGTACCTCGAGGGACGGACCACGCCGATGCACGTCGGCGGCCTGGCCATCTTCCAGCCTCCGGAGCCGTCCGACTCCGCTGACCCGTTCGATTACGACCGGCTCGTCAGTCTGATCGAGGAGCGGATCGCACTCGTCCCGCGGTATCGGCAGAAGATTCGCGCCGTACCCGGTCATCTGGCCAATCCGGTGTGGGTAGACGATCCGGCGTTCGACGTCACCTACCACGTGCGGCGCTCGGCCCTGCCGAAACCCGGCTCGGACGAGCAGCTGCGGGAGTTCTGTGCTCGCATCCAGTCCCGCCCGCTCGATCGCAATCGGCCGCTGTGGGAGCTCTACCTGGTCGAAGGAGTGGCTGGGGGGCGCATCGCGATCATCACCAAGACCCATCACGCCATGGTCGACGGCATCAGCGCGATCGACATCGGTCAGGTGATCTTGGACAGAGCCGACGGTCCCGCCCGGACGCCGCATACGACCGAGGATCTCTGGATGCCCGAGCCGCAGCCGAGTTCCGTTCAGCTCGTGCTGGATGCGGTGCACGACATCGCGCAACGCCCAGCGGCGCTGGTCGACACGGTGCGCCTTGGTATCAACGACTTCCGGGCGACGACGGGCAAGCTGCTCGGGGTGTTCGGCGGCCTTGTTTCGGCCGCCCGGGTCGCCCTGCGTCCGGCGCCAGCGAGCCCACTCAACGTCAGTATCGGCGAACAACGGCGCTGCGCGTTCGCGCGAACGTCCCTCGAGGACTACCGGCTGCTGCGCGGGCGCCACGCGACGACCATCAACGACGTTGTGCTGGCCACTGTCGCTGGCGCGCTGCGCGGCTGGTTGCTATTTCGCGGTGAGGCGGTCACGCCCGCGACGACCGTCCGAGCCATGGTGCCGGTCAGCGTCCGGGCGCGAAACGGCGCGGCCGAGTCCGGCGCAATCGGCAACTTCGTGTCGGCCTTGTTCGTCGACCTGCCGGTCGGCGAGCCGAGCCCGCTGATGCGGCTGGCCCAGGTGTCCTACGCCATGAAGGGGCACAAGGAGTCCGGGCAGTCGGTCGGGGCCGACGCGCTGATGGCGCTGTCCGGCTTCGCGCCGCCGACCCTGCATGCGCTGGGTGCCCGTGCGGCCAACGGGCTCACCCGGCGGCTGTTCAACCTGGTGGTGACAAATGTGCCGGGGCCGCAGCACCCGCTGTACGCGGCGGGGGCGCGGATGCTCGAGATGTTTCCGGTGGTGCCGCTCGCCGAGGGCCAGGCCGTGTCGATCGGGCTGACCTCCTACGACGGGGGGGTGTACTACGGGCTCAACGCCGACCGCGACGCGATGACGGACGTCGACGTGCTGGGCACGATGATCGAGGAGTCGCTCGCCGAGCTGGTGACAGCAAGCGACGAGTCGGCGCGTGGCCCGGAAGCCACGGTCGCGGTAGTGCGTCCGTCGGCGGCCGGTCGAGCGAGGTCCGGAGCACCAACCCGCGGCCGCACTGACACGACACGAGCGGGCGGCGGGGCAGCGCGGTCCACACCGAAGGCGAAGCCCGAGCAGTGAGCGAGCGAGCATCGCACGCGGCGGATGGCCGCCGCAGGAGACACGGAGCGGAACGGGCGGCCGATAAGCGCTTGCGCGAAGAGGTTGGCGAGCATCGCAGCCGGCAACCGAGCCGGGAGGACGGCCAGCACCGAGAGCCGCGACGAGCGGTGGTGCTCGGTGGTGGCGGCGTGCTCGGATTTGCCTGGATGGTGGGGGCGTTGTCGGCGCTCGAGGTCGAGGCGGCGTTCGACGTGCGCGGGGCCGACCTGCTGCTGGGCACGTCGGCAGGGTCGGTCGCCGCCGCCCTGCTCGGCTGCGGCACGGCGGTCGGCGAGATCCGCCGCCACCACCAAGGCTCCCCGGCACCGCACGACCCGCCGATCGCCTACCAGTACGACGCCTCGTCGGGGCTGCCCTCTCGCCCCGGGCTGCGTTTCGGCTCGCCGCGGCTGGTGTTCGGAGCGGTACGCCACCCCCGCCGCTCCTCGCCGGTCGTCACGCTGAGCGCCGTGCTGCCCCCCGGCAGGGGGACGCTCGGCCCGGTCCGGGGCATGGTCAGCTCGCTCGCGGCCGAGACCGGCGACCACGACCGGTGGCCCGGCCGACGGCTATGGATCGTGGCGACGGACTACCTCAGCGGTCAGCGAGTGGTCTTCGGGCGTGATGCGGCCGGCGGTGCGGAGGTGTCGCTTGCCGACGCCGTCGTCGCCTCCTGCTCGATCCCCGCCTGGTACCCGCCGGTCACGATCGGCTCACGGCCGTACATCGATGGCGGCGCGACGTCGAATACCTCCGTAGACCTGCTGCGTGGTGAGCCGCTCGACGAGGTGTACGTCCTCGCCCCGATGGCCTCGCTCGAAGCAGATCGGCCGCGCTCACCCGTTGCCCGCATCGAGCGGGCCATCCGGCGCAGCATCACCCGCGGTCTGCTGACCGATGTCGAGGCGCTGCGCGCGGAGGGGATGCGAGTCGTGGTCGTGACCCCCGGTCCGGAGGACCTCGCGGTCATCGGAACCAACCTGATGAACCCGCGCCGGCGTACCGAGGTGCTGCAGACCGGCATGCGCACCGCGGCGCTGCAGCTGCGCAGCCAGCTCGCCGCCCGCACACCAGCGCGGCGGGCGCTGTCCAGGGCGGAGTCCGGGCGTGCTCCGGCGTGAGGGTGTACCTGCCGGGGTCGACGAGGACGCTGCGCGACCTCGTCGATTCCGGCGAGCTCGGACCGGCGCCGCTCACCGGTTTCGCCGTCACCCCTGCATTGCGCGAGTGGTATCTGGACGATGACGTGGAGGCGCTCGAGTACGCTGCGACGCTCGAGGCAGCGCGAGCGTCCCTCCGGCTGCTCGACGAGGACCCAGCCGCCGCGCGCCGCCGGGTCGTGGTCGTCGCCGACGTACCGGACGGACTTGTCCAGATCCGTGACGATCTCGACCGTGGGGTCGTCCGACTGTCCACGCCGGTGCCGATGCGCCAGGTGGCGTCGGCGCACGTCGACGACTCGGCGGCCGAGGCGGCTGTGGCCGCCGCCGCGGCCGTCGCGATCGAGGCGGACCTCGGTGATGCCACGGCGCAGGATGCCCTCGACGACGCCGAGGGATTCGAGCTGAACTGGTACGCGAGCCAGGAGATCGCCCCGCTGCTCGACCTGCTCTGACAGATCCTCGTACCCAGCTAGTGACCAGCGCCAGGTCCGCCGCGCAGTGGGATCATACGGAGCATGGACGCGATCACGATTCCGCCGACTCCGCACAACGAACCGCTCTACACCTACGCGCCGGGCAGCCCCGAGCGGGCGTCGCTTGCCGCCAAACTTCGCGAGCTGTCGGCAACGACGTCCGAGCTGACGATGACCATAGACGGGCGGCAGCCGATGGGTGGCGGTGAGCCGTTCTCCGTCGTCGCGCCGCACCGCCACGCCCTGGTGCTCGGCAGGTCGGCACAGGCGACCGGCGCGGATGTCCAGGCCGCGATCGGCGCTGCGCTGGCCAGTGCCCCCACCTGGCGGGAGCTGCCCTTCGACGAGCGGGCGGCCGTGTTCTTGCGCGCGGCCGACCTGCTGTCGACGACCTGGCGCGACACGATCAACGCGGCGACCATGCTCGGGCAGTCCAAGACGGTGCAGCAGGCCGAGATCGACTCCGCGTGTGAACTGATCGACTTCCTGCGCTTCAACGTCCACTTCGCCAGGCAGATCCTCGAGAACCAGCCGTTCAGCGGCGCGCTCACCTGGAACCGCTCGGACTATCGCCCGCTCGAGGGATTCGTGTTGGCGATCACGCCGTTCAACTTCACCGCGATCGCCGGCAACCTTCCCACCGCACCCGCCATGCTCGGCAACGTCGTGGTGTGGAAGCCGTCGCCGACCCAGCAGCTGGCAGCCCATTGGACGATGCGCCTGCTCGAGACCGCGGGCTTGCCGCCGGGCGTCATCAACCTGGTGACGGGCGACGGTGCGGCGGTCAGCGAGATAGCACTCGGCCATCCGGCACTTGCCGGCATTCACTTCACCGGATCGACAGCGACGTTCCAGCACCTGTGGCGCACCGTCGGCAACTCGATATCCGGCTACGCCAGCTACCCGCGTCTGGTCGGCGAGACCGGCGGCAAGGACTTCGTGGTCGCGCACCCCTCGGCCGAGCCGGGCCCGCTGGCGACCGGCTTGATCCGCGGTGCGTTCGAGTACCAAGGTCAGAAGTGCTCGGCAGCCTCGCGTGCCTACCTGCCTCGCTCGCTATGGGATGGGGGCTTGCGGGACGAGGTGGCTGGGGTGACCGAATCGCTGACCTACGGGGACATAGCCGACTTCGCCAACTTCGGCGGTGCGGTGATCGACCGGCGGGCGTACGAGCGGCTGGCAGGCGTGCTGGATCGGCTGCATCGTCACCCGTCAGCGACGGTGATCGCGGGCGGAAAGGCCGATGACAGCGAGGGGTTCTTCGTACGCCCGACAGTCGTCGAGTGCTCGGATCCGACCGATGAGGTCTTCGTGCGCGAGTACTTCGGGCCGATCCTCGCCATCTACCTCTACGAGGACACCGAATGGACAACCACCCTGCAACAGCTGGAATCGGTGGCGCCCTACGCGCTGACCGGGGCGGTGTTCGCCACTGACCGCGCGGCGATCGACCAGGCTTCGCGGCTGCTGCGCTTCACCGCCGGCAACTTCTACATCAACGACAAGCCAACGGGAGCGGTGGTCGGGCAGCAGCCATTCGGCGGTGCGCGCGCGTCCGGAACCAACGACAAGGCCGGCTCGATCTGGAACCTGCTCCGGTGGGTTTCCCCGCGGTCAATCAAGGAGAACTTCGTGCCGCCGACCGATCACCGGTACCCGCATATGGATTGACCTGCTCGTCAGCCGCTCCGGGGAAAGGCGACCTGCACAGGGAGCAGCGCAGAACCATCGTCGGGACGGATCGTTGCGCAATCGCAAACCAGCACGCCGCGACCGGCCGGCAGTGGCGCGCCCCGACGCGGGACCCGCACGCCGAGCAGATCGCCGTCGCCGGGCTGAGGCTGGAGCAGCAGGCCGTTTCGCGCGCGGCGCACCTCGGCACCGACGCCCCGGTGGACGAGAGTCAGATCGTCGCTGACCGAGGCGGCAACCACCGCGAGCCGAGGCTGGGCCGACGCCGTCAGCGATGCCAGCGCCTGGCCGGCGGCCGTGTCGGTGAAGGTGGCGCACTCGTCGACGAGGACCAGCCGTGGCCCCGATCTCGTGGTGTGCAGCGCTGCCGGGTCGGTCTGTGGAGTCAGCACTTCGACGCCGAATCGCCGGGCGGCGGCGGCGAGCGGCGATCGGCCGGGGGCGGCGACGAGCACCGCGAATCCGTGCTCGACGGCCTGCTCGCATAGCAAGACGAGGGTGCTCGTGCAGCCGGACCGTGGGGGACCGGCGACCAGGAACCGGGCCGGCCCGGCGAACACGTCGATGGCAACCACTTCGGCCGTGTCGCCACCGAGCCCGAGCAGCAGCCGCGGCGGGTCAGCGGATGGCAGTGCGCGGGCCAGTACCCGGCGCGGCAGTTCGCGGATCTTGACGGGTCCGTCGCTGGGGTTGGCGGGCGGCCGGGCCAGAGCCGCGACGCGCCTGGCAGCCTGCCATTGGGCCGCGGTGCCCGGATCGTCGCCCAGCACGGCAAAGTGCAGTTCGGTGCCGTCCTCGGCACGGACTGCCCGGCCCGGCGGCATCCGCGTCGGGATCGACCGGGCGCTGAGGCCGGCGAGCACATAATCGGTGCGATCGGGCAGCTGCAGCAGGAACTTCGTGCCTGCGGTTCCCGCGACTCGTCCGGCAAGCGTCGAGCGATCACCCGCCAGGACCACCGTCATACCGGCGCTCGGCGCGTGCCGGAGCAGACCGAGCAGCAGCTCGACACCGCGGCCGTTGTCGTACTCCTCGGCGACGGCAACGAAACCTTCCCATCCGTCGACGAGCAGCAGCAGGGACGGCAGCGGCGTGCCGAGTGCGCGCGCTTCGGCCACCGACCCGACGCCGAGCTCACCCAGCAGCTCCTGGCGATGGGCCACCTCGGCCGTGAGTCGGTGAAGCAGGCGGTCGGCCACGCCGTAGCCTTCGCGAGTTGCGACGGTGCCGCATTGCGGGAGCTCACCAAGCGGACGCAGTCCGCCGCCGGCACAGTCGATCACCTGCAGGTGAAGCTGGCCAGCGTCCAGCCGCGCCGCCGCTGCGACGGCGAGCGTGCGCAGGACGCTGCTGCGTCCCGATCGCGGGGCGCCCACCACCAGTACGGAGCCGCCGGCGTCGAGGTCGATGGATGCGGTGCGTTGGTCCTGCTCGCTGGGCAGATCGGCAAGGGCGAGCTGCACCTCGTGCACGGGGGTGTTCCCGTCGAGTCGTTCCAGCGGAACGTGAGTCGGAAGCGGGGGGAGCCAGGGCGTGCGAGGCAAGCTCGCGCCGCGCGCAGCGGCGGCCGCGCGTGCCGACGCGACGAGCAGCTCCAGGTCGCTCATGGTGCGGCCACGGACCGGTTCGGCCTTGGGCAGCTGGCCCCAGCCGTCGAGCGCGACCAGCGAGATATCGTCCGGCGCCGCCGGCGAGACGCAGCCGATTCGGGCGGTCTGCATCTCGACGAGCGCCGATCCGGTCCGGACGAATGCTCGTCCAGGACGCTCCTTGTCAATGCTGGCTGCAAGGGCGTTGCCCAGGACGTCGATCGATTCGGCGGGGTCCGTCACGCGCAGCGCGACCCGCAGCGTGGTGTTGGCGCGGATCTCCGGGGACACCGCACCGCTTGGGCGCTGGGTGGCCAGGACGAGGTGCACGCCAAGTGAGCGGCCGCGCTGCGCGATGCTCACGAGCCCGGCGACGAACTCGGGCAGTTCGTCGGCGAGGGCGGCGAACTCGTCGACGACGATCACCAACCGGGCGAGTGGCTCTGCGCCCGCCGACTCCGTCGACCGGTATCCGGCGAGGTCCGAGCAGTTCGCCGCCGCGAGCAGGCGCTCACGGCGGCGCAGCTCCGCCTCGAGCGACCGCAGCGCACGCCGCGTCAGGTGCGAGTCGAGGTCGGTGACCAGCCCGGCGGTGTGCGGCAGGCCGGCGCATTCGGCGAACGCCGCTCCGCCCTTGTAGTCGATCAGGACGAACGACACCGCCTCGGGCGGACTGGTGGCAGCGAGGCCCGCGACGACGGTCTGGAGCAACTCCGACTTGCCGGAGCCGGTGGTACCGGCGATCAATGCGTGCGGACCGTCCCGCACCAGATCGAGGACTATCGGACCGCTCGCTGCCGCACCTATCGGCGTGGACGGATCGCCCGCGTCGGCCCATCGATCGAGCAGCCGCTCGGGTGACGGTTCGGGCAGCGCCAGCAGGTCGAGCAGGCGTGCCGCGGTCGGCACAGCCCGCCGGCCGCCCTCGGCACCAGCGTCCGCGAGTGGGGCCAGCGCCCGCGAGACGCGCTCGGCCCACGCCGCACTGACACGGTCGAGGATGCCCACCGGACCGTCGGCCGCGTCGGCGTAATGCACGGACACCCGGCTGCCCGTCTCACCACCGACCCGGGCGATCGCCGCACACCCGCTAGGCAGTTGCCGTTCCTCCTCGTCCAGGCAGACAGCTGTCACGCCGACGGATGGCCCGCTCGACAGCAATCGGGCCAGCCCGGCGGTCAGCTCGAGTGCGGAGGTGGGGTCTACGAGCACCACCAGCCACCTGCCGCGCCACCCGGCGGGATCCCGGCCGGTCGTGGTCGAGCGGGAGTCGACGGTGCGCTGCAGCCGCTCGACCAACGCTTGTCGCTGCGGTGCGGTTCGCGCCACCCGGTCGCCGAGGTGCGGTAGCCACCGGGTCCACGTCCAGCCAGGAGCGGCATCGTCGGACAGCAGCAGGGCCAGGTCGAGGTCGGCCGGAGAGTGCAGCGTGGCGAGTTGCCCGATTACCCACCGGGCCGAGGCGAGCACGACCGCGCGCGGACCGGCGATGCCCAGCGCCCCGCCGCGCAGATCGACGATCACTGGCACGTGCACGAGTGTTCCGGCCGGTTCGAGGTGGTCCGCACGAAGAGCCTTTGCGGCGGAGGGCCGTTCGCCGAGCCCAAGGCGCACCTCGAGCAGGTCGGGGTCGGACCGGTGCCGCTCCCACAGCCGGCAGCCCGGCACCGTGGATGTGCGCACCACCGCGGCCGGGTCGGGGTGGGCTCTGCGGCGCAATGCCGTCTCCTCGGCAAGCACCCGGTGCAGCTGGGCGTCGGCCGCGGCACGTCGTGGTCGGAAGCTCATCGCTTCCCGGCGTCGACGCCGTCGCCAGTGCAGCCGGTCTCCCGCAGCCGTGCCGAGCAGGGCGAGTGGACCGAGCGCCGCAAACGCAAGGAACATCATGTTGCGGGTCGCCAGGGCAAGGCCGCCGCCGAGAATCGCCGGCAACAGGGCGCTCAGCCACTGCACCGGATGAGTGGCACGGGACGTCGGCTGCGGGATCTCGACCGGATCCCACCGGGCATCCGCCGACGCGGGGCGTAGTCGCGGAGCGCGGTTGACGATCCGCGCCGCCGTGGCACGGTCGACCCGGGTGGCTGCGGCCGGCTCGTCGGTCGCCGAGACGCACAGGAGTGAATCACCCACGCGCACCATCTGCCCCGGCTCCAGCGGTGAGCCGTCCGGATCCACCAGCTGCCCGTCGAGCAGGGTGCCATTGGTGGAATCGAGATCCCGCAGGCTCAGGCCGCCTGCCGTGACCGTGACCGACGCGTGTTGACGCGATACATCTGGATCGCGCAGCTCGAGATCGTTGCCACGAGCCCGGCCGATGGTAAGTACGCCGCGCGGCAGCGGCATGACCAGGCCGGCGTCCGGACCGCCGACGACCTCCAGACGAGGCGCGGACGCACTGACGGCTTTTCGTTCGGTTGCCAGGCAGGACGAGACGATGTCGCCGGTTAGCAGGCCGGGCGCTCCGAGCCGAGCCGAGGACGCCAGCTGAACCGAACCGCTCCACAGCTGCGCGTCGCCAGGTGCGGTGCCGAGAAGGGACCCGACTTCGGGCGCGACGTCAGCCCACACCGCGCCAGGCGGCGCGGTGATCAACACGTCGCGGTCCACCCGGTCGGCGTTGCGGAGCGTCAGGCGAATTTGCACGGCGCGAAGTCTCTACCGATCGCCCGGCCGGGACAGAGCCTCGAGCGGATCTGTGGATAGCGCGAGAGATATCCACAGATCGCCTGAGGTGGCTGCGCCCAGGTCGGCACGCCCATAGCGTCGCGGCACGCCATGCGGCGGATTGGTCTCTACCGAAGGGATTGCCCGATGTCCGGACTCAAAGTGACGCCCACCCAACTGCAGACGCTCAGCGGGAGCGTCGCACGCACGTCAACGGATGTGCGCGGCGCGCACCAAGCGCTCAAGGCCCAGCTCACTCCGCTGTTCGGAGCGGACTGGTCAGGCGCGGCCGCGTCCCAGTTCACCGCGCTCTACGAGCAGTTCGACCTGCACGCCAAGGGGCTCTCCGACGCGCTGGATGGCATCGGTCAATTACTCAACCGCGCCGGTGTCTCGTACGCCGACGTCGAGCAGCAGATCGCCGCGTCCTTCCGGTGAGATGACCGGATAGCGCGACCACTTGCAAGCCGGTGGGTGACCGCAGGGCAGGATCGCATTGCAAGAGGCTGGCGACGATAGCAAAGGAGCGGGTGACGTGCAGTTCGGGCGCTACTACGAGCAGTTCGAGGTCGGTGCGGTGTACAAGCACTGGCCGGGCAAGACGGTGACCGAGTACGACGACCACCTGTTCTGCCTGTTGACGATGAACCACCACCCGCTACATCTCGACGTCAACTATGCGGAGCGGACGACAGATTTCGGCAAGAATGTCGTGGTCGGCAACTACATCTACTCGCTGTTGCTCGGCATGTCTGTGCCGGACGTCAGCGGCAAGGCGATCGCCAACCTCGAGGTCGAGTTGCTGCGGCACGTCGCGCCGACGTTCCACGGAGACACGATCTACGGCGAGACCACGGTGCTGGACAAGACACCGTCGACGTCGAAGTCCGATCGTGGTGTCGTCTATGTCGAGACCATCGGCTACAACCAGGACGGCACGGTCGTGTGCATCTTCCGCCGCAAGGTGATGGTGCCCACCAAGGAGTACATCGACGCGCGCGGAGGGGAGCAGCCCGGCCGGCCCGAGCCGACCGCCCGGTGAGCATCCCATCCCGGCAACGGGAGATCATCGCGGCAGCACGCCCCAGTCGGCGAGGGTCTCGCGCAGCAGCGGGGCGAGCTGGAACGTGTCCAGCTCGGCATGTGATACCCAGCGCACGTCAGCGGCGTCGTCGCCCGGGTGCAGCGCGCCGCCGTCCACGGCACAGACGAAATCGGCGATGTCGTAGACGAGCCCGCCGACGCCGGCACGCTCGACCCGCCCGGCGAACCGTTCGATGCGGACGGCAAGTCCGGTCTCCTCCGCGACTTCGCGTACGCACGCGTGCGCCGCGGACTCCCCTGGCTGGCATCGGCCGCCAGGCACCGACCAGGTGCCCTCGGACGGCGGCTGAGCCCGCAGGACGAGCAGGATGCGCCACGATGGGTCGAACACGATGCCGCCCGCGCAGGGCACGCGCAGACCGGGTTCGGCGGCCTCGGCGGGTTCGTTCATGAGGGCAGGCTGGGGCAATTCGACGGCGCGCCGATGGTCATAACGGGCGGATTTGCGGTAGGAAGGATGACGACCTGTGTATTGACTCCGAACGGAGCCGGCGTGGACGTCAAGAAGCTGACCTTCTTTGCCGTCATCGCGTTTCTCATTTTCTTCGTGGTGACGTCTCCGGACCTCGCCGCCAGTGTCACGCAGAACATCTGGGACGTCATCGTCAACATCGCCAATGGGATCTCCCAATTCATCCAGAAGCTGAGCAGCTGAGTGCCTGCCGTCAATCGCTATCTACTCCCCTCCGAGCGCCCAGTCTTCGCAGTGCGCCGCCACGGCGCCTCACTCGCTTGGGCGGTAGGCATGCTCGCGCTGTACTGGGCCGGTGGGCTGCTCGTCTTGTGGTTGTTCGTCAGCGTCGAGGTGCTGCGGCTGACTGCCTTGTCATTCCTCGCGTTCAGTGTGTTGTGGTTCGTGTGGGTTGTGCTGGAGTGGTACATCGAACGGTTCATCGTCACCACCCGCCGAGTGCTGCTCATCAGCGGAGTGCTCACGCGAAAGGTTGCGATCATGCCGCTCGTCAAGGTCACCGACCTGACCTTCGAACAGACCCTGTCGGGCCGCACGCTGGACTATGGCACGTTCATCTTCGAGACGGCCGGCCAGCAGCAGGCACTCAGCCGCGTCGAGTTCCTGCCGCAGCCCAACCAGCGTTACCGGGATGTGTCAAAACTGCTGTTCGGCACCCAGGCGGACGTCGACCCGGAGGATGTCATGTTCAGCCGCAACACCCAGCCGGTGCCGTACGTGCCCCGCGAGGGCTAAGCCGACAGCGATAGCGTTTCCCGGGTGCACGTGATCGTCGTGGGCGCCGGGGTGATCGGGCTGACCTGCGCCACCGTGCTCGCCGAGGGCGGGCACCGGGTGAAGATCGTCGCGCGGGAGCTGCCGCTGCAGACAACCTCGGCGGTTGCCGCCGCCATCTGGCACCCCTACCGGGCGCTGCCGTACGACCGGGTCATCGCGTGGGCCCGCGCCACGTACCGCCGCTTCGCCCAGCTGGCGCTAAGCGATCCGGCTGCCGGGGTGCGGCTGACGCCCGGCACCGAGTTGCGCCGCAGCGACGGCGGACGGCCGTGGTGGGCGGCAGCCCTCCCGAGCGTGACGCGGGCCAGCGGCCAGGATCTGCCGCCCGGGTACCTCGCGGGCTGGTCATTCGACTCGCCGGTGGTCGAAATGCCGATCTACCTGCCGTGGCTGGCGGCCCGGGCGCAGCGCGCCGGTGCGACCATCGAGCCGCGTGAGCTCGGGACCTGGCCGGCCGCCGCGGATGTGGTGGTCAATGCAACCGGCCTGACCGGCGGCACGCTTACCGGTGACGCTACGGCGTACCCGGTGCGTGGCCAGGTTGTGTACGTCGAGCAGATCGGACTGACGCGGTGGTGGCTCGACGAGGACGGCCCGACCTACCTGGTGCCACGCTCGCGGGACATCGTCGTGGGCGGGACGGACATCGAGCATGAATGGTCAACCGAGCCGGATCCCGACGTGGCGCGGCAGATCATCGAACGGGCGGCCCGCATCGTCCCGGCGATCGCCGGGACGCGAGTGCTCGGCGATCGCGTCGGGCTGCGGCCGGGACGGCCGACCGTCCGGCTGGAGCGTGAGGATCGGGCGTCTGGCCCGCCGGTGATCCACTGCTACGGGCATGGTGGAGCGGGCGTGACGCTGTCCTGGGGCTGCGCCGACGAGGTGCACGACCTGGTGGCGCAGCTGCGGTGATCATCGACCTGCACACCCACACGACGGCGTCCGACGGCACCGACTCGCCCGCCGAGCTGGTGGCTCGGGCGGCCGCGGTCGGGGTGGACGTCCTCGCGATCACCGACCACGACACGGTCGGCGGTTGGGCGGAGGCGATCGCCACGCTGCCGTCCGGCGTGACCCTGGTGCCCGGCGCCGAGTTCTCCTGCGTGTGGCGTAACGATGCGGCCGATACGCGAATCACCCTGCACGTGCTGGGATATCTCTTCGATCCTGACCACGCTGGGCTGCGCGCCGAGCGAGCCAGGCTGCAGGCGGACCGGCTGGGCCGCGGACGGGCGATCGTCGAGAGGATGGCCGCGGACGGGCTGCCGGTCAGCTGGCAGCGGGTCAGCGAGCTGGCCGGAAGCGGTGCGGTCGGTCGTCCGCACATCGGCCGGGTGCTGGTCGAGAAAGGCGTTGTCGGCAGCGTGGACGAAGCATTTCGCGACCTGCTCAGCTCCTCCAGCCAGTACTACGTGCGCAAGGCCGACACGGAGGTCTTCGCCGCAATCGACCTGATGCTGTCGGCGGGTGGGGTTCCGGTCTTCGCTCACCCGCTCGCCCGCCGCCGGGGCCGCGTCGTCAGCGATGACGTCATCGCGGCGATGGCCGCTGCGGGGCTGGTCGGCATCGAGGTCGACCACCCGGATCACACCGCCGCCGACCGGAGGCACCTGCGCGGTCTGGCGGCCGACCTGCGGCTGATCCCGACCGGAGCATCGGACTACCACGGCACGAACAAGGGGACGCGGCTGGCGGCCTGCACGACCGATCCGGGGGCATACGAGTCACTTGTCGCGCGGAACACCGCACGAGTTCCGATCGTCAAGTCGGCATGAGGCACTACCGTGACGGTATGCGACGTCTCGGGGTCACGGCCGGTGCGGTGGGCGCGGTGGCAGCCGCATTGCTCAGCGCCGCATTCCTGCTGGCGCCGAACGCCGCCGCCGACCCGGCCGGCGACGCAGCTTCGGCGCTCGCGTCGTCGAACCTTTATGTTGGTGACCCGCAAGCGAACCTGAACCGCGGCGCCGTGAGCAGTGCGCTGAGCAATACGATCAAGGTCGCCGTCCTGCCGAGCAACTCGGGCAGTGCGGGCGCGCTCGCCGCGCAGATCGGCCGGACCCTGGATCCCAACGGTACGAAGCACATCACCGTCGGCGTGGTGGTCGGCCGCACGTTCGACGCCGCCTCCTCGAAGTACCAGGCCGGGTACGCGTCGCAGCAGGCGGCGAAGGCCGTCAACGCCAACAAGGCGCAGTTGACCTTGGGCGGCGATCATCCCGATCTGACCGCGATGTTGCAGGACTTCGCGCGCAACGTGCAGACCGGGCCGCTGGTCTCCAGTGGTTCGAACGGGTCGTCCAGCAGCTCTTCAGGCGGGGCGGTGTGGCCGTGGGTCGTCGGCCTCGGTGCGGTCGGCGTTGGTGGCATCGGCGGGCTGGCCTTCTACAGCAGGCGCAAGAAGAAGCAAGCCTTGGCCACCGCCCGCGCCAAGGTCGAGCCGTACTACGACCGGCTGGCCAACGAGGTCAACACCCTTGACCCGCAGGACAACCCAACCGCTCGCCAGGCGGTGGCCGACGCGTCCGAACGATTCAACACGGCCGGCTCTCAGCTGGCCAGCGCGGACACGGTGGAGAAGCTAGCCGCTGCGCGGCGCACCACGCTTGAGGGCCTCTACGCGGCCGTCACGGCACGCAGGGCACTCGGCCTGGACCCCGGCCCCGAGTTGCCGCCCATCGAGGAGCCACAGGGCGAGCAACTTACCGAGGCTCAGCAGGTCACCGTCCAAGGCAACAACTACCAGGGCTACCCGTCCTACACGCCGGGTGCGCCGTACTACTACGGCGGCGGCCGAGGTGTACCCGGCGGCTGGTACTCCACGCCGTTCTGGGAGACCTTGCTGCTCACCAGCGTGCTGACCGGAGGACTCGGGGGCGGCTGGGGTGGCCGCGGTTACGGGGCCGGTTACGACCAGGGCTACGACGCCGGACGTGACTCCGCTGGCGGCGGCAACTGGGGCGGTGGCGGCGGCGACTGGGGCGGCGGTGGCGGCGGCGGCGACTGGGGCGGCGGTGGCGGCGGCGGCGACTGGGGCGGCGGTGGCGGCGGCGACTCCGGCGGCGGCAGCTGGTAGCGGGGGCTGCTGGCGCCCGCGCTAACCAGGGCGAGCAGCTGGCCTTGGGCGCCATGCCGCGGCGGCTGTTCGCGTGCACCCCGTCACGGCTTGCCGCCTTCGACTGCCCGCGCCGGTACCGGATGACCTACCTCGACCGGCCGACACCTGCCCGCGGAGCGCCATGGGCGCACAACACGCTCGGGGCAGTCGTCCACGTGGCCCTGCACCGGTGGTGGCAGCTGCGCCGCAGCGATCGCACGCCGGCCAACGGAGGGCTGCTGGTCGAGCGCAACTGGCAGTCCGACGGCTTTCGTGACGAGGAGCAGGCGCTCGGCTGGCGGGCCAAGGCGGCACGGTGGGTCGAGCACTACCTCGCCACGGACGTCGACCCGGCCGACGAGCCAATTGGCGTCGAACGCACCGTGGCCACCACGACGCAGCGGCTGTCGGTCAGCGGTCGGGTCGACCGGATCGACGACCGCGACGGCGAGCTGGTGATCGTCGACTACAAAACCGGACGGATGGTGCCCGGCAGCGACGACGCGCGTGGCTCGCAGGCGCTGGCCCTATATGCCCTCGGCGCGCGGCGCATCTGGCGGCGCGACTGCCGCCGGGTCGAACTGCACCATCTGCCGAGCGGGACAGTCGCCGCGTTCGTGCACACCGACGAGTCACTGAGCCGGCACGTCGCGCGGGCCGAGGCGAGCGCCAACGACATCGTGGCGGCGACGGACACGCTGGCAGCCGGGGCCGACCCCGACGACGTCTTCCCGCCCCTGCCGAGCCCGGCGTGCCGCTGGTGCGACTTCAGGCGGCACTGCCCCGAGGGGCAGGCCGCCTCGCCCGTGGTCACGTCGTGGGCGGGGCTCGCCGACGAGCCCGATTAGCTCGCGCGCCGGAGCCGGGCTTTGGCGGCGCGGTAGGTCGGGCCTTCCCGCCAATCGGCGGGAAGCACCCCGATGGCCAGCCGCAGCGCCCGCAATGACGCGGTGGTCGCGATCTGGCCGCCCGGCAGCACTGGCAGCCGGTACATCCGCCGCGCCCAGGCAGGCAGCAGTCCGACGGCTAGCGACGAGATCGTCGTCCAGCCCACTCGGGCCGGCACCGCGAAGCGCGCCGGGACGGGCAACGGGGGAGCGAGGACGCAGCGCGCCGCGTCGACGGCCGCCGCGGTGAGGCGCAGCTGGGGTCGTATGCCGGTGAAGTAGTCCGCGAGCTGCGCGAGGGTATGTGGGGTGCGTGCGTCAGGGACTCCGACGAACGTCGCCGACAGCACCTGTTCCGCGACGTAGCGGTCGGCATCCGTCGCCGACAGCGGGATGCCGATCCGCTGGGCCGCGATCAGGAACGAGTCGACCTCGCAGGCGTGCACCCAGGCCAGTTGCTCCAGGTCCGTGATGCCGAGCCGGGCATGCAGGGCCCGCACCCGCGCGGTAGCCACATCGACCTCGGCCGTCGTGCCGAAAGTGACGGTGGCGACGTACTGGACGGTGCGCTGCAGCCGGTTCCACGGCTGGTCGCGAAAGCGCGAGGTTGCCTCCATGACGGCCATCGCCTCGGGATGCAGGGCCTGCAGCAACAAGGCACGCAGTCCGCCGACCATGGTCAGCGGCTCCGCGTGCATCCGCCAGGTCACACTGCCGGGTCCGAAGTAGCCGAGATCGTCCATCACCGGTAGACGGTAGTGCTGGCGCCGGCCAGGACGAACCCGGTGCCGACCGGATAAGCCAGACTGCCAGCCGCTGGCGCGGATGAGGTCGGCAGCGTTTGGGCGACTTTGCCGGTGCGCGGGTCGAGCCGGTCGACGCCAGCCGGCCCGGCCACCAGCACGACGGACGACGCGAGCTGCGGCGGGCCGGACGTGGGGACGGAACTGGTCACCGTCGGGACCGTGGAGGTGCGTGCCGACCAGAGCGTTGCGGTCCCCGTGGCGTTGATCGTGTAGGTCGTGCCGCCGATCCAGGCCAGCTCCGCGTCCTGGGCGGCAGACTGCTGCACCGTGCCACCGGCGGGTGGCCTCGGGGTGAGCGCCAGGCGACCCAGCACCTTGCCGTTCGCGGGGTCATAGCGCACCAGTTCGCGGGTGGCTGGATCCAGCGCGCCCACGAACGCGTCGGCTGCGAACGGCGCGGCTGCCACATTGGCCAGCCGCCATTTGACCGGATGGTCCTTGTCGTCGTTGCCCGCATACCGATCGCGCAGCAACAGGTGCCTGCCGTCAGCGCACTGCTGGGCGATCAATGCGCCGGCCGACCCGACGGCGAGGCCCGTCATCTGGCAGCCGGCGGGCTGTGCGTACTCCCAGAAGTCGTACCCCTCGTTGACCCGTATCGCGTAGACGACCGACGTGGTGCTGACGAAGATCGCGTCGTTAACCGCTGAGATCGTCGGGTGGCCGTTGACTGGGCGGCTCTCGGTGTCCAGGGTGCGTTCCCAGACGCGTTTGCCGGTACCGGTGTCGAAAGCATTGACCTCGTCGCAGTTGCCGCCGTGCAGGAAGAACGCCACGGTGTGGCCCTGTTGCTGCACGACGTCGCAGATCGTTCGGTCGGTGCGCGTGTACGACCAGGTCACGATCCCGGTCCGTGCATCGCGACCGTTCACGGTGTGCGCTGAATAGGTGACGACGGTTCCGCCCTCGAACGGCTCGCCGATCGCAGTGCGCTCGTCGCTGCGCCACGCCAGCCGCGGGGTGGCCGACAGCTGGGCGCCGGGCACGTCCAGTGGCGCGGCTGCGGCCGTGTGCAAATGCGCGTGGACGACCTCGCTGCGCGACCAGACGACGGCCACCCAGGCGGCCAGCATTACGATGACCGCGCCGATCGCGACTAGGTACCAGCGCCGCGCGCGCCGCATGGACGCGACGTGCCGGTGGATGGCGGCAGCGGAGGGGTCGTCGGGTCGCAGCTGCACCGTCACGCAGCCATCATCGCCTAGTCGGCTGTGGCTTGCCCGCCGCCTGCGCGCCGGCGCCGGCGAGACCGTTTCGGGGCTTCCTGTGTGGTACTGGGCGGAGCGTCCACGGGCTGGCCGGCCCGGGTGCGCTGACGCGGGCGGGTGCGCGTTGGACGTTGTGGCCGAGCGGCTCGCTCGGGGCGAGCGCGGGCACGGTCACGGTCGCGGGAGCGGTCGCGACCGCCGAGGTCCTCGACCTCCTCTGCGGACAGCCCCGCGCGGATGCGCTCGGCGCGGGGCAGTGTGCCACCGACTCCCGGCGGGATGTCCAGCTCGAGGAATAGGTGCTCCGATGTGGAGTAGGTTTCGGCGGGCTCGTGGAAGGGCAGCCCGAGAGCGTCGCAGACCAGCCGCCACCTGGGGATGTCATCCCAGTCGATCAGCGTGACCGCGGTGCCGGACTTGCCGGCGCGCGCCGTTCGGCCGATGCGGTGGATGTAGGTCTTCTCGTCCTCGGGCGCCTGGTAATTGATGACGTGGGTGACGTCGTCGACATCCAGCCCACGCGCCGCCACATCGGTGGCCACCAGCACGTCGACCTTGCCGGAACGAAACGCCCGCAGCGCCTGCTCTCGGGCACCCTGTCCCAGATCGCCGTGTACCGCGGCGGCGGCGAAGCCGCGATCAGCCAGATCGTCAGCGACCTTCTGCGCGGTGCGCTTGGTCCGGGTGAAGATCATCGTCAGGCCGCGACCACGGGCCTGCAGGATTCGGGCGAGCAGCTCGGTCTTGTCCAGCGCGTGCGCACGGTAGGCGAACTGGTCGACGTGCTCGATCGCGGGGGAGTTGTTGTCGCTGTGTTCGGCCCGGATCTGGACCGGCTGGTCGAGGAACTTGCGGGCCAGCGCCACGATCGGGCCAGGCATGGTGGCCGAGAACAGCATCGTCTGCCGCTTGTCCGGCAGCTGGGCGAGCAGCTTCTCGATGTCGGGCAGGAAGCCCAGGTCCAGCATTTCGTCGGCCTCGTCCAGGACGAGGATCCGGACTGCGCCGAGCACCAAGTGCCGCTGCTGAGCCAGGTCCAGCAGCCGGCCGGGTGTGCCAACGACGACGTCGGTGCCCTTGCGCAGCGCGTCGATCTGCGGCTCGTAGGCGCGGCCACCGTAAATGGTGACCACGCGAGCACCGAGCTGTGAGCCGGCAGCGGCGAGGTCGCCAGACACCTGCACGGCCAGCTCCCGGGTCGGCGCGATGACCAGCGCCTGCGGCGCGGCGCCGCGGGCCCCCGGGAGTTCGAGCTGGTTCAGCAGCGGTACCCCGAAGCCGAGGGTCTTGCCGGTGCCGGTGCGCGCCTGGCCGATCAGGTCCCGGCCGGCCAGCGCGATCGGCAGGGTGAGTTCCTGGATCGCGAACGTCCGGGTGATGCCGGCGGCGGCGAGTGCGGCGACGATCTGCGGGCGGACGGCGAAGTCGGCGAACGCCGGGCTGTCCGGGCGGACCGGCGCGCGGGCGGCTAGAGGTGCCGGGTCTAAGGCAGGGTCGGTGGGCTGGGCGGTGCTGTTGGTCATCAAGGTCCTTGCGTTCGTGCGCCGACCTGCTCGGACTCGGTCCGGTGTTTGGGGGCCTGCGACCACTGTTGCGGGGAGGCGCCGTACGCACGAAACGGTCAACGCGGATATACGCCGCAGCGCATGTCGCCGCGGATCGGTACCTAGTGTACGTGCTGTCGGGCGCTAGTCTCGCCGCCGTGCCCTCTGACCTCCCCGATCCGGCTCTGGTGGACCTGCTCGGCGTCCTCGCCTATGGCGAGTTGACGGCGTTCGACCGGCTTGCCCAAGACGCCCGGCTGGCCCCGACGCTCGAGGGCCGCGCAGCACTGGCCTCGATGGCGGCCGTCGAGATCGCCCACTACCGACGGCTGGCCGATCGGCTGCGCGAGCTGGGCGCTGAGCCAGAGCCGGCGATGGCGCCGTTCGTCCGCGCGTACGAGGCTTTCCACGCCACAACGACGCCCTCCACCTGGTTGGAGGGGCTCGTCAAGGCATACGTCGGCGACGGGATGGCCGCCGACTTCTACCGTGAGATCGCCGAGTTCGTCGACCCGTCCACCCGCGAGCTGATCGTCGAGGTGCTGGCCGACACCGGCAGCGCCCAGTTCGCGGTCCGCGAGGTGCGGGCCGCGATCGCCGCACAGCCGGCCCTCGCCGGGCGGCTCGCGCTGTGGGGTCGCCGGCTGGTCGGCGAGGCGCTCAGCCAGAGCCAGCACGTGCTGGCCGAACGGGACGCTCTGACGGAACTGCTCATGCGCGGCACCGGCGACCTCGCGGGGGTCGCCGCGCTGATCAACCGCATCACCGACAAGCAGAGCGAGCGGATGGCCGCGCTGGGCCTATCCGGTTGACGTCATGCCGAGGTGGGCCGCGAATGCCGCGTGCAGGCGGGCTGAGCGGACCTCATCGTGGTGCGCTTGCCTGGTCAGCCGGCGAAGCCGACGCGGCGTTGGTCCGACTGGGCGATCTCGATATAAGCGACGAGGTTGGCCGGCACGATCACCTTGCGCCCCTTGTCGTCGGTGAGGTTGAGCGATCCGTCGACGCTCTTGAGGGCGGCGGCGACGAGCGCCTCGACCTCGTCCGGGGTCTGCGAGCTCTCCAGCACGATCTCGCGCGGCGTGTGCAGCACACCGATCTTGACCTCCACGCGGGCCCTCCTGTTCTCGGACGAACACCTGCGGCCCGCGCTTCTGGTCAGATCTGGCCGCGAGCCGATCCGATCTGACCAAAACTGCGACCGACTCCACGTTAGCCGAGCGTCCTCGGCCGCTGCCGTGCGATCGGTGCGCCGACAGCGAACGCGGCAGCGGCTACTCAGCCGCGCTCCTCCTGGACCGGGAAGTTGGAGATTCCCCGCCATTGCAGCGCCTCGAGAATCGACACTGCGACGTCCTTGGGGATCGGGCGCTCGTTCGACAGCCACCAGCGGGCGGCGACCTGCGCCGCCCCGGTGAGGGTGATCGAGATCAGCTCGGCGTACGGCCGGTTGAGGCCGGTCTCGGCCTCGACGGTGTCGGCCACCGCGTGCATGATCGAGTTCTCGGCACGCTCGACCCGTTCGCGGACGCCGGGATCGTTGCCGAGATCGGTCTCGAAGACCAGGCGGTAGGCACCCTGCGACACGTCGTCGTTGCCGCTGACGAAGTCGAAATATGCCGAGAGCACCCCGTGGATGCGTTCGCGGTTGTCGTCGGTGCGGCCAAGGGCCGCGGTGGTCGCCTCGACGATCGCCTCGGCCTGCGTCTCGAGCAGGGCCAGGTAGAGCTCGAGTTTGCTCGGAAAGTGCTGGTACAGCACCGGCTTGGAGACCCCGGCCCGCTCGGCGATGTCGTCCATAGCGGCCGCGTGGTAGCCGTTGGCGACGAACACCTCTTGGGCGGCTTGGAGCAACTGGGCGCGCCGCTCGGAACGGGGCAGCCGGGCCCCGCGGCGGGTCAAGCCGGCGGTCTTCGTCATCAACCCACCCGTCGACAAGGTGCGCAGTCCTCCGGACTCTACCCGGCGGCGGCGGCTTAGCGAGGTAGCCGGCCGCGCACCGAATCGTCCAGCGCCGGAGCGAACAAGTCCCCGTGGTCCTCGACCCGGGCGAGGACCTCCGGCGCGGTGAACGTCAGCGGCGGCCCGTCGGCGACCTCCTCCCACCCCAGTGGGGTCGAGACGGTGGGTCGTGCTCGAGCCCGCAGCGAGTACGGCGAGACCGTCGTCTTGGCCGGGTTGTTCTGGCTCCAGTCCACGAACACCTTGCCATTGCGCAGATTCTTCGCCATCCGCGACACGATCAGTTTCGGATGCTCCTCTTCGAGGCGCTTGGCCACCGACTGTGCGTAGCGTGACGGTGCGTCCGGATCCGCGGTGTCAACTGCGGCGCTCACCTGCATGCCCTTCGACCCGGACGTCTTGGGTTCCGCGCTGAGCCCGTCGTCCGCGAGAATCTCCCGCAACAGCAGGGCAACCTCGCAGCATTGCTCGATGTCGGCGGGCGCTCCGGGGTCGAGGTCGAACACGATCAGGTCGGTGTATGGCTTGCGTTTGCGCGAGCCGACGGCCGGTATCCGCCATTGCGGCGTGTGCAACTCGATCGCGGCCAGGTTGGCCAGCCACACGAGGGTCGCGAGTTCCTCGACGAGGATGAAGTCGATTCGGTCCCGGTTCATGGTCGACCCCGGGACGGGCAGCGTCACCGTGCGGACCCAGTCAGGTGTCCCACGCGCGGCGTTCTTCTCGAAGAAGAACGGCGCATCGACGCCATTGGGATACCGCTTGACCGTCAACGGCCGGTCGGCCAGATGCGGGAGCAGGACGGGGGCGATGCGGGTGTAATAGTCGATCACCTCACCCTTGGTGAACCCGGTCTCCGGGTAGAGCACCTTGTCCAGATTGGATAGCGACAACTGGCGTCCCTCGACGTGAACGCTCACCCGGTCAGCCATCCCGCGTCACCTCCCGGGCGCGCTTGTCGCTTCGCATCCCGATATAGACCGGCTGACGCAGCCGGCCGTCCGGAGCCCATTGCGAGTAGGTCACCTCGACGACAATGTTCGGCTCGACCCACGCGACGACTCGCCCGGGCGATGGTGCCGGATCGACCGCAAGGGGGCTCGTGGGCCGCGCCCGCAGCTGCCGACGGAGGGCGTCGGCGGTGCGCATGGACAAACCGCTGCCCACCTTGCCGGCGAACGACAACGTCGAATCCTCGTAATAGCCCAGCAGCAACGAGCTGAGCACACCTGGACGCTCGATGTCCGACTCCCACCCGATGACGACGAACTCGCTGCGGCGCAAGAACCGCACCTTGACCCAGTCCGGGCCGCGTGCGCCCGGACGGTAACGGCTCCCAAGCCGCTTGGCCACCACACCCTCCAGGCCGTGCTCGCGTGCCGCGACCTCGGTGGCCGGCCCGTCGTCGAAGGCCGGGCTCACCGTCCAGCCCGGCCGCTGGGCCGCGAGGCGTTCCAGGGTGGCGCGTCGTTCGTCGAGTGCGCGGGCGGTGATGTCGACCCCGTGCAGCCGCAGGACATCGAACGCAATGAACGACACGGGCGTACGCGTGGCCAATTCGGCGGCCTGCGTCCGGGACCGAACGTGCATCCTGGTCTGCAGCAACCCGAAGGACGGTCGGCCCTCGGCGAACGCGACGATCTCGCCGTCAACGAGCGCGTCCTCGATGCCGTCGCCGAGCCTGGCCAGTTCGGGGTAGGCGATCGTCACCTCGTTGCCGCGGCGGCTGCGGATCACCGTTCGGCCATCGACGATCGCGACGAGCGCCCGCACCCCGTCCCACTTGAACTCATACGTCCACCCCGGTCCGTCGGGCAGCTGGTCCGCTGCGGTAGCCAGCATGGGCTGCACCCGTCCATCATGGAGCCATGCGGTCGATCTGGAAGGGAGCGGTCTCCTTCGGGCTGGTCAGCATCGGCGTTAAGCTGTACTCCGCCACCGAGGAACGCGACGTTAGTTTCCATCAGGTGCGGCGAGCCGACGGGTCACGGGTCCGCTACAAGCGGGTGGCCGAGGCGGACGGCGAAGAGGTCCCCTACGGCGAGATCGCCAAGGGCTATCAGCTGCCCAGCGGCGAGATAGTCGTGCTCACCGACGAGGACTTCGCCGACCTGCCGCTGCCCACCGCGCACGTCGCAGACGTGCTGCAGTTCGTGCCGCTGGAGGAGGTCGATCCGATCTACTTCGCGAAGAGCTACTACCTCGAGCCCGAGCCGCAGGCGGTGAAGCCGTACGTGTTGTTGCGTGACGCGCTGGAGTCCAGCGGCAAGGCTGGGCTGGTCAAGGTCGCGATCCGTAACCGCGAGCAGCTGGCTACGTTGCGGGTGCGCGACGGCGTCATCGTGCTCGAGACGATGATCTGGCCGGACGAGGTGCGCGAGCCGTCCTTCTCGTTCCTCGACCAGAAGGTCGAGCTGCGCCCACAGGAACGCACCATGGCCGAGTCGCTCGTCCAGAGCATGTCCGGCGACTTCGAGCCTGAGCAATACACCGACGAGTACCGCGCCGCGCTGCAACAAGTGATCGACGCGAAGGTCGAAGGACGCGAGGTCGTCGAGCCGGAGGTGGCCCAGCCGACCGCGAGCAACGTCGTCGACTTGATGTCTGCGCTTCGCGCGTCGGTCGACGCGGCCAAACGCAGCCGCGGCGAACCGATGGTGCCCGCCAAGACCGCCAGCCAGAAGGCGCCCGCGAAGAAGACCACGGCGAAGAAGGCGCCGGCCAAGACGACTGCCGGGAAGAAGGTTGCCGCCAAGAAGGCAGCGCCTGCCCGTCGGCGCAGCGCGTAGCCTGCCCAGTCGTGCGACCGATACCGACGTCGACCGACCGTGCGTCGGCAGGTCCGCCGCGCGCTCGGCTGGCTTACGACGACCTGCCGGCCCTGGACCGGTCGATCCCGCCGTGGCCAGCGCGGACGATCGAGGTCGCAGGCGCGTCGGTCGTCGTGCGCTCGACGCGCCCGACCGGTGCAGACCCCGAGCCCGCGCTGTACGTCCACGGTCTGGGTGGCTCGTCCACGAACTGGACCGATCTGGCGGCGCTGCTTGCCCCCTGGCTCGACGGGCAGGCGATCGACCTGCCTGGCTTCGGTCATTCCGGTCCGTCCCCGGATGCCGACTACTCGGTGCGCGCACACGCTCGCACGGTCATCGGCTACCTGCAACAGTCCGCCCGCGGGCCGGTGCACCTGTTCGGCAACTCACTGGGCGGCGCGATCTCGATCGTGGCGGCGGCGACTCGGCCGGATCTGGTGCGCACCCTCACCCTCGTCTCGCCTGCGGTGCCGAATCTGCGGCCGTGGATCCCGCGTGACCCGTTCCTGCCCATCGCCGTACTGCCCGGGCTCGGGCCGATGGCGCTGCGGCAGTGGGAGCGGATGAGCCCGGAAAGGCGCGCCCGAGCTGTCATCGAATTGTGCTTCGCCAAGCCATCCGTGATCCCTCCCAACCGGCTGGCCGAAGCGACCGAGGAGGTCCGCTACCGCTCGTCGACCACGTGGAGCGCCGACGCATTCATCCGCTCCCTACGCGGACTGATCGCCGCATACCTGGCGCGCGGCGGGCGCAGCCTGTGGGCGCAGCTGGCACAGATCCGCGTGCCGACGCTCGTGGTATGGGGCGATCGCGACCGTCTCGTTGACGTTGCCATGGCGCCGCGGGTGGCGCGCACCGTGCCGAACGGCCGGCTGCTGATCATCCCCGGGGTCGGGCACGTGTCGCAGATGGAGGATCCCGTCACGACTGCCCGGGCAGTCCTCGGCCTGCTGCAGGACACGCGGCGGGTGGGTGGCTGAGGGGCGCGTGTGTGCGATGCTGAGGCCGTGCTGGACGGCCCGGATCGCGGCGATGTGCAGCTGCGCTCCCGCCGGCCCGAACGGGACGAGCCGCCCGGGCCGGCGGTGGCGAGCGAAGGCGGATTCGCGGCCTGGCTGCGCCGCTTCGTCGCCCGCTACGGATGGCGCGCCTACGCGCTGCCTGTGCTGACCGCGCTCACTGTCGTGGCACTGACGACGACGGTCGGCCGTCCGAGCCACTCACCGGCCGCCCCGGGCCCCGTTGTCGCAGGTGGCACGTCACAGCCGGCTGCCCCGATGGCCTCGGGCAACTCCCGGCTCAAGGTCGATCAGCCCGGTGCGAGTGCGCAGAACGAGGCGCTTGCGTCCGACCAGTTGCCCGCAGGCGCGCCGTATACGCAGCGGGGCATCGGGACGTTCCGGGTGCTGCCCGGCACGACGCGCGCGGTGGGTACCGGAACCCCAAAGCGGTACACCATCGAGGTCGAGAACGGGGTCACCGGGGTCGACCTGACCGCGTTCGCGGCGAGGGTCGACGCGGTTCTCGACGACCCGAAGAGCTGGACCGCGCAGGCGGGTGTCTCGCTGCGGCGGGTCGACTCCGGACCGGTGGACTTCCACGTGGCGCTCACCTCGGCCATGACGGTGCGCCAGCTATGCGGCTACCAGCTGCGGATAGAGACCTCGTGCTGGGCCCCGGACGCCTCCCGGGTGGTGCTGAACGTCGCCCGCTGGGTACGCGGCGACGCTGCCTACGTCGGCGACGTCGACGCCTACCACATCTACATGATCAATCACGAGACCGGACACGCGCTCGGGCACAGTCACGCGCACGGTTGCCTGCCCAACGGGATGGCCCCGGTGATGATGCAGCAGACGATCACGCTGAAGGCCGCGAACGGGAAGCTTTGCCAGGCCAATCCATGGCCCTTCCCGCCCGGTGTGCCCGGTACGCCCGGCCTCGAGATCCCGGGCACGTGATCACGCGTACCGTGTGCGCATATGACTGACGTGCCGGCGGAGCTGAAGGAGCTGTCCGGCACACTCGGCAGCATCGAGGCCGTCCTCGACCTCGACAAGCTGCGCGGCGAGGTCGCCGCTCTTGCGCAGCAGGCGGCGTCCCCGACGCTGTGGGACGACCCGGAACGCGCGCAGAGGGTAACGAGCCGGCTCTCCTACGTGCAGGGTGAGATCCGTCGGGTCGAGGATCTTCGTCGGCGGACCGACGACGCCCAGGTGCTCTGGGAGCTCGGCGTGGCCGAGGACGACGCGGAGTCGCGGGCTGAGGTCGAGCGCGAGCTCGGCCCGCTGCGGCAGAGCATCGACGAGCTCGAGGTGCGCACCCTGCTGTCCGGCGAGTACGACTCGCGCGAAGCTCTGGTCACCATCCGGTCCGAAGCCGGCGGCGTCGACGCCGCGGACTGGGCCGAGATGCTGCTGCGCATGTACCTGCGCTGGGCCGAACGGCACGGCTACCAGACCGAGGTGCTGGACACCTCCTATGCCGAGGAGGCCGGCATCAAGTCGGCCACCTTCCAGGTCAAAGAGCCTTACGCGTACGGCACATTGTCCGTCGAGCAGGGCACCCATCGGCTGGTGCGGATCAGCCCGTTCGACAACCAGGGACGCCGGCAAACCAGCTTCGCGGGGGTCGAGGTGCTACCGGTGGTCGACCAGTCGGACCACATCGACATCCCCGACGACGACATCCGGGTCGACGTCTACCGATCCAGCGGTCCGGGCGGGCAGGGCGTCAACACCACCGATTCCGCGGTGCGCATCACCCACCTGCCGACCGGCATCGTGGTGAGCTGCCAGAACGAGCGCAGCCAGATCCAGAACCGGGCAAGCGCGATGAACGTGCTGCAGGCCAAGCTGCTGGAACGGCGCCGGGAGGAGGACCAGGCCAAGATGGACGCCCTCAAGGACGGTGGCAATAGCTGGGGCAACCAGATGCGTAGTTATGTGCTGCATCCATATCAGATGGTCAAAGATCTGCGTACCGGTCACGAAGTGGGCAATCCGCAGGCCGTCCTCGACGGAGCAATCGACGACTTCATCGAGGCCGGAATCCGCTGGCGGCGCAGCACGTGAGTCGAGTTCGGGGTTTCGTTAGGTAAGCTGCGATCCCGTGATTCAACTCGACAACGTCACCAAGGTCTACCCGGCGGGCACCCGGCCGGCGCTGGACACGGTGTCCGTTGACATCGACAAGGGCGAGTTCGTCTTCATGATCGGCCCGTCCGGGTCGGGCAAGACCACCGTGTTGCGGCTGCTATTGCGTGAGGAGGTGCCCACCACGGGCCGGATCACCGTGGACGGGCGAGACGTCGGGCGGCTGCCCAAGCGCAAGGTGCCCGACCTGCGTCGCAAGATCGGCTGCGTCTTCCAGGACTTCCGCCTGCTGCCGAAGAAGAACGTCTACGACAACGTCGCGTTCGCACTCGAGGTGATCAACAAGAAGCAGCGGGCGATCAGGCGCACGGTCCCCGAGGTAATCGACCTGGTGGGCCTGGACGGCAAGGCGAACCGGATGCCGCACGAGCTGTCCGGGGGAGAGCAGCAGCGGGTCGCCATCGCGCGGGCGTTTGTGAACCGACCGCTCGTCCTGCTCGCCGACGAGCCCACCGGAAACCTCGACCCTGACACCAGCCAGGGCATCATGAGCCTGCTCGAGCGCATCAACCGCACCGGCACGACCGTGCTCATGGCCACGCACGACAACAACATCGTCGACGCGATGCGGCGGCGAGTCGTCGAACTCGACTTTGGCAAGATCATCCGTGACCAAGCCCGAGGCGTCTACGGCGTCGGGCGCTGAACGCTTCGAAAGCTCGATAGGAAGTCATGCGTGCAAACTTCGTGATGTCTGGTGTGGGTACCGGGCTGCGCCGCAACCTGCTGATGACGATCGCGCTGGTGCTGACCACCGCGATCTCGCTGGTGTTCCTGGGCGGATCGATCCTGACGAATACCTTCATCGACAAGTTCCGCCACAAATATGAAGGTGGTCTCAATGTCTCGATCTATCTGTGCGGTTCGATCAAGACGGCGACCTGCTCCCATGTCGCGACCAACGCGGAGAAGGCGGCGCTGCAAACAAGACTGAGCGCAGATCCGCTGATCGTCTCTACCGACTTCATCAGCAAGCAGGAGGCATACGCCCGCAACAGGAACTTCCTGGGTGCTGACGCGGCGAAGTTCCTGACGCCGGACGACTTTCCGGACAGCTACGTTCTGAAGTTGAAGAACGTCGGTCGGGATTACCCCACCATCTCGCAGAACTACCGATCCCAGCCAGGTGTCGAAGTCGTACAGAACGAGGATGAGAGCCTCAAGACAATTCTCAAATTGTTCAACTCTGCCAGGATAAGTGCGTTTGTCTTCGCCGTTCTCGTGCTCATCAGTGCGATCATTCTGATGGCGATCACCATTCAGGTTGCCGCATCCCAGCGCCGCAATGAGACGAACATCATGCGACTGGTCGGTGCATCCCGGTGGATGACCCAATTGCCATTCGTCATCGAGGCGATTATCGGCGCATTGGTCGGCGCCGTCCTGGCGGGCGTGGGTCTTTGGGTAGGCAAGCTTGTCATGCTCAATGGAATCTTCCGTGACCAGGTGCAGCGCAGCGTGTTGCCGGATCTGAGCTTCGGCGAAGTGCTGACGGCAGCCTCCGTGTCGCTTGCGGTGGGCATCATCCTCGCCACCGTCACTGCCTACGTCACGCTGCGCGCCTACGTGCGGCTATGAGCCGCACCGTGTCGGCTGCATCAAGCAACCGGCAGGGTGGCCGTAAGATCATCGCGCAGAATCGCAAGGCACGTCACGACTATGCCGTGCTGGACACCTTCGAGGCGGGAGTCGTCCTCACCGGCACCGAGGTGAAGTCGTTGCGTCTTGGCCGGGCATCTCTGGTCGACGGATTCGCCACCATCGACGACGGCGAAGTCTATCTGCGCAACATCCACATTCCTGAGTACGACCAGGGATCGTGGACCAATCACGAGCCGCGCCGAACCCGCAAGTTGCTGCTGCACCGAGCAGAGATCATGCGGCTGATCGGCAAGACCAAGGAGAGTGGGCTGACGCTCGTCCCGCTGTCGATCTATTTCTCCGCGGGCAAGGTCAAGGTCGAGCTTGCGCTGGCTCGGGGCAAGCGATCGTATGACAAACGCCAGGACCTAGCGCGCCGCGAGGCCGATCGGGAAGTGCGCCGCGCACTGGGACGGCGGGCCAAAGGCATCGACCCGGGGTAGCCGTCGGCGATTGAGGCCTCGGCGACTGGCTGTGCAGGACGTGATGGCAGCTCAGTCGGGCAGCAGCGGCACCCACGGGTCCTGGTCGCGGCCGATCAGCACGGCGCGCGTGACCGCGGCCGAGCCGAACCGTTCGCGCACGTGGTCGAGAGCGGCGTCGAGGGCAGCCGCGTCGTAGTGGTCGAACGGCAGAGTCAGCTGGATGGCGCCGTGGCGGTCGAGGTTGGCGACCGCCACGCCGACGAGGGTGAGGCCGAGCTGTTCGATCATCGGTGTGGCGGTCATCAGGAGCTGTCTGGCGGCCTCGAGAATCGTCTGGGTCTCTGCGGTCGCCCGCGGCAGGGTATGCGACCGGGTCACCCGCGAGTAGTCGTCGAAGCGCAGCCGGAGCACGACGGTGCGGCCTACCCGTCCGCCGGCGCGCATCCGGCGGGTGACGCGGTCCACGAGGGCGACGAGGACGGCATCGAGCTCGTCGGGTGACTTGGGTCTGCGGCCGAGGGCGCGCTGTGCCCCAACTGAGCGCCGCCGGCGCCCCACCTCCACCGACCGGGGATCACGGTTGTGGGCGAGGGCGTGCAGATGCCGGCCGGAGGCCCGCCCCAGCATCGAGACCAGCGCCGGCTCGCCGAGCTCGGCGACCGCGCCGACGGTGGTGATCCCCCGATCGCGAAGCTTGTGCGCGGTGACCTCCCCGACCCCCCACAGTCGTTCGACCGGCAGCGGATGCAGGAACGCCAATTCTCCCTCGGGCGGCACCCGGAGCAGGCCGTCCGGCTTGGCCACCCCGCTGGCCACCTTGGCGAGGAACTTGGTCCTGGCCACGCCGACCGTGATCGGCAGGCCAACCCGTTGCAGGACGTCGCGCCGCAACCGCAGGGCGATCTCGGCGGGCGTGCCCGAGACCCGGCTCAGCCCGCCGACGTCGAGGAACGCCTCATCGATCGAGAGCGGTTCGACTAGCGGCGTGGTGTCCTCGAACACCGCGAACACTTCCCGGCTCGCCTCGGCGTAGGCCGACATTCGGGGCCGCACGACGACCGCCTGTGGGCACAGCCGGAGCGCCCGGGCGCCGCCCATCGCCGTCCGCACCCCGTAAGCCTTGGCCTGGTAACTGGCCGCGAGCACGACGCCAGCTCCGACGATCACCGGTCGGCCGCGCAGCCGCGGATCGTCTCGTTGCTCGACCGATGCGTAGAACGCGTCGAGATCGGCGTGCAGGATCGTGGCTGCGCCCGTCACGAACATATGTTCGCATGCCGGTTAGCTGCGGTAGGGATCTGGTGGACGCTGCTTTCGCTGGCCGCGTCAGCTCAGCAGAGCTCAGCCGGTGGAGCTGTTTCGCTGGCCGCGTCAGCTCAGCAGAGCGTCCAGCCGGTTTGACGGATCGATGCGTGGTCAAACTGCGGGTGTTCAGCACGCATCGCGGCTGCAATACTGCGACCAGCGACCCCCGCTCACGGCAGCGCGCCGGTGACTCGAGGTAACGGAGATCGAGCGATGGACACGTACAAGAAGGCGTTCCTGCGCAGCGTGAACGACCCGGTTTCGTTCTGGGGCGAGGCGGCCGAGTTGATCTCCTGGGACCAGGTGCCGAACACGGTCCTGGACGACTCTTCGGCGCCGTTCTACCACTGGTTCCCGGACGGGGTGTTGAACACCTGCTACAACGCGTTGGATCGGCACGTCGAGGCGGGCCGCGGCGGGCAGGCCGCATTGATCTACGACAGCCCGTTGACGGGTCGCAGCGCGACCTACACCTACGCGCAGCTTCGGGACGAGGTGGCCCGGTTCGCCGGCGCGCTGAGCTCGCTGGGAGTCGTCAAGGGCGACCGCGTCGTCATCTACATGCCGATGATTCCCCAGGCAGCCATCGCCATGCTGGCGTGCGCACGGCTGGGAGCCGTGCACTCGGTCGTGTTCGGCGGGTTCGCTGCGCACGAACTGGCACTGCGGATCGAGGACGCGAAACCGAAGGTTCTCGTGTGTGCATCCTGTGGCTTGGAGCCCAACCGGATCATTCCGTACAAGCCGTTGGTGGACCAAGCGATCGAGGAGGCCGTCAACAAGCCGGAAAAGTGCGTGGTATTCCAACGACCGGAGGAACGAGCCTCGCTGGGCCCTCGCGACGTCGACTGGCAGGCCGTGACCGCCACCGCCGCTCCCGCCGATTGCGTCCCGGTCGCTGCCACCGACCCGCTGTACATCCTCTACACATCGGGTACGACTGCGCGCCCCAAAGGCGTGGTCCGCGACAACGGCGGGCACGCCGTGGCGCTGCGCTGGAGTATGGAAAACATCTATGACACCCATCCGGGCGACGTCTACTGGGCCGCCTCCGACGTCGGCTGGGTCGTTGGGCACAGCTACATCGTCTACGCCCCACTGCTCACCGGGTGCACCACAATTCTCTACGAGGGCAAGCCCGTCGGGACACCTGACGCCGGCTCGTTCTGGCGGGTGATCAGCGAGCACGGCGTTCGGGCCCTCTTCACCGCTCCTACCGCATTCCGCGCGATCAGGAAGGAGGACCCGAACGCCGAGCACCTGGCGCGCTACGACATAAGTCACTTCAAGTATCTCTTCCTTGCCGGCGAGCGGCTGGACCCGGACACCTACCACTGGGCCAGCGACAAGTTGGGCATTCCCGTCCTCGACCACTGGTGGCAGACGGAGACGGGATGGGCGATCGCAGCGAACCTGATGGGCCTCGAGCCCCTTCCCGTCAAGCCGGGATCGCCCACCGTCCCGGTTCCCGGCTACGACGTCCACGTGGTCGACCAGCAGGGAACCGACGTACCGCCGGACACGGAGGGGGCCATCGTCGTCCGGTTGCCCCTGCCGCCCGGAAACTTCACCACGCTGTGGCAGGACGACGACCGGTACGTTGAGAGCTACCTCACCCGATTCCCTGGCTACTACTTGACCGGCGACGGCGGGCACATGGACGCCGACGGTTACCTGTACGTGATGGGCCGGATCGACGACGTCATCAACGTCGCCGGGCACCGGTTGTCGACTGGTGCGATCGAAGAAGTGGTCGCCGGTCATCCGGACGTCGCCGAATGCGCCGTCATCGGGGTCAACGACGCCCTGAAGGGCCAGGTACCCCGGGCGTTCGCCGTGCTCAAGGCCGGGGTCACCCGCGACCCGGCCGAGATCAGCGCGGAACTGGTTGCCCGGGTCCGCGAGATGATAGGCGCGGTGGTGGCGCTGCGCGAAGTCGACGTGGTGCCCGGGCTGCCCAAGACCCGTTCCGGCAAGATTATCCGCTCTACGATGCGGGCCATCGCGGACGGGGACGAGGTCGTGGTGCCGTCCACCATCGACGATGTTGCTGTCCTCGATCGGTTGCGCCCGGTGTTGCGGCACGACGGTCCCGTCGGGTAGCCGCCTGGATTCGACACCGTGGCGCCGCAGAGCGCAGGCTTGCGCAGTGGACAGATCCATGTTGCGCCGCTGGGTTGACGATGCGCTCGGCCGGTACGACCGCGACGCCCGCGAGCGCAACGAGACCGTCGCAAACGTGACCGCGGAGGAGATCGTGGACTCGGTGTGGGGCCGATTGCCCCTTGACGTTCGGCGGCAGACGACCCGGTCGCAGGTGCAGGCCAGTCTGACCCTGCTCACCCTGCGGCGCGGGATCGCGCTCGTCCGCCGCGACCACGGGGTGGCGCCTGGTATCGAGCCCTGACCAGGATCGCGACGAGTTGGCAGGAGGCGGGTGCGGCGTGGGGCAGCCGTGCGGTGGATTTCCGACCGACAGCCTGCTCAGGCCCGGCGGCGCCGCGCTCCGTATCCTTCACAGAGACACGCCCGGGCCTCAGCGGGCCCGGGGAGATTTCAGCAGCGGAAGGGCGACGATGGCGGGCGGCACGAGCCGGGCAGACGAGCCAGACGAGGACCGCCTTGATCGGGCAACGGTGGAAGCTGCTCTCGCCGTCGCGGTCCGGGCACCGTCGATCCACAACACCCAGCCGTGGCGGTGGGAGCTCGACGCCGACGGTTTGACGCTGTTGGCCGACCGGACCCGGCAGCTGGCGGTGGCCGATCCGGACGGGCACTCTCTGCTGGTCAGCTGCGGGGCGGCGCTGGTGCTGACCGAGCTCGGGCTGCGGGCCGCCGGTTGGCAGATCGAGACCAGACGGTGGCCCGATCCCGCCAACCCGGACGCGCTTGCCCGGCTTCGCCCGGTAGGCCGTCAAGAACCCGACGAGCAGGTCTTGGCTCAGGCAGACGCGGCGCTGCGTCGTCGCAGCGACCGCCGCCCGTTCACGAGTGAGCCGGTGCCCGCTGACAGCATCGAGTTACTACGGCGGGTCAGCAGCGGCGCTGACGTTCTGGTTGATTTCCCGGTCCGCGAAGATCAGCGCATCAATCTCGCCGTGGCCGTGAGCTGGGCCGACCGAGTCGAACGCGACGACGATGCCTACGTCGCGGAGATGAACCGGTGGGTGCATGACCCTGACGTCCATGCCTTCTCGGATGGGGTGCCGCTCGAGGTCATCCCTCATGTCCCCGCCGACCAGCCTCGGCACACGGACGTCCCGCCACGCGACTTCGAGGTCGGCGTCACCGGCCGACAACTGATCGAACGCGATGTCGACGAGCGACCGCTGATCGCGGTGGCGATCACCGACTCGGACACGGCAGCCGATCACTTGCGCGCGGGCGAGGCCATGATGCGCCTGATGATCCAAGCAGAGCTGCTCGGCCTGGCCACCTGCCCGCTGAGCCAGGCAGTCGATTTCGCCGCATTCCGGACCCGTGTACAGGGACTGATGGGATGGATCGGCTACCCGCAGATAATGCTGCGCATCGGCTACCCGCCCGACTCGACAGTTGAGCTGTCCCGCACGCCGCGCCGCGATCCTGCAGCCGTGCTAGAGGTGGTCGAAGTGCAGCGTCCGGCATGAAGGTGCTCGTCGCGGAGAACGTCGGCGAGCCCGCGGTCGAGTTGCTGCGAGCGGCCGGGCTCGAGGTGGAGATCGGGACGAGCTGGGGCCGGAACGAGCTCGAGCGACGCATCGCCGACTTCGACGGCATCCTGATCCGCTCGACCACCCTGGTCGACGCAGACTTGCTGGCGAAAGCGGATCGCCTGCGTGTCGTCGCACGGGCGGGCGTGGGGGTCGACAACGTCGATATCGACGCCGCCACCCGCCGCGGCGTCGTGGTCGCAAACGCTCCGCAGTCAAACGTGATCACCGCCGCCGAGCACACGATGGCGTTGCTGTTGGCGCTGGCGCGCAACGTCCCCCAGGCGCACGCCTCGCTGGTCGGCGGGACGTGGGACCGCGCAAAATTCAGTGGTGTCGAGCTGCACGACAAGACGCTCGGAGTCGTCGGGTTCGGACGGATCGGCCAGCTGGTGGCCCACCGGGCGCGCGGCTTCGGCATGCGAGTGCTCGCGTACGACGCTTACCTCGCCGAGGAGCGTTTCCGGGAGCTCGGGGTCGAGCGTGCGACCAGCCCCGACCAGGTATACGCCGCCGCCGACTTCATCACGGTGCATCTGCCGAAGAACAAGGAGACGGAGGGCTGGCTGAACGCCGCAGCCTTCGCGAAGATGAAGGACGGCGTGCGAATCCTCAATGTCGCGCGGGGCCCGCTGATCGTGGATGCAGATCTTCAGGCTGCTTTGGACTCGGGCAAGGTCGCTGGAGCGGCTTTGGACGTCTTTCGCACCGAGCCAGTCACCGATCACCCGCTGTTCGGGTATCCGAATGTGGTAGTCACGCCGCACCTTGGGGCCTCGACGGCCGAAGCAACGGATCGCGCCGGCCACCAGGCCGCCGAGCAGGCCGTCGCCGCGCTCACCGGTGGAGCCGTGACGAGTGCGGTGAACCTACCGTCGATCGCCGCGGACGATCTCGAGGCGGTCGGGCCGTTCGTCGGCTTGTGCGCGAGCCTCGGCAGGATCGCCGCAGCCCTAGGGCCAGGTACGTCCATCGACGCCGTCGATGTCGAGTTTTTGGGCCGGATCGCCGAGCGCGACAGCCGGCTGCTGACGATCCAGGTCGTCAAGGGCATGCTCGCTGGGCACACGGAGGAGGCGGTGAACGACGTCAACGCTTTCACCCTCGCGCACGAGCGTGGCATCGCGATCGCCGAAAGAAGCCGGCCGCAGGCGCATGATTTCACCGACCTGATCCGCGTCCGGCTGCGCAGCGGCGGCGAGACCACCCGGGTGGTCGGCACCGTGCTGGGACGCCGTAACCGACCGCACCTACTGGAGGCGTGGGGCTCGCGGTTCAACGTGCAACTCGAGAAACACCTCGCCGTCTTCCGCTACCGTGACCAGCCCGGGATGCTCGGACGGGTCGGAACGGCGCTCGGCAAGGCCGGCGTGAATATCATCTCGGCCGCAGTCGGCCGTCGGCCCGAAGGCGACAGCGACGGCGAGGCGGTCATGATCGTCACGGCTGACTCCCAGGTGCCGGCGGAGGTGTTGGCGTCGCTAGTGGCCGGCGAGGACTTCTTCGGCGCACGCGCAGTGAGCCTGTGAGGGCCGCACAGGGACTCGGGCTGCCACCTGCTGATGCTTCGACCGCCACCTGGCGGCCAAGCGCCCCGCCGGACCGCCAGCTTGACGCCGTGCTCGGCGTGACGACGGCGATCATGGACACGTACAAGAAGGCGTTCCTGCGCAGCGTGAACGACCCGGTTTCGTTCTGGGGCGAGGCGGCCGAGTTGATCTCCTGGGACCAGGTGCCGAACACGGTCCTGGACGACTCTTCGGCGCCGTTCTACCACTGGTTCCCGGACGGGGTGTTGAACACCTGCTACAACGCGTTGGATCGGCACGTCGAGGCGGGCCGCGGCGGGCAGGCCGCATTGATCTACGACAGCCCGTTGACGGGTCGCAGCGCGACCTACACCTACGCGCAGCTTCGGGACGAGGTGGCCCGGTTCGCCGGCGCGCTGAGCTCGCTGGGAGTCGTCAAGGGCGACCGCGTCGTCATCTACATGCCGATGATTCCCCAGGCAGCCATCGCCATGCTGGCGTGCGCACGGCTGGGAGCCGTGCACTCGGTCGTGTTCGGCGGGTTCGCTGCGCACGAACTGGCACTGCGGATCGAGGACGCGAAACCGAAGGTTCTCGTGTGTGCATCCTGTGGCTTGGAGCCCAACCGGATCATTCCGTACAAGCCGTTGGTGGACCAAGCGATCGAGGAGGCCGTCAACAAGCCGGAAAAGTGCGTGGTATTCCAACGACCGGAGGAACGAGCCTCGCTGGGCCCTCGCGACGTCGACTGGCAGGCCGTGACCGCCACCGCCGCTCCCGCCGATTGCGTCCCGGTCGCTGCCACCGACCCGCTGTACATCCTCTACACATCGGGTACGACTGCGCGCCCCAAAGGCGTGGTCCGCGACAACGGCGGGCACGCCGTGGCGCTGCGCTGGAGTATGGAAAACATCTATGACACCCATCCGGGCGACGTCTACTGGGCCGCCTCCGACGTCGGCTGGGTCGTTGGGCACAGCTACATCGTCTACGCCCCACTGCTCACCGGGTGCACCACAATTCTCTACGAGGGCAAGCCCGTCGGGACACCTGACGCCGGCTCGTTCTGGCGGGTGATCAGCGAGCACGGCGTTCGGGCCCTCTTCACCGCTCCTACCGCATTCCGCGCGATCAGGAAGGAGGACCCGAACGCCGAGCACCTGGCGCGCTACGACATAAGTCACTTCAAGTATCTCTTCCTTGCCGGCGAGCGGCTGGACCCGGACACCTACCACTGGGCCAGCGACAAGTTGGGCATTCCCGTCCTCGACCACTGGTGGCAGACGGAGACGGGATGGGCGATCGCAGCGAACCTGATGGGCCTCGAGCCCCTTCCCGTCAAGCCGGGATCGCCCACCGTCCCGGTTCCCGGCTACGACGTCCACGTGGTCGACCAGCAGGGAACCGACGTACCGCCGGACACGGAGGGGGCCATCGTCGTCCGGTTGCCCCTGCCGCCCGGAAACTTCACCACGCTGTGGCAGGACGACGACCGGTACGTTGAGAGCTACCTCACCCGATTCCCTGGCTACTACTTGACCGGCGACGGCGGGCACATGGACGCCGACGGTTACCTGTACGTGATGGGCCGGATCGACGACGTCATCAACGTCGCCGGGCACCGGTTGTCGACTGGTGCGATCGAAGAAGTGGTCGCCGGTCATCCGGACGTCGCCGAATGCGCCGTCATCGGGGTCAACGACGCCCTGAAGGGCCAGGTACCCCGGGCGTTCGCCGTGCTCAAGGCCGGGGTCACCCGCGACCCGGCCGAGATCAGCGCGGAACTGGTTGCCCGGGTCCGCGAGATGATAGGCGCGGTGGTGGCGCTGCGCGAAGTCGACGTGGTGCCCGGGCTGCCCAAGACCCGTTCCGGCAAGATTATCCGCTCTACGATGCGGGCCATCGCGGACGGGGACGAGGTCGTGGTGCCGTCCACCATCGACGATGTTGCTGTCCTCGATCGGTTGCGCCCGGTGTTGCGGCACGACGGTCCCGTCGGGTAGCCGCCTGGATTCGACACCGTGGCGCCGCAGAGCGCAGGCTTGCGCAGTGGACAGATCCATGTTGCGCCGCTGGGTTGACGATGCGCTCGGCCGGTACGACCGCGACGCCCGCGAGCGCAACGAGACCGTCGCAAACGTGACCGCGGAGGAGATCGTGGACTCGGTGTGGGGCCGATTGCCCCTTGACGTTCGGCGGCAGACGACCCGGTCGCAGGTGCAGGCCAGTCTGACCCTGCTCACCCTGCGGCGCGGGATCGCGCTCGTCCGCCGCGACCACGGGGTGGCGCCTGGTATCGAGCCCTGACCAGGATCGCGACGAGTTGGCAGGAGGCGGGTGCGGCGTGGGGCAGCCGTGCGGTGGATTTCCGACCGACAGCCTGCTCAGGCCCGGCGGCGCCGCGCTCCGTATCCTTCACAGAGACACGCCCGGGCCTCAGCGGGCCCGGGGAGATTTCAGCAGCGGAAGGGCGACGATGGCGGGCGGCACGAGCCGGGCAGACGAGCCAGACGAGGACCGCCTTGATCGGGCAACGGTGGAAGCTGCTCTCGCCGTCGCGGTCCGGGCACCGTCGATCCACAACACCCAGCCGTGGCGGTGGGAGCTCGACGCCGACGGTTTGACGCTGTTGGCCGACCGGACCCGGCAGCTGGCGGTGGCCGATCCGGACGGGCACTCTCTGCTGGTCAGCTGCGGGGCGGCGCTGGTGCTGACCGAGCTCGGGCTGCGGGCCGCCGGTTGGCAGATCGAGACCAGACGGTGGCCCGATCCCGCCAACCCGGACGCGCTTGCCCGGCTTCGCCCGGTAGGCCGTCAAGAACCCGACGAGCAGGTCTTGGCTCAGGCAGACGCGGCGCTGCGTCGTCGCAGCGACCGCCGCCCGTTCACGAGTGAGCCGGTGCCCGCTGACAGCATCGAGTTACTACGGCGGGTCAGCAGCGGCGCTGACGTTCTGGTTGATTTCCCGGTCCGCGAAGATCAGCGCATCAATCTCGCCGTGGCCGTGAGCTGGGCCGACCGAGTCGAACGCGACGACGATGCCTACGTCGCGGAGATGAACCGGTGGGTGCATGACCCTGACGTCCATGCCTTCTCGGATGGGGTGCCGCTCGAGGTCATCCCTCATGTCCCCGCCGACCAGCCTCGGCACACGGACGTCCCGCCACGCGACTTCGAGGTCGGCGTCACCGGCCGACAACTGATCGAACGCGATGTCGACGAGCGACCGCTGATCGCGGTGGCGATCACCGACTCGGACACGGCAGCCGATCACTTGCGCGCGGGCGAGGCCATGATGCGCCTGATGATCCAAGCAGAGCTGCTCGGCCTGGCCACCTGCCCGCTGAGCCAGGCAGTCGATTTCGCCGCATTCCGGACCCGTGTACAGGGACTGATGGGATGGATCGGCTACCCGCAGATAATGCTGCGCATCGGCTACCCGCCCGACTCGACAGTTGAGCTGTCCCGCACGCCGCGCCGCGATCCTGCAGCCGTGCTAGAGGTGGTCGAAGTGCAGCGTCCGGCATGAAGGTGCTCGTCGCGGAGAACGTCGGCGAGCCCGCGGTCGAGTTGCTGCGAGCGGCCGGGCTCGAGGTGGAGATCGGGACGAGCTGGGGCCGGAACGAGCTCGAGCGACGCATCGCCGACTTCGACGGCATCCTGATCCGCTCGACCACCCTGGTCGACGCAGACTTGCTGGCGAAAGCGGATCGCCTGCGTGTCGTCGCACGGGCGGGCGTGGGGGTCGACAACGTCGATATCGACGCCGCCACCCGCCGCGGCGTCGTGGTCGCAAACGCTCCGCAGTCAAACGTGATCACCGCCGCCGAGCACACGATGGCGTTGCTGTTGGCGCTGGCGCGCAACGTCCCCCAGGCGCACGCCTCGCTGGTCGGCGGGACGTGGGACCGCGCAAAATTCAGTGGTGTCGAGCTGCACGACAAGACGCTCGGAGTCGTCGGGTTCGGACGGATCGGCCAGCTGGTGGCCCACCGGGCGCGCGGCTTCGGCATGCGAGTGCTCGCGTACGACGCTTACCTCGCCGAGGAGCGTTTCCGGGAGCTCGGGGTCGAGCGTGCGACCAGCCCCGACCAGGTATACGCCGCCGCCGACTTCATCACGGTGCATCTGCCGAAGAACAAGGAGACGGAGGGCTGGCTGAACGCCGCAGCCTTCGCGAAGATGAAGGACGGCGTGCGAATCCTCAATGTCGCGCGGGGCCCGCTGATCGTGGATGCAGATCTTCAGGCTGCTTTGGACTCGGGCAAGGTCGCTGGAGCGGCTTTGGACGTCTTTCGCACCGAGCCAGTCACCGATCACCCGCTGTTCGGGTATCCGAATGTGGTAGTCACGCCGCACCTTGGGGCCTCGACGGCCGAAGCAACGGATCGCGCCGGCCACCAGGCCGCCGAGCAGGCCGTCGCCGCGCTCACCGGTGGAGCCGTGACGAGTGCGGTGAACCTACCGTCGATCGCCGCGGACGATCTCGAGGCGGTCGGGCCGTTCGTCGGCTTGTGCGCGAGCCTCGGCAGGATCGCCGCAGCCCTAGGGCCAGGTACGTCCATCGACGCCGTCGATGTTGAGTTTTTGGGCCGGATCGCCGAGCGCGACAGCCGGCTGCTGACGATCCAGGTCGTCAAGGGCATGCTCGCTGGGCACACGGAGGAGGGGGTGAACGACGTCAACGCTTTCACCCTCGCGCACGAGCGTGGCATCGCGATCGCCGAAAGAAGCCGGCCGCAGGCGCATGATTTCACCGACCTGATCCGCGTCCGGCTGCGCAGCGGCGGCGAGACCACCCGGGTGGTCGGCACCGTGCTGGGACGCCGTAACCGACCGCACCTACTGGAGGCGTGGGGCTCGCGGTTCAACGTGCAACTTGAGAAACACCTCGCCGTCTTCCGCTACCGTGACCAGCCCGGGATGCTCGGACGGGTCGGAACGGCGCTCGGCAAGGCCGGCGTGAATATCATCTCGGCCGCAGTCGGCCGTCGGCCCGAAGGCGACAGCGACGGCGAGGCGGTCATGATCGTCACGGCTGACTCCCAGGTGCCGGCGGAGGTGTTGGCCTCGCTAGTGGCCGGCGAGGACTTCTTCGGCGCACGCGCAGTGAGCCTGTGAGGGCCGCACAGGGACTCGGGCTGCCACCTGTTGATGCTTCGACCGCCACCTGGCGGCCAAGCGCCCCGCCGGACCGCCATGCTTGACGCCGTGCTCGGCGTGACGACGGCGATCACCGTTCAGTTTCTGGCCTCGCCGGATCACCGCGGGGATGGACCAGCAGGACGTCGCGACGAGCTCGATCGAGCCAGGTGAGCACGAGCATTTCGGTGCCAACCCGCAGATCACGAATACCCTCGGTGACGCTCGGATCGAAGACGAGCCACGCATCAGGCGCTCCCTCGTCGCCCTGCTTCGGCGCCGTGTCCGGGTCGACCAGCGCAGACTCGACGTATCCGATGGGCTGCACCATGTAGGGACCGCTGGTTGAGTGGAGTCGCTGCATGATGGCCACCGTAGGTGTGGCCGGTGCGGAACCTCATCCCGGGAGTCTCGCTCGTCAGGCGAGGTCGGCCGGTACGGGTGCCAGTACGGCAGCGGTCTGCATGAGTCGTCGGAGGTCGGCGGCGAAGCGGGTGGCGGGTGCGCCGTCGACGACGTTGTGGTCGATGGTCAGGGTGAGGTCGAGGACGTCTCGCGCCTCGATGCGATCGCCGACGGCGCGAGGCCGTTTGCTCGCCCCGCCGACAACGACGACGAGGGACGCCAGGGTGGGCGGGGCAATCGCGAAGCCGCCGCCGTCGGCGAACATGCCGATTGCGGTTACCTGCGCCGTTCCGGTGGCGAGATGAACGCGGCGGGACCGGCTCATCGCCGTGTACATCGTCCGGTACAGGCCGGGAACCCGCCCAACGGTGGGAGCGACGGCGGTCAGCAAGCGTCCGGTCGTGGTGGCTGCGGGGTCGGTCTTGACCGCCTGCAGCTCGGCGCTGATTTCGGCGACGCTGCGGACGTCGGCGTCGCGGACGACGTGCACCAGCCCGAACGGTCCCTGGCTGGTCGGCACCTCGATCAACGTCTGAACGTCGACATGGCGGTGTTCGACCAACCGGCCGCGCCAGTCGCGGTACGCGTGCACGTGCGGATGGGCCGCGGCCGCCCTGCCGAGCGACGCGATGACGAATGCGGTGAGCGACAGCGGCGGGTCGTGTTCGGCGAGCAGCCGCCGGGCTGCGGTGATGTCGACGTCGAACAGCCCGTGCATCGGCATGATGCGGCGGCCGGCGCGAACGGCCGCGGTGACCAGCCGGCGGCTGGACGGGAACGGCCGCACCGTGACGCCGCGCTCCCGGACGGTATCCGGGTCGGCGCCACGGAGCTGGTCTCGCTCACGGCCTGCCCGCTCGGTGGCGTCAGGTGGGCACATGGCTGTCCGGTTCGGGGTCGTCGGTGGGTGGCGGGCTAGCCAGCTCGCTGGCTATCGCAGCCGCCCAGGCGTCGATGTCTGCCCAGTCGCGAAAGTCTCCCTCGGGTAGCAGGCCATGGCCTCCGGGCAGCCGGCGGACCGTCCGCTCGGGCAGCGTCAGGTCGTCAGGGTCGAGGGCGCCGAAGAACACCCGGTGGCCGCGGGCCCGGGTCGCCTCGTGCAGTTCGCCGAGTTCCTTCGGCTCGGCGGCATCCCGCAGGTCGTGGCCCTGCGCGTCGGTGGTGTCGGTGCCCAGCGGTCCGCTGCTGAACAGCCACACCGGCCGGTCGGCCAGCAGTGCCTGCTGGGCTTGGACGAACTCGGTGGCTGGCTTGAGCCAGTGTCCGTAGTAGGCAGCGCCGCCGATCACGAACGCGTCGTAGCCGGCCAGGTCACAGGCGTCTTCGATCGCACGGGCGTCGGCGGGCTGACCGGCGGCGGTCAGCGTCGTGGCGATACGTTCGGCGATCTGCCGAGTCGAGCCGTGCTTGCTGGCGTAGACAACCAGGACGGTCATGACGTCTGGCCCCTTCCTCCGGCACTCACGACGGGCCGGGCTATGGCATGGCTGCGGTCGGTCGCTACGGCGACCCGGTCGGCCACACCGCGGCTCGCCCCGTCCCTGCCCTCGTCGCGCACGAACGGCGCGTCCATCCATTGGCCTCCCGGGCCACCAATTTGATGTTCATCGCGCGGTGCAGCGGTCGGCAGAGGCGAACGTCCCGCAACGGCGTACTTCAAGTCCGAGCACGACCGGACCCAGGGCGCTCGTCCGGCAGGCGGGCGGACGAGGATGACGCGGAGCGGTGTTCGGCCACCACTCGATGCACGGACTCCGCCTCCGCGTGCGCGAGGGCAAGGTCGATCGGCTGCGCGACCTCACGCTCGGCGTCGGCGACGACGATGCGTGCCTGTTCTTCGATCGCCGCGTCCCGCTCGGGATCGTCAGCGATCACGTCGGCGCAGTTGCTCAACAATCGAAGCAGCGCATGGGCGACGGTTGGCTCCCGGGCGCCGTAACGACGGATGAGCCCACACATCACCGCGAGGTATTCAGGAAACCGCCGCCCCGGAACGATTACGGCCGCCCCGCTTTCGTCTCGAACGACGTGGTTTCCCAGCGGACGCTGCGTCAGCGCACAAAAGATCACTGACAGGTGATCGATGGCCTGGACAGCTGTGTAAGGATCGTTGATCGCGGGAGACAGGGCCTTGCACGCGACGTCGACCAGCTGCCGGATTCCGAACGCGGCGTCCTGCTCCAGGGTGCGCTCGAATCCGATACGGACGCCGGCGTACAGGACCGGCGAGAGGACCTGCGGGTCGGGAGCGGGATCGCGTGGCGACCCACGCCAGATCCACGCCAGCGTGGTTCCCGCGACCACGTGTTCGCCGATCCGGGGCCGCAGCCGCAGACAGACCCCGTGCTGGGCGGCGTAGGACAGCAGCCGGCGAGCACGCACCACCTGCACGTATCCGGAGCGCTGGGACGCGATCGGCACTGCCCACTCCGGGACTCGAACTTCATCGTCGCCGCCCGCGAACAACCCGTCGCGGATCACCCGAATGGTGTTGCGCTCCACCGAGCTCATGATCGCGTCGACCTGGATGGAGTGCACCAGGTGGTCGGCGAAAAACACCAGCAGGCCGAGGCTGACGAATAGCAAGACCATCGCGCCGCTCACTGCGAGCCGGGGATAGGTGGCGGAGCGGGTTCCACTCGAGACGCCGACCGTGTACAGCCCCGCCGCGCTGTAGGCGAAGGTCGCCACGAACAAACTGAGCACGGCCTGGTTCGGCCGATCCCGAAGAAAGTTGCGCAGCAGGCGGGGCGAGAACTGGGTCGAGGACAGTTGCAGCGCTACCACGGTCAGGCCCAGTAGCAGGGCGATGACCGTCACCATCGTCCCGGTAATTCCGATCAACAAGGTCCGGGCATCGTCGGCGGTCCCCTGGAATGCCAGCGGCGAGCCCGCACCGACGTTGACGAGTGACAGCAGGGATCCGGCGACCAGTGCGGCCAGCACGGACATCGTGGGCAGCACCCAAAGCGAGCCGCGAACATATTCTGATAGCTCATCACGACGCATCATGTCCAGTCCCCGCACGTCGATGCTTCCCGGACGCCGGCCCAGCCCGGGGCCAGTCTTCACGAAGCGCGAGGCCAACGCTAGCCAGAGCCAGGCACGGGCACGGGTTGCTGGCGAAGCGGCGCCGCACGCGCCATCCCGACCCGGGCGGCATTTCATGTTGGTCGGGCCGATGATTTTCCGGCGCTACCGACGTCGTATAAGTGACAGGGACAGCTACCGATCAGAGGAGTGAGATGATCGATCTGGAACCCGCTACCCGTGTACTGGCCGGGGTCGTCGACGGTGTGCGCGACGAGCAGTTGACCTCGCCAACGCCGTGCACCGAGAGGAGTCTCGGCGATCTGCTCGACCACGTCGACGGGTTGTCGTTGGCGTTCACCGCTGCCGCGACGAAGACGCCGCTGGAGGGTGGCGGCGGTCCGTCGGCTGACGCGTCGCGACTTGGTGCGGACTGGCGTCCGCGCATCCGGCAGCGGCTGGCGAGTTTGGCGAGCGCCTGGCGTGAGGACGCCGCCTGGACCGGGATGACACACGCGGGCGGCGTCGACCTGCCCGCTGAGGTCGCCGGCATCGTCGCGTTGGACGAGGTCATCGTGCACGGCTGGGACATCGCCGTTGCCTCTGGGCAGAGCTTCAGTAGCGAGGCACGCTTGGTTGAGGCGGCGCTGCAGTTCGTGCAATCGACCGTCGCGCAGAACCCGGACGGCAGCCCGGGCTTGTTCGGGCCGCCGGTATCGGTTCCCGACCACGCTCCTGTGCTGGACCGGCTCATCGGCCTGACTGGCCGCGACCCGGCATGGCCAGCGGGTGGGCCACATGCCTGACCCGCTGACCCCAGCCGGTCTGGCGCGCTTCGCGCAGGTCGCGGCCGGGCACGTCGGTGAGGACAGGGTTCCTGGGCTGGTGGCGCTCGTGGCGCGCGGAGACCAGGTGCATACCGAGGCGCTCGGTTCGTTGACGATCGGCGGCCCGCCAGTGCAACGCGACTCGTTGTTCCGGATCGCCTCAACAACGAAGCCGGTAACCGGCGCGGCGACCCTGGCGCTCATCGCGGAAGGCTTGCTGACCCTGGACGAGCCCGTCGACCGGTTGTTGCCCGAGCTGGCGAACCGGCGGGTGCTGCGCCGGATGGACGGGCCGCTCGACGACACCGTCCCGGCTCGGCGCGCGATCACCTTGCGCGACCTGCTGACGTTCACGTTCGGCTTCGGCATGGTCACGGAGATGTTCATGGCACCCCAGCCGTGGCCGGTGGTCGCGGCCGCGACCGAGGCGCACCTGTCCACGATCGGCCCGCCGAACCCTGACGAGCCTCCCGACCCTGACACCTGGATTGCCTCATTCGGGAAACTGCCGCTGCTGGCGCAGCCCGGCGAGCGTTGGCTCTACAACACCGGCGCCCAGGTGCTCGGCGTGCTGCTGGCACGCGCAGCCGGCGCGTCGTTCGACGACGTTCTGCGCACCCGGATCTTCACACCTCTCGGCATGCGCGACACCGCGTTCTGGGCACGTGACACCGCTCGGCTCGCGACGGCGTACGCCCCGACCGCCTCCGGGTTGCAGGTCTGGGACCCTCCGGACGGCCAGTGGAGCCGGCCGCCGGCGTTCGGCGACGGCGCCGCCGGGTTGCTGTCGACGGTCGACGACCTGCTCGCATTCGCGCGGATGCTGCTGCGTGGCGGCGACCCGGTGCTGCCCGCACACGCTGTCACCGAGATGACCCGCGACCAGTTGACCGCCGAGCAGAAGGAGCGAGACGGCAAAGCGTTCCTCGACGGCCGTAGCTGGGGGTTCTGCCAATCCGTCGTCACCGAGGGACCCTACGCAGGCGCGTTCGGCTGGGACGGCGGCCTCGGCTCGTCCTGGCTGGTCGATCCGGCGCGGGACCTCACCGTCATCGTCCTCACCCAGCGATTGTTCGAAACCGCGCAGGCGCCAGCGGTCCATCGCGACCTTCAGGCCGCCGCGGCCTACTCCGCCCTCGCCTGAGACTGCCTGTCGATGACGGTTGCCGGGACGTCGCCCGAGCCGCTTGATACGGTGCGGCGATGGGCTCCGGGTGGCCGACGGCGCTTTCCTACCAGGAGTGGGCCGCGACGTGCGACACGCTGCACGCGCACACTCAGGTGCTGGGGAAGCTGGCGGTGGTGCTCGCGCCACCAGAGCCGCAACTTCAGCATGCCGCGCTGCGGTTGACCGCGAGGGGGTGGGAGACGGCTGCGCTGCCCGCGCCGGACGGTTCGGGCGCCCTGGTTGTGGCGCTGGATCTGCGAACTCACCAGGCCGTCGTTGAGCACAGTGATGGGGGCGTGCACCCTGTCGCGCTCACCCCCGACCGGCCGGTCGGGGAGGTCACCCGGGAGGTGTTGACCGCGGTCCGCGGTCTGGGAGGCGATGTCGAGATCGACCCAACGCCGCAGGAGGTGCCGTGGAGCGTGCCCCTCGACGCGGACGACGAGCACGCCCGCTACGACCCTGACCAGGTCGCTTCCTACTTCGCCGCCGCGACCCGCGCGGCACTCGTGCTCGCGGCGTTCCGGGCGCCGTATCGGGGACGCTCCACGCCGGTCAACGCGTGGTGGGGATCGTTCGACCTGGCGACGAATCTGTTCTCCGGCCAGCCGGCCGAACCTCCGTCGGACGACTTCATCATGCGCAACGCGATGGACTCCCAGGAAATCGCCGTCGGCTGGTGGCCTGGCGACACGCGCTACGGCAAGGCAGCCTTCTATGCCTATGCGCATCCGGCCCCGGGCGGGTTCGCCAGCGCTGCGCTCTCGCCAGCGGCCGCCCGGTGGGATCCGGCGCTTGGCGAATTCCTCCTGGACTGGGACGACGTCCGCCGCAGCCCGAACCCGCATGCGGTCGCGCTTGATTTCGCACGCTCCGCGTTCCGGCATGCGTGTGCCGTGTGTGAATGGGATCCGGAGCTGTCGGCGAGCGTCCAGGGGACCCCGCCGCCTGTCGTGTGACATCGATCCTGAACGTCATCCACGCGAAGGCGGCGCTGTGTTATTTCGGCCCGGTGTTATTCGGCCCGGGGTTATTCGGCCAGGGCTGACACCGCCGGGACCTCCCGCACCGTCGCGGCCCGGATGCACAAGCGGCACCCGGGCCTGGCGAAAGGCTGACCCGTTCTGTCCTCCAGCGACACGTCGTACGGGCCGGCCGCGAAGCTGCGCCGTTCAGCCGCCAGTGCTGTTGAGCGCGAGCGTCGCGAGCGCCGACAGGATCCGGGTGCGCTGCGCCGCGGGCGTGGCCGAGTCGTACAGGCTCACCGCGACCGTCCGCTGCCCCGAGGCCGCGACCAGCAACGGTACGGTGTAGCCGGTCCCACTGCCGCCGGTCAAGATCACCCCAGGCTGCCCCGCGACGCTCACTTGGGCCGATGTTGCGCCGTTGGCCACGTAATCCTGGATTGTGCCGGTGAGCCGCTGCTGCGCTTGCCCCGGCGTGTCATAGAGTGCGACGCCGATCTCGATTTGCGGGGTGGCCGACACTCCCGGAGCGGCGGCGGGAATCCCGTACCGGCAGTTCAGGTAGGCGATCCGGCCGATGTTCTTGTCCGGCACGCCGACCACGAACGCCGTCTTGCCGGCGATCTGGTGACCGACGGCCTGCTGCACGTCATAGAGCGACAACAGCGTGTAGCAGTTGCCGGCGAATCGGGTCAACCTCGGCGGCGGTGTCGATGTCGCTGTTGTCGGTGCAGGTGTCGTCGGCGTGCCCGCCGAGCCGGGGCCAGGCGCCGTGACCGTCACCGTGGGCGTACTAGACGGCGACGGTGACCGTGAGGTACACGCCGCCAGCGAGGCGACCACAACCGCGCCCGTCCCGAGCAAACGTAGGATCACGGCGAACCCAATCTAGTGCGATCAACATCTTCGTCACGGCGCCGTCCGACAAGGCGACGACGTCGACCTCGTTGGCTTACCACGCAAACGTATATCGCCTTGTGCGAAACGCCGACGAGCTCCTCGTCGATCTCGGCCGGGAAGCCAGGTCAGCCGGTGGCCCACTCCTGGCCGAGCCGATCGTGTCCAGCCTCGCGTCGCATACCACCTCTCTCGGCAAGCCGGTCCTGCTGTTCACCGGCGACTCGCACACTTACCGGTCGGACAACCCCCTCATGCCGACGGCGCCGTGCACCGGCGACGCCGGTGTGTGCAGCTACGACGCATGGAGCAGCCACCCGTACTACCGGGTGCCGAACTTTCACCGCATCGTGGTGCACGGCAGCACGTTCCCACTCGAGTGGCTGAAACTGACTGCAGCGCCCGGGGCACACAACCCCACCTCCGCAACGGCGTTCGGCCCGTTCAGCTGGGCCCGAATGCCGCAGAACTGACCGACACGGACGTGCGCCGAGTCCAACAGTGTGGGCCCGACGTACGGTCCGATTCGGACCCGCGACCGCGAAAAGCGGTGACTCGGAGGCCGTCGGGGTGCGTTGTCAGGGGGGTGGGCTAACGTCCGAGACGCGCTCGGCATTGGGGCCGGGCAGACAGTGAAGGAGAAGACAATGGCCGGAGAAATCGTCCACATCGAGATCCCTGCCGATGACACCGAGGCCGCGCGCCAGTTCTGGGGCTCGCTGTTCGGCTGGGAGTTCACCTCCTACCCGGGGCCGTCTGAATACCACATGGCGCGCTTCGGTGAGCAACAAGGCGGCGCGATCACCAACATGGAGCCGGGCAAGCGGGGCACGCGCGCCTACTTCGGTGTCGACGACATCAAGGACGGGGCGGCTCGAGTCAACTCGCTCGGGGGCAAGGCCGGCGAGCCGATGCCGGTACCCAACATGGGCTGGTTCGTAACGTGCACCGACCCGCACGGCAACGAGTTCGGGCTGTGGCAGAACGACGAAAGCGCCCCAACGCCCGGCTGACGATGGCGACGCTGCGCCGATACGTGTCACGCAGCTTGCGAATCTCGTCTCCGCACCGGACCTTGCCGGAGATGACAACCCGGGCGTTCAGTCCCCGCAACCTGAGCGCGCGGCCGACTCGGGAGTTGACGAGGCGCCATGCGTCGTCGCCGAAACGCGCCGCGAACTTGGCGCAGCCCGCGAGTTCATCACGGTCACCTGCATGCCCGGATGTGCTGACCCGTCCGCGGTCCGTGAGCTCCCACGTGCTCGCCAGGTGTCGCCGAGGAGCCCGCCAGCCACGTCGAGCGTCGCCTCCGCAAGATGCTCACGCTCATCGACGGCTGGCCGGCGCACGATCAACTCGATTGTGCCGATGTCCGGTAGCGACTTGCCGGACGCCGTCGAGACCGGCTTCCACCGCGGCCGCATCCAGATGTTCCACGACGCGATCATGTCCTGCATATCTCTCGGGCGCGAGCTCGGCAGATCGCGCAGAACGGGTGAGCACCCATATCCGCGGCGCGGCATTTGCGGGCGGTCACCCGGGCTGGACGCGTGCGCGCGGGGAGGAGCTGGCCACCTCCAACGATCCCGCGAGACACCGGCCCCAGACCGATAGGGGCATCGTCAGCGGTCGGACGTGGGCTGGGCTCACGAAACGCCGGTGAGGGCGCTGATTTAGTCGGGGTCTCGCGCCTGCACCTGTTGATCAACGGTTGCCGGGTTGATCATCTTCATGGCGTTGGGGTGTGCGGATCGGCGGGGCCGTTTTGATGATGCGGCGTTGCTGGTCGGTGAACAGTGCACCTCCCCCGCAGCGCGGGCTCGGAAGCCGACCACCACCGAGCGTTCACGTGAACGCAGACTTGCGCCCGCACACCGATCCGAGCGAGCGCCACAAAGCACACAGCGACAACTCACAGACGAGCACCACATCAGCGCGGTCCTAGTGTTCGGACACGTTCTCGATGTTCATGATCAGGATGACTCGGACTGCGCGGTCCGGCGGCGGCGATGGGTTTGCCTCGCCGTACCGCTTGGCCAGGTGCACGTAGTAAATGCCCTCGGGATCGGGCACGACCTCGGTGAGGCGGCCGCGTACCTCGACGTACCGCTGCGGGTCGTCGGGGTCGGTGACCAGCAGGCTCATCGCGGGGTTGTGCTTGAGATTGCGGTACTTGGCGCGCCGACTCGTGTGCGTGAATCGCAGCGTGTCGCCAACAAACTCGAACCACATCGGATTGACCTGCACGGTGTTGTCAGGCCTGATCGTTCCGAGGCTTGCATACAGGGGCCGCTCAAGCAGATCGAGGAGGTGCTGGGGAACCGTCTGAGTCATGCCTACGACAACCCGTCCCTGACGTTCGACGATTCCCCCGGCGCCAGGCTATGGGCAGCGGCTCTCGATCGTGGCCCCGGACAGGGGCCGCGCTGTGGCTGGCATCGTCACGCCGGGTGCCGATACCTACCCATTCCTCGGCCGGCCGGAGCAGTCACGGTGGTGCTCACCCCGGTAACGTCCCTGCCGTGCCCGCCGAAAGGTCGATGGATCTTCTGTCCCCGATGCTGCGGGCCCTGGGAGGTGGCCTGCCGTCGAGCGTCCGGGTGGTGGGAGCGGGATCGTTGCCGTCGGCGTTTCGGGTCAGTGACCTCGCCGTTGCCTCCATCGCCGCGGCTGGCGTCTGCCTCGACCGGCTGACGAGTGAAGACGACCAATGGCGGTCCCGAACGATCACGATTGATCGGGAGTTGGCGTCGCATTGGTTCCACGCGTCGCTTCGGCCCGACGGCTGGCAGCTGCCGCCAGTCTGGGACTCGATCGCCGGTGACTACCAGGCTGCCGACGGGTGGATTCGGCTGCACACCAACGCGCAACGGCATCGAGCCGCAGTCCTGCGGGTGCTCGGCGTCGGAGAGGAGAGGCGTGCGGTCATCGATGCTGTGAAACGCTGGGCGGCGGACGATCTGGAGCAGGCAGTGGTGGACGCCGGTGGTGCGGTCGCCGCGATGCGTTCGATCGAGCAATGGCGGCGCCATCCACAGGGGAGAGCAGTCCGCGCCGAGCCGCTCGTCTTCCACGAATCGACCGATCGTGGGGTACCGCGTCTCGATCTTCGCGGCGTGGGAACGGGACGTCCGCTCGCCGGGGTGCGGGTGCTGGACCTGACGCGGGTGTTGGCCGGACCGGTGGCGACTCGGCTGCTGGCCGGGTGGGGCGCCGAGGTGCTGCGTGTCGACCCTCCCGATTGGGACGAGCCGGCGGTTGCTCCGGAGATCATGCTGGGCAAGAAGACCGCCCGGCTCGACCTGAGGATCGACGCGGACCGCGAGCGATTCACCGAACTTCTGTCCGGCGCCGAGGTACTCGTGCACGGTTACCGAACCGACGCGCTGGACAACCTCGGCTTCGGCCAGGACGTGCGCACCGACATCCGCCCCGGACTTGTCGATGTTGCCCTCAACGCCTATGGGTGGACCGGTCCGTGGAGTCGGCGACGTGGCTTCGACAGCCTCGTGCAGATGAGTTGCGGGATCGCTGACGAAGGCATGCGTGTTCACGGTCGTCAACGACCTACGCCGCTGCCGGTGCAGGCGATCGATCACGCCACCGGCTACCTGATGGCCGCGTCGGCGATCAGCGGACTCGCCGCACGTCGCAAGAACGGACGAGGCAGCCGATGGCGGGTCTCCCTGGCCCGCACGGCACAACTGCTCATCGACGGCGGCCAAGGCACTCGCGGCCCGGCGGCCCTCGGCGAACCTCCGCTGTCGGACGGAATCGAAAACACCACGTGGGGCCCAGCGCAACGGATTGTCCCGCCGCTAGCCGTCTCCGACGCGCCATTGTTGTGGGATCGGCCCGCACGCGCCATCGGCGCCGATGCCGCGGCATGGTGATACCAGCGTGTTGGGTGCCCGCCGTGATCACTCCGAGGCTTCGTCGTCCGTGTCGGCTCGGCCGGACAGATACCGCTCAAACTCGGCCCCGATCTCATCGGCCGTCGGCAGCCGCGCCCCGTCGGCTAGCAGCCCGCCGCCCTGTCCCGCCGTCAGGTCGTCGTAGTGCCGTTCCAGCGTGCGAACGACCGCCGCGACCTCGTCCGATCCCGCCACCTGCTGGTCGACGTCGTTCCGCACCACCTCCGCAGCGCGCGCCAGCGCCTCGGTCGGCAGTGCCAATTCACCGGCGCGCGCCACGCAGTCGAGCAGCGTGTGCGCGGCGTCGGGGTAATCGAGCTGGGCCAGATAATGCGGAACCGCCACGGCGAAGCCGCATGCCGGCGTTCCAGCCTCCGCAAGGCGATACTCGAGTAGGTTCCCCACGCTGGCTGGGACCTGGATCGTCGGCAGCCACTTCGGATAGTCCGCGACCAGGTCCGGTGGGGTCCCGTGCGCGATCACGGTTGGCGGCCTGGTGTGCGGCACCGCCATCGGGATCGCGTTGAGGCCGATGACCATCCGCACGTCCAGTTCGGCGACGAGGCTCACCACCGCCGCGATGAACCGTTCCCATTGCACGTCCGGCTCCGGTCCGTGTAGCAGCAGGAACGGCGTGTTGTTGAGATCCTGGACCAGATGCACCGCCAGCTGCGGCGCGGCGTATCCGTCCCAGTGATCTCGCGTGAAGGTCATCTCGGGCCGCCGCGATCGGTAGTCGAGCAGCTGATCCACATCGAAGCTGACCAATGGTTCCGAGTCGAGCGCGTTGAGCAGGTGCTCCCGCGCCAGCCTGCGGCCGCTGCCCGCATCAACGAAACCGTCCAGCGCCTGCACGAGCACGGGCCGCACCAGGTCCGGCACGGCACTCATCGTGAACAGAGCGGACGGATCCTGCACCGGCTTCCCTTCGCACCAGGGTCTATTCAGTCTTGCACCTGCGCGTCACCCGCCGTCGCGGCCGTCGGGTCGCCGACGGGCCGAGTAGCAGCGCCCGCTCGCCCAACGGCCGCCAAGATGATTCGTTATAACGCGACGCGCTTACCGGGCTAGCCGAGGGCTAGCCGGGTTGGCCTGTCGGCACGAGGGTGGCGTCGATGGTGATGTCCACGGCGTCGCGCAACCTCAGCGCACCGAGGAGTGCCGAGTACGGCTTGATGCCCCACTCGCTTTGCACCACCTGAGCCGTCGCTTGCAGATGCGGCTCATCCGAGGATTCCTCGAGGCTGCCGCGTACCGTTATCGGGTGCATGACGTCACGGATCGTCAGCTGCCCGTCGACCGACAGGTCTTGCGGTGAACCGCGTACCGCGGTGGAGCGGAACGCGATGAGCGGGTAGCGCACGGTGTCGAGCACCTTCTCCTGGATGGTCTTGCGGATATCGGCAAGGTCCGCGTTGGTGAGCGGCTTCACACCGCCGCGGCCTTCGCGCACCTCCAACGACTCGACGTCCACGGTCACGACGACGGACGAGGCGGCCGCGTCCGCACCGACGGCTGCGGTCCCTCGCCACGACGCCACCTCGATCGCGAGATCGTGCCCAGCCCGCGAGCCGAGGCCGACGCGGTAGGTATGGACCAGCATCCGACCGGTGTCCGAGCCCATGCGGTACTCCCCAGTGGCGACCATCGCGGCACCCCGATCCCTGCGGCCTTGACCAGCTAATCACGCGACAGGCACACCATCCCCGGTACCAACCACACCTGGGCACGCGGAGGTTCAGAGTCGAGCCGCTGCCAGCGTGAATGACACGCAAACTACCAAGGGTGCCGCTGTGTGTGGTGCGTTGGAGTAGACGACCATGGCGACGAGTGATCACGACGTGAAGTCGATGTATTTCTGAGCGTCACCCGGGCTCTGGGCAGTCATAGGGGTTGCGTCGCGGCAAGGTGCGACCGCGGGCGACGTGCCCGCGGTACGGCCTGGTCGGAGGCGGTTTCCATGGCTGCCCAGCTCGAGGCGCATTACCGTCAGGTGGCGAAGGCCATCATGGATGGCCGGCTAGTCCCTTTGCTCGGTGCCGGCGTCAACCTGTGCGGCCGACCAGCCGACACTCCCTGGCAACGTGGTAGGTACTTGCCCAGCGGCACGGAGCTGGCCGGTTATCTGGCTGACTACTTCGACTACCCGGACGACGAGCACAGCGAACTCGTCCGCGTGTCGGAATACGTCAGCGTCACCACGGGAGCCGGGCCACTGTACGAGGAGCTGCACAAGCTATTCGACGCGGACTACCCGGCCACCGCGCTGCACCGCCTGCTCGCCGCGATTCCAGCCACCCTCCGTTCGGGTGGCCTGAGCAGGTGCCCGCTGATCCTCACCACGAACTACGACGACGCGCTCGAGCGCGCGTTCGATGCCTTGGGTGAACCCTACGATGTCATCGTCTACCTCGCCGAGGGCGAGTTCTCCGGCAAGTTCATCCATTACTCGCCCGACTCACGCCGGCGATTGATCGATCGCCCTAATAAGTACGTGGCGCTGACGGAAGACCGACCAGTGATCCTGAAGATCCATGGCGCCGTCGATCGGGTTGACTCCGACAGAGACAGCTACGTCATCACGGAGGACCACTACATCGACTATCTCACCCGGACCGAGTTGGGCAACCTGGTGCCTGCGTCGTTGCTGGCCCGGCTCAAGCGGAGTCATTTCCTCTTTCTCGGATACAGCATGCGTGACTGGAACCTGCGGGTCATCCTTCGCCGCATATGGGGCCAGCAAACCCTGTCCTACAAGTCGTGGGCCGTGCAGCTGCATCCCGACGAGATCGAGCAGGAATTCTGGCGGAAGCGTGGCGTCGACATTCTTGACATTCGGCTCGAGGAGTACGTCGCTGGGTTGACGGAACACCTCGATCATCTGTGCGCGACACCGGCGGCGACCCCGTGAGCGCGATGGTCCCGGCGCACGTCGGTTCCGAGCCGGCACGTGAGATGCCGTTCTCGGAAGGGGCCCACGGGGAACTCCAAGGCTGCCCATACAGAGGTCTGATGCCATACGGGGAGGCTGATTCCGGCTTCTTCTTCGGCCGCGATCAGGACCGGGACGTGATCGTCGCAAACATGATCGCCTCCCGGCTGACCCTGCTCTACGGTCCCAGCGGTGTTGGCAAGAGCTCGGTCCTGCATGCCGGCGTCATGAGGCGGTTGCGCGATATCGCGCGCGAGTCGGAGCGGCGTCGCGGCACCCCGGATATCGTCGCTGTGACATTCGCCGGCTGGCGTGACAATCCGCTACTCGGACTGAGCGCTGCCGTTGGGCAGCAGCTGAGTGGAGAGTTCGGGGAAGCGGCTTCGGATTTCCCGATCGGTACCCCGCTAACGACGGAACTGATGGCCGAGTGGACCGAACGCCTCGACGTTGATCTACTCATAATGCTCGATCAGTTCGAGGAGTACTTCGTCTATCACGAAGCGGAGGATGTGAATTCAGGATTCGCGGGCGAATGGTCCCGGGCACTACGTCGTCCGGGCTTGCGGGTGAACTTCCTGGTCGCAATCCGCGAAGACGCGCTAGCCCGGATGGATCGCTTCGAGGGATACATCCCTGGACTGTTCGACAACTACCTCCGACTTGAGCACCTCACGTCGAGCGCGGCCAAAGAGGCGATCGAGCGGCCGCTCGGACGCTATAACGATCTTGTGTCTGCCGAGGACGCCGTGTCCGTCGAGCCCGCGCTCGTCACACGTCTGATCGACCAAACCCGATCAGGCAGGGTCAGCGTCGTCGAGACAGGCCAGGGCGGCATCGATCGCGTCGCCGCCGAGGATACGGATCGGATCGAGACGCCCTACCTACAACTCGTCCTCACCAGGCTGTGGGACGAAGAGATGGTGGCCGGCTCCCGGGTATTGCGATCGGCCACGCTGGACCGGCTCGGCGGCGCCCAACCGATCGTGCGAAGCCATCTGGACGCGGTCATGAGCCGGTTGCCGGCCGCCCGCGAGCAGATTGCCGCCCAGGTCTTCCGGCAGCTGGTCACACCGTCTGGGACGAAGATCGCGTACACGTGCGGCGACCTCGCCGCGTACACCGGCGTGGACCCGAACGAGCTGCACACCCTGTTGGAGGAACTATCGTCCAGCCAGCTGCGCATCCTGCGCCCGGTGCCGCCCCCGTTGACGGAACGTGGCGAGGAACGCTACGAGGTGTTTCACGACGTGCTCGCGCTGGCGGTTCTCGACTGGGGGGCTCGGTATCGCGCAGAACAGCAGCGAGCCGAGTCGGAGCGCGGGCTCGTCGCCGAACGTCAGGCAGCAGAGAGCGACGCAGCGAGGGCGAAGCGCCGCGCGCGTCGCGTCGGAATCGCCGCCGTTGCCATGTCAATGCTGCTCGTGGGGACGATAGTGCTCGCCGTCATCACGATCACGTCGCGGAATCGGATCCAGCACCAGAAGCGCGCCCTTGCCGAGCAGACGCTGCTGGCCGATGCAGCGAACCAGTTGTCGACCGATCCGGCGCGCAGTCTGCATCTCGCCTTGCGGGCTTGGCAGAGAGGGCATGACGTCCAAGCCCAGCAAGCTGTGCGGGCGGCCCTGAGCAACTCGCCGCTGCGAGCTGTCCTGCGAGGGCACCACGGCTCGGTCAATAGCACGGCATTTTCGCCTGACGGAACCACTGTCCTGACGGCAGGGGACGACGGCACTGCGCGGCTGTGGGATCCGAACACTGGGCGTCAGCAGCGAATGTGGAACACCAACGGGCAACGAATCACCGCAGCGTCCTTTAGCCCGGACGGACGTTTCGTGGCCGCGGCCACCGCCGAGGGGACCGTGTGGCTCTGGAAAGTGGGCGAAGGCAGCCTGGTCAGGCGCCTCCCGTCAGAAGGTGCAAACGTCACCGTTTCGTGGGCACAAGCTCAAGGACTGTCCCGATTCGTGATCTTCTCGTCGTCTTCTGGCGCGCCGAAGCCGACCGTGTGGGACGCGGACAACCTGATCCGCCCCGTCGCGACCCTGGGTCTCAGCCAACCCGTCTTTGGCGCCGAGCTGAGCGCCGACGGCAGTCAAGCGGTTACTGCGGAATCTGATCAAAGGCTGCGAGTGTGGAATCTCGCGTCCCCGACCACCCCGACGGCGGTATCCGACGCGGCGATCGCTTTTCTCTTCCTGCCGAGATTCAGTCCGCAGCGCGACTCGACGGTCATCGTGGCGGCACAGGTGGACGGCCAACTCGTCAAGTGGACACGCCCCTCTGCGGCCCTAGCGGTGATTCCCACCCATATCCACGTAGCTGTGTCCGACCTGTCCTTCCGATCGGACGGAGAGTTCCTGCTCGTGGCCGGCGACAAGCTTGCCGAGGTGATCAACGTGTCGACGGGCGATGAACAGCTCATGCAGGGACACACCGACTGGGTTGTCCAGGCCGTCTACAGCCCGGATTGGTTGATGATCGCAACGGCGAGCCTGGACGGCTCGGCGCAGGTCTGGAACGAGTGGTTGACGCAGAAGTCGCTGTTGCGTTTGCGGCCGCAGCCCGGTGGGACCACAAGCATCGCGTTCGACCACGACGGCCGGCGTATCGTCACCGCGGACGGCAGTGGGACGGCCCGGGTGTATACGCTTTGGGACGACCAGGAATTGCGTGACAGACCGTGCTGGCAGCTGTCGACCAGTCTTTCGTCCGACGGGCGAACTGCGGTCACCTCCGAATATTGCCCCGACGGGACAGAGGACGGGTCAGCGATCGTATGGCAGGTCGAGCCGTCCGGTGCGACAGGCGGCGAGCCGCGCCGCGACGTGCACGTTGTGAAGACCCTGCAAATCTCCCGGGTGCACACGGCCGCGCTCAGCCCCGACGCGCGCTACGTCGTAACGAACACCCTGTACAGCGGCGACCTCGAGGAACGGGAATGGCGCGCCGCCTCTGCAGACCTCGCGGTCCGCACCTTCACCAGCAGCGCCGACCAGGTCTTACGACCATCGTTCAGTCCGGACGGCAAGCTCATCGCGGCAGGCAGCGATCACAACGACGTCTACGTGTGGAATGCGACGACTGGCACCCAATCGCAGCACTTACAGGCTGAACCTGCAGGGGACTACTACGTCCACAGCGCCAACTTCAGCCCGGATTCAAGCCTTGTGGTAGGCGCCAGCGACGACGGGACCATTCGCGTCTGGGACGCCGCGTCAGGCGCCATCCGTGCCACCTATCGCCAGCCGGCGCCAGTCGTTGATGCCCGCTTCAGCTCGGATGGGCGCTACATCGTCACAGCGTCGCCAGATGGCTCGGTACGCGTGTGGGACCGACAAAGCCCATCGGCCCAACCGTTCAATACCCTCACAGCGGGGACAGCAGACCTCAGCAGCGCCGCCTTCGGCGGACCACAAGGCGACCTGATCGCCGCCGGGGCGGCTGATGGCGTCGTGCGGGTCTGGAACTGGCGCACGGGTCAACTGCTGGCGCAGATGCCGCGGCACGGCGACCTGATCAACGACATCACGTTCACCCGAGACGGGAACCAGATCATCAGCGCCTCGGACGATGGAGCGGTACGCATGTATGGCTGCGATACCTGCGGCGATGCCAATGCGCTGATTCACGCAGCCCAGCTGATCGACGCGGCTGTCGGCGCGGGCTGACCTGCCCGCCGTATAGAAGGACGGTCATGTCAGGAGCCGAGTGGGTATCGCTCGCGGGGGCTGGGATTGCCTCTGCCTCCGCGTTGACAACGCTGGCGTTGACCCGGCGGGCCGCGGTTAGCGACCGGCGTCGCGCTGCCGACGAGGTGGCGCTTCGTTATCGGGAGCCGCTGGTAAATGCAGCATTCAATCTGCAGACCCGGCTGTACAACATCGGCTGCCAGGACTTCCTTGAGAGGTTTGTCGTGCAGGGTGTCCCGGATGAGGTCGAGTACGCGCGGTACAACACCGCATATCTGTTCGGACAATACTTGTGCTGGGCGGAGATCCTGCGGCGCGAAGCCCAGTATCTGGATCCTGTCGACCGACAACGGGATCTTGCGATCATGGACGCGCTCGAGAGGGTGCGGTCGACGCTGGCAGACAGCATGAGCCTCACCGATCGCGCCCTGCGCGTCTTTCGGGGTAACCAGCGGGCCATCGGCGAGGTTCTCCTGGTGCTCGCCGCCGATGCTGAGCATCGTGCTGGCCCACGATGGGACTGCATGGGCTATGCGGCCTTCACCACCGCCCTACGAGCCGGCACTGAGCCCGCGAGATGGTTCATGCCCCTACTCGACGGGATCGACATCATGGCCAGCGAGCCGGGTCGACATCTCACTCGGTTGACGCTGCTGCAGCATCGGCTCCTTGACGTCGTCTCACTGCTTGATCCAGGCGGCGCGCGAGTTCCGGCGGAGATGCGAAAGTTGCTCCCAATGCAGGACATCCAGCCCGCGCCGAGGGTCGGTTAAGCCGTGCCGCATCCGTGCGGTCCTCGCTGCCGGCGGTCCGACGCCGGAAGGCCGGGTCGTCCCTTACGTCAGCCTGGTCGGCACGCTCGACGGGCACCGGCTGTACTGGGAGGCCTCTCGTGCGGACGGATCGCACGACCTGCGCACCGACCTGCTGACGCCCTGAGCGATCGGACCTTTGTCGGCGCGTTTGGGCACGGGCGATCAAGCCGATCCTGCCGGTCATCGGTGGCCCGTGGCTCCGTTCGGCAAGTACCTTGTCCGGGTGAGGCTGACCGACTTCGACGCGCTGAGCTTCGACTGTTACGGAACGCTCATCGACTGGGAGGCCGGCATCGCTGCCGTCCTCGGGCCGTGGGCGAGGTCGCACGGTCTCGACATCGACGACGAGGCGCTGCTGGCTGCGTACGCGAGGCGCGAGGTCCGCGCTGAAGCGGAGCACGCGACCGACCTCTACCCGCAGATCGTGGCCCGCGCCTTCCACGGCGTCGGCGAGGAACTGGGCACACACCTCGGTGACTCCGATGCGCAGGCGCTGGCCGGGTCGGTCGCGGACTGGCCCGCATTCCCGGATTCACATGACGCGCTGGTCGCACTCGGCGAGCGGTACAAGCTGATCATTCTGTCCAATGTGGACCGGAAGTCGTTCGCCGGCGCGACTAGGCGACTGGACGTGACATTTGCCGGCATCGTCACCGCGCAGGACGTCGGCTCCTACAAGCCGTCCCGCCGCAACTTCGACGCGCTGAAGGCGGAGGCGGCGCGGCTCGGCGTGCGGGAGGGCAAGCTGCTGCACGTGGCGCAGAGCCTGTACCACGACCACGTTCCGGCCAGGCAGATCGGCCTGCCCGGGGTGTGGATCAACCGGCGACAGGATCGTCCCGGCTGGGGTGCGACACCGGCGCCGCCCGCGGACGTGCGGCCCGATTGGGAGTTCCCGTCCATGCGGGCATTCGCCGGGGCGGTCACCGCCGAAGCCGTCGACGTCTGAGCTCGCCCCTCACTGTCGCCGGCTCACCGCGTGTGCCGGCCACGCGACGCAGCAGCCAGCCGACGGCGAAGGCGGCGACTGCCATCAGCGCCACCGTCACGAGCCGCGTGTCCTGCGCTGCGACGAGATGCCGCCGGTCGCCACCGCGACGCGCGACCCGCCATCCTCGAGCCAGATCTTGCCGAAAGACAGCGTGGCCAGCACGGCGACGCCGAGGCAGGCGCCGAGCTGCTGCAGCGACTCCGGCAGTCCACCCGCGCAGCCGACTTCGTCATCGCCGATCTCGCCCATGATGATGCCGAACAGGGACATTGGGTTGTTACGCAGTTCAGCCGACCTCAGTGTCGTGAACGAACTGCGCTGCAGTTTGTCGGTGATCTGCTCGCGCGTGCGAAGCGATCTCGCGCGCGACGAGTGCTGCGTCTTCGCCGACCCCGAGAAGCAAAGACGAGCTGCGCTTACGCAAGAAATGGACCCCGCAGAAGTACACGCCAGGCAGCACCGTGCTCGCGCCGTCGAGGCTGAGAGGGAAGCCGAGTTCATCGGTGACGGGAGCGTCGATCCAGCGGTAGTCCGGTCGGAACCCCGCGGTGAAGATGACCGCGCTGAATCCGCGCAGGTCGAGTTCTCGCACCGGGTCGTCGCGAAACGGCGCGGGCATCGGTAGGTGCGGAACGTCGAGGCCTTGGGCGGGCAGCTGCTCGGTCAGCAATCGCCGCGTGTCGGCCCATCTCGCGTCGCCGAATGCGACGGACTCGCCGAGGTCGTCGGCGAAGTGGGCTACGTTTCCATTGATGCCCGACAGGTGTCCCAGCAGCGGCACGCCCAACGATTGCAAGGTGCGGTAGTGCAGGTCGTGCCCGCCACGGGCGCCGGTTGCCTGAATGTTGGCGACCAGCCGGTCCGCTGGAGAGGACAGGGCAGACAGCGGTTGATCAAAGAATGTCGTCCTCGCTAACCAGCTGACGATGTCGGTGCCGTCCAGGCGGCGTGGCACCCACGGGGCACGGCCGCAGGACAGGGATACTTCGCGCCCGGCGAGGTGCAGCTCCTCGGTCAGTTGGCATCCGGTTTGGCCGCTTCCGACGACGAGGACCTTGCCCGGCGGAATCTGGTCCGGGTTGCGGTAGTCCGTGCTCGTCATCGCGAGCACACCCGGCGGCACGGCGGCGGCGGCCTGCGGCAGGTGGGGCCGCTGATAGGCGCCGGTGCACACGACTACCGTGGCGGCCTTGAGGCAGCCTTCGGAGGTGACGAGTTCGAAATGCCCATAGGCGGGGCGCAGCCGCTGCACGTGCACGCCTTCGCGCACCGGCACCGCGAAGGTGGCGGCGTACTCCTCGAGGTAGGCGACGATCTCGTCGCGGTGCACGTGGCCTTCCGGATCATCACCGGAATAAGGGCTGCCGGGTAGGTCCAGGGTCCAGTTCGGAGTCACCAACGTGAAGCTGTCCCAGCGCTCACGCCAGGCTTGGGCGATCCTCGCGCGTTCCAGCACGACATGGTCGACACGAGCGCGGTGAGCTCTCGGCTGACGGACAGCCCCGCCTGGCCCGCCCCAATCACCACAACCGACATGACGCACATCCTCGCCCTGTGACAGCTGCCGGCGCGAGGGCTGCGACCGGCCTTTGCCGTAATCGCTTCGACGTCCTCCGACTCGTCTTGATCAACAAGTTGTGGACGTTACGGGACGAACCGCCACAGTTGTGATCGGCCGCTGAGTGCGCGCGAGCATCCTGCCCAGCGCAGTCCAGACGTCGTCCGCGTCCGCCTTGATCAGCCTCGAGTGCTCATCGATGAACGACAGACCGGCGCCGCCATCGTCGGAATCAGAGTTGGCAGACGGTGGGGTCACACCTCAGCCACCAACGACATAGCGATCAGCCCGCACCCATTGATCACGGCCGCGATCCTCTCACCGAAGCACGCTCCACGCGCGAAATCCGCCGAGTTCGGTTCTCCCGAAACGACCGAGGCGCGCAGGTACGAGATGAGCGCGCGGTCCGCGAGGCGGTTTCCGTGCGCGCCGATGGTGATCACTGTCACCTGTAGTGGAACCGGGCCTGGAGGATGACGAGATCCCCGTCGTCAACTAGGTAGACGAGGCGATGTTCTTCGCTGATTCGACGCGACCAGGCTCCGGCGAGCAGGTGGCGCAGCGGTTCGGGTTTGCCGATGCCGTCGGTAGGGTCGCGAAGCGCGTCGTCAATGAGCCGGTTGATCCGCTTAAGGGTGGCGCGGTCGGCGGCCAGCCAGTACTTGTAGTCGTCCCAGCCGTGTGGCGTGAAGACGAGCCTCACCGGCTCAACGCGTGCGCTTCACGTCGACCGGAGCGGGCCTGCTGGAGGCTCTCCAGTAATCGCTTGGCGTTGGCCGGGACACGGAGCAGGTGCGCGGTCTCTTCGAGCGCGTCGTAGTCGGCTCGCGAGAGCAGGACGGCGTCGCCGCGCCGGGAGGTGATCTCGATAGGGGTCCGGTCGTCGTTGACCTTCTCGATGAGCGGGAAGAGGTTCTTGCGCGCCTCGCTCGCGGTGATCGCCATCGGTGAGCTCCAACTCCTTCAGTTGTACAAGTCACCGTACCACTCACGCTGTCCGGCGAATCCTGTCTGATCGGTATCACTGGGCGCTGCCGAGTGTTCTACTTAACTGTTCGGTGTGCACTGAGGTGGTGCCAATGTGCAGCGCGCTGTCCTCGCCGTGTTCCGGGAGCCCGTTGGCGTTCTACGTGCTGGGAGGTCGCCGGCATCGGCGGCTGTGCCGTACCCTAGGGCGCGAGCTGGTGGAACCTCTACCATCGGCTGACTCCGGGCGCACACGGCCACGGCATTTGCGACCGAGTTGTGCGACATCGCGATGGCTGCGGCTCACCGAGTGGATCCTGAGCGGCCCGTTGTCGCTTTCTTGCTTGAGCACAACCGCGCTTGCTTGAGCACAACCGCGCTTCAAAGGCGACTGCCGAGCGGGCTGGTCTGACGCTCATACGCCGCGGCGCGGACGCCTGGTAGCCCCGATCCAGCTGCCGTGCGTCTTCTCTACGCCGATCGCCCGCTTGATGAGCAGCGGATCCAGGCCCTAATGGGTACCACTTGACGACGGGTCACGCGGACGAGCCTGATTATCGGGATCACGAGGACTGATCGGGTCAGGATCTAGTAGTCTGTCGCTTCTAAATAGCTGGGTATAAGTGCCGAAGTTTGATGCGGGCGTCGCTGGTGGTGAACCTCCAGTCGACTTGGCGCTCGTCGGCGTTGATGGCCTCGGCCCAGGCGGCGAGTTCGCTGTCGAGGACGGCGAGGTCGGCGATACGCCGGCCGAGGCATTGCTTGGTCAGGCAGGACAGTTCGATCTCGGCGATGTTGAGCCAGGAGCCGTGCTTGGGTGTGTGGTGGATCTCCAGCCGGCCGGCCAGGGCGTAGGCCTTCTCGGGCGGGAATGCCTCGTAGAGGGAGGCGATCGAGTGGGTGTTGAGGTTGTCCATGACCAGGACGACCTTGTCCGCGTCGGGGTAGTCGACGTTCAGCAGATGTTCGACGCCGTGGGCCCAGTCGATGCGGGTCCGGGTGGACTCGGCGTAGGCGCGGCGCCAACCCCGCAGGGGTTCGGCCCACACGAAGATCGAGCAGGTGCCGCAGCGGATGTACTCGGAGTCCTCGCGGGCCACCCGCTCGGGCGCAGCCGGCGTGCCTGCTCTGGCGTCGGCGAGCAGTTGGAGTGGTTTCTCGTCCATGACCACGACCGGGAAGGCCGGATCGTAGGGGCGGGCATAGACGCCCAGCACATCCTCCATCGCGGCCACGAACGCCGCATTCTGCTTCGGCGGGATCGTCCAGCACGCCTTCAGGTGAGGCTTAAGCGCCCCCTTTTTAGGACCCGCCCGATCGTGGAGTGGTCTATCGGCGGCATCCCCTCGGTCAAGGCCACCCGTCTCTCCAGCAACCGCAGCGTCCACCGCGCACGCCCCGGCGGTGGCTGGCTGCACGCCAGCGCGATCACCCGGGCCTCGACGTCGCCGGTCACCTTCGGCTCCACCGGAGGCGTGGCCCGCTTCTTGCGGCCGATCACGTCCTCAACCCGCCCGGCATGCGTCGTGAACGCCTTCGCGACCAGATACACCGTGCTCTGCGACGTGCCCAGACCTTCGGCCACCACACGCCGATCCGGCGCCGGCCCCTGCGTCTCATCCAAGGCCAGCAACACCCTGGCCCGGGTGATCAACCGGGCAGGATGCCGCCCCGAGGCGACCACCTTCTTCAGCTTCGCACGATCCCCAGCGGTCAAGGAGACCATGAACTCCTTCGGACGAGGCACGCCGTCAACTCCTTCTGGTCAAGTATCAACCAGAACAGCCGACCACAAATAACCATCAAATAAGATGCGACACGCCACTAGTAGCCGCGTGGTGGAAACCCCCGCACAAAATCGGCGAACTTGCGGGTGAAGTCTGCCTGGGCGTTAAGCATCGCGGCCATCCAGTCCATCTGGCTGACTTGCGGCGTGGAGGCCAGCTTGCGCTGCTGTTCGGCGACCATCTCCAGCCAGCTCACGTAACCGTCAAGCATCTGCTCGCTTGTCTTGCGGGCAGACTGGAGAATTTGCTCATTCAGCTCCCGCGCCCGCTCCAGCGTCTGCTGAAGTGCATCCTGCACGGACGTGTTCCCAGTCGTTTCTTGATCAGTCATTTCCTGCTCCTTATAAATGGTTGGATCACTGCACCGCAACGAACGAGGACTCGCGATCATGCTGGAGGCTCCCTTCCCCGATGTCCAGCCTCGAGGTTGCTCATAATGATGGCTGCCTGTTCGGCTGCGCGGCGCCCGCTCGCCCGCCGTAGGAGCAGGAACGAAGGCTTGGTGGCGTGCGTCCGGGCTAGCAGGGTGCCGAAGTCGGTGTCCGCGCTGATCAGGATCCGGCCGTCGCCCCGGGCCGCCTCGATGACGACCGCGTCGGTCGCGCTTCGCATGTCGATGTCTCGCACGTGCACAATGTCATGGCCAGCAGCACGGAGTCGATCACCGAGCCTGGGGGAGAGGTTGTTGTCGACGAGGAACTTCATGCCGAGTGGCGTAGCGGCAGTTCACGCTCGCGCATGGCTTCGGCGGCGTAGCGCAGCGCCTCTGCGACGTCCTCGGGTGTGAGGTCGGGCAACTCGTGGGTGATCTCGGCTACTGACATTCCGTCTGCCACCATCGCGACGACGGTGGCGACGGGGATGAGCAGTCCGCGGATCGTGGGCATGCCGCCCATCGTGTCCACATCGACGGTGATCCGCTCGAACGCCACGAGGTGAGGGTACCTGCGCCACCAGCACTTGGGCTGTACTCGCGCGGTGACGCCTGTCCGGCGAGTCCGCGGCGTCGGAAGACGTATCGGCGCGACTCTCGGCAGGAGTCGGCTTTCGTGGCGGTTGAAGCCGGCACGCCGAGGCGGGAAACCGCTCTGCTGAACACAGGTCAGCTATCCCCCACCCGCTGATTCAGAGAGCGCGGACGTGGCCCAGGTCCACTGCCATGTCTCGTCGCTACCCCAGCGCGCTGGACATTGAATGGGACTGGACGCGGGAGGTGCTCGCCGACATGAACGTCGTGGAGCTCTCGCCCTACCCGGGCTTGCGGGTTGGTGCCTCGGGTTTCGTCGGCTACTCATCGCGCGCCGAGCGGGTGCTCGTGGTGATCGCCTACCGCGACCTCGATGGCGACCTGCACGGTCTGAACGCGTGGCCCGCGTCCGGTCGGGATCTGGCCCCATACCAGGAGGGGAGCAGCGATGGTTAAGAAGCTCGACCGCAGGACGGCCGCTGCGGCTCGTGAGGATGCCCGGCACCTCGAACAGCACGCAGACTCGAGCGAGCCCTACCCAGCCGATACGGTCGTCAGCCGGCCCAACGCGCAGTCGCGGATGTTCAACGTGCGACTCAACGAAGAGCAATACGAAGCGCTCCAGGAGCTCGCCCGCAAGCGGCACCTGCCCATGTCGACTATGGCCCGAGCGTGGCCGCTCGACAGGCTCGATCACGAACGTCACGCCTCCTGATCGGCCCATGGCAACGAAGCCGGTACATGTCAGAACCACGGACGCGTCAACACCAGTGGGCGCAGTCGGCTTGCCGACGCGGCGCCTTCCGTTCGCCGCCGGCCTCGCCCACTGGCTGGCTGCCACAGCACCTCGAGGGGTGTGGTCAGCGGTCGATGGTGGCCATGTTCGCTTCGTCGTGGCGCTCGCCGGCTGCCGCGGTGAGGTTGTTGAGCCGCTCGAGCTGGTCACTGCTGAGTTCGATGCCGTCGGCGGCGGTGTTCTCCTCCACGCGCGCGACCCGCCTGGTGCCGGGGATCGGGGCGATACCGTCGCCTTGGGCGAGCAGCCAAGCCAGAGCGATCTGCGCCGGTGTAGCGCCCGCCTCAGCGGCGACGGCTTCGACCTCGTCGACGATGCGCAGGTTGCGCTGGAAGTTCTGCCCGGTGAAGCGGGGGTTGGTCTTGCGCCAGTCGTCGTGGGGGATGTCGTCGACGGTGCGGAGCTGGCCGGTGAGGAAGCCGTGGCCGAGCGGGGAGTAGGGGACGAAGCCGATGCCCAGCCGGCGCAGGAGCGGCAGCAGCTCGGCTTCGGGGTCGCGGGTCCATAGGGAGTACTCGGTCTGCAGCGCGGCGACAGGGTGGACGGCGTGGGCGCGGCGGATCGTGTCGGGGCCGGCCTCGGACAGGCCGATGTAGCGGACCTTGCCCTCGGCGACCAGCGCGGTCAGGGCGCCGACGGTCTCCTCGATGGGGGTGTTCGGGTCCACCCGGTGCTGGTAGTAGAGGTCGATGTGGTCGGTGCCCAGCCGCGTCAGAGAGCCCTCGACGGCGGTGCGCACGTTTGCAGGGCTGCTGTCGGTGACGCCGGGCCCCCCACCGGAGTGGGAGACGAGGCCGAATTTCGTGGCCACCACCACCTGGTCGCGGCGGTCCTTGATCGCCTGGCCGACCAGCTCCTCGCTGTGGAACGGGCCGTAGACCTCGGCGGTGTCGATGTGGGTCACGCCCAAGTCCAGCGCACGGTGGATTGCACGGATTGACTCCGCGTCGTCCAAGCCTCCGCCGCTGGTGTAGGTCCCGGCCATGGTCATGGCGCCCAGACCGATCCGGGAGACGTCCAGCCCACCTAGAGAAACGTGCTTCATCACATGGCTCCTTGTCGTAGTTTCTCGAGTCCCAGGCAACGCGTCGGCGGCAGCGCGAACAAGTCACTGCTGGACGGTGTACCGCCAGCACACCCCTCGCCTCGGCTTCTCTGCCTAGCCTGGAGGGGTGGACAACCGTGACGAGGTCAAGGCCTTCCTCAGCTCTCGTCGGGCGAAGATCACCCCCGAGCAGGCCGGCCTCGCGAGCTACAGCCGCAACCGGCGCGTGCCGGGTCTGCGCCGCAGCGAGGTCGCCGACCTGGCTGGCGTCAGCGTCGAGTACTACTCCCAACTTGAGCGGGGGAACCTCAGCGGCGTCTCCGAGAGCGTCCTCGACGCACTCGCCTTGGCACTCCTCCTCGACGAGGCCGAACGGGCGCATCTGCTCGACCTCGCCCGCGCCGCCGGCCCAGCGCGTCGCGCCCGCCGCCGACCAGCCGCCCAGCAAGTCCGGCCTAACGTGGCCCGCATCCTCGACGGGATGACCGACGTGCCGGCCTTCGTCCAGAACGGGCGCCTCGACGTCCTCGCCACGAACCCGCTGGCGCAGGCGCTGTACGCGCCGCTGTTCGCCGACCCGGCCCGACCGGCCAACTTCGCCCGGTTCAACATTCTCAACCCGCACGCCCGAATGTTCTGGATGAACTGGGAACGCGCCGCCGACGACACGGTGGCCATGCTGCGCACCGAAGCCGGCCGCAACCCTTACGACAAGGAACTGACGGACCTCGTGGGTGAACTATCCACCCGCAGTGATGCCTTCCGCCTGCGCTGGGCCGCCCACGACGTCCGACTGCACCGCACCGGGCAGAAGCACATCCGACACCCCGTCGTCGGCGAACTGCACCTGTCCTACGAGGTCATGGACCTGGCCGCCGACCCGGGCCTGGCCCTGGTCGCGTTCAGCGCCGACGCAGGAACCCTCGCCGACGACGCGCTGCGGTTCCTTGCCAGCTGGCCAGCCACCCACGACCCAGCCGACGCCCTGGCGACGCCGAACCAGACGTAATCCCGCACCCACTGCCGACCTCCCGACACGGCCATCGGCGGACCGGCCCCCACCACGTCGGCGCCCTTCCCAGACGGGCGACACGCACAGTCAGCCGCTCATGCCGCGCAGCGGCACCCATTCCGCTCACGCCGCAAACGGTATGAGCGGGCGCTCGGTATGCGGAGCCGCGAAAGTAAGCCCTCCACCGAGTCGCCCGTGTTGCGATGGCTGGAATCTGCCCCGTCACGCTGGGGCCAGGCAGGGTCGGCATCGCCACGGTTGCGGAGCAGCGGCACAAGGGTCGCCAACGGCTGGTATCGACTCGGCCGTCACGGACGAGCTGCCACCGGGCGTGTTTGGAGAATGTAACGCTGTCAATGAACCGTACCGGATCTTGATCAACTTCTGCGATCATGCGAAGCGCTAGAGGCCCCGAAATCATTGGCCTAGAGGGTGGTGCGCCGCGAGGGAATCGAACCCCCAACCCGCTGATTAGTCTCACCGCTGTCGTAGGGTGTCGGTTGTTGCCTGAAAACCCTGTGGTGTAAGGGATCGAGCGTTTGTTGATGTTGGTGAACGCCGATCATTGTTGGCCATAGTGTGGTCGTAAAGTGGTCGCAGATCTTTCTGCCGCCATATCGCGGGCGACGACTCACTCGCGCTCGCACCTCCGGAGGGCAAGATTGACGCTCGTTGGCTGACGTTGGTGCGTGCCGCCGGCTGATCAAGATCAACATAGTGCTGGCGACGCGGAGTGCGAGTCCGTCGAGCCGACGGGACCGCAATCACCACTGCCGTCCGCGGTGCCTCCCGGACACATGGCGTGAGCCGCGGGACTCGATCGATTCGAGCCGCTAAGCCCGCGACACGCCGGTTACCGAGTGTGACGATCACGTCGGCGATGGTCATGTTCAGGCCAAGGCAAACGGTCCATTACTGCGGGCCCGATCAACGCCGATTCGGGCGCACGGTTTCCGATCAACCCTAGGCGAGGCGGGGCGTCGTTATGGGCGCGAGGTCAGGGCGCGGCGACGTGGCTGGTGTGTCGTAAATGGATACCTGACTGGACACCACCGACCGTCGGGGAACGCCGCGAACGCACAGACATGCCGCCGTGTGCGCCTTCAGAGGTCGTTCGACCCTGGTGCGCGTCGGTCGGCGCCAAGCAGCCTGGTGGAACGGAGGTTCTGTCGTGACGACCACGACCGAAGGCAACCGCGTCGACCGGCTGTACCGCGCCACGACGACGCCGCGGCTCGTGCAGGTACCCCCTCTCAGGTTCCTGTGCCTGGACGGACACGGCGACCCGAACACGAGCCCGGCGTACGCCGCCGCGGTCCAGGCGTTGTACTCGGTGTCCTATGCAGCCAAGTTCGCGGTCAAGAAGTCGGGCGGCCCGGACTTCAAGGTCTCCCCCCTGGAAGGCCTCTGGGGGGGAGGACCTAAGCACGTTCCTGACCGGCGACAAGTCGGAGTGGGACTGGACCATGATGCTCCGCCAGCCGGACGCCGTCACCGATGCCCTGTTTACACGTCTCGCGGACGAAGTGGCCGCCAACAAGTCGATGCCCGCAGCCAGGGAACTGAGGCTGATCACCTTCGCGGAGGGCGCCGCCGCGCAGGTCCTGCACGTCGGGCCGTATGCCACCGAAGCTCCCACGATCCTGTGGCTGCATCAGTTCATCCGAAAGCAGGGGTTTGCCTTTGACGGCCATCGCCACAAGCACCACGAGATCTACCTCGGCGACCCACGCCGGTCGGCTCCGGAAAGGCTGCGCACCATCATCAGACAGCCGTACGCCGCATCGTGACTGGGTCAAGGCCGGAGGCCTTCATCAGCGCCGTTCTCATCTGCCTATCGCCCGAGCGCGCGGTCTCTCTCGTCCCAATGGACGTCGACCGCACTTCGTCGATGTCCGTGAGGGAAATCGCGACCGATGTTACGTCCTTGCCGCTGCCGGGAAGCCTGTGTAATAGAGGTCCGGCACGCCCTGGACCGAGGCCGCAGTCAAATTGGAGCAAACGCTGGCGGTGCACCCGGGGCGGATAATCAGACCAGCCCAGTCGATACCGAGCATCACCCACGAGCGCAGGAGAGATCATGGCTGACCATGCCGCGCGTCGGAATGTTGAAGTCAGTGACGGCGACCGCGTTGTCGCCTCGGCACAGGTAGACGCCTCGCCAGACACCCCGGACACAGCCCAGGCGTCGTTGCACGCCGAAGCAGGCCACCTACCGGTAGGGACCAGAGCGAGTCTGGTTGATGCAGTCCTGGACCTGCCCGAGCTTCAGGGCAGTACTCACCTTGAAGCGACCGTTCCGCTCGGCGACGCCGAGTCCCTGCAACGGCTCAGAGAACGCACCGACAACATGACCACCCGGGCCGCCGGCGCCAGCACGCTCATTGATGCCGATCTGCCCGACGATCAGTAAGCCCGAATCAACGCTACGTAACGCGCCCCGCCCGCGGTCGTGCGTGGCCCCTGATGGGGTCCCATGTCTAGCCCGGGCGGAGCGGGTGTCGTCCGTCCTAACGTTCGAGCCGGTCTACGAGACCGTCGACGTCGGCGACGGTAACTGTCAGCGCCGGATGACCCTTTCGCCGCAGTGGCGAAGGAACAGGTTCACGAAAATGGATGCAGACCCCTGCGGTCCGATTGGTTCCAAACGTTAGGCCGTTATCGGCGAGTGACCGTCTGGCGCCCGCAGCCGTCCACCAGCGGTAATTGCGGGTGACGTGGGCCTCGTCGATGTTGGCGAGGGGTGTCTCCAGTTTCAAAAACCCGAAGGTCGCCAGGAATGTGCCGGCGTCGGTGATGGTGACGCCATCCTTGCCCGCCCGAACGCCGAATGGCAGCCAAAATGCAGCGAGCCGCTTATCCACGGCCAAGGCGAAGAACTCAGCCATGACATCTCCAACCCGAGCTGAGAGCGCGCTGAACAGTCGCCGAGCGTCCGCACCTCGTATCGCCGTTGCAGGTAGAAGCTCCTGCGATCCACCGGGGCGGACCGATCCTGGCACAGCTCAGGCCCCACCACACCCACTAGCGTCAAACGTCGTGGGTTGTGTCGGCCGACAAAGCGTGCGAATAGCTGAGACGACTCAGATTGGCTCGTGAAACTTCCTGCTCTGCATGTTATGTCGGTGATCTTCCTGGTCATTTCGACCACCCTCGTTGCGTTGGTCGTCCTGACGAGGAGCCCGTCAATGTCTGCTGTCGATGCGCGTGTGATCCGCCCGCGGGATCGGTCCGGTGGTGTGGTGGTCCCAGGTCGGGGTGCGCCTGGTCGATGGTTTCTGGAGTTCCTGGCCGGTCGGTGCCGGCGAACACGGTGCTGGCTGCGGCCTACGACTTGAAGGTGTCTTTCGGCGTGGTCGGTCAGGCGCCGGATCAGGTCGCGCCGGCCGATGTGTTGGCGTTCGTCACCGCGCAACGCACCGGCCGCGCCGGTCTGCATGGTGTGCTGCAGTCGCTGCGCATACTGGTTTCGGATCTCGGGAAGGTTGGCGGGGTCGACGATGAGAGCGATTGTCCACGACAGGTACGGGTCGCCAGATGGCCTGGAAGTGCGAGAGATCGACAAGCCGGTCGTCACCGACGATGAGGTGCTGGTGCGCGTCCAGGCGGCTGGCCTGCACGTGGGGGACTGCTTCGGTGTGAGAGGCGTGCCGCTGCTCATGCGGGTGGTCACCGGCTTGCTCAAGCCCAAGTACGGTGTTCCGGGATTCGACGTGGCGGGAACGGTCGAGGCAGTCGGCATCAAGGTAACCCGGTTCCGGCCCGGTGATGAGGTGTTCGGGGTGTGCCATGGCGCCTGCGCGGAGTATGCGGGCGCCCGAGAGGATCGGCTCGCGCTCAAGCCCGCCAACCTCACATTTGCCGAAGCGGCGGCCGTACCGACGTCGGCTCTGGCCGCCCTGCACGCGGTTCGTGATGCGGGGAAGATAAAGCCCGGGCAGAAGGTCTTGATCAATGGTGCGTCGGGAGGCGTGGGCACGTTCGCCGTGCAGATCGCCAAGTGGCTCGGAGCAGGGGTGACCGGCGTGTGCGGCACGGCCAATGTGGGCTCTTGTGACCGATCCGTGGGTGCCTGAGGAGACCCGGGCGCGGCACACGCCGTTCCCCGCCTACGGTTCCTGCTGTCGAAAGCTGGAATCGCGGGTGAGAGGAACGGCGTGCGTTCTACCAGGTTATGGGCTGGGCTGCTGGGGTTGGTCAAGGTCGTCGTGGAGGGCGTCGAGTTCGATGAGGTTGAGCAGGCCGTCGTGGTATCGGTGCGGCCCCGGAAGGCTGCCAAGCGCCGGTGTGGTCGGTGCGGGAAGCTTTGCCGGGGTTATGACCCGGGTGAGGGCCGCCGGCGTTGGCGGACCCTGGACCTCGGGCTGATCCGGGCCTTCTTGGAGGCCGACTCGCCACGGGTGCGCTGCGCCGAGCATGGGGTGGTCGCGGCGCAGGTGCCTTGGGCGCGGCACGGTGCCGGGCACACCTACGCCTTCGACGACACCGCCGCGTGGCTGGTGACGCACTGCTCGAAGTCCGCGGTGCGCGATCTGTTGCGGATCGCCTGGCGGACCGTCGGGTCGATCATCACCTGGTCGTACGCTGAGGCCGAGACCGACCGGTTCGCGAACCTGCGCCGGATCGGGATCGACGAGATCAGTTACAAACGCGGCCACAAGTACCTCACGGTCATCGTGGACCACGACAGCGGCGTGCTGCTGTGGGCCCACCCGGGCCGGGACCAGAAGACGCTGGAGAAGTTCTTCGACAAGCTCGGCGAGCAGCGCTGCGCCCGGATCAGCTTGGTCAGCGCCGATGCCGCCGAGTGGATCGGGAACGTCGTCGCGGACCGGTGCCCCAACGCCGAGCTGTGCTTGGACCCGTTCCATATCGTGGCCTGGGCGGCCAAGGCCCTCGACGAGGTCCGCCGTGAGGTGTGGAACGCGGCCCGCAGGGGCGGGCAGAAGACCCTCGCCAAGGAGCTGAAGAACGCCCGTTTCGCGTTGTGGAAGAACCCCGATGACCTCACCGAGCGGCAGACCGCGACACTGGCCGGGATCGCCAAGACCAACGCACCACTGTTCCGGGCGTACCTGCTGAAGGAGCAGCTCCGCCAGGTGTTCGCGCTCAAGGGCACCGACGGGATGACCCTGCTCGACGGGTGGCTGAAATGGGCCTCCCGATCTCAACTCCCAGCCTTCGTCAAACTGGCCCGCTCGATCCGCGAACACCGCGCGGGCATCAACGCGGCGCTGACCCACGCCTTGTCGAACGCCCGGGTCGAAAGCGTCAACACCAAGCTGCGGCTACTGACCCGAATCGCGTTCGGGTTCCGCTCACCCGAAGCCCTTGTCTCCCTCGCCATGCTCGACCTCGGTGGGCTGTGCCCACCGCTACCCGGCCGCATCGCCGCATGATCCCACCCACGGATCGGTCACAAGAGCCCCAATGTGGGCATGGTCGGTTCGATCGGTGCTGACCATGTGATCGATTACCACCTCGAGGACTTCACGCAGAGCGGGCAGCAGTACGATCTCATCCTCGACAACGTGGAGAACCGCTCGCTGGCCGACTGCAGGCGCGCGCTCACGCCCAGCGGGACCCTCATCCTCAACAGCGGTACGGGGGCGCGCGGTCTGCCAATGCTGATTCGCCTCGTCAAGCCGCTCGTACTGTCACCGTTCACGCGCCAGAAACTGCGCCGGTATCTTTCGAGGCCGAATCATCGGGACCTGCTCGTTCTGCAGGACCTTGTCGAATCCGCGAAGGTCACACCCGTCATCGACCGGACGTACCCACTGCCCGAAACCCCAACTGCCCTGCGTCATATCGAAACAGGACACGCTCGAGGGAAAGTGGTCATCACCCTGTAGCGCACCCAGCCTCAACGAAACCCACGTACCCGAACGTCCGAAAGCAGCCGGCATTTGCGCCCGACCCGTCGTTACGGGTGGACGCCGGGCCATCGAGCAGCGCGTTCGACAGTGCAGATGAAGAATTGCGCGCCTGGTCGTGCCATGAACGCACATGATCTCGGGGAGGGGCGCGATCTCGGGTGCGCCGGTTGCTCGCTGCGGTGGGCCTCAAGGTCATCGTCCGGTGGACGCCTTCAGGCCCTTGGCGGCGGTCTGTGTACCCACGGCCGTCGATCAGCTCAGCTAACCGATCTCTGGGCCAATTCCAGGGCCTGTCAAGACGTTCTGGCTGCTGCCGCCGATGGCGACCAGGTGCATCAGAATCCGTCTTCGCTGTAGCACCGTGCGCCTACCGGGTGGGGGACGACCACATCGCCGGCCAGCGCGCCGATGTCGAGGGAGAGCGCGAGGACGATGCCGGTGCCGAGGGCGGCGCCGAGCAGCTGCATGCGCACGAAGCCGGGCACGGATGCAGGTGCGATGCCGGCGAAGGTGTCGGTGAACATCTGCCCGACGGTGACGGCGAGGTTGGCGAAGCTAGTGGAGCTGGTGGAGCTGGTGGAGCTGGTGGAGCTGGTGGGGCCCTGTTGCGTTGGGCCGTGAGAGGGCGCGTCGAGTTGGTGGCGCCGTCCGCGGCGGCACGATCTCAGAGGCAGTGCGAGTTCGGTGAAGGCGGTGCGGATCCGATGATGCGGGGGCACGTGGGCGGTGAGTTCGTAGTGGCCGCGGCGCAGATTCTGCACGAAGGCGTGCCCAGCAGCGATCGTGCCTGCGGACCGGATCTGTTTGAGTCCGCGCATCGGGCGCAGCCTGGCTTTGAGCCGGCCATGATCAGCTTCCACCGGATTGTTTGCGTACTGCTCTAGGTGGCTGGTGTTTTTCGCCGCGTGGCGGTCCGCTGTCTTGTTGATCATTTCCGGGAGCATGTCCCTATGACGCAGGGACTTGGTTGCCGGGGTGAGTCGTGACGTTGGGGCTGACGCCGAGGCAGGCTGATTTGTTCCGGTCCACGGCCGGGTTCTGTGAGCCGCGGGTGGCTCCGGACTCGATCTACGGGTTGCTGCATCGGGAGTGTCACAGGCTGTTCCCCGATGAGATGTTCGCCGACTTGTTCACCGACGTGGGCCGGCGCAGCGTGCCACCGATGATCGTGGCGGTGGTGATGGTGTTGCAGCGTCTGGAGGGCTGCAGCGACCGGGAGGCGGTGGACAGGTTCGCCTTCGACGCGCGGTGGAAGTACGCGGCGGGTGGGCTGGATTTCGACTACCCGGGGTTCGTGCACACGGTGCTGGTGGACATGCGTGCGCGGCTGGCCGCCTCGGCCGCGCCGGACCGGATCTTCGACACGGTGCTTGAGGTGGCCAAGGCCGCCGGGCTGGTGGGTCGTAAGCGGGTGCTGGACTCGACGGCGTTGTATGACGCGGTGGCCACGATGGACACGGTCACGTTGATCCGCTCGGCGATCCGGGGGCTGCTGAAGGTCGCGGGCAGCGATCTGGGTGTCGAGTTGCGGGCGGTGCTGGCCCGCGAGGAGGACTACGCCGCGGCGGGCAAGCCGTCCTGTGACTACGACGACCCGCAAGCGCGGGCCGAGCTGGTCGACGCGCTGGCCCGCGACGGTATGGCGCTGCTGGGCGTGCTGGACGGGCGCGAGCTGTCCGAGGCTGCGGCCCAGGCCGCGGCGTTGCTGGCCACCGTGCTGGGTCAGGACCTCGGCCTGGACGAGGCGGGGGTGTTCCGGATCGCGCGGCGAGTCGCGAAGGACCGGGTGATCTCCACCGTGGACCAGAGACTCGGCACGGGCACAAGACCGCGGCACGCGGCTTCGACGGCTACAAGGGCCATGTCGGCATCGACCCCGACACCGAGATCATCACCGCCACCACGGTGAGTGCCGGCAACGTCGGGGACGCCAGCGCCGCGGAAGAGCTGATCAGCGACCTGCTCGAACCGACGCGGAGCACCCGGACGCCGAGCACCCGGACGCCGATGACAGCGGTAGCGGCGCTGACGGTGAGCCCGCCGCGAGCGTCTACGGCGACAACGCCTACGGCACCGGACAGTTCCACGACCGGCTCGATCACGCCGGGATCGCGTCCAAGTGCAAGACCCAGCAACCGACCACCACCGGTGGGTTGTTCGCCAAGGACCGCTTCGACATCGACCTCGAGCAGGACACGGTCACCTGCCCCGCCGGGAACACCGCGCCGATCCGCCGCGCCGGCGACGGGGCCGGTACCGCCAGCTTCGGCGAGGCCTGCACCGGTTGCCCGCTCCGTGAGCAGTGCACCAAGGCCGCCGGCGGACGCAGCATCAGCATCGGTCCGCACGAGAAGCAGCTCGCCGCAGCCCGGTCCCGGCAGCGCGACCCGGACTGGATCGCGGACTACCGCGCCACCCGACCCAAAGTGGAACGCAAGATCGGACACCTGATGCGCCGCCGCCACGGCGGGCGCCGCGCCCGGGTCCGCGGACAGACCAAGGTCGCCGCCGACTTCGCCCTGCTCGCCGCCGCCGTCAACCTCGCACGCCTCGGCGTGCTCGCCGTGGCCAGCACGCCCGGCCGAGGATGGGCCACAGCGGCCGAGTAGACCAGCGCAGCGCCGGGATCCCTTACCCAGCAGCCGAAGCGCTCACCACACGCCACTATCACCCGCCGAGCACGCAGAAATCGATCACCGCCAGGCGCGCCCACCATCGGCACCGCCGTCGGCTCATCGCCGTTCCGGCACCAGTGGCTGTCCACCGACAGCCGTTCGACACCAGCCACCTAGGGCACTCTCGGCGGCCGGCTGCGGCGCCGCCCCGTTGAAGGTCATGCCTTTGAACCAGCCGCTGTCGAGATACAGTCGCGGGTCCGTCAGCTTCCCGCGTGGCGTGATCACGATTTCTGTCGTGAAGATCAGCCCACCATGCACGTGGCCCGGTGAATTGATCGTCAACGACGCGGCAACACCTCGGTATGTGGCCGGTGCGGCGTGCTGCCCGAAGACGCTCAACAGGCCCAGCACCGGCAACGCCGCGACTAGCACCAGCGCAGCGCGCCGCCACCACACGTGGCGGTTGCGGCCGACGAGATCATGATGGCGCGCCCGATCAATGCCGAGCGGGACATCCACACCAGCCATCGCCTGCCTTCGGGTGCACCCTGACAGCGGCACAACCGTACAGCCGCAAGCCGCAAGCACCATGCCGCCGCGCCGTGTCACGCCGGATGGTCGGGTTCGCCGTCGGCGAGCACCACGACGCCGGGCTGGCCTACGGTGCGATGGCGATGGCAACACCCGCCGCCGGCACTCCGCGCTGGGCATGATCTCCCTAGTCGCCTACGAGCTCACCCTTGCCATGACCGAGCAGCGCGACGAGGAGGCGACGGCATGACAACCCAGCCCTTCCCGCCGCGCCAGTCTCTCGCTTCTGCCGCCCGGGTATCGGACAGATCCATGAGCAGACGGTCTGACCTGAGCGCTGGATCGCGGCGATCCAGAACGAGCGGTGTGCCTCCTTTGTCGCGGACTGCAAGCGCCACTACCTCACCCAATCCAGAGGCGCGACCGATGATCAGACCTGTCCCATCCATGTCGTCACCAGCGGTACCAGCGGCCAGAGCCGCTGTGCGCGACGAAACCAATGAGCCAGACCACGAGCACGATTGCCGCGGCTATCCACAGCGCGTGCACTGCGAACCCCACGCCTCCCAAGACCAGTGCCAGCAGCAGGACGAGCAGCAGGACACCCATGACAACCTCCGTCGTGATACCCGCGAATCTGACCTTGCGACCTCGGCCGGATGTGCTGCCCGACCGTGATCGTGACACGGTTGTACCCAGCGCTGCGCAGCAGCAAACGGCCCCCCGGCGCGCAAAACCGGCTTCAGTCGGTTAGGTGATGTCGGCGACTGGGTAACTGCTCGTACATCCACGGAACTGCCAGGCGTGGCCTGGTGGACGTATTGCCATAGGCAACCAGAGGGAAAGGGTGCGATCGTCGTGATCGTGCTTAGGCGAAGGAGCTAGTGGCGTGTCGCATCTTATTTGATGGTTATTTGTGGTCGGCTGTTCTGGTTGATACTTGACCAGAAGGAGTTGACGGCGTGCCTCGTCCGAAGGAGTTCATGGTCTCCTTGACCGCTGGGGATCGTGCGAAGCTGAAGAAGGTGGTCGCCTCGGGGCGGCATCCTGCCCGGTTGATCACCCGGGCCAGGGTGTTGCTGGCCTTGGATGAGACGCAGGGGCCGGCGCCGGATCGGCGTGTGGTGGCCGAAGGTCTGGGCACGTCGCAGAGCACGGTGTATCTGGTCGCGAAGGCGTTCACGACGCATGCCGGGCGGGTTGAGGACGTGATCGGCCGCAAGAAGCGGGCCACGCCTCCGGTGGAGCCGAAGGTGACCGGCGACGTCGAGGCCCGGGTGATCGCGCTGGCGTGCAGCCAGCCACCGCCGGGGCGTGCGCGGTGGACGCTGCGGTTGCTGGAGAGACGGGTGGCCTTGACCGAGGGGATGCCGCCGATAGACCACTCCACGATCGGGCGGGTCCTAAAAAGGGGGCGCTTAAGCCTCACCTGAAGGCGTGCTGGACGATCCCGCCGAAGCAGAATGCGGCGTTCGTGGCCGCGATGGAGGATGTGCTGGGCGTCTATGCCCGCCCCTACGATCCGGCCTTCCCGGTCGTGGTCATGGACGAGAAACCACTCCAACTGCTCGCCGACGCCAGAGCAGGCACGCCGGCTGCGCCCGAGCGGGTGGCCCGCGAGGACTCCGAGTACATCCGCTGCGGCACCTGCTCGATCTTCGTGTGGGCCGAACCCCTGCGGGGTTGGCGCCGCGCCTACGCCGAGTCCACCCGGACCCGCATCGACTGGGCCCACGGCGTCGAACATCTGCTGAACGTCGACTACCCCGACGCGGACAAGGTCGTCCTGGTCATGGACAACCTCAACACCCACTCGATCGCCTCCCTCTACGAGGCATTCCCGCCCGAGAAGGCCTACGCCCTGGCCGGCCGGCTGGAGATCCACCACACACCCAAGCACGGCTCCTGGCTCAACATCGCCGAGATCGAACTGTCCTGCCTGACCAAGCAATGCCTCGGCCGGCGTATCGCCGACCTCGCCGTCCTCGACAGCGAACTCGCCGCCTGGGCCGAGGCCATCAACGCCGACGAGCGCCAAGTCGACTGGAGGTTCACCACCAGCGACGCCCGCATCAAACTTCGGCACTTATACCCAGCTATTTAGAAGCGACAGACTACTAGGCGTGCGCTACCTATACAAGCCCTTCGGCCTGCTGATCAGCGCGCTCGGCGGCGTCGCAGCCGGCGCAATCTTCAAACGGGTTTGGCGCGCGCTCGCACATGAAGACAAGGCGCCCCGTGCGACCGACGCTGACTACAGCTGGCGTGAGGTTGCCGCTGCGGCAGCAGTGGAGGGTGCTGTCTTCGGCGGCATCAAGGCGCTCATCGACCGGGCGGGTGCCGCCGGGTTCGCCCGGGCGACAGGAGTCTGGCCGAGGTAACGATGGACAACGCCGCGCAGAGCAGACAGTCACGCAGCAGCCGCACGAGGCGAGCCGAACCCGCCAAGCCGACCCAGCTCAAGCGGCACTCGTGGCGGGCGGTCCTGCGCCGCTCTTTGTCTGAGTTCCGAGAGGACAACTTGACGGACTGGGCGGCGGCACTGACGTATTACGGCCTGCTCGCGATCTTTCCCGGACTACTGGTCCTGGTGTCAATCCTCGGCCTGCTTGGGGATTCCGTCACCAAGACCCTGATGGACAATCTAGGTGCCGTTACCCCCGGTGGGGTGCGGACGTTCTTCGACGATGTCATCCGGCATGCTCAGCAGCAGCGCTCCACAGCTGGCATTGCCGCAATCGGCGGCCTCGCGCTCGCGCTGTGGTCCGCGTCAGGATATGTCGCGGCGTTCATGCGAGCATCGAACGCGGTCTACGGCGTGGGGGAAGGCCGGCCGATCTGGAAGACGGCACCGATTCGGTTAGCCGTCACCATCGTCGTCGTTGTGATGCTGATGGTGAGCGCCGGAATCGTGCTGCTCACTGGTCGGCTCGCCGACCAGGTGGGCAAGATGCTGGGCATCGGGCATACGGCAGTCACCGTCTGGGACGTCGCCAAATGGCCGGTCTTGCTCGCGATCGTGGCCACCATGCTGGCCCTGCTGTACTGGGCTTGCCCGAATGTCAAGGGCCCAGGATTCCGATGGCTGACTCCGGGCGGCGCAATCGCAGTCGGGATCTGGCTCATCGCGTCCGGCGGCTTCGCCGTGTACGTGGCGAATTTCGCGTCATACAACAAAACCTACGGCTCGATAGCCGGCTTGATCATCTTTCTCGTGTGGCTCTGGATCACGAATATTGCCGTGCTGCTGGGCATGGAGTTCGACGCAGAACTGACCCACCAGCGGGCGATTGAGGCTGGACTGCCCGAGGACATGGCGCCGTTCGCAGAACCGAGGGACACCCGTAAGCTCGGCCCTGACGACACCGAGCGCGCTCACGCGCTGATGCGCCGTCGCGGCAACGACAAGGGCTGATCAGCCCGGCGGGCTCCCTAAGGGTGCCGTGGATATCGGCTTGTGACAGGGGCTTCGGGCAATGGTGAATGGCGTTACGGCGCCGGCTGTTGACGGCACGGATCGGCCCTCCACGGCAACCGACCGGCTTGCCCATGTGCGTACGGGAACTGACGTTCGGGTGCATTTTGCCTGGTGATCCGGCCAAGCCACCGGCGAGCAGCTCTGCGAATCAATCGGGACGGCATCCGGGCCGTGGTCGAAGCGGCGCGGGACGCGGAGGTAACGCCGGCTGAACCGGCCGCGCCGCGGCCGGAATGCGCAAGGCAGTCACGATGGCTGCTCCGGGCCGCGATCACCCGCGCTCGCCGCGCGAGAGGCCGACATCGTGGCTCTCGCCTGGCCCGGCACGGCCGGGGACGCGGCCCTGCAACGCACCGACCGGCTGCGCGACACGGCGCTGGCCCGGTTCGAGGGCCTCGAGCTGGCCGCCGGGCGCATACCCGGCCGGGCCGGCGCAGCGCGATACCGCCGTCGTACACGCCGTCGACCCCGTCCTGCAGCGGGTGATCGCTGCTGCGCGCGAACGGACCAACGTGTTCCGCTGCAACGTGCCTACCGGCGTGGGTGGCAACAGTCCCGCTGAGGATCCGCTGCCACGACCGCTGCTACGACAACTGGTCGACGGTCAGCAACCCCTCTTCTGCGCGAGCTCGAATGACCAAGGCCTCCATCACGGCGCCGTTGGCGGTCGGCCGCCCCCGCGGGCCGTGGCTTGTTGGATACGTCCAACGGCGGGCCACGAGCTGCCGGATGCCGGCGCAGCAGTGTCGCTGGACTCTGCAGTCAGAGGGAGAATCAGCACCCACCGCGCTCTACGCTCGACCGCGGATGCCCGCGCGGGCAAACCGCGTCACACAAAGCCGAGGTGGGCACGAACCCCGGGATCCACGCAAACGGTTAGGCCCACGGTTTGGAAAGGCGCTGAGGAGGGAATCAGGACGGTCGTGGGCGTACACATCGGCACCTCCGGGTGGAGCTACCCGCATTGGGAGCATGTGCTCTACCCGCCCGGTACCCCACCGGCCGCGCGACTCGACCTATACGCACGTCGATTCGCCACCGCGGAGCTGAACGCCAGCTTCTACCACTGGCCCCGTACCGACACCTTCGCCGCATGGCGGCGTCGCCTGCCCGAGGGCTTTCAGTTGTCGGTCAAGGCATCCCGTGGTCTGACCCACGCCAAGCGGCTGTACGCACCCGAGGCCTGGGTGGAACGCATCGCCGGATGCTGGCATGAGCTCGGTGACCGCCGCGGCGTCGTGCTCATCCAGCTGGCCCCGGCACACGCGCGCGATGATGCCCGGTTGAAGTACTTCCTGGCCCGGAAACCGCAGTGGCTGCGGGTTGCGGTCGAGTTCCGCCACCCCAGCTGGCATGACGAGGCCGTATTTCAGATCTTGGAACAGCACCAGGCGGCATACTGCGTGATGAGCGGCGCGAACCTGCCGTGCGTGCTGCGCGCGACCGCACCATTCGTGTACCTCCGCCTCCATGGACCGCACCCTGCGCAGCTGTATGCCGGCGGCTATTCGGATGAGGACCTGCGCTGGTGGGCCTGCCGGATCTCAGAATGGGACACGTCCCGCCGCGATGTGTACGCCTATTTCAACAACGACGGCGACGGGCAGGCCGTACGCAACGCCGAAACGCTGCGCGCCATCCTCGGCCGGTGACCGGTAATGGTCGCACTCGGGAACGGGTTATCCGGCGATGTCTTCAACCTGCGGGGCGTAGACAGCTGCCGCTTTCCTCGGTCACTACGAACGATCCACAGGTCACATCAGGCACTGGCGCAGGGGAAGCGGCTGAAGCGATTCCAGCGGTGAAGTGGCGTAAGGCTGGGGGTTCGTCGACGATGCGGTTGCCGGTGAGTTCGCCGGCGCGCCGGGCGACCTCGACAGGTTGTTGGCGACCTGGTGCCGGACGTGCTGTCCGCGGTGCTCGATCGCATCGACCTGACCCAACTAGTACTCGATCGGGTGAAGCTTGCCAGCATCATCGCCGAGGTGGACGTCGACGAGATCGTGGCCAAGTTGGACATCGCTGCGGTCGTCGATCGAATGCCCATTGAGCGCATCCTGGACCGGGTGGACATCGACGCGATTGTGGCCGGCGTGGACTTGGACGCGATCGTTTCACGCATCGATGTGAACGCCGTCGCGGCCAAGCTGGATCTGGACGCCGTCGTCGCGCGGCTCGATCTGGCCGGCATAGTCAACCGGGTCATCGATGATATCGATCTGCCGGACCTCATCCGGGAGTCGAGCGGCGCGATGGCCTCCGAGACCGTGCTGGGTGTGCGCATGCAGGGCATTGAAGCTGACGAGCGGGTCAACCGAATCGTCGACCGGATCCTGCTGCGGCGACGCGCACGCAGCACCGTGGCGCCGGGATCAGGTGGGGGCGGTGATGGGTCCGGGAGCTGACGAACCGGGCCGGGTCGGTCACCCGTCGCCGGTGCCTGCTGCCGCGCGACCGTTCCAAGGGCGCCGCGCAGGCATCGTGACCCGCGTCGCCGCGAACACCGTGGACTTGGTCGTCGTCATCGTAATCCTCTGCCTCATCTACGGCGTGATCGCCGGCATTGGTTTCCTCCTCAACCCCAGCAGCTTTCATTGGCCGAGCAGCCTCGGCTGGACTATCCCGGTCATCGGGTTCGTCATCGTCATGCCATACCTGACTCTGTCGTGGTGCGCGACCGGACGCATGTACGGCGATGCGTTGTTCGGGCTGAGGGTCGTCAATTACAAGGGGGAGCGGCTGCGCATCGCTGGCGCCACGCTACGTGCTGCGGCCTGCACGAGCTTTCCCATCGGTCTGTTGTGGGTCGCCATCAGCCCGGCGAACCGTTCGGTGCAGGACGTGTTGCTGCGCACGTCAGTCATCTACGACTGGACGCCACGAACCAAAGAGGTGGTATCCGTTCGGGCCAAGGCCGGGCAATCCGGCATCGGGAAGCCGCTCCAGTGATCTTCGTGCGGAAGATGCGCCGTGGCGTGATGGGCGCAGGAAGGTTCGGGGTTCGCTGACACGCCGACCATTCGGCGGGCTCGGATCGCCGCAACCCCAGGTATGCATACGCCCATGTGCGATACGATCGTATGCATGAAAGTGGATCGGTTGTCGGTCACAATGGATCCCGACCTGGGACAGGCGGTGCGCGATGCTGCCGCCCGCCGCGGGCTGAGCGTCTCCCGGTGGCTCAGCGACGCCGCCGCCGACCACCTGCGCAACGAATTGCTCGGTGCCGCACTCGACGAATGGGAGGCCGAGGCCGGCGCCTTCACCGATGATGAGCTGGCCGCGGCGGCGCGGGTCCTCGGCGTCGGTGGCACCACCCAACGGCGGGCGGGCTGATGACCCTCGTGCTCGACGCTGGCGCGCTGATCGGCGTCGACCGCACCGGGCGGCAGGTCGGCGCGCTGCTGCGCATCGCCCAGCGCGAGCGCATCCCGGTGCGCACCAGCGCGGCTGCGGTAGCCGAGGTCTGGCGCAGCGGCTCGCGGCAAGCGAACCTGGCCCGCACGCTCACCGGCGTTGGCGTCGACGCGCTCGACCACGACGTCGGCCGACGGATCGGGGACCTGCTCGGGCGAAGCCGAACCACTGATGTCATCGACGCTCACGTCGCGCTGGTGGCCAACGCGGGCGATACGATCCTGACCAGCGATGTCACCCACATCCGCCGGCTCATGGCCGTCCGCAAGATCCACACCACCGTCACCCAGGTGTAACGGCGGGCAGGAAGGCAACACCCGCGAGCAGGCCGATGAGGTCAGCCGACAGGTGGTTGGTCGGCGCCGAGGCGATCGCGCAGTCGGTTCAGGCCGCGCGCAACGAGCCGGGAGACTTGCATTTGTGAGACGCCGATGAGGGCCGCGATCTCGGTCTGTGTGCGGTTCGCAACGAACCGAAGGAGCAGGACCTCGCGTTCGGTGGCGGGCAGGGTCTCGATCGCGGGACGCAATACGGCGCGCCGTTCTACCTGTTCATAGCGTTCGTCAATGGTGCCGAGCAGGGGGTGTTCGACCGCTGGCGTGTCCGGTTCGGAGAGCACCTCGAGCGGGACGCCGGTGTAGGCGTGGGCCGCGTCGAGGGCTTCGACAATGTCGTCCTCAGGCACGCCGATCCGGTCGGCGAGTTCGCGGACGGTGGGGGCCCGGGCGAGTTCCTGGCTCAGCTCGGCGCGGGCCTGGGTGATTGTGGTCTGCAGCTCTTGGGCACGGCGCGGGACGTGTACCAGCCAGCCGGTATCGCGGAAGTGTCGTTTGATCTCACCGAGGATCGTCGGCGTTGCGTAGGTCGAGAACTCCAGCCCGCGGTGTGGATCGAACCGGTCGATGGCCTTGATCAGCCCGATGGCGCCGACCTGGATCAGATCGCTGAGCGGTTCGTTGCGCCCCGTGAACCGGCGCGCCAGGTACTCGACCAGCGGCAGGTGCAGCTCGACGAGCTGGTCGCGCAGCTGGCTGCGCCGCGGGTCGCCGGCGGAGAGTTGATGCAGCTGCCGCAGCAGCCGGGACGGGTCGTCGACCGCATCAGGGTCGCGGACGCGCCGACGCGGTCGTTGCGGTTGGCTCACGTCGCCGATGCCTCGCGCTGCTTCACCAGCGCGATGGCAAGATCGCCGTCGTCCTTGGACACGGTGACAGATGTGGCGAGCGCCTGCAGGAGGGTCCAGGCGAAGCCGCTGCGGTCGATCTCGGTGTCGCCGGTCGCTGCCACCCTGGCGACGACTTCGAGGCAGCCCGTGGTCAGCGAGTAACGCGTGTGCAGGACGCTCGCTGCGCTCGCATGTGGCAAGAGGAGCGCGCACGCTTCGTCTACCGCGATGCGGAGATCCTCGATCTCGTCCAAGGTCAGCTCGCACCGCGCCGCCAGTGCCGCGGTGACGGTTCGCAGGACCGAGACGTAGCTGACGTCGGCGGGTACCCGAAGTTCGACGCTATCGCCGGCTGGCTGATCCGGTGCGCTCATCGGGGCATCCCTTCGACGATCTCGACACGACAGCAGCTGAGGGTGACCGAGCGTCCGAGCTGGTCGTCTGCGACGAGTATCACCATCGCGTCGCGCCGGGGTCATCGGCGGTACCTGAACAACGTGCGCGCGAGCCACCCGGCGAGGGAGCCGCCCGCGGCGGCGGCGGCCACGGCCGCCGTGCCCTTGGCCCAGCTCGGCGGCTCGGCCGGGCGGCGCGCCAGGGCGCGTTCGACCGGCGACGTCACCTGGCCGGACGACGCCGCGAGCAGTTCGGCGAGGTGCACGGCCTCGCGACCGCAGCCGGCCAGCTCGTGGATCTGGGTCCGGCAGCTGAACCCGTCGGCCAGCAGCACTGTCCGGTCGTCGGCATCGCGCACGGCGGGAAGCAGCACCTGCTCGGCGCAGGCCTTGCTGACGTCGAGATGGCCGCGTTCGAAACCGAAGTTGCCGGCCAGTCCGCAGCAGCCCGAGTCCAACCGCTCCACGGACACGCCGGCCGCGGCGAGCAGTTGCTGATCCTTGTCCCACCCCATGATGGCGTGTTGGTGGCAGTGCACCTGGGCGAGCGCGCGCAGCTCGCCGGGTACCCGAGGTGGCACCCAACCGGGTGTGTGGTCGAGCAGCAACTCGGCGAGGGTGACCGTCTGATCGCACAGCCGGGCGATGTCGTGGTCGTCCGGCAGCAACTCTGGCGCGTCGGAGCGAAACACCGCCGTGCAGCTGGGCTCCAGACCGACGACCAGGCCGCCGGCTCGGACGTGGTCGGCCAGCCGGGCGCTCGTACGGCGCAGCAGCTGCTTTGCGGTGCCGAGCTGCCCGGTCGAGATCCAGGTCAGCCCGCAACACAGCGGCTCACGAGGGATGTCCACCTGCCAGCCGGCCGTTTCGAACAGCTGGACAGCTGCCTGGCCGATGTGCGGATGGAAGTAGTTGGTGAACGTGTCCGGCCATAGCAGCACGGTACCGTTCGGGCCGGGCGGTGCCGCCGGGCGGCGGGCCCACCACCGTTGCAGGGTTTCCCCTGCGAACAACGGGATTTCTCGCGACTCGAGCCCGGCCATCCTGGTGAGCAGGCCGGGCAGCACCGGCGCGTGTGTGGCGGCGTTGACTGCGGCGGCGCCCCGGCTACGGCCAACCGCGGCCGCGAGCACGGGCAGCCAGCCCAGCGCGTAGTGGCTGCGTGGGCGCAGCCGGCCGCCGTAATGATGGGCGAGGAACTCAGCCTTGTACGTCGCCATGTCCACGTTGACAGGGCAGTCGGTCTTGCAGCCCTTGCAGGCCAGGCAAAGGTCGAGGGCGTCGCGCACGGCCGTAGAGCGCCAGCCGTCGCGCACCGGACCGTCGCCGTGCCCGTCGAGCATCTCGAACAGCAGCCGTGCCCGGCCGCGGGTCGAGTGCTCCTCCTCGCGGGTGGCCTGGTAGCTGGGGCACATGACGGCGCCGTTCGGATGCTCCAACTGGCGGCATTTCCCCACGCCGGCGCATCGGTTCGCGGCGTCGACGAACGAGCCGCCGTCGTGCGGATAGGCGAAGTGCAGCCGGCCGAGGTCCGCCGGCGACCATCGCCCGCCCAGGCGCAGGTTCTCGTCCAGGCGGTACGGCGCGACGACCTTGCCGGGGTTCATCCGTTCCTGGGGATCGAAGATCGCTTTGAGTTCGCCGAAGGCGCGCATGATCTGGTCGCCGAACATGCGGGGCAGCAGTTCGCCGCGTGACTGCCCGTCGCCGTGCTCGCCGGAGAACGATCCGCCGTACGAGGCGACCAGGTCCGCGGCGCGTTCCATGAAGCGGCGGTACGTGGCAACCCCGTCCGCGGTGTACAGGTCGAACGGGATGCGGGTGTGTACGCAGCCTTGCCCGAAGTGGCCGTACAGGCTGGGCGCGGTGTCTTCGGCGTAGCCGAACTGTTCGTAGAGCTTCTCCAGGTCCCGCAGGTAGTCGCCGAGCCGATCGGGGGCGACGGCGGAGTCCTCCCAGCCTTCGAACGTGTCGCGGTGGCCCGGAACGTGTGCGGTGGCACCGAGCCCGGCCTCGCGGACCTGCCAGAGCTCGTCCTCGAGGGCCGGCTCGTCGAGGAAGCCCACATTCGGTTCGTGGTCGGACTCGTGCAGCGCGTCGAGGAGGCGTTGTGCGGCGGCGTCGGCGTCCTCGTGGGTGTCCGCTCCGAACTGGACCATCAGGAAACCGGTGCCTTCCGGCAGTTCCCGCAACGCTTGCTGGTTGATGTGCTTGACGTGCTCGTCGTGGATCAGCCGGTGGTCGACGCCCTCCAGCGCGATCGGCTGGTGTGGCAGTACGGCCGGAACGGCGTCGGCCGCAGCCATGATGTCGCGGAAGCCGAGCACCACCAACGTCCGTTCCTTCACGACCGGGACGAGCTCGAGCTCGGCGCGCAGCACGGTCACCAGCGTGGACTCGCTGCCCACCAGGGCGCCCGCGACGTCGAACCGCTTCTCCGGCAATAGCGAGTCGAGGTTGTAGCCGGACACCCGTCGCGGGATGTCCGGATAGCGCCGCCGGATCTCGTCCGCGTACCGGTCGCGCAGTCGCCGCAGCTGGCGGTACACGGCGGCGCGTCGGTCGCCGTGGCGCTCGATCTCGGCGTAGTCCTCGTCGCCCGTCTCACCGCACCAGAACCGTGTGCCGTCGTACAGCAACACCTCGAGCCGGGCGATGTTGTCGACGACCTTGCCGGTGCTTTGGGCCGTGGCGCCGCACGAGTTGTTGCCGATCATCCCGCCGAGTGTGCAGTTGGGGTGCGTCGCGGGCTCCGGCCCGTAGCGCAGTCCGTGGACGCCCAGCTGGCGGTTCAGCTCGTCCAGCACGATCCCCGGCTCGACGATGCAGGTCCGCGCGTCAGGATCAACGGAAACCAGCCGGTGACAGTACTTCGACCAGTCGAGCACCACGGCGGTGTTGGTGCATTGCCCGGCGAGGCTGGTGCCGCCGCCCCGGGACAGCACGGGCACGTCGTGGCGGCGGCAGACGGCGACTGCGGTCACGGCCGCGTCCACGTTGCGCGGCACGACCACGCCAATCGGCACTTGCCGGAAGTTGGACGCATCAGTGGAATAGGCCGCGCGCGAGCCGACGTCGAAGCGCACCTCTCCGTCGACCCGGTCACGCAACGCCCGCTCTAAGGCGTGGCCGTCGAAGCCGGCAAGATCGGCCGACTTCGACGGCAGCTCACGGCGCGTTGGGGTGCTCACCAATAGTGGGCCCGGCCGCCGATCGCGCGCCCGCTGGCACCGGCAATAGCCAGTACTGCGCCGACCACGAGCGCGATGATGCCGAGCGTCCAGACGATGGCGACCTTCGTCAGGAAGCCGACGATCAACAGGATGATGCCGAGGACGATCATGTGTGTTCTCCTCCTCTCGTCCGCGCTGAAGGGCTGCCGAGCGTCGACAGGACCCCGGTTGGGCAGCGTGGTTACTTGCTGGGCTGCGGGACCTCGCACGAGATCTTCGGGTTGGCGCCCAGGTAGTTGAGCGGGCCGGCGAGGATGGTGACGGTGACCGTCCCGACCTTCGCGCAGTTCGTCGTCGAACCGCTGTAGTAGTGCCGCTGACCCGCAGCGATCGCACCGATCACGAGCCAGACCACGAGCAACAGCACGATGACCCTCGCTATCGCACCGCGAGGCACCGGCCTTCGGGATCGCGTTGTCCAGGTCATGATCGGGATGTACCCACCGCACGGTCCGGTCTAACGACATGCGTGGGAGAGCGTCGCGATCGGCGGGTACTACCGGGACGTGCGGCTGGTGGAGTGGCTGGACGGGCGGGTCGGTGGGTCGGCGGCGGGCACGTCGTCGTGGTGTTGGCGTTGACGCTGGGACTGGTGAGCGCCGACACGGCGTCGATCGGAGCGGTGGCACCGGAACTGAAATCCTCGTTGCACATCGGCAACGCGGAGTTGGGGCTGCTCGCGAGTATCACGACGATTGCTGGTGCTGTGGCGACATTGCCGGTCGGGGTGCTGGTCGACCGCGTGCCGCGCACCCGGCTGCTCGCGGTGGCCGCCCTCACGTGGGCCGGGGCAACGGCGGCGTCCGCGCTGGCGTGGTCGTTTCCCGCGCTGCTCGTGATCCGCGTACTGCTCGGGGTGCTCACCGCGGCAGCAGGCCCCGGGGTGGCCAGCTTGCTCGGCGACTCGTTTCCAGCGCAGCGCCTGGCGCGCATCTACGGACTGGTGCTGGCCGGCGAGCTCATGGGGACCGGGTTCGGATTCGTGGTATCCGGAGACCTGGCGGCTATCTCGTGGCGGGCAGCGTTCGTGGTGCTCGCGATGCCGGCCCTGGGGCTCGCCTGGTTGCTATGGCGCTTGCCCGAGCCGGAGCGGGGAGACGGCGACGACACGTCGGCAGGTTCGGCAGCTGGCGGCGATCCCGCAGCGCTCCCGCTGTGGACGGTGGTGCGCTACGTCTTGCGAATCAAGACGAATCTGATCCTGATCGTGGCGGGCGCATTGGGCTACTTCTTCTTTGCCGGGATCCGCACGTTCGCGGTGACCTACGCACGCGACCAATACGGCCTCGGGCAGTCGGTAGCCACGAATCTCGTCGTCCTGCTCGGCGCGGGGGCGCTCGGTGGCGTGCTCACCGGCGGGCGGATCGCCGACCGGCTACACGACCACGGCGTGGTCGCCGCCCGTCCGCTGGTGGCAGCAGTCGAGGTGCTGATCGCCGCCGTCGTGTTCGTGCCCGCGCTACTCACGTCGTTACTCGCGATCGCGATCCCGCTGCTGTTCCTGGCGGCCTGGGCGATCGGCACGCTCAACCCACCGGCCGACGCTGCCCGGCTGGACATCCTGCACCCGCGGCTGTGGGGACGCGGCGAAGGGGTGCGGAGCGTTTTGTGCGCAGCCGCCGAGTCGGGTGCACCGCTGCTGTTCGGCTGGCTCAGCGACACGCTGGCCGGCGGCGGGCACGCGGGCCTGCGAGCGGCATTCCTGGTGTCCATCGTGCCGCTGCTGGCCGCCGGCGGGCTGGCGCTCGTCGCAGTCCGCACCTACCCGCATGACGTCAAGAACGCGTCGGCCGCGGCGCGGCAACTGACTAAGGCGGGTGCGCGTCGATGAACAGGGTGCGGTCAGGGTATGCGTGAGCCCATCCAAGGGCGGCCGGATTCCCTGCTGGTGGCGGCGGCAGTTCCGGCAATTGCGCCGTGCGCAGTGCCGGGGCACCACGACGAGCCCCGGCACTGCCTGGGGTTGGCTGATCCGTTAGTGCATTCGCAGTGGAGATGACCCGGAGTGGGTCGTGGCGTCGTAGGAGGGTGGGGTTGCGTGGCTGCGGGAGATTTCCCCGGTTGGAGAGGATGGCCGCTCGAGTGTTGAGATCCACTGATGTCGATAGCAACGATAGTCCACTATAAGGGAGAAGACACCTACAGCTATGAGGGCCTGAGTCGAGTATTGGCGACCGTCGAGCCAGGCAGCGCCGGAAGAATCGCTGCACGGATAATTCGTCGAGGAAACTGTTGGGCCGAGGTGGCCGTGGTTTGGGGAGGCGGTGGGGGGTGGATGGGTGGCCGCAAAGTGCTCGCTTGGCGATTGAGTTGTTCCGTTTTTTAAGAGGGGGGGAGGGCCCGTCAAGTCCGGGGTGGTGAGGGAACGGGCGGGGCGGGGCGGGCGACCGCTCTGTTACCGAGGTGGCGGGGCGCTGCAGGTTTAGGGTTATCGGCGTCCGTCATAGAGTGTGGGTGATATTGTACGTAGAAGACATTCAGAGGTTGGTTTTAAGTTTCGGCGGGGCCGCGTTGAGTATGAGCCGGTCAAGACGAGTTCATTGGCTGATGGGTTAAGGGGCTAGTGGGTCTGCGATTACTCTTGCTTTTATTTGGTGATGCCGTTATGACTGAACTCGTTTATAAGGCTTGTACTTTGCGGCGCGTTTTTAGGGATCTTTGTGTTTTGTCCGTTTTATTGGGTGTAGTGGTGCTGCTCAAGTGTTTTGTTGCAGTGGGTCGGAACGTTTTCCCGAGGCGCCGATTTCTGTATTGGGTTTTTTTTCTTTTTCAGTTCTTTTTTTTATTTTTTTCATTTTATTATTTTCTCTATGGGTCGGGACTGTTAAATTTTTTTTTTTTTTAATGTTTTTGAGGCGTTGTTCTCAGTTCGGACTATTGGGGTTTGTCGGGTTTAATTGGGTTCTAGATTTGTTTTTAGGGGAGGAGGTCTTGCTGTAGTATCGTACGTGTTTAATTGTGGTATTGGAAAGGTCGGTACTGATGTTTGTGGTAGGATATGGGTCGACGGAGATTGTATATGTTTTTTGTTTTGGGGAAAGTTTGGTGTTGGGTTTGGTGGTCGTTTTTTCCGAGGGGTGGTAGTGTGGTGGGTTGTGTGGGGGGGTGCTTTGGTTTTGTTGGGGGCGGGGGTATTTTTTGTTCTTTTAGTTGTGTGTTTGGGGTATCAGGTTTTTTATTTTTTGTTAGTGAGGTTATAAGTGTTTTAGGCTCTGTTAATTGTTCTTTTTTGCGTGGGTTGGGGTATTGTGAGCTTTCTGGGGCTAGGGGTTCTCTTTTTTTTTTTTATGTTGTGTTTTTTTATGGCGTGCTGTTTCTTTTATGTTAGATCACCGGTGTAATATCTTTGATTGAAGGCGTCCTTGACCTTCTCGGCCGCGTCCTTCAGATCTGCCTTCGACTGGTCAACCTTGCCCTCGGCTTCGGTGCTGCGGTCGCCCGTCACCTTGCCTATGGCTTCCTTGGCCTTGCCGGCAGCTTCCTCGACGGCGTCCTTGGCCTTGTCCTCAGTACCCATTTGTGCACTCCTCGCGCGCTCGACGACGGTCGCGAAGAGTGTTGCCAGGATCGGGCTCGCCTAAACATCGGGGCCTGCCGGCTTAGGCGGATTCGCTGGTCCTTGTGTCGTCGAGCGTTCCGGTGTCGATGACGTCCTGGGCGATATCGGCGAGCTTTCGGTGGCTGCGTTGGCTGACGATGCGCAGCAGGTCGAAGGCTTGGTCCTGCGTGACCAGGTGGCGGGCCATCAGGATGCCGATCGCGGTGCCGATGGTGCGGTTGCTCTCCAACGCAGCATGGAGATTGTCGGCCCGGTCCTTGTCCTGCGCCCGGCTCAACGCCACCGCGCTATGCGTGGCCAGCAGGTTTCCGATCGGCAACACCGCCGGGGTGAACGCCCGCGGTGCGGTGCCGTACAGGTTCAGCGAGCCGATGGTGTCCTCATCCTCCAGGAACAGCCGATAGGCCAGCATGCTGCGCACCCCGGTCTGGGCCGCGGCGCGCGGCCCGAACATCGGCCACCGGGAATCCACGCCGATATCCGCGGACAAGAAGGTGTCCTCCGGGGCCACGATGGAATCCACGCACGGCCCCTCACCCGCCTCGTACTGGATGCGGTCCACCTGCCGCGGCCGGTCGCCGGTCGCCGCCACGGTACGAAACTTCCCCTGCCGCAACACCGTCACCGACGCATCCTGCGCCCCCTCCACTACCGCCACCGCATGCCGGGTAATCGCCTCCAACGTCTCCTCCACCGTGCCCTGCGCGGCCAGCACCCGAGCCAACTCGGCGAACGCCTCAGCCAACTGCAAAGGCGACTGATCTGCGCTCAACACCACCGACGTGAACATGCCGCCTCACCCACAAGTCCGACGGGACATCCCCGCAGACGACCGACAGTAGACCGCTGCCGCAACTGCGTCACAAACCGTGTAGCAGGCGGGTGCGGTTCCGCAACACCGCACGTTTCGAGAAGACAGGTGTGCTGGCGGGTGAATAGCGTCGACCACGGAAGTTACCGCGACTCAGGAGGAGATCGATGATCAAGCTCAGCACAGCGCAGCTTTGGGTTCACGACCAGGACGAGGCGCTTGCCTTCTACACCAACAAGCTCGGCATGGAGGTGCGTTCTGACGTGACGCTTGCCGAGATGGGCGACTTCCGCTGGCTGACTGTCGGGCCTCCCGGGCAGCCAGACATCTCGGTCGTGCTGATGGCCATCCCCGGGCCACCGGTGATGGATGTCGAAACCGCCGAGCAGGTGCGTACCCTCATGGCGAAGGGCTTCGCTGGAACGATCTTCCTAACCACCGACGACTGCCAGGCGGCGTACGAGGAGTTCAAGGGCCGGGGCGTCGAGTTCGTCGAGATACCCGAAGAACGGCCCTACGGCATCGACGCGTCGTTCCGGGATCCGTCGGGTAACAACATCCGGCTCACCCAAGTTCGGGAGATCGCCTCCATCTGAGGTGAAGCCACTGCGGCTCCGCTCCGGCGCTGCCGCAGTCGGCCGGACCGGCAGTCCACGTCCCGCCATGCGGCCGCCGCGCAGTGTGCCACGCTGACCGTCGGCGATCAGGGAACTCGCGCAGCACCGCCAGCGGGAGGTCGTTGAGGCTCATCGGCGCCGGCGGCGCACCGCGGCTCCTGCGGCGACCGCGCCGGTAAGCCCGGCAGCCGTGGCGAGCACACCGTGATGCTGCGAGGCCCACACCTGCGGGTCGCGGTTGTGGGCGTGTTCGTCGAATCGGCCGTGCGCGCCGTAGTCGGCTGCCCGGTCGACGGGCTGCCAGAGGTTTGCCGGCTCGTCGTCGGAGGTCGGCTCGGACGTCTGCTGCGCGCGATAGCCGGTGCGGGCTAGGTAGCGGTCGAGGAGCCCGGGAGCGACGGCGTTGGCGACCAGAGTCGCAGAGGTGCTCGACCCGACCCAGTACTCGCGGCGATTAGGGCGTTCAGCCGCTCGGACGATGGCACGGGCGGCGAGCTCGGGCTGGTAGATCGGTGGCACCGGCTGTGGCCGATGGGGCAGCCGAGTCAGCACCCAGTTGAACTGCGGGGTGTTGACCGCGGGCAGTTGCACCATGGTGATCCGCACCTGGCTGTGATCGTGCAACAGCTCGCAGCGCAGCGACTCAGTGAAGCCCTGGATGGCGTGCTTGGCACCGCAATAAGCCGACTGCAGCGGGATGCCTCGATAGGCGAGCGCCGAGCCGATCTGGACGATCGTCCCGTGATCGCGCGGCTTCATCCGGTCGAGCGCGGCGCGCGTCCCGTAGACGAAGCCGAGGTAGGCGACCTCGGTGATGCGGCGAAATTCGTCCAGGCCGATGGCGTCGAAGGGCGCGAACACCGAACTAAAGGCGTCGTTCACCCATACGTCCAACGGCCCGAAGGCGTTCTCCGTCGCCTCAGCAGCAGCCCGCACTTGGTCCGGGTCAGCGACGTCAGTAGGGACCATGAGGGCAGCCCCGCCGGCGTCGCGGACGTCCTGCGCCGCCGCCTCCAGCCCTTCATCGCCCCGGGCGAGCAGCGCTACTGACGCTCCGCGTGCGCCGAACGCTCGAGCCACGGCCCGGCCGACCCCGCCGCTGGCACCGGTCACCACCACGGTGTGCGGCCGGGCGCGATCTGATCGGCGCGTCACGTCCGGTCAGCGGGCGGGTAGCTCTCGACCTGAGATCGGCTGCCTTCCGGCCAGCGCGGGGTCCAGGCTCCGGTGTCGTCTTGCGGTAGGGCGGCGGATGCTGCGCCAGGCGCCGCGACCACCGGTTCGCGCGTCGCGCCGTAGTCGGGGTGGGTGACCTGGTCACTCAGCCGCTCGTTCTCCCGAGCGAGGTCGTTGCGTTCTCTGCGCAAGGCGCGCGCCCGACGGCTCGCACCCGACATCGCAGCCAGCCCGAGCATGCCTACCACGCCGATCAGGATGCCAGCGACAAGCGCCCAATAGCCGTGCACGCCGAACCAGGTGTGGCCGAGCGCGTGGACGTCGAGGGTTGCGTCGCGATTCTGCAAGACGAGCACCAACGCGGCCGCCACGGCCAGCGCGACCAGAACCAGACCGACGACGATCATTTGTGACCTCCTTTGAGTCCGCCGGTGGCGGACATGACCCGATGCGCCGTCCGCGCACCATTCCCACTTAGAGCCATACCCAGCCCGGGCTCTCGTTAATCGCCGATCTGTTTGGGTTGCCATTCCGGCGGGAAGGCTGCTTTCCAGGGCGGTAGCTGGTTGGCAAGTGTTCGGATGATCACGCTTTAGGAGATTTGATGAGTGAGAGCGTTGCAGATGTCTTGCTGAGCCGGTTGCGTGACTGGGGGGTGCAGCAGGTCTTCGGCTATCCGGGTGACGGGATCAATGGCCTGCTGGCTGCATGGGGGCGAGCCGATGACGATCCGCAGTTCGTGCAGGCCCGCCACGAGGAGATGGCCGCGTTCGAAGCGGTGGGATACGCGAAATTCAGCGGAGGCGTCGGCGTGTGTACCGCGACGAGTGGGCCCGGGGCTATCCACCTGCTCAATGGGCTGTACGACGCCAAACTCGACCACGTGCCGATCGTGGCGATCGTCGGGCAGACCGGACGTAGCGCGATGGGTGGCTCGTACCAGCAAGAAGTCGACCTGCTGACGCTGTTCAAGGACGTATGCAGCGACTACGTGCAGATGTGCATGGTGCCGCAGCAGCTGCCCAACCTGATCGACCGGGCAATTCGGATCGCGCAATCCGAAAGCGCGCCCACCTGCCTGATCTTCCCGTCGGACGTGTTCGATCTGCCCTACGAGCCTCCCGAGCATGCGTTCAAGCAGGTCCCGTCCAGCCTCGGCACAGCGCCGGCCAGCGTACGACCGGCGGACGAGGCGGTGCGTCAGGCGGCCGAGATCCTCAACGCCGGGCAGAAGGTGGCCATGCTGGTCGGGCAGGGTGCCCGCGGCGCCGCCGAGGAGTTGACCGAGGTTGCCGAGCTGCTGGGTGCTGGAGCCGCAAAGGCATTGCTGGGCAAGGACGTCGTGCCCGACACGTTGCCGTGGGTGACCGGTGCGATCGGGCTGCTCGGCACCACCGCCAGCTACCACTTGATGCACGACTGCGACACGCTGCTCACCGTCGGCTCGAACTTCCCGTACACCCAGTTCATGCCTGACCTGGGGCAGGCCCGGGCGGTGCAGATCGACCGCTCCGGAAAGTGGATCGGCATGCGCTATCCGTACGAGCTCAACCTGGTCGGCGACGCCAAGGCGACGCTGCAGGCGCTCATTCCGTTGCTGCGCCGCAAGGAGGACCGCGGCTGGCGGGAGACGGTGGAGCGCAACGTCGCCGACTGGTGGGAGACCACCGACCGCCAGGCGCTGACCGACGCCGAGCCGATCAACCCGATGCGCATCTTCCACGAATTGTCCACACAGCTACCGGACAACGCGATCATCGCCGCCGACTCGGGCAGCGCGGCTAACTGGTACGCCCGCCACCTGCGGTTCCGCGGTCAGATGCGCGGCTCGCTGTCCGGGACGCTCGCCACCATGGGACCCGCAGTGCCCTACGCGATCGGCGCGAAATGGGCACATCCCGACCGGCCGACGATCGCGCTCGTCGGCGACGGCGCGATGCAGATGAACGGCCTCGCCGAGCTGCTCACCGTCAGCCGATACTGGACGCAGTGGAGCGACGCGCGGCTGATCGTCGCCGTCCTGCACAACAACGACCTCAACCAGGTGACCTGGGAGATGCGGGCGATGGAGGGCTCGCCGAAGTTCGCCGAATCGCAGACGCTGCCGGACCTGGACTATGCCGCCTTCGCGCGCGGCATCGGGCTCGGCGGGATCAACGTCGACGACCCGGCGCAGGTCGCGCCAGCCTGGCAGGCGGCGCTGACAGCCGACCGGCCGACCGTGCTGGACGTGCGCTGCGACCCCAACGTGCCGCCGATCCCGCCGCACTCCACCTTCGAGCAGGCGAAGGCCACGGCATCCGCATTACTGCACGGCGACGAGGATCGGCTCGGCGTGCTGCGTGAGGGCATCAAGCAGAAAGTGCAGCAGTTCCTGCCGGGGCAGAAGGAGGAGTGAGCCGCTCGGCTCACCAGCCAAGATGCGGGCAGGTGACCAACGGGTGAGTGCACCGCTCAGCCCCCTCGACGTCGTGACCTACCGGTTCCCCACACCGGAGCCGGAGGCCGACGGGACGTTGGAGTGGGATGCCACGGTCGCGGTTGTCGTCATCGCCCGAAGCGGCGACACTACCGGCGTCGGCTGGACCTACAGCACCGGCGCGGCCGCGGCGGTCATCCGCGACCACTTGATCATTGCCGTCGACGGCCGCGACGCGTTCGACGTGCCCGGCTGCTGGCAGGCCATGCATCGGACATGCCGGAATCTCGGCACCCGTGGGCTCGTCGCGCAAGCGATCAGCGCGGTCGACATCGCCCTGTGGGATCTCAAGGCGCGCCTGCTCGCCCTTCCGCTCTGGCAGCTGTTCGGACGGGCACGCGACTCGGTGCTGGTGTACGGATCCGGTGGGTTCACCTCTCTGACCGACGACGAGCTCGAACGCCAGGTCGACGGCTGGCTGGCTGCCGGATGCACGGCAGTGAAGATCAAAATCGGCGAGTCGTGGGGCGGCAATGTGCCACGTGATCTGGCCCGGGTCGCGCTGCTGCGCAAGGTTGCCGGTGACGACGTCGCGTTGATGGTCGACGCGAACGGCGCATACTCCCGCGGCCAGGCCCGCAGGGTCGGTGCCGCGCTGGACGACCTTGGGGTCGTCTGGTTCGAGGAGCCGGTGAGCAGCGACGACCTCGCCGGACTGGCGGCGGTCCGCGCGGCGACCCGGTGCGACGTCGCCGCAGGGGAGTACGCGGCCGATGTGTACGAAGCAGCGGCGCGGTGCCCGGTGGTCGACTGCCTGCAGCTGGACGTGACCCGCTGCGGCGGTTACACGGGCTTTCAACGCGCCGCGGCGGTCGCCGCTGCCCACAACCTGGACGTGTCCGGGCACTGTGCGCCGGCGCTGCACGCACCGGTCGCGGCAGCGACGCCGAACCTGCGCCACGTCGAGTGGTTCGCCGACCACGCCCGCCTCGAGCCGCTGCTTGCCGATGGTGTTCCCGTGGTCGAAGGCGGCGCGATCCGGCTCGGGTCGGCGCCCGGGCACGGCATGAACCTGCGATCGTCCGCTGCGCTGTTCCGGGTCGACTGACCCAGACAGGAGGGTGTGTTGTGCGCCGTGTCCTTGCGCTCAGTACCTGGGCTTACCTGGTATGGCTGCTGCTCACCTGGACCCGCACGGCAGAGCAGCAGCTCGCCGGCATCGTCGTTGCGCTGGCGATCGGCCTCGCCATGGCACACCTCGGCGACGTGGCCGCGCCGTGGCAGCTGCTGAATCCGCGCCGTCTCGGTGCGCTGATGCGGCTGCTCTTCTCGGCGTTCGGGCGGATCGTGCTGGCCAACGTCGACCTGGCGCGTCGGATCTGGACGCCGAGCCGCCCGTTGTCCAGCGGGATGGTGATCGTGCCCACCCGACAGCGCACCGACGCGGGCCTCGCCGCCACCGGGCTGATCACCTCGCTGATCGTCGACAACCAGCTCGTCGACCTGGACCGTCGTCGGCGCCAGCTGCAGTACCACGCGGTGGCCGTCCCGCACGGCAACCGCAAGCATCCCGAGGACGACATCAACGCGCCGGTAGAGGAGCTGCTGGCGCCGATCGTCGGAGGCCATGATGGCTGACATCCTGCTCGCAGTGGCGATCGCCGAGGTGATCGTGATCGCCATTCTGATGGTGCGTCTCGCGATCGGTCCGTCGGTGTCGGACCGCATCGTCGCTCTGAACACCATCTCCACCCAATGCGCACTCGGGGTGTTGTTTTTCGCTGCATTCGCCGACCGCAGTGTCTACGTCGACGTGGCGCTCTGGCTCGCGTCGTTCAGCTATCTGGCCGCCATCGTGTGGGCCCGTTACCTGGAGCGAGGCTTGCTGTGAAGGAAACCGTCGTCATCGTGCTGTGCAGCTTAGGGCTGTTCTTCAGCCTGAGCGGCGCAATCGGCATCGTGCGGATGGCCGATGTCTACTGCCGGATCCAGTGCTCGTCTAAGACGGTTACGATGGGTGCACTGCCAACGCTCGTCGCGCTGCTCGTCGCCGTCCTGCTCATGGTTGTCAATCCCGCCGCGTCGCACGCGATCGCCCGCGCGGCGTACAAGGCCGGCGTGCCGATGTGGCCCGGCGCCGTCCGCGACGAACCTCGCCAACGATGATCGGATTCTGGCTACTCGACTACTTGTGCCTGGCCGGGATTCTCACGGCCGCCGCCCTTGTCGTGCGACTGCACAATCTCAACGGGGCGGTCATGCGCTGTCTGCGCTGAGGACTTGCGACGAAATAACCTAGGTTTTCGTGTGTGAAGCCTCTACGGTTGTGCTATGGCCGAGGGCGGGCAGGTTGCGGATTCGCTGGCCCGCAGGTTCGCGGTGTTGCGTCCGCATCTGGATGAACGGCAGCGCAGGTTGCTGCTGGGCACCGAAGCGGCCGAACTGGGTCGTGGCGGGGTGAAGACGGTAGCTGAAGCGACCGGCGCGCATCCGGACACGGTCGCGCGTGGGGTGCGTGAGGTGCAGGGTCGGGCCGAACCGCAACGGCGGGTGCGCGCCCCCGGTGGTGGCCGTAAGAAGCTGAGCGAGACCGACCCCGAGCTGGCCGCGCAGCTGAAGGCCCTGGTCGACCCCGAGACCCGCGGGGATCCGATGTCGCTGCTGGTGTGGACGACCAAGTCGACCAAGAACCTCGCCGGCGCCCTGACCGAGCTGGGCCATCCCGTCTCCGACCGGACGGTGGCACGGATGCTGCGTGCTCAGGGTTTCAGCCTGCAGGCCAACACCAAGGTCAGCGAGGGTCGTCAACATGCCGATCGCGACGCCCAATTCCGTTACCTGGCCGAGCAAGTCGCACAGCACAGCGCAGCCGGCCAACCGGTGATCTCCGTCGACGCGAAGAAGAAAGAACTCGTCGGGGCGTTCAAGAACGGCGGCCGCGAATACCAGCCCGCGGGTCAACCGGAGCAAGTCAACGTGCACGATTTCGTCGACAAGGAACTCGGCAAGGCGATCCCGTACGGCATCTACGACCTGTCGGCCAACACCGGCTGGGTCACCGTCGGCACTGACCACGACACCTCCGCATTCGCCGTTGCGACACTACGCAGCTGGTGGGACACCATCGGGCGATCCCGCTACCCGAACGCCGAGCACCTGCTGATCTGCGCCGACGGCGGCGGCTCCAACGGCACACGGGTCCGCGCTTGGAAGATCGAACTGGCCAACTTCGCCGCCGACACCGGCCTACACGTCACGGTCTGCCACCTGCCACCCGGGACCTCGAAATGGAACAAAATCGAGCACCGGCTGTTCAGCCAGATCACCATGAACTGGCGCGGCCGACCCTTGAAAACCCACCAGATCATCATCGACCTGATCAGCAGCACCACGACCAGCACCGGCCTGACCGTGCACTGCACCCTGGACACCGGCAACTACCCGACCGGCATCCGCTACACCGACAAGCAAGTCAAAGCGCTACCCATGCAACGACACGACTTCCACGGCGAATGGAACTACACGCTGCTCCCCAGCGACACACCGACACGATGAGGAGTTATTTCGTCGCGAGCCCTGAGCACGATCATGACACTGTTGTTCGTGGTGCTCGGTGCGCCGGACATGGCTCATTCCGAGGTCGTGGTCGGCGCGATCGCGCTGCCGGTGCTGTACCTGATCGCGATCGGCAAGGTTCGGACGGATGTCCCGGATCGGGGCGAGCTCGGCGAGCGTAAGGACTCCGATGACTGAGCGCCGAGCCGTGAGACACGCGGCACGCGAGGTACACGCCGACGAGCCATTGCATCGGCCCTGGCTCATGGCTGTGCTCGTGCTGGGCGTGGCGACGGTTTTCGTCATGGGCTTCGTCGGGCTTCCCCGGGAGGGCGCACCGTTGGTGCATATCGCTCGGTACGCGCTCGACATCGCGCTGCCGCAATGGAAGACCACCGAACCGGTGAACGAGATCGTCTACGGCACCCGGGGATTCGACACCTTCGGCGAGACGTTCCTGCTGCTCGCGGCTGTTGTGTCCACCATCACGCTGGCGCGTTCGCGCGAGCCGCGCCGCGAGTACGTCGGTGAGGCGACGGCGGGCCGCCGGGAGCAGCGACGCATCGACCCGCACAAAGGGCGCCCCACCTCGGCCGAGGCGGCAGCGCGCCGAGCCGAAGCTGCCGAGGAATCCGAGACCGGTGAGCTGATCGATCCGGACGCGACACGGCTCGGAGCCTGTTGCGTAATCGGATCGCGATGATCAGTGAACTCGGAGTGAAGCTCCCAAGTCGCTTCTCCCGGCCGAACATCGCGGCTCCCCGAAAATGTGGCGGGCCCGAATCGGCGAGAACTGTGTTCCACGTCATCGATGGTCGAATATGCAACAGGCTCCTCGGCGCACTGGGCCCGGAGAGATCGGCCCAGATGACGGTGGTCGTGCGTGTCGCCGCACGCGCCGCTGCCGTGGTGCTCGCCGTGGCGGCCATCTACCTGGCGGCGTGGGGGTATGCGCCGGGCGGCGGGTTCCTAGCGGGTGCCGCGCTTGCCGGCGTAGCCGTCCTGCTATACGCCGCACTCGGCTACCGCGCGGTACGCGGGGCGGTCCGGCCCGGAGTACTGGAGCCGCTCGAATTGGCCGGTGCCGCGGCCATTATCGCCGTCGAGCTGCTGGGGTTACTCCTCGAGGGCTCGTTCACCGCCAATTGGGTCCCGCGGGCGGCGCCGGGCACCATCCGCAGCGGCGGCGTGCTGCAGTTGTTCTCCGGCAGCGAGCTGGTCGAGGTTGCCACCGGGGTAACCATCGTCATCTTCACGTTGCTGGGCATGCGGCACGAATGGGCCCCAGACGAGGCCGACGGAGACGATCACCGATGATCCTCGGCAATTACCTGACCGCTGGGGCGCTGTTCTGCGCCGGCCTGTACGACGTGCTCAGCCGGCGCAACCTGATCAAGATCGTCATGGGCCTGTCGTTGATGGAATCGGCCAGCTATCTACTGCTGGTCTCGCTGGCCTACCGGCGCCGGTCGACCGCTCCGGTGCTCCTCAACCCGCCGCGCGGGCAGAGCGAGGCCGGCCTGGCGCGAGGCAACGTCGCCGACCCGGTACTGCAGAACTTCTGCCTCACCGCGATCGTTATCGGCGTCGCGGCCACGGCGGTGTTCCTCACCGTGGCGGTGCGGGTGGCGCAGCACTATCGCAGTCTCGACGCCGACGACGTCCGGGCCCTGCGAGGATGACTGCGGCTGGCGTTGCTTCACTGTTGCCTCTGCCGGTCGTCATCCCGATTTCCGGCGCGGTCGCCGCTCCACTGCTGGCTCGGGTGCATCGCCGCCTTCCGCTGATTGTTTCCCTCCTTGCTCTCCTGGCGTCGACGGTGGTGCTCGGCATCGTCGCGGCGCGGGTGTACGCCGGCAACGGGCGGGTGCTCTCGCATTTCTTCGGGCACTGGGGACCTGTGAACGGGCGGGTTTTGGGCGTTGCGTTCGCCGCCGACCCGTTCGGCATGACGTTCGCGCTCGCCAGCGCCGGATTGGGCACCCTACTCGTCGTCAGCGCGCTGTCCGAGCTGAGTGATCTCGGCGCACGCGAACTCGGCGGCTTCGCCTGCCTGTTGATCGCGGCCCTCATCGGATCGGCCCTCACCGCAGACCTGATCAAACCTGTTCGTGTGGTTCGAGGTCGCTGCGCTCGCCAGCTACGGGCTCACCGGATTCTTCCTGGAACGCCCGATTGCCCTCGAGGCGGCGTTCAAAGTGCTGGCGCTGACCAGCATCGCCGGATTCCTCATCTTCATCGGCGCTGCGCTGCTCTACGCGAACCACGGTGCGCTCAACCTGGGCCAGCTGCGCACCGAGTTGCACGGCCACATGGGCACTCCGGATCTGCTGGCGCTCGGGCTGCTCGTTGCCGGGTTCGCTACGAAGGCAGGGCTGGTGCCGTTCCATGGCTGGCTGCCGGACGCGCACACGCCGGCGCCAGGTGCGGTGTCGGCGCTGTTCTCGGCGTTGATGGTCGACCTAGGGGTTGTGGCGCTGGCCCGCATCGCGCTTCAGGTGGTCGGCCCGGGAACCGGGCACCCGATCCTGGGCCTGCTTACCGGATTGGGGATGGCGTCGGCGCTGCTCGGCGCGGTACTCGCGTTGGCCCAGGACGACCTGAAACGTCTGCTCGCCTGGGACACTATCTCGCAGATGGGCATCCTCGTCGTCGGCTTCGCCACGGCGACGTCGTCGGGCATCGCCGGCGCCACATACCACCTCGTCAACCACGCGCTGTTCAAGGCGCTGCTGTTCCTGTGCGCCGGCGCGATCGTGCACGCGACCGGTGAGACGGCGCTGTCGCGGATGGGCGGGCTGGCCCGGCGGCGTCCGCTGCTCACCGCCGCCTTCACTGTCGGGGTGCTGGCCATCGCGGGCGTCCCTCCGATGAACGGGTACGCCTCACTCGGCCTCATCCATGCGGGCGTGCACGAAAGTGGCGGTGTCGCCGCGCTGGGCGCCACCTTGCTCGCTCAGGTGATCGCGGTCGCCGCCCTGGGACGTGCCGCCTATTTCCGCTTCTACCGCCGCCGCGAGGACTACGAGCACCTGGAACCGCTGCGCTGGGGAATGCGGAGCACGCTGGTGCTGCTCGGCGCCGGCTGCCTCGCGTTCGGTGCGACACCCGGGTTCGTCATAGATCGGGTTGCCGCTCCGGCGGCCGCTGCGCTGCTTCATCCCGGTGTCTACGCCGATGGCGTCCTCGGCGGCACTGCGATGCTGCCGCACCTAGCTTGAGTTTCGTGTGCCCAGCAGCGTGGGCGCGCGACGTGATGACCTTGGAGGTGGTCGCGTTGAGGTGATTCACGCGCAAGCTCGTGTCCGCCAGCCGGTGTGAGTCCGGTCCGGGTAGCTGCCAGGAGGCCCGGTAGCAGGCTGCCGGCGTCGGGGGGAAACGCCCGGCGTCGAAGCGCAGTGTCGAAAGCCCCTTCGGGGGGAGCGACTGTCCAGCCCGCAGCATGACGCGAATCCTGCAGCCTCGTGAGGCTAACCCCGTCAGGGGACAAGGGGGTGCCGAGCCGCTGAAATCACGGCGAAGGCCATGGAAGGCGCTGAAGACCTGGAGTTGCAGGCGCTGAGGAACCCCCCGGGGTAGGGGGAGTGGGATGGGCAGAAGGTGGGCACGGGAACTGGGGAAGCCCTCGTCGACCCCGATCGTGCGGTGGTCGGGAGCAGCCGGTGCGTATAACCGTCTGAACGGGAAGTCGCGCCGAGTCGGCAGGGTGGCGGATGGGGCCGTAGTACCGCGTGAGCCGGTTGGACAACATAACCGCCGGTGAGGGAAGGGCCCCTGCCGCATCACACGCTTGGTGAGGAAGGGACAGGTCGGTGAATGCCTGATGGCTAACGGCACCCGTGATAAGACCCGAGATCTTCAGCACAAGCTGTACCGGGCGGCCAAGCAGTCGCCGTCCAGACGCTTCCACGCGCTCTACGACAAGGTCCACCGTGCGGACGTATTACGCAGGGCGTGGTTCGAGGTCGCCGCCAATGGTGGCGCCCCCGGGGTGGATGGCGTATCCATCGTCCAGGTCGAGGAGCAGGGAGTCGAGGAGTTGCTCGACGTCCTGCGCGTCGAGCTTGAAGCGGGCAGCTACCGGCCGTTGCCGGTGCGGCGGGTGGCCATACCGAAAGCGAGTGGTGGGACCAGAAATCTTGGGGTTCCCGCTGTGCGTGATCGGGTGGTCCAGGCTGCGGCGAAGCTGGTCTGCGAACCGATCTTCGAAGCCGACTTCCTCGATTGCTCCTACGGTTTCCGCCCGAAGCGTTCGGCGCATCAAGCGCTGGAGGCGATCCGGGTAGGGGTCAACGGGGGCAGGACCTGGGTGGTGGACGCCGACATCGCCAGCTTCTTCGATTCGATCCGGCCGGAGGTGTTGCGTTCCGCTCTCGAGGAGCGGATCAGCGACCGGCGGATGGTGAAGCTGCTGATGGGGTGGTTACGGGCAGGGATCTGGACCGGGGAGACCTTGATCCATCCCGAGACCGGGACCGCTCAGGGCGGGGTGATCAGTCCGTTGATGGCGAACGTGGTGCTGCACCGCCTGGATCGCAGGTGGCAGCAGGATCACCGCCGATTGGGCCAGATCATCCGCTTCGCGGATGATCTGGTGATCCTCTCGCCGACCCGGGAACGGGCCGAGGAGGCGCTCGCGGTGCTCACCGGCATACTGACCGGGCTGGGGTTGTCCCTGGCTCCGGCCAAGACCTCGCTGGTGAACCTGCGAGAGGCCAAGTCGAGTTTCACGTTTCTGGGTTTCCACCATCGCCGGGTGGAGAGCTTTACCCGCAAGGGCAGGCACTTTCTGAGCCGATGGCCCTCCGACCGTTCGGTCGGCCGGGCCAAGGACCGCATCCGGTTGCATACCGACCGGCGGTGGCTGATGCTGCCCGTCGAGGACGTCGTGCGGAACCTGAATCGATTCCTGATCGGATGGCGTGGCTATTTCCGGTACGGGAACTCGACCACGGTGTTCCACGACCTCGACCAGTTCACGATGGAGCGGCTGGCCCGCTTCATCTCGAACAAGCACGGCCACCACGGACGCCGCTACGGGCTGCGGGTCCTGATCGATCACGAGTGCCTGGGGCTGGTCCGCCTGGTGGGAAGCGTCCGGCACGACCCTGCGCATGCCGTCCGGTGAAGGGGTGCGGCTGAGCCGTGTGACTTAGTAGGTCATGCACGGTTCTTTGGGGGGAGGCTGGAAACGGGGCGTCGGCCAGGGTCGGCGGCGAAAGGTGCCCGCGGGAAACGGCGGGTGCGAGCGCCGGGACCTACCGTCGATCACCGCCACCGCGCCAGCCTCCTACCCGACCGGTGATCATGTTGTCGGGTAGGAGTTTCGCCTGTCAGGCAAGGGATTCGGGCTGGCGGGGGGCTATGACCTAACTGTGGGCGCGAGGCGGTCGAGTTGGAACATCGTGGCGAGCTGGGTTTGTAGGTCGCTGGTTTCGGTGAGGATGCGGCGGGCTTTGGGTCGGCCGCCGGTGGAGGGGTAGATCAGCACGGTTTCGCCGATCCCGGCGAGTTGGCCGAGTAGTTCGCGTACGGACAGGTGCACTCCGGCGCGGTCGGCGCTCAGGCGCATCAGGTGCGCGATCTGTAGTGCTATTACGCAGGTGAAGGTGTGCACGCGGATGTTGTGCTCGGTCCAGTGGAACATCGGGGAGAAGGAGACGACGTGCGGGTCTTTCATCTGCCGGAAGGAGGACTCGGCTTCGGACTGGGACCGGTAGGCGGCGATCACATCGGCGACGGGCCAATCGTCGTGGTCGGTGATCAGCACGTGTTTGCCGAAGATCTCGGCTTCCAGGGCGGTGTGGGCGTCGGGGTCGATGGCCCAGGTCAGGCGCAGGTCTTTGGGCTTGTCACCGTCGAGCTGCCAGGTGATCACCCGCCGTACCCACGCGTTGTGGGTGATCTTTGCGATCTCGGCTTCGAGGGTGGTGCGGGTGCGGCGGGTCTTGCCGCGGGCCAGGGTGGCGGCCAGCTCGTCGAGCCTGCGGCCGGCTTTGGCCAGGGTGGTTCCGATGAAGCCGCGGGCCTGGTGTTCGTGCAGTTGCGGGGAGTGGGTGAGGATGGTGCGCCGTTGGGTGCCGTAGCCGACGCGGCGGGTGTCGTAGGCGCTCAGGCCACCAAAGCGGCCGGGGTCGACGATGTTGCGGGCGGTCGCGGGCAGGGCGAGCAGGTCGGGGCAGTCGCTGGCCGGCACCGAGCCCACATAGTGCAGGTTGGTGTGCGCGAGCAGGGCGAAGTTGGCTTGCGAGTTCTGCCCGGCGTCGAAGACCACCGTCATGTCCGGTGCGCTGTCCGCGGGCGTGCCGTTCGCGGCGCTCAGCGCGGCGTGCCGGGCCGCCAGGGTCGCGATCATGTCCGGGAACTGGGTGACGTCGGGCTTGTTGCCGGGGTAGGCGTGGCTCAGCAGCGGGATGCCGCCGGCGCGGGTGACGACCAGCCCGAGGCCGACCAGGCGCAGGTCGGCTCGCTTCTGCTTCGCCTTGCCCCGCTGCGCGATCGGCGCCTTGTCGTTTCCGGTGTCGATGAAGGTGGCGAAGTTGGTCATGTCCAGGGCCACCGAGCTGGTGTCCAGGCCGTAGCGGGCGCACACCGCCAGCGCCAGCTTCTCCTCGATGCCGTCCAGCGCGTGCACCGGCAGGGCGTGCATCGCGTCCCAGAAGCGGCGGTGGTCCAGCGCTGAGGACGGGACCTTGGTGAACCGGTCCGCGGCAGTCGTCTTCCACCAGTCCGCGAAGCCCAGCTTGGAGCGCGGGTCAGTGACCCGGTTGAGCACGCTCAGCGCGAGGTAGGTGCCCGGGGACAGCGGCAGCCCGGACGGCCTGGGCCCGGCCGCCTCGTCGATGAGCGCGGCCACCCCGAGATCGCTCAACAGCCCCCACACCGCGGCGATCGCCCCGAAGTCCAGGTGCCGGCACCGCTCGGGCACCATCTGCTGTTCACGCGTGTCCAGCAGCGCTTCGACATCGGCCGAGGTGCCCACATACCGCTCGGAGACCATCTTCGGTTTGCCGTCCACCCAGCCCATCTCGCGCAGGTACCAGTACGGCCGACCGTGGACCACCTTCCTGTACAGACTCGCCATACTTTAGGTCATAGGCGCATTCGACTCCGGAGTCAAGCACCCGAACCGGTGTGTCATAAGGGAAAACGCGTCAACTCACTCAGCGGACAGCCGCCGGAAATCCATGATCACCGGAAACTCAAGCTAGCGATCACCTTCTCGTACGGCAGGCCGGCGGAACTGCTCGTGGCGGCCGCCACGGTCCTGATCGGCGCCGGGCTCGCCGCGGTTTACATGCGTGCTCGTGAACCGCTGCCGGTTCGGCTTCTTCGAGCCGTGCACACCGGGTCGGTGAACGACTACGCCGCCCTCGCGACCGCGGGGCTGCTAACCGCGGTCCTTGTCCTGCTCGGGTGACCCGATCGGACGGGGCGACCGGGTCGGGAGCACGTACCACAGCCAGCCGGACAGGCAGGCCAGGCCGCCGGTGATCAATCCGGCGGGTACCGGACCTGCCACGAAGTCGACGATCAGCAGCACCGCGCCGAGCATCGCCAGGAGCAGGAACACCAGCCCCGCCGCGGCGAACCCCCCGGTGATCGCAACCAGCTCGTCCTTGCGGTGCTGTCGGAACAGCAGCCGGTGAGCGGCGACTGGTGCGATGAACAGCAGCGCGGCTACAGCGGCGCAGATCAACGTCGCGAGGTAGACGTCAAGCTGGAACGCGGTGACCGACGCAAACCGTTGCTGAAAGGCGATGCTGAGCAGGAACGCGAACAGGATCTGCACGCCGGTCTCCGCGACTCGCAGCTCCTGCAGCAACTCGGCATAGTTGCGGTCGAGGCGCTCCGCCTCGCTCTCGTCGCGCGAGTACTCGCCACCCATGCGTCCCGCCACATGCCGAGCTTGGCCTGTCGATGCGGCGATCACCAGCCTGAGCGGCCCAGAGTTTGATGACACATGGACATGGGTATGTGCAAGCTAATGGGAATCAGCGCTCTTAGCCGAGAGGAGGCTCCCGAGATGCCGCAGCAAGCGTGGAGCGCGAAGCGCGAACGTCAGTACACGAAGATCAAGCAGGGGCTGCAGCAACAGGGAGGCAGCGAAGACCTGGCCGAGGAGATCGCGGCACGCACCGTCAACAAGGAGCGGGCCCGCTCCGGTGAGTCCAAGACGGCCAGCCGTGCCTCCCGCGCGGACATCTCCTCATCGCGCCGCGGCGGACTGCGCTCCCACACCGGCCCGGGCGGCCGCACCAAGGAGCAGCTCTACCAGGAAGCTCAACGCAAGAACATCAAGGGCCGCTCGACGATGACCAAGGCGCAGCTGGAAAAGGCCGTCGGCCGCTGAACGAGGAAGCATGGCGGAGCTGACCCGTGACGAAGCGGGCTCCACCGCGGCACCATTCGTTCCGGTGGCCGCGAGCCTTGCTGACCTTGCCACGGCTGCGGTCGGGTGTCGCGGCTGCGAGCTGTATCGCAACGCGTCGCACACGGTGTTCGGTGCCGGATCCACCGACGCGTCGGCCATGTTCGTCGGCGAGCAGCCGGGAGACGTCGAGGACCAGCGCGGCGAACCGTTCGTCGGACCGGCTGGCAAGCTGCTCGACCGGGCCTTGGTCGACGCCGGGATCGATAGGGACCGCAGCTACGTCGCCAACGCCGTCAAGCACTTCCGGTGGAGGTCCACCGAGAGCAGCAAGCGCCGGATTCATGAAAGGCCCGAGGCTCGGCATGTGCGTGCCTGCCAGCCGTGGCTGGCTGCCGAGCTGACGGTGGTCGCCCCGAAGCTTGTCGTGGCGCTCGGTGCGGTTGCCGCGCAAGCACTGTTCGGGTCGAGTTTCCGGCTGACCCAACACCGTGGCGAGCTACTGAGTTGGCCGCCACCGCTGGGACCGTATGCCGCAGACGCCACACCGATCGAGGCCGCCATAGCCACGATCCATCCACTGCGGTCTTGCGTGTCCCCCCGGGCGATCGTCAGGACGCCTACCGAGGCCTCGTCAAGGACCTGGGGCTTGTATCGCGAGCACTTGGATGACCTCAGTCGACCGCAGATGGGTCTTAAGGTTGACGTTCCGCTTCCCCGTCTGGATCGGCGGTCAGTCCGAGTAGCAACAGCGCGAGCACCGCCAGCAACGCGGCGAAGGTGAGCCAAGCAAAGAGGAACACCCGCCGGTTTGAGTCATGGCCACGCCTCCTGCCCCGCTGGTGCGTGCATTCATAGTCCTCGCGTTCAGATTGCGTCGGCGTCCGAGTCGACACCTGACGGCCGGGCGGTTGGGTCGCCCTCATCGACCGCTCCAAGGGAGCCGGCCGATCACGAGCCACCATGTCCCGGGTCATCCGTCTATGCGCGGGCCGACCGCGGTCGGCCCGCTGAGAACCGCGGTGATCGTCGGAAGCTCTGGACCGGTGGGGTCGGATAGCTCCAGGATGCAGAAGTATCTGCGCGGTCGTCTTAACGAGAGGGCTCGGCAAACGCGCAGCGCGATCATGTTTCGCGATGCGCCGGCTTTCCAGCCGGGCAGATGCCGACCACGACTCGTTCATGCCCGGCGGCACACTCCCCGAAACCGGCCGGTTCTCGCAAAGACTGTTTTGATGCGGAGGCTACGGGGAAAGAGTCCGTAAGCGGCGACCGTGATGTGAGCCATGAAGTCACGATGAGCAAGCACGGACGCTTTGCGATCAGCGGCTCGTCGCCACTGACGTCGCTTGCATTGGCGAGGCGGTAACCGTGGTCTTCGTAGTCGGCGTGGCAGCGGCGATAGCGCTCGGGCTCGGCTACGTCCTGCAGCAGCGGGTCGCGGCACACGCCGCCCAGTCCGAGCGGCTTTCCTTCCGGCTGCTCCTCGACTTGATGCACAAGCCGGTCTGGTGGGGTGGCATCGGTTGCATGATCGTCGGCCAGCTGCTCGGCGGGCTTGCCTTGCAGCTTGCCGCGGTCGGATTGGTCGAGCCACTGCTGTCAACAAGCCTGCTGTTTGCGCTTGCCATTGCGGGAATCCTCTCCAGGGAACCGGTGCGCTGGTACGAGGTCACCGGCGCGTTGCTGCTCTCGGCGGCACTCGGAGTGTTCATCGCCGTCGGCGACCCGCGCAGCTCTCCGGATCGGACCCAGAGCCCGCTGCTCATCGCACTGGCGGTGTGCGTCGTCCTGGGTGTCGTCGCCGCGCTGGTTGCGATCGGCAAGCGTGGCGGCCTGGTTGCCGAGTCGATCGTGCTGGCCACCGGTGCAGGCCTGCTGTACGGACTGCAGGACGTCGCAGCCCGCGCCGTGATGCTCGTCGTCGACCAGCGCGGGTTCGGCGGGCTCCCGCACAGCCTGTGGCCCTACGTCTTGGTCGGAGCGGCCGTTATCGGCATCGTGCTGTCACAGAACGCGTTCCGGGCTGCGCGGCTCGACTACTCGCTGCCCCCGATCGCCGCTGCGGAGCCAGTGGCCGGCATTGCGCTCGGCGTCACCCTGCTCGGCGACGTCCTCTCGGTCAGCGCCGGTGCCATTGCCATTGAAGCGCTGTGCCTGGTTGGGATGGTCTCGGGCGTGATGCTCATCGGGCGCTCGCCCAGCCTCGCTGACACCGGTTCGGCCGGCGCGCCAGAAGCTGCGGAACACCGGCGCTGACCGGGCAACCGTTTGACGATGGCAGACCTCGGGTATGGGTACAGCGTTCGCAACCATGGAGGCACCCGATGAACGAAGGGCAGCCAGTTGTCGCCTACACGAGACCGGACGAGCCGGACGCGGCGACGGGGGAGTTGGCGTCTCGGCTGGCCGAACAGGCGTCTCGGCTGGTCCGCGACGAGCTCGGCCTAGCCCAGCGGCAACTGGTACAGAAGGGCAAGCGCGCGGGCCTCGGTGCCGGTGCGCTCGGGGCGGCTGCCGTGGCAGCGCTCTACGGCGTCGCGGCGCTGCTTGTTGCAGCCGGCCTCGGGCTGAACCACGTCGTTGCTGGTTGGGCCGCGGCGGTGATCGTCGGAGTCGTCCTGCTCGCAGCCGCCGGGCTGACCGCGCTCGCAGGTTTCCTTGCACTACGCAAGGTCAAGCCGGTTCCGACGGAAACCATTGAGAGCGTGCGCACTGACGTGCAGACGGTGAAGGAGAGCGTCAAGAGATGACTGCGCCGGATGCTTCCGCAGACCATCAGGAACCCGAGACTGCGGACGAACTGCGGGCCGACATCGCCGCTACCCGTGCCGAACTCGCGGACACAGTTCGGCAGCTGTCCGCCAAGCTGGACGTGAAGAGCCGCGCCAAGCAGGAGCTCCAGAAGGTCCGGTCCTCCAGGGCCGTTCCATTGGCCGCGGCCGCCGCCGCTGCGGCACTCGCGGTCGGGCTGATCCTTCGTCGCCGCCGCAAGCCTTAGCACGGCGACGGTTTCGGCCCGCGCGTGACTGGGTACGCACCTGCCATGCAGACGAATCTGGCGCGGACCCTGGACGGGCTGGTCGCTCGCATCGAACGCGCATCGTGGCTGGACCGGGTCGCCGACCGGGTGGCCCCCATCGTGCGTCCGGTTGTCCGGGCCGACGCGGTCCGCGACGTGGCAAGTGGCTCGGTGATCGGTCATCCGCTGCACCCTGTGCTGGTTGCCGTGCCGATCGGTTCATGGTCGGCAGCGACCTACCTCGACCTGCTCGGAGGTGCCAAGGGCCGGGTCGCCGCCCGCAAACTGATCGGCCTGGGCAATCTCGTCGCGCTACCGACGGCCGCGAGCGGGCTGAGCGACTGGCTCGACACCTCGGGAGCCGAGCGGCGGGTCGGCTTGGTGCACTGGGCCCTCAACACGACCACGGTGGCCGCTTTCGGTGGCAGCTGGCTGGCCCGACGGCGTGGGCGCGTCGGGAAGGGAGTTGCCCTGAGCCTGCTCGGCACCGCCACGATGGCCGTGTCCGGTTGGCTGGGCGGGCATCTGGCCTACGCGCTCGGCGTCGGCGTGGACACGACCGCCTTCCAGCAGGCACCGCAGGAATGGACCGATGTCGCGGAGGAGTCGACGGTAGTGGCCGCTCCGCAGCTGGTTGACGCGGGAGGCGTCCCAGTGCTGCTGCTGAGGCATCGTGGCCGAATCGGCGCGCTGGCCGACAGGTGTACGCATCGGGGCGGACCGCTGCACGAAGGCGAAGTCACGGAGGACTGTGTGCGCTGTCCCTGGCACGGTAGCGTTTTCTCACTCGCCGACGGGTCCGTCGTGCACGGTCCGGCAACGCGACCCCAGCCGGTCTTCGAGGTCCAGGTAGTCGCCGGCCGAGTCCAGGTGCGCCGCGGGGAAGAGCCTCGGGCGCTGCGTACTCGCCCCGTGGGCGTGTGACCCCGACAGACGAGTGCGGTCCGACAGACGAGTGCGGTCCGTAGGTCGTCGCGGCCGCAGTCACATCCCGAGCAGCCGGTCCAGAAACTCCCGGTAGCGACGCAGTGCTACGCGCAGCACCTCGGTGTCCTGGCCGTCTGCCGACTTCCAGGAATCCAGCTCCTGCTGCTGCCGCAGCAGCGTGGTCGTCAGCGAACGAACCGCCGAGTCGACCAAAGATTGGGCGGCTGCCGTCGCCTCGCCCGGGTCGTCGACGAAACGCAGCTGCAGCTCGCGCAATCTTGGCCCATTCCGCGACGTATCGCTGCTGTTCGGCGGCTGACAGCGAGCGCAACTCAAGCTCGGCGTGCTTGCGCTCACGCGAGCGCAACTCACGTTCCGCGGCCACCCGATGCCCGCCCCGCTGCTCGACGACGCGGTCGTACTCCGGCCCGAACTGGCGTTGCAGACCGCGCCGCCGCAACCAGCCCCAGACTGCGGCCAGGAGCAAGAGGACCACGACGACGACAACCACCGTCACGACGATTCCGACAGTAGACATGGCCTCCTCCCTTCGCAGCCATCTATGCCCAACGCACGCTCGTCTGTAACGGCTAGGTTCGAGCCCCGTTGCGACGAAGCCGGATCCACCGATATCCCCAGCGGCCTAGCTCCAAGCCGGCCAGCCTCGCCCCAGGCGGCGCGTACGGGCCGTCAGCGAACACCTCGAACGGTCGCCCGACAACGCCGTCCAGCTTGCCGATGTCCACGCAGACCGGTTCGTCGCGCAGGTTGTGCAGAAGGAGGATCGAGCCTTCCGGTGCGTCGAAGCGGTGCGCGAGCACCGAGCGCGGCAACGCGACATCCAGGACCGTGCACTGGCCGACGCCGATCTCGGGGCACTCCCGCAGGACGCGGATGAGCTGTTCGAACCAGCGCAGCAGGGAATCCGGATCGCGCTGCTGCGCGCGGACGTTGACCGTGCTTGCTCGATAGGGCCCCCTTGTCACGACCGGGCGCGGCAGCAGCTCCGGCGCCGCAGCCGAGAAGCCACCACCGCTGCCCGGGTCCCATTGCATTGGCGTGCGGATCGCGTCACGGCCAGCGAGCCTGAGATCCTCACCCATGCCGATCTCCTCGCCATAACGCACGACGGGCGTGCCGGGCATCGAAAACTGCAACGTGTAGGCCAGCTCGATGTGCCGGCGGTCGCCGCGAAACATCGGCGCGAGGCGGCGGCGGATACCGCGGCCGAAGATGCGCATGTCCGGACGAGGCCCGAAGGCGGTGAAGACGTCGTTTCGCTGATCGTCGGTGAGCCGGCTCAGATCAAGTTCGTCATGATTACGCAGGAACGTGGCCCATTGCGCCATCGCGGGGACGCGGGGCATCCCACGCAGCGCCTCGACGAGCGGTTCGGCGTCGGCTCGGGCGAGCGCGAGCCACAACTTGGTGTTGATCACGAACGAAAACAACATATGCGCCCGGTCGTTGGGTCCGTCGGGTTGCGCGCCGAAGTAGGCGGCTAGCTCGTCCGGCGCAACGTTGGCCTCGCACAGCAGCACCGCGTCGCCACGTCGCCACTGCACGTCCTGACGCCAGTCGTCGAGGATCGAGAAGTCCCTCGGCCCGGGGTCGACGCCAGCCTTGACCTGTTCGAGCACGAACGGGGCGGCGTCGACTCGAAATCCGGACGCGCCCAACTGCAGCCAGAATCCCATGACCTTCTTGATCTCGGCCCTGACCTGAGGATTTGACCAGTTCAAGTCGGGCTGGAAGTCGTAGAACCGGTGGAAATACCAGGCCTTGGCTTGGTCGTCAAACGTCCAGGTCTCGCGCTGCTCGCCCGGAAACACGATGCCTTGCCGGCGGTCCGGCGGCTCCGTGTCGCTCCACACGTACCAGTCGCGGTAAGGCGAGTCCGGGCTGGCGCGAGCCGACCGGAACCACGGATGCTCGTTGGACGTGTGGTTGACGACCAGGTCGAGAATGATGCGGATTCCGCGCCGCCCCGCTTCAGCGGTCAGTTCGACGAAATCGCCGAGGGTGCCCAGCCGGGGGTCAACGCCGTAGTAATCGGCGACGTCGTAGCCGGCGTCGCGGTGCGGTGTGGGGTGGATCGGGTTGAGCCACAAGCACGTCACGCCGAGCCGCGACAGGTAGTCCAGCCGACTGATGAGGCCGGCGAGGTCACCGGAGCCATCACCGTCGGAGTCCTGGAAACAGTCCACCTCGAGGCAGTAGATGACTGCCTCCTTGTACCACCGCTCAGACATGCCTCGACATCGCCTCACCTCGATGTGTCCGTGCGTCGGCTAGGGATCCCTGCCTGCATCGGCGCAGCAGAGTGGTTCACCTGACGCTACCCAGTCGGGGGGTGATCGCAAACGTCGTCGATGGGATGCCGTCCCCACACTGATGGTGCGCCGGGAGGCCCGGACATCCCCCCGAGGATCAGCTCAACCGCCCGGATCAGCGGGCTCGGCGTCGCCGGGCCGCAGGCGCTGGCGCTGCTCGGGTTCGAGCCCCTCGCCGGGCTGCACTGGCGGCCTGTGCTCCTCGCGCCGCCAGGCCGAGAAGGCGGCCGTCATCGCGAGCAGCCATGCTAAGCCGATGATGACGCCGCCGAGGAGGTCAGAGAGGTAATGCACGCCGAGCGCGATGCGGGAGAATCCGATCAGCGCGACGACAAGCGTTGCCCCTGCGTAGAGCCACGGCCGCCGGCCGTGACGAACGATAGGCAGGAAGATCAGTACCAGAATCCCGCACCCCACCGTGGCCGCTTGGGCGTGGCCGCTCGGGAATGACGTTCCGTGCGCGGTCGCGACCGGATCAGGCAGGTGCGGGCGCGCCCGGTCAGCGGTCGCCTTGATCAAGCTGTTCAGCAGCGAGCTGCCCAAGGCCGTGACGGCGAGGAAAGCGGCCAGGCGCGGCAGCCGGCGGTAGAGCAACCACGCGAACACCGGAGTCAGCACGATCCACCAGCCCAACGGTGACCCGACTCGACCGATCACCTTCATCCCAGAGGTGAAGACCGGGTGCCCGACGGCGAAGGAATTCAGCGAATCGGCGGTGTCGTGGTCGAGGTGGAGCATCGGGTCGGACTTTGCGGTGACGAGCAGGAGCAGGATGGAGAAGGGCACCGCGACGAGAGCGACGGCAACGAACGCCAGCACCGCGTGCGTGCCGAAGTGGAACCGAGCCCGCCGCCGCTCGCGCATGCTCGGTTGCTCAGCCATCTCCGCTTCCCTCAGGGCCTGGACGGGCCACAGCGATCGGGCCAGACTGACCGCCGTGCCACACCAGGACGAGCCCAGTATCGGCATCTGGTTCCTCAGCGACGGCGAGCGCCGTAACCCGGCGTCGGACATCCGAGGCTGGACGTCGGGGAACCTGGTCGAGCCACTGGTCGACGGTACGGAATACTTCGCCCGCCTGCACGAAGTCCTGTGCCGCACGCGGGCGCACGACCAGGTCTACTTCGCTGACTTCCGGGGCGACACCGAGGAGCTGCTCGCCGGGCCCGGAACCTCGATCGGCGACGTGCTCGCCGACATCGCAGGACGGGGTGTCCTCGTCTTCGGGCTGATCTGGGGATCGCAGCCCAGCTGGCTCGACCAGAGCGAGGGCAAGAACGCCGAGCTGGCGCGCCAGCTGTCCGAGGCCGGAGGCGAGGTGCTGTTGGACTCGCGTACGCGACGGGCCGGGTCGCACCATCAGAAGCTCGTCGTGGTGCGCCATCCCGGCCGTCCGGAGTCGGACATGGCCTTCTTCGGCGGGATCGATCTCGGCCGCAGCCGCCACGACGACACCCGCCACGGCGGCGACCCGCAGGCGATGGACTTCCCCGACGGGTACGGCGATCGCCCGCCGTGGCACGACGTACAGGCCGCCGTGCACGGGCCGGCCGTCGCCGACCTCGAACACACCTTCCGGGAGCGCTGGTACGGCAGCACCGTCCTGGATTTGTCCAGCCCAGCGCGGACGCTGATCGATCGGGCGTATCACGCCGGAAAGCTGGCCGGGCGCGATCTGCCCGAGCCGGAGCCGGAGCCGCAGCCGGCGGGCCCGCACGCGGTGCAGGTGCTGCGCACCTATCCGGCCCGGCTCCGCCGGTATCCGTTTGCCCCCCTCGGCGAACGCAGCATCGCGTACGCCTACCGAAAGGCGTTCGCCCGCGCCCGCCGGCTCATCTACATTGAGGACCAGTACCTGTGGGCCCCGTTTGTCGCGAAGCTGCTCGCCTCGGCGCTGCGTGGGAATCCGGACCTGCACGTGATCGCCGTCGTCCCGCGTTACCCGGACAAGCAGGGTGCGGCGCGCTGGCCCAGCCTGGTAGGACGCGAGCAAGCCATCAAGGTGTGCCGAGCGGCCGGCGGCGACCGCTTCGCGATATACGACGTCGAGAACTCCGTCGGCACGCCCGTGTACGTGCACGCCAAGGTGGTGGTGGTGGTGGTCGTCGACGACGTCTGGGCGATGATCGGTTCGGACAACCTGAATCGCCGATCGTGGACCCACGACAGCGAGCTGTCCTGCGCAGTGCTGGACGCGACGCTGGACGAACGCGAGCCGCGCGATCCTGCCGGGCTCGGCGACGGAGCGCGGCTGTTCGCGAGGGAGCTGCGGCTGCGGCTGTGGCGCGAGCACCTCGAGCTCGACGCGGACCGCGCGCCTGCCGGTCACATTGTCGACGCCGTCGACCCGGTGTCGGGCTACGAGCTCATCCGGACACGAGCCGACGAACTGCAACGGTGGTACGACGGCGGTCAGCGGGGGTCGCGTCCGCCGGGACGGCTGCGCCCCCACTCGCCGGAACGCCTGGCCCGCCGGCACCGGCCGTGGGCCGTCCCGGTGTACCGGTTCATGTACGACCCGGACGGCCGGGCAATCCGTGATCGCCTGCGGCGCCGGCCTTAGGACGCGCCGCATATCGTCACCGCGCCCGGCAGCACCGTCACCGTCATGGCTTGCTGTTCGCCGACGTAGTCGCCGTCAAACTGGACGGGAACTGCGCGATCGGCACGGATCTCGACGCACCGCCCGCACGCGATCTGGGCCTGTTGCCCCTTGTTCGGGCGGTGCCGCATGATCCGCCAGGCCAGCACCACGATGCCCCGCCAGCCGTGTGGTGCCAGCACGATGACGTCGAGCAGGCCGTCCGCCGGGTCGGCATCAGGCAGAACCGCCATCCCACCCTGCAGTTGGCCCACGTTGCCGACCAGCACGCCAAGCGCGCGGACCCGGCGCGGCGAGCCATCGTCGATGCATATCTCGTAGTCGGCGCGGGGTGTGTTTCGCAATGCCCGCATGCCGCCGAGCACGTAGGCGATCCATCCGTGGCGCTTCTTGGCCTGCTCGCCCGTGTCGCGGATCAGCGCTGCGTCGAAGCCGAGCCCGGCCATCACGGCGAAGCGTCGGCCGTCGGACTCCAGTAGGTCGATCGTGCGTGGGCGTCCGCTCAGCGCTCGGCCAAGCGCGGTCGGCACATCCAGCGGAACGCCGAGGTTGCGGACCAGCAGGTTGCCGGTGCCGGTGGGCAGCAGCCCCATCGGCACCTCGGTGCCTGCCAGGACGCCGGCACACGCAGCCACGGTCCCGTCACCACCGCAGACCAGCACGAGTTCCGCACCGGCAGCAAGGGCCTGTCGGGTCTGCCCAGCGCCGGGATCCGCTTCGGTGGTCTCGAACCATGGGACTTCGGACGTCGTGTCGTGCCGCTTCAGGCGAGTGCGCAGGTCCTCCGGGTCATCCACCGTGGCGGGATTGCACACGACGGCGAGCTTCACGGCGTCGCATCCACCCGCTCGACGGGTCTCTTGCGCAGCACGACCGCCCAGACAACCGCCAGCCACACCAGTCCGAGCAGCACGCCGCCCAGGACATCGGTCGGGAAGTGCATCCCGCGGTACAAGCGGGCGAACGCGACGCAGACCGGCATCGCGACCGCGCCGATCACGGCGAGCGCGCGCAGCCAGGCCCGGCTGCTGACGCGCAGTGCGATGATCGCCAGCCCGCCGTACAGCGCGATGGCTGCAGCGGTGTGGCCGGACGGAAAGCTCGATGTCGGCGGCGCGCCATCCAGCTGCCTCACCGGCGGGCGGTTGCGGTCGATCAGCAGCGTCGTGGCGACGAAGATCGTCACCTCGCCCGCGAGCGCCGCGGCGAGGAACATCGATTCGCGCCAGCGGCCCAGCGCGAGCCGCAGGCCGACAAAGAACACCAGCCCGATCCCGATCACAGTCATTGTCTCGGCAACGTAGGTGAGCCAGTGCGTGACCGTGTTCCAGGTCGAGGCGCGGTTACTCGCGAGCCAGCGGTTGGTCGATGCGTCCCACCGTTCGAACGCGGTGTCGCGCAGCGGGTGCACGAGCAGGTAACCGGCGCCGCACAGCGCGCCCCAGAGCACAAGGGCGGCTGGCACGAGGCGCATGAGGGCGACTCGTATTTCGGCTGCACCGCGATGTCCGCCTGCCCTGCCAAGGGTGCTGCGGGATCCGACGGTCGCCATCTCAGGTCCTGCGCCACTTCGCCTCGGCGAAGCCGTATACGCCGAATATCACCAGGCCGACGCCTGCCGCCACGAGCAGCCACGGCCCGGCGGACGTGTCGGCCAGCTCGCGCAGCGCGCGGTCGAGGCCACCCGCCTTCTTCGGGTCGTAGTCAACGGCCGCGGAGATGACGAACACGCCGGCAAGCGCGAAGACAATGCCACGGGCGATCGTCCCGACCACGCCGAGGTACTCGACGATCTTGCGGACGGTGGGGCTCATCCGGCCCATGTCCAGGTACTTCTCGAATTTCCGCCGGGCGCCCTCCCAGACCAGTACGAGACCGCATATGACGACGACCGCACCGACGATGCCCACGGCCCACCGGCCGCCGGGGTGTTGCATCGCCTTGGCCGTCCACAACTCCTGCTGGCCGGCCTGGCTGCCCGCGCCGGCGTGGCTCACAATCTTGAAAGCGTTGACGGCGAAGAACGCGTAGATCGCCGCACGCGCGAACGACTGCACCCGCGGCCCGGCCTTCTTGCCTTCGCCCACGACGCCGAACACGGCCTCGCTCAACCGCCACAGGGCATAGCCGGCCAAGCCGATGCCGATGATCCAGACCAGCGCCGTCCCGCCGGTGTGCCGTGTCAGCTCCTGCATCGCGCCCCGCTGGTCGGCCTCACCGTGGTGGGATCCGAAGGCGAGCGCCACCGCCAGGATGCCGATAAGCAGGTAGATCGTGGCGCGTGCAGCCAGCCCCCACCTGGCAAGCAGCGTCATTGCATCGCTACGGGCTGCCCGTCGCACGGAGATTGTTGCGCTCATCGTCGATTACCTTCACCTGGGTGCGGACGCAAGGGTGCTGTTGTTCCAGAAGTACCCCCGCCGCGCGATCAGCTAACGCCGAAGCGAAACGATGCCGCGCAAACCCCTTGAACGGGGCGCTATTCGCCGGATTTGACGCGGCCGGCGAACCAGCCGGGAGCGTGTTCCACGATTTCGCGCGTCCTGAGGATCCGTGTGGGCGATGTCATGAACTGATGCGCTTGGCGTCGTGCATGGTTTGTGATGCGTGCGCCAGCAGGTTGACCGCGTCGCTGAGGCTGCCACCCTCGGCGAGTTGTTTGGGTTGCTCCGCCACGCGGGTATCGAGATAGGTAATCGGCTCGCGACCAGCGGGCACCAACGTAACATGCGCCTTGACGCGTAGCAGCTTAATGCCGAGCAGGCGCGCAACCACCGATGCTTCGACTACCACCCCGTCCGATAGACTCTTGTTTGCGTTGCGGCGCGCTATGACGACCGGAGGAGTCCCGTAGCGGTCAGTTGCCGCTGTAGTCCCGGAGTCTGGCCTTGAGTCCGTCCAGTCTTTCGCTGAAGCTGTCGATCTTCCCGCTGAAGGTTTCGAGCTTGCCGCTGTGGTTTTCCAGCCGCTTCGACGCGCTCTGTGCAGCCGCAACGATTTGCTCATAACGCCCACGCCCTGCTCTCGTGCCGAGGACGTATCCGACGCCGAAAACCGCCAGACTACGCAGTTTCACGATTGCTTCTTCCGTCGCACAGAGGAGACGGCCGCACTCGCCGCAGTCAACGTCATCAAACCCGCAAGTGCCCCGGCGCCGGTCTTCACTGCTGGACTGTCCGCCGCATCCGACAGCCTTCCAACGACACGCTGCCACTTCTTCTTTCGACGAAATAGGCTCATCGTTGATCAACTCCTATCGGTCAGGGTCAGGTTCGCGCTTTCGCGCGTGACGCCCGCTGAATCGAGCGGACGAGCTGATCTTTCGTCATGCGCGCCGCGCCTGGAATCTGCAATGGATGTGCAATGCGGAGCAACTCAGCCTTGGTGTGCTCGTCCAACCGTTCCGGCACCTCATATTCTCGTTCTGCCTGAACTGCGCGGGCGGTCTCGCTCGCTAGCAGCTCCTCCGTACCGCGGGCATCGGCAAGAGCTCGGTCAGCGGTGCCTGCGTCCTGGTCCGCCTGTTGGGCGACGGCCTTGGCCTGCTGATGTGCTTGGTCGGCTGCCTCTTGGGCCGCCCGCGTCGCCTCGGCGGCCAAGGTTCGTGCGGCGGCCATCTGTTCGTGGGCCTGGGCGATTCGTTCTTGGGCACGCTGTGCCGCTTCCTCGGCGTCCTGACGCGACTGACGAGTCTGCGCCTCAACCTCGGCCCTCAGCTTCTCGAGCCGTTCGGTAATGTCTTGGCTCGCCCGCTCGCGCTCCTGCTCAACCTGGTGTTCCAGACTGTGGCGGGCTTCGTGCGCACGCTGATCGATCTCTTGCTTGCCCTCACGGGTTGCCTCACGCAGGCGCTGTCGGCCCTGTTCGGCGATGGCCTTTGCGGCCTCAGCCCGGCTGTCGGCGTTGCGCGCCTCCGCCAGCGCCTCCTGCTCGGCTTTCTTAGCTTTCGCCACCGCCGCCTCGGCTCGCTTCAGACGTACCTCGACCGAGTCGTGTGCGCCGGGCAGTGCGTCAGCCACCGCGGCCGATATGCGACGGGCCGTATCGGTGGCCGCAGCGCCCGCCAAGCCGGAAGCAGAGCCTGGGGACCCCAAAATCCTCGACAATACTTACGCGCCGTTGCGCGGCAGGTCCTTGATTCCGGCCGAAACCTGGGTGGAAAGCCAATGCATGGGACGAACCTTCGCCATGGCTGACATCCTTTCGCTGGTTCGCGACCGACCGTCCCACGTCAGCGCTTGGGGTTCCGCGTTCGTGTCGTGTCCGGCGGTACGACTCATACCCCGCGTTAGCGCTGGCGAAACAGCGTCGGCCTCGTATGAACGTTGGCTCATCCACGTCGCCGAAGGCAGGCCGTTTGAGGTAACGCCGTTTCGGGCAAATCTAAGGACGGAGAAGCCTCCGCCCAAGGCCTAGCGCGGCGCGTTGCCAGGAAGAGACGACTGATGGACCAACCAGCTCAGCAGCAACGACCTCCTGGCACGCAGTCCGCGATGCGGCCGAGGCCCGACTGCGGGGAAGAGAGCTACCACGGATCGGGTCGGCTGGCCGGAAAGACTGCAGTGATCACCGGCGGCGACAGCGGCATCGGCCGGGCAGTGGCCATCGCGTACGCCCGCGAGGGTGCCGACGTCCTGATCTCGTATCTGGAGGAGGATGACGACGCGCAGGACACCGCCCGCCTCGTAGAGGACGCCGGACGCAAGGCCCTGCTCGTCCGGGGCGACGTCTCCCGGGCCCAGCATTGTCGTGACATCGTCGCCAGAGCCGTCGAGGAGTTCGGCCGGGTGGATGTCCTCGTGCACAACGCTGCCTACCAGATGACTCGCGAGTCGCTCGAAGAGATCCCCGACGAGGAGTGGGACTACACGCTCGCCACGAACCTCTCCGCGATGTTTCACCTCTGCAAGGCGGCCGTGCCGCACATGGTGCCCGGCTCCTCCATCATCGCGAGCTCGTCAGTCAACTCGGACATGCCGTCTCCGACGCTGGCGCCGTACGCCGCGACGAAGGCGGCCATCGCGAACTTCGCGGCGAGCCTGGCGCAGCTCTTGGGCGAGAAGGGAATCCGCGTGAACAGCGTCGCTCCCGGTCCGATCTGGACGCCCCTGATTCCGTCGACGATGCCCGGAGATAAGGTCGAGAGCTTCGGCCAGAACGTGCCGCTGGGCCGGGCCGGGCAGCCCGCCGAGGTGGCCCCGGTCTACGTACTGCTCGCATCAGACGAGGGCAGTTACATCTCGGGCGCTCGCATTCCTGTGACTGGTGGCAGGCCGATCCTTTGACCGGGCTGATGACAGCCGCACGAATAAGGTGCTCTTCCGAATAGATCAACAACCATCGACTTCGATCCGCGAGGAGGTGCCCACGATGGCAACCGACGACCAGAACGACACTCGATCCGACGTCATGGGAGACGAACGCGAGCGCACGCCCGGCGTCCCCGATGTGATGGGTGACGAACGCGAGCGCACGCCCGGCGTCCCCGATGTGATGGGTGACGAGCGCGAGCGCACGCCCGGCGTCCCCGATGTGATGGGTGACGAGCGCGAGCCCACGCCTGGGGTCCCCGATGTGATGGGTGACGAACGCGAACCTACGCCGGGGGTCCCTGACGTCATGGGCGGCCCCGATCGTCCTTGAGCACCGCCTGTCGGTGGCTTGGCGGGCGAGCGTTCGTTGCCACCCGCGCGAGCCCGTTCGAGACCCAAACTCGAGTTAGGACGACGACGAGGGCGGGCATAACCGTCTGTGGCTGAGCAGCAGCCGCACCGAGCGTCTTCACGCGGGACCCTGCGTGTGCGACGCGTTGCCTGATTGGTGGTCCTATGTCGTCCGACGCAATCGTCTTGCTCAAGCAAGATCACAAACAGATGCGTAACCTGTTTCGCCAGTTTGCCCGCGCCAATGGGACTCGGCAGACGGCGCACGTGGTCAACAAGATCATCGAGGTGTTGACGGTACACACCTACCTGGAGAATGAGTGCATGTATCCGCGGGTGCGGGAACTCCTACCCGAGATGAGCGAGGACGTCTTGGAGTCGTACGAGGAGCACCACCTCGCCGATGTGCTGTGCGCGGAGTTGACGGCGATGAGCGCCCACGATGAGCACTTCAAGGCCAAGGCCACGGTGCTGATCGAGAACGTGAAGCACCACATAGACGAGGAGGAGCAGGACTGGTTCCCGAAGGTGCGCGACGGCGTGAGCCGCAAAACGCTGCAGGAACTTGGAGCCGAGATGCTCGAGCTCCGGGCCACGGCTCCCCGGCGTCCGACCCAACCGAGCGCGCTGAAGAAAGCCGTTGACGCCGTCATCAGCTGAGCGGACTGGCGAACTACCGCTCCCCGAGTTTCTTCGCGAGCTCGTCGCGTCCCATCTTCGAGCGGCCCGGCAGGTCGCGTCGCTTCGCGATCTCGTATAGCTCGGCTCGCGTCTTCGGAGAGCTACCCCCAACGCGCTTGCGCCGCGCGATCGCCGCACCTTGCTGGCCCAACGCCGTCCGGGTTCGCTTCGGCAGGTGCGCGATTGTCTGCTTGGCTGACGCCGCCTGGTGGGCCTTCTTTACGTTCCGCTTGGCGGCCTGGGTTTGTTTCGTGGTAGCCATGCGTGTCGTATACCCATTCCGCGCTTGTGCTATGCGGCCGGTTAATACTCGTTGGTGCGGCGGAGGCGGCGGGGTCGGCCGTCCGGATCGTAGATTCGTCGGTATAGGGGTTCTGCCCATAGCCGGGTGAGCTTGTTGAGCCGCTGGTCGGTTAATGGCCGGAGTCGTCCGGGCGGGCGCGGGCCGGCTCGGCCACTGAGATACCAGCGCTCCAGGGCCGCGGCGCTAGCCGCGAACGCCCGGAACGCCGAGTACGCGTCGACCAGGTCAGCGTCGTCTCCAATGCCTCGGTCGAGATGTTCGCGAGCCAGGGCTAGTCGCAGGTTTCGGGCGAACGCCCGGGGTTGGTCGATGTCGGCGGTGTGATCAGCGTGTCGGCCGTCAACAGTCTCATCCAAGATGGCGGCCGTCAGCTCGGAGTCGTGCGACCACGAGCGCCTGTTGAAGTTGTCCGAGCCGACCGCAACCCACACGTCGTCGATGACGCACACCTTGGCGTGAACGTACACCGGTGTCCCCGTCGGGTTCTCCAGCCCATAGCAGGCCACTCGTTCCTGCCCGGCGGATTCGATCAGCTGCAGCGCGTCAGTGCGCCCGATGAGGTTGGGCGGCATCGACAATCGACCGTCTTGGTCGGGGAAGTGGGGGAGCACGGCGAGTAGGTGCAGCTGCGGGTGCGTGCGCAGCGCATCGGAAATGTAGCGCGCGACATCGCGCGACCACAGGTACTGGTCCTCGATGTAAATCAGCTGGCGGGCCTGCTGCAAGGCCTTGATGTAGCCCCGGGCGATGCTCCGTTCCCCGTCGGGTGCGAACGGGTATCCGCCGATCCGGTTGGGGTAGGTGCGCAACAGCTGGACGGTGTGTGGACCGGTGGACGGTGGGTCGGGCAGTTGACTGGGCAGCCGACGCCTCGTCCGGTCATCGCCGCGTACCCGATCCGCCAGTGTGTGCACCGGGTTGCGGCTCAGGGGTTGAGCATCGTCCCAACGTTCCCGGAACACGCGCTCGACCACGCCGACCGCCGGGCCCCGGATCTGGAGCTGGACGTCGTGCCACGGCGGCCGGTCGCCATATGCGGCAGCCATGGGCTGAGCTTGACGGTCGCCGGCATGTGACGCGTCATCGCGGCGACTGTGACATAGGTCGATACCGCCAAGAAATGCCACATCGTCTTGAGGATGCCCACGATGACGCAGGACAACGAACTTCTGATGGTGCGACCCGCCTGCCCGCACGCGCATGTCGAGCAGACACTGTCCTCCAGCGGCCGCGATCTGCTCATCGAGATGGCGGTTCTCAGCAGCGGAGAATCGCAGTCGGTCCCAATGCGAGCGCCACACGAGACCGCGGACATCCACGCCCCGACTCGCCGCCATGCACAGCACACGGGCAACCTCGCTCCCCGGGCTGTCGGTCAGCAACTCATCCGGGTCGCCGCGCCAGTCGACGAACAGCAGCAAGTCGCCGCACCGCATTTGCTCGACCGCGGACTTCAGCGAGGCAAAATAGGTCGCCCCGTGAATCAGCGGCACGACCAGATTGCCAACGGACCAGGCCTCCTGGGCGCCCCCGTCATCGACGGTACTGGCCCAATTGCCGCGCTCACGTCGTAAGAGAAACCACTCGTTGGTCGACACGCCGCCTGACTCCTCCTGTGCTGGTCGCGGTCATCATCGGCTGCTGCACTCGAAGCGGCTGAGAGGTCATGACCGTGCTGTACCCACCCGATGGAGCGGCCTAAACGGCTTGGCGCGACGGGGCGCTTTGTTTGGCCCGGCTCGCCGAGGGGTACATACCCGGCATCGTTGTCTGCTTTGGAGGTCATCACCGCTATGCGACTGTTCCGTCCGACGATTACCGCCTACGCGCACTGCGATCTGCCCTGTGGGGTGTATGACCCGGCCCAGGCGCGGATCGAGGCCGAGTCGGTGAAGGCGATCATGGAGAAGTATCAGGGCAACGAGGATCCGGTGTTCCGCACCCGGGCGCTGCTGATCAAGGAGCAGCGCGCCGAGCTGGTCAAGCATCACCTGTGGGTGTTGTGGACGGACTATTTCAAGCCGGCGCACTTCGAGAAGTATCCGCAGCTGCATGACTTGTTCAACCGGGCAACGAAGGCGGCGGGTGCCGCGGGCGGCAAGGGTGCGGTCGACCCGGCCGAGGGGCAGGCGCTGCTCGATTTGATCGCGGAGATCGACAAGATCTTCTGGGAGACCAAGAACGCGGCCTGACAGACCCTGGCGACCAAGAGCTCGGCAAGGTCGGTCGGTACACGCGCCGCGCCGCGCCTCGGGTGGCGGTGGCCGACTGACCGGTGATCGTGGAGCTATGGCTGGCCAAGATGGCGCGAGTGCTGATCACAGCGAGAGCCGACTCACCGTGCTACTCGCGTTGGGCGCGAACGCCGGCATCGGTGTGCTCAAGCTGATTGCGGGGCTGCTGTCTGGATCGGCCGCACTGCTTTCCGAGGCGGCGCACTCTGCCGGTGACACCTCGACCGAACTGCTGCTGCTCACCGCGCTGCGACGGTCGCAGCGGCCGGCTGACCGGGTGCATCCGTTTGGCTACGGCAAGGAGCGCTACTTCTGGTCGCTGCTCGCCGCTATGGCGATCTTTGTGTCCGGCGCGGCGTTCTCCTTCTACCTAGGCGTGCACACGCTCCTCAGCCCGGAACGCGAGGCGTCCCATCTGTGGTTCAGCTACCTCGTGCTCGGCTGCGCTGCGCTGTTGGAGGGGATCTCCTTGTGGCGGGGCCTGCGACAGACACGAGACGAGGCGGCCGACCGCGACCAGTCGATTGCCGCGTACGTTAGGGACCCAGACGATCCAACCGTGAAGAGTGTCGTGCTCGAGGATTCGGCTGCGTTGATCGGCATCGGCCTCGCGGCTGCTGGTGTGGGGCTGCGACAGCTGACCGGCTCGTCGGTCTGGGACGGGGCCGCATCACTTGGGATCGGTGCGCTGCTCGTGGTCGCGGCGGTGATGCTCGCGCAGACTTGCAAGGCGCTGCTGATCGGCAAGCAGGCCGACCCCCGGCTGTTGGGCGATATCGAGGCGATGCTCGAGGAGCAGCGCGAAGTCGACGACGTCGTCGACCTGCTGACGATGCAGACGGGCACCGATCGGGTTCTGCTCTGCGCGCGAGTCGACTTCGTCGACAGCTACTCGGCGGGCGACCTGGAGCGCGCCTGCATTCGCATCGACGCCGACCTGCGAGATCGGTTTACCGACCTGGACGAGATCTTTATCCAGCCGGTTCCCCAGTCCGACCCCGACCTGCGATCACGGGTACTGGCCCGGTACGGCCGGGTGCTCGCCGAGCCGGAGTAGCCGACGTCGCGTCGCCCCAGCGCCAAGACTCGATCCGGCGCGTCAGCCCTGCGGGAGCGTCTCCGGTTTGTCGTCGATTGTCTCGGGCGCTGATCCGGTTGGGGTCGGGGTAGCGGCTTCATCAGGTGCAAGGAGCCCATCGAGCGCGGTGATGGTCAAGATCTTTCGGACCTGCGTGGGGACGTTCCGGAGGCGTATGTGCGTGCCTGCGCGGGCAGCGCCGTCGCGGAGCGTAACCATCGCTTTCAGCCCGGTCGAGTCCATGAACGTCACTTCTCGTAGGTCTACGACAAGGGCTCTAGTCGGGTGCTGGGCGATGGCGAGCAGGCCTGCTTGCGCCATCTGATCGGCGGTATCAATATCCACGTCGCCGGCTACGACGAGCTGGCACTCGTGGTCACTGGCGCTGGCGTCGGCGTGAACGGAGAATTCCGCCACTGCGCTCCTCACGTTTCTGCGGGACTGCCGGGCCGCGTGCACATGCGGGCTGGAATCTCATCCGCACGTTCTTCGCTTTGAGATGGCTGTGGCTTCAGCGTGTTGAACTGTACGGGGTCGGACGTGCCGCATCAAGTCCTGACTAGCGGTGCGGGGCTGGCTATTCCTCGTGGATGTCGAAGACCTTGTCCATGGTTGTTAGCTCGAGGACGCGCCGCACCGGCGGTTGGGGGCTCACCAAGACCAAGGACCCGCCTTTGTTCAGAGCCGCGTTACGCAGGCCGACCAGAGCGCCCACGCCGCTGGAATCAAGGAAGGTGACGGCGGACAGGTCAACCTGCAACGTCCGGCAGCGGGGTTCGGAAAGGGGCGGTCTCGCCCGCTTGGCGCAGCGCGTCGGAGTTCTGCAGATCGACTTCACCGGTCACCTTGATCCGCGTGCCGACCGTCGACTCCGGCGCGGACGAAATGTGCATGTGCTCAAGATAGCGGGACCATGCTGGTATGAACTCGTGTGAGATCGGCCTGCTGGTTGGGTAGACCTGTTGGGGTAGATCATTGAGCAACAGACCAACCGGGGAGCTAGACGGATCAGATCGATGTGCCAGAGCGCGACCATGAGCTACAGCTGTGACACTAGTGCGCCCCGGCACGCTCGCGATTTTTGCGCGGAATTTGTCGCCGCCGCGATTCCGGACGGCCAGGCCGTGCTCGACTTGGCCGAAGACACCCGGTTGGTGGTGAGCGAGCTGGTCACCAACGCGGTCAACGCGGGTAGCCCGGAGGTGAACGTGACGGTCGCCGTACATCGCGCCTACGTCCGCCTTGCCGTGGACGACTACGTCCCGCGTCGGCCGCAGAAGCGATGGGCGGCGCCGGAAGACGAGCACGGCAGGGGGTTGATGATCGTCGCTTCGCTCAGTCGCGCGTGGGGGGTGGACTACGTCCAGCGCGGCAAGCAAGTCTGGGCTGAGCTGCCGACGTCGAATGAGCTCACTTCCTCGGTGCTGTGCTACCTCGGTGTCGACGCTTAGTGGGGTGAAGCGGGTATATCGGGCAGACGTTTGATTGCCAGCACTGATACGTCGTCGTCGTGTCTCCGCTCGCCGATCAGGGTCGCCATCAGTTCAGCGCAGGCGGTCTCGGCGGTCCGGATGGCGTCGTCAGTCAGCGCATCGCGTAACCGTTTGAGTGCGACATCGACGTCGGCGTCACGCTGCTCGATGAGCCCGTCGGTGAACAGGCACAGCAGCGCGCCGGGGGGCAGCTCGATCGAGGTGGTGTGCCTGCGCACATCGGGCTGGATGCCGACGGGCAGGTCGATGGGCAGCTCGACGAGCTCGGCGGCGGCCTGGGGTCGCGCCAGGGCGGGAGCGAGGTGGCCTGCGCAAGACATCCGAATGATGTGGAGTCGGGGGTCCAGCAGCCCGTAGATGACCGTGCCCATCTGCCCCGGCTCGAAATGCTGGATCTTGCGGTCCAATCGTTCTAGGGCGCTGGCCGGGTCATCGTCTTCGAGGGCATAGGCGCGTAATGCGCTGCGCAGCCGGCCCATCACCGTTGCGGCGGGCAACCCATGTCCCATCACGTCACCGATTGCGATGCCGAGCAAACCGGACGACAGCAGGAAGACGTCGTACCAATCGCCGCCGACGCCAAACTCGCCGCCGGGGACATAGCGCGCTGCCAAGTCGAGGCCCGGCAGGGCAGGCAGTCGTCCTGGCGCCAAACTGCGCTGCAGCGCGGCTGCGGCCGCCCGGTCGATGAGCGCGCGGCGGGCAGTGGTGGCCATCGCCACGCGGTCGGCAACCAGTTCGAGGACGGCCACGTCCTCGTCGGTGAATCTGCGGGTGTGCAGCGTGCCGACATGCAGCACGCCGACGACTGAATCGCCGCTGAGCAACGGGACGCCGAGCATCGACTGGATGCCCTTGCGTAGCAGCAGCGGGTTGACCACGTTGGCCGGGCTAACCTGATCGAGGATGACCGGCCGTCGTTCGGCCGCTATACGCCCCGCGAAGCCCTTGCCCAGCCGGATCCGGACGCCCTGGCTGACCTCCTCCTCGATTCCGCGCGCCGCTGCTGCGACTAAGACCTGCGAGGACTCGTCCAGCAACAGCACCGCCGCGGTGTCGGTGGCCAGCAGTTCCCGAACTCGGTCGAGCAGTTCGGCCAGCAACTCCTGGACGTCCAGCTTCGACAGCGCAACGTCAGTGACGGCTTCGATGCGCCGTAACCGCTCCTCGGCGCCGCCCACCGACGTTGCGACAAGGGCCTCGGAATCAGCCGACGGCGCGGACACCGTCACATCCTATGCGTGCGTCGGGCGCAAGAAACGCGTGACATACTCCGGGCGACAGTGTTGACCTGAATGGAGTTGTCGCGATGCTGACTATCAAGGAGCCTGTTGCATATTCGACCATCGATGACGTGGAACACAGTTCTCGCCGATTCGGGCCCGCCACATTTTCGGGGAGCCGCGATGTTCGGCCGGGAGAAGCGACTTGGGAGCTTCACTCCGAGTTCACTGATCATCGCGATCCGATTACGCAACAGGCTCCAAGGCCCTGTCTGCGATCGAGATTCTCGACTCGCGTGCCCGCCCGACCCTCGCCGTGAGTGTCGAGTTCGCGGACGGTGTTACTGCTCGCGCTGGCGTGCCGTCCGGTGCGTCGACCGGGACTCGGGAGGCACGCGAGCTGCGCGACGGGGATACCGCCCGCTACGGCGGGCAGGGCGTTGTGAATGCGGTCGAACACGTCAATGGCGAGATCGCCGAGCGGCTGCGCGGGCAAACGTTCGCGGATCTTGCCGAGATTGACGCGGCACTCATCGAACTTGACGGGACGCCCAACAAGACCCGGCTCGGTGCGAACGCAATCGTGGGTGTGTCGATAGCCGTGGCACGCGCGATCGCCAGCGCGGCCGGTGTGCCACTGTGGCAATCGCTGGCACCCGAAGGCGTCACACCGAGGATGCCCGTGCCGCACTTCAACGTCGTGAACGGCGGCATGCACGCCCGAAACGAGCTTGACTTCCAAGAGTTCATGCTGGCACCGCTCGGCGCACCGACGGTCGCCGAGGCGGTCCGTGCAGGTGCGGAGATCTACGGGGTGCTTCGGAGCCTGTTGCGTAATCGGATCGCGATGATCAGTGAACTCGGAGTGAAGCTCCCAAGTCGCTTCTCCCGGCCGAACATCGCGGCTCCCCGAAAATGTGGCGGGCCCGAATCGGCGAGAACTGTGTTCCACGTCATCGATGGTCGAATATGCAACAGGCTCTTCGGGCAAGCTCGTCAAGCAAGGTTTGAGCGCCGGTCTCGGCGACGAGGGCGGTTTCGCCCCCGAGCTCACCTCGCCGGAAGAGGTGCTCGCGCTCCTCGTGAGCTCGATCGAAGACGCCGGCTATAAGGCCGGGCGAGACGGCGTAGCGCTCGCCATGGACCCCGCGTCGAGCGAGTTCTACCGCGACGGCGCCTACCACGTAGCCGGCGATGCACTCTCGACGGACGAGATGATCGCCCGCTACGAACAGATGGCCGAGCGCTACCCGGTGCACCTACTCGAGGATGGGCTTGCGGAGTCGGACTGGGACGGGTGGGAGCGGATGACTGCCCGGCTCGGTGAGAAGATCCAGCTCGTCGGCGACGACCTGCTGTGCACCAACCCGACGATCATCCGGGAGGCGATCTCCCGCAAGGCTGCGAACGCCGCGCTCATCAAGGTGAACCAGATCGGCACGGTCAGCCAGACGCTCGAGGCAATGCGCATCTGCCGGGAGGCCGGCTGGTCGCAGTTCGTGTCACACCGTTCGGGCGAGACGGAAGATACCTTCATCGCCGACCTGGCGGTCGGCAACGGATGCGGGGAGATCAAGAGCGGCGCCCCGGCACGTGGCGAGCGTGTCACGAAGTACAACCGGTTGATCGAGATCGAAGCGGACGCGCACCTGCCCTATGGCCTGCCTGGCTGAGCGTCCTGGCCTCGGGCCGAGGCACCCGCACGCCACGATTCTTCAGTGGATGATTGGCCGATGACCGCTTTGGATCCTGCCGGTCTGCTGGCATCGCTTACGCTCGAGGAAAAGGCCTCCCTCTGCTCCGGGTCCGACTTCTGGCACACCCAGGCGATCCTGCGGGTGGGCATCGAGTCGATCATGCTGACCGGCGGGCCGCACGGCCTGCGTAAGCAGACCGATCAGGGCGACCATCTGGGCCTCGGTACGAGTGTGCTGGCGACATGCTTTCCGACTGCGGCTGCGCTCGGGTCGTCGTGGGACGTCGACACGTCGCGGTGCTGCTGGGGCCCGGCATCAACATCAAGCGGACGCCACTGTGCGGGCGCAACTTCGAGTACTTGTCCGAGGACCCGGTGCTCAGCGCGGAACTCGCTGCGCGTATGTCGACGGCGTGCAGAGCCAGGGCATCGGCACGTGCCTGAAGCATTTCGCGGCCAACAACCAGGAGACCGATCGGATGCGGATCAGCGCCGAGGTGGACGAGCGCACCCTGCGGGAGATCTATCTGGCCGCGTTCGAGCAGGTCGTCAAGCGGGCCAGGCCGTGGACGGTGATGTGCTCGTACAACAAGCTCAACGGCACCTACACGTCGCAGCATCGATGGCTGCTGACCGAGGTGCTGCGCGAGGAGTGGGGCTTCGACGGCCTCGTGGTGTCCGATTGGGGTGCCGTCGACGATCGCGTGGCGGGCCTGAAGGCAGGCCTGGACCTGGAGATGCCCTCGTCCGGCGGGCTCACCGATGCGCAGCTCGTCGCCGCGGTGCGTGACGGCGACCTGGACGAAGGGGTGCTCGACCTGGCTGTCTCGCGGCTGCTGCGATTGCTCGACCGCACTGGTCCAGCGGCCGGGCAAGGCGGCTCCTACGACGCGCAGGCGCACCATGCCCTCGCCCGCGACGTCGCTCGAGACTGCGCCGTGCTGCTGAAGAACGACGGCGGGTTGCTGCCGCTCGACCCGTCCGCAGCCGGTTCGATCGCGGTGATCGGCGAGTTCGCCCGCACGTCGCGCTACCAGGGCGCCGGAAGCTCGCAGGTCAGTCCGACGCAGCTGGACAATGCGCTCGACCAGATGCGTGCCGTGTGCAGCCGCGAGATCACCTTCGCGCCCGGCTACGGCGTCGAGGAGAGTAACGACGCGCTGATCGTCGATGCGGCGGCGAACGCGGCCGGTGCCGACACAGTCCTGCTGTTCCTCGGGCTGCCGCCGAGCTACGAGTCCGAGGGATGGGACCGCTCGAACATGGATCTCCCCGACGACCAGGTCGAGCTGCTGCGCGCCGTCGCAGACGCCAACCCGCGGGTTGCGGTCGTGCTCGCCAACGGTGCGGCCGTCGCCGTCGAGGCCTGGCAGCAGCAGGTCCCGACCATCCTGGAGGGCTGGCTGCTGGGCCAGGCGGGCGGCGGGGCGATCGCCGACCTGCTGTTCGGCGTCGCCGTTCCATCGGGCCGGCTGGCCGAGACGATTCCCCTGCGTCTGCAAGACAATCCGTCGTTCGGGAACTTCCCGGGTGAGAACGGCATGGTGCGTTATGGCGAGGGCGTGCTGGTCGGCTACCGCCACTACGACGCGAAGCAGCTGCCCGTGTCGTTCGCGTTCGGGCACGGTCTGTCGTACACGACGTTCGGCTACACGGACCTGGTGGCGGCGGTCCGCGGGGGCGGCGCGCAGGTCCGAGTCGACGTCGCGGTAAGGGTGACCAACACCGGCCCGGTCGCGGGCAAGGAGGTGGTTCAGGTGTACGTCCGCGATCCGGAAGCAACCGTGTTCCGCCCCGAGCGGGAGCTGAAAGCGTTCGCGAAGCTGGCTTTGGCACCGGGGGAGTCCAGGCAGGTCAGGTTCACCTTGGCGGGGCGCGATTTCGCGTACTTCCACAGCACGCATCACCGATGGGTCGTCGAAGGCGGACCGTTCGAGATCGAAGTCGGTGGATCATCGCGCGACAGCTCACCACGCTGGCCGGCATCAATGCGGTCAACACGCAGAACGCGCGCTACGCCTGGCTGGAGACCGGTCTGGCCGGCGCCGGACCCGGACCGGCGAGCGCGAACCCGGCCGTGAACCCGGCGTGGTGGCTGCTGTCCGCGGACCGGTTCCAGGGCAAGCTGATCGGCCGGGTCGACGTCGCCGCCACCGGCCCGGATTCCCCGGTGCCGCCGGGGATTCCAGAGCTGCCCGGACCCGGGCAGTTCTACGCGTCGCCGACGATGAGCAAGCTACTCGCCGCCACGCCACATGACGAGCTCGGCGCCCGCTACCCCGGCCGACAGGTCGGCACCATCGGCGACGCCGCGCTACCCGCGCCGAACTCGCTGATCATCATCGTCGGGCACACCCCCGAGCAACTCGCCCACGTCGCCGGCGCGCGGCAGGTGAACAGCATCAGCACGACCTCGCCGAGTAGCTGCAACGGGCAGGACTGCGCCATCGGCGTCGGCGTCAACGCGCGCGGCATCGACCTCATCCTCTCGGTCGTCACGGCGGCGCTGCTCTTCCCGGTGTTGATCTTCATCGCCACCGCGACCCGGCTCTCCGCCGCCCGCCGCGAGCAACGGTTCGCCGCGATGCGTCTGGTCGGGGCGACACCGCGGCAGGTCACGGTGATCTCCGCCGTCGAGTCGACAGTCGCGGCGGCGATCGGGACGGCCGCGGGGTTCGGGGTGTTCTTCGCGCTGCGGCCGGCGCTCGCCCCGATCCCGTTCACCGGCGCGCCGTTGTTCACCGGCGATCTGTCGCTGAACCTGCCCGACGTGCTGCTCGTCGCGCTCGGCGTCCCGCTCGGCGCGGCGGTGGCGGCCCGGCTGGCCCTGCGCCAGGTGACCATCTCCCCGCTCGGGGTGACCCGGCGGGTGATGTCGGCGCCGCCGAGGGCCTGGCGGCTGATCCCGCTGCTGGCCGGGCTCGGTGAGCTGGCCCACTTCGTCGAGGCGGGCCGGCCGGCGTCCACGGGCGGCCAGATCCTTGCGTACCTGCCGGGCTTTCTGCTGACCTTGACCGGCCTGGTGATCGCCGGGCCGTGGCTGACGATGCACGGCTCGCGGTTGCTCGCCCGGCGGGCCCGCCGGCCGGCGGCGCTGATCGCCGCGCGCCGGCTCGCGGACAACCCGTACGCGGGCTTCCGGGCGATCAGCGGGCTGGTGCTGGCGCTGTTCGTCACCACCGTCGCAGTCGGCGTGATCACCACCATCAACGCCTACGACGGCGGCGCGCGCGCCACCACGGCCGACCGGGCAACCCTGCTCAACGACTTCTTCCTGCCTAACCCGTCCGGTCAGGAGTCGAACTCCATCCCGTCGGTGCCGGCCACGCTGCTCGACGAGTTGCGCGCCTCGCCCGGGGTGACAGCAGTGGTGCTGGTGCACTAGTGTCGCGCTATTGAAGTTGCTTGACCTTTGGTCGCGTGCGGGATGATCTGGTCGGCGGTCTTGGTCCAGACGAACGGTTCGCAGCGTTCGTTCCAGGCGTCGATGTAGATCTCGATGGCGGCGATGAGGTCCTTGACGCTGGTGAAGGTGCCGCGGCGGATGGCCTGGCGGGTGATGATGCCGAAGAAGATCTCGACCATGTTCAGCCAGGACCCGGAGGTCGGGGTGAAGTGCAGCGTGATCCGCTTGTTCTTCGCGAGCCAGCTCTTCACGGCCGGGTGTTTGTGGGTGGCGTAGTTGTCGACCACGATGTGCAGCTGCCGGCGCGGGTAGGCCTTCGCGACCTGTTTGAGGAAGCGCAGGAACTCCTCGTGGCGGTGGCGCGGGTAGCAGGCGTCGGTCACCTTGCCGGTGGCGACCTCCAGCGCCGCGAACAGCGTCGTGGTGCCGTGCCGGACGTAGTCGGATGTCTGCTTCTCCGGCATCCCGAGTCGCAGCGGCAGCACCGGCGCGGTGCGATCCAACGCCTGGATCTGGGACTTCTCGTCGATACAGAGCACGATCGCCTTGTCCGGCGGGTTCAGGTACAGCCCGACCACGTCGCGGATCTTGGCTTCCAGTTCTGGGTCGGTGGAGAACTTGAACGTCTCGACCCGCCACGGCTGCAAGCCCCATTTCTTCCAGGTCGTGGAGACCGTGAAGTCGCTGACGCCCAGGTGCTTGGCCAGCAGCCGACTCGACCAGTGCGTGACACCGAGCTTCTCCGGCGGCGGCTCCAAGGTCGCCAGCACGATGCGCACCGGGTCGATGCGGGCCGGGCGTCCGGACTTGGGCCGGTCGTCCAACCCGGCGATGCCCTCGGCCGCATAGCGACGCTTCCAGCCGATCACCGCCGGCTTGCTCAACCCGACACGGTTCACGATCTCGCTGGTGCCAATACCGTCGGCCGCCAGCAGCACCACCCGGGCCCGCTGCACCAGACCGGCGGGCATCGACGGCGACCGCGTCCATGACACCAGCTCGCCGCGATCGCGCGAGGACAGCTCCACACCCACAGTCAACGGCATGCGTCATGATCCCACGAGGTAAAGCTACTTACCTAGCGCGACACTAGGTACCGGTCGCCGGCCACATCACTCCGGGCGGGCTGGTCAGCTGCGCGGACCTGGCTCGGTGCCGGCGCTGGGCCGCTGCGCGCCGAGCGCGACGACCGCGACCATCGAGCCGGACAGCGTCGGCTCGAAGTTCCAACCACCCACCTGGCGCAGCGCCGAGATCCCGCCGGCAGACCTGGCCGGGCTGCCGGTGCAGACCCTCGTCGTCGCCACCAACGGCTCGCGGTCCGCCGTCGAGCGCGCCCGCACCCTGCTCGAACTCGCCTACCCGCACACCGATGCGCCGATCACCGTGGCCGAGCAACAGGCCCTAGATGGTTGATTCCGTGAAGCCTGGGTGTGGTGTGTCGCTGCGCAGGAGATGAAGAGAGGGTGCCCAAGATCAATTTGTGAGAAGAGAACTGGACACCCTCCTGACCGAACTGTATGTGCTGATCGATGATCACGTCGCGCCGGCTCGTCGTGGTCGGGGCCGCAGACCGCGACTGAGTGACAGTGAGCTGATGTGCCTGGCGGTGGTGCAGGTGCTGCTGGGTTTTGATTGCGAGCGACGCTGGATCCGTCATCTGCACACCGATCCGGTGTTGCGGGCGATGTTCCCGTACGTGCCGAGGCAGTCGGGGTATCACAAGCGACTCAAGGCCGCGCTGCCGCTGCTGTGTCAGGCGATCGCAGTCATCGCCGAACAGTCGCCGTCGTTCTTCGACGACCTGTGGATCACCGACGCGACGCCGGTGCCGTGCGGCACGTCGCGGGAGACCGCGAAGCGCTCGGAGCTGGCCGGGCACGCCGGGTACGGCTACTGCGCCAGCCATTCCCGCTACTACTGGGGGTCAAGCTCTACCTGGTCTGTACCGGCGACGGGATGCCGATGATGTGGTTTCTGGCCCACCCTAAGATCGGCGAACGCGAGGTGCTGGCCGCGCTGCTCGATCACGAGCACCACCTGATCCGGGACGGACAGATCATGCTGGCCGACAAAGGCTTCGCCGGACAGGCCTTCGCCGCCCACACAGCCACGCTGGGGCTACGACTGCTGCGCCCGGACCGCAAGGACGAAACCTTTCGCAATGGCAACCTCGGCGGCATCCGCCAGTGGATCGAATCGGTGAACCACACCCTGAAAGGTCAACTCGGCCTCGATCGCCACGGCGGCCGCACCCTGCCCGGCCTCGGCACCCGCATCGCCCAGCGACTACTGGCCATGGCCGCCGGCATCTGGCACAACTGGACCACCGGCATCACCGCCAAGAGATCCCTCACCGCCTACGACCACTGACACAACCTTCACGGAATCAATCATCTAGACGGCAAGCGGACCGCCGCGTACCAGCAGCTTGCCAACGTCGTCATCATCGGCAGCTTGCCGATCGCCGGCTGCACGCTCGCGGTCAGTGTCGTCGCCGGCCTGAACGAGCGCAAGCGGCCGTTCAGCCTGCTCCGGCTCAACGGCGCGCCGCTCGCCGTGCTGCGCCGGGTGGTCATGCTGGAGAGCGTGGTGCCGCTGCTGGTTGCCGCCGCGGTGTCGATCGGTGCGGGGTTCCTGGCTGCGTATCTGTTCCTGCGCTCGCAGCTGTCGGAGATGCTGCAGTCGCCGGGTGCGGGCTTCTACGGCGTCGTGGTCGCCGGCGTCGTTGCGACTCTCGCGATCATCGCGTCGACACTGCCGGTACTGCGCCGGATCAGCGGTCCAGAAACAGCGCGCAACGAGTAGTAGCCAAACTCAGGCGTCGTCGTTCGAGACCCTAGCGCGTCGAGCGGGCCTTCGACCAGGGCACGTGCGAATCACGTATAGCCGTTCGCCCTGATAGACCGCGTGTCCAAGCTACTGATCACTTCGAGGTCAGCGGATCGCCGGCGGCGGCCTGTCGTCCCGGCAGATGAACCCGATGACCGTGCTGTCCTGGGCGTGGAACCACTCGCTATTCCCGGCCAGCCCAACTGGACCTCGGTAGTCGCGCCGTAAACCGAACCCCAACTCGGACAGCCACAGCCGTCCCGCACGAGGCGCCTCAATCGGCGCACCCGCCGGGGCGGAAACGCTTGCCGTGCAAGGGATTCCGGACCTTCAGCGCCGGAGCTCCAGGAAGGCGAGTTTCGCATATGACCCGCCCTATGAAATGCCCGCTGACGGGGGCTAACCGCAACACCTCGGGGCCCCCGAACTCCTGACCTGGGCGGATAACGCCCACGCTCGCTGGCAGCTCACCGTGTCCCGTAACGACGGTATCTTCCGCGCCTGCGCTCGGACTGACTGTCACGCTGAGTGATCGCCAGGAGGGGATATTTCGCCGGCTGCGTCATCGCGACGCGCCCGCGGGACAAGGCAACTCGTGGTCCGTCCCGTCGTCGGGGCGGATCAGTCCTGGTCTGGGCCGGGCATGCCGAGTTGCTCGCGGAGCCAGCGAGTGTCTGGCCCCGATCCGGATAGGTCGTGGTCGTACTCGAATTCGCGGAGCAGGGTCTCGAGGTGTGGGCGGTGTTCGCCGGCAGCGGCTTGGCGTGGGGTCTCGCCGCCGAGCGCGGGGACTGGTTCGTCGAGCCAGTGTTTCTCCCAACCCTGCTCGGGCGGCGCGAGCGTCGTAGCGGTGAGCCGGCGACCGGCGGGCCAGGCGAGATCCTGGCCGGGGTCGATGCGGGTCTGTTCGACTAGGTCGGGTTGCGCGCCGGCCTCGCTGAGCAAGGAGAGCAGTCGATCGAGTCGCTGTGTCGAGTTCACGCTGACGGTGAACGAGTCACTCTCGCGCGTGAGTTGGCCGCGGACCCAGCGTTGCTCGTCGTCGCTCTCCACGATCACTGGCTCTCGTCCTTCAGAAGCGAGTTGCGCCCGGAGTTCGGCGAGCATGGCTTCCCGCTGTCCGGCTGGGATCGGCGCGCCGAGCCATGTCAACTCGTCACGTTCGCCGTCGGACCGGAAGTCAGGATGCGATGAGAGGACCTCGATCAGCGCATCCGGATCGGTGACTCGCACCCGCGCGGTGATCAGGCACATCGGCTCGCCGTCGGTGTTCTGCAATCGGGGCGGGGCGGCCCGGTAGTCGCGTAGTTCGGCGAGGATGCGCGGTAGCAGTACCCAGGTGATAGTGCTGAGCAGGCTGGCGACGGCCGGTGGGGACGGGTCGTCGAGCTCGCCGAACACGGCGTGCGGCTCGGCCTGCCCGAAAGGAATCGGGCGGTGCAGGCGGCGTTCGGACTTGCGGGCGCGACGTTGACCGAGCTCGCTGTGCACGATCGTTTCGGCGCCGGCCCTGATGGTTTCGACCGGGACGAGGAGGCCCAACAGAGTGGCCCAGGGTGGCAGTTGCTCGACCTGCTCGGCGGCGAAGTGGGCGTAGCGCAGGGTCCCGGTCAGGACGTCGTGGCACCACAGCCCGGGCCTCGGGTGTGGGTCGCTGATCTGCCACAGCCCGTAGCGGGCATGTTCGAACCAGCCGCGGGCGCGCGCCGCCAGCTCCGGCGTGGTGCCCGGATCGTTGGCGAACGTTGCGAGTGCGCAGTCAGCCGGGTCGTCGGTGCGGCTGGCGGCGACCAGCGCATGCTCATACGCGAGCCGGACGAGCTGGTCCGCGTCTTGCTCGGTGGTATCGGCAACTGGTGAGTCGGGGACGCTGTCGTTGTCGAGACCAGCTGCATCAAGCCACTCCTGCACGTGCTCGGCGACCGGCGTGGCGTAGCGCGAGTGGGGCACGTACTGCTCCAGCGCGGTGCGCAGTGCTGACAGTCCGTCGCGATCCGTGAACCTGGCCAGCTCCTCTTCGCGGCCGCGTGCCTCATCACTGGGCGGTGGTGATTCGGCGAGTGCTGCTTCGAGCGCGACCCCGTACCGCTCGACTGCCCAGTCATCGTCAGGGCTGTCGGTGAGATGTTCGTGCAGGACGCGCAGCGCCTCGCCGAGCCGTCCGTGCCAGTGCAGGTGGGGCGCCAACGCGACTCGCGCGTCGGCATCCGGTGCGCGCTCGAGCGCAGTGTTCAGCAGCTGATTCGCGGTCGCCGCCTCGCCCCGCTCGTGGGCTGCGAGGGCGCGGAAGGTGAGCGCGGTCAAGCTGTCTGCGCCGCCACGGGCATCCAGCGCCTCGGCCACCTGCGCCAGCCGCTCACCGGACGAACCCTTCGCGGTCAGCAGCGCGGCCAGCCCGGCCAGCACTGGCGCACCCTCGTACTGCTCCCACACCAGCTCGGCGATCTCGGCCGCAGGCGTGCTCGGGTCGTAGAGCCGATCCAGCCTCGCCTGCGCCAACGCCAGTGCCTGTGCTTGCAGCTGCTCGAGTTCAGCGGCCTTCTCGGCACGCCGCGCCGCGACCCGCCGCGCCGCCGCGGCGCGCCGTTTTGCGCTGACTACCCCGCCCCACACCGCCACCATCCCACGCACCCGCATTACGCGATCGCCACGCCGTCCACAAGCGAGGCACGAGTGTCGTAACCGCGGGTTAGCCTCGTGCACGTCTCGACCTCGAGGCGGCCCGACCGGGTGCTGGTAACACCCGACCGGGCCTTGATCGAACCCCTGAGCAAGCAGGAGGCCCGACCCATAAGTGACCGTATCGACCCACCGAACGACGACCTCGAGCGAGGTCCGTGGCCGCAAGTCAACGACCTGTCGCGGCTGTTTGACCATGGCTGGCCGTGGTGCGTGAATGCCGCCGCGCACCCGGACGAGAACCACGACTACCCGGATCCCGAGCGGCACCGGCCGTGGCACGAGTGCCGCGGCACTGAGGCGTTTCTCGACGATGTGCGTAGCGATGTGGCCGGCGAGGCGGTCGGTGTGAGCGTCTACAACGCGGCGCCGTTCCGGTTCGGCGAGGCCCGCGAGGACACTGCACCTGCGGGCGCACGCGTGGTCCTCGAGACGTGGACGGGTGATGACGAGCCGGCGCAGCGGGTGAGTTTGACGGCCGGTGAGGCGCTGCGATTGGCGCGCATTCTTGTGCGCTGCGCCGACGAATTGACGTTCGTGGAGCGCGCGGCCTGACGCAAAATCGCGTCCACGCGGAGGCGTGGCGACGCGCAATTGCATGCGGAATTCACTGGTCGTGTCGACCTGATCCATGCGGTCGCACGCCCCAGCAATTGCCCAGTCGTGATAGTCGGCGGGCGACGGCCGATGGCGCTCCGTCGTTCTCAGTTGGGCGCGCCTGGATCGGGTCGGGCACCGCGACTGCTGTGCGCCGGCCAGGCGCTGGGCCATCGACCGGACGCCACCACGCCTCGGCCCAACCCGACCACCGCCAGCCCATCACCCCCATCCAAACCGTCCCGACCTCTGCCGGCCTCCACCACCAACGCTAACCGTCATTTCCCCGCCATTCTCCAGCCTTTATCTTTCGCGGCACGTATGCTACCAATTTGGTAGCCTGAAAACGCGGGCTGGTAGACCCTGAATTGCATTGTTGGTTGTTATCGGTTGTTATTGGAAATGGCTGGCTGAATTGCACGGTGGGGTGAAGGTATATCGGGGGTCGGCGGCGGCCGCCCGCAACTACCTGGACGCCGATCGGTCCAGGGCGGATGACTACTACCTGGCCGAGGGGACGGGGGTGGCGCGCCGGTTCACCGCCGGCCCGGACGGACCGGTGCTCGAGCTGTCGGCGTTGACGGGTGACGCCTACGAGGCCTGGGTCGCCGGGCTCGATCCGGACACCGGTGAGGCGCGCGGTCGACTCCGCACGGATGCGGCTGGGGTGCGGTTCGTCGAGGTCATCGTCAACGGACCCAAGTCCTGGTCGATCGCCGAGGAACTGCACCCGGACATCGCGGCAGCGTACGAGGCCGCGCAAGATAAGGCAGCCGAGCAGATCATCGGCTGGCTCGGTGCGCATACGACCACCCGGGTCGGGCCCCGCGGACAACAGGTCGCCGTGCCGGTCGAACGGCTGGAAGCGGTCACGGTGCGGCACTACACCTCCCGCGCCGGTGACCCGCACCGGCATCTGCATCTGCAGGTCAACGCCCGGGTGTTCGCGGCTGGCAAGTGGCGTGGGCTGGACACGGTCGCGTTCCGGGACAGCATCGCGGCGATCAACGGGATCGGGCACGCCGCGGTGGTCTGCGACCCGGACTTCCGCGCCGCGCTCGCGGCGCACGGCTACACGCTCACCCGCGACGGGGAGATCGGCCAGCTCGCGAGCTTCGTCGGCCCGTTCTCCCGGCGCGCCGCACAGATCGGTGCGCTGGAGGATCGGTACGAGGCGCAGTGGCGGCGCGAGCATCCCCACACCGAACCCGGATCGGGACTGCGGCGCGCCTGGGACGCGCGGGCGTGGGCCGAAGACCGACCGGACAAGGTCGTGCCGCGCGACGGTGCCGAGCTACGGCAACGCTGGCTGGACGAACTCGCAGCGCTCGGCTACCTAGACCGGGACAAGCCGATCCAACTCGCGCTCGAACTGCCTGGACAGCTTGACCGCGAGACCGCCGCGGCAGAGGTCATCGCCCGCCTCGGTGCGGCGCGCTCGGCGTGGAACGCCGCGGACGTGCGCGGCCAGGTCGAACAACTGCTCGCCCGCGAACACCTCGTCGCCGACGCGGCAGTGCGCGGCGAGCTGGCCGAGGACCTCACCGCTCGCGCACTCGCGTTGTGCATGCCGCTGCACGACGACACGGCGCCGCCGGAGCACATGCGGTGGCTGACCTCCCGGCACGTGCTGGACGTGGAAGCTGACCTGGTCACCCGGCTGGCCGCCCGCGGCAACGCCGCCCCCACGGTGAGCGAGCCGCCGACGGTGGACGGGCTCGACGCGGGGCAACGCGCCGCCGTTACCGCGTTGGTCGGCGACGCTCGGCTGGTGCTGGTCGAGGGTGCGGCCGGCACCGGGAAGACGACCACGCTTTCGGCGACGCGGGAGGCGATGGCCGGGCAGAGCCGTCGGTTGCTGGTGGTGACGCCGACGTTGAAGGCCGCGCAGGCCGCGACCCTCGAGGTCGGCGCGGCCGCCGGCTCGGCGGCGTGGCTGGTCTACCAGCATGGGTAGCGATGGGACGACACCGGGACGTGGACTCGTGTCGAGACCGAGCCGGCGCCGGCAGCGGCGCTGCGCCAAGGGGATCTGTTGCTGGTCGACGAGGCCGGCATGCTCGACCAGGACACCGCACATGCGCTACTCGCGATCGCTGACGAGGCCGGCGCGCGGCTCGCGCTGGTCGGCGACCGGCATCAGCTACCGGCAGTCGGACGGGGCGGGGTGTTGCAGCTGGCCGAGCGATGGGTCGACCCGGCCGCGCACGTCGAGCTGGACGTGGTGCACCGCTTCACCCGCGAAACCCGCGGCGAGGACGGCACGCCTACCCGGGTGCCGGACCCGATCTATGCGATGATCACGCTGCAGATGCGCGACGGGCACGACCCGGCCGGCGTGTTCGACTACCTCCACAGGCACGGCCAGGTACGAGTGCATGACTGTGAGCTGGATCGGCAGCAGGCGATCGCCGACGACGTGCTGGCCGCGCGGCAGGCTGGACGCATGCCCGCGGTCGTGGTCGACACCCGTGAGCAAGCCGCCGCGTTGAACAGCGCGATCCGCGACCGGCTGGTCACCGCGGGCTTGGTCGACGACCGGCACACCGCTAGCGGCCGGGCCGGGCAACCGGTCGGTGCAGTCGACCAGATCGCCACCCGTCGCAACGACCCACAGTTGGACGTGGCGAACCGCGAGGTGTGGACGGTCACCGACACGCACCGTGACGGGTCACTGACTGTGGTGGGGGAGCGGGGCCGGCGGGTGCTGCCCGCCGACTATGTGCGCGAGCACGTCGAGCTGGCCTACGCCACGACCGCGCACGGCGTCCAAGGGGCGACCGCGACCACCTCCCATCTGCTGCTCGGCGAGCACACGACCGCGGCCTCTGGGTATGTCGGCATGACCCGCGGCCGCGACCGCAACACTGGTCCACCTGGTTGCCGACGATGTCGAAGATGCCCGCGACCAGTGGGTGGACGCGTTCGCCCGCGATCGGGCCGACCTTGGCCCGGCGCACGCGGCCCGGCGTGCCGCCGGGCAGGCTGCGGGCTACACCCGCGCGCGTCCACTGGACCGCGTGCTGGACGAGCTCCGCGAGGCGTGGCGCTCACAGGCCGACCGGCAACAAGAGCTGCAACGGGCGACCGCACTGCGCGACCGCATCAGCGAAGTCATCGCCGTGCGCGAGCAGAACGACCGGGCACGCGCCGTGCTCGACCGCCGCGACGAGGAGGCACGGCGGGTCGCCGAACAGGCCCGCGCCGAAGCCGACCGCAGCAGCGCCGCCCTCGACGCACACGCCCAGCAGATCCGCGACCAACTCCTCCAGGACTGGAACCAGCAGCGCGACCAAGCCCGGCACGCCGGGCAGGTCGTGCTCGCCGGCCCGGGCCGGCTCGGCCACCGCAGCTTCGCGGTGCACCGGGCCACCGAAATCCTGGCCCGCTGGTCCACGGACTGGCAGCCCTACCTGGCCGACATGCCCACCAGCACCGAGCGCGTCGCCCACTTCGCCATCTACGCCAGCGACGGGCAGCGGATCAGCGACGCGCTCGACCGCTACGCCCACACCCGGGCCGAACACGCCTACCCCGGGCACCGCGACCTGCTGCACGCGGCCGAGGCCGCCGAACAGCAGTGGCGAGAAGTCCGACGCGACGACTTCCACCGCCGCGGCCACCTCGACGCCCAGCTGCTCCGCTACGGCGGGCTCGGACACGCGCGCGACCTCGACCAGCGGCTCGAGCAGGTCGACCAGCACATCAGTGAGGGACGGACCCGGCTCGAGCGGGTCAACCGCCGCCTCGACCGGGTCAGTCACGAGCCCGCCGTGGCCGCCCAGCCACCCGGCTGGCTCGAACGCGAACACGAACGCTGGCAAGCCGACGACGCCGCCGAAACCGCAACACTGCAGCAGCTCACCGAACTCCGCAGCGCCCTCGCCGCCGACGCCGCCGCCCGCGAACGCCTGCACAGCCACCCCTACGACCACCACCCGGCCCAGCACGACATGGAACGGCACGGGCCAAGCCTCGGCCGCTAACAATCCCGCAGCAGGTGTGCGCGAACGCCGATCAGCGAGCGCCTGTACAGGTGAGCGCACACGAACGTCGATGAAATTCATCGGCGATCGCTGTCGTGTTCCGCCATGCCCGAACCACTTGTACCGAGCAGAGCACGCGAGAGACAGGCCGAACGGAGGGAGTCGATCGATGTCGCCAATCCCCGACGTCCCGCCCTACTACCGAAAACCAATTCGCGCCGACGTGTCCGCCCCGGACACCGGTCACACCTAGAGAGGATGCGAACGGATTGCACTCACCGCGCTGTCTTATCGGCATCAGCGGGATGGAGCCAGCGATGATCACCACCGGCCGTCACAAAACGGTCACGATCCAAGATCGACTGCCACTCGGCAACCGGATCCAGTGCCCTCTCCGGCGTAAGGACAGCGAACGACCAACCAGCACCGAAGGGATAGGACTAAGGGCATCTCCATATCGATGCAGTAAGCTCCGATGGTGCTGAACATCCGCGGGCAGGAGTGCATTACCCCGGCCGGATCGCTGACCTACGGGCCTGGTTCCCGGACGACGCGGCGTGTCTGGACTACCTGGACTGGTTGCGCTGGCCGGACGGGCTGGTCTGCCCGCACTGCGCGAGTGGGGTCGCGTGGCGGCTGCGGGATGGCCGGTACTCCTGCGGCGGCTGCAAGCGGCGGGTCAGCGTCACCGCGGGCACGATCTTCCATGGCACCCGCACGCCGCTGACGGTGTGGTTCGAGGCGGCCTGGCTAATGACGACCTCGAAGGCGGGCACGAGCGCGTTGAACCTGCAGCGGGTGCTCGGCCTGGGCAGCTACCAGACCGCGTGGGCGATGCTGCACCGCTACCGCGACGTGATGGTGGTGCCGGAGCGGGACAAGTTGTCCGGCGAGGTGGAGGTGGACGAGACGTTCGTCGGCGGCGCGAAGCCCGGCAAGCGGGGTCGTGGCGCGGCAGGCAGGGTCCTCGTGGCCGGCGCCATCGAGCGAGCGCCGCAGGGCCGTCGCGGCTTCGGCCGGGCCCGGCTCGCGGTCATCACGAGCGCCAAGAGCGATGCGCTGCGCGAGTTCATCACCGTCAACATCGCCCCCGGCACCACGGTGATCAGCGACGCACTGTCCAGCTACCCGAACGCCCTGGCCGGCCCGGAGTACGCGCACGACCCGATCAACGTCAAGCGTTCCGGGTTGAAGGCGCACCAGCTGCTGCCCGGCGTGCACCGGCTGTTCAGCCTGGTCAAACGGTGGCTGGAGGGCACTCATCAGGGGCGCGTCGAAGCCGATCACCTGCAGTCGTACATGGACGAGTTCATCTTCCGGTTCAACCGCCGCACCGCGCGGCAGCGCGGCCTGCTGTTCCTCCGGCTCCTAGAGCGAGCGGTCGAGGCAGACCCCATCCGCTACGCCGACGTCGTCGCCAACCCGCAGCCGACCGGCCGCAGGAGCCGTCCTCCCGGACAACGTAGCTGGCCCGGCACCCTCGCCGTCGAACCACTCGACCGGCCCTGGCGAGCAGCGAACTGACCTTTCGCGCGTTACTGCATCGATATGGAGATGCCCTTAGGACTATGAGCAACGACGAGGAACGCCTGCTCACCATTGCCGAAGCCGCCGCGAGGCTGAACGTCTCGGTCGGCACCATGCGCTGGCGACGCCATCTCGGCCTCCCGCCACACCCCATCAAGCTTGGCCGCAACCTGCGCTACCCGGAGTCCGAGCTGGACGCGCTCATCGACTCCTTGCGCGAGGCAGCGGAGAAGCACCGCACAGGCAAGCTCGCCGGTCGACGTCAGCCGGTTCGACGTAGCATTGCGTCCAGCAAGGAGGTGCGTACCGATGTCGGAGTCCCAAGCTGACAGGCAGCGTTCGCTCGGCACGACCCTCGAACGCAGTCGCGAAGACATTCTCGCCGCGGCGAAGCCGTTGCGGGCGGACGAGGACGCGCTCATCGACGACCTCACCGAAGACGAAGCGCGCACCTTCCTGAAGGCCATCCTCGAGGCATGACACGGACCGGTCGCTCGCCGGTCGTTGTTGACACGGGAGTCTTCGGCGCGCGTCTGACGCCAGCAGGTCACGAACTCGCCTTCCTCTATCGTCCACTGCTGACCGGCCGCCCTGCCGTCGTGTGCTCCGCTACGGTCGCCGAGCTGCGCTTCGGCGCCACCCTCGCGGGATGGGGCGCGCGGCGGATGCAGCGCCTCGACGCCGAACTCGCCGAGGTGGAAACCGTCTGGCCCGGGCCGGACTTGATGGCCGCCTACGTGTCCCTGCGCGTGTGGTGCGTCGAGACAGGACACGGGCTAGCGCACAAGGACCATGAAGCCGATCGCTGGATCGCGGCGACGGCGATGTGGCTCGGCGTGCCGCTCGTGGCGCATGACGCGATCTTCAAGAACGTCGATGGGCTGCAGCTGCTGACCATCCTCTGAGCTCGCGCGGTGGATCATGAGCCGGCAGCTCGGCAAGCAGAGTTTCCGCCACCACCGTTGGCCACATGGACCTGCCCGTACCGCCGCGTGATCCAGCGCGCCCGAACGCAGGTTGGCACGTCAGCGCCGTCGGCGGCACGAACGGCACCGCACAACGAGATCGCGTACCTCACCGGTGTGTCGGTGATCGGTCGTAACCTTTGGTTCTCGACGCAACGCGAAAGGGCAGGAGCGATGGGCAGGCCGCCGCTGCCGGTCGGCACCTACGGCAAGATCGACTTCTTGACGATCAAGCGCGGCCACGTGCGCGCCCGCGCTCGGTATCGCGACTACGACGGGGTCGTCCGGCCAGTCACGCGATATGGCGCGTCGAGACCGCGAGCCGAAGCCGCTCTCAAGGAAGCGCTACGCGATCGGGTAAGTCCCAGCACGGGGCACATCGATCAAGAGTCGCGACTGCGCAAGGTCGCGGAGGTCTGGCTCGATGAGGTCAACGGACGTGACCTGGCCGCGGCAACCAAAGAGCTGTACGCCGACACGGTGGAGCGACACATAATCCCTGGACTCGGCGCGCTTCGACTGAGGGAGATCACGGTTCCGGCCATCGATCGATTCATCAAGATCACTTCCAGTCGATCAGGTCCAGGTACTGCGAAGACGGCGCGGTCAGTCCTGTCCGGCATGCTCGGGCTCGCCGTCCGCCACGGCGCGCTGGCGAACAACCCCGTCCGCGACATCGCACGGATATCGCGTCCACGGAAACAGGTCCGCGCGCTCACGCGGGACGAAGTAGCGAAACTGCGCGCGGCGCTACGCGCTGACGACGTGGCCGCGCAGCTGGACCTTCCCGACCTTGTCGACTTCATGCTCGGAACGGGACTGCGGATCGGCGAGGCGTGTGCCGTGCGGTGGTCAGCGATCGACCCAGCGGCAGGTGTTCTCGAAGTCAACTCGACGGTCGTGCGTACGAAGGAGTATGGGCTCGTCGTGCAAGAGCGGCCCAAGAGCGCTGCCGGCTGGCGCGTCATCGCGCTTCCGCAATCGATCGTCGAAATTCTTCGCCGGCGCCAGGGCAGTGGTGCCCCGATGTCCGGTCTCGTGTTCCGCAGTCCGTTAGGCCAGATCAGAGACCGGTCGAACACGACGGGCGACCTGCGACGGGCACTTGACCGGACGGGCTTCGACTGGGTCACGTCACACACGTTCCGCAAGACTGTTGTGACTCGGCTCGACGACGCCGGTCTGACCGCTCGGCAGATCGCCGACCACCTCGGACACGCTCGTCCTTCGCTTACCCAGGACGTCTACCTAGGTCGGAAAGTGGTGACCTCGCAGGCCGCCTCGGTGCTCGACTTCTGAACTCGAAAAGTGGTCGTAAAGTGGTCGCAACGCCGATCGGAAATGAGTGAACCGCCGGAATTCGGCGGGCTTGGTGCGCCGCCAGGGACTCGAACCCCGAACCCGCTGATTAAGAGTCAGCTGCTCTGCCAATTGAGCTAGCGGCGCCTAACAGACACGTAGCCCACACCCAGGGTGGGCCAAGCGGCAACTTTAGCATGCAACCCACCACCAATAACGCCGGTGACCGTGCCACGACTGGGGTGAGTGACGGGGCTCGAACCCGCGACATCCTGGACCACAACCAGGTGCTCTACCAGCTGAGCTACACCCACCATGAGCGGTGATGCGACAAATCAGTCTACAGGTCCGTCCGAGGGCCCCAAGAGCCGTTCCGCGGCCGCCTGAGCCTCTACGGAGGTCGGTCCCGGCATTGGCACGAACACCGTCGCCCGGTAGTAGGCGAGTTCCTGGATGCTCTCCCGGATGTCGGCTAACGCCCGGTGGGCAAGACCCTTGGCGGGCTGCGCGTAGTACACCCGCGGGTACCACCGCCGAGCGAGTTCCTTGAGGGAGGAGACGTCGATCATCCGATAGTGCAGGTGCTCGTCCAACTCCGGCATGTCACGGGCGAGGAACCCGCGATCCGTAGCGATCGAGTTTCCGCACAGGGGCGCGGACTTCGGCTCGGCCACGTGAGCCTTGACGTATTTCAGGACGGCGTGCTCGGCTTCGCCGAGGGTGATCGTGGACGCCCGCACCTGGTCGGTGAGCCCTGAGGAGGCATGCATCTCTCGCACGACGGGCACCATCGTGTCCAGCACGTCGTCGTCGGTGTGGATCACGATGTCGAGCCCATCGTCGAGCGGGGTGAGCTCGGCGTCGGTGACCACCACCGCCACCTCGATGAGCGCATCGCGGCGCAGATCGAGACCGGTCATCTCGCAGTCGATCCACACCAGATGTTCGTTCACGTGCGTGAGCGTATCCGGCACGGCTACGGTGCAAGGTATGCCAGAGCTGCTCAGCCAAGACGAGATCGTCGATCGGCTCACGTCCTTGCACGCCGACTGGACCGGCACAACCGAACGCCTGAGGCGGTCAATCGAGTTCGCCGACTTTCCCACGGCCGCCCAGTTCGTCAACGCGATCGCGCCCATCTGCGAGGAGCTCGACCACCATCCCGATCTGGCCCTGCGTTGGCGGTGGGTCGACATCGAGCTCTCTACGCATAGCGCCGGAGGCGTTACCGCTAAGGATGCCGAGTTGGCCCAGCGCATCGACGAGGTCGCCTCGACCCTGCCCCTCGCGAACTAACGTCGCGTCACCCGGACCCGAACGCCTCGGGCGGGCGCCAGCGTGATGTTGCGGCTGCGTGCGGCTTCGCGGGCTGAGCGGTCCGCAGCGAGGTCGAATCGGGTGAGCACTTCGCGCAGGACGACCGTGGCCTCCATGAGCGAGAAGCCCGCGCCGAGGCATCGACGTGCCCCGCCGCCGAACGGAATCCACGTGTTAGGGGCGGGCTGGCGGTCCAGGAAGCGCGTCGGGTCGAATCGTTCCGGGTGCTCGTAGAACGCCGGATCGTCTTGCACCAGGCCGATTGTCGGCATGACGGTCGCTCCGGCGGGTACCAGATAGTCGCCGACATGCACCGGTTCGGTGACCCGGCGGGCGACCTCGTAGATCACCGGGTGCAGTCGCAGAGATTCCTTGGCGACCGCCTCGAGGTACGTGTCGTCACCTCGGTCGGCGGCTTGTTGGGCCCGGCGCAGCAGGCCGGGGTCTCGGGCCAATTCATGGAAAGCCCAGGCGAGTGCGGTGGCGGTGGTCTCGTGGCCAGCCAGAAGCAGCGTGATCAGGTTGTCGCGCAGCTCGGCATTGGTCAGCGGGTCGTCCGATCCCTCGCCGGTGCGCAGCAGCGTGGACAGCACATCGCTGCGCTGACTGAGGTCCCCGGCCGCCCGGCGGTCGGCGATCTCGGCATACAGCAGGCCGTCGAGCGTCGCCTGGTAGTCGAGGAACCGGCTCCACGGTGGAACGTGGCGCAGCCGCGGATAAAACCAGCCCAGCATGATGATCGGCCTGACGTCCAGGATTCTGCCGACGATCGGACGTAGGGTGGCCAGCCGGTGCTCGTCCGTCACACCGAACACGACCTGCAGGATGACCTTGAGGGTCAGCCGCTGCATGCGCCGGTGCATGCTGAACGTCCGCCCGATCGGCCACGACTCGGTTTCGGCGCGGGATAGCTCGCCGACCACCTCGCGGTAGCCCCGTAGCGCGCCGCCGTGGAAGGCCGGCATCAGCAGTTGACGGACGCGCTGGTGTGCGGTTTCGTCGAGCAGCAGCACCGAGTGATCGCCCATGATCGGTCCGAGGATCGCGTTGCCCTCGCCGGCGTGCATCACCGAGGCCGGGTTAGCAAAGACCGCCTTGATGTCCTCGGGACGGCTCAGCATCACCAGGCGTCGGGCGTGCGGTGCGATCCGCAGCATGAAGACATCGCCGTGGCGACGACGTAGAACGGGGAGCCACTTGTGGCGGTAGCGCCCGAACACGACGGTCTGGATTGCCACCGGCAGACGCGGACCCGGCGGCATGGCGGCCGAGACGCGATCGGGCGGGGCTGTCGTGGCGGTCATCGTGGACTCCTGCGGCGAGGGGCCTCCCATCGATTTATACGCCGGACAGATCACCGACTGAGATCGTCAGAATTGGTAGGGCGGGGGATCGCCACGGACGGTCACCCATTGCGTCTCGGTGAATGCGTCGACGTTGGCGGTCGGCCCGCCGAATCTCGATCCGGTCCCGGACGCGCCGACGCCACCGAACGGGACGTTCGCCTCGTCGTTGACGGTCTGGTCGTTGATGTGCACGATGCCGCTCGGGATCCGGTCCGCGACGGCGAGCCCCTTCATTACGTCGCAGGTCACGATGCCCAGCGACAGGCCGTAGTCGCTTGCCCGGGCCAGCGCGATTGCCTCGTCGATGTCGGAGAACCTCACCACCGGCGCGACCGGGCCGAACACCTCTTCCGCGAACGCCGGCGAGTCCGGCGGGACGCCGGCGAGCACGGTGGCCCGGTAGAACAGCTCGTCGTATTCGCCGCCGGCTGCCACCGTCGCGCCGGCGTCCCGGCTCCCGACGACGGCTGTGTGGATCTTGTCCCGCTGCGCCGCATCGATCACCGGGCCGAGCGCGACCTGGTCCGTGGCTGGGTTGCCGACCGCCAGCTTCTCCGCCTTGGCTGCCAGCGCTTCGACGAAATGGTCGTACAGCCGCTCGTGCACGATGTGCCGGCCAGCCGTCATGCAGATCTCACCCTGATGGAAGAACGACCCGAACGCCGCGAGGGTCACCGCCTTGTCGGCGTCGGCGTCGTCCAGGACAAGCAGAGCGGAGTTGCCGCCGAGTTCCAGGTGCGCCCGGGTGAGGTGCTTGCCGGCGAGCTCACCGACCCGACGGCCCACCTTCGTCGACCCGGTGAAGGAGATGACCCGCACGTGCGGATCCGCGATCATCGCCTCGCCGACCTCGGCACCGCCGGGCAGCATCTGCAGCACGCCAGGTGGTAGCCCAGCCTCCTCGAATACCCGCGCGATGGTCACTCCGCCAGTCATCGCGGTGCGAGGGTCGGGCTTGAGGATCACGGCGTTGCCCAGGGCAAGCGCCGGGGCGACCGAACGGATACCCAGGATGATCGGCACGTTGAACGGCGCGATCACCCCGACGACGCCGGCCGGGACCCGGCGGGCCATGGACAGCCGCGGCTGTTCGCTGGGGATCAGCTCCCCGTAGGCGCGGCTGGGCAGGGCCGCCGCCTCGTAGCACTCCTGCTCCGCGACGTGCAGCGCGAAGTCCGCCATCGGCCCGATCGCGCCCACTTCGCGGATGTTCCACCAAGCGACTTCCTCGGCGTGTTGCGACCACAGGTCAGCGGCCCGGCGCAGCACTGCCGCCCGCGCCGGATAGGGCGTGCCGGCCCAGGCCGGCTGCGCCTCCACCGCGCGGGCCGCCGCCTCGGCGACATCACCCGGCGAGGCCAGTCCCATCAGGCCCAGCTCGCCGCCTGTCGCCGGCTCGACGATCGGGTATTCCCCGGCCGACCCCCCGGCCCACGACCCGCCGATGAATACTTTGCCCCGCCACGCCGCCTCGTCCAGCAGGCTCATGGTCGTTCCCGCTTCATTGCCGTCGGCCAGAAGACTCCAACCGCGCTGTACCCGTTCAGTCGCTCGCCGTGCTCGCCCATCTTGGCTCCCTCGCCATACCCCCTTGGGACCTTAGTCCAGCATTCGGTTCATCAGCAGGGCGTGCTTGTCGAAAGCCGTTTCGTCGGCTGGCCGACCGGGTGCGTCGATCTCTAGACTGGCGGGTACGGCGGAGGGGCTCGCCGCAAACGCGAGAGTCGCCAACAGTCCCTGCCCAGTGCGGTGGGAGACGCCCGTGGCCGTCACGGTTGCCGATGAGCTTGGCGACGTACTGCGAACGCTGCGCGAGCTGGTGTCGCCTCGTGATCGCCACACGATTGCGCAACTGGGCGAGCGGCTTGCCGCTAAGCGGCTGCGCGTCCTGGTGGCCGGCGAGGCGAAGCGCGGCAAGAGCACGTTGGTCAATGCGTTGCTCGGCCGGGACGTGGTTCCCACCGGCGTGACGCCGGTCACCGCGGTGGTCACCGCCGTGCTACCTCGTGACGATGACCACGATGAGGATCATCTGGTGGTGACGTTCCTCGATGGCCGCCATGAGTGGTTTGACCTTTCCGCGTTGGGTGAGTTCGTCACTGAGCGGGCCAATCCGGGCAACACCCGCCAGGTGGCCGATGTTCGCGTACGCATCGACTCGCCGTTCCTCTCCGAACACGACGTCGAACTCGTCGATACGCCCGGGGCCGGCTCGGTGTTCGCGCACAACACCCTCGCCGCCGAACAGGCCCTCGACTCGCTGGACGCGGCGATCTTCGTGCTCACCTCGGACCCGCCGGTGTCGGAGAGCGAACGTGCGCTGCTGGCCCGGGTGACGGCTGGCTCGGTGCGGACGTTCGTCGTGCTGAACAAGGCCGACCGCCTCGATGCGGCCGAACTGGCCGAGGCCACCGAGTTCACCGAGCGGGTCTGCGCAAGCGCGTCGGGGGCCGCCGTCCACGTGTACCCGTGTGTGGCCCGCGCGGGGGCGGACGACCAGGGTTTCGTTGCCTTCGTGAGTGCGTTCGACGGGTACTTGCGGCAGAGTGCGCGCGACGATCTGGTGGTTTCGTTGCGCGGTCACCTGTCTCGGTTAATCACCAGGATGCTCGACGGCGTCGCGGTGACCGACCGTGCCCTGGAGTTGGCCGAGTCGAGTGCCGCCGGACGGGTCCGCGGTTTCCAGAATCGGCTGCGTGAGATCGGTGCCCGCAAAGGGGACCTGGGTGACCGCTGCGCGGTCGCGCAGCGGCGGATGCGCCGGGCGCTTGACGAGTCCCATCATCTGGCGGTGGGTGAGCTGGCCGCATCCTGTCCGCAGGCCACTCTGGATCAGCTGGACGGCCCGCTGCGTGCGGTTCCTGCCGACCAGGTCGAAGAGCGCGGCCGTGGCTTCGCGGTGGAGGTGATCCGCGAGGTCGCCGAGCGATGGCGGCGTACGGCGGCGGCCAGGCTCGAGGCCGGGTTGATCGAGCTGCGGGATCAAGCGCTGGCGGATCTGGCTGTGCAACGCGGCCTGGTTCACGACGCGGCACGCGACTTCCTCGACCTCGAGGTATCCGTCGAGATGGACGAGCAGATCCTGTTGCCCAGCAAGGGATTCTGGTACTCGTTCGATCGAGCACCGGTTGTCGAGCCACCGCTGGCGGACGCCGCCCGCCGGGTTATGCCCGGCAAGGCCCGGCGCGCCCGCGATCACCTGGCCCGGGAGGTGCCCGAACTCGTCGACCGGCAACTCGGCCGGGTGCGGGCCGATCTGCAGCAGCGGCTGCGCGAGAGCGCCCGTCGCCTGGCCCGCGACCTCGAGCAGCAGCATGCCGGGATGATCGATCGGCTGCTGGCCGCCCTGGGCGACGCCGCGCGGATCAGCGACACGGCGCGCACGGATCGCGTCGTACAGCTCGCCGAGCTTCGCGACCGGCGGGAAACGCTGCGGCAGCTGCTGGCGCAGGTGACGAGGGTTCGTGACTGAGCCCGGCGAGGCGGTCGAGCAGGCGCATCGGGCGGCTACCTGGGCACGGCGGCGGCCACTGCCGCGATCGGCCTCGCCACCGCGGTGTGGCAGGTGGCGATCCTGCGAGCGATCGCGTGGATGTCGCGCGGTATCCGCTCACCGGCGCGGGACATGTTGTTGACGTCGCTGGCCAGCCGCGGCACGTTCGGCCGGGCGTTCGGCGTCGAGCGGGCCGGCGACAATGCCGGCGCGATCATCGGGCCGCTGGCCGCGTCCGGGCTAGTCGCCGCGCTCGGTGTGCGGCACGCGATCGTGCTGGCAATCGTGCCAGGGGTGCTTGCCGCGGTCGCGATCACGCTCGCGGCCCGGGAAGCCCGGCGCACCGTCGCGGACGGCGCGGCCCGCCGCACCTTGGCGCTGAACCTGGGTGAGCTACGCCATGCCGGCCTGGCCCGCACGCTCACCCCGGTCGCCCTGTTCGAGCTCGGCAACGTCGCCAGCACACTGCTGATCTTGCGTGCCACCGACCTGCTGCAGGTCGGTGGCCGGGACCTGACCTCGGCCACCAGCCTGGCGATCCTGCTCTACGCCGCGCACAACGCGGCCGCCACGGTCGCCGCGCTGGCCGGCGGCCAGCTGGCCGACCGGCTCAGCCTACGGCGGGTGTTCACGAGCGGAGGGATCGTGTACGTCGCCGGGTACGCGCTGTTCGCGGTCGGATCGCACGCCTGGCCGGTGCTGTTGATCGCGTTCCTGCTGTCCGGGGTGGGGATCGGGTTCGCCGAGACCGCCGAGTCGACGGTGGTGGCCCACGCACTGCCCGAACGGCTACGCGGCAACGGATTCGGGGTCCTCGGCCTCACCCAGGCGCTGGGTGATCTGGGCTCAACGGTGGTCGCCGGCCTGCTGTGGACCCTCGTCTCGCCGACGCTCGCCTTCGGGTACGCGGCGGCCTGGATGGCTGCCTCGGTCCTCACCTCTCGCCTGCTGCCTCCGCGGTGACGACGAATGGCGCTAGGACCGGTGCGGTACTGCTGGTGGTGCTACGCCCAGCAGGACCGCGCGGCGACCGGCGATCCGCCGTGCCGACAGTGCGGACGGCCGCCGACGGAGCCGGCGGGCACCAGCTTCACCGACAAGCTGCTCTGGGCCCTGCAGCATCCGCTCGTCGAGCGCCGCGTCATCGCCGCCGGGACGCTGGGCGAACACGCCGAACCGCGGGCGCTGCAGCCACTGCGGGTGATGGCCCACGACCCCGACCCGTACCTTGCTGCGGCCGCGATCAACGCCCTGGCCCATTACCGGTTCCGTGACGTCGGCCGAACGCTGCTGGCGGTGGCCCGGGCGGGTCCGGCGCCGGCCCGTCGGGCCGCTCGGCGGGCGCTCGCCGGCTGGCCGCGCGCCGGCGACCAACGCAACTAGGCAAGTGCTCGTCAGCCGATCGACTGCCCGATCGACCAGCCGAACGAGGCCGCGCCGAGGCCGGCGACCAGGCTGAGCACGATGTCCGCGACCGCGTAGAACCGGGCACCCTCCTGGGTCAGCCGCATCGTCTCGTAGCTGAACGTGGAGTAGGTGCTCAGCGCGCCGCAGAAGCCGGTTCCGATCAGGGCCACGAGGTTCGGGTCAAGGTGCGTCGCCGCGCCGGTGACCACGCCGAGAATCAACGAGGCCACGACATTCACGGTCATCGTGCCCCAGGGAAACACCGTCTCGTGCCGCGATTGGATGGCCCGATCGGTCAGGTATCGAGCCGGCGCGCCGACAACCGCGCCCAGCGCGATCATCACCGCAATCACGGCTGCGCTGCCTGTGGGACGTGGCCCGGCGTAACCACCTCCACGTCGTCGATCGCGACCACGCCCCGCACGTTGAGCTCCTCCAGCTGGGGGAGAAACCGCACGATGTTCGCGTCGGTGTCGACGATGACGACCATGGCCGGCAGGTTCTCCGCCAGGCTGAGAATCCGGCTCGTGTGGACCCGCCCGGACTGGCCGAACCCTTCGATGCCCCGGAACACCGACGCGCCGGCCAGACCCGCATCGTGTGCCCGCCGGACGATCTCCGTGTACACCGGCTTGTGGTGCCAGGTGGCGTCCTCGTCGACGATCACCATCAGCCGACGGGCCAGGCCAGACAACGTCATCTCGAACCCCTTCGCAGTTGATGCCGCACCCGAGCGTTGATGATCAGTTCGCCCCCAACCAGGGTGGCGACGGTGGCCAACCACACTGCGGCTGCACACGAGACGACTGTGGCCGCCACGTAGGCCAATGCGATCAGTGGCCGGTGGTTGGTGACGAGACGTTGCGCGTCGACGGCAAACGTAGAGAAGGTCGTGTAGCCGCCGAGCACGCCGACGCCGAGGAATGGCCGGGTGAGCCGATGCGGCGAGGTCAGTTCGAGCAGCAGGACCATCAGCGCGCCGATCACCAGGCTGCCCGACGCGTTGATCAGCACGGTCGACCACGGAAACTGGCTCGCGGTGTGCGGCAGTGCCTCGCCAACCCCATATCGGGCCTCGGCGCCGACTATGCCTCCAACGGCAACGACCACGACGATGTCCCACTGGCGTGGTCGAGTCTCGGTCGTCTGGATCGCGTCGTGCACCCCGACATCCGCATCGGACTGCATCGACGCTGCCTCCGTCTGCTGGTCGGGTCGGATCTTGTGTGCGCCTCCGATCGGCGACTGCGAGCCGCCGCTACTGTTGCCGGTTCACGGTACCTGGGCCGTTCCGGGTCGGCCCGCGAACGGCCGAGGTCGAGGTGGCTGGGCCTACGCCGGCAGTGTGCATTACCCACGCTCACCGCGGCGAGCGTGAGGTCGAATAGCTATGGCTGAAGTGCGGTGCTACTCAACGAACCCCCAATGGCCGTAGTCGATCGGGGACACGTATTCGGCAGTTGCCGCCTTCCGCATGGCTTCGATTCCTTCTTCGACGCCCAGCAGCGTGGTGGTTCTGACCGCCTTGCAGGCACCGCCAGCCGAGACCGCCATGGCGAACGCCGCCGCGCTGACGCTGTCCGGCATGTTGATCACTGCCACGACGTCGTACTCTCCGAGGGACATCCATTGGCTGTCTACGGTTCCGCCGAGCCGCTTGGCCACCGGTCGGACGGCCTCGAGGCGGTTCTGCGGGGTTTTCACCAAGGCGGCCGCTGCCTCGGGTGTGTACGCGACCTGCAGCAGGTAGTGGGACATCGGGACCGCCTCTCGGCCTTTCGCCTTCGCGACTATCGCTCTCTAGAACGCCCTCGCACCTTAGCCCGCATCACCCATCGACGATCCGGAGCGGTTTCGACATATTCCGCACAGCCCATGCCAGTTCACAGGACGGCCTAGCTGGCCGTGTAGCCGTAGTCCTCCGTCGGGGGGCGGTAGTCGGCCGTTGCCGCCTTCCGCATGGCTTCGATCCCTTCTTCGACGCCCAGCAGCGTGGTGGTCGTGACCGCCTTGCAGGCACCGCCAGCCGAGACCGCCATGGCGAACGCCGCCGCGCTGACGCTGTCCGGCATGTTGATCACTGCCACGACGTCGTACTCTCCGAGGGACATCCATTGGCTGTCTACGGTTCCGCCGAGCCGCTTGGCCACCGGTCGGACGGCCTCGAGGCGGTTCTGCGGGGTTTTCACCAAGGCGGCCGCTGCCTCGGGTGTGTACGCGACCTGCAGCAGGTAGTGGGACATCGGGACCGCCTCCCGGCCTTCGCCTTCGCGATTTGGGTCTTCAACCGATTTGGGTCTTTAACATAGCGCCGACCCCGGCCGGAATCCACCGATCCGTCCGTGCCGGTCGGCTTACCGCGGCAGGGGAAGACAGTGTTCGACGCTGGCCACCAGACCTGCGGCGTATTTGCGCTTGTCAGCGGCGTTCAAGCCCGACACCCCCGCGCTATTTCCGCCTGCTTCGTTGTAGATCCACGGGACGTGGGAAAGCAGCTGGACGATCCAGATGTTGCCGGCGTCCAGCCCACGCGAGCTCAGGTCGTAACCTACGTTGCCTTGCAATGTGATGGAGTGACCCTCGGCCGTGCTCGCTGCGCGCGGAAGATCTGCCCGTACTTCACGCTGAGCGCCGCCACGCGGCTGTCGGTGAACACGATCTTCGGGTGGCCCGGGGCCTGGCGGTACGCGCCGACGGACTGGTAGTAGACGATGTTGTTGCCTTGATCGAATCCGATGCCGCCGTTCGCGCCGGCCTGGTCGTGGATGCTCAACGCCAGCGCGGCATGGGCGTTGTTGGCGGTGGCTGCGATCTGGTTCAGCAAGACCGGGGTATCCAGGGTGGTCTTCGTCATGATCACGCGGTAGCCGGCGGCCGCCAACTGTGCCTTGACCAGTTCGGCTACGGCGAACACGTCACGCATCTCCGGCTCGTTCTCATAGCCGGATACATTCAGCCCGGTAGCCGGGTCGATCCCGTGGATCGTCGGACTGTGGCCGGGGTCGATCACGACGACGGGGCGGCTGGGCGGCGCGGCGACTCGTGGGCTGCTCGTCGACGATCGCGGATGAGACGTGCCTGCCTTCGGGCTCGGGCGGGCGTCGGACGATCCGGGTGCGCTCACCGACCGCGACGACTCGACCGAGGAACTTACCTCGCTGCTGGCGAGAGGCGTGGCGGCGGGCGCCGGTGCTCGGGGCGCGCTGCAACTCGCGGACGCGACGGCAGCGCACAGCGCAACGACGGCGACGGCGGCCGAGTGCAGCGGCACGCGGCGACCCATTCGGCCACGGTAGCTGCCCCCATCCTGCGAAGGGCTCGGCTACGACCTTCCCGAGTTGACCCGACGGTCACGTCTGGGCAAGGCGGGTTCGCAGGAAAGCCCGCTCGGCCGGGTTGGTGGTCAGCTCGATCGCTCGCTCGTATGCCGTCCGGGCTTCTCGGGTGCGCCCAGCTCGGCGGAGCAGGTCAGCCCTTGACGCGTGGAACGGGTGGTATCCGGTGAGGTCGAGTGCGGCGACGAGCGCCAGGCCGGCCTCCGGGCCATCGACCTCAGCGATGGCCACGGCGCGGTTGAGGGCGACGACGGGGTCAGGCTGCACGGCATACAGCTGGTCGTACAGCGCGACGATCTGGCGCCAGTCGGTCTGCTGCGCCGTCGTCGCATCGGTGTGGACCGCGTTGATCGCGGCGAGGAGCTGGAACGGCCCAGGCCGACCTCGGCGCAGGCAGCCGCGAACAAGGTCGTGCCCTTCGGCGATGAGCCGGTGGTCCCAACGGCCACGCTCCTGCTCGGGCAGGGTGACAAGCACCCCGTCGGCGACTCGGGCGGCGCGTCGCGCATCGACGAGCAGCATCAGGGCGAGCAGCCCGTGGACCTCCGGCTCGTCGGGCATCAGCGACACGAGGACCCGGGTCAGCCGGAGCGCCTCCGCGCACAGGTCGGTGCGGATCGCGACGTCGCCGGTCGAGGACAGATAGCCCTCGTTGAAGACGAGGTAGAGCGTCGCGAGGACTCCGCGCAGGCGTTCCGGCAGCTCGTGATCGGCCGGAACGCGGTAGGGGATCTTCGCTGCCTTGATCTTCTGCTTCGCTCGGGTCAGCCGCTTGGCCATTGCTGCCTCGTCAACGAGGAAGGCGTTGGCGATCTCGGTGGTGGTCAACCCGCCGAGCAGCCGCAGCGTCAGCGCCACCTGGGCGCTAGGCGCGAGCGCTGGATGGCAGCAGGTGAACATGAGCCGGAGCCGGTCGTCGACCACCGAGCTCACCGGGTTGTCGTCCTTGACGTGAGCGAGCAGCGCGGCGTGGGCCTGTCGGGCATCGCGGGTGGCCTCCCGGCGCAGCCGGTCGATCGCCCGGTTGCGGGCCGTGGTCGTCAGCCAACCGCCCGGGTTTGGGGGATGCCGGACGTCTGCCACCGTTGGAGAGCGACGACGCACGCCTCCTGCGCCGCGTCCTCGGCGACGTCGATGTCGCCGAAGTAGCGCACCAGGGTGGCGACGACCCGACCGTGTTCCTCGCGGAAGACCCGGTCGAGTTCGTCGCCACTAGGACCGGACGCGGTCACCGCCGCTCCGTCATTGCCCCGAGTCGTCCTGGAACGGGCGTACCTCGACCGGCCCGCCGCACGCGGCCGAGCCGCGCCGAGCCAGGTCGAGCGCGGCATCCAGGTCGGCGGCCTCGACGACCCAGAAGCCACCGAGGTGCTCCTTGGACTCCGCGAACGGGCCGTCGGTCGTCACTGGCTCACCTGGCTTCGACGCGTCGACGACGGTCGCTGTGGTTTCCGGGTGCAGCCCACCGGCGAACACCCACGCTCCAGACTTCTTCAGCTCGTCGTTGAACGCGTCCACCTGCGCGTAAGCCTTCTGCATCTCTTCGTCGGTCGGGGTGGGGTCGCCCTCGCGGCTCCACACCGACAGCAGATACTGGGTCATCTTCGGGGTCTCCTTCCTGTGTCGTAGACATATCAGGGGACGAGCCCTGGTGGCCGTCCCTCACCTACTCCACGAACGGACACCGCCGGTGAGGACAACACCATCCGAACATTCTCACGCCCGTGTCGCCCGGGATCGGATGGACCCCCTCGGCTAGCGTCGGTGCATGTCCTGGCCGGACCCGCGCAATGGCAACAGGTGGAGCCGTGGCATGCGCTCGGTCCGCGGTCGGGTACACGAACTGCCTGCTGGTAGGGCAGTTTGGCGGATCGGGATTGCGGTCATCGGGCTGGTCATCATCGCCGTCGGCGTGGTCCTGTTGCCACTGCCCGGACCCGGCTGGTTGATCATCTTTCTGGGACTCGGGGTATGGGCCACGGAGTTCGCCTGGGCGAGTCGCTTGCTGCGCCGGGCGCGGGCATTCCTCAGCCGGTGGACGTCCTGGGTGGGCGCCCAGCCGCGATGGCGACAGTATCTGCTCGGCACTACCGGGTTCGTGATCGTCGCCGTGCTCGTGCTCCTCGGCTGGCTGTGGGCCTGGCGTCGCTGATCGCGTGAGCCAGTCGCGGACTACAGCTTCTCCACCAACCGGGCCAGCATCGTGGTGTTACGTGCGGTCGTCGGATTGTCAGGGAGCGCCTGCATCCATCGCCTCGGCCCGAGCGTGGTCTCGGTCGACTTCGAGCGGATCAGCCAGTGCACGTCACGGCCGACCACAACCACCTCGTCGTGGTCGTTCGACAGCGCCTCGACCGCCTTCTTCTCCGTCGCGGTGAGCCTCGTCAGCGGCAGCAGCACGAAGTGGGTGTGTCCGGCAGTGATGCTGCCGAAGGGCTTGGCGGTGGCCAGTAGGTGCACGTGCCTGGCCGTGCGGACGAACGTCGTGAGCTCGAACCCGAACACCTCCTCCAGCTTCGAGCGGATAGCCGCCTCGTGGTCGGCCGCCCGGCCCGCAGTCGTGAACAGCAGGTTCCCGCTGTTCGCGTAGCTGCCGACGGCATCGAAGCCGAGCTCCTCCAGGGCCTGCCTCGCCGTGGCCATCGCCACCTTGCGCGTGCCGACGTTCACCGCACGAAGAAATGCCACGAACCGCGTCATCGGTGGATGGTGAGGTTCGGGCGACGGCGTACCTCGATCACGCGGCAGAACTCGACGCCGTCCATGACGTGATCCTGCCTGATGAAGCGGACCGGCTGCTGGTCGGCAGCGTGATCGACTGCTCGGGTTCTCCTTCCGGGTCGACCCACCGGGCTGCTGGCCCCTTACCCGCCCTTGGACGCAAAGACGCCGCCGTCTCGTGGCGTGCACGCACATGAGGTAATACGGATGCGTCGCTTACCGCGGCGGGCCGGACGTGCCGGGCTCGACAGACGTGGCGGCGGGCGATGGCAACGGTGACCTGCCCGACGACCGCAACGGCGGCCGGGACTCTGCGCGTTGCTTGATTCCGCGCAGCATGCCGCCGGTCATGATGTAGTCGGCTGGGACAATAGTTACCACATAGCTCGCGGTCAGCCACCACGGGGCCGTGTGTGCGCGCACCCGCACTTGCAGTCGGGTGCGGTCGCCGGGCAGGCCGGTCAGGCGAAAGCACCACGTCCAATCGATCTCGGCACCGAACCTTTCTCGCCAGCCTGGCGGCAGGTGCGTGGTTGAGTGCAGGACGAGCAGCCGCGGCGCGTCGACTTCGTCGACCATGAACCAGGCGCTTCCTGGCGGCCCGTCTGGGATGATGTCACCCACCTTGATGTCCCGCACCAGTGCCGGGTCGAGGTGATCGAGGCTCGACCAGTTCTTCGGAATGAGCAGGCGGTCCACCCAGGCCGGGGTGTAGTAGCCGCCCAGGTGCCAGCCCATCTGCGTCAGCCATGGCCAGACGAGGTCCGGCGGCGCGTCGATTGTGATCGAATGGTTGGTCAGGATCTGCGGCTGCATAACCAGGTCGTCACCGGGCAGCGATGACTGCCGCTCCTGTGCGGTCGAACCCGCGCGGCGACCCAAGACTTGTAGTGCGCCGTACGCGACAAACGCTGCCCCCGCGATACAGCGACCGATGCTCGCCAAGACGACCACCTCCGTCCGGTTCCACTCACACTGAACTTGGCGTGTAGACGTGTTCCACGCATCCGTCCGGGAACGTCCGCGACGACTTGAGCTCCAACGGCCGGGATGTCAGGACGAATACCCGCAGCCCCGGCCAGGGCCACTCGGGCGCGTCGAGCGCCGGGAGGAACGTCCTCCGCCCCATCAGCGCCGTGCGCCACCCGGCCAGGAACCCCGGCAACCCATGCGAGGTGCGCCCGGCGAAAGGTCGGCATCGAAAGCAGAACCGGTCACCCTCCGGGGTTCAGATGTAGCCGTCAACGCTGACGCCGAGGTGGGTCTTGATCTGCATCGATACTCCTGCCGATGCGGGTATTCCCGTTCGTCAACCTAGGGAGAGCGCGGGACGCAGGACAGGCCCCGGGCATGACCACAATGCCGGATCGGCACGAGGCGTACGAGCCTCACGGCCGGAGGTTCCGAAGCCGGGACTGGGCATCCGATAACCGTGGACGACGGCCTGGACGTAGGGCCGGAAACCCGAGCGTTCACCGACGCCCGCGCCGCCTGGCCGACCCGCCGCAGCGGCTTGGAGGCGCGTGGCACCGTGTTGCGAGCTTCCATGGCAGTGCGTACAATTTCTTGTACGTAGCCTAGAGGAGTGATCCATGAAGACGATGACGTATTCGGAGTCTCGCGCGAGGTACGCCGAGACGCTCAACGCCGTCACCGATGACCGCGAGGAGGTCGTGATCACCCGCGCCGGGCACGAGCCGGTGGTCATCGTTGCCCTCGATGACTACGAGTCGTTGAAGGAGACCGCGTACTTGCTCAAGAACCCTGACAACGCTTGCCGGCTGCTGGCCTCGATCGATCGGCTCGAGACTGGCTCCGGGAAAGTCCGCGACCTGCTCGAGTGAAGCTCCTTTGGGACGACAGTGCCTGGGAGGACTACCTCTGGTGGCAGGCCCAGGACCGCAAGATCCTCAAGCGGATCAACGCACTGATCAAGGATGTCGAGCGTAACGGCAACGAGGGGATCGGCAAACCCGAAGCTCTCAAACACGGGTTCCAGGGCTATTGGTCGCGCCGGATCACGGATGAACACCGCCTTGTGTACAAGATCAACGATGACGAGATCCGTATCGCCGCCTGCCGATACCACTACGGAAGCTGACACCGCGCGGGTGGCGGCGGTCCAACATGGACCTGACAGGACGCGGTTGCAGCGTGCGCGACAGAACCGCAGAATTGCTGGCCTTCGTGCCCCCGGCAGTGCCCCCGGAACGGTCCCCCCGGCAGTGCCCCCGGCAGGAATCGAACCTGCGACCAAGTGCTTAGAAGGCACCTGCTCTATCCGCTGAGCTACGGGGGCAGATGTCGCAGCTTCGCGGACCGGAGTCTAGTAGCGCGGGCGCATTCGGCGGTCCAGCGTGGGCGGCCCCTCCCGCGGGGCGCGGAACAACGACCATTCCGGGTTGCGGGAATCGGCGCCGAGTCCGGCGAGGCAAGCGAGCGCGAGCAGAACCATCAGGCCGAGGAAGACGATCAATGCGGTCATGGCAATTATTCTCTGACCGTAGAGATGCTGACACCAGTGGCAGAAATGCCAGTCTCCGTTGATTTGCTGCCAAACTCGTGGGAGGCTGGCGATATGCCGATCAGATCAGTCGTCGCGATCGCTCTCCCCGGTGTCCAGCCGTTCGAATTGGGAGTCGCCTGCGAGGGATTCGGCCTCGATCGCTCCGACGAAGGCGTGCCCGGCTACGACTTTGCGGTCGTCACTGTTGACGACAAGCCGGTTCCTTCGGCCATGGGCTGGACGCTGTCCAGCGAGCACCGGCTCGATCGCGCAGGTGAGGCCGATCTGGTCATCGTCCCGGCGAGCGGCACCGAGGTGGACGGCTACCCGCCTGCCGTGCTCGACACCCTGCGGTGCACGGTAGAGCGTGGCGCGTGGGTAATGAGCATCTGCTCGGGGGCGTTCGTCCTCGGCGCTGCTGGACTGCTTGACGGCCGGGATTGCACCACGCATTGGCGCCACGCGGCGGATCTCGCCGCGGCCTTCCCGGCCGCCCGGGTGAACCCGAGCGTGCTCTACGTTTGCGACGGGCCGGTCCTGACGAGTGCGGGCACCGCGGCCGGCCTCGACCTGTGCCTCCACCTCATCCGCGAGGATTACGGCGAGCGCATCGCCAACATCGTCGCGCGGCGGATGGTGATGCCGGCCCACCGCGACGGAGGCCAAGCCCAGTACGTCGCCGCGCCGGTGCGAGCGCACCAGGCCGAGACACTGGCACCCCTCCTGGACGAGCTCGCGGCGGACCTCGAGACCGACTACACCGTCGAGTCGATGGCTACTCGGGCGGCGATGAGCGGCCGGACTTTCGCTCGCCGATTTGCGGCCGAGACCGGCACGACCCCGCACACGTGGCTCACCCACCAGCGGATTCTGCGGGCGCGCACGCTGCTCGAAGCCGGGGACGATCCAATCGAGACGGTGGCTCGCCGATCGGGGTTCGGCAGTGCGGCCATGCTGCGCCACCATTTCGTGCGAGTGGTCGGCACATCGCCTAACGCCTATCGGCGGACGTTCCGCGGCTGACGTCCGGTAGCACACCACGCCGACAGAATCTGCGCCCACCGTCCACAGGTGGCCGCGTCGTCCACAGTTCGCACGCGCCCGTCGATTGCCGGGCGTGGTCCTGGTTGCCTGACGAGCACGCCCAGATGGGCACCGGACGAACCGGAGACAGACAGGAGATGGCAATGAACGACACCTACCTCACCATCGTCGGCAACGTGGTCGGCGACCCACGGCTGCGCACGACGAATTCCGGCGTGCCGGTGGCCAGCTTCCGGATCGCGTCGACGTCGCGGCGATTCGACCGCGAGACCGGCGAGTGGAGGGACAACGAGCGGCTGTTCGTCACCGTGACGTGCTGGCGCGGCATGGCCGAGAACGTCACCAAGTCGCTGCGCAAGGGGCAGCCGGTGGTGGCGACCGGGCGCTACTACTGCCATGAGTACGTGAAGGACGAGATCTCCCGGGCGAGCTACGAGATGGACGCGGTGGCGGTGGGTCAGGACCTGGCCCGTGGTGTGTCGTCGTTCACGAAGGTGACGCGCAACTACCCCGTCACGACGGTGCAGCTCGACGACGAGGGCATGCCGCCGGATCTCACCGACGAGCGGATCGAGCTTGCCGAGTCGCCGGTACTTGCCTCTGTCGGCTGACCCGGGTCGAGGCGCCGGCTCGTCAACCTCCCCGACGCCGTGGGGGTGGCGAGCCGGCCCGCAAGGACTGGGACAATGGAGGCAGGCAGGGCGCCGACGATCAGCACGGCGCCGCACAGGCGGAGTTCAGCGAGGACGGACAGTGGCTCGGTTCATCTACACAATGCGCAAGGTGCGCAAGGCGGTCGGCGACAAGCTGATCTTGGACGACGTGACGCTGTCATTCCTGCCGGGAGCGAAGATCGGCGTGCTCGGCCCGAACGGGGCAGGCAAGTCGACGGTGTTGAGGGTGATGGCCGGACTCGACCACCCCTCGAACGGCGATGCTGTGTTGTCGCCCGGCTACAGCGTCGGCCTGCTGCAGCAGGAGCCACTGCTGGAGGAAACCAAGACCGTGCGGGAAAACGTCGAGGATGCAGTCGCCGAACTGCGCGGCTGGCTGTCGCGGTTCGAGGCGGTGTCAGCGGCGATGGGGGAGCCCGATGCCGACTTCGACACGCTGCTCGGCGAGCAGGGTGACCTGATGGAGAAGATCGAGCACGCGAACGGCTGGGAACTCGACAGCCGCATCGAGCAGGCCATGGACGCCCTGCGCTGCCCGCCCGGGGACGAACCTGTCGACCACCTGTCCGGAGGCGAGCGTCGCCGGGTGGCCCTGTGCCGGCTGCTGCTCGAACAGCCCGACCTGCTCCTGTTGGACGAGCCGACCAACCACCTCGACGCCGAGAGCGTGCAATGGCTCGAGCAGCACCTGGCCAAGTACCCCGGCACCATCCTCGCGGTCACCCACGACCGGTACTTCCTCGACAATGTGGCGGAATGGATCCTGGAACTCGACCGGGGTCGCGCATATCCGTACGAGGGCAACTACTCGACCTACCTCGAGAAAAAGGCCGAACGGCTGGACGTGCAGGGGAAGAAGGACCAGAAGCTGCAGAAGCGGCTGCGGGACGAGCTCGACTGGGTGCGGCAGAACGCCAAGGGCCGTCAGGCGAAGAGCAAGGCACGCTTACAGCGCTACGAAGAGATGGCCACCGAAGCGGATAAGACCCGCAAGCTCGATTTCGAGGAGATTCAGATCCCACCGGGCCCTCGGCTGGGATCGGTGGTGGTCGAGGTCAGCCACCTCGACAAGGGCTTCGATGGCCGGATATTGATCAAGGACCTGTCCTTCTCGCTGCCGCGCGGCGGGATCGTCGGAATCATCGGGCCGAACGGGGTTGGCAAGACCACGCTCTTCAAGACGATCGTGGGCCTCGAGCAGCCCGACTCCGGTGAGGTCAAGGTCGGGGAAACGGTCAAGATCAGCTACGTGGACCAGGAACGTTCCCGGATCGATCCCGCCAAGAGCGTCTGGCAGGTCGTCTCCGACGGACTGGACCACATCCAGGTCGGTCACGTGGAGGTGCCGTCACGTGCGTACGTATCGGCCTTCGGGTTCAAGGGTCCAGACCAGCAGAAGCCGGCCGGGGTGCTCTCGGGTGGCGAACGAAATCGGCTCAACCTCGCGCTCACCCTCAAGGAGGGTGGCAATCTGCTGCTGCTTGACGAGCCGACGAACGACCTGGATGTCGAGACCTTGGGCTCGCTGGAGAACGCCCTGCTCGACTTTCCCGGCTGCGCGGTGATCACCAGTCACGACCGGTGGTTCCTCGACCGGGTAGCTACGCACATCCTGGCGTGGGAGGGCACGGACACGAATCCCGCCCAGTGGTTCTGGTTCGAGGGCAACTTCGACTCGTACGAGAAGAACAAGGTGGAGCGCCTAGGCGCCGAGGCGGCCCGGCCGCACGCCGTCACCTACCGCAAGCTGACCCGCGACTAAGGACAGGTGCCGGTTGGCCCGCTTCGTCGCCCGCTGCGCCATGCGGTGGTCGGACATGGACGCGTACGGGCACGTCAACAACGCGGCCTACCTCGCGTACCTGGAGCAGGCGCGGGTCGCGATGTTCTTCGACCGCTACGACGAGTCATTCGATCGCGGCACAGTGGTAACACATCACGAGATCACGTACCTGCAGCCGGTCGTGTACCACCCTGAACCGCTGCGAGTGGAGATGTGGGTCGACAACGTGCGGGCCGCGTCCTTCCGTGTGCTCTACGACGTGTTCGACGGCGATGCGCGAGCGGCCACCGCCAACACCACGCTGGTCACCTTCGACTTTCGCACCGACCGCCCCCGTCGGCTCACCCTGGACGAACGAGCCGTCCTGGCCGAGTACGCCGACGAGCCTGGCGGGAGCCCGCCCGCTGACGCGGATGCGCGACGCGCTGGCCGATCGTAAGGAGGCACTCAACGATGTGGAGCCGCTGCTGAGCCCTGCGCGTCAAACCTTGGCAGTCCGCCGCAGCCACACCCCGGTGTTGGCCGGCAGCACGCCGTCCTCACCGACCGGAGCCGAGGCAAGCACCACCTCGCCGGGCGGCAGCACCGCCGGGCGATCAGTGAAGTTCACCGCGACGATCAGGTCCGCGCCGCGACGAAACGCCAGGCTGCCATCCGGCCCCGCTATCCAGCCGAAGTCGCCGTCACGCACCTCGCTCCACGCCGCGCGCAGCGCGAGCGCCCGCCGGTACAGGGCGAGCGTCGAACCGGGATCAGCCAGCTGCGCCTGGACGGTCAGCCGGGCCCAGGACTCCGGCATCGGCAGCCACGTCGACGTGCCCGACGTGAAGCCGAACGGCGGTCCGGAGCCAGACCACGGCAGGGGGACCCGCTCGCCGTCACGGCCGCGGTCGGTGTGGCCGCTGCGCTCCCAGGTCGGGTCCTGCAGCATCGAGTCGGGCAGATCGTCGACGTTCGGCAGCCCCAGCTCCTCGCCGTTGTACAGGTAGACAGCGCCGGGCAGCGCCAGCTTGAGCAACGCGGCCGCCCGAGCCCGGGCCAGCCCGACGGGTCCGCCACCGTAGCGGGTGACGTGCCGGGGGTTGTCGTGGTTGGACAGCGCCCAGGTGCAGGGCGCCCCGACGTCGGCCATTCCGTCCAGTGAGCGGTCGATGGCCGACCGGAACTGCTCGGCGTTCCAGTCGGCTTTGATCAGCAGGAAGTTGAACGCCAGATTCAACTCGTCCGGCCGCACATAGCGGGCGAGTCGTTTGGTGTCGGCGATATACGCCTCGCCAACGGCCATTCGATCCCCGTCATAGGCGTCTAGTACGCGGCGGAAGCCGCGCAGGTAATCGTGCACGGGGTCTTGGTCAAAGCGAGGATCCCTGTCGGAATGCATGCCGCTTTCCGCGAGGTCGGCGAGCACTGCGCGGTCGATGTCAGGCAGTCCGGTGGGTTTGGCCATGGCGTTCGCGACGTCGACCCGGAAGCCGTCGACGCCGCGGTCTAGCCAGAACCGCATGATCCGGTCGAATTCGGCCGGCACCTGCGGGTTCTCCCAGTTCAGGTCCGGTTGCACTGGAGCGAACAGGTGCAGATACCACTGGCCGGGCCGCCCGTCAGCCTCGACGATGCGGTGCCAGGCCGGCCCGCCGAACGCTGAGGGCCAGTTGTTCGGTGGCAGCTCGCCGTGCTCGCCGCGGCCTTCCCGAAAGATGAACCGCGCGCGTTCGGGGCTGCCCGCCGGGGCGGCAAGCGCCTCCCGAAACCACGGATGCTGGTCACTGAAGTGGTTCGGGACGATGTCGACGGTGATTCGCATCCCCCGGGCATGCACGGCCTCGACCAGCCGGTCGAAGTCGGCCAAGGTCCCGAAGATCGGATCCACGTCGCAGGGGTCCGAGACGTCGTACCCGCCGTCCGCCATCGGAGATCGGTAGAACGGGCTCAGCCACAACGCGTCCACGCCGACGTCGGCCAGGTAGTCCAGCCGCGACGTCAGGCCGGTCAGGTCGCCGATGCCGTCACCGTTCCCGTCGGCAAAGCTCCTGGGATAGACCTGATAGAAGACCGCAGATCTCCACCAGGGCGTGTCAACGCGCGGCGCGGAAACAGCACTCATCCGGTGACCTCTTCCGTGATTCTCGGCTTCGCAAGCGCTTGCAGGGCGGCCGGGCAACGATACGGGACGGTCTCTCGTGCGGCTATCCGGGGGTATTGCGCAGTGAGTCGGCGGCAGCCGTCAAGTAGCGCCACAGCTGTGCGTCGTACCCCGTGGGCAGTTCGAGCGTGTCCAGCGCCGCACGCATGTGGCGCAGCCATGCGTCGCGGGCCGCGATGTTGACCGCGAACGGGGCGTGCCGCATCCGCAGCCGGGGATGGCCGCGCAACTGCGAGTAGGTGTTGGGGCCGCCCCAGTACTGGATAAGGAACATCCGCAGCCGCTCGGCGGCCGGGCCCAGGTCGTCCTCCGGGTAGATCGCGCGAAGCACCGGGTCACTGGCGACGCCGGCGTAGAAGACGTCGATCAGCCGGCGGAACGTGGGCTCCCCGCCGATCGCGTCGTACAGGGTGGTGGGTGCGGCGGCGGGCTCGGACGGCCCGGCGGCCTCGGTCGGCTGGGCATCTTGCGGCGGCACCCGGTCATTGTCCCGGTGCCTGGGCTGAGGCGCCAGCGAGCCAGGATTGCGGTGGTTTGGCATAGCCCGGCGAACGAGCGCGACACTCCCGGGCGCGGGATACCTGCTAACCACGTGCGCGCGAGCGCCGCGTCCGGTTGACTGATGTGCGAACCGGAGGTGGTCGACGTGTCGGGGGCGCTGGTACTCAACGCGACGTACGAGCCGTTGTGCGTCGTCCCGCTGCGTCGCGCCGTCGTCCTCGTGCTGGCCGAGAAGGCCGTGGTGGTCGAAGCGGGCGACGAGGTGATGCATTCGCAGAAGGCCGCGATCCAGGTTCCGACCGTCGTCCGGCTGGCACACTACGTCCGGGTGCCATACCACCGCGAGGTGCCGCTGACCCGGCGGGCCGTGCTGGACCGCGATGGGCACGCCTGCGTCTATTGCGGGGTTAAGGCCGACACGATCGACCACGTGCGACCGCGCTCGAGGGGCGGGCAGCACGTCTGGACGAACGTCGTCGCGGCGTGCGCTCGCTGCAACCATCGAAAGGGTGACCGGCTGATCAACGAACTCGGCTGGCACCTCGGGACTCATCCAAAGCAGCCACCAGCGACGGTGGCTGTCGTGCTGGGCTGGGCCAAACGCGATCCGGCATGGCAGCGATATCTCGCCCTGGACCGGCTGAACAGCCGCCTCGACGCTCAGGTCGTCCCGGCGTCCTGACCGACGTGCCCTACCGTGCACGGCATGGGCGAGCTGCATGACCTGACGGCGCTCGAAGCGGCCGCCGCCGTCCGGCGCCGCGAGGTGAGTCCGGTCGAGTTGGTCGAGCACGCGCTCGACCGGGTGGCCCGCCTCGACGACCAGCTCGGCGCGTTTGTCACCGTCACGGCCGAGGCCGCGCGGGAGCAGGCCAAACGGGCCGAGCGTGAGCTCCTCAGCGTCGACGACCAGACACGGTTGCCGCCGCTGCTTGGCGTGCCCACCGCGATCAAAGACCTAAACCTGACCAAGGGTGTGCCCACCAAACTCGGCTCGGTGCTGTTCACGGACTTCGTGCCCGACATCGACGACTATGTGGTGGAGCTGCTGCGCGCGGCGGGGACGATCAGCCTCGGCAAGACGGCCACCCCGGAGTTCGGCCTGCCCTGCTACACCGAGACAGATATCGGCCCGCCTGCCCGCACCCCGTGGGACACGACCAGGCTGGCGGGCGGTTCGAGCGGTGGGGCCGCCGCCGCTGTCGCGGCAGGGCTGGTCCCGATCGCGCAGGGCAGCGACGGTGGAGGATCAATCCGCATACCGGCCAGCGTTTGTGGCCTGGTGGGCTTCAAGCCCCCGCGAGGCCGGGTATCGCGCGGCCCGCTGGATATCGACTCGTCCCGGCTCGGGGTGTACGGGCCGCTCGCCCGCACGGTGCGCGACGCTGCGGCGTTCCTCGACGCGGTGGCTATCCCGCAGCCGGGTGACCCGGACCCGTTGCCGCCGCTGCCAGGTGGCGCAACGTTCCTCGGCTGGTGCGACCGCGAACCCGGACGCCTGCGCATCGGCCGGTTCATCGACTCCCCGATCGAGAGCGAGGTCGACCCGCAGGTGCGCGCAGCATGGGAGCGGACGAGCGAGCTGCTCACCGGGCTCGGCCATGAAGTCATCGACGTGGCCGCCCCCGTTCCGCCGGACGCGATCACCTTCTTCGAGTCGGTATGGACGGTGGCTGCCTGCTCGGCGCCGATCGACCCGGCGCGAGAAGGGGAGCTGCGTCCGCTCACCCGCCATCTGCGCTCGCGGGGTGCGGCGGTGAGCGGACCGCAGTACGCGCAGGCCATCGGCATGCTCGGGCTCTACGCCCGGCAGGGCATCGCGGCGAGTGCGCACCTCGACGCGGTGTTGACACCGACCCTCGCCCAGCTGCCCCGTCCGATCGGCTGGTTCACCGAGTGCGGCGACCCGGCCGAGGACTTCGAGCGGCAGAAGCGGTTCACCCCATTCACCGCCATGTACAACACGACCGGGCAACCGGCAGTGTCCCTGCCGCTGCACCAGAGCGAGGAAGGCCTGCCGATCGGCATGATGCTCGTGGGCCGGCGAGCCGGTGACGCCCCGCTGCTGGCGCTCGCCGCCCAGGTCGAGGCGGCCGCACCGTGGCGCGACCGGCACCCCGAGATCTGGTCGCAGTAGCGGCATGCCGACGGCGGATGACGACGGCCGGTTCGCTACCGTGTGTCGGGTGATCACAGCCCGCGGACCCAGAGGTTCGTGGCGTGCACGGACATCGGGAAGGCGGCCATGACCATCGTTCAGACGGCTCTCGTCTTCGTCGGCATCCCGTTGGCCATCTTCGCTGTCCTGGCGGCGGCCGTGTTCGGGCGCGCGGAGCTGCACCAGCCCAATCGCTACCGACCCGGGCGCCCGTGGGCGTATCCGCCGGTCTGGTATCTGCCGCATCCCGGCAGCGTCGACGCTGCCCATCCGGCCGGCAACCCGGCGATCGAAGCCGGCCCAGCAGCCGCGATCACCGCAGAAGGGGGTGCGAGCGGTGAGTGGTGACGTCAGCCTGCCGAAGCCGAACGGCGCCGATGCCGGGAAGATCGGCCATGGGCCCACTCCGCCCGACCGGGTCGCACCCGGCCCGTTCAATGCACGACAGCTGGCCCGCCTCGACGAGGCGCTGACTTTGTCAAGTCGGGAGACCGGCCTGACTTTCTCGCTGTATGTGGGCGAGCTGGCAAATCCGTCGCGGGCGGCTGCCGAAGGCCTGTTCGGCAAGCTCGGCGGCTTGCGCGAGCCGGTGCTCGTCGCGATTTCGCCGGGTCAGCGAGTGCTGCACATCGTCACTGGGACGGACTCCGCACGGCGGCTGCCCAACCGGTCCTGCGCGCTAGCCGCGCTCGGCATGCGCGCGTCATTCGCGAGCGGCGATCTGACCGGCGGCATCGTCAACGGCCTGCGGATGCTGGCCGACTCCGCCGGAGGTAGGTAGCACCCAGGTGCGCAACGCCGTCGAGTTTCACGTTGGCTCGGGCGCGGCGGGCAGGCTTGCGGCGGCATCGGTGGCCCGGGCCTGCCGGGCCCGTGCCACGTCGGCCCGGCCCTCGCCGACCAGCCGCCGCAGCGCTGCCGGCAGGTCGGTCCGTGCCAGGAACCGGTCGGCCGCAGCCAGCGTCTTGGGCGTGATCGTCGACGTCCAAGTCGGGAACAAGCCGACCACCACGCTCTGCGCAACTTCACTCGACCGCCGCCGCCACACGTCCGGCACCGCGTCGAAATAAAGCTCGACGTAAGGCGTCAACAGCTCACCCTGGATCGAGTGGGCGAACCCGGCGATGATCGCCTCCTGCATCGCGTTGGGCAGCGAGTCGTCCTCGACGGCCCGCCGCCACGCTTCCGCCTTGGCCGCGGCGGTCGGCGCGAGCGCCCGGGCGGTGGCCGCGTGGCGCTGCCCGGCGGCCGACGGGTCGCGGGCGAGTTCCGCGGCAATCGCGTCGTCGTCGATCGCCCCGCGGGCGCAGAGCGCCTGGATGATCGCCCAGCGCAGCTCGGGATCCAGGCTCAGCCCCTCGACGACGTGTGTGCCGTCGAGCAGTCCGCGGATGACGGCGGTGTGCTCGTCGCTGCGGGCACCGCCAAGGAAAGCGTGCGTCCACGCCAGCTGGTGGTCCGAGCCGGGCTCGGCGGCATGCAGCGCGGATAGCGCCTTCTCCGCAAGGGCCTGGTAGCCCTCGGGCGCCCACCCCGGGTCGGCGTAGATCTCCAAGGCCCGCAGCGCGTGCCGGTTGATCGACTGCAGCAGACCGACGTCCGTCTCGGCCTCGGCCCCGGACAGTAGTAAGGCCAGGTAGTCGCGCGTGGCAAGCTCGCCGTCGCGCGTCATGTCCCACGCCGCCGACCAGCACAGCGCGCGCGGCAGCGAATCGGCCAGCCGGGCGATGCCACCATCGCGCAATGTGCGCAGGCTGCGCTCGTCCAGCCGCACCTTGCAGTACGTGAGGTCCTCGTCGTTGACGAGCAGCAGGTCGGGCTGGCTCAGGCCGAGCACGTCCTCGACAGGTGTCCGCTCGCCGCTGACGTCCAGCTCGACGCGGCCGGTACGGACCAGGCTCGTCCCGTCGTCGTTGTACAACCCGATCGCCAGCCGATGCGGGCGCAGCGTGTTGGACGCCGCGACGTCGGTCGGTGCCGATTGCGTCAGGTCGAACGTGGCGTAGTGGCCGGCCTCGTCCAAAGCGAACTCGGGCCGGATGGTGTTGATACCAGCCGTCTCGAGCCACAGCTTGGACCACGAGCCCAACTCCCGCCCGGACGAACGCTCCAGGGCACCGAGCAGGTCGGCGAGCGTCGTGTTGGCGTAGGCGTACTCGGTGAAGTACTCGCGCAGACCCGCCAGGAATTGCTCGATGCCGACGTAGGCCGCGAGCTGCTTGAGCACGCTGGCCCCCTTGGCGTAGGTGATGCCGTCGAAGTTGACCTCGGCGGTCTGCACGTCGGGCGCGTCGATCGAGATCGGGTGAGTCGAGGGCAACTGGTCCTGGCGGTACCCCCAGGTCTTCTCGACGTTCGCGAACGTCGTCCAGGCGTGCGGCCAACGGGTGGCCGAGACCTGGCACAACGTCGAGATGTAGGTGGCGAACGACTCGTTGAGCCACAGATCGTCCCACCACCGCATGGTGACCAGGTCGCCGAACCACATGTGCGCCATCTCGTGCAGGATCGTCTCGCCGACCCGCTCCTTGGCGGCATCGGTGACCTTGCTACGGAACACGTACTGGTCGCGGAACGTCACGCAGCCGGCGTTCTCCATCGCCCCCGCGTTGAACTCGGGAACGAAGAGCTGGTCGTACTTGTCGAACGGGTATCGGACACCGAAGTTGGCGTGATACCAGTCGAATCCCTGTTTGGTGACCGTGAACAGTTCGCCCGTGTCGAGGTGTTCGGCCAAGCTCTTGCGGCAGTAGAGACCGAGGTCGATGCCGTCATGGTGGTCGGCTGCCTTATGGTACGGACCCGCGACGAACGCCGTGATGTACGTGCTGATGCGCGGCGTCGTCGCGAAGTGCACGGTCTTCCCGGCCGGCATATCGTCTACCGAGTTCACCCGCCCGTTCGAGATCGCCTCCCAGGCGTGCGGCACGGTGGCGTGCAGCGTGAACGTCGCCTTCAGGTCGGGCTGGTCGAAGCAGGCGTACATCCGCTTGGCGTCAGCGGTCTCGAACTGCGAGTAGAGATAGGTCTCGTTGTCCACCGGGTCGACGAACCTGTGCAGGCCCTCCCCGGTGTTCGTGTAGAGCATGTCCGCCTCGACCACGACGACGTTCTCCCGGGCCAGGTCGGCAAGCACGATGCCGTTCTCCGGCTCGAAGTCGGCGACGTCGACCGGCGCGCCGTTCAGGGTGACCGAGTGGATGCGGTCGGGCACGATGTCCAGGAACGTCGAGGCACCGGATCGGCTCGCCGAGAACGTCACCGTGGTGGTCGACCGGTAGCCCCGATCCGAAGGCTGACCCCCGCCGTCGGTGACGTCGAGGACGATGTCGTAGGAGTCGACGTAAAGCAGTTCGGCGCGTACCCGGGCGTCGTCGCGGGTGAGGTTCGGCACAGACATCTGGCCAGTCTGTCACGCGTCGTATTGTCGATTCTCGTGGGAATCCTGAAGACAGCTGACGACGTACCCGATTTCGAGCTGCCCGACCAGGACGGCGTGCCGCGCCGGCTGAGCACGCTTCTTGCGGACGGGCCGGTGGTGCTGTTCTTCTACCCCGCGGCCATGACGACGGGGTGTACCAAGGAGAGCTGCCATTTCCGCGATCTGGCTGCCGAGTTTGCCGCGGCCGGTGCGCAGCGGGTGGGCATCAGCACCGACTCGGTTGCCAAGCAGAAGCAGTTCAGCGACCTGCACTCGTTCGACTACCCGCTGCTGTCCGATGCGGACGGTTCGGTCGCCCGAGCGTTCGGTGTCAAGAGGCGCTTCGGGCCGATCCCCGTCAAGCGGAGCACGTTCGTGATCGGCCGCGATCGTCGGGTGATCGATGAGATCACCAGCGAGCTGAACATGGACGTGCATGCCGACAACGCCCTGGCCGCGTTGCGGGCGCCGGCTCGCTGATACGGCGCTAGCCGCGCCGCTGCTGCCATGATTCGGGTATGCGCGTCTTTCTCGGAAGTGATCATGCAGGTTTCGAGCTCAAAGCCCGGCTGATGCAACGTCTTGCCGACCTCGGTCACGATCCCGTTGACTGTGGAGCCCTGACCTTCGACCCGGACGACGACTACCCGCCGCCGTGCATCGACGCTGCGACCCGAACGGTAGCCGAGCCGGGCAGCCTCGGCGTCGTGATCGGTGGTTCGGGCAACGGCGAGCAGATCGCGGCGAACAAGGTGCGCGGTGTGCGTGCCGCGCTTGCGTGGAACGAGGAGACGGCTGGCCTCGCCCGTGAGCACAACAACGCCAACGTCGTGAGCATCGGCGCCCGCAACCACCCGATCGAGGAAGCGGCGCGGCTCGTCGAGATCTTCTTGGCCACGCCGTTCTCGCAAGGTCCCCGCCACGAACGGCGAATCGCGATGCTGGACCAGTACGAAGTGACCGGCCGGATCAGCTAGCCGGTGGCCGCCAGTGCCGGCGGACGATCACCACGTCGCGCTCGGCCTCGGCCAGCTCTTCGTTGGTAGGCCGGTCAACGTCGCGCCCGCGCAGCGCCCCACTCACCCCCAGCTGCGACGGCCCAGCCCCGACGAGGTCGCGCAGATTCCGGTCAGTACCGGAAGTCGCTTCAGCCCGCCCTTGCCGTCCGCCGCGCCGAGCCGAGGCCGCACCCGCAGTGTCGGTCGCGTCCGAGCGCGGCTCGGGGCTCGCGGCGGGCTGGGAGGTTCCCGGACGGCGCCGACGTCGCGCGCGCCGGGTGCCACCGCCGCTCGCGGTGCTCGAGCTGTCAACCATGGGCCGATCCTGCCCTATTGCTTAGCCCACGTCACCGGAACGCTCGGCGCGACGTCGCCTTGCGTGGCCACTCCACACGACAGACCATGCCGATCGAGCGGGCGACGGGAATCGAACCCGCACCGTCTGCTTGGAAGGCAGAGGCTCTGCCATTGAGCTACGCCCGCGTGCGGTTGACAGGTTACCGTCCGTCGCGGTCCCTGGCCGCGGCCGAGCTGCCCGGCGATGCTGGCACCCGATCGCCCGTACACTGGACCCCCGTCAGCGCCCGGGGTGTGGCGCAGCTTGGTAGCGCACTCGCTTTGGGAGCGAGGGGCCGTGGGTTCGAATCCCGCCACCCCGACTGAGCGAGGCGAAGCGCCGCACGGCGTTTCGGCCGAGCGATAAGGGGTCGGAGGCGGCGAAGCCGCCGAATACCCCGACCAGCTCGCCCAGCCCAGTCCCGAGCCATAGGAGCGAACCGCACGTGAAGAGCACCGTCGAGAGCTTGGGTCCGACCCGCGTCAAACTGGACGTCGAGGTCCCCTTCGACGAGCTGAAGGCGAGCCTGGACGCCGCGTACAAGAAGATCGGCTCGCAGGTCCGCATTCCGGGATTCCGTCCGGGCAAGGCGCCCAGTCGCATCATCGACCAGCGAGTCGGCCGCGCGGCGGTGCTCGAGGAGGCCATCAACACGGCCCTGCCCAAGGCCTACGGCGACGCGGTGCGCGAGACCGGGGTCAAGGCGCTGGGCCAGCCCAACATCGAGGTCACCAAACTCGACGACGGACAGAGCCTGAGCTTCACCGCTGAGGTCGACGTCCGTCCGGAGATCACCCTACCGTCGCTTGACGGCATCGAGGTCACCGTTGACGACGCCGAGGTCACCGATGCCGACGTCGACGAGCAGCTCGACGCGCTGCGCGACCGCTTCGCCACGCTCAAGAGCGTCGACCGGCCGATCCGCGCTGGCGACTTCATCGCGATCGACCTGCTCGCCACAGTCGACGGCGAGGAGGTCGAGGGCGGGTCGGCTACCAACCTGTCCTACAACGTCGGATCGGGCGACCTGATCGACGGCCTGGACGAGGCTGTCATCGCCGCTTCGGAACGGGACACGGTCACCTTCGAAACGACCCTGCGCTCTGGTGACCACGCGGGCCAGCCAGCCGAGGTGCGCGTCACCGTCAACTCCGTCAAGGAGAAGGAGTTGCCGGCCGCCGACGATGAATTCGCTCAGCTGGCCAGTGAATTCGACACCTTGCCCGAACTGCGCGAGGACCTGCGGCAGCGGCTTGGCCGCGTCAAGCTGCTCGAGCAGGGCGCCCAGGCCAGGGACAAGGTGCTCGAGCAGCTGCTCGAGGCCATCGACATCCCGCTGCCCGAGTCAGCCGTCGCGGCTGAGGCCGACTACCGCGAGCACGACGTCGTGCACTCGCTCGGCCATGACGACGAACTGTTCGACCAGTTGCTGTCCCGCCAAGGCAAGTCCCGCGAACAGTTCTCCAGCGAGTTGCGCGAGTCGGCGCAGCAAACGGTCAAGGCCCAGTTCGTGCTCGACGCGATCGCCGACGCCGAGCAGGTGGGAGTGGCCGACGGCGAGCTCACCGAGTACCTGGTGCGCCAGGCTGCGCGCCAGAACGTCTCGCCGCAGGAGTTCGCGAACCAGGTCGTCGAGGGCGGCAATCTGCCCGCACTAGTCGCTGACGTGCGCCGGAACAAGGCCCTGGCGAGGGTGCTCGAATCGGCTGTCATTACCGACGGGTCGGGCAACAAGGTCGACTTGTCGCAGCTCAATTCGGCGCAGTCTGCCGAGGCCGGCGACTCCGTCGAGGTCGGCGGGGTCGGCGAGGTCGGCGAGGTCGGCGAGGGCGGCGAGGGCGGCGAGGGCGAGTAGGCCGCGCGTCACTGGTAGGTGACGATGTCCGGCTGCGGCCGGAGGCTCATCACCTGAGCGGGTGACATCAGGTCGTAATCCTGGTTGAAGAAGAGCTTCAAGCCGGCGTGGAACGGCGGACTTGGGAACGCCAGGCCTCTGTAGATTTCGACCTTGGCTTGCTGACCGCCGAAACCGTCTGCGTGAAACACCGTCTCCAAACCCGGCCGGCGAACGATGTTGCCGCGATCGGGGAGCATCGGCCGCGTGAACTGGTGCACGACCAGCAGCTTGTCCGGAAGGTTGTTCCGGCGCACCAGTCTGGACAGGTACTGCGACACCGCGTTGACGCTGGCCGCCGACGCCGAGCCGATCACCTGCATGGGGAACTCACCCGGCCCCAGCTTCCACTCCGGGTCCAGCGCCACGCTGACGCTGGGGTCTTTGAGGTACGGCTCGACCGCCTGTACCTGCGCCAGGAACTCGCCGCGGCCGGGCTGGAAATCCAGGATCAACAACAGCTTGTGCCGGTGTGCGGCGTCGAGGTACCGCTGGATCGCCTCGTCCGGGATTGCTCCGGAGCAGGTCGGGTAGGCCGCGCCGCAGGGTCGTGCAACGGTGGCGATGAGCTCCATGGCGGGCTGAATGTGTCGTCCAAATGGAGCATATTGCGCCGCCGTACTGGCGATCCTGGCCGCGATCGTGTCCGGATCGGCGGAGCCGAGCGCCCCGAGGGCGGGCCCGTCCGGTCCACCGTAGTAGGCCACCACACGATAGGCCGGGAGGATCTGCCGACCACCGCGCGGCAGCCGCAGCGCCGCGGGCTGCGGAGGGGTCGTCGTCGGCGACGGTGCGGTGCTCGTGTGCGGGTCCGTGGTCGGCGGCGGTACGAAGAACGGCACCGACGACGATGAAGCGGACGGGGCCGATGAATGCGACGAACTGGACGGGGCGGCCGGCGCGCCTGGTGCTCCGACTCCACTGGCGGGCTGGCAACCCGCGGCTACCGCGCAAGCAATGGTGGCCATCGCACCGGGAAGCATGAGGCGCGCAGCCTTACGCGAGCGTCGTACCTCGTACCAGATGATGACGCCACCCTCCGCTCCACGGGCGCCTCGTCGAACGGCCCGGCACCACATGCGCAGCCTCGCACAGTAGTGAGGCGGCACCCAACGCGAAACGCCGTGCGTGGTTCGTCACGCCGTCAGCGAAACCGGAGCGCTCCGGGGAGTTCCGCGCCCGTCCGGGCCGTTAGGGTCAATAAGAGCCGCCATCGAGCGCGGGAACGAGGAAAGAAGGTCCGCCCAGTGAGCCGCTTCGACCCCCAGCCGCTACGCACTGTCGTCATGCGTAGCCCAGGCGCCGGGATGAACCTCAACGATTCCGTGTACGACCGGTTGCTGCGCGAGCGGATCATCTTCCTGGGCCAGCCGGTCGACGACGCGATCGCCAACCAGATCTGCGCGCAGCTGCTGTTGCTGGCCGCCGAGGACGCCACCCGCGACGTCAACCTGTACATCAACTCGCCGGGCGGCTCGGTCACCGCGGGCATGGCCATCTTCGACACGATGGAGCTCGTCGAGTGTGACGTCGCCACCTGGGCGATGGGGCTCGCGGCGTCGATGGGCCAGTTCCTGCTCTCGGCGGGCGCGAAGGGCAAGCGCTACGCACTGCCGCATGCGCGCATCCTGATGCACCAGGGTTCGGCGGGGCTCGGCGGCACCGCGTCCGACATCAAGATCCAGGCCGAACAGTGGAACCTGACCAAGCAGGAGATGGCCGAGATCACCGCGCAGCAGACCGGGCAAACCGTCGATCAGATCATCAAGGACAGCGACCGCGACCGCTGGTTCACCGCCCAGGAGGCGCTGGACTACGGGTTCGTCGACCACATCGTCAGCCGGGCCAGCCAGGTTCCGGGCGGCGTCTCCCCGGCCGAGTGAGAGAGGCTGACATGACCGAGTTCACCCCACACAGCCGGTATGTGTTGCCGTCGTTCGTCGAGCGGACGAACTACGGCATCAAGGAGTCCAACCCGTACAACAAGCTGTTTGAGGAGCGCATCATCTTCCTCGGCGCGCCCATCGACGATGTCGTCGCCAATGACGTCATGGCGCAGCTGATCGTCCTGGAATCGACCGACCCGGACCGCGACATCCAGATCTACATCAACTCGCCGGGCGGCTCGTTCACCGCGCTGACCGCGATCTACGACACGATGCAGTACATCCGGCCGGAGATTCAGACCTACTGCATGGGTCAGGCGGCGTCGGCCGCAGCCGTCATCCTCGCTGCGGGCACGAAGGGGAAGCGGTACGCGCTACCCCAGTCGCGCATCCTGATCCACCAGCCGTCCGGTGGCACCGAGGGCCCGATGCAGATCTCCGACCTCGACATCCAGGCGAAGGAGATCCTGCGGATGCGCGAGCTGATGGAGGAGACGCTCGCCCGGCACACTGGCCAGACCGTGGAGCAGGTGCACGCCGACGTCGAGCGAGACAAGATCTTCACCGCCGAACAGGCCAAGGAGTACGGCATCGTCGACGACGTGATCAGCACCCGCAAGCTGGTCAGCTGAGGTCATAGGTCCGCCCCGTCCGCGCGGGAGCGCGGACTCGCCGCGCAGCGGCGAAGGGCGGACGAGGAACGGCCGGTGCGCGGCGCGCCGCGCGCACGGATTGCAGACGACTTCCCTACTGTTTGCGGGTACCGTTCGGGTCTGGGCGCCCAGCCCGTTGCGGATAGAGGGGAACGAAGCGCTCGTGGCACGAGTCGGCGAAACGGGTGACCTGCTCAAGTGCTCCTTCTGCGGAAAGAGCCAGAAGCAGGTCAAGAAGCTGATAGCGGGCCCCGGCGTGTACATCTGCGACGAATGCATCGACCTGTGCAACGAAATCATCGAGGAGGAGCTCGCCGAGACCAGCGAGTTCAGCTTCGACGAGCTGCCCAAGCCCAGCGAGATCTATGACTTCCTTAACGGCTACGTCGTGGGTCAGGATCAGGCCAAGAAGACGCTGGCGGTGGCCGTTTACAACCATTACAAGCGGGTGCAGGCCGGCGGTGAGACCAAGCCGCGCAACCCCGACGCCGCCGTCGAGCTCGCCAAGTCGAACATCCTGCTGCTCGGGCCGACCGGATCTGGCAAGACGCTGCTGGCCCAGACGCTGGCCCGCATGCTCAACGTTCCGTTCGCCATCGCCGATGCCACCGCGCTGACCGAAGCCGGCTACGTCGGCGAGGATGTCGAGAACATCCTGCTCAAGCTGATCCAGGCTGCGGACTACGATGTGAAGCGCGCCGAGACCGGCATTATCTACATCGACGAGGTCGACAAGATCGCTCGTAAGGCCGAGAACCCGTCCATCACCCGGGACGTCTCCGGCGAGGGCGTGCAGCAGGCGCTGCTGAAGATCCTTGAGGGGACGACCGCCTCGGTGCCGCCGCAGGGCGGTCGCAAGCATCCGCATCAGGAGTTCATCCAGATCGACACAACGAACGTGCTGTTCATCGTGGGTGGCGCGTTCGCCGGGCTGGACACGATCATCGAGGCCCGCGTCGGCAAGAAGGGCCTCGGCTTCGGCGCCGAGCTGCGCACCAAGTTCGAGAAGGACACCCGCGACGTCTTCGCCGACGTCATGCCCGAGGACCTGCTGAAGTTCGGGCTGATCCCCGAATTCATCGGGCGGCTACCGGTCATCACCTCGGTGCGGCCCCTGGACCGCGATGCCCTGGTGCAGATCCTGACGGAGCCGAAGAACGCGCTGGTCAGGCAGTACAACAAGCTATTCGAGCTCGACAACGTCGAGCTGGAATTCAGCGACGACTCGCTCGAGGCTATCGCCGACCAGGCGGTACTGCGCGGCACTGGCGCCCGCGGCCTGCGGGCGATCATGGAAGAAGTGCTGCTGTCGGTGATGTACGAGGTGCCGTCCCGTGAGGACGTCGCCCGCGTCGTGATCACCCGGGAAACCGTCCTCGACCACGTTTACCCGACCTTGGTACCCCGCGAACCCCCGAAACGCGAACGCCGCGAAAAGTCCGCCTAACCCCGTTTGGTCTTGGCCCCCTAGCGGCCGCGGCCGCGGCGTGTCGCGCCGCAGCGGGGCCAGGTTCCTTCCGGGTGCAGGTTATCCACAGAGATCGGACGGTGCTAGCGGCGGTAAGCGCAACCTCATCATGCTCACCGTAATGCGAGCGGAAATCGACGAACTGCTGCGCCCAGGTCGCGCCGCGTCGCGAGACACCCTGCTGGCTCTCGTCGGCCGGCATGCCTTGGACAACGAGATCAAGCGCAAACGACTCATCGCCGTCTTTCCGCGAGCGTATGCCCGCTCGTGGGATGCCGACGATGAGCTCGTCCGTCTGTGCGCTGCACTCGAAAGCGTCGGTGGGGAGGTCGCGCTCAGCCATCTCACCGCGCTGAGCCGCTGCGGGCTGCCCGTTCCGGATGGCCATCCGTTACATGTAACGGCGTACCAGCCCCGCCATCCGCGCGGCGTCCCCGGTCAGCTGGTTGTGCACAGGACACTGTTGCCCTTGGCGGCGCGGGAGGTAGACGGGTTGCCTACCGTCCGTCCCGAGACTGCGCTGGTCACGAGTTGGCCGTTACTTACTGGCTCGGACCAGCGGGCACCTGTCATCGAGGCGACGCGGCGCAGGCTCGTCTCGCCCACCATCTTGTCGCGGACGGCTGAAGCGATGTACTGGATTCGGGGCCGGCGTGCGCTCTGTGACCTGGTTGGTCAGCTCCTCGCCGGTTGCGAGAGCGAACTGGAGCTCTGGGGCTACCTGTGCGTATTCGACGTGCCGGGGCTGGATCACGCAGTCCGCCAGCGAGTCGTGCGAGTTGGCGAACAGGTCTTCCGACTGGATATGGCTTACGAAAGGGAGCGGGTCGGCGTGGAGTTGGACGGACGCGCCTACCACGCGGCGACCGCGCAGTGGGAACGCGACATAGCTACTTCGACCTGAAAAAGTCGGCGCGGATCTCATCGACTGGGTCAGCCGAAACCGGCTCGACTCCGTCCGGCTACTGATCAGATCTCCTTGTTTTGTAGGGGATTCGGCTCGGCGTGCCGTCGGGTTGGAGGTCTAGTCTTGCGGGATCATGGTCTCGGCGGTGGTCGGGTCGAGCCGGGAGTGCGGATGCTGCGGACGCGGGCGGAGCAGGTCAGCTTGTGGGAGGCGGTGCTGCCTGAGCAGGTGCGGCGACTGCCGGAGGAGCTGGCACGGGTGGATCGCCTGCTCGATGACCCGGCGTTCTTTGCGCCGTTCGTGGCGTTCTTCGACCCACGAGTGGGCCGGCCGTCTACGCCGATGGAGACCTACCTGCGGTTGATGTTCTTGAAGTTCCGGTATCGGCTGGGCTTCGAGTCGCTGTGCCGGGAGGTGACCGACTCGATCACGTGGCGGCGGTTCTGCCGGATCCCGCTGGATGGGTCGGTGCCGCACCCGACGACATTGATGAAGCTGACGACGCGCTGCGGCACGGCCGCAGTGGATGGGCTGAATGAAGCGCTGCTGGCGAAGGCGGCCGAGGCGAAGCTGCTGCGCACCACGCGGCTGCGCGCGGACACGACGGTGGTGCCGGCGAACGTCGCCTACCCGACCGATTCGGGGTTGTTGGCCAAGGCGGTGCGGCGGATCGCGGCGACCGGCCGGCGGATCCAGGCCGCTGGTGGCGCGACGCGCACCAAGGTCCGGGACCGGTCCCGGGTGGCCGGCAAACGGGCGCACGGGATCGCGGCGAAGCTGCGCCTGCGCGCCGCGGCGGGGCGTGACGAGGCGCAGGCCACGGTGCGGCGGATCACCGGGGAACTGGCCGGGCTGGCCGAGAAGGCCGCCCGCGACGCCGAGCGGCTGCTCAGCAACGCCCGCCGGGCGCTGCGCGGTGCCCAGCTCAAGGCCGAACGGCTTGCGGCAGTGGGGGTGCGTGACGCGGCGGCGGGCCGGCGCCGCGGACGACTGCGGCGGGCGGTGAATGACCTGGTCGAGCTGCTGGAAGCGACCCTGCGCATCGCCGCGCAGACCCGGCAACGCGTCGCCGGCACAACACCGGATGGGGCGACACGGCGGGTCAGCCTGCACGACCCGGACGCCCGCCCGATCGCCAAGGGCCGCCTCGGCAAGCCGGTCGAGTTCGGGTACAAGGGCCAGGTCGTGGACAACGACGACGGCGTCGTGCTCGACCACACCGTCGAGCCTGGCAACCCCGCCGACGCGCCGCAGCTCGCCCCCGCCGTCGGACGCGTCATCCGTCGTACGAACCGCCGCCCCCGCACGGTAACCGCGGATCGCGGCTACGGAGAGAAGAAGGTCGACGACGACCTGCACGCGCAAGGTGTGCGCACCGTCGTCATCCCCCGCAAAGGCAGACCCGGCACGGCCCGCCAGGCCGAGGAACGCAGGCCCGCGTTCCGGCGGACCGTGAAATGGCGAACCGGCAGCGAAGGCCGGATCAGCAGCCTCAAACGCGGGTACGGATGGGACCGCACCCGCCTCGACGGCACCCAGGGAGCCCGGATCTGGGCCGGCCACGGGGTCTTGACCCACAACCTGGTCAAGATCGGCAACCTCGCCAGCTGAAACCACCCACCGGCGACGATCAACACCATCCGACCCACCCGCCGGCCAGCCGCCCGACGACCACACTCACCGACGCCCGACTTTTTCAGGTCGAAGTAGCTAGGGATCTGGCGCTGGCCACGGCAGGCTGGCTGGTCATCCGGCTGTCCCATGCTCGCCTCACCCGGGACGTCGACGGGTGTCGCCGCGATGTCCTAGCCGTCCTCGCCGCCCGTCGGCAGCGGGCCAGTTGATCCACCCCACTCGCGAATGGCAGCCGATCGACCTTGGCCCCCGAGCGGCGCGACACGCCGATGCGGTAGCCGCTGGGGGGCCAAGAGGCAACGTCAGCGGAAGTTGACGTGGGCGTAGTCGCCCACGGCGTAGTAGCCGAGCCGTTGGTAGATCGCATTCGACACCGGATTGGCCAGGTCGGTGAACAGCACTGGGATGGCGCCGTCGGCCAGGATGTCCGCGGTGGCGGCAGCCGTGACCGCGCAGCCGTAACCGTGCTTGCGCCGTGCTGGCGGCGTGTACACGGGTCCGACACGCGCACTGCCAGCATTCGGTGCGCGCCGCGCCGCCAGGGACACCGGCTCGCCGGCCTCGTCCAGCCACAACCAGACCCGGCCCCAGGCCAAAGCGTGATCTACTGCCTGGTCGGTGCCGGCAATGAAGCCCACGGCTTCCAGGCCGAACGCGGTGTACCAGTCGAGCAGCAAAGGGCGGTCGGCGGCCCTGGCTACCCGGCTGGTGCCGGCGACGTCGGGACGAGTGAGCTCATCGAGGCGGAACAGTCGCGTGGCGATGCGGTGCGCGCTGGCCCCGATGCGGCGGGCCAGCGGAACGGTGACGGTATCCACGACGTCGACTGGGCCGGTGATCCCGACGAATGAAGGCAACGTCGCCAGCTCGTCGACGAGCAGATCGATGTCGGTCCAGCCGGCCGTCAGCGCTACCGGCGTCACCCGGCTGGACCGCACAGCCAGCCCGCCATCCCAGGCAGCGCACCAGCCCTCTCCCTCACCTGCTTGCAGAATCGTGAGGATGGTGCCGAGGACGGTGTGCCGCACCGGGTCCGCCTCGACGAGCGGCTCGAGCAGAGCGCAGATCTCGTTGGCGTCTGTCGTTACCTGCAGGCTCACGAGGCCGATCGTGCCGCACCCGGCAGCTGCCACCGAAACACAGCCAACCACGTTCGTAGGATGCTGATGTGACCGACTTGCCGACCCAGTTCGTGCCGGCCGAGGTAGAAGACCCGCTCTACGAGCGGTGGGTCGAACGCGGGTATTTCACCGCGGACGTCAAGAGCGACAAGCCGCCCTACACGATCGTGATCCCGCCACCGAACGTCACAGGCAGCCTGCACGCCGGCCAAGCCTTCGAGCACGCCTTGATGGACGCGTTGACCCGCCGCGCCCGGATGCGCGGCTTCGAGACGCTCTGGCTGCCCGGGATGGACCACGCGAGCATCTCGGTGCACAACCTGGTCGAGCGGCATCTGGCCGAGACCGAGGGCAGGAGCCGATTCGAGTACACCCGCGAGGAGTTCGTCGCCAAGGCGTGGGAGTGGAAACGGGAATACGGCGGCAAGATTCTCGACCAGATGCGCCGCCTGGGCGACGGCGTCGATTGGACCCGGGAGCGTTTCACGTTGGATGAGGGGCTCTCGCGCGCCGTCCAGACGATCTTCAAGCGACTGTACGACGAGGACCTGATCTACCGGGCCGAACGCATCATCAACTGGTGCCCACGCGACCTGACTGCGCTGTCAGACATCGAGGTCGACCACGCTGACGAGGACGGTGAGCTCATCTCGATTCGTTACGGGGACGGGGAGATCTCGGTCGTGGTGGCGACGACGCGGGCCGAGACCATGCTCGGCGACACCGCGGTTGCTGTTCATCCCGATGACGAGCGCTACGCGCACCTCATCGGCAAGACCGTCGGGCTGCCGCTGACGAACCGGCACATCCCGATCATCGCCGATGCACATGTCGACCCGTCCTTCGGCACTGGTGCGGTCAAGGTGACCCCGGCCCACGACCCGAACGACTTCGAGATCGGCAGACGCCACGGGCTGCCCAACGTCGTGGTCATGAACGAGCGCGCGGTGATCACTGCCCCCGGGCCATTCGCCGGGCTCGATCGGCTCGAGGCGCGGTCGGGCATCCTGGCGGCGCTTCGCGAAGACGGCCGGATCGTCGCCGAGAAACGTCCCTACGTCCACGCTGTCGGCCACTGCTCACGCTGCAACACGGTGATCGAGCCGCGCTTGTCGCTGCAGTGGTTCGTGCGCGTGGAGTCGCTGGCCAAGTCCGCGGGCGACGCCGTCAGGGACGGACGGGTGACTATCGAGCCGGCTTCGCTCGCCGCTCGCTACTTCGACTGGGTCGACAACATGCACGACTGGTGCATCAGCCGGCAGCTGTGGTGGGGCCACCGCATCCCGGTGTGGTACTCACCAGACGGCGACGACGTCTGCTTCGGCCCCGACGAAATCCCGCCGTCCGGGTGGATTCAGGACCCGGACGTCCTCGATACCTGGTTCTCCTCGGCGCTCTGGCCGTTCTCGACTCTGGGCTGGCCTGAGCAGACCGACGATCTAGCGAGGTTCTATCCGACCACAGTGCTGGTCACCGGATACGACATTCTCTTCTTCTGGGTCGTGCGGATGATGATGTTCGGCCTCTACGCGACCGACGAGGTGCCGTTCCGCACCGTGATGCTGCACGGTCTGGTCCGTGACGCGGCAGGCCAGAAGATGTCGAAGTCGAAGGGCAATGTGGTCGACCCGCTTGACTGGATCGACGCCTACGGTGCGGACGCGACGCGGTTCACCTTTGTCCGGGGCGCCAATCCTGGCGTAGACGTGCCGGTCGGCGACGAGTTGGTGGCGGCTTCGCGCAACTTCTGCACGAAGCTGTGGAACGCGACCCGCTTCGCCCTGCTGAACGGCGCGACCGTCGACGGCGATCTGCCGAGCGCGCTCACGTCTGCCGACGCGTGGATCCTGTCGAGGTTGCGGGCGGTCATCACGGCAGTGGACGAGCTGTACGAGCGGTACGAGTTCGCCAAGATCGCCGACGTCCTCTACCACTTCGCTTGGGACGAGGTGTGCGACTGGTACGTCGAGCTGGCCAAGATCTCGCTCGCCGGTCCGTCCGCCGGCGCGACTCGCCGGGTGCTCGGGGAGGTCCTCGACGTGCTGCTTCGACTGCTGCACCCGATGATCCCGTTCGTCACCGAGTCGCTGTGGACGACGCTCACCGGCGGAGAGTCGGTCGTCATCGCGCCGTGGCCGGTGGCCGACCCCTCGCGGGCCGACGCTGCTGCGGAGGCCACGGTGGCTCAGCTCCAGGCAGTCGTCACCGAGGGGCGCCGGCTGCGTTCGGACCAGGGCGTCAAGCCGGCACAGCGGGTGCCGGCCCGAGTCCACGGCATGAGCACCGGCGAAGCCGAGATCCGCTGGCTGCTGCGGCTGGACGAGCCGGGAGACGATTTCGCGCCCACCGCAACGCTGGCGACGTCCTCGGGGGCGGTGATCGAGTTCGACCTGTCCGGCGCGATCGACGTCGCCGCCGAACGCGCCCGGCTGACGAGGGCGCTGGCCGCCGCCGAGAAGGAACGTGCCGGCAACTCGGCGAAACTCGCCAGTGACGCCTTCACCGCCAAGGCACCCGAACCGGTGATCGCCAAGGTGCGTGACCGAGTCGCCACCGCCGAGGCCGATATCGAGCGCATCCAGGCCGCCCTCGCCGCGCTGCAGTCAGAGTGAGTACCGACCGGACCAGATCGCGCGACCATTGGCGGCGACAGACCGCCAAACGTTGGACAGTCGGTCCGTAGACTCGCCTTCCGTGGCAGTGACCGAGGCGCAGAGGTACGAGGCGCTGCTGCACAAGGTCGAGGCGGAGATCGGCGCCCGCTGGGGCGAGGGCCGGATGGATCCCACGAAGGACCGCATCCAGGCACTGGTCCACCTGCTCGGTGACCCCCAACGGGCCTATCGATCGATGCACCTCACCGGCACCAACGGCAAGACGAGCACGGCCCGCATGATTGACGAGCTGCTGGTCGCGTTCGGGCTGCGCACCGGACGGTTCACCAGTCCGCATCTGGAGACGATCACCGAACGGATTGTGCTGTCCAGCGAGCCGGTCGACGCACGGACGTTCGTCCAGGCGTACGACGAGCTGGTGCCCTACTTGGACCTGGTCGACGGCCAGTTCGACACGAGGCTGTCGTTCTTCGAGGTCATCACAGCGTTGGCGTACGCGATCTTCGCCGATGCCCCCGTCGACGTCGCCGTGGTCGAGGTCGGCCTCGGCGGCGAATGGGACGCCACCAATGTGATCGATGCCGAGATAGCGGTCGTCACGCCCATCGACCTCGACCACACCGCGCTGCTCGGCGACAACGTCGTCGACATCGCTCGGGAGAAGGCCGGAATCATCAAGGCGGATGCGACCGCGATTCTGGCCGCGCAGGCGACTGACGCAGCCGCCGAGTTGCTGCGGCGTGCGGCCAATGTCGGCGCGACCGTGGCCCGTGAGGGCCTCGAGTTCGGGGTGCTCGACCGGCAGGTGGCGGTAGGTGGCCAACTGCTGCGGCTGCAGGGGCTGAGCGGTGAGTACGACGACGTGTTCCTGCCGCTGCACGGTGCCCACCAGGCACAGAACGCCGTGCTGACGCTCGCGGCGGTCGAGGCATTCTTCGGCGCCGGTGCCGAGTCGGGGCCGATCGACGTCGACACGGTGCGCGAGGCGTTTGCAGCGGTGCGCTCGCCCGGTCGGCTGGAGACGATCCGATCCGCGCCGACGATCCTGCTGGACGCCGCCCACAACCCGCACGGCATAGCCGCCACAGTGGCGGCGCTCGCCGAGGCGTTCGACTTCCGCCGGCTGATCGGTGTCATCGGCGTCCTCGCGGACAAGGACGCGCGCGGCATGCTGGACCGGCTCGAGCCGATCGTGGACGAAGTCGTGGTGACCCAGAACTCGTCGCTGCGGGCCATGCCGGTCGACGAACTGGCCGCAACCGCGGTGGACGCGTTCGGCCCGGACCGGGTTACGGTCGAACCGCGCCTGGACGACGCGGTCGAGACCGCGGTGCGGCTTGCCGAGCAAAGCGACGACGACCTGCTGGCCGGCGCCGGGGTGCTGATCACCGGATCGGTGATCACCGCGGGCGAGGCGCGCACTCTGCTGGCCAGGCCGTCGTGAACCGGCCTGTTCGGTCACGTTTTCCCCGGAGTTGGACGCTCCGCGGCGCCGTCCGCGACGAATCGCGGGGAAGACCTGATCATCGGACGTCGCGGTGAGCGATGCCGAGCCGGGGAGTCGGCCAGCAGGGCCACCCGGCCCCCCCGGACCACCCGCACCACCCGGGCAACCCCCATCGTCGGACGAGCAGCGCAGGGCGTGGGCGAACATGGCCACCCGCCGCGCGCTGGCGGCGGTGCTCTGCCTGGAGGCGTTCAGCGTGTTACTCGTTCCCCGGGCGGTCGCCCAGACGCCGGGAGGTCTGGGCGGCACCAAGACTGGGCTGCTGATCGGCCTCGCCGCCGTGCTCGTTGCCACGAGTGCCCTGCTGCGCCGGCCGTGGGGCATCGGCGCGGGCTCCGCGTTGCAGCTGTCGATGATCGCCCCCGGTTTCTGGATCGGCGCGTTCTTCATCGTGGCGGCGCTGTTCATCGGCCTGTGGCTGTACCTGCTCAACCTGCGCCACGAGATCGCCGGGACGCCGGGCGGAGTGCGGATGCTGGTGTCCTGACAGGGCGCAATACACTCTGCCGCCGTGGCTATCGAACGCACCCTGGTCCTGGTGAAGCCCGACGGCGTCGGGCGCGGCCTGGCCGGGGAGGTGATCCGGCGGATCGAGGCCAAGGGGTACCGGCTGGTCGTCCTGGACCTGCGGGTGCCGACCGTCGAGCTGCTGGCGCAGCACTATGCCGAACACGTCGGCAAGCCGTTCTACCAGCCGCTGGTCGAGTTCATGTCGTCCGGCCCGGTAGTGGCCTTGGTGGCGGAGGGGGAGCGTGTGGTGGAAGGGTTCCGGTCGTTGGCCGGGGTCACCGACCCCACGGCTGCGGCGCCGGGCACGATCCGCGGCGACTGGGGCTCGGCCGTCCAGGAGAACATCGTGCACGGCTCTGACTCGCTCGAGTCAGCCGCGCGCGAGGTGGCGCTCTGGTTTCCAGAACTGGAGTGACCTCGGGCCCGTAGCATGAGAGGCCGTGAGCGTCGAGTCGCTGTTCCCGCGGCTGGAACCGCTGCTGCCGCAGGTCAGCAAGCCGATCCAGTATGTCGGCGGCGAGGGCAATTCCCGCACCAAGGAGTGGGACTCGGTCGACGTGCACTGGGTGCTGATGTACCCGGACGCATACGAGGTCGGGCTGCCCAACCAGGGCATCCAGATCCTCTACGAGGTGATCAACGAACGCGCCGACGCGCTGGCCGAGCGCAGCTATGCCGTCTGGCCGGACCTGGAAGCGTTGCTGCGCGAGAACGGCATCAGCCAGTTCACCGTCGACTCGCACCGGCCGGTGGGTGCCTTCGACCTGCTGGGCGTGAGCTTCGCGACCGAGCTCGGCTATACGAACCTGCTGACCGCGCTGGACCTTGCGCGGATTCCGCTGCACTCGGCCGACCGCGACCAGACGCATCCGGTCGTGATCGCGGGCGGGCACGCATCGTTCAACCCGGAGCCGATCGCTGACTTCGTCGACGCCGTGGTGCTCGGCGACGGCGAGCAGATCGTCGGCGTGATCACCGACATCGTCCGCGACGCGAAGCGGGTGGGCGCCAGCCGGGACGAGCTGCTGACCCGCCTGGCGCGAACCGGCGGCGTCTACGTCCCGCGGTTCTACGACGTGAGCTACCTGCCGGACGGGCGGCTCGCTGCGGTTTCCCCCAATCGGCAGGGGATTCCGGCGACGATCAGCAAGCACACCGTGATGGACCTGGACAGCTGGCCGTATCCCAAGACGCCGCTCGTCCCGCTGGCCGAGTCGGTACACGAGCGAATGAGCGTCGAGATCTTCCGCGGCTGCACCCGCGGCTGCCGGTTCTGCCAGGCCGGGATGATCACCCGACCAGTGCGCGAGCGCTCCATCGCAGCTATCGGCACGATGGTCGAGAACGGTCTCGCCGCGACGGGCTTCGAGCAGGTCGGCCTGCTGTCCTTGTCGAGCGCCGACCACTCGGAGATCGGCGAGATCGCCACGCAACTGGCGGACCGTTACGAGGACGAGCGTGTGTCGCTCTCCCTGCCGTCAACCCGTGTCGACGCGTTCAACATCGACCTGGCCAACGAGTTCTCCCGCAATGGGAGGCGATCAGGTCTCACGTTCGCGCCCGAAGGGGGCTCGGAGCGGCTGCGGCGCGTGATCAACAAGATGGTCAGCAAGCAGGACCTGATCCGGACGGTGACGGCCGCCTACTCGCAGGGCTGGCGCCAGGTCAAGCTCTACTTCATGTGCGGCCTGCCCACCGAGACCGACGACGACGTGCTCGAGATCGCCGAGATGGCGCACGACGTCATCCGCGCGGGACGCGAAGTCACCGGCAGCAGGGATATCCGATGCACCGTCTCGATCGGCGGCTTCGTACCCAAACCGCACACGCCGTTCCAGTGGGTGGCGCAAGCGTCGCCGCAGACGGTCGATTCGCGGCTGCGCAAGCTGCGCGAGGCGATCAACGCCAATCGCTCGCTCGGCCGCAATGTGGGTATGCGTTACCACGATGGCCAGCCGTCGCTCATCGAGGGGCTGCTCTCTCGCGGCGATCGCCGGGTTGGTGCCGTCATCGAACGGGTATGGCGCGGGGGTGGCCGCTTTGACGGGTGGAGCGAGCATTTCTCCTTTGCGCGGTGGGTTTCCGCTGCGGCGCAGGAGCTGCACGGGGTGGACCTCGACTGGTACACGACCCGTGAGCGCGACGCCGACGAGGTGCTGCCCTGGGATCACCTCGACTCGGGTCTGGACAAGCAGTGGCTGTGGGATGACCGGCAGGACGCGCTGGCCGAGTTCGAGCAGGACGACTGCCGGTGGACGCCGTGCTTCGACTGCGGGGCCTGCACCACGATGGGCACCGACATCCAGATCGGCCCCACCGGACGCAGCTTGCTGCCCCTCGCGCCGCGACCGTGAGCAAGCGCCAGCCGGAAGGGCCGCCGCCTGCGCCCGTCGTGCAGCGGGTACGGATCCGCTACGCCAAGCGGGGACGGCTGCGCTTCACCTCGCATCGGGACTTCGCCCGGGCCTTCGAGCGGGCTCTGCGCCGGGCGAACGTGCCGATGGCGTATTCGGCCGGCTTCACGCCGCACCCCAAGATCTCCTACGTCGGGGCCGCACCGACCGGGGTGGCTAGCGAGGCGGAGTACCTGGAGATCGGCCTGGCGCAGCGGGTGGACGTCGCGGGTCTGCGGGCGCGGCTGGATGCCGCGCTGCCGACCGGCCTGGACGTCGTCGAGGCCGTCGCGGCCACCGGCGGCGCGCTGGCCGACCGGATCGAGGCATCGGCCTGGCGCCTCGAGCTCACCGGCGTCCCGGTCGACGCCGCGCGTGACGCGGTAGCCGCGCTGCTCGCGGCCGCCGCGGCACCGGTCGAGCGGCTGACCAAGGACGGCCGGCGCACCATCGACGCGCGCGGTGCCGTGCTCCGGGCGGAGGTCACGCCCGGGCCGGATCCCGACAAACCTGATACAGCGGGCGCGTCGGATAGGGCGCCGCTGGCGCGGCATGCGATACTGGATTTGGTCGTCCGGCAGCTCACGCCCGCCGTGCGGCCCGACGACGTTCTTGCCGCGTTGCGGTCCGTCGGCGGTCTCGCCCTCGATCCATCGCCCGGTGGGTACCGGGCAGTGCGACTCGCGCAGGGCCCGCTGCACGGTGCCGATCTGGTTGGCGATCCGCTGGCCGATGACCGGGCAGCGCAGCCGTCGTCGTAGCCCCACCACGGGAGCATGCCGCGGTCTCGCGCCGCGACGGCCCCCACCGCAGACTTCGCGGGCGCTCCAACCGGAGCCCCGCCCTACCGCCTCCGTGCGGCCGCGATCGCGCACCGATGCGCCACCGCGCCCGGAGGTCGAACGGAGTGACCCGAGCACATGCTCGAACCCAATGACCCAGCCGACAGCCCACCAATCGCGCCGGATGTGACCGACGTCGCATCCGACGCCGCAATCCCGAGGAAGGCCCGCACAGCGTCGGCACGCAAGGCCAGCGCTGCCACCGACGGCGCCGCGCCGACGAAGGCCGTGCGTCCCCGCAAAGCAGCCAAGAAGCAGCCCGACTCAGCCGCCGCGGAGGCCGAGGCGAGCCCGCGCAAGCGGGCCGCGAAGAAAAGCCCCCGCAAGCCGGCCGCCATGGCGGAGCCCGTTACCACCGCCGTGCCGGCGACCGCGGCGCCCGACCAGTCGCCGCACTCGCCGCCGACGCTTGCCGCCCCCGGCGTCCTCTTCGTCGCCCCCGCCGAAGCGCCGGTGGCACCCGCGCCGCGCCGTCGCCGCAGCGCAACGACTGCTGCGGCCGAGCTTCCTCGGGCTGAAGTCGAGACCACGCCGGTAGCACCCGTCGCAGGCGTCGACGTCGAGGACGTCGAAGAACCCGAGGAGGTCCGGGAGGCGGCGGCGGAGGAGGCCAGCGTCGCTCGGCGCCGCCGGCGGCGGGGCCGCCGCGGTCGTGGACGCGCTCGCGACGCAGCCGAGCCGGGCATCGACGAGACGGTCGAGTCGCAGCCCGACGACGACGACGACGCCGACGCCGCCGTCGCCGTCGCCGAAGCGACAAGCGAGGCCCCGGACGACACCGCGGAGACCCCGTCGGCGCGGCGCCGGCGCCGGCGCCGTCGGCGTGTCGCCGACGCCGCCGAGGACGTCACGCAGCCCGACGACCCGCCGAACACCGTCGTGCACGTGCGGGAGACCGCTCGCGAACAGGGCGATGGCGTGCGGGGCGTGAAGGGCTCGACCCGGCTGGAGGCAAAGCGCCAGCGCCGCCGAGGCGGGCGCGAGACAAGCCGCCGGCGCCCGCCGATCCTGACCGAGGCCGAATTCCTGGCCCGCCGTGAGGCAGTGGACCGGGTGATGGCCGTGCGACAGCGTGGCGACCGGACCCAGATCGCTGTACTCGAGGACGGCGTGCTCGTGGAGCACTACGTCACCCGGGCAAGCACCACGTCCTACGTAGGCAACATCTACCTCGGCCGGGTGCAGAACGTACTGCCCAGCATGGAGGCAGCGTTCGTCGACATCGGCAAGGGCCGCAACGGCGTGCTGTACGCCGGAGAGGTGAACTGGGATGCCGCCGGGCTCGAGGGTAAAGCGCGGGCGATCGAGTCCGCGCTGAGTCCAGGGGACACCGTGCTCGTCCAGGTGACCAAGGACCCGATCGCGCACAAGGGCGCCAGGCTGACCAGCCAGGTCTCGCTGCCCGGCCGCTTCCTCGTCTACGTGCCGGGCGGCGCCATGACGGGCATCAGCCGCAAGCTGCCGGACAACGAGCGGCACCGGCTCAAGGAGATTCTCAAGAAGATCGTGCCCGAGGACGCCGGTGTGATCGTGCGGACCGCGGCCGAGGGCGCGAGCGAGGACGATCTCACCCGCGACGTCGAGCGACTCAAGGCGCAGTGGGAGACGATCTCGGCCAAGGCCGCGCAGCCCAAGTCGGCGCCGAGCCTCGTCTACGGCGAGCCGGATCTGGCGATCCGGGTAGTGCGCGACGTCTTCAACGAGGATTTCGGCACACTGGTCGTCCAAGGTGACGACGCATGGCGGACCATTTCCGGCTACCTCTCGGACGTCGCCCCAGACCTTGCCGAGCGGGCCAGCTTGCACACTGGCGAGTCGGACCTGTTCCACGACCTGCGGATCGACGAGCAGCTGACCAAGGCGCTCGACCGCAAGGTCTGGTTGCCGTCGGGCGGGTCGATCGTCATCGACCGCACCGAGGCGATGATGGTGATCGACGTGAACACCGGCAAGTTCGTGGGGTCTGGCGGCAACCTCGAGCAGACGGTGACCCGCAACAACCTGGAAGCCGCCGAGGAGATCGTGCGTCAGCTGCGGCTGCGCGACGTCGGCGGCATCATCGTGATCGACTTCATCGACATGGTGTTGGAGAGCAACCGGGAGCTGGTGCTCCGCAGGCTGACCGAAGGGTTGGGTCGAGACCGCACCAAGCATCAGGTGGCCGAGGTGACCTCGCTCGGCCTGGTGCAGATGACGCGCAAACGAGTGGGCGAGGGGCTGCTGGAGGCGTTCAGCGAGACCTGTCCCACCTGTAACGGGCGCGGGGTGCTCATCCACAGCGAGCCGGTCGACCGCAAGGATGCGGAAGCCGGCGCAGACGGTACGGCGGGCAGGAAGACCGGCAAGGCGAAGCGGGGCCGGAAGTCGGTCGAGCCGGTCGAGCCGCCTGAGCCGCCTGAGCCGCTCGCGAGCGAAGAGCAGCGCCGGGCAGCCGCTTCCGCCATGGCGGTGATAGCCGCGACGCCGCACGACGAAGCGGATGAGCAGACCGCCCGAGGCGTGGAGCCAACCCCCGCGGAGGCGGATGAGCAGCCGGTCGCAGAAGCGGAGGTAATGCCCGCCGAGCCGACCGAGCCCTCGGCCGCCGAGGCGACCGAGCCGATGCCTGCCGAGCCCACCGAGCAAGAGCCGCCGACCGTGACGCTAACGGGCTCGCCGGTGCTCGCCCAGCCAGCCATTGAGACGCCTGATGTTGAGCCTACGCAGCGACCGCGCCGGCGGCGCGCCGCCAGCCGGCCCGCGGGCCCGCCAGTCCTCACCGCCGGCTCGTGACCCACTTGGCCCTCCAGCAGGGTCCTGCGCGGCGCGTCGCCCTGCTGGGAGGCCAAGTAGGGCTGGGCGCACTTGGCGCGCGCACCCGCTCTCGATGACTGATCGTCAAGATGCCCGGGCGGACCGTCGCTTCGCCTGTGCAGCGCGGGTGGCAGCCCACCGTGCCAGGCCGGTTCGACAGGCGAAGCGGTGGCTGCGGCGCGTTTCCGCGGGCATTTTCGATGAGTCAACGCGGCGCTTTGCCGCGAAAGCGGCGGTGCCGTATCCTGATCGTCGGCCCATCTAGTGGTGGGCCGTTATCGCGTGCGCAGGACTCCCGTCCGCGCGGCGCACCTGCACATCGTCTTGAGGAGTGGAAGTCCGCGATGTACGCCATCGTCAAGACCGGCGGCAAGCAGTACAAGGTAGCTGTCGGTGACGTCGTCACGGTCGAGAAGCTCGATGCGGCTGCGGGTGACGAGGTCGCCCTGCCGGCCGTGCTGCTCGTCGACGGCGAGACGGTCACTCACGATGCGGCCAAGCTCGCCCAGGTTGCCGTCACCGCCGAGGTCGTGACGCAGACCAAGGGCCCCAAGATCAGCATTCACAAGTACAAGAACAAGACCCGCTACCACAAGCGGATGGGTCACCGTCAGCAGCTGACTCAGCTGAAGGTCACCGGGATAGGCGCAGGGAAGTAGAGATGGCACACAAGAAGGGCGCGTCCAGTTCGCGTAACGGCCGCGACTCCAACGCCCAACGGCTCGGCGTCAAGCGTTTCGGCGGCCAGGCCGTCAACGCGGGCGAGATCCTCGTCCGCCAGCGCGGCACGAAGTTCCATCCCGGCGCCGGCGTGGGCCGCGGTGGCGACGACACATTGTTCGCGCTCGTCGAGGGCAGCGTGCAGTTCGCCCAGTCGCGCGGCCGCAAGGTCGTCAGCGTCGTCCCGGCCGGGGAATAGTCGACCCGGCACGAGCAGAACGTTCCGCGTGGGGCGGGCCCGGGATCACACCCGGTGCCCGCCCCACGTCGTTGATGGAGGTGGCACGACATGGCGTTCATCGACCGCGTCGTGCTGCACCTTGCCGCAGGAAACGGCGGTCACGGCGTCGCGTCGATTCACCGGGAGAAGTTCAAGCCGCTGGGCGGCCCGGACGGTGGCAACGGTGGCCGTGGCGGTGACGTGATCCTGGTCGTCGACCCGAACGTCCACACTCTGCTGGATTTCCACTTCCACCCGCACCAAAAGGCGGGCAACGGCAAGCAGGGTGCCGGCAGCAACCGCAGCGGTGCCGAGGGCGCCGACCTGGAGTTGCGGGTGCCCGACGGCACGGTGGTGCTCGGCGACCGCGGCGAAGTGCTTGCCGATCTGACCGGCGCGGGCACCAGGTTCGTCGCAGCGGCAGGGGGACGCGGCGGCCTCGGCAATGCGGCCCTGGCCTCGCAGCGGCGCAAAGCTCCCGGCTTCGCGCTGCTCGGCGAACCGGGCGAGGCGCGCGATGTGGTGCTCGAACTCAAGAGCGTGGCCGACGTGGGACTGGTGGGTTACCCCAGCGCGGGCAAGTCGTCGCTGGTCGCGGCGATGTCGGCGGCCCGTCCCAAGATCGCTGACTATCCGTTCACCACGCTCGTCCCCAACCTGGGCGTCGTGAGTGCTGGCGACGTGACGTTCACCATCGCCGACGTGCCCGGCTTGATCCCCGGTGCGGCGCAGGGCAAGGGGCTGGGCCTGGACTTCCTGCGGCATGTGGAGCGCTGTGCAATGTTGCTGCACGTCCTGGACTGCGCCACGCTCGAACCGGGACGCGACCCGGTCAGCGATCTGGACGCGATCGAGGCAGAGCTTGCCGAATATCGCGGCACGCTCGGCGATTTGCTCGACCGGCCCCGGCTGGTCGCACTGAACAAGGTCGACGTGCCGGAGGCCGCCGAGCTCGCGGCGTTCGTCCGTCCGCAGCTCGAGGCACGTGGCCTGCGGGTCTACGAGATCTCCGCGGCGACGCATGGTGGCCTGCGTGAGCTGACCTTCGCGCTGGCCGCGCAGGTCGAGGCTGATCGGACGGCCCGGCCACAACCGGAGCCTGCACGCATCGTGTTGACCCCGCGGCCGGTTGACGACGCCGGGTTCGTCGTGGAGCCGACCCGGGACGGTTTCGTGGTCCGTGGAGCCAAGCCCGAACGCTGGGTCCGGCAGACCAACTTCGACAACGACGAGGCCGTTGGATATCTGGCCGATCGGTTCGCCCGCCTCGGTGTCGAGGCGGAACTCGCCCGACTCGGCGCCGAACCGGGCGCCGCGGTCACCATCGGCGACGTGACGTTCGACTTCGAACCGGTCGTGGGAGTGGCCGACGGTGACTACCTGCCGACCCGGCGCGGATCCGACGAGCGGCTGGAGAGCCAGACCCGGGTCGGCGCGCTCGAACGCCTGGCCGCCAAGAAGGCCCGTCGCGTCCGCGATGAGTCGAACGCACGGGAATGACCATCCACCGCGAAGCGATCGCGGCCGCACGGCGCACGGTTGTCAAGGTCGGGTCGTCGTCGCTGACCTCGGGCGGACGACTCGACCCGGATCGGCTGGACGCCATCGTCGATGCGCTGGCCAAGCGCCGCGTGGACGGACGCCAGATCGTTCTCGTCTCGTCCGGCGCGATCGCGGCGGGCATCGGGCCGCTGCGTCTGCGGGCTCGGCCGCGCGATCTCGCGACCCAGCAGGCGGCGGCCAGCGTCGGGCAGCTGTTGCTCGCCGAGCGGTACGCCGTGTCGTTCGCCCGGCACGGGCTGCAAGTCGGCCAGGTGCTGCTCACCGCCGATGATCTGCACCGGCGCGGCCACTACCGCAACGCCAGCCGCACCCTGGAGCGGCTGCTCGCGCTGGGCGTCGTCCCGGTCGTCAACGAGAACGACACGGTCGCCACTCACGAGATCCGCTTCGGTGACAACGACCGGCTGGCGGCCCTGGTCGCGCATCTCGTCCGGTCCGATGCGCTCGTCTTGCTGTCGGACGTGGCCGGCCTCTATAGCGGTGACCCGCGCCGTCCGGGCGCGCAGCTGGTGCGCGAGGTTCGCGATGTAGGCGATCTCGCGGCCGTCCGGGTCGGCCGTGCAGGTGGTGGGGTCGGCACCGGCGGCATGACCACCAAGATCGAGGCTGCGGCGATTGCCACAGGCGCTGGTATTCCGACGCTGCTCGGCTCCGCCGCCGATATCGAGTCGGTGCTCGACGGGGGGAACGGGACACTGTTTCACGCCTTCGGGGAGCGCACGAGCGCGCGCCTGCTATGGCTGCGTCACGCAACGACTCCACGCGGACGCCTAGTGCTCGACCAGGGCGCGGTAGCGGCTGTCGTTCAGCGGCGCGCTTCGTTGCTCCCGGCGGGAATCACGAGCGTCAGCGGGGAATTCGACGCCGGCGACCCCGTCGAGTTGGTCACTGCCCAAGGGGAGGTCGTCGCCCGTGGTCTCGTCGGCTACGACTCCGCGGATCTTCCGGAGCTGCTCGGACGAAAGACTGTCGACCTTCCGGTCGAGTTCCGCCGGGAAGTCGTGCACCGCGACGACCTCGTGTTGCTTTGAGTCATGGAATCTCGCAGAGTTCGACGTCCGCGACCTGGCGGAACGCGCAGCCGGTGAGCATTTGCGCCGCCTGCTGGACCTGCGCCCGGTTCTGCTGCTCGTCGCTCAGCACGATGTAGCGGGTTCCGGACGACGCGACCGACGGCCGCGCCGCGGCGACGTCTTGGGCAGACGGAAGCTGGCCGGTCTCACCGACGTTCTCCAGCAGCCGGGCAAAGTCCTGCTCGGCGGCCAGGTAACTCATCTGCTTGTCGATGCTGAACACACCGTAACCGTCGATGATCTTGAACCGGAAGTTCGATCGCAGCTGCCACATCATTCCGGATGCCTGCTGGTTCACGTTCAGCGTGCTGCGCGGCAGCAGCAGCACCGTCGAGTCCGGGGCGATCGTGTCCACAGCCGAGGTGGTGAAGAAGCGCGGGGTATCGATGCGCAGAGCGGTCTCATAGCGGCCGAACGGACGCAGCGGAACCAAGGCGGCGACAACCGCAACCGAAAGCGCCAGGAGCAGGCGTCCGCGGGCCATCGACAGCACGCGGGCGAGCAGCAAGGAGACCAGCAGGGTGGTGATCAGCGTGAACCGCACGGCAACCACGGTCTCCGCCAACGGGAGGTCGGCGAACAGTGACCACAACCCCGCCCCAATCTCGCTCCCGTTGACCATCATCGGAGTGCCCAGGCTCAGCGCGACCGTGAACAGCGCGGTGGCCAGCCACCACCAACCGAAGCGATCGCGGCTGACGATCAGCCAGATGCACAGCGCCGCGAGCAGGATCAGCAGCGGCCAGCCCAAATAGCCGGTGTTCTCCACCGGGATGGCAGAGAAGGACTTGTTGGCCTCGATGCTGGCGTTCGAGGCGTAGAACTGCAAGCCGCTCGGTCGCACGATGCCGGCAAGGTCGAGGCGTTGCATCGATGTTGGGCCGTGCGAAAGCGATTGCCGGCCGAAGAACTGGAACCAGAGCGGATACCCGGCCACCGCGAGGGCGGCCAACGCGCCGATCCCGGTGCCCAGCGACGCGTAACGTAGCCGACCTCGGACCTGCGCCGGGTACAGCGCGGCGAGCACCGCGACTGCGAACACCGAGATGATTGCCGCGAGCGCCACGATCTCCTCGGACACGAGCAGCCCCACCCCGACCAGGACGCCCAGCTTGATGCCGGTGCGCGTCGGGGTGCGGTCCTGGGTGACCAGCAGCTCATACCCGACGAGCAGAAGCAGCGGCGGCAGGAAGGCGAACGACAAGTGCAGGTGCCCGTTCTGGCCGACGAAGAACGGGCCGAAGCCGTAGATCGACGCAGCGAGCGCGGAACCCCAGACCGCTCCGGTGATCCGCCGCAGCGCGTAGTAGGCGCAGGTGGCAGACACGGCCGGGGCCAGCGTCATCACCAGCACGGTTGTATTGACCGCGCCGATCGTCGCGGTCAGCGGGATGCACAGTACGCAGACCGCGATCAGCGAGGTGTTCCACATGAGGTTGACCCCGTCGGGCGCGTTCATCGCCGTCGTGAACAGCGGGTTGTGCAAGTGGATGACCGACTGTTCGACGGACTCGAAGAACCACGCGCAGATGACGCCATCGGCATCGCCCGGAATCTGCGCACCCAGGTGGGAAAGGAAGTTCCAGAAGTAGTACAGGGCCGCTAGCAGGTACACCAGCACAGGTCCGAGGCGAGCCGCCCACGTCGCGAACGCGGGGTTGCGCGGCCAGCCCGTTGCCTTCATCGGCCGCGCGGCATCGACGACCGGCGCGACTTCCGCGTCCGCAGCGCGGTCGTCGGTCGTTGGCATGTCGACCAGCCTAGGGCGGCTCGATCGCGCGAGCCGTACGCTCGAGCTGTGCCAGATGCCGAGGAGCAAGTGCGCGCCGTCGCAGTGCGGGCCCGCGACGCCGCCACCGAACTGGCCGCACTGACCCGCGCCCAGAAGGACGCCGCGCTGACCGCGATGGCAGGCGCCCTGGACGCAGCGACCGACGAAGTGCTCACGGCCAACGAGCGCGACGTCGCGGCGGGACGGGCGTCCGGGACCGCGGCCCTAATCGACCGACTGGCGCTCACGCCCGAGCGCATCGCAGCGATGGCCGACGGGCTGCGCGATGTGGCACAGCTCGCAGACCCGGTTGGCGAGGTCGTGCGCGGATATACCCAGCCCAATGGGCTGACGATCCGCCAGGTCCGAGTGCCGTTCGGGGTTATCGCGATGATCTACGAGGCTCGGCCGAACGTCACGGTCGACGCCGCCGGCCTCGCCTTGAAGAGTGGCAACGCCGCATTGTTACGCGGATCGGCGTCGGCGTTCGAGTCGAACACCGCATTGGTCGACGTGCTGGCGGCGGCTGCCGAGAAGGCCGGCCTGCCCCGTGACGCGGTGCAGCTGGTACCCGGCACAGACCGCGCCAGCGTCGGATATCTGCTGCGGGCACGGGCATTGGTCGACCTGATCATCCCGCGTGGCGGTGCTGGTCTGATCAGCTACGTGGTCGAGAACGCCTCGGTGCCGGTGATCGAGACGGGCGTCGGCAATGTCCACGTGTACGTCGATGCCAGCGCGGATCTCGACATGGCCGAGCGCATCGTGGTCAACGCCAAGGTGTCCCGGCCGAGCGTCTGCAACGCCGCCGAGACGCTGCTCGTGCACCAGGACGTCGCCACCGAGTTCCTGCCGCGGATCACCTCGGCGCTGCAGGTGCTGGGCGTCGTCGTCCACGGCGACGAGGCGTTTCGCGCTGTCGATCCAGCCGTCGCAGTGGCCACGGACGACGATTGGGGGAGCGAATACCTGTCCCTCGACCTGGCCGCGAGGGTCGTCGCCGACCTCGACGAAGCGATCGCGCACATCCGGCGCTGGTCGTCGGGCCACACCGAGGCGATCGTCACCCGCGACCTCGATGCGGCGCGCCGGTTCGTCGCTCGGGTCGACAGCGCGGCCGTGATGGTGAACGCGTCCACCCGGTTCACCGACGGCGCCGAGTTCGGATTCGGCGCCGAGATCGGCATATCCACCCAGAAGATGCACGCCCGCGGGCCGATGGGGCTGGCCGAGCTGACCTCCACCAAGTGGATCGTCGAAGGGACGGGTCAGATCCGCTGAGCGGTATCACCAGCGCCGGGCGAAACGGCGCCCGCCGCGAAGCGCGACAAAGATCCACAGCAACGGGAAGACGAAGAACGGCGGCACTCGCAGCACGGCCACCCAGGCGACGCAGGCTGCCACAACGAGGACCAAAACGATCATGCGCGGGTCGATGCGCCGCCGCGGCCTCGGGCCGGGCTCGGGACGGATGGCGGGCAGGTCACTGAACAGCGGCTGCAAGTCGCTGGCCGTGCGTGCCGCGTAGGCGCGGCCTACCCGGTCGGCGTATTCGTTCGGGTCGAGTCGGCCCGCCGCGAGATGCTCGCCCAGCGCCTCGGCCGCCCGTTCGCGCTCGGCGGTCCCGATGCGTACCGATTCGTTGGTCCTCGCGATGTCGTTCATCTCGTTCACCGTCCCGGCTTACGCTGTCGTTCAGTAACACTGTAATCACGAGTGAGCGAACCCGCCAGCCCGCGTTTCCCCGATGGATCAGCAGACCGCTGCGCGGCGGAAGACGCGCAGGGCGAGGCCGTGAGGACGAGCGCGTACGCCACGACGACGGCCAGGCTGAGGGCCGCCATCGTTGTGGTGTCGGTCATCCCCCAGATGTCGTGCAGGCCGGTGCCTCGCCGGTCGAGCAGCCCGTATCGGACGAGGGCAAGCATGTGGGTGAGCGGCAGAACCTTGGCGACGGCGGTCAGCCCGACCGGCAATGCGCTGATCGGGAAGAGGGAGCCAGCCACGAAGAACGGCACGATCGCGATCGCCGGGACTGCGCCGATGTACGACTCTGGCTCGCGGCGCGGTTGGCCAGGATCTCGGCGACCGAGTACATGGCGACTGCGAAGAACGCGGCGGCGGCGATGAACCAGCCGATGCCCGTGCCGATGACGTGGAAGTGCGCTCCGCGTAGATAGGTCGCGAACAGCAGGACGGCCAGCTGCAGGGCGCTGAGGAGCAGCGCCACGGCCAGGTTGGCGAAAACGATCAGCGTCCGCGGGATAGGTGCGGTCAGCAGCTCGCGCCGAGCGCCGCTCTGCCGGTCAACGATGACGCCGATGCCCGCGAACATGCAGGCGATAGGGACCAGCAGACCGGCGGTGCCCGTCGCGAGATAGGTGCGATAGTCGAGCCCCGGCGCGCTTCGCACCAGCGTCGCCAGAGCCGGCGCGATGATCACGGCGAACATGAGGGGGGCCAGCAGCGGCACAAGAATCTCGCGCGGATTGCTGGCACTCAGCGCCAGCCGTCGGCGCGCCAGGGTGGCGACTGCGGCGAGGTTGTCCCGCCGGCCGGTGGGCCGGGTACGGGTGGGGATTCGCTCTGCGGCGGCGATTGTCGTCACGGAAAACTCCTTATGCGGCGAGCCTGTCGCCGTGCCTGGACATGCTTCGGGCCCGTCGGGCCAGCCGCGAGCAGAGCGTTGGCAGCTGGCTGCCGGAGCCGATCGTCCAGGACGACGGACCCGAGCAACAGGCGGAACTCGCCGACTCGGTCGGCATGGCGCTGCTCGTCGTGCTCGATGCGCTCGCCCCCGCCGAGCGGTTGGCGTTCGTCCTCCACGATGTGTTTGCGATGCCCTTCGACGAGATCGCGCCCATCGTCGACCGGACCCCGACGCGGCCCGGCAGCTGGCCCGTCGGGCCCGGCGCCGCGTGCAGCTCGCGCCACAACCTGATCGCGACCTCGCCGAGCAGCGGCGAGTCGTCGGCGCGTTTCTCGCCGCGGCGCGAAACGGGGACTTCGCGGCGCTGCTGAGCGTCCTTGACCCGGACGTGGTGTTCCGGGCCGACCTGGGCCCGGCTGCGCCCGGCGCGCGGCCACCGATCGTCGGCGCACACGCGGTGGCCACCGAAGTGCTGGCCCAGGCCCCGCGCTATGCCGCCTTCGTCCGACCCGCCACCGGCAACGGTGCGGCCGGGGCGGTGGCCGGCGCCCCGGCGCGTCCGCGCGCGGTCCTCGCATTCACCGTCGTCGACGGGCGCATCGTCTCGCTCGACCTGGTTGCGGATCCCGCGAAGCTCCCACGGGATCGTTAGCTCAGCCGGCCCGCAGCGTTCCGAGCAGCCCGTGCGCCTCTCCATTTGGTCCAGCGCTGAACCAGACGGCGTCCGTACCGCCGGCGACCGCGTCGCCGACGAGCAGCCCCCACAGCCCGTCGATGACGATCGGCTGGTGGTTCGTCCCGGCCAACGTGCCGAGCAGCCGGCCGTTATGCGGATCGAAGGCGTGGATGCGCCCGTCGCCGAAGTTGCCGACCAGCAGGTCTCCGGAGAACGCACCGAAGTTCGCCGGCGCGATCGCCAGGCCCCACGGCGAGTTGAGCACGCCGCGGCTGGCGAACCGGTGCAGGAACACGCCGAAGTTGGTGTAGACGTCGACGAATCCGTTACCGGGGCCGGCGACATCGTCATGCCGGTCGGCATCCTGCTTGGCGTAGGTCACGAAGACCTGGTGGCCGACCTCGGCCACATTGAACGGCGCGAACCCGCTGGGCAGGAATGGGTCGCGGAACAGGAACGGGATCGAGATGTGCCGGAAGTGGCTGTCGAAGATGTCGATGCGATTGTCGTGGAAGTTCGCGGCGAGCAGGAAGTTGCCGAATGGAGTGTGCGCCAGCGCGAGGCCCTTGTAGACGGCGCCGTCGACATGCGCAACGTGCACCGCCTCGGTCATCGGCGAAACGGACTGGTTCCACGCCGACAGGTCGCCGTCCTCGCCGGCGAAGACGAACAGCGCTGGCTTGTCCGTGCCTGGCACGGTGAATCCGGCGGTGTCGTTGAAGACCTGACCTGTTGGGGCCCCGCCCGGAATGCTCACCACCAGCGGGACGATGCTCACCGGGGTACTACCCACCGCGCCGCGATACAACGTCGACACGTCGGCGCCATTGTCGGACACCCACACTGGCGTGTTCGGGCCATGCGACATGCCCCAGGCGTTCACCAGGTTCGGATCGGTCAGTACGGCATGTCCGGGCTGGTCGGACACCAGGTTGTCCTGCCGGAAGCTGTTGTCGCCCGATACCGTCGCGTTGGCTGGCGCCGCGGCCGCCACACCGACGGCCAGCGCCGCCGACGTGAGGACCCCGAGCCAACGGGTTCGTCTGCGCATTACCCACCTCCATGGGTCGTGGACCGCCCGCTCCGCCGCGAGCGGTACCCCTTGCCAATACGGGATGCGCAGGTGTTGGGTTCGACTCCGTCCGCGTGTTCGCCGGGCTGGATTTGCTGACACCACCCATCCATTTCCCGATGGAGCGACCGCCATGCCCCCACGTCGCAGAGACCGAAGCCCGGCTACAAGCCAGCGCCTCGGTCCGCAGTCCACCGCCCGATCGGTGCTCGTCAAGATGCGTGCGCCGGCGTAGCAACGCTCTCGGCAGCGTGCCAGAACCCGACGAGCACAAAGCTCAGCAGGTCGTGCACGAGCAGGATGTCCGGCAGCGACTACCGCTAACCCTGGGCGGCGTCGCCGTAGTCATGCTTACGAAGCGTGCCGCACATACTCGGCGAGCACATCACGCACCAACCTCGACCGAGACACCCCACGGGCAGCGCTGAGCTGATCCAACGACCGCGCCAAATCATCCGACACCCGCACCGACAGGTGCGCCGAGTCCCCACCCCGGCCAGACAACGACGGCCGGCCCGGGCGCTCACGGCGCGCCGTCAACTCGGCGACCACCCGATCCACGTACGCCTGATCGATGCGCTTGCCGTGCGCATCCACGACGACCTCGGTGTCCAGATCGACGAAGCCCGGTTCGATCGTCGCCTCGGCGGTGGTGCCGTCAGCAAACCGCAGCGTGATCGTGCGCTCGACCCGCTTGCGTCGACCTGTCCCGGTCATGGCCTGGCTCCTCTGCGGTAGCGCGTCGACATGGCGTGGATGACGAGCAGCTGGCCAGCCTGCGGCAACGCGATGATGTGCACCTCGACGCCCCGGTCATCGGTGCCGATCCACTCCACGGCGGGCTCGCCGCCGCTGGTCGTGGTCGGTGTGCCGACCGTCGAGCGCATCACCGTGTGGACGTGTGCCGTGCCGACCCGATGCCGGCGTGCCGACTGCGCGAAGCTCACCCTCATGCCCAGATATTGGCACACAGTACTGACCGTTTCGGCACACGTCCAGGCGATAGTGCGCGCCGCTACTCGACCTACCACGTCAAACCCGCTGGCGGCCGCATGCCCGGAGAATGACATGGCCCTCGCGCAGAAACGCGCGCTACGGGTCAACCCCTAGCCCTGTGCCACCGAACGCGCAAATTGCCCGGATGGGGGGCGTTTGACGAGGCTGGCTCAGCTGCCGGACAGGCTGAGCTCGAAGGTGTAGCGGTCAGCGCGGTAGACATGCGTGCCGTAGTCGACCACCCGGCCGAGTGCGTCGAACGCGGTGCGCGTCATCGTGAGCAGCGCGGCTCCGCGACGTTCTTTCAGAATGCGCGCGTCCGCGGCGGTGGCCGCGCGTGCCCCGATGATCTGAGTCGCGACTCGTGGCTCGCTTCCGGCGGCGCGCAGCAGGTTGTACAACCCGTGCGTCTCCAGGTCCTCGCGACTGAGGGTCGCCACCGAGCACGGGATGGCGTTGACCAGGATGGCCAACGGCTCGCCGTCGGCGAACCGGACGCGCTCGATGTGGTAGATGTCGTCTTCCTCGGCGATCCGCAGTTCCTTCGCGAGTGCGTGCGAGGCCGGGACGATCACGAAGCTCCGCACCACGGTAGACGGCGCACGGCCGGCCTTCGCCAGATCGTCGTAGAGACTGGACAGCTCAATCGTGCGCCGGACCATCGGCTGAACGACCTGGGTCCCGACGCCGCGCTTGCGCACCACCATGCCGCGTTCGACCAGGTACTGCATCGCCCGGCGCATCGTCGGCCGGGACACACCCAGCCGCTCAGCGAGATCGACCTCGTTCTCGAAGCGGGTCCCCACTGGGATGACCTGGGTCTCGATCAGCTGCTGCAGATGGGCCGCGACCTGGAAGTAGATCGGCACCGGGCTCGATCGGTCGACGATCAGACCACGGGCCGAGCCGAGCTCATTTTGCCACGTCATCGGTTCACCTTCCGACATTGTTAAGACAAAGTATTGACATGACGGGTCTCGACGGTATTTCATCGTATATGCACTGCAAGAAGGCTGCTGCCCGCTCGATCAGCACCGACAATCGGATGGCGGCCGACAGCTTTCGCCGGAATACGCTGGGCTCCCTCCACAGCCGACACGATCACGTCGGCGGTAACACCCGACCTGTCGATCAGCTGGACGAGCGGCCCGCCGTCGATCTGAACAAAGTAGCGAGGTACGGACAATATGACTAGACCGCTCGCTCCAGAGGTCCTCACGATGGGCCGGATCGGTGTCGACATCTACCCGTTGCAAACCGGTGTGTCGCTGCGGGAGGTCACGACCTTCCAGAAGTTCCTGGGCGGAAGCGCGACCAACGTCGCGGTCGCCGCGTCCCGCTACGGGCGCCGGAGCGCGGTCATCACGCGGACCGGCCGAGATCCTTTCGGCGAGTTCCTGCACGACGCCCTGCGGCGCTTCGGGGTGGACGACCAGTACGTGACGCCGGTCGACGGGCTGCTCACGCCGGTGACCTTCTGCGAAATCTTCCCTCCCGACAACTTCCCGCTGTACTTCTACCGGCTGCCCAAAGCCCCGGACCTCGAGGTCCATCCCGATGAACTCGATCTCGACGTGATCGCGGCTGCCGACGTGTTCTGGGTGACCGTCACCGGCCTTTCGGCCGAACCCAGCCGAGAGGCGACGCTGACCGCGTTGCGGGCTCGGGACCGCTCTGCGATCACCGTGCTGGATCTGGACTACCGGCCGATGTTCTGGCCCTCGCGCGAACACGCCCGCCGCCAGGTGCAGGAAGCGCTGCCGTACGCGTCCGTCGCCGTGGGGAATCTGGACGAGAGCGAAACGGCGGTGGGGCTGCGGGACCCGGGGAGGATCGTCGCCGCCCTGCACGAACTCGGCATCAGGCTAGCGGTGGTGAAGCAGGGTCCCGCGGGAGTCCTCGCTTCGGAGGGCACCGAGCAGGTCAGGGTGCCCCCGGCGCCGGTCGAGGTCGTCAACGGTCTGGGGGCCGGTGACGCGTTCGGCGGAGCGCTGTGCCACAGCCTGCTGGCCGGCTGGGACCTGGAGCGCTCGATGCGCTTCTGCAACGCCGCAGGAGCGATCGTGGCATCCCAGCTGGCCTGCGCCGACGCCATGCCGACCGCGGACCAGGTCGAGCGCAAACTGGAGGAGGCGGCACGTGTCTGACGAACGACTGCGGACCCTGGTCGAGCTGCGAACCGCCAAGCCGCAGGCTGTTGCCGAGGCTGCTGCCTCGCGCACGCCCGCGCGCAGCCTGCTCGGCGAACACGGCAAACTGATGATGATTGCCGCCGACCACCCGGCCCGCGGCGCGCTGCGGGCCGGCGCCAACGCGCTGGCGATGGCCGACCGCGCCGAGCTGCTCGACCGGCTGTGCCTGGCCCTGTCCCGGCCCGGTGTCAACGGCGTACTGGGCACCCCGGACATCCTCGAGGACCTGCTGCTGCTCGGCGCTTTAGCGGACAAGGTCGTCGTTGGCTCGATGAATCGCGGCGGGCTTGCCGGTACGACGTTCGAGTTGGACGATCGATTCACCGCCTACGACGCGGCGAGCATCAAGGCGGCCCGCTGGGACGGCGGCAAGATGCTCATCCGCATCGATCCGGACGACCCGTCGACCGCGGCCACGCTCGAGTCGTGTGCCAAGGCGGTGAGCGAGCTGGCCGGCCGTGGGCTGATGGCGATGATCGAGCCGTTCATCACGCACCGGGTGAAGGGCCGGGTGCACAACGAGCTCACCTCCGAGGCGATGATCAGGGCGATGACGGTCGCCGCCGGCCTCGGCACGACGTCGGCATACACCTGGCTCAAGGTCCCGGTCGTCGAGGACATGGAGCACGTCATGGCCGCGACGACGCTGCCTGCGCTGATCCTGGGCGGTGAGGTGTCCGCGGACCAGGATGCGGCCTTTGACAGCTGGCACCAGGCATTGAAGCTGCCGACCGTCAAGGGGCTGGTGATCGGCCGGTCGCTGCTGTATCCGCCCAACGGCGACGTCAGCTCGGCGGTCGACGCGGCGGTGAGCCTGCTATGAGGCCGCGAACGCTCTCTCCTGTCGTCAAGCGGGGGAGCACCGCTGCGGGCCCCTTCACCCTGGTGATCGGTCCCGAGGACGCCGGCTGGGAGTTCAGCGGCTTGCGGGTACTCGAGTTGGCCGCGGGCGAGCATGCGTCGCTGGCGACAGGGCCCGACGAGGTCATCGTGCTGCCGCTGTCCGGTTCGTGCGCGGTCACCTGCGACGGGGAGACGTTCCAGCTACGTGGACGGCACAGCGTGTTCAGCGCGGTCAGCGACTTCGCCTACGTGCCCAGAGACGCCCGGCTCACGGTGTCGTCTTCGGCCGGCGGCAGGTTCGCGCAGCCGGCCGCCACAGGCTGACCTTCGGGCCAGCTGTGGCACAGTCCCGGCGTGGCCTATTCGCCGGCGCGGTCGCCCGGGCCGCCCTCGGCTCTGCCTCTGCCGCTGGACGACGCGGTGGGTGCCATGCGCGCCGAGGATCCGACCCCATGGGGACCACTGCCGGTGGTGGTACCGGTGGCCGGCTTCGTCGTCGTGATCGTGGCGGCGTGGCTCGTCACCGCGGCGATCCGCCCAGACACGGACAGCGACAAGCTTCTGCTGGCGGTGATCGGCAACCTCGTCGTGCAGGCGCTGCTCGTCGGCTGTGTCTGGATTGCGGGCCATGCCGTGGCGGCGCGGCACGGCGGGTGGGGGCGCGCGTTCGGGTGGCGCCGACCCGCGCGCGTCGATATCGGTTGGGCGGCGGCTGGCTTCGGGTTCGCCCTGGCGGGTCGCATCGCCATCGGCGTCGCCGCCGACAGCGCCACCCGAGGGCGGGCGACCAGCGAGGCCCAGAACATCCACTTGCAGACGGTCAACGTCGCCACCGTTGCCCTGCTGACCGTGGTGACCGTGGTGTGTGCGCCGCTGATCGAGGAGCTGGTGTTCCGCGGCCTGCTGTTGCGCGGCCTGATGCGCGGGTCGAGCTTCTGGCCCGCGGCGCTCATCTCGACCGCGATCTTCGCCCTGTTCCACACCTACGAGGTCAGCACGGTGGCCGGCGCCGCGGTGCTCGCGCTGTCCGTCGGTTGGATGGGCCTGGTGAACTGCGTGCTCAACCGGCTCACCGATCGGCTCGCCGCGGGCATTGCCGTGCACGCCGCCTTGAACCTGGTCGCGGTGCTCGTCCTCGTCGGCCGAGCGAGCTGACCGGCAAACCCGTCGCCGGGTGTCATATCCCCGGTCTAGCTTGATTAGTGGGCATGGACGAGTTCGGCGGGAAGGCGGCCTGAGGGGAGTGCTCCGTGTACGTCGAAGCGATCAATATTGGGTCGAGCGATGCGATATCGCCGGTCGATGATGTGGCCGTCGTCGCCGGCCAAGGCCTGCGCGGCGACCGGCACTTCCACGGCGAGGGCGCCCCGCCCGGCCAGGCCCTGACGTTGATTGAGGCCGAGGCGCTCGAGGACGTTGCGCTCACCGGCGCGCAGTCCCGGCGGCAGGTCGTCGTGCGCGGAGTGCGGCTGAACGATCTGGTCGGCAAACGCTTCCGGGTGGGCGACGTCGCGTGCCTCGGGGTGGAGTTGTGCGAGCCCTGCCTGCACCTCGAGCAGATGACCCGCCCGGGCATCATCAAACAGCTGATCCATCGCGCAGGCCTCAATGCCGACATCCTCAACGACGGTGAGATCCGCGTTGGCGACCCGGTCGTGATCGACGGCTGAGTATCGCGCCGGGCCGCCATTGCCCCTACGGGGGTGCTAACGATCAACCGTAGGATGCCGAGCCATGGCCGAAGCTGGCGCGCCCGCGGAGCCCGCGCCCGAGGAGCCTCAGCGGGTCGGGATCATGGGCGGCACGTTCGATCCCATCCACCACGGGCACCTGGTGGCGGCCAGCGAGGTGGCGCAGCTGTTCGGCCTCGATGAAGTGATCTTCGTGCCCACCGGTGCGCCATGGCAGAAGGCCGCCACTGACGTGAGCGCAGCCGAGCACCGGTACCTGATGGCGGTGATCGCGACCGCGTCCAACCCGCGGTTCTGGGTCAGCCGCGTCGACATCGACCGTCCCGGCCCGACGTACACGATCGACACGATTCGCGACATCGCCGCCCGGCGCCGGGCTGCAGAGCTGTACTTCATCACGGGGGCCGACGCGCTGGCGCAGATCCTGTCGTGGAAGGAGGCGGAGGAGGCGTTGCGAATGGCCCGCTTCGTCGGCGTGACTCGCCCGGGTTATGAACTGTCCGACGCGCATCTGCCCACTGACACCGTGACGCTTGTCGACGTACCGGCCATGGCGATCTCCTCCACCGCCTGCCGGCAGCGCGTCCGCACCGGACGGCCGATCTGGTATCTGGTGCCCGACGGCGTGGTCCAATACATCGCCAAGCACCGGTTGTATCGATCGGGTCAGCCGTAAGCTCGACGCCCGTGACGGCAACGGACACCGCCCGCGAGCTGGCCCTTGCGGCCGCACACGCTGCGGCTGACAAGCTGGCCACCGACATCGTGTTGATCGATGTGAGCGAGCGGTTGGTGATCACCGACGTCTTCGTGATCGCCACCGGCAGCAACGAGCGTCAGGTCGAGGCCATTGTCGAGGCCGTCGAGGAGAGGCTGCGGATCCTCGGGGTCAAGCCACTGCGCCGCGAGGGACGACGGGACGGGCGCTGGGTGCTTCTCGACTACTCGGACGTCGTGGTGCATGTGCAGCACGCCGAGGAGCGGGTGTTCTACGCGCTCGAACGGCTCTGGAGAGACTGCCCGGTTATCCCGTTCGAGCCGGGCGCCCGTACGTGATCCGCAGGGTGCTGCTGCTGCGGCACGGACGTAGCGAGTGGAACGCGCAGCGCCGATTGCAGGGTCACGCCGACCCGCCGCTGGACGATGTCGGCCGCGCCCAAGCTTACGAGGTCGCGGCGCTCGTTGCGGCGTTGCGTCCGGCCTTGATCGTCTCCTCCGATTCCCTGCGCGCGGTGCAGACCGCCGCGCCACTCGGACAGATCACCGGCCTGCCGCTGCAGCTCGAGCCGCGACTGCGGGAACGTTCGTTCGGTCATTGGGAGGGGCTCACCCGGGAGGAGGTTCAGGAGCGTTACCCGGACGAGTACACCGATTGGATCGCGGGCCGGGACATCTCCCAGCGCGTGGGCGAGGCCCGTCCCCACCTGGTCGCTCGAGCTCGGGCTGTGTTCGCCGAGCTGCCTGCGGTGGAGCTTGCCGTGCTCGTCACGCACAGCGTCACGGCGATGGCGTTGTGCGCGGATCTGCT